>CAWHBP010000008.1:7500-636514 GCA_963827675.1 uncultured Alphaproteobacteria bacterium
CTGGCAGGATTTTCCGGATGCTCGCGCTGCTCTCGATCATCATTGCTTCGGTTGCAGTCGTGCTCGTCGCGCGAGGCGATTCGACAGTCGCATGTGCACATGCTGGTCGCAACCGCTCTCGGTGTCGGGCTTACGGTGCTGGTCGGAACGGGGCTGATGACTCTCGTCTTCCTGAGCTCGGCGAGCGGCCATGACGAGCAGGCGCGGCAGCGCTCCCAGGAGAACAATCAAGAATGACGGAAATCGAAAGCGCGCCGGTCCTGCGCGTCATGCCGGGGCCAGGCGACATCAATGCCAACGGCCACATCTTCGGCGGCTGGGTGCTGAGCCAGATGGATATCGCCGCGGGCATCGTCGCGTCGCGACGCGCGCGTGGTCCGGTCGCCACCATCGCGATCGAGGCGATGAAGTTCATCACCCCCATCCATTTGCGCGACCTGATTTCGGTCTACGCCCGTATCGAGCGCGTCGGACGCACCTCAATGGCGGTCAGGATCGAAGTGATTGCCGAGCGAGACCTGGGCGAGACCCAGGTCAAGGTCACCGAAGGTCTGTTCACCTTCGTCGCGCTCGATGAGAGCCACCAGCCGAGGCGAGTGGATCCCGAATAAGCGGCCTAAGCCGCCGGCGCGATCTCGTCCTCACCCTCGGTCGGGCGCGGACGGCGGCTACGGCGCGGGCGCGGCGTGACCTCCTCTTCCGAGCGATCGTCAGCGCCGATTGCCGGCGGCAGGACGTCGAGCGGAAGACTATCGTCGGCGCCGTTCACGCCACGATCCTCGCCGTCGTCCGCCGCACGCTCCTCGCGGTTGAACCGGCGCGGCTCACGCTCGCGGCGGCTCTGGCGAGGGGCGCGGTCCTGACGCTCAGGTCGGTCCGGGCGGTCCGGGCGGTCCGGGCGGTCCGGGCGCTCGCTGCGTTCCGGACGCTCATCCATTCCTTCGGCCTCGGCCTCGGCGAATTCTTCGTCGCCCTCATCCTCGTCCATGTCGTCGCCACGCTGGCGACGCTGGTCCTCGAAGCGTGCACGGCTTTCGCCCAGAACGCGGAAATAATGGTCTGCGAATTGCAAATAATATTCGGTCTGGACCCGGTCACCCGCAAGCTGCGCATCACGCGCCATGCTCTTGTACTTCTCGAGCAGCTGGGCGGCGTTGCCGCGCTGGCGATTGTCCTGGCGGTTGCCCGGCTGTCCGCCGAGATTTGGTCCCCGCTGTCCCCCACGACCGCGCCGGCGGCCGCCCTGACGATTATTGATCAAATGCCTACGTCCTTAAGAGTAGTCGCTAGCCCCTTTGGCATAGGGAAGCAGGGGCGATACGCGGCAAAGGCCGATATCGTCTCCTGACCCTCTCGTCCCGGTCTGCGCTTCGAAAAGCGCGAAAATGAACGGCCGATTGCGTCGGGGGTTGGGACGGATTTCGCTCTGCAGCTTTCGTGGTGGAGCGGGCCCGGCCCTGCCTTATGATGTAGTGCGCCCGACACCCGATGCCAAGCGCTTTTCTCTCAAACCCAGGTTAACAGCAGCGCCCTGTCGCGATTTGCCAGGTCCCGCGCGACACGTATGGACAGGTCTTCGCGCGCTAAAAGCAACGAAACGGCGGCCGCTTGGTCATGGCCGATTTCCACGGCGGCAAGTCCGCCCTTGTTCAGCAACCGCGGCAATTCGGGAGCCAGCTGGCGATAGGCGTCGAGCCCTTCCGCGCCTGCAAATAGCGCCTCGTCCGGCTCGAACTCGCGCACGCCAGCTCCTAGCTCCGCCCCCTCGGCAACATAAGGCGGATTGCACAGTATGAGATCGAAGGTTTCGCCAATGCCTTGCGCCCAGTCCCCGAGCTTGAACTGGACGCGAGGCTCGAACCCGAGCCGTCGGGCATTCGCCGCGGCATAGGACATCGAGTTACGCGACACGTCGATACCGAGCCCCGTCGCGTGGGGAAACACATCGAGCGCCGCGAGCAGCAAAGTGCCAGGTCCGGTCCCAAGGTCGAGGATGCGCTTCGGGCCCGGCGTTCCCTCGAAATGCTCGATGGCCGAGGCGATCAGCACCTCTGAGTCGGGCCGCGGCACGAGGACGCCGGGTCCAACATGGAGCTCGATATTCCAGAAGGCGCGGCGTCCAGTGATATAGGCGACCGGCTCACCCGCCTTCCGACGCTCCACCATCTGCCAGAAGCGGTCTGGCACCTCGCGATTGGGCGGCGACAGGATCAGCTTGTCGCGATCGATATGCAGCGCCTCGGCCATGAGCAGCTCGGAATCGAGCCGCGCGGTGTCGCTGTTGCCGTCGAGCTGGCGCGCCGCTTCCGCAAGCGCGCGGATGATCGGCTTCACGCCTCCTCCAGGCCCGCAAGGCGCTCCGCTTCGTCCTCGGCGACCAGCGCCTCGACCATCTCGGTCAGTCCCGGACCTTCCAGAATCTCGGGAAGCTTGTGCAGCGTAAGGTTGATCCGGTGGTCGGTCACCCGCCCCTGCGGGAAGTTGTAGGTTCGAATGCGCTCCGAACGGTCGCCGGACCCGACCATCGACTTACGCGCACCGGCACGCTCGTTCGCCAGCCGTTCCCGCTCCATTTCAAATAGCCGCGTCCGCAACACCTTCAGCGCCTTGGCCTTGTTTTTGTGCTGCGACTTTTCGTCCTGCTGAATGACGACAAGGCCGGTCGGCAAATGGGTGATGCGGACCGCGCTGTCCGTCGTGTTCACCGACTGGCCGCCCGGGCCTGATGACCGATAGACGTCGATCCGGAGGTCCTTGTCGTCGATCTGGATGTCGACGTCCTCGGCCTCGGGGAGCACCGCAACTGTCGCCGCTGAAGTGTGGATTCGTCCGCCACTCTCCGTCGCCGGGACGCGCTGCACGCGATGCACCCCGCTCTCGAACTTGAGCTTCGCGAACACGCCGGCGCCGCTGATCGAGGCGATCGCTTCCTTGTACCCGCCGACTTCCGACGCCGAGGCCGAGATCAGCTCGAATCTCCAGCCCTGCGCTTCTGCGAAACGCTGGTACATGCGCAGCAAGTCCCCCGCGAACAGCGCAGCCTCGTCGCCGCCCGTGCCGGCTCGGACTTCAAGCATCGCCGCGCGCTCATCGGCCGCGTCGCGCGGAAGCAGCCGGACCGCCAGAGCGCGCTCGGCATCAGGAAGCTTGCGTCGGATCTCGTCGGCCTCCGCCGCAGCCATTTCCTTTAGCTCGGCCTCCGCCGACGCGTCTTGGAGCATGCCGTTCAGCACCTCCAGTTCCGCGCGAAGGCGCCGCACCTCGCGTGCCGCGGTAGCCACCGGCTCAATCGCGGCATAGTCCTTCGACAGGCGCACAAACTCGTCGGGGGCCAGGTTCGGCGAAGACATCGCCTGCGCGAGTTCCTGCTTCCTCGCCTCGATCGAAGCGATCCGTTCCGACGAAATCTGGGTCACTGCGCGATCGCTTCGGCGATCAGGTCCAGCGACACCGACCGCTGCTCACCGGTCGCCAGGTCCTTGAGCTGCGCTTCACCGCGATCGAGCTCGTCGTCGCCGATGATCAGCGCATAGGCGGCCCCTGCCGAATTCGCCCGGCTGAGCCGCTTTTTCATGTTCCCGCGGTAGGCCATCTCCGTCGCGATACCCTCGCGGCGCAGGCCCGCCGCGATGCGCTGTCCCTCGGCCGCGGCGCGCGCGCCAAGCGGGATCACCGCCACCGACGGCCTATCTGTCTCGGGCCCGGCAATCATCATTGCGAGGCGCTCGACGCCCGCAGCCCAGCCAACCGCCGGCGTGTGCGGGCCACCCAGGGACTCGATCAAGCCGTCGTAGCGGCCGCCCGCCAGGACCGTGCCCTGCGCCCCGAGCTTATCGGTCACGAACTCGAAGGCCGTATGGCGGTAATAATCGAGCCCGCGCACGAGCCGCGGCGCGCGCTCCCACTGGACACCCGCCGCACTCAGGCCTTCGGTAACTTGCGCAAAGAATTCCGAAGCCTCGCTCGTCAGGAATTCGTCGATCGTCGGTGCGCTGTCGATGGTCGGCCAGTCCTGATGCGCCTTGCTGTCCAGGATACGCAGCGGATTGCGCTCCAGCCGCGCCTGGCTGTCCTCGCTCAGCGCTCCGGCGTGCGCGCGAAAATGTTCGTAAAGAGCATCGCGCCACGCCGACCGTGTCTCCGGATCGCCGAGCGTGTTGAGCTGAAGGATCGCGCCGTCGATGCCCAGCTCCTTGAGAAGCTGATCAGCGAAGGCGAGGATCTCAACATCGGCTTGGGGCTCGCCTGCCCCGATGATCTCGGCGTCCAGCTGATGGAACTCGCGGAAGCGGCCCTTCTGCGGCCGTTCGTAGCGAAAGGCCGAACCCGACGTTGCCAGCTTCATCGGTGCGAACTGCTGCCAACCCTCGCTGATGTAAGCCCTGCAAATTCCCGCCGTGAACTCTGGCCGGAGCGTAATCAATTCCCCGCCACGGTCCTCGAAGGAATACATCTCCTTCGAAACGACGTCGGTCGTTTCGCCGATCGTCCGCGCGAAGACGGCGGTCTGCTCGATCGTCGGCACCTCGACCCGCTTGAAACCGTACAGACGGCGCACGCGATCGAACGTCTCGACCACCTTCGCGAGGCGGTCGGCGTCTTCTCCAAGCAGGCTTTGCGTGCCCCGAACGGGCTGAACCGGCGTCATTGGCGGCGCCTAATGCACAATTCGGCGCCAGACACAAAGCTGCGCTGCGCGCGGCTGATGACGTTGTGTTAATAAACTGTTAACCAACGCCTAAGCGAGTCGGTTAGGAGAGCGCATCATGCGGGCCCTGTTTCGTCTCTTCGCCACCCTGGTTTTGGGCTTGGCCACGGTGCCAGGTCATGCGCAAACTGTTTTTTCGGCAAGCGGACCGGATCCTGCCTCAATCCAACCCTCCGTCGATTCCTTTCGTACCAGCCTCGGGACGCTCAATCCGAATGTAGCGGGATCGTTCGACAGCGGCCGGCGAGAGATCAACTGGGATGGCGTGCCCGATGGCTTTTCGGCGCCCAACAACCTTCCCCCCAATTTCTTCAACGTGAACTCCCCTCGCGGCGTCGTGTTCAGCACGCCGGGGACGGGCTTTCAGGTCAGTTCGACGGCCGCGAGCGGAACGCCGGTCGAATTTGGCAATATTGACCCGAGCTACACGCAAACCTTCGAAACATTTTCCGCGCAGCGCCTCTTCACCGCACTCGGAAGCAACATCGTCGACGTCAATTTCTTCATCCCCGGATCGACGACGCAGGCGTTCACCAACGGGTTCGGCGCGGTCTTCACGGATGTGGACGTCGCCAATGCGACGACCCTGAGCTTCTTCGGTTTGGGTGACGCCTTCCTCGGCACTTGGGCCGTACCCAATGTGCCGGTCGACGAATCCCTGTCCTTCCTTGGCGTGCTGTTCAGCGACCCCGTCGTCACGAGGGTGCGCATCACGAGCGGGACTGCGGCATTGGCAGCAGGCGGGTCTGACGCGACCGCCGATCGGGTCGCGATGGATGACTTCATCTTCGGCGAGCCGCGACTTGCGGCAGCAGCGGTTCCCGAGCCCGAAACCTGGGCAATGCTCCTCGTCGGTTTCGCCGCCCTCGGCCTGAGCTCCCGACGGCGCCGGAAATATCAGCCTGCCGGACGCGTCTGCTGATCCTGCTCGCGTTGCTGGCGGAAGAAACTCGGGGGCGGCAGGAACAGCTTGCGGAAGCTGACCATCACCGTGCGCCCCAGCGGGTCGAGCAGGTTTGACTGGTAATTCAGTGGTACGATCCCGCCGGAGTCGCGAACGTTGGGTCGGTTGTTGAAGACGTTGTTCACTTCGAACCGCACCTGCGTGCCGCGCAACCACGGATGTTTCAACGCAACCTCCGGAATATCGCCCGGGTTGGCGAACAGCCGCAGGTCGAACGTTGCGAGCGGCGAAAAGCGCAGGTTGTCGCCGGTCAGTGTGTCCACGTTCGTGCCGCTGCGCCAGTTGGCACTCAGCCGTGCACCAAGCCCGTTGTTGAAATAGCCAGCCTGGGCCTCGACCAGGTGATTAGGCGTGCCGCCGGTCTGACCTGCCGCGTCCCCGTGCAGATAATCGAGCTCAAGCCCCGGCGCGATCGTCACCTTGTCGACGAAGGTGATGGTGTCAGTCAGCGAGAAGGTCAGCCGGCCGCGGTCGCCGCCGCCGAACGGTCCACCGCCGCCACCGCGGCGTCCGAAACCGCCACTTCCCCCTTCGGCCGGCGAGCCCGGGGATGGGCCGCCTTCCGGCTGCCGGTCGGCGCTTTGGCCAGGCTGCCCAGCCGTGCCTTGCGCGGTCCTGGGACCAAATCCGAACTGCTTCCGGAATTGATCGATCACCGCCTGTGACGGGCGCCGTGATTTCAGCGGCTTCGTGAAATCGAAGCCGACACGAAGCGTGTCGCGCCGCGAGCTGTCGTAATTTAGGGGCCGCAGGTCGACGCTGAGCAACTGCCCGGGCGTACAATCGGCCGCGCTTTCGGGACAGCGCACGAACCGATCGGGAAAGGCGGCCTCGGTCTGCGGCGTGACCGAAATTCCGGATATCGGCCGGTCGACCTTCTGATGGACATAATCGGCGCGCAGCGTGAAGTCCGTCTTCTCGCTCGGTTTCCAATGTCCGCCGAACTTGAACACCGTCCGGCGGTCTGCCTGAAGGTTGGGATTACCACCCGTCAGGGTCGTTACCTGCACCGTTTCACCCGTCGTGAAATCGAAGATACGGACCTCCGGCGTGGTCAGTAGTGGATCGCCTAGCTGTCGGACCGTCGGCGCCCCTTCCTCCCAATTCCAACTGGTCACGAAGTTCAGCCGGCTGGCCGGCGACCAATTCGCGCCCGCTCCGATCTTGGTCAGCGTGCCGAAGTCCGAGAGCTGGTTGACCTCGGCATTAGCATTCAGCGTGAAGTTACCGAGCGCGCTGAAATCGCGGCCGCGGCGCGAGATCGGCAAGTCCAGGTTGATCGCCGCGTTGCCAGCTGTCCTGCTCAGCGAATTGGCAATGGCCACACCGCTTGCGCCGCGCTGCGTGTGGAGATTCACGGTGCTCCCGCCGACCCGCAAGGTCGTACCCGCATTGCCCGCAGGCATCTTGAACAAAGTTCCGTTCGCCGTAGCCGTGATGTCGCCGGACGTGGTTGTCTGGCGGGCCCGATCGAGCGGGAACTGAAGATTGTCCCGATCAGTGCGGGTGATGTCGCGCTCCCAATCGGCGTTACTCGTCACGTTCCAGCGCCACTGCGCCTTATCCCAGTTGAGCGTCAGACCGGCATGCGCCGTGTCGCTATCCGTTTTACGCGCCAGCACATCCAGCGTGTTGTCGCCAAGTCCGACGAGGGACTTGCCGGAGACATGCTCCAGCTCGGTGTTGAGCGTCGCCGAAACGTCCCCGAGAATTTGGCGGTTGAGCGTGACCGAACCGCGAACGTCGGCTTTCTTGCCGATCAGCGATCGTGCCGACGAGCCGCCGTCGATATTCCGCTCGTTCTCGGTCAACATGCTGTTGCCTTCGGCGTGGAGGTTGATCTGGGTCCGCCCGTTGCGCTGGATCATCAGGCGCGTGACGTCCGCATTGCCGGAGGCATTCCCGCCTTCGGTCGGAACGCTCAGCCTCGCCTGTGCAGCAGTCGAGCGGAAGCGCTGCCTCAGGACGATGTTCACCACCTTCTGATCGGCGCGATAGCCATATTTCAGCGCCACTTCCTCGGGCAGGATCTCGACGCGCTGAACGGCCTCGGTTGGAATGTCGCGCAGCTCGCGGAAGCTCGAGATCCGCTGGCCGTTAAGCAGGAGAACAGGCCGCTCTCCGCCTCGTCCCTGCGCGCTTCCGATCTGTGGTGCGATCGCTTCAAGAAGCTCGTTGATGTTGCTGGCGCCAGTCGCTCGGACATCCCGCGCATCGAGCGTGTCCTCGGGTGGAATATCACCGATCACCGAACCACGTGGGCGCGCCCCGACGACGACGATTTCCTCTTCCTCGCCGGCTTCGTCGACCGGCTGGGCGGTTTCCGTGGATGTGCTCGCGGATGAGCTGCCGACCGGCCGGACGTCACTCGTCGTCTGTTGCTGGGCTGAAGCTACGGAAGGGACAAAAAAAGCTGCGCCGAGCAGCAACATGGAACGCATAGTCATGTTGCTCCGGGTAGTAGGCGCGGGTGAATGGTCGCTGACGGGGCGCCGGACTTCGACGAAAGGTCCGCTTCAATCGTCGAACAGCCCTGTGGGCTGCGTTGCGCACGAAGAGAATCGCGCTAGACCTCCGCCCTTCCCTGCAATCGCATGTTCAAGGAGTGATTTGGATGCGCCGAGCCGCGCTTGCCCTTCTTCTGCTGTCTTCTGCGGCAGCGCCCGCATTCGCCCAGATCGCTCCGGCGCAGAACAGCCGCCCGGTGCCCACCGCCAAGACCGATGTCATCCCCCCGGCACGCGACATCGCTTATCCGGGCACGATGCAGCTCACGGTCGACGCGAGCGATGTTACACGCGCGATCTTCCGCATCCACCAGCGCATTCCGGTCACTCAGCCCGGCGACTTCGTCGTCCTGTATCCCAAGTGGATTCCGGGCGGCCACAGCCCCCGCGGCGACATCAAGAACGTGACGGGCATCCGCTTCACGGCGAACGGACAGCCGCTCAAGTGGGTTCGCGACACGCTTGACGTTACCGCCTTCCACATCGACGTGCCGGAAGGCGTGACCGCGGTCGACGTCGACTTTCAGTACGTTACACCGACCTCTGAAAATCAGGGCCGCACCGTCGCCACGCCCGACATGGCGAGCATCCAGTGGATCTCGAATTCCATGTACCCGGCCGGCTATTATGTGCGGAACATCCCGGTCCAGGCGTCGGTGATCGTGCCGACGGGCTGGAAGGTCGCCACAGCGCTTCGCCCGAGCGGCCAGACCGGGAACCGCTTCGACTATCCGGTGACCAATTACGAGATATTGCTGGATTCGCCGCTGATCGCCGGCGCGCATCATCGCGCGTTCCAGCTGACCCCGGACGTGACGCTGGACGTCATCGCCGACACGCCGGCGGAGCTCGACGCCAAGCCCGAGATGATCGCAGCGCACCGACGCCTGGTCGAACAGTCGGTGAAGGCGTTCGGCAGCCAGCATTACGACCATTACAATTTCCTGCTGACCGTCTCCGACAATCTCGGCGGCATCGGCCTCGAGCATCACCGCAGCTCGGAAAACGGCGTCGGCCGTGGCTACTTCCTCGACTGGGATAACAAGCTGCAGGACCGCGACCTGCTGCCGCACGAATTCGCGCACAGCTGGGATGGCAAGTTCCGGCGCGGGGCGGACCTGTGGACGCCTGATTACCGAACACCGATGCAGAACAGCCTGATGTGGGTGTACGAGGGTCAGACGCAGTTCTGGGGCTATGTCCTCGGGGCGCGCTCGGGAATGCTGTCGAAGCAGGACACGCTTGACGCCATCGCCTCGACTGCCGCGACCTACAGCACCGGAACGCCGGGCCGTAGTTGGCGGCCGCTTGTCGACACGACGAATGATCCGATCATCGCCAGCCGCGCGGCCATCCCGTGGCGGAGCCAACAGCGGTCGGAGGACTATTACAGCGAGGGCCAGCTCATCTGGTTAGATGTCGACCGCATGCTTCGCCAGATGTCGGGCGGCCGCCGCTCGATCGACGATTTCGCGCGTGCCTTCTTCGGCATCCGCGATCGTGATTGGGGCGAAGTCACCTACACCCTCGACGACGTCGTCGCGACGCTCAACAGCATCCAGCCCTACGACTGGCGCGCATATCTGCAGCGCCGCGTCTACGACGTCGCGCCGCAGGCTCCGCTCGAGGGCATCAATCAGGGCGGCTACCGCCTCGTCTTCACCGACGAACCGACCAAGTGGTGGCGCCAGGGCGAGAAGGATAGCAAGTCGACCAACCTCACTTATTCGGGCGGCTTCGTGGTCGGCGGCGACGGCCGTATCTCCAGCGTTCTGTGGGACGGCCCGGCGTTCAACGGCGGCCTGACGATCGGCGACCAGGTGCTCGCAGTGAATGGCCGCGGCTTCAATCCCAACTCTTTGAAGACGGCGATCAAGGCGGCGAACGGCCAAGGCCCAGCGGCCCAGCTGCTAGTGAAGGCCGGCGACGTTTACCGCACCGTCAGCCTCGATTGGCACGGCGGTCTGCGCTACCCACGGCTGGAGAAGGTCGGCAAGGGCCAGGGGACGCTTGACGCGCTGCTCGCGCCGCGCTGATCTCCCCACGGGGAGATTTCCATGCGCATATTGCTGATCGTCGCCGCCGCAGCAGCAGCCGTGCCTCATGCGGCGGCCGCTCAGCAGCCGTCCGGTGCCGCCGAGACGGCGACGGCGCAGGCAATTGCGCGCGCCAGACAGCTCGATCCGCACCTCGGTTCGATCATCGCGCTAGACCCATCGGCCATGGAGCAGGCGCGGCGGGTCGATACGTCCGGCGTAGCCCGCGGCCCGCTCGCCGGCCAACCGATCCTGATCAAGGACAATATCGAGACGGCGGGGCCGCTTCCGACCACGGCCGGAAGTCTTGCGCTCGCCAACAACGTTACCAACCGCGATGCGCCGCTCGTGGCGCGGCTGCGCGCCGGCGGCCTCGTCATTCTCGGCAAGGCCAATTTGTCCGAATGGGCGAACATCCGGTCGAACCAGTCCATCTCCGGATGGAGCGCCATCGGCGGCCAAACGCGCAATCCCTGGGCGCTCGACCGCAACCCCTGCGGCAGCTCCAGCGGCAGCGGCTCGGCGGTGGCGGCCGGTCTGGTCCGCCTCGCCATCGGAACCGAGACCGATGGTTCGGTGACCTGCCCCGCAGCGATCAACGGTATTGTCGGGCTGAAGCCCACCGTCGGCCTCGTCAGCCGTACGCACATCGTGCCGATCAGCCATAGCCAGGACACGGCGGGGCCGATGACGGCTAGCGTGCGCGAAGCGGCAGAGTTGCTGACGATCATCGCCGGTAGCGATCCGGCGGACTCGGCGACGCGCGAGGCCGACACGCGCAAACGCAATTATGCGGCGGCGCTCGATGCCAAGGCGCTCAAGGGCAAGCGCATCGGCGTGATGCGCTTCGCTGCCGGATTCGGAACGGATGCCGCATTCGAAACCGCGCTTGCGATCTTGCGGGAGCGCGGCGCCACGCTGGTGGAGATCAAGAAGTTCGACGACAGCGCGATCGGCAAGAATGAACTCAAGGTCCTGCTCACCGAGCTCAAGACCGACCTCAACGCCTATTTGAAGAGCAGCCCGGCGCCCATCCCGGTGCGGACGCTCGCCGACGTAATCGCGTTCGACAAGGCGCACCCGCGGCAGGAGATGACCCTGTTCGGCCAGGAGCTGTTCGAGGAAGCGCAGAAAACGAAGGGCCTTGCCGATCCCGCCTACAAGAAGGCGCGGGAAACCAGTTTCCGCGCGGCCGGTGCCAACGGCATCGACCGGCTGTTGAAGCTACACAATGTCGTCGCGATGGTCGGACCGACCATGCCGCCCGCGTGGAAAATCGACGCCGTAAACGGCGATCAGATCTCAGGCAGCGGCGGCGGCTCGCTCGCGGCCGTGGCGGGCTACCCGCATCTCACTGTGCCAATGGGGTTAGTGAGGGGCATGCCCGTCGGCCTCAGCTTCATCGGGCCGAAGTGGTCGGACGCCCTGATCCTCTCGCTCGGCTATGCCTATGAGCAGGCGCGGGGACCGTTCCCGACACCCAAATTCTATCGTTCGATCGAAGAGAGCCCGGAGATCGGGCCCTATCTGAAGCCGCAGCGCTAAGCACTCAGCTTGAGCGCCGCAATCGCTGCCACGATCGCGAAGATCAGCAAGATTCGAAGTCGTGCTCGCCGGTTCGTGGAACCACAGGATTCCCACGATCACTGTGCCGACGGCGCCGATTCCACCCCACACAGCGTAGGCGGTACCCATCGGGATCGAGCGGGATGCGAGCTCGAGCAGGCCCATGCTGATCGCGACGGACACGAGGAACGCCAGGGTCCACGGCACATTTCGAAATCCGTCAACGAAGCGCAGCGACGTCGTGAAACCGACCTCGAAAGCGCCGCCGATGATCAGCCAGAACCAGGCCATTCCAATCCTTCCACTGGACGCGCCCTGCGCGTGAGCTAAATCTCAACCGCGACATGGCGCAGCGGCGAACCATCGGCAACCTGATCGCGCCCTGGCGCTTCCTCGTCTTCCTGACCTCGCTAGTAGTCAGCGTTCCGATCGCGGCCCAATTGCTCGATAGCAGACCGCTTGGCGCGATGGCCGGCTTCGACATCGCCGCGATGCTCCTCCTCATACTGTCGCTTCCATTGCTCGGGACTCGGGAGGCGGAAGTCATTCGCGCGCATGCTCGAGCGAATGACGCGAACCGGCACGTGCTGCTGGCGATCACCGGGATCGTCATGGTTGTGCTGTTGATTGCGATTGCCGCCGAAACCGTCGGTCACACGCCGCAGCCTTTCACGCGAATCCTGATCGTCGCCACGCTGGCGACCGCCTGGCTGTTCAGCAATACGATCTATGCGCTGCACTACGCCCATCTGGCGTACAGCCAGCCGGACGAGGGCTGCACCGGTCTCGAGTTTCCGGGAACCGCGCAGCCCGTCTACTGGGACTTCGTCTATTTCGCCTTCACCCTCGGAATGACGTTCCAGACCTCCGATGTGACAATCTCCAGCGAGCGCATCCGGCGAGTCGTCACCGCGCACAGCCTCGCTGCATTCGTCTTCAACATCGGCGTTCTCGCATTCACCATCAACGTGCTGGGAAGCAACTAAGCGGCGACGTCGATTTCGGGCAGGACAGCTTTGCGGCGAGCTGCGATCAGGCAGCCGCTGACGATCAAAGCCGCGCCAGCCAATGTAAACGTCGACACCGCCTCCCGGAACACGAGCCATCCCAGTGCCGACGCCCAGATGAACGCGCTATATTCGGTGACCGCCAGATAGCTCGCCTCGCCGCGCGCATAGGCCCAGGCGAAGAGCAGGGTACCTGCCGTCGACATGAGCGCGGCAGCGCCGACCCAGCCCACCTGACCCGCCGGCCAGGCCGGAGGTCCGACGATCGGCATCGCTGCCAGCCACAAGGCCATGACAGTCAGCGACTGGAAGAAGTTGATCTCGAGCGGCTTCGCGGCGAGCGACTGTTGGCGCATCATCACGATGTTCACGGCATAGCAGAGCGCCGATCCGATGATCGCCGCGCTGCCGAGCAGGACTTCCGAGCCAATGGTGGCGCGAGCCTGTCCGACGACGATCACGAGCACGCCGCCGAATGCGAGGATTGAGCCGGCGATCGAGCGCGGACCGATCTCCTCCTTCAGAACCACCGCCGCCAGCAGCAGCGCGATCAGCGGCGCGATGAAGGTCAACGCGATGGCCTGAGCGAGCGGCACGCGGCCGATGCCCCAGAAGAAGAGGACAGCCATGACCGTCACGACCATGCCCTTCACCAAGTGAATGCGCAGCGTCGCGCGCGTTGGCCAGGACTGCCGTCTCGGCAGGTACAAGGCACCGCTGATGATGAGGTTGGCGAGCGCGCGCCACATGCTCACCGCGAAGATCCCGATGGCGAGGACGAGGTGCTTCATCACCGCGTCCATGATCGACAGGAACTCCAACTGCACCGAGGGCCGCGGCGAAGGCCGCCAGCGGATGATGGGCAACGCGGCTCATGAGCCGCGCTTAGCGATCCCTAGCCTGCGGCGTCGAGAGGGACAGGAGGAAGAGTCGATCAGCAATGGCGGCTCGCCCTGGCTGGCAGCCAGTCCCTGCGCAAGTGCTCCAGTCAGTGACAGGATGATCAGCAGCTTGGTCACGGCGCCACCATGCGCCCGGAAGGTTAAAGAACGCTAAGCTTACTCGGCCGCATCCAGCGTCGGTTCTTCAACGGATTGCGCGGCCTCGATCTCGGCCGCCTTCCCTTCGACCAGCCGGACGATGTGATCGATCATGTCCGCGTCCTGGACGTGATGGTCCGTTACGCCTGACAAATAGACCATGTGCTTGCCGTTTCCGCCGCCGGTGATTCCGATATCCGTTTCGCGCGCCTCGCCGGGTCCGTTCACGACGCATCCCAGCACCGACAGCGACATGGGTGTCTTGATGTGCTGCAGCCGATCCTCGAGCGCCTCGACCGTACGGATCACGTCGAAGCCTTGCCGCGCGCAGGACGGGCACGAAACGACACGCACACCGCGGCTGCGGATGCCGAGCCCCTTCAGGATTTCGTAGCCGACGCGGACTTCTTCCTCTGGTTCCGCGGAAAGCGACACGCGGATGGTGTCCCCGATGCCGGCCCAGAGCAGGTTGCCGATACCGATCGACGATTTGACGGTGCCGCCGATCGAGCCCACCCGCTTCGGTGATACCCAGGTGAAGCGGGCAATCGACCTCGCTCGCGAGCTGCTGATAAGCCGCGACCGCAAGGAACACGTCGCTGGCTTTCACCGCGACCTTATATTCGCGGAAGCCATGATCCTCGAGGATGCGAATGTGGTCGAGGGCGCTTTCGACCAGCGCCTCGGGGCAAGGTTCGCCGTACTTTTCCAGCAGGTCCTTTTCGAGGCTGCCGGCATTGACGCCGATGCGGATCGCGCAGCCGTTGGCGCGGGCCGCGGCGATGACTTCCTTGACGCGCTCTTCGGATCCGATGTTGCCCGGATTGATGCGCAGGCACGCCGCGCCGGCGTCCGCGGCCTCGAGCGCGCGCTTGTAGTGAAAGTGGATGTCCGCGACGATCGGCACGCTGGCTTCGCGAACGATGGTCCGTAGCGCCGTCGTCGCCTCGACCGTCGGGCAGGACACACGGATGATGTCCGCGCCCGCATCCTCGCAGCGCCGAATCTGGTTGATGGTCGCCGCGGCGTCTTCGGTCGGCGTGTTGGTCATGGTCTGCACGGAAATCGGTGCGTCTCCGCCGACGGGCACGGAGCCGACCATGATCTGTCGCGACTTGCGCCGCTCGATATCTCGCCAGGGACGGATGGACATGCCGCCGCATATAAGGCGTTCGTCCAGCTTGGAAAACCGGCGCGGACGATTCGCCGGGCTTATCGACGTGTGTTAACAGGCTTAACGGGACTCGCTGGGGGGCCGAATGGCCAAGCTCGCCCCATTGCCGCTCGGAAACGGCGCGCCGCAAGTCAGTGGCGCGGAGGTTCACCACATCCGTCGGATCCAGCCGCGATACTATGCTTTCCTGAGCTACAGCCATCGCGACAAGGAAATTGCTGACTGGCTCTACAAGGAGCTGGAAACTCTCCGGGTTCCGCGATCGCTGGAGGGACGGCTCACCGCCAACGGTGTCATACCGAAGCGCCTGAGGCCGATCTTTCGCGACGAGCACGAACTCGCGGCGGCAGACGACCTCGGCGAGGAGATTCAATCGGCCCTGGAATCCTCGCAGTTTCTCATCGTCCTGTGCTCGCCGAACGCGGCGAAATCCCGCTGGACGAACGCAGAAGTGGAGGCGTTCAAGCGGATCCGGCCGGAAGGCTGCGCGCTTGCGGCGATCGTCTCCGGCGAGCCCTTCGCGAGCGAGATGCCCGGCCGCGAGGGCGAGGAATGTTTGCCCCTAGCTCTCAGGCAGCGATATGATCGGCGCGGGCGCCCTACCGGCAAGCGCGCAGAGCCCCTCGCCGCCGATCTCCGCGGAAATGCAGAGGAGCGGCGGATTGGCTTCCTCAAGCTCGTCGCGGGAATGCTTGGCGTCGGACTGGATGAACTCGTTCAGCGGGAGACGACGCGCCGGCACAGGCGGCTGGCATGGCTGACGGCGGCATCTTTCGCGGGGATGGCGGTGACGAGCACGCTGGCCGTGACGGCGATCCAGGCTCGCGACGCCGCCCGCGACCAGCGGCGCGAAGCCGAAGGACTGGTGGCCTTCATGCTTGGCGATCTCAAGGACAAGCTGGAACCGATCGGACGCCTCGACGCACTGGACGGCGTGGGGTCGCGCGTGCTCGCTTACTACAGCAAGCAGGACACCAGCGAACTTTCCGACCTAGCGCTGGTTCAACGCGCTCGAGCACTGAGCCTAACCGCGCAGGTCACTTATCTGCGCGGCAACTACGACAGCGCGACCCGCCTCTACCGCGAAGCCATAGCGGGAACGGCCGAGGCGGTCCGTCGCAGCCCCGGCGATCCCCAGCGCCTGTTCGATCACGCACAAAACATATTCTGGCTGGGAGAGCTTTCCCGGCAGCAAGGACGGATTGGCGAGGCCGAAACGGCCTACCGGGAGTACAAGCGCCTTGCAGACCGAATGGTCGCTGCGGAACCGGACAACCTCAAGTGGCGGATGGAAGTGGCATATGCCACGGAGAATCTCGGCATCGTCCTGATGAGTCAGCGCCGCTTTTCCGAGGCCGCGATCCAATTCGCCAGCGCAATCAGGCCGATCAGTCCGTTGCATCGATCGATCCTGACAACAGCAGCTATCAAATCGAGCTCGCAAAGGCGTTCGGATGGTGGGCGGATTCGGAGAAGGCCCTCGGCAAATGGGATGCCGCGATCGCCATCCGACAGCGGCAGGTCGATTATCTCAATCAGCGTTCGGCCAGCGCGGTATCGGACGTCGGATTCGCCGAGCGACTGGTCCCGGCGCACCAATCCTTGGGCGGCCTTTTCACCGCGCGAGGCGACGGCCAACGTGGCGTAGAGGAATACCGCCTAGCACTCGCACTCGCCATGCGCCTCATCAGCGTTGAGCCCGACAATAGCGAATGGAAGGAGATGGCGGCGAGCGTGAGGCTGGAGCTGGCAGCAAGTCTGCTCGCACTAGGCCGCCGCGCCGAAGCCGAGCAGGAGGCGACGGGAGGACTGCACTATGGTCGCGGCCCTGCGCGCACGCGATGCGAACGTCTCACGTTGGCGGATGTTGAGTACCGACTGCCTCGCATTGCGGTCGCGCCTCGCACTGGCGGCGGGAGCAACCGCACCGGCGCTGGCGCTTGCCCAACAGTCGCTCGCGGCCGCCCGTGAGGAGAAGAGCAGCGACCCGGTCGTCGGACCGTTACAACGTTGCTGCTGCGTACCGGCTGCTCGGCGATGTACGGCGCGGCCTTGGGGAGAACGATGACGCGAAAGCGGCGTGGTCGGCGGGCCTCGCGGCTTTACCAGCCAATGTGACAGAACGACCATGGGAATTGAACGAGCGTGCTGCACTCCTCCAACGCCTGGGCCGGTTGGATGAGGCGCGTCCGCTTCGCCAACGTCTGTCTGCGATCGGGTTCCGCACCGTCAATTGAAGAGGAGAGCTATCATGGAGAAGTCCACCGGAAGCCAATCTCACACAATTCCCAGCCGGAAGAAGGCGATCGTACATGTCGAAATCATCTCTGACGTGAACGGCCGGGGAATTCGACATGACGGTGAACGGAAACGATTTGCCGCCGGTGAAGAAGGTGAAGCACAACGGGAAGGACGTGCCGATGCTTACTTTCGAAAACGATTTCGGCGGGACATGGGGCGACGGCTACGAAATCACGTTCAAACTCAAGGACGAGTACCAAGAAGGGCTACGGCTTCTTCGTGGCGATCCCAACAAAAATCCACCTGATCCGAACGACGCCATCTGGGTCGAATGCATCATTTCAAATGATTTCTGCCCAAAGAAGAAGCGTCCCAATGGGTCGGGTTCAATCCGACGCAGGTGACCCCGGACCGGCAGATGCTCGTCGTCGAGAATCCGAACGATCGGCTGCAATATTTCGGTTTCGCGCTGCACTTCTCCTTGGACGGGGAGAAGAAGCCGAGCCTGACCTTCGACCCCATCGGGGACGACCGGAACGGGCGCGCCTTCTTTTGAACGGAGGCGGCGCATTTCCGCTCCAGATCTGAGGCTGGCGGCCGCTGTCCAGCGGCAAGCAACCGCAGCCCCCCCGGCCGTACCATTTGTGCTGAGCGTCGGCGTGACGGGCCATCGTGCCGACGGTCTGCCCGAGCACGCCCTGTCGATCCTCCAATCAAAGATCCGTGAGGCCCTGCTACTCCTGTCCCAGACCGGAAGAACATTGTTCAATACGGAGCGTGACTGCTTCGCGGAGGACCCTCCAAGGCTAAGGTTCGTATCGCCCATCGCAGACGGCGCCGACCAGATTGCAGCGGAGGTTGCGCTGGAACTCGGCTGGGAGCTTCAGGTGGTTCTCCCATTCGAACGATCGGAGTATCGCGCAACACTCGCCGATGATGCCGCGCGGGAGCGGTTCGACGACCTGATGCAGCGCGCGAGCTGCTTGCTCGAGCTCCCGGGCCACGGCGAGCGCCTGCTCGACGCTTATGTCATGACCGGCCGGGCGACGGTTGCCCATTGCGACCTTCTTGTTGCGGTCTGGGACGGCCTCCCGCCGCGGGGCCGCGGTGGCACGGGCGAGGTCGTGCAATTTGCCATTACGCGGGGCACTGCGGTGGTCCATCTGCCGATTCAAGCTGACCTACCGTCTCGCGTCCTTTGGAGCGCGTTCGACCCGGCAGTCCTCACGATCGCGGACGAGGAGACAGCCGAGCGGCCCCTAAATCGGGCAAGCGTAGAAGCGCTCCTGCGGGGGCTGCTGATGCCGCCGCTCGATGAGCAGGAGCAGAACTTCCTGAAGCGGTTCACGCGCGAGAGGCTGCGGCGGATCCGTACTCGCATCGAATATCCGCTGCTTCTGGCTGCAGCAGGCGTGGGGCGCTTTGGTGCCAAGGACTTCACCGACAGTCATGCCGAGGCCCAAATTCGCGATGAGTGGCGTCGTTATCGGCAGGGCTGTCCGGAAGCGCTGCAAATCTCGGCGCCGATGGACATGCTCGAAGAGGCATACCGATGGGCGGACCGCCTCGCCACTCACTTCGCTCAGACTTACCGTAGCGGCCACATCTTCAACTTCGTGCTCGGCGGCGTCGCCGTCTGCCTGGGCCTGAGCGCTTTCATGGCGCCGCGTTACAAGTTCGAGTTCGCAGTGCTCGAGTTGGTGATCACCTTCGCGATCATTCTCAACGCCCGCATTGGTTCCCGCAACGAATGGCATCGCCGTTGGCTTGATTATCGGCAGCTCGCTGAGCGCCTTCGGCCGATGCGCAGCTTGAAACTGCTTGGTATTGCCGCGCCCGATCCGCCGGGCACGCCGACAAACCCCAAGCCGAAGAGATGGATCGACTGGTACGCGAGTGGCATTTGGCGAGCGATCGGCTGTCCGGCGGGAACGATCGACGTGTGCCGCGCAGCTTCCCTCGCAAAGGCCATCGCAGAGTTCGAAGTCGCACCGCAAGTCGCATATCACGAGCGGCACGCTCAGCAGATTGACGGGCTGGATCATCGACTGGAAACGATCGGGACAGCGCTTTTCGTGGCCACGCTGTTGGTATCGATTGCAACCATCGTCGGCCTCGCAATGGGCGCCGATTTCGTGGAACGGTTCGGCAACTGGTTCACGCTCGTGTCTGCTGGCTTCCCTGCGCTCGCCACGGCCGTGTTCGGGATCCGGTTTCAGGCTGACTTCGGCGGCGACGCGCTTCGTTCCATGGCGACGGCGAACACCCTGCGACAAATCGAGGAGGAGCTGAACCGCGACGTTCGCCTCTCGCGAGCCGCCGACCTTACCGAGCAGGCTGGCCGCATCATGCTCGGTGATCTCGACGAGTGGCGCCTCGTCAACGAACAGCGCGACCTGTCGGTAGGCTAGTCCTTATCCCCCCAGCGCCAGCGCCAACCGCTGCGTGTTGTCCGCGCGCATATGACGACGAACGAGACGGTGGCTGGGACCACCAGTGCGAGTGTGGCTATGGGCATTTCGCCCAGCGTGAACGCCGAACCGATCACGACCGCAAGGAATAGTGCCGTCACCGCCCAACCCTGCCAGCTGATCGGTAGACCCGCGCCATAGCCGTAGCGCTTGGCTTCGAACCACTCGCCGTCACTCATCCATATGCTCCTTTGGCGGCCGCCCTCGCTTGCGTGGGACCGGCCTTTTCAACTTCACGCCGCGGCTTCCGAGCGCTTCGCGCAAAAGGCATTCGACCTGGGCGTTAACGCTGCGGAGCTCCGCGGCGGCGCAGCGTTCGACGGCCGCCCACAGCGCGGGATCGACGCGTAATGGATACGCCTTGCGCTCGCCCGACACGGACCCGGCTCAGGTGTACAGCGTGCCGGTGTTGACGACGGGCTGCGTGTCGCGCTCGCCGCACAGCACGACCATCAGGTTGGACACCATGGCCGCCCGGCGCTCGTCGTCGAGCTCGACGACGTTCTTCTCGGACAGGGCATCGAGCGCCATTTCGACCATCCCGACCGCGCCCTCGACGAGGGTCTTTCGCGCCGCGACGACCGCCTGCGCCTGCTGCCGCCGGAGCATCGCTCCCGCGATTTCCTGAGCATAAGCAAGGTGGGTAAATCCGCATTCGTCGACGGTGATGCCCGCGACAGCCAGGCGTGCCTGGAGTTCCGTCCGAAGCTCGGCGCCGACCTGGTCGTGGTTCCCGCGTAACGTGACTTCCTGATGCTCGAAATCGTCATAGGGATAGCGCGAACCGATGGTGCGGATCGCCGCTTCGACCTGGACGCGGACGAATTGCTTGTAGTCGTCGACGTCGAACAGAGCTTGCGCGGTATCGATGACACGCCAGACGATCTGCGCCGCCATTTCGATCGGGTTGCCGCGCAGATCGTTCACTTTGATCTTCTCGGAAATGAAGTTGTTCGCCCGGACGGATAGCTTCTTCTTTCCCATCCACGGCCAGGTCCACCGGAGGCCCGTCGAGCGGTCCGTCCCGCGATATTCGCCGAACAAGGTGATGGCCACGGCCTGGTTCGGCTGGAGCATGTAGAAGCCAGGCACGACCAAGATGAATAGGATCGTCGCGGCAATTACGGTTGTCAGCGCCATCCCCTCCGCCGGATCGTCCGTCAGCTGGGCGATCCCGTACACATCGGCCAAGATCGCGAGCAGCAACAGAATCAGCATCGCATAGCCGCTCATTGAGGATGCAGGCCGCTCGCGGGTCGCAGTCAGTGCGATGACCTTGTCGTTTGCCACTTTCGCGCCTCCCTTAATTTGATATCATAATAATATGACAACAGTAGCCACGTCAACTGGCGCACCTCCGGAGCCCTCGCTAAGGCGCAGCCATGAGCGAGAACCGGTGGCGTTTGGTGGTGCATGGCGGCGCGGGGTCGATGCGCCCGGGCAAGTTGGATCCCGAACAGGAACGATGTGCGCGGGACGGCCTTTCGCAGGCACTATCGGCGGGCTCCGCTTTGCTTGCCGATCACGGGTCCGCGCTGGACGCCGTCGAGGCCGCAGTCCGCGTCCTGGAGGAAGATGCCTGCTTCAACGCCGGCCGCGGGAGCGTGCTCACGGCTGAGGGCTGCATCGAACTGGATGCCGCGATCATGGACGGTCGGGACCGCCGCGCCGGCGCGGTTGCCGGGCTCGCGGACCACGCGCGCGCCGATCAGCCTCGCGCGGCGGCTCCTTCACGACGGACCGCACGTATTCCTATCGGGCAAGGGCGCCGACCAGTTCGCCCGCGAGACTGGTTTTGAGCAGGTCCCCAACAGCTGGTTCGAGGTCGATGAACGACGGCGCCAGCTGAATGAGCTGCTGGCCTCCGATGGGTTCGACGACGAAGTGAAATACGGCACGGTGGGAGCGGTCGCTGTCGACAACGGCGGCCATGTCGCCGTCGCGACCTCTACCGGTGGGCTTACCGCCAAGCGCTGGGGCCGCGTCGGCGATTCGCCACTGATCGGCGCGGGTACTTACGCGGACGACCGTTCGGCAGCCGTCTCGGCGACGGGCTCGGGCGAATATTTCATTCGCGCCGTCGCGGCTCACCAATTGTCGGAGCGAATCCGCCTCGGCGGCCAGTCGCTTCAGGATGCACTCGGCGCGGTGCTCGCAGACATCAGGGCGCTCGGTGGCAAGGGTGGGCTGATCGCGGTCGCTCCGAACGGGGACGCGGCCTGGGGCTTCACAACGCCGGCCATGTATCGGGGCATGGCCGACTCCAGCGGCCAGACCGTCCGGATCTACTCCGAAGACGAGGAGCGGTAGGGCAGGTCCCGCCGCAGCCATTCCATCTCGGCGGCAACGGCCGACCGCTCATTGTCCAGAAACTCGGCCACCGCATCGCGGAAGCTTGGGTTCGGAATGAAATGGGCGGAGCGGGTAATCACCGGCTCATAGCCGCGGCCGACCTTGTGCTCGCCCTGCGCTCCGGCCTGGACGGACGCGAGGCCCTCCGTAATCGCCCATTCGATCGCCTGGTAATAAGACAGTTCGAAGTGGAGGTAGGGCACTTCCTCCGTGCAGCCCCAATAGCGCCCGTAAAGCGCGTCCGGACCGATCACATTGAGTGCGCCCGCGATCGGCCGTGAGCCGCGATAGGCAAGAAACAGCAGCACCGCCTCGCCGAGGCGCTCACCGATCAGGTCGAAGAATTCGCGGGTCAGGTAGGGGCGGCCCCACTTTCGGCTGCCGGTGTCCTGGTAGAAGGCCCACATCGCGTCCCATTCGTCGGCGCCGATGTCCGACCCACGAAGCACTCGGAACTGCAACCCGTCCCGTGTCGCAGCGCGCTCCTTCCGCAGCGTCTTGCGCTTGCGGCTAGTCAGGGCGCTCAGGAACTCGTCGAAGCTCCGGTAGCCGCGATTGAACCAGTGATACTGGACGCCATGGCGGATCAGCCATGCGCGCCGCTCGCACTCGGTCGCATCGGCGTCGTTCAGGAACGTGATGTGCGCCGACGATATACCGTTCTGAATGGTGGCCGCTTCGATCGCGGCGAGAAGCTGTTGCGGCCGATGCCCGAGCAATCGTGGACCGGGGACTGGCGTGAACGGCACGGCCACCTGCAGCTTGGGATAATATTCCCCGCCTGCGCGCTCCCATGCATCCGCCCAGCCGTGGTCGAACACATATTCACCCTGGCTGTGGGCCTTGAGATAGGCCGGCGCCGAAGCGACCAGGCGTGACCCATCATCCTCGACAAGGATCGGCGCCGGTGTCCAGCCGGTCCCGGGTCCGACACTGCCGGAATCCTCAAGCGCCGACAGGAAGGCGTGGCTAACGAATGGATCACCGGCGCCCAGCCGATCCCAGGCGCGGGCGTTCAAGCCCGAAACGCCCGAAGCGATCTTCGCGAGAACTTCAGCTTCGCGGTCGGCCATCGCCTTCCCAAATGGGGGCGTCGGCATGAACCGACGCTTGCGCGCGGTCGGCCGCGGTTCGGACAGTCCAGGTGTAGGCGGGCATCTTCCGGCGAACGCGCTCCACCCATGATTTCCCAAGCGCCGCTCGGTCCACGGCCATGAATTGGGGATCGGCGAGCCAGATCGCCAGACGCCGCCTGGCCGCAGTCAGGCTGTCGCGCACGACAAGACCGCGTCGCCATTCGGGCATATTCGTCTTGATGAGCCGCGAAATCCGGGGGTCGAAACTCATGACCCCGAACGGTCCCTCATAATTTAAGAGCTCGCGCTTCAATGCCGGGACCCAGCGCCAGATGTCGCGCTCGACCTTGATCTCTAGCAGCAGCGGCACGCGGCCGGCGACGAGCGTGAGCAGACTCTTGAGCGTCGGAAGCGGATGTTCGCCAACGCGAAGGCGATCGAGGTCTTTCAGTCTGGATTCGCCGATCCGCAACGGACTGGCGCACATTCGCCAGGCGTCGGCATCGTGGAAGACAACAATCCGGTTGTCGTCCGTCAGTCTCAAATCGCATTCAATCCCCGCGCCCATTTCAAGCGCCGCGGCAAAGGCGATCAGGCTGTTTTCCGGGAACGCGGCGCCGGAATGAAGGCCCCGGTGCGCGAAGCCCGCGGGGCCCGGATCGAGGGGATCAGGCCCGGACCGCGACGATCGCGTCCACTTCGACGGCGACGCCCAGGGGCAGGACAGCGACACCGACGGCGCTGCGGGCATGGCGTCCAGCTTCGCCGAACACTTCCTGCATCAGTTCGGAAGCCCCATTTGCGACCTTGGGCTGGTCGGTGAACGAGGGCGCGCTGTTCACGAACACGCCGAGCTTCACGACCTTCTCGACCCGATCGAGCGAGCCAAGGGCCGCTTTCATCTGGGCAAGAAGCATGATGCCGCAACGGCGCGCTGCTTCGACCCCACCGTCAAGGTCGACGTCCTCGCCCAGACGCCCTTTGATCAGGCTGCCGTCCTCGGCGAAGCTGATCTGGCCCGAGATGTGCAGGACTCCACCGTGCTCGACCGCCGGTACGTAGGAGGCAACGGGTGCAGCAGGCTGCGGAAGGGTGATGCCCAGTTCGGACAGGCGCTGGTCAATGCTCATGGGCTCGCCCCAAGCACCGGCGCGGATTTGAATCAAGCCTCCCGGTTCACCGTGAAGCCCGCGAAGCTCTGGCTGACCGGCATCAGCTCGATCGTGTTGATGTTGAGATGCGGCGGCAGGTTTGCGAGCCACCAGAAAAGGTCGGCGAGGTCCTCCGCGGTCATCGGGTCCATGCCGGCGTAGAGCTTGTCCGAAGCCTGCTTATCGCCGCCGGTGCGCACGATCGTGAACTCCGTTTCGGCCATGCCCGGCTCGACCGAGGTGACACGCACTCCCGTCCCAGCGAGATCGCAGCGAAGATCCAGCGAGAATTGCCGGACGAACGCCTTGGTCCCGGCGTAAACTGCTCCGCCTTTGTACGGATAGGTCGCCGCCACCGAGGACAGGTTGATGATTTGCCCCTTACGCTCGACAAGCTTGGGCAGCAGGGCACGCGTCAGGGCTACGAGGCCGGTCACATTGGTCTCGATTACCTCCTCGATACGATCCCATTCCGCTTCCGGGAGCGGGTCTGTCGGCGGCGCAAGGCCGGCATTGTTGAGGAGCAAGTCGACGTCGCCCCATGGCGGAGACAATCGCGCCAGGCTTTCCACCGCTTCGCGGTCGCGCATGTCGATCTCGAGCGGCAGGAACGCGTCACCAAGTTCTTTCTGAAGCTCTCGCAGTCTCGCTGCCCGCCGGCCCGTCCCGATGACCTTCCATCCGCCATGCACAAATCGCTTCGCGGCGGCCCGGCCAAACCCAGCCGTTGCGCCAGTGATGAGCATCGTCTTGGTCATGCGCCTCCTTCGATCTGGCGGCGTACCGCTACCAGTTGCTCGGCCTTTACGCCGATGTCCTCGCAAACCGCGAGCAAATCGGGCTCATGCGCTTCGAGGAAGGCAATCAAGGCTGTGAGTAGGCTCGGATCGGCCGCTCGAGCCCGCAGCTCCCCTGTCTCGATTCCGGTCAGGTCGAGGAACCGTTGCGCGCGCCGTTCGTCGGTGAGCGTCGCGGCCAGGGCGGACAGCGCGAGGGCATATGGGTCGTTTGGCGTCTGCTGCTGCACGGCCTACAGTCCAGATCGTACGGGGAAGGGGAGCAGTTTGGCCAAGATCATGATCGTCGAGGACAATGCGCTGAACATCAAGCTGTTCTGCGACCTCCTCGCCGCGCATGGCCATGAGCCGGAAGCCGTGACCGACAGCCGAAATGCGCTGGACGCTGCCCGCAACTTCTCGCCGGACCTCGTGATCACCGATATCCAGCTCCCGCACGTCAGCGGGCTCGACCTCATCCGCCTGATTCGCAAGGACGAGGAGTTGGCGCGGATCCCGATCATGGCGGTCACCGCTTATTCGACGAGCGAAGACGAGGAACGGATTCGCGCGGCGGGCGCGCAGGCTTATGTCTCGAAGCCGATCTCGGTGGTGCGATTTGCGGAGACGGTCGAGGAGCTGCTCGCGACGAGCAGAAGCGATGCGCCGAGCGATGAGGTGCTCGACGATTCTACGAACGAATTCATCGATGGTCCCGGACCCGGCGAGGCCGGCGGGGAAGAAAGCTAGAGGCGGCCGCGCCGCCTCGACAGCTTACTTGATCTTCGCTTCCTTGAAATCGACGTGCTTGCGCGCGACGGGGTCGTACTTGCGGAAGCTGAGCTTCTCGGTCTGCGTGCGCGGATTCTTCTTCGTCACATAGAAGAAGCCCGTGTCGGCGCTGCTGACGAGCTTGATCTTGACGGTTGCCGGCTTGGCCATCGGGCAAGTCCCAATCTACAGAAAAAAGAAAAGCGGCCTTCGCCGCCCGTTCGGGGCGCTCCATGGCGAAGCGGCCCATTTTTGTCAACCGACACAGGCCCGTAAGCGTGCGGTAACCAGCCATTAACGGCCTTGAGCGATCTTCCGTTAAATCAGGAGAGACGCATATGGCCACCGATCCGCTTGCCAAGGTGAGGAACGAGGTCGGGCTGCGCGTCGCCGAGATCCGCCAGGCCGGGCCGCGTCTTTCTCCACTCGACATGCACGCAAAGATGGATGCGATCCGCCAGCTTGCCGCGCTAAACGGCCTTGCAGCGCTCGAAGGCCTGGCGCGCCACTCGGCACAGCTTGCGCTTCTGCCGGGGCACCGTGTTGCGATGCAATGCTGCCTCGAACATGTCGACGAGGCCCTCGACAGCCATTCGGACGGGGATTGCACCGCCATCCTCGCGGCGCTCGCCGTCCGCCTTCACTAGCATTCCGGCACCGTAACGCCGTTCGTGCATTGGAAGCGCAATGCGCGCTTTCTCCCAGCTGCTGGACGACCTCGTTTACACCCGTTCGCGCAACACAAAGCTCCAGCTGATCGGCGATTATTTGAAGGAAACGCCGGATCCCGATCGCGGCTATGGGCTCGCGGCGCTGACCGCGACGCTGGATATCCCGCACGTGAAGCCGGCTGCGATTCGCGGTCTCGTGGAAGCGACGATTGACCCCGTCCTCTTCTACATGAGCCGCGATTATGTCGGCGACACGGCGGAGACGGTCGCATTGCTCTGGCCCAAGCGCACGGGTGAACCGACCGAGATCGACGATGCCACGATCAGCATCTCGGCGGCGGTCGAACGGTTGCGGTCCGCATCGAAGCTCGAAGCCCCGCATGTCCTCGCCGCGATGCTCGACCACCTCGATGCTTCGGGGCGCTATGCGCTCCTCAAGCTCGCGCTCGGCGAGCTTCGCGTCGGGATCAATGCGCGGCTTGCAAAGCAGGCGCTGGCGCAGGCGTTCGGGCTGGAAATCGAAGCGGTCGAGGAAGTCTGGCATGGGTTGAGGCCGCCCTTCACCGAGTTGTTCGACTGGGCGGAAGGCCGCAGCGAACAACCCGCTGTCCGCGATATCCCCGTCTTCCGTCCCTTCATGCTCGCGCATGCTCTCGAGCAAACAAAGGTCTCACTCCAGGACTATGCCGCCGAATGGAAATGGGACGGCATCCGGGTGCAGCTCGTCCACGCCGGCGGCGAGACCTCGGCTCTACAGTCGCACGGGCGACGACATCTCCGGGAGCTTTCCGGACGTCGCCGAAGCCTTCCGCTCACAGGGAGTCCTGGACGGAGAACTGCTCGTTCGGGGCAAAGCGCAGGGCGCGGGCCTCGAAGTCGAATCGGCCGCAAGCTTCAATTCGCTCCAGCAAAGGCTCGGCCGCAAGAACGTCAGCCAGAAGATGCTCGGCGAGTATCCGGCGTTCGTGCGCCTCTACGACATCCTGTTCGATGGCGACGAGGATTTGCGCGATCTCACCTGGGACAGCAGGCGAACCCGGCTCGAGCAATTCGCGCCCCATCTCGATCCCGCAGAGATTCGATGTTTCCCAGCTCATCGAGGCCGACAGCTTCGAACAACTGGAAGATTTGCGCACGAGTGCGCGCGACGTGGCGATCGAGGGGATCATGCTGAAGCGGCGCGACAGCACGTACGTCGCGGGCCGGCGCACCGGGCTTTGGTACAAGTGGAAGCGCGATCCGCTGATCGCGGATTGCGTGCTGATGTATGCGCAGCGCGGCTCCGGGAAACGCTCAAGCTATTATTCGGATTATACGTTCGGCTGCTGGACCGAGGACGGCGAGCTGCTGCCTGT
The DNA here is from genome assembly GCA_963827675.1 of uncultured Alphaproteobacteria bacterium. Lineage (GTDB taxonomy): Bacteria > Pseudomonadota > Alphaproteobacteria > Sphingomonadales > Sphingomonadaceae > Sphingomicrobium. Next base: position 35,367 of record CAWHBP010000008.1, read on the forward strand.
CGGCAAGGCCTATTTCGGCTTCACCGACGAGGAGCTGAAATGGCTCGACCGCTGGATTCGCGGCCACACAGTGCAGCGGTTCGGCCCGGTCCGCGAGGTCGAGAAGAGCCTCGTCCTCGAAGTCGCATTCGATTCGATCCATGCCAGCACGCGCCACAAATCGGGCCTCGCGATGCGCTTCCCGCGCGTCAGCCGCATCCGCACCGACAAGCCGGCGAACGAAGCCGATCGCATTGCGACCCTGCGCGCGATGGCGACCTGAGCAAAAGAAAAGGGCCGGCGAATCGCTTCGCCGACCCTTCGCCCCCAAAAGACTTGCTTCAGCTAATCGTCTGAAGGTTCACAGCAGCAGTCTTGCCCCGACGGTCGACCTCCAGCTCGAATTCGAGCCGGTCGCCTTCGTTGAGCGTCGGAATTCCCGCGCGCTCGACAGCCGAGATGTGGACGAACGCGTCCGGCTGGCCGTCGTCGCGCTGGATGAAGCCGAAGCCCTTCATGGAATTGAAGAACTTGACCGTCCCGCTCGCCTTTTCGCCCGTCAGCTGGCGCTGGGGACCGCCGGCGCTTGCGCCGCCGGCTCCGCCGCCGCTCCGTTCGACAGGCATCGGGTCGCCTTCGATTCGCAGGTTGGTCGCCGAGATCCGCCCGCCACGATCGACGAGCGTGAACTCGAGTGGCTGGCCATCCGCGAGATCGGTAAGACCCGCCTGCTCAACCGCGGAAATGTGGACGAACACGTCCTCGCCGCCGTCATCGCGAACGATGAAGCCGAATCCCTTCTGCGGGTTGAAGAATTTGACGATGCCTTTGCCTTCGCCAACGACCTGTGGAGGCATCCCGCCGCCACCGCCGCCGCGGAAGCCACCGCCGCCGCCACCACCGCCGCGAAATCCGCCGCCACCGCCGCCGCCGAAGCCGCCACGGTCACCATAACCGCCGCCGCCACCGCCGCCATAGCCGCCACCGCCGCCGAATCCACCGCGCCCGCCGCCGTAGCCGCCCCGCTCCTGGAATCCGCCGGCGAATTCGCCGCCGCTGAAATTTTCGTCTCCGCCAAAACTTTCGCGCTTATCGCGACCGCGTCCGCCGCGATCCCCCTTGCGCCCTCTATCGAAACCCATGCCCGTCCAAACTTCCGTGTGCCCACAATAACATAGTACCAACGCGCTTGGGCCCCATGCGCAACCGGTCACAGCGCGTGTCTTGCTCACGCACCGTTCACGTCCTTACCTCAAAAATCTTCGACGGCCTAGTGACTCAAAATTGGACAGGGCTGGCAACGCAGGGCGAACGCGGACTAAAGTGGTTCGTACCGTGTTTCAGGAGCAATGATGGCCGTCCATTTTCATGAGGAAGACCTGCCTGCGGACGTAACGTTCGCGGACGGCCCGATTGCCGTGGACACAGAAGCGATGGGCCTGATCGCGGGTCGAGACCGGCTCTGCGTCGTCCAGCTGTCGGACGGAAAAGGCAGCGAGCATCTCGTCCGTTTCCGGCGGGCAAGCGACTATGCCGCTCCCAATCTCAAGGCGCTGCTGAGCGATCCGGATCGGCTGAAGCTCTATCACTTTGCGCGCTTCGACGTTGGGATCATGCAGGCCTATCTCGGGATCATGGCCGCTCCGCTGTACTGCACGCGGACGGCTTCGCGACTGGTACGCACCTACACCGACCGCCACGGCCTCAAGGATCTCGTCAAGGAGCTGCTGAATGTCGACCTTTCGAAGCAGCAGCAGACCAGCGATTGGGGCGCGGACGAGCTGAGTGACGCGCAGCGCGAATATGCCGCCAGCGACGTGCGCTATCTGCATGCCCTCAAGGAAAAGCTCGACGAGCGCCTCGAACGCGAAGGGCGCATGCCTCTGGCTCAGGCGTGCTTCGATTTTCTTCCCGCGCGGGCGCTGCTCGATATCGCAGGCTGGCCCGACCAGGATATCTTCGCCCATGACGGCTAAGGTTCGCTGATGGCTCATGCACCAAGCAAGCGCACGACGAAGCAGGTCTGGGCCGTGCCGGGGAGCGCCCACGACCGCCTGGTGCGCTGGTCCAAAATCCTACTGCCGAGCGCCGTCGGAATATTCATCGCAATCCTGGCCTTGGCGCCACTCGGCAAGCGAGGAGACGTGAGCTTCATCCTCGACAAGAAGAAGGTACAGAGCGCGCAGGAGCGCATGCGGGTGGAAATCGGCGCGCTACACGGGCACTGACGACAAGGGACAGAGGTTCTTGATGACGGCCAACAACGCCGTGCAGCAGAGCTCGGACATTCCCATAGTGGACATCTCGGGAGTCTTCGCGCAGCTCGATCAGGCACAGGGCCCCGTCATGATCGGTGCGAACAAGGGCCGCTACAATCTCGACACGCAGCGCGTCTCAATCGATGGGCCGGTGAGGGTCAATAGCGGCGACGGCTACCGTCTGGCTACGCGTGACGTCACGGTCGACTTGAAACAGCGGCGGGTGCAAAGCGCGGGGCCGGTCTCGGGGGAGATGAGGCTCGGTCAATTCCAGGCGGGGCAGCTCAAGGCCGACCTTGGCAACCGAACCGTCATTCTCGATGGCGGCGCTCGCTTGAAAATCACGCAGGGGGCCGTCAGATGATGAGTGTGCGTTCAACCGGCATCATTCTTGCAATCAGCCTTACGGCGGCGGCCACGATCGCTTCTGCCCAGGTGCGGCAGGAACGCGGTGTCTCGGCGCTGAAGGGGCACAATAGCAATGCGCCGGTCGACGTGACCGCGGACCGCATTGAAGTGCAGGACCGCGCGGACCGCGCGTTGTTCGTCGGCAACGTCAATGCGACGCAGGCCGAGCTCACTCTTCAAACCCAGCGTCTCACCGTCGCTTACTCGAGCAAGAGCGGGGCCGGCGGCGTGCAGATTCGCCGGCTCGACGCTGCAGGCGGAGTGGTGGTCCGCAGCCCGTCCGAAACTGCGCGTGGAGAATTCGGGATCTACGACCTCGATCGAAAGCTGATCACGATCATCGGCGACGTCCAGCTCGAACTCAAGGCCGGAACGTGGTGAGTGGCCAGCGGCTCGTGATCAATCTCGAATTGGGGCGCGCCGTGATCGATGGTGGTCCCGCCGGCGTCAATTCGAGCGGCGGTCGAGTCACGGGTCACTTCACGGTACCGCAGCGCAACGGAAGTTGATGGTTCGATGAATGACGCTGCGACCTTCGTGCGTTCCTCGACGGAGGCGCGGCAGATTGAAGGATTGGAAGTCCGTTCCATTGCCAAGGCCTACGACCGGCGGGCCGTGCTTCACGACGTGTCGCTGGACGTCCACCGCGGCGAGGTCGTCGGGCTGCTCGGCCCGAACGGTGCGGGAAAGACCACGTGCTTTTATTCGGTAATGGGCTTGGTGAAGCCGGATAGCGGCAGGATCTTCCTCGACGCCGAGGACATCACGGACCTCCCCATGTACCGCAGGTCGATCCTCGGGCTCGGTTACCTGCCGCAAGAGACGTCGATCTTCCGCGGCCTCACCGTTGAAGACAATATCCTCGCCGTTCTCGAGGTGTCCGAGCACGACACTCACGCGCGACGCGAGCGCCTTGAGCGACTCCTGGACGAGTTCGGCCTCACGGGCCTGCGCGAATCGCCGGCCATGGCGCTTTCGGGAGGGGAGCGGCGTCGTTGCGAGATTGCGCGGGCGCTCGCCGCCGATCCGACGATCATGCTGCTGGACGAACCGTTCGCAGGCATCGACCCAATTTCGATCGCCGACATCCGCGACCTCGTCAAAGAGCTCAAGGAGCGCGGCATCGGCGTCCTCATCACCGACCACAATGTTCGTGAAACACTCGACATCGTCGACCGCGCCTGCATCATTTACGACGGTCAGGTGCTGTTCGCAGGCACTCCCGATGCGTTGGTTGCCGACCCGGAGGTCCGGCGGCTCTACCTCGGCGAGAGCTTCGCGTTGTAGCGAGCCGAGCAATGGGTCTCGGACCCTCCCTAAGCATCCGGCAAAGCCAGCAGCTGGTCCTCACGCCACAGCTACGTCAAGCCATACAACTGCTCCAGCTCAGCAATTTGGAACTCGAAGCATTTCTCGCCGAGGAGCTTTCGAAAAACCCGCTTCTCGAGGCGCAGGGTGGCGACGGCGACACGGAAGCTCCGGCAGCGGATTTCGCGGATCAGCCCGACGGCGACGAAGCGCCGGACGATCCCGGCGCGGACGATCTCATTCGCGGACAGGTTGAAGACGACCGGCCGCTCGACGTGGACTGGACGGCCGAAGCACTCGAAACGGACAGTTTTTCCGACGTCGTGGCGTCATCGTCCAGCGACGAAGCCTTTGATTTCGATCGGCTTCAATATTCGGCTGCCTCGCTGTCAGAGCATCTCGCGAACCAGCTCCACGGCGTCTCCGGCCCAACTGGAGAGCTGGCCCGGATCATCGCCGAAGCGCTCGACGAGACGGGCTATCTCAGCGTCCCGATCGACCAGATTGCCGAACTTTCGGGCGCGCGCCCTGAGCTGGTGGAGGATGCTCTCGCACTGGTGCAGGATCTCGATCCGCCTGGAGTGGGTGCGCGATCGTTGGCCGAGTGCCTCGCGCTGCAGGCGAAGGCAGCGGACCGCTACGACCCCGCGATGGCGCGGCTGATCGACAATCTCGAGCTTCTCTCAAAAGGCCGGACCGCCGACCTCAAGCGCATCTGCGCCGTCGATGACGAGGATCTCGCGGATATGATCCGGGAGCTGCGCGCCTACGACCCGAAGCCCGGTTGCCGCTTTTCTGCCTCTCTGGCCGAGGACGTGACGCCGGATGTCTTCGTTCGCAGAACGCGCGGCGGCTATAGCGTGGAGCTCAACCAGGCGACGCTCCCGCGCGTGCTCGTCAACCGCCGCTACTACCAGGAACTCAAGGCCGGTCCGCAGGACAAGGCTTCGCGCGCCTGGCTCAGCGAATGCCTCGCCAGCGCGGGCTGGCTGGTGAAAGCGCTCGACCAGCGCGCTCGAACGATCGTCAAGGTCGTCTCCGAAATCGTGAAGCGCCAGCAAGGCTTCTTCGATCGCGGCGTATCCGCGATGAAGCCGATGACCTTGCGCGAGGTCGCCGAGGCGATCGAGATGCATGAATTCGACGATCAGCCGCGTGACGTCCAACAAATATCTGCTGTGCGATCGCGGCCTGTTCGAGCTGAAGTATTTCTTTGGCTCGGGCGTTCAGTCCGCCGAGGGCGATGGTGCGGCGGCCGAGGCGGTCAAGGCCGCGATCAAGGAATTGACCGAAGCCGAGACGGAAATCCTCAGCGACGACGCGATCGCGGCCTTGCTGAAACAGCGCGGGTTCGACTGCGCCCGGCGCACCGTCGTGAAATATCGCGAGGCGATGGGGATCGGCTCGTCGATTCAGCGGCGCCGGATGCGCAAGATCGCCGGCTAGACCGAGAGCCTCGCCCAGATCGGGAGATGGTCGGAGGCCCGCCGTGCGATGGGGACTCATGTGCACGCCCGCCGCTTCAATGTTGAGGTCGCGGTGGACGATGATCCGATCGAGCGCCGCCACGGGATGGCGCGCGTGGAAGCTAGGCCCGGTGGGCGCCAGGTGGAACTCGGGCTCCAGCTCCTTCAGGCACCCGGCGACGGTGCGCCATTCGTTGGTGTCGCCCATCAGCACGGTCGGCATTTTCTGCGGGCGCTGGGCGATCGAATCGAGGATCGCGCGCATCTGCCGCCGGCGCCACAGCCCCGAGAGATCCAGGTGCATGCCGACGATGCGCAGCGGCTTCTCGTTAACCAGGAGCTCGGCAATCACGGCGCCGCGCGGCTCGAGCGTCGGGAGTTCCAGCGTGGCGCAGTCAAGAATGCCGATATGGCGCTTCACCAGGATCGCATTGCCGTGCCAGCCGATGTTGCGAGTATCGAGCTTGAGAAACCGATCCGCATGTTTGCGAACCTTTTCCAGAGTCCGGCGATGGCGGACACCGAAGTGCACCGGCTTGTACATGCCGTGGCTGTCGATGAGCGCGTGTGGCACCGTCGAGCCCCGTCCGCCGATCCGCTTGTCGGCTTCCTGGAGCGCAACGATATCCGCGTCGATCTCCTGCAATACCTTCAGCACGCGACTTGGGTCGCGGCGCCCATCGAGGCCCACCGCTTTGTGCATGTTGTAGGAGGCGATGGTGATCGTCTTGCCGCTGGTCACACCGCCGCCAATAATCGTCGAGCGTGAATAGTTCCTAGACGTCCAGATTGGCAACGCTCAGCGCATTGTCCTGGATGAACTCGCGGCGCGGTTCGACCACGTCGCCCATCAGCCTCGTGAAGATCTCGTCGGCAACATCGGCCTGGGCGACCTCGACGCGAAGCAGCGAGCGGTTCGAGGGGTCGAGCGTCGTCTCCCACAGCTGCTCGGCATTCATCTCGCCAAGACCCTTGTAGCGCTGGATCGAGAGGCCTTTCCGGCCAGCGGCGAGAACCGCATCCAGCAGTTCCGAGGGCCGCGTGACCGGTACCGGCTTGCCCTTGGTCCCGGCTTCGGCCTGCTCGGCGGCTTCCTCTCCGTCCTCCGAACCGGCGGTTGGCTCGGCTTCGACCTGCGCCCCCTTCCTGAGCGTGCGCAGGGTCGAAGGCTTGGCGTATGTCGTGGCCTGCTCTTTCGCGAGCGCGTCGAGCTTCCTCGCTTCCGCGGAAATCAGGAACGCCGGCTCAATGATGTGGGCGTCGGTCACGCCGCGCCAAAGCCGCCTGAGCAGATAGCCGCCTTCCTCCGCGACTTCGCCGGACCAGGTCGCTTCGGGGTCACCGGTTCCCAGCCATCCCGCGACCTTTGCAACCGCCGCGGCCTTGCCCGCCTTGTCGAGATCCGCCTGGAGCCCGCCGTTGATGGCGATCCCCTCAATCAGGGCCGGGTCATATTTGCGGGGCGCGTAACGCATCAGCGTGCGCAGGCGCCGGGCATGGTCGACCAAGGTCTTGAGATCCTGGCCTGAGCGCTGTCCTTCCGACGTATCGAGCACAAGGCCTTCGAGCCCCGCTTCCTCGAGGTAATCGTCGAGCGCGGCGTCGTCCTTCAGATAGACCTCGGACCGGCCGCGCGCGACCTTGTAGAGCGGCGGCTGGGCAATGAAGAGGTGCCCGTTTTCGATCAGCTGCGGCATCTGCCGGTAGAAGAAGGTCAGCAGCAACGTCCGGATGTGCGCGCCGTCCACGTCGGCGTCCGTCATGATGACGATCTTGTGATAGCGCAGCTTTTCGATGTTGAACTCTTCGAGCCCGATCGATGTGCCGAGGGCCTGGATCAGCGTGCCGATTTCCTTCGATCCAAGCATCCGGTCGAAGCGCGCGCGTTCGACGTTCAGGATCTTGCCCTTGAGCGGAAGGATGGCCTGGTTCTGACGGTTACGGCCCTGCTTCGCGGAACCGCCGGCGCTGTCGCCCTCGACCAGGAACAGCTCGCTCAACGCGGGATCGCGCTCCTGGCAGTCGGCCAGCTTGCCCGGCAGAGACGCGATTCCCATCACCGACTTGCGGCTCGCCTCGCGCGCCTTGCGCGCAGCTTCGCGCGCCGCAGCAGCGTCGATGACCTTCTGGATGATCGACCGCGCGTTGGCCGGATTCTCTTCCAGCCATTCGCTCATCTTGTCGCTCATCAGGCTTTCGAGCGGCTGCCGCACTTCCGAGCTGACCAGCTTGTCCTTGGTCTGGGAACTGAACTTCGGGTCGGGAAGCTTGACCGAGACGATGGCCGTCAGGCCTTCGCGCATGTCCTCTCCGGTGAGCGTCACCTTCTCCTTCTTCAGCATGCCGGACTTCTCGGCATAGCCGTTGATGGTGCGGGTCAGGGCCGCGCGGAAGGCCGCCATGTGCGTGCCGCCGTCGCGCTGCGGGATGTTGTTGGTGAACGGCAGGACGTTCTCGTAATAGGAATCATTCCATTCGAGCGCGACATCGATGCCGATGCCGTCCCGAACCGCGGAGATGGCGATCGGTTCTGGAAAGAGAGCAGTCTTGGCGCGGTCGAGATACTTCACGAAGGCAGCGATGCCGCCCTCGTAATAAAGCTCATGCTCAATCCGCTCCTCATGCCGCGCGTCGGCAAGGATCATGCGGACGCCGGAGTTGAGGAACGCGAGTTCGCGGTAGCGGTGCTCGAGCCGTTCGAAATCGAATTCGATGATCTTGAAGGTCGCGGGGCTCGGCAGAAACGTGACCCGCGTGCCCTTTTTGCCGTCCGGAACCTTGCCGACGACCTTCAGCGGCGCTTCGGCGTCACCGTGGTGGAAGCGCATGAAATGTTCTTCGCCGTCGCGCCAGATCGTCAGGTCCAGCCATTCCGAGAGCGCGTTGACGACGCTCACGCCAACGCCGTGAAGGCCTCCCGACACCTTGTAGGCATTGTCGTCGGAGGTGTTTTCGAACTTACCGCCGGCGTGGAGCTGGGTCATGATGACCTCGGCCGCCGAAACGCCTTCCTCCGCGTGGATGCCGGTCGGTATTCCTCGACCATTGTCCTCAACCGTGACCGACCCGTCCGGGTTCAGCTGGATGAGGATGCGGTCACAGTGACCGGCCAGCGCTTCGTCAATCGCATTGTCCGAGACCTCGAACACCATGTGGTGGAGGCCGGAGCCGTCATCGGTATCGCCGATGTACATGCCAGGGCGTTTGCGCACGGCGTCGAGGCCCTTGAGGACCTTGATGCTCTCCGCGCCGTAGGAATTCTGATTGGGGTCGGTTGCCATAGTCCAGATATAGAGATTGTGCCGGGGAAGTCACGCGCGTGCGCGTGGCGCACGCACGTGCGCGCACGCGTGAGCCGCCGAACATTCGCGGTGCCGCCTTGTCACCCTGACCGGGTAGAAACGGGGGTCCTTCCACTTCCTCCACTTTGTGACCTTCGAACGGCCAGATCGCCGAATAGCTGCGGGCAAACGAGGGTGACAGTTGCGCCCCGAGCCCGGGTTACGAAGAGAGTGACGCGAAGCTGCTTTTCCGAAGAGGCGGCGCTCTGGACCATCAGCGGTACGTGGCACGACGTGCGGGCTGTAGGACAGGATTTAGTTCGTAGATGGCAGCGGGGCCGAGGTAGGCCGTCTGCGTCAGCGGGCAATGTCTGCAATGGGTGGAAAGCAGACATTCTCGCGCACGGAAGCAGTCTATCAGCTGACACCATACAGGCCCCTTCGCTTGTCGGGTTAGGGCTTAACGTTTATTAACGGGCTCATTGGCCTGTTAGAGTCGCCTTCGCCAGTAGATGAGCCATATCCGCAGGGCTCACCGGCGCCGGGAGATCGGTATGCAGAGGCTAATCAAAGCGCTCGTATTCGGATTTGCAGCGTCAGTGGCAGCAATGCCAGCCGCCGCGCAAATCACAGTCATTCCTGGTAACATGCCCCAGCCCGACCAGACTAACCTGCTTAGCACTGGAGGAACGGGCAACCCGGTTACGGGGGTCACAGATCCCTTAGCTTTTCAGGTTACGATTTTGGGAACTGAAAATCTCACCCTCCCTGCCGCAGGTCTTCAGGCCACGGTTGGAGCGGGCGATGGCGGCCTTAATACACTGACCTTTTCACTCGCCGACCCGAACTCCGGATTTGCCAGCCTAATTCTAAATCTGGACGCCCTCCAGGATGGTTTTGTGAGTTTCAGTGATGGCGGATCCGTGACGTCGCTATTTGCTCTGGACGATAACGGCTTCAACTTTTTTACGCTTACAAACGGTGGCGGCCCGCTCTTCACGAGCCTCAGCTTCACCAGCACGGTCGATATTTTGCAGGTCTCGCAAATCCGATTGGGCGGAATAGCGGCCTTGAACGACATACCTGGAGTTCCAGAACCTGAGACCTGGTCGTACATGTTGCTGGGTTTCGGCCTCGCCGGCCTAGTTTTGCGTAAGGGCAAACCGCGCGAGCCCAGCCGGCAGCTTGACCTTCGCCACACGTGACTCCGGTCACTTCATTTGAAGTCCGCAAGGGGTCGAAAGCAGACACTGCCAAAGGTCGGTTCGTTTTCACACGATTCAGCGGATGAAGATTTAGCAGGCAGGATACGAGAAACTGCGCCAGCGGTTTGCGCGTCTATCGGAGAAAGTCCGTTAGCGCCCGATGCCTTTCGGCTGCGATGCCTTGAAGAGACGATAATAGTCCGCAGGCCGCTCCCAGCTCGAGAATAGCTTAAACGCAGGAACGTCCGAGTGAGCTGGTGCGCGCTCCTCCATTCGTTCGGCGAGCCACTGCAGCCATTCGAAAAGCGTAGGCCAGCCGTTTTGCCGTTCCTCTTCGATATAACGCTTGAACTTCCTCCAGCATAAGACCGTGGGACCGCGATAGAACTCGGCGTACATTTCGATCGGGACATGACCTCGCGCCACGATCGGTCCCAGGCTTTCGAATAGCGCTATTGTGGCCATCGACGACTTGTACTGAGCACCCAGTCGCTGACGTAACTCTTCGCCGGTCAGATTGTCCGGCAGATCGTGAATTGTCAGCAGGGCCTCAGCGCTCTCGGGTGTCTGCAGCGGCGCCAGGAGTTCCAATCCAGCCTGCACCTCGCGTTGATGCCGCAGTTGGCGCAATTGAATCAGTCCGAAGGCGACGCCAGTCACCACGGCCAATGTCTCAATCCCCTGTAACGCCAATTCCCACGACATATAGAGGCTCCCGCGCGGGCAGCGTACCAAGGCAGCGAATGTCTGCAATGGCTCGAAGCAGATCTAAGCCGTTAGCGGCAAGAATGGGTGGAAAGCTGACGCTGGGCCGCCGCGCGAGAGCGATGGCTGTGCTGCACATTTTGTTTCAGGTTATCGCGCCGCGAGAAAGAACAGTGCGAAAGCGGCCCAGCGGGAAAGGAACCGCTGAGCCGCCGGCTTTTCGCGTCGCAACTGCGTTTGACAGAGGGGAGTCAATGGCAGTCACGTTTTAAGTAGCCAGTTAATCAAGATCAAAAATCAGGATAAACCCTCGCGGATCCAGCGTTCGCGCCCTGATGCTCGTAGATTGGGATTGGTCGAGCACTCGATCGAAGCGGGACAGCTTCAAATCTAAAGTCCGCAACGGGGCTGACACGCCGCTAATGTCGCCTCTGAGTGGAAGCGGACATGCGGACACCCAATGTCGGGTCGCGAACTATCAACTGAGCCTCCGGTCCCGTAAGCAACTGAAAATCAGGCGGTTTCCTCTGGTGAGCGTACGCCTGGCTGGAGAGACACAGAGCTCCCGCTTGCATCTGCAGGAGCATACTTGTGGACCAGCAGTCATCGCCTCCTTCACGACAAGAGCCCGGCTCTCCCGTGCGCGACTATCGGCGAGGCCTCGAAGGCACGAGCGGCCAAAGCCAATTGCAGAAGCTCTGGCACTTCAATGAGAAATGCCCAAGCTACCCCACCCGGAACTTCGTCATACGGAAGGATAGGCCATCAGACGGCGACCTTTGCAGTAAGTGTCAACGGGCGTCATTCCGCAACGGCTGAAATCGACAGCAACCTGTTTCGCTAGCGTCTGCAATGGGTCGAAAGCAGACGTCAGTTTATCGACTGCAACCCTGTTGGCGGGCCTTGATTTGCTTGATCTTGGCGTAGCGCTTCGAGCTGCAGTCTGTAGCCGCGTGCGATGCTCGCGATTGCCTCGCCGAAGGCAGTGCCTTGATGCATATCGGCGTGGGCTTCCCAGATTTCAGTTAAACGCTCCGTCTGCTCGATCTCCTCGTCGAAACCCCATTCTGACGTCTCATGTTTAGAACGCCTACTCAGCATCAGTACGCACCTCGCAAATTAGCCCCACCAGGCTGCTCGGCAGCTCCGCATTAAGGCGTATTCGGTAAGCGGCTGATTGGCGTTCACAGTTAATACGCCGGAAAACGCCCTAACACTGATTAGGACGACGGGCCGAGTGATCCGATCGGACGGGGCCAATGGTCTATTTGTCGCCCTCAATCACCTTCGGAAGGTCAGGCACAATCGACCGACCGGCATCGTGGGTGCCGTTGGACGGCGCCGTCGAGACGCGCGACTTCGAAATGCGCCGCAATCCATCAAGCTTAACTTTCTTTGCCATTGGCCGGGGGAGTCCTTGTGCGGGATAACGGCTCGACGCCGGGGCGACCCAAACGCCGAGCCGGGGATGCGTGGACACACCCCAGCCGACGCTACTCCCAGCACTCGACACGAACTTGTTCGATTGCGTCAGATTTTGTGCTTTTCGCGCGAGCCACGCGATCATCTCACGTGGCAGAGCACCCTTCGACAACCAAGGCGCTTCTAAATCGCCAATGTCTGCAATGGGTCGAAAGCAGACACTAGACTTCCCCTCCCTGGAGGGGAGGGGTGGGCAGTCTTCCGCGTGTGGAACAGCGACGTGCGCGAAAACCCTGACGGGGGGATCGAGGCTATTCTGGCACGCGCCGCCAAGTGCCTCGGCGGCACCCACCCCCAACCCCTCCCTTCCAGGGAGGGGAGGGTTAGACGCCCGATCGCTTAACCCTGAGCGCGGCGAGGCCCTCCGGGACGGCCGCCACGGCCATGGAACTTGCGCTTGGGCTGGCCGCCACCGGGGCGATAGCCACCGCGGTCACTCGGCTGAGCCTGGCGCTGACCGCCGTCAGAGCGGGCATTGCCGCGATCGTCGTGCGGACGGGCCGGACGCGGGCCGGCGTCGGCTTCACGAAAGGCTTCCGGCCGGTAGGAAGATCGCGCACCATCGTTGCGCTGCGCATCGCGGCTCTGACCATTGCGATCCTGGGGCGCCGGGCGATGACCCGCATGGCCGTCAGCGCGGCGCGGATGGCGGTGACGGTCGTTACGCTGCTCACGGTGCTGGCCGTCGGCACGGCGGTCGGCCTTGGTCGCGTGGCGATGGCCGCGCTGCGGAACCTCCGCCGCCTTGGGAGCCGGCTTGAGCCGCTTCAATGCCTCGGCCGCCTGGAGGAAACCGTCGGGTAGCGGCGCAACGTCGATCTTCTGGCGAGTCAGGCGCTCGATATCGCGCAGCAAGCCGCGCTCGTCATGGGCACAGAAGGCGATCGCCTGGCCTTCGGCGCCGGCGCGCGCGGTCCGGCCGATGCGGTGGACATATTGCTCCGGAACTTCGGGCAGGTCGTAGTTGATGACGTGGCTGACGCCCGGGATGTCGATCCCGCGCGCGGCGATGTCGGTCGCGATCAGGACGGACACTTCGCCGGAGCGGAAGCCGAGAATGGCCTTCTCGCGCTGAGCCTGGCTTTTGTTGCCATGGATCGCACAGGCCGAGACACCGGCCGCCTCAAGCATGCGGACGATCTTGTCGGCGCCATGCTTGGTGCGGCTGAACACGAGCGTGCGCTCGGTCTTCTCCGTCTGGAGGAAGATGGTCAGCAGCGCGGTCTTTTCCGGCTGGTTGACCATGATGACCTTCTGCTGGACGCGGTCGGCCGTCTTGGCGACCGGAGTCACCGCAACTTCGGCCGGGTCGGTCAGATATTTGTCGGCCAGCTCCTTGATCGCCCGCGGCATGGTCGCCGAGAAGAAGAGGGTCTGGCGCTTGGCCGGGACAAGCGCGACGATCCGCTTCAGCGCGTGGATGAAGCCGAGGTCGAGCATCTGATCCGCCTCGTCGAGGACGAGGATCTCGAGCTCGCGAAGGCTGAGCGCGCGCTGGTCGATGAGGTCGAGCAGCCGGCCCGGGGTCGCGACGAGCACGTCGAGGCCGCGCGCGACGGTGCGCAGGCTCTTGGAATTGGGAACGCCGCCAAAGATGACCCCGACCGACAGGCGCATGAAGCGGCCGTAGGTCTCGGCGCTGGCGGCGATCTGCGAGGCGAGCTCACGCGTCGGCGCGAGCACCAGCATGCGGATCTGGCCCGGCTTTGGGATGTTGCGATTGGCCGCCAGGCGGTCGAGCGAGGGCAGCATGAAGGCCGCCGTCTTGCCGGTGCCGGTCTGGGCAATGCCGAGGAGATCGCGGCCGGTCAGGACCGTCGGGATCGCCTGGAGCTGGATCGGCGTCGCCTGCGAATAATTCTTCGCCGCAAGCGCGTCGAGCAGGGGCTTGGAAAGCCCAAGATTATGAAATGACAATGAAATTTCCAATGAGAAGTGACCGCGCACTAGGCGCGGTCCAGGGGGTCAAAAAGCGCCCCGCGTGAATTGGAGAGCAAACTCGGTCGAGACGCGGGCCGGGTCTTCGAACTTGTCGAAACCGTTCACGCCGCTTGTCAGAAGCGTCTCGTGCTGCGGTGCAATATAGGGAAGTTGCCCGAAAAGTCTAGGCGGGGTCCGCGCGGCCGGCCTGAACGCAGAAGGGCGACGCCGTTCCGATGCCGTCGAACAGGGCCGATTCCGTTGCGGTCATCCACACCTGACCGCGTCCTTCAAGGCGGCCGAACAGCGCGGCGCGCCGTTGAGGATCGAGATGGGCCGCGACCTCGTCGAGCAACAGGATCGGCGGCTCGCCTCGACGCTCAGCGACAAGATCTGCGTGAGCGAGGACGAGGCCCAGAAGCAGCGCCTTCTGCTCGCCCGTAGAAGAACGCGCCGCCGGCATCTGCTTGGCGCGATGGGTGACGATGAGGTCCTGCCGGTGAGGACCTTCGGTGGCGCGTCCGGCGCCGGCGTCGCGCCGCCGATTGCTTCTTAGCGCCGCGGCCAAGTCTCCGCCGGACCAACCTTCGATTGCGATGGAAGCACGCGCGAATTCGTCGTCGGGCGCGTGTTCGAGCCGGTCGCTGAGCGCGTTCACCGTTCGCGCACGAGCCTCTGCGATCGACGTGCCGTGCTCGGCCATCGCCAGTTCGAGCGAGGCCAGCCAGGATTCATCCCACCGGTCGTCGGCGAGGAGCTTGTTGCGGCCGCGCATGGCGGCTTCGTAGCGGGACGAATGATGCGCGTGGCTCGGCTCCAGCGCCAGGACGAAGCGGTCGAAAAAGCGCCTGCGGTCGCCTGCGCTCCCAGTGAAGAGCCGGTCCATGGCCGGCGTCAGCCACAGGATCGAGAGCCACTCGCTGAGCGAATTGACCGAAGCCGGCGCGCCGTTGATCCGGACTTGCCGGCGCTCCGGCGCGTCAGGCTGCGTGCCCGTGCCGATGTCGGTCTCGCCAAGACGCGCCGCAACCGCGAACCCGCCGCTCCCGCCTTGCCGGGCCATTTCACCGAGCGCCGCTCCCCGCAGCCCGCGACCAGGCGTCAGCAGCGAAACCGCTTCGAGCAGGTTGGTCTTGCCTGCGCCGTTCTCCCCGTAGAGCAGAACGAAGCCCGCAGTGGGCTCGACCAGCGCCGAGGCGTACGAGCGAAAATCCGTGAGAGCGAGGCGGCTGACGGGCACGTCAGCGGCTTAGAGCCGATGCTCCCGCATGCCCAGCATGCGGGTGCGCTTCGGCTTATTGTTCGCGGCGGTCGATGACTTCGTAATGCGCCGCGCGATCGTCGAAACTGTTGAGCACGGCGCGCGCTTCCAGGGGAACGTGGCTGACGGAATAATCCTCACCCATGAAGGCCTTGATGGCGGCCAAATCATCGAACCACATCAGAGTCTGGAATTCGATCTCGCCGCCAAGATCGCGGCGCATCAGGTCGACGTGCCGAAAGCCCGGGATATTCCTCGTTTCGATTGCTGGAATCACTTCGTGACGGACGATGCGTTCATACTCGTCCGCATTCTCCGGAGCAGTCCAACCACGCCAGAGTCTGCAAATCATCAGACCCGCATCGGCATCAGAACGTAGAGCGCGTTGGACTTGTCGTTCTCGCGCAAAAGCGTCGGCGCCGCGGCGTCGGCGAGGTGGACTTCGACGGTGTCGCCGTCGATCTCGCTGAGGATGTCCATGAGGTAACGCGCGTTGAAGCCGATTTCGATCCCATCCGAGCCGTAATCGGCCGCTAGCTCCTCGGTCGCCAACCCGTTCTCAGGACTGGTCACCGACAGCGTCACCTTGTCGCGGTCGACGGCCATCTTCACAGCGCGGGTCTTCTCGCTCGCGATTGTCGCGACGCGGTCCACGCCCGCGGAAAAGCTCTTGGGGTCGAGCTTGAGCAGCTTGTCGTTCCCGGTCGGGATGACACGGTTATAGTCGGGGAAAGTGCCGTCAATCAGCTTGCTGGTCAGAACCGCGCTGCCGAGGCCGAAGCGAACCTTGGTCGGCGAAAGTGAGATCTCGACCGTACCCTCGAGTTCTTCGAGGAGGCGGTACAATTCGGCCACTGCTTTGCGCGGAACGATCACGTCTGGCATGCCATCTGCGCCTTCCGGGCGCGCAACCGTCACTCGCGCCAGCCGGTGACCGTCCGTCGCGGCCGCGCGCAGCTGGTCGTCGACGATGTGAAGGAAGATGCCCATCAGATAGTAACGCGTCTCTTCGGTGGAGATGGCAAAGCGCGTCTTCTCGATGATCTGGCGGAGCGTTGCGGCGGGCAACTCAAAGCGCGTCGGAAGCTCGCCCTCGGCAATGACCGGGAAATCATCGCGCGGCAGTGTCGACAGGTTGAAGCGCGAGCGGCCGGCGACGACCTGCATCTTGCCCTCGGCGGCTGTCAGCTCGACCTGGCTGCCATCGGGAAGCTTGCGGACGATGTCGAACAGGGTGTGCGCGGAAACGGTCGTCGAGCCGGGCTGCTCGACGTTCGCGGGCACGCTTTCATCGACCTGCAGGTCGAGATCGGTGGCCATGAGCCGGATCGAGCCGTCCTCGCGCGCTTCGATCAGCACGTTGGACAGGATGGGAATGGTATTGCGGCGCTCCACCACCGACTGGACGTGGCCGAGGCTCTTCAGAAGGACCGCCCGCTCAATCGTCGTCTTCATCGCCGCTATACCCCGTCATCCGCTTGGCTGGACGATGGTTATAGCGAGCCGTTTTGCGCGCGGAAGTGGAATGATGCGCAAAGCTTCATCTTGCGGGAGGAAGCTTGCGCGAGCGCAAGATGTTGCGCCGCTACAGGTCTAGCCGCCGGCTTTCTGGTCCACCGCAGGCGCAGTCCCGCCCTTGGCCTGAGGCGTCAGCACCGCATCGATGCGGTGGACGACGCCGTTGGTGAACTGCTCGTCCGCCTGCGTAATCGTCGCCTTGTGACCCTCGGAGTTGGTGAGGACCGTCTTGCCGCCCTCCTTGGTGGCCGTGAGCGTGCCGCCAGCAGTGGTCGCCAGCAGCGCCTTGCCCTTGCTGCGGTCGATCAGCGTGTCGATGTCCTTCGCCATCACCGTGCCCTGGAGGATCAGGTTGGTGAGCGTGCCCGTGAGCAGAGGCCGATTCTCGGGATTCGCATCGAGCGTACCCGCCGGGGCCTTCGCGAATGCGGCGTCATCGGGAACAAAGACGGTGTAGGGACCCGGCCCGGCAAGCGTCTGGTCCAGCCCGGCAGCTTTCGCCGAAGCCATGAACCGGCTGTCCGCAGGGAGCCCGGCTGCGATGGTCTTGGTGCCGGCCGCCTCGGCGGCCTTGGGCGTTTGCGCCTTCGGCTGTTCCGTCCCGTTCCCGCCCGCGCCCTTCTCGCTGCAGGCTCCGAGCGCGATCAGCGCGGCGGCCGCAGCCCCGAATCCCAGTGCGTGGGTCTTCATGCCCGTATTCTCCTTATTCATTCTTGCTGCGAAACGGCCCGGCAACGCATGCCGGGCCGCTCGCGATCCATCAGCAGCTAATTTTCAGGCCGTCCTCAGGTGAGGAGCGACGCGACGATCGCCGTAACCAGGCGCGTGGTCGGGTCGACCTGGTAGATGTTGCCATTGTTGTACCGGTACCAGGCGTTCGGCGTGTCGTAGTAGGTCTGCCGGTACGAATAAGGCACGTTATAGGCGTCGTACCCAACCGGCAGGGCCTGGCCCACGGCGAAGCCCGGTGAAAGCAAGGCTGCGACCGAGGTGATCATGCTCGTGCCCCGGTCGTACTGGTAGATCGCGCCCGGAGCGTACCAATAATTATAGTCGGGCGTGTCGTAGTACATCGTCCGGTACTGATACGGGACGTTGTAATAAGCGTAAGAGGCCGGAATAACCTGCCCCACGCCATAGCCGCCGGCGTAAAGCGGGATCACATCCTCGATCATGCCGGTGTAGCAATCGACCTCGTAGATCACGCCGTTGGCATAGCGGTTACAGTCGTCGCCATAGTCCGGATAGAATGAGTTGAACCCGTAATAATTGGGCACGTAACTCGCCATGTACGGCTGCGGCAGATACTGACCCGGCAAGTAGCCGCCCGCCATCAGCGGGAGCAGGTTGGCGATCAGGTTCGTGCCGCGATCGACCTCATACAGATAGCCGTCGCCGTAGCGGTAATAGTAATCCGGCGTGTCCGGATACAGGTACGCAAGGCGCGTCGGGAACGCATTCAGCGCCGTGTATCCCGCGACCGCCGCGAGCGGGGCGCCAAGCAGCCTCTGCGCCTGTCCCGGAGGCATGCAGCCATTGTTCTTGGCCCAAAGGCCTGGCGGGCACCCGTCGATCAGGCCCCTACGGTTGGCGCTGTAATAGCGGGCCGCATAGTCGTTGTTGACGCGGAGCCGATCCGCCCGGTCGCGAATGATCGCATTCTGCGCCTGCTCAAAGCGCGGACTGCGGAACTGCTCGCGCGCCAGCGCACGCTCCTGCCGATCCATGCGATCCGTGCGAATGTCTTGACGCTCGAATCCACGGTTCTGCGCCTGCTGAACGCGATCTGAGCGCAGCTGCTCACGCTCGATGCGCCGGTTCTGGACCTGCTGGCCGCGGTCCGCGCGCGGCTGCTGCCGTTCGATCCGCCGGCTCTGGGCCTGCTGGCCGCGGTCCGCGCGCAGCTGCTGCTGGCGCTCGAAGGATCGGTTCTGCGACTGCCTGATCTGGCGCGGTTGTTGACGCTCGACGTGGGTCTGGCGCGAGGCCTGCCGCTCCTGGCGCTGCATCCGCTGAGCGGAGCCACCACCACCACCACGCTCGACGCGCTGCGCCTGCATGCGTTGGCCACCACCACCACGCTCGGTACGCTGAGCTTGCTGACCGCCGCCGCCGCGTTGCGCACGGGCGCCTTGGCCCTTGCCGCCCTGTTTCTGCTGGGCTTGCTGCTGCTCGCCGCCCTGCCCGCCACCGGGCTTCGCTGTCGTCGGGGCCGCAATCGCCAGAGCGGCGACACCCGCGGCTAGGAATAGCCTGGTCATGGAAAATCTCCTTTCGAACGACAAAAACGGCTCGTTCGCTGCACCGTTCCAACGCTTAAACGGATGGAACCTGCGTCTTAGCGCACTAGGCTGAACCTCAAATTTCTTGTTCGTTCAGGGAGTTGGCTGCTCCGTGTCACGCGCCAGGCGAAGCGCGGCGAGCCCCATAAGAAGCGCCGACAGAATGTAGAGCAAGGTCGTGACCATTGCCGAGTAGCGCAGGGCTTCGTCGCCATACTGAGCGGTGAGCGCGTCGGATATCATGCCTATCACCAAGGTCCCGAGGCCGAGACCGATCAGGTTGTTGATGAACAGAAACATCGCCGAAGCCGTCGCCCGCATGTGCGCGGGAACAAGCCCGTTGATCGCGCTGATGACCGGTCCCAGCCAAGCCAGGCTGAGCGCGGTCGGGATCAGGAACAGAAACGACGCAGCCACGATCGACTGGCTGGAGAACGCAAGCAGGAAGGCCGGCATGCACAAGGCATAGGTCACGGTCGGCACGAGCGCGTAGGCCGACGGGCGCGCCTGCTTGAGGCGGTCTCCCACAACGCCTCCCAGCCATACGCCGGCAACGCCGCCGACGAGGACGGTCGCGCCGTAGATCAGCGAGCGGTCGACCAGCTCCAGCTGAAAGCTGCGCGCAAGGAAGGAGGGGATCCAGAAGGCGAGACCGTAAGACACGAGCGAACCAATTCCGGCGGCGAAGCTCATCAGCCAAAAGCTCGGCTTGCGGGCGATCAGCGCGAAGACCTCGCCGACCGACGCTGCTGCTGCTCGGTGCTGGTGGCCGGGATCGCGAACGCCCGCCTTGAAGAAGGGCGCGAATAGCAGGCCGAGCACGCCGAGAGAGATGAAAGCGACGCGCCAGTCGATCTTGGCGGCGATGATGCCACCGAACACGACGCCCAGCGCGCTTCCAAGCGGGATGCCAAGAGAAAAGAGAGCCATCGCGCGGGCTCGGCGGTCCGCAGGATAGAGGTCGGTCAGAAGCGAATAGGCCGGGGCGACTCCTGCCGCCTCACCGATGCCGACCGACATTCGCGACAGAAAGAGCTGCGTGAAGTTCTGGGCAAGACCGCAAATCGCCGTGGCGAGGCTCCAAAACGCCAGGCCTGCGGTCAGCACGATGCTGCGGTCGCTCCGGTCGGCATAGCGCGCGATTGGAATCGCAAGCACCGTGTAGAAAAGCGCGAACGCTGTGCCGCCGAGCCATCCCAGTTGCGAATCCGTGAGCCCAAGATCATGCTTGATTGGCTCGGCGAGGATGCCCGCGATCTGTCGGTCGATGAAGTTGAGCGTGTAGGCCAGGACGAGCAGCGTCATCAGCAGGCCGCGGTTCCTCACCGCGGTTTCGCGAACAGTCACTCCAGTCCCCCCAGCAAGCCTGCGAGGCGGTCCACGTCCTCCTCGTCCTGATAGATTCCAAAGCCGATCCGGAGCACGTCGCCGCGCACGTCCGTAATGCAGTTCCTCGCCTTGAGGGCTTCGTACCAGTGCTGCGCGCGCGTGCTGCGGAAAGCGATAAAGCGCGCGTGGGCGCCGTCGTCGAGCGGATTGAGCAGTTCCGCTTCCGCCAGCGGAGTGCTGGCGAGCGCGCCGAGCAGTTGCTGCTGCAAGATGCGCACATGGGCCGACACGCGCTCGGTCGTCAGGCCGTTTTCCGTCAGCATTCGCCGGACGGCGTTGAACCGGTACAGGCCCGAGGGATCGAACGTCGCGCCAAGGAAGCGCGCCGCGTCCCTGGCATAGCCGACGCTTCCCGGTGGCAGGCTCAAATCCTCAAATTCCGCGAACCACCCCGTGATCGGCGGGCGCGGACCAAACCCCGCCGGAGCATGGAGGAAGGCGCAGCCTTCGCCGGCCATCGCATATTTGTACCCTCCGCCCAGGTAGAAGGCGGAGCTGGCAGGGCCTTCGCCCAAGGGCCGATCGAGCGCCATGAAGGCGTGGTAGCCGTCGATCACGACCCAAGGCCCTTCGGGTTGGCTGAGAGCGGCCAGTTCCTCGATCTGGTCTAAGGTGCGGCCACTCCCGAACATCACCTGGCTAACAAGGATGAAGTCGTGATCGCCACTGCGCGCTTCGCGCAGGAAGCGCTCCGAAAAATCGTCGAACGGTTCGGCCGCAACACGATCGAGCGTGATCCAGCCTTCTTCGGCCCATCGCGCAAACTGGCGTCGTGCGCTGTGGAATTCGCCGTCTGTCGTCAGCACGCGCAACGGACCGCCGTCCCGTCTGGGAGCCGCGGTCACGAGGCGGATCAGGAAGTCGTGGGTGTTTGACGAGAAGACGGCGGCGTCGGGCGCGCCGGTCCCGAGTTCGCTCGCGACATGGCCCTGCGCCTCTGGCCAGACCTCCCCCATGACCTTGTCCCACTTGCGGTCCGCGAGGAGTGCGGCGTCATTCCACGCCTCCACCTGGCCCTCGAAGCTGGCGTCGGGCCAGAGGTGATGGCTGTGCGACGCGAAGTGCAGCCGCTCGGGATCGGCCGACAGGCTTCGCGAAAACAGCGGCTTGAAACTCAAAGAGCGGTCCTCAGCGACCACAATTCAGGAAAGACCCGCTTCTCCAGCGTAGCCCGCAGATAGGGCGCCCCCGCGGATCCGCCCGTCCCGGCCTTGTTGCCGATGATCCGCTCGACCGTGAGGACATGCTTGTGCCGCCAGCCGGCGAGCGCGTCGTCGATGTCCACGAGCTTCTCGGCCAGTTCGTAGAGATCGAACCAGCGCTCGGAGTCGCGATAAACCTGAAGCCAGGCGGCGGCGACGGCTTCGACCGACCGATCGGACAGATCGAAGCCGGCTCTTTCCAGTGCATCGTGAGACGCCTCCCGCAGGCTCGTCGCATCGAGCGCTTCGGCGAGGGCCGCCCGTTCCTCGCTCCCCTCCTCATAGTGATTGACGAAGTTCGGTTCCTTGAGGCCGAGCCGGAACTCGATTTCCCGGAACTGCTCAGACTGAAAGCCCGAGGAGGTGCCGAGGACGTCCCGGAACTTCAGGTAATCGACGGGCGTCAGGGTCGAAAGCACGTCCCAGGAAAGAGTCATCACCGCCTGGATCCGGCTGATCCTCGACATCGCCTTGTAGGCCTCGGCGAACCGATCCTCCTCGACCAGGCGGATCGCGAACTTCAGCTCATGAAGCATCTGCTTCATCCACAGCTCTTTGGTCTGGTGGATGACGATGAACAGCATCTCGTCGTGCAATGAGGACAAGGGCTGTTGCGCCCCCAGAAGCTGCTTGAGCTTGAGATAATCGGCATAGGTCATGCCGGCCGGCGTCGCGGTCATGGGTTCCGCTTAGGACAAAGTGTGGCGGCTAGGAAGCGGCTGCCGCCGCGACCGCCTTACTGCGGCTGCGCGGGCCCCCCGAGGCCACCGGCGCCGACCTGGCCGATGTTGCCGAACAGCTCGTCGAAGAAGCTCTTCGTCCGGCCCAGCGTCGGCGTCGTGCGGTTCGCGGGATTGACGTTCATCACCAGCTCCCGCCCCGTGCTGTTCACCGACGTGACGTTCCCCTTGGGGTCGAAGCTTACGTGCAGGACCGTCTGGTCCGTGACGCGTGGATTCGCGAAGGCGATCTGCCGCACGTCGCGGGAAAAATAATACCAGTCGTTAGGGGTGAACTCGCCGGTGAAGCTTGGCCGCCCCAGCAATTTCTCGACGGAAGCCTTGTTGTCGACGCCCGGCTGGATCGACGTCACCAGTTGCTGGTTCAGGACCGTGCCCTTGTGCACGCGGGTGTTGGAGCACCCGGCGAGCAACGCGGCGCCCGCAACGGCGATAGAGACCTTCAACAGCGCCAGCTTCATTTCTTGAACCTTTCCCGGAACGCCCGCGGCACGCCCAACCGGGCTTGCCTCTTCGAGCGAGCGTCTCATATGCCGCTCATGAGCTGCGGCGCAAGATTGAGATAGACTATGCTGGGTTTCCTGTTCCGCGGATTAACGGCCGAGCCAAGCCGCGGCGAAGCTTTGTTTCGCTGGGTCACGGCCGAAACAAGAGCGCAGCACTGGTATGTCGAAGGCCAGATCCCCGATACGATCGACGGCCGGTTTGCGGTGCTGGCCACCCTCACGGCGCTGGCGCTGGTTCGGCTCGAGCAAGGCGGTGACGAAGGCAATGCGGCATCCGTGGCGCTCTCCGAGAGATTCATCGAAGTGATGGAATCGGAGCACCGCGAGCTCGGGCTTGGCGATCCGACGCTGGGCAAGACCGTGCGCAAGCTCGTCGGTTCGCTTTCGCGCCGCGTCGGCTTGTGGCGCGATACGATCGAGACGGGTCGATGGAATGACGCCGTTCGCGATAGCCTGTACAAGAATCCCGACGTCGGCGCCGGCGTTCTGGGGCATTCGGCGGAAGCCCTTCGCCGCTATTGGGATTGCCTCACGCAGACCGAAATCCCGGCTTTGGCCGAGGGAAGGATCGCATGACCGACCGCTTTGCGCATCAGCTTCGGCTCGACCAGATCCGCGACGGCGACCGGCTCGAGTTGGTCGGCGACGAGGCCGAGCGCGCCGCCGTTGCAACCCGACTCGCTCTTCCGGGCATCGATCGCTTCGAGGCCCATGCGACGCTTTCGCGCGCTGCCGGTGAACTCGTGCGCGCTTCGGGACGGCTGGTTGCGATTGTCGAGCAAAGCTGCGTGGTCACCGGTGAGCCCGTGCCCGCCCATATCGACGAGCACTTCGAGCTTGTCTTCATGCCAGCGCCGCGCGCAGGCGGGGCGGACGAGGAAATCGAGCTGGGCGAGGCCGATTGCGACGTCATTTTCCACGACGGCGCGACGATCGACCTTGGCACGGCGGTCGCGGATACGCTGGCGCTCAGCCTCGACCCCTATCCGCGCAGCGCCGGCGCCGAAGGTGCGCTGAGGGAGGCCGGCATCCTGACGGCGGAACAGGCCAGCCCGTTCGCTGCACTGGCTCAGCTCAAGAGCGGGAACAGCGACAAGCCTTAGAAGGGGACGTCGTCGTCCAGGTCGGTGTCGAACGCCGCCGGCTGCGGCCGCGACTGCGCGCGCTGCGGCGCGCCGCCGCCGAAGTCGCTTCCGCCGAAGTCCTCGCTGAACGCACCGCGTCCGCCGCCCGCGCCTTCGCGGCTGTCGAGAAGAACCAGCTCACCGCGGAACTTCTGGAGGACGATTTCGGTCGTGTAGCGGTCGTTGCCCGACTGGTCCTGCCACTTGCGGGTCTGCAGCTGGCCTTCGATGTACACCTTCGAACCCTTTTTCAGGTAGCTCTTGGCGACCCGGCCGAGATTTTCATTGAAGATCGCAACCGAGTGCCACTCGGTCTTCTCCTGGCGATTGCCGTCGCGATCCTTCCATTGCTCGGAGGTCGCGATGCGCAAGTTGACCACTTCGCCGCCATTGCTGAACGACCGCAACTCCGGGTCCGCGCCCAGATTGCCGACCAGGATCACCTTGTTCACGCCCGCCATGTCGCAATCTCCTCTATTCGAGGACAGCTATAGGCCCAGCGCAACCGCCGTCCAGTATGTTGCGCCCGCCGCGAGGTAGGCAAGGACGAACAGGTAGCCGACCATGAAAAGCGGCCAGCGCCAGCCGTTGGTCTCGCGCCGCGCCACGGCGATGGTCGAGATGCATTGCGGCGCAAAAACGAACCAGGCGAGAAAGGCCAATGCGGTCGCCAGCGGCCAGCGGCCCTTGAGCCGATCCTCAAGCTTGGTCGCGGCCGCTTGCTCGTCGGACAAATCAATCGAGTAGACCGTAGCGATGGCGCTTACCGCGACTTCGCGGGCCGCCATCGCCGGCAAAAGCGCCAGCGCAATGTCGTGGTTGAAGCCGATCGGTCGCACGACAATTTCGATCCCATCCGCGATCTTGCCCGCGATCGACGACTCGACCTGGCTCTCGCCCGGCTTCGCCTGGGGGAAGCTCGCAAGCGCCCACAGGACGATCGTGGTTCCGAGGATAATCGTGCCCGCGCGCTTGAGGAAGATCTCGACGCGAGTGAGCAGGCCGATCGCCACATCCTTGAGCGAGGGCCATTGATACTTCGGCAATTCCATCATGAACCCGCCGCCGCCGCCCTTCAGAACCCCGCGGCGGAGCACGTAGGCTGCGAGCAGCGCGCCAGCCACGCCGGTCACGTAAAGAGCGAACATGACGAAGCCCTGGAGCCCCACACCCCATGCCACGCGCGTGTTCGGAATGAAGGCCGCGATGATCAGGGTGTAGACGGGGAGCCGAGCCGAGCAGGTCATAAGGGGCGCCACCAAGATGGTGGTGAGGCGATCCTTGGGGTCGTCGATCGTGCGGGTCGCCATGATTCCCGGAACGGCGCATGCGAAGCTGGACAACAAGGGAATGAACGCTCGGCCGGAGAGGCCCACGCCGTGCATCAGCCGGTCCATCAGGAACGCGGCGCGCACCATGTAGCCCGTCCCCTCGAGCAGCAGGATGAAGAAGAACAGGATGAGGATCTGCGGCAGGAAGGTGACGACGGCGCCCACGCCGGCGATGGCCCCGTCGACTATGAGCGAGCGCAGAGCGCCCGCTGGAAGTGCATCGGAGGCGACGCCCGAAAGCCAGGCAACGCCAAATTCAATCCAGCTGACCGGTTCCTCGCTCCAGGCGAAAACCGCCTGGAACATCACGAACATGATCCCGGCGAGGATCGCCGGTCCAGCCGCGGGGTGAAGCAGCACTGCGTCCAGCCGGTGGGTCCAGCGGCGAACCGGGGTTTCTTTGACCACGGCGGCGGTCGCGATCTCACGCGCCCGGCGCTGCAAGTGGATGAGTTCGCTCTTCACCGGCCTGTGCACGCCGCACGCCGGCGCGGAAAGCATGTCGTCCAGCGCGGTCTGCAGTTCCTGAACGCCGCGGCGGCGCACGGCGACGGTCTCGATCACCGGCACGCCGAGCTCCGTCCGCAGGCGCTGCGGATCGAGCTCGAGTCCGTCGCGCTTGGCAAGATCGACCATGTTGAGCGCCACGATCGTCGGCAGACCAAGCTCGATCAGCTGCAACGCGAACCGCAGGTGATTGTCGAGATTCGACGCATCGAGAACGATCACCAGCGCGTCGGGCTGACGCTCTCCCTTTTGCTGGCCGAGCAGGACGTCGCGGGTCACCGCTTCGTCGGGGCTCGCCGGGTCGAGGCTATAGGCGCCAGGAAGGTCCACCAACTCGACCGGCCGACCGTCTGCAAGCATCAAGCGGCCCGAATGCCGCTCGACCGTCACGCCCGGATAATTGCCGACCTTCTGGCGCGCACCCGTCAGCGCGTTGAACAGCGCGCTCTTGCCGGCATTGGGGCTGCCGGCGACGGCAACGAGCGGGAGCGGGTTCACGCTAGCGGAGTGACGCGGATCGCACCGGCGTGCCTGCGCCAAATCGCAACGGTCATTCGTCCAACACAAATCGCGATCGGGTCACGTCCGAATGGACCGAGGTGCAGGGGCTCGACGGTCACACCCTCATCGAATCCAAAGTGCTGCAGCCGGCAGCCTTCGCCTTCATCAAGCAAATCCCACGCAATCGAGCACACGCGCGCCTTCGTGCCGACCTTAAGCTGGTCGAGCCCGATGCTATCCGGATGAAAGGGCGCGTTCATTCTTGCGAGTGATTATCATTAACGAGACGGGGAGGGAAGCGGGAGCTTGGCCGCATCGGTCCGTTAGCGCGGAGGGTAGCGCAGCCTGCCCAAAAACCGTGAAAGGCTGAGCCGTCGCTCGGACGACCCTCGCCATTCGGCCTTCAGCTTCTCAATCTTCATCACATCGTCAATCCGGCGGTCGAGGAAGGCGGCCGTGTTCGCCCATCCCTCGCTCTGGTCGTCAAGCCAAACGAGGAGGGTTGATCCGTAGACGGCACCAAGCGTCATCCGCTTAGTGTAGTGGTTGAAGTCGGTGCTGGTATCGCCGGCGATCCTCCACATGAGGTCTGCCGTCCGCCATGATATGCGCAGGGCCAAGGGCACGTTCTGGGGCATCGACAGGATCGCGAGCGCACGGCGGACTGCTTCGCGCGCGGGCGCCTGAATCTGGAGCCGTTGCCAGACTAGCGATCTGATCTTCTCGCGAATCTTCATGCCTACGAGCCGCTCCGGCGTGAAATAGGCTTCGAGCGCGCGATCGACTTCCTGAATGTAGTGGTCGATCATGCCGGCCTGCGACTTGGGGACGGCGAGGCGCGCCTGGACCGGGTCAATTCCGAGCTGCCCCGCGGCGGAGTCCACCGCGGCACGGGTCCAGCCGTCGAACACTGCATTCTCGCCCACCGCCAGGGCGAGCTTCCGGCGCAATTGCTCGAGGGGACTCGGGCTTTCCATGGCGCTCAACTGGGCTGCTCCACCGGCGTTCGCAAGCCCCGCTGAGGCAGGCGCACAAGCACCAAAGCCGCAGCAATGGCGGCCGCCCCGACCCAGTCGATCGGCTGCAGCTTCTCGCCATAGGCGGTCCAGCCCACGAAGGCCGAAATGGCCGGCTGGGTCAGAAGGACGAGGCCAACGATCAACGGGGACACATGGCCGATGCCGTAGACCAGCAGGCCCTGGCCGATCACCTGGCTGGCGAGGGCGAGCAAAAGCACAAAGGTCCAGTCCGCGGGAACGATCTGCTCGCCGAACGCCAATGCGACGGGCAGGAGCATGGCGGCTCCGAAGGCGCTCGACAGAAACAAAAGCGGCATCGGCTTGAGGGAATCGCGGCCCTTCTGAACCGCGATCAAATAACCCGTGTAAAGAAGGCCCGCGAGCAGGGAGAGCAAATCGCCCGTGAAATTGCGCGGGCTGAGCTCGAAGCTGCTGCCCATCAGCAGTGCCGCGCCGATCGCGGCGAGACCGAGCGCCGCCGCCTGCACCGGCGAGGGCCAGCGCCGCACCAGCCATAGGCCCCACGCGGCGAAAGCGAAGCTCGATAAGTTTCCGAACAAGGTGGCGTTGCCGAGCTTGGTCATGTGGATCCCGACGTGCCAGGCGGCGAGGTCGGCCGCGAAAAAGGATGCGGCGAAAGCTACGAGCAGGGCGAGCTTGCGTCCCGGCCAGTGGACCGGCTGCCGCGTCATCGCGGCAATCGCGAACAGGAACGGCAGCGCGAGCGCCAGGCGCCAGAACCCGGCCGCGACAGGACCCGTGCCCGACAGCCGCACCAGCCACGGACCGAAGGCGAGCGCGCTGCTGCCGATCAGGACGGCAGGAAAGGCGAAGCGGTGGTCGTGGCGGCCGGTCACTGAAGCGCGCATAGCCGCGCCGAACGGCGATGCACTAGGGCGCGTATTTTTCCCGCAGGTCGAACAGCGCGAGCGCCGCCTCGGCCGCGCCGCCGCCCTTGTTCCCTTGCTTCGGATCGGCACGGGCAATGGCCTGCGCCTCGTTCTCCACCGTGAGGATGCCGTTGCCGATCGCATAGCCCTGCATCGTGAGCGCCATCAGTCCACGAGCGCTTTCCTCCGACACGACTTCGAAGTGATAGGTTTCGCCGCGGATCACCACGCCGAGCGCGACAAACGCGCAAAATCGCCCGCTGCGCGCCGCAAGCGCGATTGCGCCGGGTAGCTCAAGCGCCCCGGGCACGGTCAGCGTCTCATGCTTGTGGCCTGCCGCCTCGATGGCAGCGCGAGCGCCTTCGAGAAGCATGTCATTAAGGTGCGGGTAGAATCGCGCTTCCGTGATGAGAATCGTCGCCATGACTATGCGGCCGCCGCGATCGGCCGCTCTTCCACAATCGCGAGACCGTAGCCGGCCAGCGCGACCGGTGAATGGTGCGTGTTCGTCAGCAGGATCATGTCGTGGATCCCGAGCGCCGCCAAGATCTGCGCTCCCGTTCCGTAACCGCGCACCGCGTCGCCGGCTTCGGCGGGCTTGCCGGCACGCAAGTCGATCGAGCGCGACAGCGAGCCGGGAGCCGCGGCGTGCAGCGTCACGACCACACCCGACCCTTCCTTCTCGACCATCCGCATCGCCCCCTGGAGCAATCCGGAGCGCGAGCCCTGCTCATCGAGGACGTCGGAGAAGAGGTCGAGGCTGTGCATCCGCACCAGCACAGGCTCCTCGGTGTTCAATGCGCCATGAACCAGCGCGAGTTGCTCCTCGCCGCTGGCCTTGTCGCGAAAGACCTGCGCCTGCCATTCCGCGCCGCTGCTCGCCTTGAACGGCGCAGTCGCGACCTTCTCGACGAGATGATCCTTTTTGAGCCGATAGGCGATGAGATCGCGGATCGTGCCGATCTTGAGCTCATGCGCGCGCGCAAAGTCCATCAGGTCTTCGAGGCGGGCCATGGTGCCGTCCTCGCGCATGATCTCGCAAATGACGCCGCTGGCGTTGAGGCCGGCGAGCCGTGAAACGTCGACTGCCGCCTCGGTATGGCCTGCGCGCGCAAGAACGCCGCCTGGCCGCGCGACCAGCGGGAAAACGTGACCCGGAGAGACGATCGCCTCCGAACTGTTCGCCAAATCGATCGCAACCGCGATGGTGCGCGCGCGATCGGCCGCGCTGATGCCAGTCGAAATGCCTTCCTTCGCCTCGATCGACACCGTGAAGGCGGTCTCATTGCGGCTGCGATTGGTGCGCGTCATCGGCTCGAGATTGAGCTGATCGGCACGATCCTTGGTCAAGGCGAGGCAAATGAGGCCGCGGCCGTGGCGTGCCATGAAGTTGACTGCGTCGGGAGTCGCCATCTGCGCCGGAATCACGAGATCGCCTTCATTCTCGCGCCCTTCGTCATCGACGAGGATGAACATGCGTCCATTGCGCGCCTCATTGATGATCGCCTCGGTGCCGACCAGCACCTCGGCATTTCCGCGCTGAATCAGCTTTTCAAGCCGGCTCAGGGTGTCGGCGGTCGGGTTCCAGTCCGGCTGGCCGACCTTGCGCAGGCTGTTGGGGTGGAGGCCGGCGGCGCGGGCGAGGCCGGCGCGACTAACTTCACCGGTCGCGATGATCGCTTCCAGGCGCTCGATCAGGGTCGTGCTCATGCAACTCGTTGTATATCACACTGAAATGTGATGAAAGCAGAAACAATGCTGCTTCCTATTGTGTGCGGGCGGCCAGCATCCGATCGATGTACCGTGCAATAACATCCACTTCGACATTTAACTGTCGCCCTTGAGCAAGTTGGCTCAAGGTGGTGTTCTGCGCCGTGTGGGGGATGACGTTGACGGCGAAGTGGGTCGTTCCGTCCTCGGCCTCGCGAACTTCGTTCACGGTCAGCGATACGCCGTCGAGCGCGATCGAGCCTTTCGCCGCGATCATCGGACCCAGCGCGCGTGGGACGCTGATTCCGATCCGCTTCGAATCTCCTTCGGAGCAGACGCCGACCACCTGTGCGACCGAATCGATGTGGCCGGTCACGATATGCCCCCCCAGCTCGTCCCCCAGGCGCAGCGAACGCTCCAGGTTGAGCCTTGCGCTTTCCTTCCACATGTCACCGGCCGTGCAAGAGACAGTTTCGGCGGAAACATCGACTGCGAACCAATCCTCGCCCTTGTCGACGACCGTCAGGCAGACACCGGAGCAGGCGATCGAGGCGCCTAGATCGACGGTGCTCATGTCGTAACCGCTTTGAACGCGGAGGCGCAGGTCGCCGCGCTGCTCCGCGCTAACGACCTTCCCGACGTCGGTTACGATCCCGGTGAACATTCCAGGCGCTTAAGCTTCCCGCACCCGCTCGTAAACTTCGAGTCGGTCGACCCCGAGGCGCCGTTCGTCTGTAAGGTCCCAACGGCCATGCGCGTCCGCGATCGCGTCCAAGCCGACATAGCCGATGCTGGACTTGCCTTCGCCCACGATGATCGGCGCGCGGTAGATGAGGATCCGATCCACCAAGTCCTCGGTCAGGAAGGCCGTCGCCGTCGACGATCCTCCTTCGACCAGGAGGTCGTTGACGTCATGAAGCCGATGCACATCCCGCGGATTTTGAAGGATTTCCCAGCCATCGACCGCTTCACCGCGAGTCAGGAGCGCGCGGCGAGGCGACCGTTCCTCCAGGCCCGGGAGCCTTACGTCGAGCTGCGGCTGATCGGCCAGATAGGTCCCCCGGCCCACCAGGATCATGTCGCTATGAGCTCGCTCCAGGTGAACATGGCGGCGCGCATCCTCACCGGTGATCCATTTGCTCTCGCCGGACGGGAGAGCGATCTTGCCGTCGATCGAAAGCGCGAGCTTGAGCGTGATACGCGGACGGCCCAGCTCGAGGCGCGTCAGCCAGCCGGACAGCGAGCGCCGCGCCGCGTTCCGCCCGATTCCCAGCTTCACCTCGATGCCCGCCGATCGCAGCCGCTCAATGCCCTTACCGGACGTGCGGCGGTCGGGGTCCTTGACCGCGATGACTAAGCGGGCCGGTTTCGCTTCCAGCAGAAGGTCGGTGCAAGCCGGGCCGCGCGGGCTATCGTGAGCACATGGCTCGAGGGTCACGTAGACCGTTGAGCCGCGTGCCTTGCCGGCAGCCTGCTGAAGCGCGACGGCCTCGGCATGGGGCCGCCCGCCGGGAGCCGTCGCGCCTCGGCCGACGATCTCCTGGCCGGCTGAGGCGATGACACATCCGACGTTGGGGTTGGGCGCGCTTTGGCCGCGCGCCTCTTCGCCGAGAGCGATCGCCTCGGCCATGAAGCGCCGGTCCGCGCTCACATTCCCAGCTGATTCTCTAGCTTCTGGAATTGCCGTTGCCGCTCTTTTTGCGCCGCTTCTTTCGCCGCCTGGTCCTTCTTCTGATCGGCGATGATCTGGGCATCGGTCCGGTTCGACGAATAGAGATCCGCGTAGATAATCTGCGGCGGCGGAGCCGTGTTGATCTTCGCGTCGATGATGAATTCGATGATGATGATCCCCGTGACGAGCAATGCGAGCGCCGCGGCGATCACCTGCTCGCGGCTGCGCTGCCGCATGAACGCCGCGAGATCGCGGAACGCTGCTGCGGGCGTGGACGGACGAGGGAACCAGGACATTGCGGTAATGTAAGCGGCGCTTGGGATGTTCGCCAGTGCGCCGGCTTCCGCCGCCGTCAGCGGCGCGCAGCAGCCTCAAGGCGGCGAATCACACGGTCTTTCCCCATGCGGCTGACGAGGCCGGCCATTTCCGGGCCGCTCTCCCGTCCCGTCAAAGCGAGGCGAAGCGGGTGGAAGAGTTCGCGGCCCTTCTTTCCTGTCGCGGCTTTGACCGCATTGGTGAGATCGCGCCACGGCTCGCCATTCCAGTCGAGACCCTCGGCAAGGGCGGTTGCGTCGCGGACGAGTAGGCGCTCGTCGTGGCTCAGCTCCGGCACTTCGATTTCGCCATGGAGCACGTCGATCCAAGTCACGACGTCGGCGATGCGCTCGACATTGCCGCGCAACAACAGCCAATCCGCTTCCGCCGCGCCGCCGGGAAGGCGGTCGGCAACGGCATCGAAATCGAGCTTGTGCAGCAAGCGTGCGTTGACCAGCTCGACCTCATGCGAGTCGAAGTGAGCCGGTGCGCGCCCGAAGGAGGAAAAGTCGAAGCCTTGCGCGAGCTCGCCGAGGCTGGCGGTAGGCTCGACTGGCAGGGACGTACCGATCCGCGCCAGCACAGACAGCATCGCCATCGGCTCGACACCTTCAGCGCGCAGATGCTCGGTCCCATAGGAGCCGAGCCGCTTCGATAACTTCCCTTCAGCCGCGACGAGCAAGGCTTCGTGCGCGAACTGCGGCGGACTGCTGCCCAACGCTTCGAACATCTGGATCTGCGCGGCGCTGTTCGACACATGGTCCTCTCCGCGCACCACGTGCGTAATGCCCAGGTCCACGTCGTCGATGACGCTCGGCAGCAGGTAGAGCCAGCTCCCGTCTTCCCGCCGCACCACGGGATCGCTGAGAAGCTTCGGATCGAAGCGCTGCTCGCCGCGAATGAGGTCATTCCAGACGATCGGTGCGCCGTGATCGAGCCGGAAGCGCCAATGCGGCGCACGACCTTCGGGCGCCGGCGCGTCGGCCGGCTTGCGCTCATAGACCGGCGGCAAGCCGCGGCCGAGCAATACCTTCCGGCGAAGGTCCAGCTCCTCCGATGTCTCGAAGCAGGCGTAGACACGGCCTGCTTTCCTCAGCCGCTCGAACTCTCTCTCATAGAGGTCGAAGCGTTCGGACTGACGGACCATCGCGTCTGGAGTCAGGCCCATCCAGTCGAGATCGTCGCGGATCGCCTGATCGAACTCGGACGTCGACCGCTCGCGGTCGGTGTCGTCGATCCTTAGCAGGAATTTCCCGCCGTTCTTCCGCGCGAACAGGAAATTGTGCAGCGCGGTCCGGATGTTGCCGACATGCAACCGGCCCGTTGGCGACGGTGCGAAGCGAGTGACGACTGTCATCGCGGAGCTCCACTGTCGGGCCGGTATGGAAGAAATTGGTGATGGGGTAGCGCCGGTCGCGGCCGAAATTGCGGCTGCCGATCTTCACGCCTGGGGGCGCCTGCCGACGCTTGTACTCGGCCTTGAGCAGCTTGCTCTCGATGTCGGCGACGAGGCCCACGTCGGCCCCCGTGGCGTTCGCGACCTCCTTCACCGACATTTCCTTGTCCACCAATCCCTCGAGGATCCTGTCCAGCACGGAATAAGGCGGGAGGCTATCCTCGTCCTTCTGCCCGGGGCGAAGCTCCGCGGTCGGGGGCTTGGTGATGATGTTCTCGGGCATCACCGGCCCCTTCGGACCCAAGGCGCCCTCCGGCTTGTTGCGGTTGCGCCAGCGGGCCAGCGCGAAGACCGTCGTCTTGTAGGCGTCCTTCAGGACGGAATAGCCGCCTGCCATGTCGCCGTAGAGCGTGGCATATCCGACCGACATCTCGCTCTTGTTTCCTGTGGTGAGCAGCATCTGCCCCTGCGCGTTGGACAAGGCCATCAGCGTCACCATCCGGAGGCGCGCCTGCACGTTTTCAGCGGCCAAGCCCTTGAGGTCGGGCAGCATTTCGTCGATCGCGCTCACCGCCGGCGCGATCGAGATGACGTCATGACGGCAGCCGAGCATGCGCGCATTCTCCCGCGCGTCGGTGAGGCTTTCGTCGCTGGTGTATTTTGACGGGAGCATCACGCCCCACACTTTGTCGGGCCCGAGCGCATCGACCGCGACAGCGGCCGACAGCGCGCTGTCGATCCCGCCCGACAGGCCGAGGATGACACCTGGGAAGCCGTTGCGCTCCACATAGTCGCGCAGCGCGACCATCATCGCGCGATAGACATCGGCCGGGAAGCGATCGAGCGGATGCTCGCACCGCGTCTCGCAACGCCAGCCGCCTGGCGCCCGGACCCAGTCGGTCATCAGCAGGGCTTCGTCCCAATCGCACATTTGCGCGACGAGCTCGCCGTCGGGGTGAAGGATGAAAGATGATCCGTCGAACGCCAGCTCGTCCTGGCCGCCCACTCTGTTGAGATAGGCCAGCGCAAGGCCGGTCTGCAGCACCCGCGAGCGGACGAGGCGCTGGCGAAGGTCGTCCTTGTCGAGCTCATACGGACTGCCGTTCGGCACCAGCATTAGCTCCGCGCCGGCCTCGGCAAGATGCGCGCAAACCTCTTCCTGCCAGATGTCCTCGCAGATTGGCACGCCGAGCTTCACGCCGCGGAAGTCGATCGGCTCGGGAAGTGGGCCCGACGCGAAGACACGCTTTTCATCGAACGTGCCGTAGTTCGGCAGCTCGCGCTTCAGCGTCCGCCCGATGACCTTCCCGCCGTCGGCAAGAACGACCGCATTATAGTTTAGCCCGCCTTCGTGAATGATCGTGCCGATGAGCATCGCCGGCCCCGGTTCGATCGTCGCTTCGACCAGCCGGTCGGTGGCCTCGTGGGTCCGCCGCACGAACTCCGGCTTCAGGACCAGATCCTCGCAAGGATAACCGGTTACCTGCAGTTCGGGACAAACGAGCAGGTCGGCGCCTTCCGCCTTGCGCCGCACCTCGAGCATCGCCGCTGCATTCGCCTCGAGGTCGCCGACGCGCTGGTTCATCTGTGCGAAGGCGATCCTAAGACGGTCGGTCATGTGGGCGATTTAGCGGTCGCGCCTGCTTCGGCAACCTTTCCGCCGCCGTAACCGCTCGCTAAAGCGGATTCGCCGCTGGGGAACACACAGATGAAATTGCTCGCAGGGAACAGCAACCTACCGCTGGCCCGGTCCATTTCCGATTATCTCGAGATGCCGCTGACCGACGCGAGCGTCCGACGCTTCGCCGATGAGGAAGTGTTCGTCGAGATCAACGAGAATGTCCGCGGCGAGGACGTGTTCGTCCTTCAGTCGACCAGCTATCCAGCCAACGACAATCTGATGGAGCTGTTGATCTGCATCGATGCGCTGCGTCGCGCGTCAGCCAAGCGGATCACTGCCGTCGTCCCTTACTTCGGCTATGCGCGGCAGGACCGGAAGCCCGGGCCACGCACGCCGATCTCGGCCAAGCTGGTGGCGAATCTGGTCACGACAGCCGGCGCCAACCGAGTGCTTTCGATCGACTTGCACGCGGGTCAGATCCAGGGCTTCTTCGACATTCCGACGGACAATCTGTTCGCTTCCCCGGTCATCGCGACCGACATCCGCGCGCGGCTCGGCAACCGTGAGCTGCTCGTGGTCTCTCCGGACGTCGGCGGCGTGGTCCGCGCACGGGGTCTCGCCAAGCGGCTCGACAATGCGCCGCTGGCGATCGTCGACAAGCGCCGCGAACGCGCCGGCAAATCCGAGGTCATGAACATCATCGGCGACGTGGAGGGGCGCACCTGCGTGTTGATCGACGATATCGTCAATTCGGCCGGTACACTGTGCAACGCCGCCGCCGCGCTGAAGCAACAGGGCGCGACGGAGGTTTTCGCTTATTGCACCCACGGCGTGCTCTCGGGCGGAGCGGCGGCGCGCGTCGCAAAGTCGGAGCTCAGTGAGTTGGTCGTCACCGACACCATCTGGTCCGGCGAGGCGGACCCGAAGGACTGTAAGATCCGGCGCCTGACGGTCGCCCCGCTGCTCGGCGAGGCCGTGCGCCGAATCGCCGACGAAAGTTCGGTCTCAAGCCTGTTCGATTAGGGAACCTGTGCGCCGTGCCGCGTTGATGCGGCATGCCAAAAGTTCTCATCACCGGCGCGAACCGCGGCCTCGGCCTGGAGTTCGCGCGCCAATATTCCGTCGACGGCTGGGACGTCATCGCTACCGCTCGCGCGGTTTCGCAGGAACTGGAAACGCTTTCCGTCAGGGTGGAAAAGCTCGACATGAACGACCTCGGGGCCGTGTCCGCGTTCGGCGAACGGCTGGACGCCCTCGACCTCCTGATCGCCAACGCCGGGACCTACGGGCCCAAGGATGCCGCCGACGCCGAAGACGCACGTCGCTGGCTCGATACGTTCAAGGTCAACACGGTCGCGCCTTACCTGCTGGCGAAGTCAGTTCTGCGGCTGGTGAAGAGGAGCGGCGGCAAGCTCATCGCCATCAGCACCCGCATGGGCTCGATCGAGGAAAATAGCTCGGGCGGCTTCCTAGCCTATCGCTCGTCCAAGTCCGCACTGAACATGGCGTGGCGGAACCTCGCGCTCGATGCCGGAAGTGACGGCGTGACGGCGGCAGTCCTTCATCCGGGCTGGGTGAAGACGCGAATGGGCGGCGGCGGTGCACCCCTGGAGCCGAAGGAGAGCGTCGCCGGAATGCGCGCGGTGATCGACCGCCTGGGGCCGGGCAATTCAGGCGGTTTCTTCGGCTACGACGGAGGCCGAATCCCCTGGTAGGTCAGGCTTTGCTGCTCGGCGCACCGATCGACCAGCGGAAGCCGAACGGATCCTCGACCTGGCCGTAGCGGTCGCCCCAGAACTGGTCGGCGAGCGGCATCTTTTCGGTGGCGCCGGCGTCGATCGCCTTTTTCCAGGCCGCGTCCGGGTCCTGCACCTGAAGGTGGAGCGTGAGGCTTCCCGGCGGTGTAGCGGCGCCGCCATATTCAGGAAAATCGTCGTTGAGCATCAGGTGCCCGCCGTTGATCAGAAGATGCGAATGCATGATGCGGCGACCGTCGTCGCCAAAGTGGGGCGGCATCGCCTCGGTCGCCCCGAAGGCGCGCTTGTAGAAGTGGATCGCGTCAGCGGCCTTGCCGCCGCGGATGGTCAGATGGGCAGTCACACCGCCCGCCGGTCCTTGCTCTTCCATCAACTCGCCTCCTTGCCAATGTGGGGTCGCGCCAGTATAGCGCCGCGCTTTCCAGCTTAGTGGAAAACCCGATGGCCCGGCCAAAAGGCATGCCGTGGCGATTGGATAACGTCGCGTCCTTCGGGACGCACAAGGAGACGAAAATGCCCAAATTGAAGACCAAGAGCGGCGTGAAGAAGCGCTTCAAGCTCACGGCGACCGGCAAGATCAAGCACGGCGTCGCGGGCAAGCGCCACCGGCTCATCAGCCACAACGCCAAGTATATCCGCCAGAACCGCGGCACTGACCTTCTCGCCGACGCCGATACGGCGCGCGTGAA
Organism: uncultured Alphaproteobacteria bacterium; assembly: GCA_963827675.1. Lineage (GTDB taxonomy): Bacteria > Pseudomonadota > Alphaproteobacteria > Sphingomonadales > Sphingomonadaceae > Sphingomicrobium. The sequence continues at coordinate 72,809 of CAWHBP010000008.1, forward strand.
GGCCTGGGCGCCCTACGGTCTCAAGTAAGGAGCGGATAAGACATGGCACGCATCAAACGCGGCGTAACCACCCGCGCCAAGCACAAGCGGATCCTGGAGCAGGCGAAGGGCTATTACGGCCGTCGCAAGAACACAATTCGCATCGCCCGCCAGGCCGTCGAGAAGGCCGGGCAGTACGCCTATCGCGACCGCAAGGTGAAGAAGCGGAGTTTCCGTGCCTTGTGGATCCAGCGCATCAACGCCGCGGTCCGCGCGGAAGGACTGACCTATGGCCAGTTCATCCACGCGCTGAACCTCGCCGGCATCACGCTCGACCGCAAGGTGCTCGCGGACATCGCCATGCACGAGGCGGAGGCGTTCAGCGCCATCGTCGCCCAGGCGAAGGGCGCGCTGGACAAGAAGGCAGCTTAAACCTCTTCACCACGAAACAGGAAAGGGCGCCCGGAGCATCCGCGGCGCCCTTTTTCGTCAGCACGTCACTGGTCCGATCGCATAGGACTTGATGAGCCCATCCGTGCGATAGAGATCGCCGCCGCCGTTCCGGTGCCAGACATTGGGCGCGACGCGTGACGGTTGGCTTGCGACGTAGCGGCCGCCACTACGTTCGAACAGCGCGCCGACGCGGTCGCGCTCGGCATCAACGTCCGGCCCGATATGATGCGTTACCTGCAGCGTGTAGAGGCTTAGCCCGACACCGCGATCGAAGGTTGCCGCGCCGATCCACCGGCCCGTGGCGACCCGCCACAACCTCACGTGATGCCTGCGTTCAGCGCTTCGGCCCTCGTCGATCTCGAATGCGAGATCCTGCAGGCGATCCTGGAAATAAAGTGGACTGACCGGCGCCGCTGCGTCGGCACGGGCAAACAAGACGCTGGCCACGATGCCGAGCGACGATCGCAGTGTGACCGGAGCTGCGCGCGACCAGCCGTCGCGGCGAAAGGCGCACAGGATCGCGTCCTCGGAGCCGATGATTTCGATGTTGATCGGATCGGCCGGAATGTCCTGCGACGTATAAGAAATGATCTGGTCGCGCTCGCCGATCAGCTTGTGCTCGTGGCTGCTCCACAGCCGCGGAAGCTCGCCATAGGCAAGCAGCAACCAGAAGATCAGCACACCACTCATCGCAACAATGCCGAGGGTGACCCAATGCCAGGCTTTCATTCGCGATCCGCCCCTTGGTGCTCGTTGATACCTTCATTCTAGCGTATTCGCGCGAAGTCGTTCTGCTCCGTTTTGAAACGGTTTCTCTGTTTTTCCTGAGGCTTAGCTCGGCCTTTCCACCGATGGTCCGCGGTGCCGCATGCGGGCATCCTCCATCCTGCGTGGGACCATAGGTAAGGGGGCGAAATCCTATGGCAGATTATCGATTGTATCACCTTCACGGCCCGAGGAACGAGGTCGCCAGCTTTTACGAGTTCAGTGCACCGGACGAAGCGAGCGCGATCGCCGTTGCTGAACAGCGGCGGGGCATCAATCCGATTGAGCTGTGGCAAGGGCACCAAAAGATCAGGCGCTGGGAAGGGGTCTCGAACGTCCCGTCTCAGCCCATGGGCCAGCCTCAGTCCAGGAGCTCGTAAGCGGGCAGCGTGAGGAATTCCACAAGGTCGTCCGACACGATCATGTTGTGGAATAGCCGCGCGGCCTCGGTGATTTCGGGCACTTCGGCGAGCAATCCGACTTCTTCGTCGAACCATTGCTCGAACAGGTCGAGCGTGAAGCTGCGCCCATCGTCGAGGGGCGCTTCAAACTTCAGCCACTGCCACAGCTGCGTGCGGCAGATCTCGGCCGTCGCCGCATCCTCCATGAGGTTGTAGAGCGGCACCGCGCCCTTCCCGTCGAGCCAGGCGGCGAGATACTGGACGCCGACGCGAATGTTCTCGCGCGCGCCGGCCTCGGTCCGATTGCCCTCGTGGAGCTTCAGCATCTCTTCGCGGCCGGGGATGTGCTCCGGCACCTTGGACAGCTGGTTGGGGCCGGACATCGCCTTGAAGGCCTCAGCCGCCACGGACACCAGTGCCGGGTGCGCGACCCAGGTGCCGTCGTGGCCATTGCCAACCTCGCGCAGCTTGTCCGCGCGGACCTTTTCCAAGGCCGCGCGGTTCTTTTCCTCGTCGCCTTTCACGGGAATGAAGGCCGACATTCCGCCCATCGCGAAGGCGCCGCGCCGGTGACAGGTCGCGATCAGCCGCAGCGAGTAGGCAGCGAGGAAGGCTTTATCCATGGTCATCCCCGACCGGTCGGGAGTGAGCCGGTCGGGGGAGCGGCCCAGCCGCTTGATGTAACTGAAGATATAGTCCCAGCGGCCGCAGTTGAGGCCGACGATATTCTCTTTGAGCGCGTAGAGGATCTCGTCCATCTCGAACGCCGCAGGCAGGGTCTCGATGAGCACCGTCGCCTTGATCGTCCCGCGTTCGAGCCGGAGCCTGCTCTCCGCGATGGCGAAGACGTCGCTCCACAAGGCAGCTTCTTCCATGCTCTCGAGCTTTGGCAGGTAGAAATACGGGCCCGAGCCGCGGGACAGCGCCGCCCGTGCGTTGTGCCACAGGTAGAGCGCGAAATCGAAGAGGCCGCCGGCTATCGGCTCGCCGTCGATGGTGACGTGATCTTCGGGCAGGTGCCAGCCGCGCGGGCGGACCATCAGCACCGCGGGATTATCGGCCACCGCATAGTGCTTGCCGCTCACGGCATCGCTGTAGGTCGAGCCGTCCGCTCCAATAGTCCCGCAGGTTTACCTGCCCCTGGATGAGCTCATCCCACGTCGGCGACGTCGCATCCTCGAAATCGGCCATGAAGACCTTCGCGCCGGAGTTCAGCGCATTGATCAGCATCTTCGCGTTGGTCGGGCCGGTGATCTCGACGCGGCGATCGAGCAGGTCTCGGGGGACTTGGCCCACGGTCCAGTCCGATTCGCGAATGTTGCGGGTGTCGTCACGGAAATCGGGAAGCTCGCCGGCGTCGAAGCGTGCCTGACGGTCCTTGCGTTTCTCCAGCAGCTTGAGCCGTCGCTCATTGAACCGCTCGTGCAATTCCGAGAGGAACTCGAGCGCCGAGGCGCTTAGCACCTCGTTCGCGCCGCGGATCCCTGAAGGCTCCGCGACGATACGCGGCACATCGATGACCTGATTCACTGCAGCGATTTCTCCGGCTCGACACAGATGCTGTAGCGCGTGGTCGCTCCGCAATGGTCGCGGAAGGTCAGGCGCTGCCATTCCATGCGCGCCTTGAGCTCGTCATGGTAAGGGCCCGTGGACGATTTTCGGTGCCCGGTTCGATCTGGCCGAAACCGCAGTCGGAATAGTCGCCGCCGACAACCCAGAAACGCTGTGCCATGTCCTGCTCCTTACTCTGCGGCGACCGTCGGCACGAACTGCGCCGTTTCGGTCGATTCCTTGAGCGCGACGGTCGATGCCTGCCCGCCCGAGACGGCGGTAGCGATCGCGTCGAAATAGCCGGTGCCGACTTCGCGCTGGTGGCGCGTTGCGGTGTAGCCCACGGCCTCGCTGGCGAATTCCGCTTCCTGCAGCTCCGAATAGGCCGACATGCCGCGGTCACGGTACGCCGAGGCCAGCTCAAACATCGCATGGTTGAGGCTGTGGAAGCCGGCCAGCGTGACGAACTGGAATTTGTAGCCCATGGCGCCGAGCTCGCGCTGGAAGTTGGCAATGGTCTGCTTCGTCGAGCTTCGCCTTCCAGTTGAAGCTGGGCGAGCAATTGTAGGCGAGGTGCTTGCCCGGATATTTGGCGTGAATGGCCTCGGCGAAAGTGCGCGCCTCATCGAGGTTCGGGTGGCTGGTTTCAAACCACAGCAGGTCGGCATGGGGCGCAAAGGCGAGGCCGCGGGCGATGCAATGATCGAGGCCGGTGCCGTCCTTCAGCCGGAAGAAGCCCTCCGGGGTCCGCTCGCCGGTGATGAACTGGCGGTCGCGCTCGTCGACGTCGCTGGTGATCAGCTTGGCGCTTTCGGCGTCGGTGCGGGCGACGAGGATCGTCGGAACGCCGCAGACGTCGGCGGCAAGGCGGGCGGCGTCGAGGTTGCGGATCGCCGCCTGGGTCGGGATCAGCACCTTGCCGCCCAGGTGGCCGCACTTCTTCTCGGACGCGAGCTGGTCCTCGAAGTGAACGCCCGCGGCGCCGGCCTCGATATAGGCCTTCATGATCTCGAAGCAGTTGAGCGGTCCGCCGAAACCGGCCTCCGCGTCGGCGACGATCGGCGCGAACCAGTCACGCTTGGCGCCGCCTTCCATATGCTCGATCTGGTCGGCGCGCTGCAGCGTCTTGTTGATCTTGCGCGCCAGCTCTGGCCCGGAATTGGCGGGATAGAGCGACTGGTCGGGATACATCGAGCCGGCGACATTCGAGTCCGCGGCGACCTGCCAGCCGGACAGATAGATCGCCTTGAGGCCCGGCGCGGACCATCTGCATCGCCTGGTTGCCGATAAGTGCGCCAAGCGCACGGACCGGCTCGTCCTCTTCAGCAGCTCCCACAGCTTGAGCGCGCCATGCCGCGCCAACGTGTGCTCGATGGGAACGGAGCCGCGCAGCCGCTACACGTCCTCGACGCTGTACGGCCGCTCGATGCCGTCGAACCGCCCTTGAGGAGCCGCAACAACCAAACCGAAATCGCTCATGTTCGCATTCCCCTGAGTTCGTGAGTTGCAGCAGAACCCATCGGCATGGTAAAGTCGCACTGAAAAGTGCTGACGTGTCAGAGTCACGACTTGTGATTTTGTGAAGATTGTGACAGCTCGACAATGATGCTGCAGCGCAAGCTCTTCCTCGGCGCACGATTGAAGCGATTGCGCCGCGACCGTGGGCTCAATCAGAGCCAGATGGCGCGAGCAACTCGGCATCTCCGCATCCTACCTCAATCATCTGGAACGAAATCAGCGGCCGGTGACCGCGGGCATCCTGCTGCGGCTGGCCGAAGGCTTCGACATCGACGTGAGATCGTTCGCTTCCGAGAGCGGCGGACAGCGGCGGCGCGACCCAGCTCGCGGAAATCTTCTCCGATCCTATGCTCGCGGACCTCGGCATCAGCCGCTACGAACTCGTCGAGCTTGCCGACAATGCGCCCTCGGTCGCCGAAGGTATCGCGCGCCTTTACACGGCCGTGCGGGACATGCAGCGTCGGCCGTCGGGCGAGGAGCGCCGAGCCGATCCGCGCGTCGCTGATCACGCCCGAGACCTGGGTTCGCGATTATATCCAGGCGCAGCGCAATCATTGGCCAGAGCTGGAGGATGCTTCCGAAACGCTCGGGGGCGCACTCAACCACCCGTTGTCGGTGGCCGAACCGCTCCGCCAGCGTCTCAAGGACGCGTGGGGCGTCGAGGTGCGCGTCGTCGGCCCTGAGGAGCTCGAAGGCGCCAGCCAGGACTATGATCCGCAGCGCCGCGCCCTCACTGCTGTCATCGCTGCTCCGGCCGGAGAACCGGCACGTTCGCGACTCGCCTACCAGCTCGCGCTTCTCGAATTCGCGCCGATCATCAACAGCATGCTGAGAAGCCGCGAGACCGCCCGGATCGCGGAAGCCGCCGCCTCCTCCACATGAGCTTCGCCAATTACGCGGCAGGCGCGATCATCATGCCGTACGGCAAGTTCCTGCGCGCCGCGGAAGGGCATCGTTACGCGATCGACCGGCTTTGCGCGCAGTTCGGCATCCAATGTCGAGCAGGTCGCCCACCGGCTCACGACGCTGAGCCGCACCGGTGCGAAAGGCGTGCCTTTCTTCATGCTGCGGGTCGACCCGGCAGGGAACATCTCCAAGCGCTATGCGGGCGAGAATTTCCCTTTCTCGCACTTCGGCGGCACCTGCCCGCGCTGGCACCTCCACGCCGCGTTCCAGACGCCTGGCCAGACCATCCGCCAGCTGATCGAAACTCCGGACGGCCAGCGCTTCTTCACCATCAGCCGCACGATCGAACGGCCGATCCGACCCGATCTTCGCGACGAGGCCTTGCTCGCGATCGGCCTCGGCTGCGACGTCAAGCATGCCGGCGCGAATTGCTTATGCCGACGGACTCGATCTGATGAACACGCCCGGCTGACGCCGGTCGGACCGGCCTGCGCGATCTGCCCGCGCCTCGCAATGCGCATACCGCGCGACGGCCCCGGCTGGGCGGATGCTGGCGGTCGAGGAGAACCGGAAGACCATTTCGCCCTATCCGTTCGTGCCGGGCTAGGGCAGCCGACGGGCTCTCCGCTCCAGCGCCGGCGCGATCCCACTTCGCGAGGTCGGCGGCGGCCTCGTAGGTCGACTGGAGGAAGCTCGATCAGCATACGCTCCGGATCGGCGGACTGCTCGCACCTCGGCATAGGGCAGGACGAACTCGCCGAAATTGCTCGTCGAATACGTCCGTGCGCGAGCTTTGCGTGCGCGAAAGCCGTCCGGCTCGGGGTAGATATAGCTGTAGAAGAAGGGCTCGGCCGTCGGTCGCTCCGCCGGCCCAGAAGCCGGCGCTGCAGACTTCGTCGCTGTAGGCTTCGCGCGCGATCCGGTCGGGCAGGCCGGGGATGCCGCCCGGATGCGGCGGCGCCGTGCGGCCCGAGAAGCGGCTCACGGCGAGATCGAACGCGCCCCACCAGAAATGCACCGGGCTCGCCTTGCCGGAAAAGCCGGCGCGGAAGCGCGCGAACACCGGGAGCATCGCGCGCGAGCGCTTCGCGCAACCGCTCCGCCGAATTGCGGTCGTAAGCCCGGCGGCGTCTTGTCCTCGGCGAACGGCACCGCATTTTCGATCTCGTTCGGCACGCCGTTGAAAGTGGACGGCAGCCCGTGCCGCTCGAGCATCGCGACAGCCGCGCATGAAGCGCGGCGATGCTGCCGGCGTTGAGCGGCAGTTCCTCGCGACGACCGTCGCTGACCCACAGCACGATCGCGTGGCGGCAGAGATCGAGCGCCAGCGTGAAGGTGCGGCCGCCGCCCGCGGCAGTCGGCAGGGTGTCCAGGCCGTCGCGCGCTCGGCTGCAGCGCGACATGCCAGCCGTGATTCGCCCACGGCGCATGCGCGACGCGGATCTTGCCGAGCATCTGCGCCGCCAGGTGCAGAAGCGCGAGCGTCTCGTGGTCGCGCTTCGACGTCAGCTCGGGCCAGTCGCTCATCGCGTCGCGCTCCTACGCACGCCTTTGCATTTTGCGCTGCTGCGCGGCTAGAGGCGCTGGCCATGCGGCCGACGCGCTTCTCGACCGGATCGCCGCAGCGCCGGCGACCTTGCGGACGCTCGAGTCCGTGCGGGTGGCGCTGCTCGGCAAGTCGGGCGAGATCACCGCGCTGCTGAAATCGCTCGGCGTCGATGGACCCCGACGACGCGCGCCGCGGAAGCGCCGAAGATCCACGCACTGCGCGAAGCAGGTCACCGCGCCATCGCCGAACGGAAGGTCGGCGCTGGAAGTCTGCCGAGCTGGAGCGCAAGCTCGCGACCGAGACGATCGACCTTTCGCTTCCGGCGCCGGAAGGCGTCGAGCGGCACCGTCCACCCGGTCAGCCAGGTGATGGACGAGCTTGCCGAGATTTTCGCCGACCTCGGCTTCTCGGTCGCCGAAGGGCCGGAGATCGAGACGCAATGGTATAATTTCACCGCGCTCAACATGCCCGAGAACCATCCGGCGCGGGCGATGCAGGACACCTTCTACCTCGAGCCGCGCGAGGGCGACGGAGAGCGCGGGTGCTGCGCACGCATACGTCGCCGGTGCAGATCCGGACGATGGAGAGCAGCCGCCGCCGCTCCAGGATCATCGCGCCGGGCCGGGTCTATCGCTCCGACAGCGACGCAACCCACACGCCGATGTTCCACCAGATCGAGGGCCTGGTGATCGACCGCGGCATCACGCTCGGCCACCTCAAATGGACGCTCGAGACCTTCCTCAAGGCCTTCTTCGAGCGCGACGACGTCGTGCTGCGGATGCGCCCGTCCTATTTCCCCTTCACCGAGCCGTCGGCCGAGGTCGACGTCGGCTGGTCGATCGAGAAGGGCCGGCGCGTCGTCGGCGGGCAGCGAAGGCTGGATGGAAGTGCTCGGCAGCGGCATGGTCCACCCGCGGGTGATCGCCAATTGCGGGCTCGACCCCGACGAATGGCAGGGCTTCGCCTTCGGCACCGGCGTCGACCGGCTGGCGATGCTCAAATATGGCATGGACGACCTGCGCGCCTTCTTCGACGGCGATATCCGCTGGCTCAAGCATTACGGCTTCCGCGCGCTCGACGTGCCGACGCTGTCAGGCGGGAGTGGGCGCATGAAGTTCTCGCTGTCGTGGCTGAAGGATCATCTCGACACCGAGGCGTCCGCCGAGCGATCGCCGAGACGCTGACCGCGCATCGGCCTGGAGGTCGAAGGCGTGTCGAACCCGGCGGAAGCGCTGGCGCCGTTCCGCGTCGCCAAGGTGCTGACCGCCGAGAAGCATCCGCAGGCGGACAAGCTGCAGGTGCTCACCGTCGATGCCGGCGACGGACCGGTGCAGGTGGTGTGCGGCGCGCCCAACGCCCGCGCCGGCATGCTCGGCGTGTTCGGCCCGCCGGGCGCCTATGTTCCCGGCAGCGACCTGACGCTGAAGGTCGCGGCGATCCGCGGCGTCGAAAGCCGCGGCATGATGTGCTCGGTCGCGCGAGCTGCAGCTCGGCGAGGAGCATGAGCGGCATCATCGAGCTTGCCGACGATGCGCCGGTCGGCACGCCTTCGCCGACCTATGCCGGGCTCGACGATCCCGTGTTCGACGTCGCGTCACGCCCAACCGGCCAGGACTGCATGGGCGTTCGCGGAATCGCGCGCGACCTTGCCGCCGCGGGCCTCGGCACGCTGAAGCCGCTCGGCCGTGCCGCAGATCCAGGGCAGCTTCGCCTTGCCCGGTGCGATCCGCATCGAGGATCCGCGAACGGCTGCCCGGCTTTCTTCGGCCGCGTCGATCCGCGGCGTCGCAACGGCGCGCAGCCCGGACTGGATGCAGCAGCGGCTGAAGGCCGCGGGTCAGCGGCCGATCTCGGCGCTGGTCGACATCACCAACTTATGTGATGCTCGACCACGGCCGGCCCGCTCCACGCTTATGACGTCGCGAAGCTGCAAGGCGGGCCTCGATCGCGCGCGCCGCGCGGGACGGCGAGACGGTGCTGGCGCTGAACGACAAAGAATATGCGCTCGACCGGTCGATGACGCGTCATCGCCGACGACGCGCAGCGTCCACGACATCGGCGGGATCATGGGCGGCGAGGATTCCGGGCGTCGACCGACGACACCATCGACGTGATGCTCGAGATCGCCTGGTTCGACGCCGCGACCGGATCGCCGCGCACCGGGCAGCCGCTCGGCCTCACCAGCGACGCGCGCAGCCGGTTCGAGCGCGGCGTCGATCCGGCCTTCCTCGACGAGGGCCTGGCGATCCTCGACCGGCCTGATCCTCGACATCTGCGGCGGCGAGGCGTCGGCGGAGATTGCGCGTCGGCGAGCCGCCGATCGGATCAAGCGCAGCGTCGACGTTCGATTCCGGCCGCACGCTCGGCGCTCGGCGGCGCTCGACGTGCCGGCGAGCGAGCAGCGCGCAGATCCTGGAGCCGCCTGGGCTTCACCGTCGAAGGCGGCGACGTGTCGCGTCCCGACCTGGCGCCGCGACGTCGACGGGCCGGCCGACCTGGTCGAGGAAGTCGCCCGCATCGACGGCTACGACAAGGTTCCGTCGACGCCGCTCGAGCGCGCGCCGGGGTCGCCAAGCCGACCGCCACCCGCGCGCAGCTGATCGAGCGGCGCGTCGCGCGCGGACGGCCGCGGCGCGCGGGCTCGACGAAGCGGTGACCTGGAGCTTCATCTCCGAAGAGGAAGCGGCGAGCGTTCGGCGGCGGCGCCTGGCGCGCTCGCCAACCCGATCAGCGAGGAGATGAAGGTGATGCGGCCGTCGCTGCTGCCCGGGCTGATCGCCGGCGGCGCGCCGCAACCTCGACCGCGGCGCGGCATCGCGTCCGCCTGTTCGAGATCGGCCGCCGCTATCTCGCCGATGCCGAGCGGCCGACGCTGTCGCTGCTGCTCGCCGGCGAGCGGCGGCCGCGCGGCTGGCAAGCGGCAAGGCGCAGGCGTTCGACGCTTTCGACGCCAAGGCCGAGGCGCTGGCGCTGCTGGAGGCGGCCGGCGCGCCGGTCGCCAATCTGCAGATATTCCCCGACGCGGGCCCGACCTGGCACCCGGGCCGGTCGGCCACGCTTCGGCTTGGGCCGAAGACGATCGTCGCGAGCTTCGGCGAGCTTCACCCGCGGCTTGCGCAAGGCCTCGACGCGCCCGCGGCGCGGTGGCGGCCGAAATCTACCTCGACGCGATTCCGGCGCCGCGCGTCGAGCGGCCGGGCGCGGCCGGCCTTCGCCCCGCCGGCGCTGCAGCCGGTCACGCGCGACTTCGCTTTCATCGTGCCGGCCGAGCTCGACGGCCGACGCAGCTGCGTCCGCGCGATCCGCGGCGCCGACAAGGCGGCGATCACCGCACGTCCGGCTGTTCGACCGGTTCGAAACCGCCGACGGCCTGTCGCTCGCGTTCGAAGTCACGCTTCAGCCCGACGAGAAGAGCTTCACCGAGGCAGAGATCGCCGAGATATCCGCGGCGCATCGTCGCCGCGGCGGAAAAGCTAGGCGCTCGCCTCCGGAGCTGAGCTCGAGCGCGTTGATCGCGGCGTGGACGCGCGCTTCGATTTCCTCGCGCTTCAGACCCGGGCGGGATGGGCTCGCCGACCTTGAAGGTGACGATTCCGCTGCGTTGACGAAGCCCGCGGCCCCACAGCCGCCCGCTGTCGATGGCGACCGGCACCACCGGCAGGCCCAGCGCGCGGTACAAGCCCGGCGAAGCCCGAGTTGAAGCGGCGGCGTTTCGCCGGCAGGAACGCGCGTGCCTTCCGGAAAGATGAGCACCGGCCGCCCGGTCGCGATCGCCTGCCTTGCCCGCGGCGACCATGGCGCGAAGCGCCTTCGCGCCGGCCTCGCGCTCGACCGGGATGACGCCATAACGGCGCGTCATCAAGCCGAAGAGCGGCATGTCCGAAAGCTCGCGCTTGATGCACGACGATCGGGCAGTGCGCGATCAGACAGCGATCTCGATCGTTTCGAACATCGACTGGTGCTTGACCGCGACCAGATGCGGCCCCGGCGGGATGCTCACCCTCGACGCGCGGTGCGGATGCCGAGCAAGTGGCCGCGCAGCCAGTGGTGGAAGTCGGCCCAGCCGCGGACCACCGCCAGCGCCGCGGCGTGCGCCGACCAGGCTCGCAGCGATGCCGGCCAGCGACGCAGAAGCACATGTGCCGGGATAGAAGACAGCCGCGATAGAGCAGCGAGCGGATCGCGGCATCAGAGGTCCGACCCAGACGGCGAGGCGGCGAAGCACATATTTGTTATACTCGCCGAACAGCGGTCAGGAAGCTCGGCTCGGTGCGGACCGCGTCGCGTCGACCAGCTCGTACTTGTCGCCGAGCACCTGCGTCGAATTCATAGCGCGCGCGGCGCATGTGCCAGTCGCTGGTGATCAGCCGCACGGACTTGAACTTGCGCTGCGCCAGCCAGCGGCTGCGCTTCCTCCGCATTGGACCGCGTGTCGACCGATTCGCTGCCGAGATCGACGCAGCATTTGATGCAGCGCGCCGCTGCCGCGAATCGGGCCGCAAGATCGCGCCTTGGTCACCGAGGGGTCGGCGCCGGCGACCAGCAGGCGCTTCGCCTTGCCGTCCCGCAGCAACGTCCAGCGCATGCTCGATGCGTCCGCTGCCGCCGGTCAGCACGACCGCCGCATCGGTCTGCGGCGCGCATCGCCGGCGCCGGCTTGCCGAGCGTGAACGCGAACAGGACGAAGCCAAGCGCATAGAGCAGCAGGACAGAGCGAAGCGATGCGCGGGCAATCATAGAGCCTTGCCGCAGTGCCGCGAGAACCGCCGTGCGCGCAACCCAGCGTCGCGAGCACAGTCAGCGCCAGCGGAAGCAGCCGCCAGAATCAGCAGATCGAGCCCGCGAGAGCGACGCGCCGCCCGTCGATCCGCCCGCGAAGCGCCGCTCCTGCGCTCAGCATTAGCAGCACTAACGCCGCGGCGATGCCGCCGGCGAGGCTTCCGACCAGTGCATCGAGCGCGATCTTGCGCTGGAACAGGCGCGTGACCTGGACGTCGGTCGCGCCGATCCCGTGCATGACCTCGATCGTGAAGCGATGGGTGTCGAGCGCCCCGCGCGCCGCGAGCACGACCGCGGCCGAGGCGGCGCCGCCGAGCAGCACGACCAGGCCGAAAGCGAGCCATTGCAGCAGGCGCAGCGAGCGCAGCAGCGGGCCGACAGCTGTCGCGGTGAGCGCTGATCGCGCGCAGCCGGAGCGATCGCCGCAACCCGGCGGCGACGCAGCGGGAGCGGCGTCCGGGCTGCAAGGTCGAAATTGATCAGCGCCGGCACCGGCAGGTCGTCGCTCTGCGCCGCAGGGCCGAGCCAGCGCTCGAGCGTGCGGCGCATTTCTGCTTCCGGCACCGGCCTGCACGTGGCGACGCCTGGTGCCGAGCGCGACCGCGGCGAGCAGGTCGTCGAGCCGTCCGCTGCCGCCCGGGAGCTGCGACCGAGTAGCGATGTCTCGATCGCGCTCGCCGAGCGTGCCCGCGGCATTGGCCAGGGCCAGGCCGGCCGCCGCGATGATCATGATCGAAAAGCTCATGATCGCGATCACCCAGGGCGTCGGCCCGCGCAGCCGGCTGCCGCCGAGCAGCCGCGCGTTCGGCAGGCGACGGGAACAGCCAGCCGAGCATCAGGCTCGCGGCCGTCGCGCGGCGGATTGCGAAGCGCGCCGGTCGGGTCGACCATCGTGCCGCCTTCTCGAGCCGGATCAGCTGCGCGCCGGGCGTCGCGCTGATGAGGCCGACATCGTGCGTCGCGACGACGACCGTCGTGCCCAGCCGATTGAGCGCGGTGAACAGGTGCAGCAGCCGCTGCGCCATTGTCGGCATCGACGTTGCCGGTCGGCTCGTCGGCGACGAGCAGGTCGGGCTGGTTGATCACCGCGCGCGCGATCGCGACGCGCTGCTGCTCTCCGCCCGACAGGGTCGGCGGGCGCGCGCTCGCGCGGTCGGCGAGCCCGACCCAGGCGAGCATTTCCCGGACCGGTCCTTCGACTTCTCGTCGCTGCCGCCCGCAATGCGCAGCGGCAAGCGCGACATTATCGAAAGCGGACAGGTGGCGGATCAGGCGGAAGTCCTGGAACACGACGCCGATCCGCCGGCGGAAGGCGGGCAGCGATTTCGCGCGGCGCATCGGTCAGCTCTTCGCCGAACAGCCGGATGCGGCCCGCGCGTCGGCCGCTGGGCGAGGTAGAGGAGCTTGAGAAGTGAGGTCTTGCCGGCGCCCGACGGGCCGGTGAGGAAGTAGAAGCCGCCGCTCGCCAGCCGGAAATCGAGGTCGCGCAGCACTTCGGCGCCCGTGCCGTAGCGCAGGCCGACGCTATCGAATTCGGCGATCTGCCGACAGCGTCCATCCTCCCCTTCGTCCTAAGGCGACACAGCCGCCTGGCCGCTCGCCTTGCCAATGCCCGGCGCATTCCTGTTTACCGTGCGCTCACCGTCCCGGAAGAGGGCTTTTGCACGAATGATCCTCACCTGCCCGAACTGCGGCACGCAATATGTGGTGAAGGACGGCGCAATTCCGCCCAAGGCCGGCAGGTTCGCTGCGCATCATGCAAGCACAGCTGGCACCAGGATCCCGAAGCCTGCGGACGAGCCTGATGTCGAGGGCGATGAGGATGAGACAATCGCCGAAGCGACGCTCATCGAGCCGCGGAGCGGCCCCGAGGCGGAAGAGCGAGCTTTCGAAGAGGCCGTGGTCGGCGCGGTCGAGGCTGAGCCGCCTCCTCCGGCGGAGGACGACGCGCACGATCAGCAGGAACGGACGATGGCCGAAGATGCTGCCGAGCAGCGTGCGGCGGCCATCTCCGCGGATTTCGAAGCGGGAGCGGATGATCAGGCGCGCCCGGTAGTCGCACCAGCCGATTGGAAGGAGCCGCCTCTTGCTGAGGCGACGGACGATGAGTTCAGTCCCTTCCCCGCCGCCGACGAGACTGCCCCGCGGGCTCGCAATCCGATCGTAACCATCGCTATCGTGGTGATCTTGGTCGCCGTGCTCGCGGCCGCATTCTGGTTCCTCGCACCGCCCGAGTGGAAGGCTCGGGTCGGTCTCGGTAGCGGTGCTGCAAGTCAGCTGGCCTTGATCGTGACACATCGCGACCGCCAGCAGCTCGAGAGCGGAAATCAACTCCTGACCGTCACCGGGCGGGTGATCAATCCGACTTCCAAGGAACAGAATGTCCCTCCGCTGCAGGCGCAGCTGAGGGGTCCCGGAGGAAAGGTCGTCTACAGCTGGACGATTGCTCCGCCGGCACCGACGCTGGCGGCAGGCGCAAGCGCCAGCTTCAACAGCGCGGAAGTCAATGTTCCGCCGGGCGGCGAGGAGCTCACGATCACGCTGGGACCGCCGCGCGCATAGCGGCGGCGGTCTATTCGAATTCGATCAGCTTGGCTGCGAGCGGCGTTCCGTCCAGCCGCACCAGCGTCAACTTTGCCTTCGGTCCCGAGCCGCTTCGCAATCCTTCGCCGAGGCGAAGCACGGCACCGGACACAATCCTGATCGTGGCCTGCGCGCTTGCCGTCGCGGCCGCCTGGGAGACCGGTCCGGACTGCGGCGATGCTGCGAGGATGGCTGCGGCGGCGAGGAGCATGGCGAAGACCGTAACGCCTAGTCTCGCAAATGGTAAAGAGCGTGTTAACCTTTGTTCCAAAACGAACCAAATTAGCGGTCTTCATCGCGGCATTGCGCCCCTTCAGGGGCTTTGCTAGACGCGCCGCCTTGCCAGTGGCAGCGGCCGGTCCGGCGCGCCTGCTATAATCATGACGTGCGGTCGTGGCGGAACTGGTAGACGCGCAGCGTTGAGGTCGCTGTGGCCGAAAGGCCGTGGAAGTTCGAGTCTTCTCGACCGCACCATCACATGGATTGGGGAAAGTCCGCTTCGGCGGCAACTGCGCGGGGGCGGCGAGTGCGAGCCTGTTACGGCGTAGCTGTGGCTACGCCGGCTGAGGCAATGACGGGGGCCGGCCGCACATGGATTGCTCCGACCCGTGCAACCGACTTCTCTGCGGTGACCTGCACGCTTAGGTTGAGATCGGCCAAAAGCCTCGCCGCCGCCGCGGAGTCCTTCGATATCCGCACCGTGTAGCTTCCGTAGGGCACGCGCTGGAACAGAAAGAAGCCGTCGAAATCCGTTCGCGCGACCGCAACGACTTTGCCGGTGGGATCGACCAGCTCGAGATCCAGCCCCTCGAATCCCAGCTCGGCGCTCTTGAGGATCGCGCCCTCGACGTCTCCGCCTCCGACCAGCGGAATTTCAACCTCCGCCGGGATTCCGGGCCGCGGTACGACGACCTGCAGTTCCTTCTTGGGCACGAGCATGGGGTCGGCGAGACTGCTTTGATCCACGCCGACGGTGACGGGTGTGAAGGCGGTCAGCCCGCCGATCATGACGGCGCCCTTCGCATTGGTCGGGTGATCCGCCTGGATCATTCCCGTCGTAACCAACGCGCCCTTCTCAAGCGGTTCTGAAGCTTCGCGTACGCCGTTGTCATTGAGATCGCGATAGACGACCGCCCGGACTGCACCCGCCTGCGCGAGCGGCCGCCGCGACATGCTGAGCCCGTGGCTTGGATCGAGCGAAAAGTTGAGATTCACGCCGAATGCCACGGAGCCGTCCGTCGCGGCTTCTCCGGTGAGCGCGAGGGCGAGGGAGCTTAGGCGCCGGACGTGCGTGATCTTCGCCCGGCCGCGCTTCGCCAGGGCGTCGTAAGCAAGCGCGCCCTCCCAATCGACCCGTTCGGACTTCGACCAGTAAGCGGAGACTTCGACTGCCCGCGGCCTGGGTTTCGGAGAGATGTCCAGGTTTGCTCCGGCTCGAAGCCGCACGTCACCGACGTGACCAGTGCCGATTAGCCCCAGCCCTAGCTCACCCGGAGATGCTCTTCCCGTTGCCAAATATTGCTTTCGATATTCGAGGCTTGTTCCGAGGTTGAAGCGATGGAAGTTTGCAGACAGTCGCGCTGCCGCAGCCAGTTCGGACGACCCATTGAGATTGTCCGTGACACCTACATCGATATGGCCAGGCAGGACCGTCCGGCCGATGCGGAGGGGGGCGTCGACCGCAAGGCGTGCCCTGCGCACGTTCTGCAATCGCGTTCCTTGCAAGTGAAAAGCATTTGCAACAAGCGCTTCGGCGCTGACATTGACGCTCCCAAACCGGCCCAGCACCTGTACGCGAGCGGCATAGCCACCGCTCGAACTCACGCGCTGCGCCGATCTGAACGAGTGCCGACCCAACGGACCGGCGGACACTTCCCTCGACGAATGTCAGCCGCTCGTCGCCGACGAGCATCGCGCGCGCAAGCACGCCCACCGACGTTCGTTCGTCGATGCCGTGCTCGACCGCTACGGTCGCTTGCGCTTTCGGAATGCTGTCGAGATCGGGAGGCTTGTCGATCTGGAGGACATCCTTGCCCGGCTGATTGAAGCCGGCCCAATACCAGATCTTGCCCGCAGGAACGTTGTCCTGGCCAACGTTGATCATTTCTTCGCGCGTGCGGATCTGCCCCTGCGGCCCGTACAGCATGATCTGAATGCGGTTTTCGCCATAAAGAAGCTGAACGTCATCAAACACATAGCGCTGGGTGCCATTGGGCTTGGCGAATCCCAGAAGCTCGTCATTGCGGTAGATTTCGGCTTCCCAGCCCGCAGGGAGATCGCCCTCGAACCGGGTTCGATCGAACGCCGCTCGCGCGGCCAAGGGACGATTGGTGATTACGGCGCCGCGTCCGCTCGCGGCCGAGCCCGTCAGGCTGCTCGCGAACCCTGCGACGTCCCCGAAGCCGAAATGGGTCGCGCGCAACGGCCCGAGCAGGCCGCCTTCGGGATCCGAGCGATAGGCGCGCAGGCGAAGCATGCTCGGCTTTCCGCGCGCTGTCGTGCTGATCTGGGCGTCATAGGACAGCCGCGCGATCTCACCCGCGGCGACGACCGAGCTCTGACGGTCGACGCGCATGCCATCGCTGGCGCGATAGGTGATACCGGCGTTGACGACGAAATCGAGCGCGGGCGAGCGCCACATGCGGTAGGGCACACGCACTTGCGGGAGCTTCGACAGGTCGAAACTCGCCTGGCGAAGGTGCTGGGCCCGCTTCTGCCGCTCGACCGCCAATTCCACAGGCAGCTTCGCCTCCGACTGGAGCAGGAGCACAGAGCCGGTGGTGACGGGCTTCACGCCGATGCCGAACCACCGGCTGAGCGCCGTGGCTTGCACGCACCAACCCTCAGGCGTCTCGCGAATCGTTTCCGGGGCGAGGGGTTCGCTCTTGCCCGCAAAAACTGCTGTTCCCGCAGCCCGGTCGATCGAGATCCGGTTGCTTTCCTTGAAAGCCCAACCCGAGGCCTTCTTCGCACCGAGATCGATGCGCATCGGAACGTCGAGCGTTGTGAGAAAGTCGCCTAAGACGACACAAGTGCCTTCGGGCGTGTTGTAGGCACGCACGCCCTCGCCCAGCCGAAGCTGGCGGATGTTGACGTCAAGAAGGAACTGGTCGTCCGGGTCAGCTTTCCACGCGCTCGCCTCGGGCGCGAGGGCCGGAGTGGATGCTCCAACCGCGCCGGCGCACAGCGCGAGCAGCAGGGCTGCATTGCGCAGCCACGTGACAGCCCCACGCATGGCGAAGTGCCCCGGTCGGGTCCCCGGCTAGCGCAGGACCGCCTGGGTCTCGGCGATGACGCGCGACCCGTCGTCGAAGGTTTCGAGGTACTGGACCGTAACCGGACCGGCGACCTGCCCCTTGTACTCGGGGCTGAACGGGATCGAGAGGTGACGCGTCCCAATCTCAGTATAGACGGCGACTCCGCGTTGCGACGCGATCGGGTCCTTCACACCGGCGCGCAGCACGCGCACCTCACCGAAGGTCGAGCGGGAGCCCGAGCGCGTCAGGTCGAGGGAGACGGCCGGAGCGCCATTCTTCTTGTCGAGTTGCACGTTGGCGATGCCGCCCTTCGCCTCCAGGTTGCCGAGCCGCACGATCACGGGGATCGTGACGCCGTAAATCGGGGTCAGCTGGAAGCGGAGACCCTTTTCCGGCTCCGCTGCACTGGCTTTCACGACCGGAGTGGCGGGAGGGATCGCGCGGAACAGCAGGTGCACGCGATATTCACCGTCGGGCAGCCCTTGGGGCGGACGTGCCGCGATACGGATGGCCTGCGGCTGGTTTGGCGCGAGCGTGATTCGGCGGGGCGCATAGACGATCATGTCCCCGGCGGTCTTGTCCGCGGCGGTCGGCTCTGCGACGTCCTGCAGCGTTCCATCCTGATCCATGCGGCGGAACTCCACCGAAATGCGGTAGGTCGCCGGTTCTTCGCCGATATTGTTCAGTACGATCTCCGCGCCCTTCCGGCCGTCGAGCACGATCCGCGTCGGCGCGACGAGCAGGTCTCCGATCCCGGCGCTGGCCGGCGTCGAAAAGGCGATGAACGGTACCGCGGCAAATACGGCTGTCGCGATGGACCTGGACACAAAACACATGATGCGATCCCCACTTGGCTCCGTTTCGGAGCGATCGCCTCACCTTTGGTCCAGAATGGTTGATTTTCGGTCAACCACGACGAGAAAACTGGCAGTTTCGCGCAGCTGGCCGCGGGAGCAGTCCTAATAGTCGACGGTGATGTTGATCGTGCCAGTGTACAGGCCGCCGGGTGTGGTCGAGTTCAGGCTCATCGAGCCGCCGATGGAGAAGTCCTGGCCCTTGTTGCCGGAGGTCTCCATCGTGATCGTGGCGGGGCTGTCGAGCACAAGAGTGAGCGTCTGGCTCGGATCACCCTGGTTGGTAAGGGTTACGTTAGGCGCGATGATCTTCACGACCTGATTGTTGCTGCCCGTCATGTTGAACGTAGCGACCTTCGGGGTGCCGGTGCAGGTCAGGTTGGGGTTGTTGCAGACGAACACCCCGTCACGGGAGATCGATACGGCCGCGGCGGACCAGGTGCCCGGACCTAGGATAACCCGCCCCAGGTCAAGATCCTGGATTCGCGTCAGCGTAAGGGGCTTCGCTACCTTGGCGTTGACGGGCGCGACCTTCGTCGCAGCGCCGGCCGTCCCGCCGAGCAGCGGCAGGGCTAGCGAAAGCAGCAGCGCCATTCTCGTCACACACGCGACCATCCCCGCTCCCCGCTACACGCAGCGCCGCGTGGCTTATCACCCGCAATGGTTAAATCCCGGTCAACTCTGGTTCTTTGCGCGCAGCACGAAAAAAGGGCCGCCATCGCTGGCGGCCCTCCAGCGCGTGACGAGCACGCGACGTGATCGATCAGTATTGAACGGTCACGTTGAGGTTGCCGGAGTAGACACCGTCCTTGACCGACTCCGGAATGTTCATCTGTCCACCGAGTGAGAAGGTGGTTCCGGTCGACCCGGAGTTCGGCAGCAGAACTGTGTTCTGACCCGTGAGCGTCAGTGTCAGCGCGGGCGCCGTGGCGTCCGTCTCATGGCTGAGCGTCACATCCGGCTTCGTGATCGTAACGGTCTGGTTGTTGCTGCCCGTGACCCTGTAGGTCGCGGGCGAGCCGGTCGCGTCGCAGGTCAGTGCACCGGCGGTGCAGACGATGCCGCCCGCCGTATCGAGCGTGATCGTGCCGTTGCCCCAGACAACGATCTTGCCGAGGTCGAGATTGCTCTGCGCCGTCAGGGTGAGAGCCTTGACGATTTCGGCGCGGCCGGTCGCCGGAGTTCCGGCGCCGACGGGCGCTGCGGAAGCTTGGGCGCCCACAAGGGCGAAGGCGACGGTCGCGGCGAACGACATGCTGCGAAGATACTTGGTCATCGTTGATTCCCCACTGGTTCACTAGCCGGCTGTCCGTGGATCCCGGCCATCCGTGGCGATGCTATTAACCTTGACCGCTTACGGCTTCCCTGAAGCGCGTGGTTAATGGTGTCTTAGGGGTCAGTCCGGATCGGACACGAATTTGTCCGCCTAACTCGTGAGCGATTCAGGAGCCGAGATACTCGACGGTAATCGGAAGGTCGCCGCGATAGTCGCCTTCCGTATCGCCGGTGACGCGCAACCGGCCACCGAAGCGGAACGTCAGATTTCCTGCGGAGTTCGAGACGTGGCATGGATGGCAGATCTGTCTCTAGCTGGTCGAGCGTGACCCGGCCCCCGCCCAGCGCGAAGAGCTCAATGCGCGTCGGAAGGTCAACGCGCACTGCGCGACCGGACTGCCCACGCACGACCACCGTTCCAACCATGGCGCGAGGTCCGATTTCCGTCACGGCGCCGATAGCGCTTTTCGCGCCGTTGGGGCGAAGCTCGGCAAACCCCTCGCCCGGGCCGAGTGTGATCAGTCGGTCAAAGTTCAGGCCGGTTTCGATTTCGAGCTGAACGTCTTGGGCGGCTGGATCCTCCTGAACCGTGGTGGTTGGCGTGGAGCATAGTCGGCACTGCGCGATCACAGGCGCCGGTGCGCATGCAGCCGCCGCTGCTGCGAAGCTTAGGAAGGCGAAACGGCTGCGGCGCATGGCGTCCGTCTAACGCAGTGCGGCCTAAAACAGGGTTAATTCGGGGATAATGGTCGAGCGGTAGTGCAATGGCCTAGGCTATTGTCGATGCGCCCGCAGCTTTCTATCCCCTCCGTTGAATGGCCCGTTCGCGCCCTGCCAACGCCTCCCGAGGGCGCTCAACAATGAAGACGGTCCTGAAGGGCGTTGCTTATGCCACTCTTCTCGGCGTCCTCGGCCTGATCGTCGCCGTGGCGGTCGCGACGGCGTACCTGCCGAGCTATTCCGAATTGTCGAAGCGCAGCGACCTCGGCCAGATGATCCGCGTTCGGGCGGCGAACGGTGCGGTCCTGGTGTCCCTCGGGCCGAGCTTCGGCAAGTGGCTGCCCTACGATCAGATCCCGGCCGAGATGCGCGCGGCGGTGATCGCAGTCGAGGACAAGAGGTTCAGGAGTCACCTCGGCGTCGATCCCATCGGAATCGCGCGCTCGGTCAAGGTCAGGCTGGACACGGGCCGGTTCCGCCAAGGTGGATCGACCATCACGCAACAGCTCGCGCGCAACATCTTCCTGACCAACAGCCGCAACTTCGGCCGGAAGATCAAGGAAGGCATCCTGGCGCTCGCGCTCGAGCGAAAGTTCACAAAGGAACAGATTCTCGAGCTTTACCTGAACCGCGTCTACTTCGGCGGCGGCGCTTACGGGATTGACGCGGCATCCCGAAAATTCTTCGGCCACAGCGCCGACCATCTGAGCCTCGGCGAAGCGGCGATCATCGCCGGCCTGGTGAAGGCGCCGTCAAACTATGCGCCGACCGCGGATGTCGAGGCGGCCCGTTCCCGATCCCAGGTTGTGCTGAACTCAATGGTGGAGAACGGCTTCATCAGTCAGGAAGCCGCTGCAAGCATCGATCCGGCCGAAGTGCGCATCGAGAAGACGATGAACAACAACAGCATTCGGTACTTCACCGACTGGGCGCTTCCACAACTCGAAACCTTGATCGACCAAACTCAGGATCCGATCGACGTCTGGACCACGCTTGATCCCGGGATGCAGGCAGCGGCGGACCGGGCGATCCGATCGAACACCCCGTCCAATGCCCAGGGGGCGTTGGTCGCAATCGACCGGGGCGGCGCCGTTCGAGCGATGGTCGGCGGCAAGGATTACGTCGATTCCATCTACAATCGCTCTACGCAGGCGACCCGCCAGCCCGGCTCGGCATTCAAGCTGTTCGTATATCTGGCCGCTCTTGAATCAGGCATGAAACCGACCGACACGATCATGGACGAGCCTGTCACGATCCAGGGTTGGACTCCACGCAACTCGACCCGCACGAATCTGGGCCCGGTGACGCTGCGCGAAGCCTTCTCGCGTTCTATCAATACGATCAGCGCCAAGATCGGCGAACAACTCGGATTCTCAACGATCGCCGACATGGCCCGACGCTTCGGAATCACGACGTCCATCTCGACCTTTCCATCGATGGTCCTCGGAACGAGCGATGTGCGCCTGATCGAAATGACCAGGGCCTTTGCTTCCGTCGCCAACAAGGGCGTTGCAGTCACGCCCTACGGTATCCGCAAGGTCGTGACTGCCGATGGTCGCTTGCTCTTCCAGCACGAGACCGACGAAGGCCGTGTGCTCGTCGCGCCCTGGGTTGCGGCCGAGATGACGGACCTGCTCCAATCGGCCGTGATGAGCGGAACGGGGCGCGCAGCCCAGATCGGACGGCCCGTGGCCGGCAAGACGGGCACGACGAGCTCCAACAAGGACGGTTGGTTCATCGGATTTTCAAGCGGCCTGACCACCGGCGTGTGGATGGGCCGCGACGATGCGCGCGCCATTGCCGGGCTTCAGGGCGGGACCGCGCCAGCCCGCGCGTTCCACGACTTCATGGCCGTGGCCGTTGCGCGGCGGCCGGTCGAGCAGTTCGACACTCAGGTTCCCGTGCCGGACTGGCAGCTGACCCCGGAAGAAGAGATGTTCGGCGATGCAGAGATCGATGCCAATGCGGTCCAGCCCATGCTGGTGGACGAGAATGGCATGCCTATCGGCGCGCCGCCGGCCGATCCCAATTACCAGCAGCCTCAGCCCATGGTGCGGCCGGACGGAACCGGCGAGCCTTCCCAGCAGGAACTGGATCGCGCCTTCCCCCCGCAGCAACAGCCGCCGCCGCAGCCCACGCCGGCACCCCGCAGCAGCAACGATCCCTTAGCGCCCGCGGCCGACGCGCCGGAGGCGCGGCCCAACTCGCCTTAACACAGCCTTGGCTTCGGCCACGCCAGGCCCGAACAAGAGAGCTTCCAAGGCCTTGAACTGAGGACCGTGGTTCAAGTGCTTCAGATGCGCGACTTCGTGAGCGACGACGTATCGTCGTACCTCGGGCGGGGCGAGAATTAGTCGCCAGCTGAGGCGAATCCGGCCTTGCGACGAACAACTGCCCCAACGTGTCGCAGGGTCGCCGATGCTGACGGCGGACGCACTAACTCCTGCCGCCTTAGAAAATTCGGCGGCTTCCGCCGACATCGTTTGCAGAGCCATTGCCTTTAGGAAGGATTCCACGCGTCTCTGAAGCCCTGCCTCGGGACCGCCGCACCGTAGCTCCCCCGGCGCCAACCGCGGCGTCCGGGGAAAGGATTCGTCCCAAACAATGGTGGTGTCCCGGCCCTGGATCGGAATGATTGCGCCCGGCGCGATCGGCTCGGGCGGCACGATGCTGTCGAGCTGCCTTTGTACCCATTCGCGCTGATCGAGAGCCCAGGCGAGAGCCGCCTTACGGGACATTCGCGCCGGGCAAGTCAGTTTGAACGAACCTGTACTGTCGTCGAACCTCAGGCGAAGGCGCCGGGCGTTGCGCATGGGCCTGATGTCGACCGGCGCCGGAAACGCAGCTTCCAGCGCGGCCTCAGATCGGCCGGTCAACAACATGGAATTCGAGTTCCCCCGCGTCATCCTCGCTGACGGTCCACCCCCGCGTCGACTGGCCAGCCTCGTGAACGGTGTCGCGACTGCCGGAAATCAGGTGATGCCAATCGGGCAGCGGTTTCCCGGCGGCCCGCAGGCGATAGGCGCATGTTTCGGGAAGCCAGTCCAGGCTGCCCAGATTCTTGCGGTCGAGCTTCACACAATCCGAAACACGCTTCATCCGGTTCTTGTAATCGAGGCATGTGCCGTCCCTGCGGTTCAACAGTTTGCACGCCACGTTGGTGGCGTACAGCAGGCCGGTCTCCTCATCCTCGAGCTTGTGGACGCAGCAGCGCCCGCAACCATCGCACAGGGCCTCCCACTCTCCGCGATCGAGCGCGTTGAGGGGCTTTTCCCAAAAGGGCTGGCGACCATTCATGACAAAGGCAGCCTTGCTCTGCTAGTTGCAGCCGATCAAGGTGCAACTAGGTCTAAGCTCGTGAAACCATTCAAGTTCGCCATTGTCATTGCAACGGGAATCGCCGGGATGGCGGTCCCCGCGACGGCGCAAATGACGAGCATCTCCTCCCCCGACGAATTTATCAGCGCCGTCCGGGTGCGCGATGCGAACAAGGCTACCCAGATGCTCAGCGAGAGCCCGGGACAATTCATCGATAGCCGCGACGGGAAAGGCGACACGGCTCTGACCATCGCTGTCGCCCGCAGCGACGAAAATTGGACCGGCTTCCTGCTGAGCAAGGGTGCGGACCCCAATCGGCCCGGTAAGGGTGGGGACACCCCCTTGATCATCGCCTCTCGCCATGGATTTGATCAGGGCGTGCAGTGGCTGCTGGTCCAAGGCGCCAAAGTCGACGCGACCAACAACATGGGCGAGACGGCCTTGATCGCGGCGGTTATGCAGCGCCAGACGGTTGCTGTCCGGCGCCTGCTTGAGGCTGGCGCCGACCCCGACAAGACCGATACGTCTGCCGGCTATTCAGCCCGCGATTATGCCCTGCGCAACTCGCGGGCTCGGGACATCCTGCGGCTGATCGAGACGAAGAAGCCGAAGAAGTAGCCCGCCGCTAGCTCGCGTCGCCGAGCGAGGGATCGACCTGCGCCGAAAGCCGACGCGCTGCGCGACGCGCGAAGTGCAGCAATTCGGCCTTGCGCCGCGCCGGCGCCAACGGTCGGACTGCAGCTTGTCGCACGA
Organism: uncultured Alphaproteobacteria bacterium; assembly: GCA_963827675.1. Lineage (GTDB taxonomy): Bacteria > Pseudomonadota > Alphaproteobacteria > Sphingomonadales > Sphingomonadaceae > Sphingomicrobium. The sequence goes on from CAWHBP010000008.1 coordinate 97,470, forward strand.
TTGCCGCGTCGTAGCGGTCCGCCACGATCAGCCCGGCTTCACTGGGAAGGTACCGCTCCTCCTGCAGGATAGCGGCAAGGTGCGGCGGAACGGCCCAATAGAAATGGTCGCAATAATCGAGATAGTCGAACCACTTGCCGTCCCCGGCCAGGTCCGCCTTCGATACCTTGATCTCGACGATCGTGAACCCGCCCTTGGCGTCGATAGCCATCAGGTCAGCGCGGCGCCCATTGCGCAAGGGCATCTCGCAGACGGTGAACATATCCTGCCGGCACAGCAGCCGAGTCACCCCGCGGGCGACGTCTGCGGCAATAGGCGGAGCATCGGCAAAGCATGGAGAATCAGGTCGGGCAGCCATCGCCCAAACCTAGAACATCGGTAGAACAGAGCCAATCGCACCGGCACAAAGAAAAACGGGCGAGCCGATGGCCCGCCCCATTCAGCCCCGGATGTGTAGCTTAACGGTAGAAGACGTGGTTGCCGATGGAGGCGACCCGCTTCAGGCGCCAGCCCGGCGAGACATAACGCGCGTGGAAGAAGAGCGCATTGCCCACCGAGGACTGTTGCAGACCTTGGTCGATGATTTTCGCGACCGCAACGGCCGTCTGCCACTGCTTGCTCGCACGCGGCGCTGCAGGAAGTGACCGGCCGCGAACGAATGAGAACTGCCCGCGCTGGAAAAGAACGCCGCAATAGGTTGAGGGGAACCGACCGCCGCTCTGTGCGCGATTGGCGATCACCTTGCCGACTGCGAGCTGGCCGGCAAGCGGCTCACCCTTGGATTCAAAGTAGATGCCCGTCGCCAGGCATTCAATCTCGCGGCTGCCGGCTTCGGAACTGCGAAGCTGCGCAACCAGCGAGCTGAGGCCGCCACTGGTCTTGACCGGAGCCGCGGCTTTAGCGGCGGCGACAGCCTCATCGCCGTCCTGGTCTTCGGCCGTTGAAGATTTGCTGTCCGAAAGCTGTGGTTCGCCCTGGCTGTTCAGCAGGTCAGGAACCGGGATTTTCGGAAGAGTCGCTCCAGCGAACGGCACCGACGTGTCGTTTGCTGGATCGGTTTGTGCCGGAGCCACAGTAGATGCGCAAAGCGCAAAACAAAAAAGTAGCGCTGGTCGAAAAGTGATCAAAATATCTGCCGTGATATTGCGGTGAACGGCCTGAATAAATTCAAGGGCGAATTACTTGCGAATACTTCCGCTGTTCGCCCCTTGGCTGATCCCCGTCTCGCGTGGCATCCCCGCTGGATTTCCCAAGCAGAATGCCCCCCGCTCTTGTTGTTGAGCGAGGTGTCACCCGCCGCTGTATCAGGGTCAACCCGTAGCGGTCGTTTCAGCGATGAACCGTTCAGCGTCCGGGATATCCAGTTCCACGGCCCAGAAATCTTCGTCGAACCGTGCCCGGCGAGCGAGGAATTCTCCAATCTCAATGGAACTCGCCAAATCGGCAGGTCCAGAGCGCTGCCACGCGTATCGGCCGTTCAGTGCGAGGACGCGCTCCAAGCAGGCGATGTGACGGCCCCGGCTCCCGACCATCAGCAACAGGGCGCCACGATCTGGGTCGCCTTTGCGCAGCACCGTTCCAAAGCCTCCGGAAGCTTCCGCGCGGCGCAGGACGCCACCGACCTCGACATGCGCCGGCAGTCGGTCAGCGGTCATGCTTTGCAATTCTCAGGCCGCGTCGCGCTCGTCCGCGCCCAGCAGAACTGCGGCCAGCGCATCGCGACTGCGCGCTCCGCGCATTTTTTCAAGCGTAGCGGCATTGCGCGTCACACGACTGATTGCCGCCAAGGCCTTCAGGTGCTCCGCACCCGCGTCGACGGGTGACAGGAGGAGAAAGACGAGGTCCACCGGACGGCCGTCGATCGCCTTGTAGTCGATCGGCTCGCTCAACCGAGCGAACAGGCAGTAGATGCGTCCCAGTCCTTCGATCTTCCCATGGGGGATGGCTACCCCCTGGCCGAAGCCGGTCGAGCCGAGCTGCTCGCGCTCGGTGAGGCTGGCAAGGATCATCGGCGCCTCTACGCGAAGGCGCTGCGCCGCGGCATTCGCAAGCTGCTGCAGCAACGAACGCTTGTTGCCGCCCGACAGGCTCGTCTTGATGGCGTCGAAATCGAGAAAGTCCGCAAGCTGCATGGTCGTTACTCGTAATCCAAACGACCTGTCGCACTTGGCCGCTCGTCAGGCTTCCTGGCTCAGTTGCTGCTGGGCTCGACCCAGCCGATATTTCCGTCGTCGCGCCGGTAGATCATGTTGAACGCGCCCGTGCCGCTATTCTTGAACATCAGGGCGTTCGTGTTCCGCAGATCCATCAACATGACGGCGTCGGAAACGCTGGCTTCCGGAATGTCCACCCGGGTTTCGGCGACGATCGTGGGCGCCTCCGCTTGTTCTTCCTCACCGGCTTCCGACGAAAAGACCGTATAGGCCGCATTGTCCACGACCGCCTGTGCCGTGCCGTCGACCTTATGTTCCTTCAACCGGTTGGTATAGCGGCGGAGCTGCTTCTCGATGCGATCGGCAGCGCCATTGAAGGCGATTTCCGGCTCGCGGCCATTGTAGGACGACTTCAGCACAACGCCGTTCACCACCGGTGCGACGATGTCGCACGTATAGGCGTTGTTCGGCCCGCGGCCAAAGGTAACATTGGCACCCACGGCTCTAGAGAAATACTTTTCGGTGATCTCAGCAACTCGCCGCTCGGCATGCTCGCGCAGCAACTCACCGGTGTCGACTTGGTGTCCAGCGACCCGAACGTCCACGTTTTTAACTCCTCAATCGGCGCGGCGCGGCGATTAGGACCGCCCGCAAGGCGAGGTCAACTGGCGCTGGCGAAACGCGCCCACAGCGGGTTGACCAATTGAGCGATAAACGCGCGATGGCGCGCAAGTTCCTCTTCCACCGCAAAGTGCGGCCGAGCGGGCCTTGGTTCGCGAGTGGTGACGGGCCGCGACGCATCCTGCACCGAGACACTCTTCGTGTCCGCCACAAGGCCAAGACCGATCTGGCGGCCGCCGGTGAGCTCCACATAGACCTGCGCAAGTAGCTGCGCGTCGAGCAGCGCGCCATGCTTTACACGATGGCTACGGTCGATGCCGAACCGCATGCACAAGGCGTCGAGGCTATGTTTCGCGCCGGGATGCCTGGTTCGCGCAAGCTGCAACGTGTCGCGTATGCGGCTCATGCAGACTGAAGAGCGTCCGCAGCGCTCGAGCTCGAAATTCAGGAAGCCGAAGTCGAAGCCCGCATTGTGGGCCACGAGCGGAGAGTCCGCGATGAACTCGAGCAGTTCCTCGACCTTCTCCGAAAAGCGCGGCTTGTCGGAGAGGAAAATCGCAGACAGGCCATGGACCGCTTCTGCCTCGAAAGGCATATCGCGGTCAGGATTGAAATAAGCGTGGAAGTGCCGGCCCGTTTCAACGCGGTTGTAAATCTCGACACAGCCAATCTCGACCATGCGGTCGCCGCTCAGGGGGTTCAGCCCCGTCGTCTCCGTATCGAAAATAATTTCTCGCACGGGCTGGTTATTCCCCCGCGCCGAGTCGCAAACAAGCGAGAATATCCCTGACCTGCGCCTCAGTTGTGGATAGGTCCCCGCTGGTGTCGATGACGAAGTCGGCCCGGGCGCGTTTCTCCGCGTCGGGCATCTGACGTTCCAGGATCGCCCTCAGTTTTTCTTTCGTCATTCCAGGCCGGGCCAGCACTCGTGCCCGCTGAACGTCGGCGGGAGCGGACACCACGATAACCTTGTCGAACTGCATCTCGCCCGCCGTCTCGTACAGCAGGGGTATGTCGAACAACAGCGCCAGCGATTTCCGGTTCTCGAAGACGAACCGCTCGCGCGCCTCCCGAACCGCGGGGTGGACGATGGCTTCGAGCCTCCGCAACTGTTCCGGGTCTTCCAATACAAAGGACGCGAGCCTCTCCCGATCGAGCACGCCATTCTGCACGGCGCCCGGGAACCGCTCCCCGATCTCACTGACCAGGGCTCCCCCTCCCCCTGGAGCTGCCGCACCACCGCGTCGGCGTCGAAGACGGGGATTCCGGCCCGCTCGAACATGGCTGCGACCGTGGATTTGCCCATTCCGATGGAGCCGGTGAGGGCGAGCCTCATCGCGTTGCCATCACCCCGCGTTCGCGCAATGCGCCGAGCAGTGGCAGCAACGGCATGCCGAGGATCGTGAAATGGTTTCCCTCGATGAAATCAAAGAGCTGAACTCCGCGTCCCTCCAGCCGGAAGACACCGACGGTGTAGCTCACCTCTGGCCACTCTGCCTCCAGATATTGCTCGATGAAGGCCTCTGAGAGGGGCCGAACCTTGAGTATGGTCTGGTCGGCATGGCGCCAGTCGAGAACGCCCTTGCGCGCGAGCGCGACGGCGCTCGTCAGCTGCATCCGCCTATCGGAAAAGCGCCGCAGCTGCTCGGCTGCGTGGGCGCGATCGGTTGGCTTATCGCATCGCCCAATCCCCTGGACGGTGACGACGCTGTCACTCCCGATGACCCATGCATCGGGATGCTTACGGCCGACGGCGAGCGCCTTGGCGGCCGCGAGCTCGAGTGCCAGTTGCTCCGGCCGATCATGAACCAGCTTGAAGGGTTCCTCATCAACTCCGGGCGCAATCGTCTCGTGCTCGACACCTGCGGCCTCGAGCATTTGATGGCGGATCGGGCTCGTGGAAGCGAGGATCAGGGCCAACCGAATAACCTTGTGGAAAATGCCATGCGCTACGCTAGCGCGGCGCTGGGGACGGGCTCAACCGGCAGTTTATCCAAACCCCGGGAGCAACTGTTCGAAGATTCATCCACGGGGACAAAATTCCATCCCCAAGCTGTGAATCATGGGAGCATTAAGATCCGAACTCGCGCACTCTCCGAGGGAAGAGCCAGGAGGCTCATGTTGGCAAAACCGGAAGCGCCGCCTAAACCCCACTCTCCCGCCGCCAACTACATCATCAATCTTCTCATAATATATATATAAAGGAGAGAAGGGGAGTGCCTTCGGAGCCTGGCGATCAGCCAAACGCCCAGGCGGACAAGCCCATGCTTTCAGTGTTTCGAGGCGAGCGGTGTGACCCGCCACCGGTATGGATGATGCGTCAGGCCGGACGCTATCTTCCAGAGTATCGGGCCCTGCGTGAGCAGAAGGGCGGCTTCCTCGACCTGGTCTACGACAATGAGGCGGCCACGGAGATCACGCTCCAGCCGATCAAGCGCTTTGCCGAACTCGACGCGGCAATCCTGTTCTCGGACATCCTGATCGTCCCGTTCGCCATCGGGCAACACCTGACGTTCGTCGCTGGCGAAGGCCCACGCCTGACGCCCACGTTGCTGGCCTCTAAGCTGGATGAGCTGGAGCAATATCCGACACGGCTTGAACCGATCTATGAAACGGTCGCGAAAGTCAGGCGACAGCTGGATCCTTCGAAGACACTGATCGGCTTCGCTGGGAGCCCTTGGACAGTCGCCACCTACATGGTGGCTGGCCAGGGTAGCCGGGAGCAGGGCGAGGCCCGCCGTTTCGCATATGCCGACCCCGGCGCCTTTGCCGCGATCATCGGCCGAATTGAGGACGTGACGCTTGACTATCTTTCACGCCAGATCGAAGCGGGCGCGGAGGTGGTGCAGCTGTTTGACAGCTGGGCCGGCAGCCTGTCTCCGGCGCAATTCGAGAAATGGGTCATTGCTCCGACGGCGCGCATCACATCGAAGCTGCGAGAGCGCCACCCCGACGTCCCGGTCATTGGATTTCCCAAGGGAGCGGGCGGAAAGCTTGCCGCCTACGCCCGAGAAACGGCCGTCAACGCCTTGGGCCTCGACGAAACGGTGGATCCGCAGTGGGCCACGAAGGAATTGCCAGCCGATCTGCCGGTCCAGGGCAATCTCGATCCCCTCGCGCTGATCGCTGGCGGTGACGAATTGCGGACCGCTGTCCGACGCATCCTTGACGCGTTCGCCGGCCGCCCTCACATCTTCAATCTCGGGCATGGGATCCTGCAGGACACACCGATCGCCCATGTCCAGGACATGCTGCGGCAGGTGAAGGGGGAACGTTGAGCGATCTGACCGGCTTCCTCGGACCCGCTTACCTGTGGGTGAAGGCAGCGCACGTCACTTTCGTCATCTTTTGGATGGCGGGCTTGTTCCTGCTGCCACGCCTTTACGTCTACCATCTGGAAACCAGCGTCGGTTCGCCCGAGGATCGCGCTTGGATCGAGCGGGAGTCGAGGGTCCGTTCGATCATCCTCATGCCTGCCATGATCCTCGTGTGGGTTCTGGGGCTCATGCTGGCCTTCAACGTCGATGCGTGGAGCCAGGCCTGGTTTCACGGCAAGCTCGCGCTGGTGATCGCATTGTCGGCCTACCAGGGCTGGTTGGGCGCCTACGGCAAAAAGCTCGCCAACGGGCAGCGGCCGCTTTCGGGCAAGACGGTGCGGATGATCAACGAGATTCCGGGGATTGCCGCCGCGATCATCGTTGTTCTGGTGATCGTCCGACCATTTTGAACGCCTTGGCGCTGCTGCTGTTACCCGCTGATTGACACCGGCGACCGTCGCACATACCTCGAATCGCGACGGGCTCCCTGGTCAGTTTCATTTACCGCCGGCGATTTCGTTGTCCCAACACGCGGCGTCCTGCCGCGCGCGCTTTCATGTTTTCGTGAAGCCGACACATCTCCCCAAGAAAAGACCATGCTATGCATTTGAAAGATTTGAAGAAAAAGACCCCAGCTGACCTCGTCGCAATGTCCGAGGAGATGGGTGTCGAAGGCGCGTCGACGATGCGCAAGCAGGACCTGATGTTCTCGATCCTGAAGATCCAGGCCGAGAACGGCGTCGAGATCATGGGTTCCGGCACCATTGAGGTGCTGAACGACGGTTTCGGCTTCCTGCGCTCGCCCGAAGCCAATTATCTCGCCGGTCCCGACGACATTTATGTCGCGCCGTCAGTTGTCCGCCGCTTCGGACTTCGCACCGGTGACACCGTTGAAGGAGAGATCCGCGGGCCCAAGGAAGGCGAACGCTATTTCGCGTTGACCCGTGTGACCACAATCAACTTCGACGACCCCGAGCAGGTTCGTCACCGCGTCAATTTCGACAATCTGACGCCGCTCTATCCGGACCAGAAGCTGAAGCTCGATACGCTCGATCCGACAATCAAGGACAAGTCAGCACGCGTGATCGACATCGTTGCGCCGCTCGGCAAGGGCCAGCGCGCGTTGATCGTCGCTCCGCCGCGGACCGGCAAGACGGTGCTTCTGCAGAACATTGCCCGCGCGATCACCGACAACAATCCGGAAGTGTTCCTGATCGTGCTGCTGATCGACGAGCGGCCGGAAGAAGTCACCGACATGCAGCGCTCGGTCAACGGCGAGGTCATTTCCTCGACGTTCGACGAGCCGGCCTCGCGCCACGTCCAGGTCGCGGAGATGGTGATCGAAAAGGCAAAACGCCTGGTCGAGCACAAGAAGGATGTCGTGATCCTGCTCGATTCCATCACCCGCCTCGGCCGCGCCTACAACACGGTGGTGCCGAGCTCGGGCAAGGTGCTGACGGGCGGCGTCGACGCCAACGCGTTGCAGCGGCCGAAGCGCTTCTTCGGCGCCGCGCGCAACATCGAGGAAGGCGGTTCTCTTTCGATCATTGCTACGGCGCTGATCGACACCGGCTCCAAGATGGACGAGGTCATCTTCGAAGAGTTCAAGGGCACCGGTAACTCGGAGATTGTCCTTGACCGCAAGGTCTCCGACAAGCGCATCTTCCCGTCGCTGGACGTCGGCAAGTCCGGCACCCGCAAGGAAGAGCTGCTGGTCGATCAGAACGTCCTCACCAAGATGTGGGTGCTTCGCCGCATCCTCATGCAGATGGGTACGGTCGACGCGATGCAGTTCCTCCTCGACAAGATGAAAGACGCCAAGTCGAACGAGGACTTCTTCGCCAGTATGAATCAGTAAGTGCGTAGCCAAGGCGGGAACCGGAAACGGATTCCCGCTTTGGTTGCCGATCTGTCCACGCAAGGGGGCTTTCTTGATTATCGACCTGCTGATGGCTGCGGCTGCCGGAAGCGCTCCGGCGGGCTTTGGCTCGCCCGGAGACATCTGGAACTCGATCGTCAAAGACTTCTCGAACATCACCCAGCCGGCCGCATTTACTGCGTTCCTGCAGGTGCTGATGATCGACCTCGTTCTCGCCGGCGACAATGCGATCGTCGTCGGGGCACTCGCTGCTGGCCTACCGCGGGAGCAGCGGCGCAAGGTCATCGTGATCGGCGTTCTCGCCGCACTGGTGCTGCGCATCCTGTTCGCGCTGGTGGTGACGCAGCTCCTCCAGATTATCGGGCTGATCTTCGTCGGCGGCCTGTTGCTGGTGTGGGTCGCTTGGCGAATGTGGCGCGACCTTCGCGGCTCTGAGGAATGCTCGCCGGGGTCGGAAGAGATCGTCGGCGACGAGCGTTCCGGCATTCGCTCCGCCAAAAGCTTCGCTGGCGCCGCCTGGGCCGTGGCAATCGCGGACGTCTCAATGTCGCTGGACAACGTTCTGGCCGTCGCTGGCGCCGCTCGGGACCATCCCGGTATCCTCATCGTCGGCTTGATCTTCGCCGTTGCGCTCATGGGCCTCGCTGCGAACGTGATCGCGCGCTACATCGAGCGGTATCGCTGGATCGCCTACGTGGGCCTGCTGGTGATCATCTATGTTGCGCTGAAGATGATCTACGACGGCTGGGTGGATCCGCACGTGGGGCTCGGGAAGCTTTTCGGCTGAACCTTTGAGTTGGTCGCTGCTACTGCGCTAGTGGGCGCGGGTGCACGACACGATCTTCTCTCTATCCAGTGGCCGCCCGCCCGCGGCGGTGTCGGTCATTCGCGTCAGCGGGCCGATGGCGCATCATGCAGGGAGGTCGGTCGCCGGAACGCTGCCGGAGCCGCGCATTGCAGCAGTACGCGAGCCTGCGCCACCCACAGACCTCAGACTTACTCGACGAGGCACTCGTGCTGCGGTTCGACGGACCCGCGAGCTCTACCGGAGAAGACGTGCTCGAGCTCCACTGTCATGGCGGGCGGGCTGTCGTGGATTCGGTGCTTGCGGCGCTCGGCTCGATGGAAGGGCTGAGGCCTGCCCAGCCAGGGGAGTTCACCCGGCGTGCGTTCGAGAATGGGCGCATCGACCTGACAGAAGCGGAAGGCCTGGCCGACCTGATCGAAGCCGAGACCGAAGCGCAGCGCAAGGCGGCGCTTATCGTCGCCGAAGGTGGCCTTCGGAAGCAGATCGCGACCTGGCAGGAACAGGTACTGGCGCTCTCGGCCGCAGCTGAACGGGCGGTCGATTATGACGAGGATGACGAAGCCGTCGATGCGGAGTTGCTTCGCGGCTGCAAGGCCGTCGCCGCCGAGCTTCGCGGCTGGCTTTCGCGTCCACGCACCGAGACGTTGAAGGGGGGAGTGCGAGTCGTCGTCGCGGGTCCACCGAACGCTGGAAAATCTAGCCTAATCAATGCTATAACCGGTGAAGATCGCGTGATTGTCACGGACATTCCGGGTACCACGCGCGATCATATCGAGGTGCCTCTCTCGCTCGAAGGGTTGCCGATCCTGCTGACGGATACTGCCGGACTTCGCCTGACTGCCGACGCTATCGAAGCGATCGGCGTATCGCGGGCGGAACGCCTGGTTGCTACGGCAGATGTGCTGGTTTGGCTTGGAGAACCGGATGAAGCGCCAGAGCATGGCGAACTGATCAAGGTGCACGCGCGTTCAGACCGACCGGACCGGCAAGACGTGCCTTGCGGCAGCATGCCCGTATCCTCGCTCACACACGACGGTTTGTCCGAGCTTCTGGGGCGGATAGCTCGGGCGGCCAAAGATTTACTTCCGCCTCCGGATGCGATCTCGCTCAACCGGCGGCAAGCCGAGCAGTTCGACGCGGCCGCGGAGGCGCTTGAGCAGGGGTCTGCGTCCATGGATCTGGTCCTGGTCGCTGAGGGCCTTCGGCAAGCCCGAAGTCGCATTTGACCGGCTCACGGGCCGGGCCGGCATAGAGGACGTGCTTGACGCGCTCTTTGGCCGCTTCTGCCTGGGCAAGTAGTGTTTCACGTGAAACGTCGATGCGCTAATGCGCCCACCATGTTCGACGTGCTCGTCATCGGCGCCGGTCATGCGGGGTGCGAGGCCGCGGCCGCAGCCGCTCGCCGCGGGGCCCGTGTGGGCCTGTTGAGCTTCCGACCCGAAGACGGCGGGCAGATGTCCTGCAATCCCTCCATCGGTGGGGTGGGCAAGGGCCACCTCGTGCGCGAACTGGATGTCTTCGACGGGCTGATGGCGCGGGCCGCTGATCGTTCAGCGATCCACCGCCGCATGCTCAATCGAAGTAAGGGGCCAGCCGTCTGGGGCCCGAGGGTTCAGGCCGATCGCAAGCTCTATCAGGCGGCTATCCAGCAACTTCTGGCCCGAAGTGGCGTGGAGCTGCTCTACGGCGAGGTCCAGCGTCTGATCATACACAGCGGCCAGGTCGCCGGGGTGGAGACGAGCCTGGGCGCGTTGCGTTGTCGGGCAGTAGTCGTAGCGACCGGCACGTTCCTGGATGCCCGGATGTTCGTCGGCGAACAGGTCATCGAAGGCGGGCGCTTGGGTGAGCGCGCTTCCCTCGGCCTCTCCAGCCAAATCCGGGAGATTGGGCTTGGTCAGGGACGGCTGAAGACCGGCACGCCGCCACGGCTAGATGGCCGAACCATAAATTGGGCGAGGCTGGAGGAGCAGCCCAGTGACTCCGAGGAATGGTCCATGTCCGCGATCGGCGACGGAACTCGGCAGCCTCAGCTGTCTTGCGCCATTACGCGCACCAACAGCTCGACCCACGAGATTATCGAGGCGAATTTGGGCCGCTCGCCCTTGTTTGCCGGCGCGATCGAGGGCCGCGGCCCGCGCTATTGCCCTTCGATCGAGGACAAGGTGAAGCGCTTTGCGGACCGTGACGCCCATCAGATATTCCTCGAGCCGGAGGGGCTCGATGACCCGTTGGTTTATCCTAACGGAATCTCGACGTCCTTGCCTGCGGACGTTCAGACCGACTTCGTAAGAAGCATCGCTGGACTTGAGCGCGCGGTAATTGTGCGGCCCGGCTACGCTGTCGAATATGAGTTTGTTGACCCGCGAAGGTTGAATAGCACGCTGGAGGTCGCCGAGCTTCCCGGGCTGTTCCTGGCCGGTCAGATCAACGGCACGACGGGTTATGAGGAAGCTGCGGCGCAAGGGCTGGTTGCCGGGTTGAACGCGGCGGCCCGCGCTGCCGACCTCGAGCAGGTGCGCTTCGATCGTCGCACCAGTTATATAGGAGTCATGGTCGACGATCTGACGCTGCAAGGTGTTACGGAGCCGTACCGGATGATGACGGCGCGTGCCGAATACCGGCTTTCCCTCCGGGCAGACAACGCTGCGTCCCGGCTTGGTGAAACGGCTTTGGCTGCTGATTGCGTCTCACAAGAGCGCCGCGATTTCATTGAGCACAGGCTAGCCCTTCGCGGAACGCCAGGGTGGATCGGCACCGACGAGGGCCAAGCTGATGCGCTCTATGAGCCATATGTTGAGCGCCAGCGCCGCGAGTGGGAAGTCGTGCGGCGCGACTCTCGTGTGTGGATCCCGGCCGGATTCGATTTCGACGCCGTTGCCGGTCTGTCCGGAGAAATGGTCGAGCGGCTTCGGTCGGCGGGGCCAGAAACCTTGGACCAAGCGTCCCGCGTGCCCGGCATCACGCCCGCGGCGCTATCTGCCGTGTATGTCGCAGTGCGGCACCGCGCTGCAGCGTGATCGAGGCACTCGCTCAGGCTGCTGGAAGGCCTGTTTCACGTGAAACGTTCGCCAAGCTCAAGAAATTCACTGAGCTCCTAAAAGCCGAGAACGAGCGCCAAAACCTGATCTCCGCCGCGACCTTGAACGCGCTCTGGGAACGTCACATCATCAACTCTGCCCAATTGGCTCGCTTTGAACCGCAGGCAGGTTCCACGTGGGTTGATATAGGGTCGGGCGCTGGCCTGCCGGGAATCGTCATTGCTTGCCTAGTCGACGGGCCCGTAACGCTCGTCGAGCCGCGCGCTCTTCGTGCCCGGTTTTTGGAGCAAGCGGTCAAAAACCTCGGACTTCGCGCAACCGTAATCCAGGTGAAGGCCGAGCGAATCGAGGGGAGCTATGAGGTGATTACCGGCCGGGCCGTGGCCTCGATGTCCCGTTTCCTCACCATGTGCGACCATCTGTCCACAGGAAAGACGTGTTGGGTGCTCCCGAAGGGACGAAGCGCGCAATCCGAACTGGAAGAGGCCCAGCGCTCATGGCAAGGTGTGTTTCACGTGGAACAGAGCGTCACTGATCCTGACGCGAAGATCGTCGTGGGCACCGGGGTGAGGGCACTGAAGCGATGAACCGTATCGCAATCGCCAATCAGAAGGGCGGAGTGGGCAAGACGACCACTGCGATCAACTTGGCGACGGCATTGGCTGCGATCGGCTCTCGCGTGGTTCTCGTCGACTTGGATCCCCAAGGAAACGCCTCGACGGGACTCGGCGTGACGCACGCGCAGCGAATACGGTCAACCTATGACGTGCTGATCGGAAGGGCGTCGGTGGCGGAGGCGGCGGTGCCAACTCGCGTTCCGCGTCTCGATCTTCTGCCGGCAACGGTCGATCTTTCCGGTGCAGAAGTTGAGATGGTCACCCTCGAGGACCGCGCGCATCGGCTCGACAAAGCACTCATTGCGGCAGGCGCGCGCTGGGACATTTGCCTGATCGATTGCCCACCATCCCTTGGCCTGCTGACGGTCAATGCACTCGTTGCCGCGCGAAACGTCCTCGTGCCGCTGCAGTGCGAGTTCTTTGCGCTCGAAGGGCTTAGCCAGCTCCTTCAGACAGTTGAGCGCATTCGTTCTGCCTTCAACCCCGAGCTCTCCATCCTGGGAGTCGCGCTGACGATGTTTGATCGCCGTAACAATCTTTCGCAGGCCGTCGCGGAGGACGTCCGGGCTTGCCTGGGTCCGGTGGTCTTCGACACGGTCGTCCCTCGCAACGTGCGACTGTCCGAAGCGCCGAGCCATGGCCTGCCCGCGTTGATCTACGACCTTAAATGCCCTGGATCGGAGGCCTACGTCCGATTGGCCCGCGAATTGATTTGCAGGCTCCCGCAAGTGGCGGAGGCGGCATGAGCAGCGACCGGCCCGGCAAAGGCCTCGGCATGGGGTTGTCCGCGCTCATCGGTGATTCCCAGCGATCGCAGCCGGGCGACGCCTTGCAGGGCCGCGGCGGCGTTCGCGAGATAGAGATCGCGCGGATTCGGCCGAATCCAAATCAGCCTCGCGTCCAATTCCGCGAAGAAACGATCGACGAGCTTGCCGAACTCGATCGCGGAACGCGGCGTGCTTCAGCCCATCCTCTTGCGCCCCGCGGGTGACGGCTTCGAGATTGTTGCGGGCGAGCGGCGTTGGCGGGCAGCGCAAAGGGCGCGGCTCCACACCATTCCCGCCATTGTCCGCGACATCGACGAAGGTTCGATGGCGGAGCTCGCACTGATCGAGAACATCCAGCGCGAAGACCTGAACGCCATTGAAGAAGCGGAAGGCTATCGCCAGCTGCTCGAGCGTCACGGCCATACGCAGGACGGCGTCGCGAAGCTGGTGCACAAGTCGCGCAGTCATGTCGCGAACCTGCTGCGGCTCCTCGACTTGCCCGAGTTCGTCCGCCAGTCGCTTATGATCGGCGACATCACCATGGGTCACGCCCGTGCCGTCGCCACTGCCCCGGATCCGGAGGCACTGACCAAGGAGATCGTTGCCAAGGGTCTGTCGGTGCGCCAGGCCGAGGATCGCGCCAAGCACGCGAAACAGGCGGCGGCACCAGGTGCTGACATCGGTCGCGCAAGCGCCCGTAACGCGGCGAAGGCCGTCGACGCAGACCTTGCTGCCCTCGAACGCCAGCTCGGCGACATCCTGGGGCTAAAGGTTCAGGTAACTCACAAGGGGCAGGGCGGGGCGGTTACGCTTCATTATTCGAGCCTGGAGCAGCTCGACATGGTCTGCCAACGCCTCTCGGGCGAGCCGATCTGATTTAGCGCCGGCGCGCTTCGCGAGCGATCGCGAGCAGCTCTTCGCCGAGCGCTTCCTGCCCGGGCGCGGGGCTGAGCATCAGGCCCCTCTCAAGCCGCCCGGCACGCTCGGCGACCTTGGCGAGCCGCTCCGCATCCCATTGCACCAGCATACGGCCGACGAGAGCTTTATCTTTCCAGAACAAGGCCTTGCCGAGTGACGTCATGACGGCGTCGGGATTCTCTCCGCGCTCCATCCGAGCCCGCGCGGGCGCCAACATCAGCAGCCGTCGCTGCAGCGAGCGGACGACCGGAATGCCGTCGGATCCACCGGGCAGCAGCAGGGCCAGCTCCTCGGCGAGCCTCTCCACGTCGCCGCTCAGCGCCAAATCCGCCAAGCGAAGCACGTCACCTTCGGCATTGTCCGTGCCGACCGCGTCTACCGCATCGTGGTCGAGCTCTTTCGGTCCGTGGGGCGAGGCATCCAGATAGATGGCGAGCTTCTGCAATTCCTGAGCCACGACCGCCTGATCGTTCGCAGCGGCGCCGGCAATACGGGCGGCCACGGCAGGCGCCATCTTGAGACCGACGCTGCGTCCAACCTCCATCACCATCCGTTCGGCTTCCTGCCCCTCCGGCATGTACGCCGCGAAGGCGAAGGCCTTGGAGGAGCCCTCCGCGAGCTTGAGCAGGCTGGAGGTCTTCCGAAGCGCTCCTGCGATGGCGATGACGAAGCTCTCGATCGACGTAGCCTCAAGCAGGCCTTCGGCAGCCGCAGCAATTTCATCGCTAGCCGGCTCGATCCAGATAACCCGCGGCTCGCCGAACAGGCTCAGGGCGCTAGCTTCGTCGCAAAGGGCCGCTGGGTCCGACTTCACCGCCGCGCCTGCCATGATGAACTTGGCTGCTTTAAGTGATCGCAACAGCCGCTGGGCCAAGGCCCGCGATTGCGCTTCGTCCGGTCCATGGAACAGGAAAAGTCTGACGTCGGGATTCGGTTGATCGACCGTCCGGCCGACAGATTGGCGTGTGCCCTTCACTTCGCCGGCGCGGTGCGCGTTCCATAGACGGCCAGGCGAGCCACGATCTGGTCGGCCACTTTGTCGGCCAGCTGCTCGAGCGCCGTCTCTTCGGCCGCCACCGTAGCATATTCGGAACTGACGATGTCGATTGCCGTGTCGGATCCTGCGGTATCATCGAGAACCACCATTCCGTTTCGGCTGTCGACGAGCTGGTAGCGAGCGCGCAGCGTTCGCCGTTCCTGCGTCGCCGCCTGGTCGCGGCGCAGGCCGAATGAGGTGATGTTCTCGTCGAGCGTCACGTCGAGGCGGTAGGCCGGCTGGCTTTCGCCCGCGGCTCCGAGCCGGTCTATGAGCTTGTTGCGCACGAGCCAGCCGGACTGCCCCGGTATCGTAGCGACCTGCACTGACCGAAGCATCGCGGCCGCCGGACTGCTGGTGCCTCCGCCGTAGAGGGGACGAAGGCCACATGACGGAAGCAACAGGAGGGCGGCGATGAGGCCGAAACGGAGCGTCATGCGACGATATTCACCAGCCGGTCGGGAACCACAATGACCTTGCGTGGCGCCGCGCCATCCAATTGGCGCTGAACCTTTTCCGACGCGAGCGCCAACGCTTCCGCGGCGGCGCGGTCGAGCCCGCGAGGCGCGGTCAGCGTGTCGCGAAGCTTGCCGTTGACCTGAACAGCGAGCGTGACTTGGTCTTCCACGAGCAGGGTGGGGTCGAAGGCCGGCCATTCGGAGTCCGCGACCAGGCCCCTACTACCCAACAGGGCCCACGCCTCTTCCGCCAGGTGGGGCGCCATGGGGGCGGCGAGCTGCACAAGCGTACGGATCGCGTCGCTGTGCGTCGCGGACGGCGGCGCCTTCTCGATGGCGGCGACGAGCTCATAGAGCTGGGCGACTGCCTTGTTGAACTGCAGCCCCTCGACGGCTTCGCCGACAGCGGCGATCGTCCGATGCAGCTTGCGTTGCAGCTTGTCATCGGCATCCGTTGCGGAGCCCATGCTGTTCACGAGACGCCAGACGCGCTGCACGAAGCGCGAAGCGCCTTCGATCCCCGCCTCCGACCATTCCAGGTCACGCTCCGGCGGACTGTCCGACAGCATGAACCAGCGCACCGCGTCCGCGCCGTATTTCGCGACGATCGGCTCCGGGTCCACCGTGTTCCGCTTCGACTTGGACATCTTCTCGATGCGGCCGGGCGTAACCGGATGGCCGCTTTCGATATGAATCCAGTCGTCTCCGTCCTTGCGCACCTCATCGGGGCTGAGCCAGCTGCCATCGCCTGCGCGATAGGTTTCATGGGTGACCATGCCTTGCGTGAACAGGCCGCCAAACGGTTCCGATATTCCAATTCGACCGATCCGCTCCAGCGCCCGCGTCCAGAACCGCGCGTAGAGCAGGTGAAGGATAGCATGCTCGACGCCGCCGATATATTGGCCGACGGGCAGCCAGGCCTCCGCTTCGGCCCGGTCGAATGGCCGGTCCTCCGGCTGGCTTGCAAAGCGAATGAAATACCAGGCCGAAATCGACGAACGTGTCGAGCGTGTCCGTCTCGCGCCGTGCGGCTGCGCCGCAGGCAGGACAGGACACGTTCTTCCAGGTTGGATGGCGGTCGAGCGGGTTCCCCGGGGCCTCGAAGCTCACGTCCTCCGGCAACGTCACCGGAAGCTGGTCGGCGGGAACGGGGACAGGCCCGCATGCATCGCAGTGGATGATTGGGATCGGCGTGCCCCAGTAACGCTGGCGCGACACGCCCCAGTCGCGGAGGCGGTAGGCCGTGGTTCCCTTACCCCATCCGGCCTCCTCGGCTCGGCGAATGACATCCGCGGCTGCCTGTTCGGACCCAAGGCCGTCCAGGAAACGGGAATTGACGGCCACGCCCAGAGTGTTTTCGGCCTCGCTGCCAATGGGTTCCGACGCAAGTTCGGTCCCGGCGGCAACGACGCGGCGGATCGGCAATTGATATTGATTCGCGAATTCAAAATCGCGCTGATCATGGCCAGGCACGCCGAAGATCGCGCCGGTGCCGTAGTCCATCAGCACGAAATTCGCGATGTAGACTGGAAGCCGCCAATCGGGATCGAGCGGATGAACGGCCTCGACCGAGGTGCGATATCCCCTCTTCTCAGCCGTCTCGATTTCAGCAGCGCTTGTGCCTCCGGCCCGGCATTCCGCGACGAACTGCGCCGCCTCGGGATCCTCCGCGGCGACCGCTTGCGCGAGCGGGTGATCGGCGGCGACGGCGACGAAGCTCGCGCCGAAAATCGTGTCAGGACGCGTGGTAAAAACCTCGACCCCGTCGATGCCACCGACGGGCGCCGCGAGGCGGAAGCGGAACTGCAGCCCGCGGCTCCTGCCGATCCAGTTTTCCTGCATCAGGCGAACCTTCTCGGGCCATTGCTCCAGCGATTTCAGGCCCTCGAGCAATTCATCGGCGAAATCGGTGATCTTCAGGAACCACTGGGCAAGCTTGCGGCGCTCAACGGGCGCGCCGGACCGCCAGCCCATGCCGTCGATCACCTGCTCGTTGGCAAGGACCGTCATGTCGACCGGATCCCAGTTGACCTCGCTTTCCTTGCGATAGACCAGCCCGGCCGCGAACAGGTCGAGGAACAGAGCCTGCTCCTGGCCGTAATATTTCGGGTCGCAGGTCGCGAGCTCGCGCGACCAATCGAGCGCGAAGCCGAGCCTCTTCAGCTGCTCTCGCATCGTCGCGATATTGGCCCAGGTCCACTCGCCGGGGTGGACGCCGCGCTCCATCGCCGCGTTCTCCGCCGGCATCCCAAACGCGTCCCACCCCATCGGGTGAAGCACTTCGAAGCCCTGCATTCGACGGTAGCGGGCGAGCACGTCGCCCATCGTGTAGTTGCGGACATGACCCATGTGAATGCGTCCCGACGGATAGGGAAACATCTCGAGCACGTAGGACTTAGGCTTGCTGCTCGCGCTGTCCGCGGCAAAGGTTTCCTGCTCCGCCCAGCGCTCCTGCCAGCGACGGTCGGCCTCAGCCGGGTTAAATCGGCTGCTCATGCCGCGGCAAATCAGCCGGGAACAGCGACGCGGCGGAGATCGCGTGCACGCGTCAGGATGATGTCTTCGAGCTTCTGGACAGTGGCGGCGGAAACGGGAGCCGCAACCCAGGCGCCATTCTGGCTGACTTCCCTCGAAGCGGAGACGCGAAGCGCATCGGCGCGAAGATCCTGGTCGAGGATCGCAACCGTGAGCTTGACCCTTTCACCCGGAGAGCGGGGGTTGGCGTACCAATCGGTGATGATCACGCCGCTGTTGGCGTCTGCCTGAAGCAAGGGCGCGAAGGATACCGTGTCGAGCGCCGCGCGCCACAGATAGCTGTTCACGCCGATCGTCGTTACCCTGGACGGCGCAAGACGGTTCGGGACGGTCTTGTTCTTCGCGCACCCTGGCCCAACGAGGGTCAATACCAGAAGGGCGGCAGCAATCTTGTGCAAGCGGGTCATCAAACATCCTCGGAACAGTCGGTCCGCGGCGTTATAGATGCTGCGATTCCTCTCGCAAGGTGTCCCGCGACGACGCACGATTGTGGTGACTCGGCAACAGCTGTTGAAGGAATCGACTCCGAGTCATGGAACCGACAGCTGTTGAAGGCTATATCAACTCGCGAACAGGGAGTTCTCGTGTTGCTGAAGATCGTTCAACGGAAGGAAGCCAGACTGCTGGCCGCGCTCGCGGCTGGTGGCCTCGTGCTGTCTCCGGCGATCGCAGCGACCGGCACCAAGAAGCGTCCGGCGGCCGTTTCGGTCAGCTTCAACCCCGTTGCGTCCTTCACCCCGGCCAACGCCGATCCCAAGCTCGCTGCCGCTCTCGGCACGACCAAGGGTCTCGCGCTGACCGATTTCAAGTTCACGCCTGCTCCGGCGAAGGGGCGTCCGTCACAGGTCCGTGTGGCGGTTCGCGCCCGGGCAGCTGCGCCAACCGCGGCCAGCCTTGCTGCGGCCCCCGAAACGGCGGCGGTCGATGCTCTTAAGCCCACCGGCTACAATCTCGGCGCAGCCATCGGCTGGAAGCAATTCGCCGTTTCGGGCGACGTCGCCAAGGTCCAATCGGCGAACAGCGCGCTGGGCGGCCGGGAAACCGCTGTGGTGGGTGTCAGCTATTCGCTCAACAAGCGCCTGACGACGCGCGTTGCAGTCGGCGCCGAGCGTGGCGATGGACGAGCGCTTCCGGCGCTTCGCAAGGGCGACAACTATTCGCTCGACCTCGGCGGCTCCTACGACCTTTCGCGTCGTGTCGCGGTCACCGGCGGCGTTCGCTACAATATCGAGCGTGATCGCGTGTCGACCCAGCAGGACGTGCGGCGCGACAGCCAGGCGGTATACGTCGGCACCGCGTTCAAGTTCTGACGCCTAAATCCAGGCGTCGATCCCAGCCCAACCGTAGAAGCGGCCTGACGGCAGGTCCGCGAAGTTTTGCGCGTTCATGCCGCCTAGGGCCAGCGCCGGCACCGCCGCAGCTTCCGCTATCTCCAATGCTCGTCTAACGCCCAGCGCCTGCTGCCCGGGATGAGAATTGGTCGGATGTACCGGCGAGACGAAAACCAGCGCCGCTCCATCGGAATGAGCTCTCTTCGCTTCGTCCACGCTGTGCACGGAGCGCGAGAATGGCAGCGGGCAAGGCAGTAGCACAGGATTGTGTACCAAATCCGCGCTAAGCCTAGCGGCCAGATCGGGATCCGCGGCCACTGCCAGCGTGAGGCCGCGATGGGCAGCAATTCCCGCAACGCGTCGCGCAATCGTCTGCCTGACTTCGACCGCGAGGCTATAATGGCGAAAGACGATCCCCGCTTCCCCTTCGGGCAGCCGGTCGATCACGTTCCACAGCCGGTCGCCTAGCCGCTCGTCGGTCATCAGCCACACACGTGGCCATGTCTGCTGGCGGGGTCCCATCGGCGTCCCTATAGCGTCCATCGATGAGCCTTGCTGCCCAGCGCCGCCAGCGCGTCCTAGACACCATCGCCAATGCGGCCGGCCTTGCGCGCCGGAACCCTGCCGAGGTCCAGCTCATCGCCGTGAGCAAGGGCCGCCCGGCCGAAGAGATCGAGCCGCTGATTGAGGCGGGCCAGCGGGACTTCGGGGAAAGCCGTGTTCAGGAAGCCGCTGCCAAATGGCTTCCGTTGCTCGATCGTTACCCCGACGTGCGCTTGCACGGGATTGGCCGGCTGCAATCGAACAAGGCCGACGAGGCGGTGCAGCTGTTCGAGACTATCCATTCGCTCGACCGGGCGTCCCTGCTGGAAGCGCTCGTCAGCGCGGCCGGAAAATCGGACCGCCGTCCTTCCCTCTACCTGCAGGTCAATATCGGCGAGGAAGAGCAGAAGGGGGGATGCGCGATCGCCGAGCTTGGAGACCTTCTAGCCGCGGCTCGAGCTTCGCCGCTGCGCGTGGCGGGGCTGATGTGCATTCCGCCGATCGGCCTTGAACCAGCGCCGTTTTTCGCGCTTTTGGCGAAGATCGCGCGGCGTCATGACGTCACCGGCCTCAGCATGGGCATGTCGTCGGACTATCGTCAGGCGGTGATTTTGGGCGCGACTGCTGTTCGCGTCGGCACCGCACTCTTCGAAGACGATGCCTGATTTTGCGGCGATCATCTTCGATTTCGACGGCGTGCTCCTCGAAAGCGAATATGAGGGCAACCGTGAGCTGGCCGCCCTGCTGACTGAATTCGGGCACGAACATAGCGTCGAGGACACGCTTCAACTTTACGTGGGCCTCAGCGGCGGCAGTTTCATTGGCGCGATCGAGCAAAAGATCGGTACGCAGCTCCCGTCTGACTTTCACGATCGACTGAAAGCGATGAGCGTGCGGGCACTGCGGGACGGAGTGGCGGCAGTCGCCGGAGCAGTCGAGTTCGTCCGATCGCTGCCGCCGGAAAAGCCGAAGGCGGTTGCGTCCTCCAGCTCGACGCGCTGGGTCCGCGGACACTTAGATCACCTCAAGCTTACCGACGCCTTCGGCGATCATGTGTACAGCGGCCGGGAGCACGTCGAACGCGGCAAGCCGGCGCCGGACCTTTACCTCTTCGCCGCCCAGCAGCTCGGCGTCGCAATCGAGGATTGCGTGATCATCGAGGACTCCAGGGTCGGGGCGACGGGCGCGCTTGCGTCGGGCGCTCGCGTGATTGGCTTGGCCGCCGGCGCCCACTGCCTCGACGGTCACGACGACATGTTGAGGAGCCTCGGGGTGAAAGACATCGCCTACGATTTCGACGAGGTGCGGACGCTTCTTCGATTAGCCTAAATGCCCGCTCTTCTTGCGCTTCGTGGCTAAATAGTCCGCATTGTGCGGGTTGGCCGGCATGTGATGAGCGACCCGCTCCACGACCTTGATCCCCGCGGCTTCTAGGCCGGCGACCTTGTTTGGATTGTTGGTAAGCAGCCTGACCTCGTCAATTCCGAGTGCTCGAAGCATTGCCGCGGCATGTCCATAGTCGCGCTCGTCGTCCGCGAAGCCGAGGCGCCGATTGGCGTCGACTGTATCCAGCCCGCGATCCTGCAACGCATAGGCGCGCAGCTTGTTGGCGAGACCAATGCCACGGCCCTCCTGACGCAAGTAAAGAAGTACCCCGCCCCCGGTTTGCCCGATGATCTTGAGCGCCTCCCTGAGCTGAGGACCGCAATCGCATTTGAGGGACCCGAACACATCGCCGGTCAGGCATTCGCTATGCAACCGGACGAGCGGCGGCCTCCCGCCCGGCGCGCCGACGATCAGCGCGACATGCTCCTGCCCGTCATCGGACGCGCGAAACGCGACAATTTGCGTGTCGGGCATGCCTTCAAGCGGGAGTTTGGCCCTGGCGACCATGTCTATGGCCGGGGCCTGATTTACCTGGCTGATCTCCGCAGCCGAAACGCTCGCACCGGCGTCGGAAGTCGGGAGGACCCAGAGAGCCGGAAGCAACCCCGCGGACCGCGCAAGCGACAGCGCCGCTTTCGCGCTCTCGGCACAGTCCATCGGAACCGGATGGAGTGGGCCTGCGGGTCCGCGCTCAAGGTCTCGCCCTGGATCTGCCAGCGCGAGTGCGGTCTCGACGTCCAGCCACGGAGTTCTTTGCACGAGCACCGGCTGCGCGGGGTCCGCCGCGTCGCGCTCGTTTGCCAGGGCAAGTGCGGCCGCACGAGCGCCGCTGATCAGCAGACGCGCATCACGATCAGGATCGACGATGTCCAGCAATTCGGGCGTCGCAGTCTCCACGGCGACGATGGCAATTGGCTCCGTGCCTTCGATGCGCACTGGGCGACCCGCCCGAAGTGCGGCGATCGCCCGTCGAATTGGCGCCGCAGCCGTCAAATCTCGATGTCGCAGATTAGGGGCACATGGTCGGATGGGCGCTCCCACGCGCGACAGGGCTCAAGGACCTCGTGGGCGGCAAGGTGCGCCGCAAGGGCCGGTGATGCCCACATATGATCGAGCCGGCGGCCGCGATCATTCTTCGTCCAGTCGGGAGACCGATAGCTCCACCAGGTAAAGCAACGCTCGGGCGCGGGGACGAATTTGCGACCGATGTCGATCCAGCCGTGAGCCTGCTGCAGTCTTGTCAGCGCATCGACTTCGACCGGCGTATGGCTGACGACGTTGAGCAGCGCCTTGTGGCTCCAGACATCGCATTCGAGCGGCGCGACGTTGAAGTCGCCGACGATGATGGTCGGCTCGCGCAAATCCTCGGACCAGCGCGTCATGCGCTCGATGAAGTCGAGCTTCTGTCCGAACTTGGGGTTGAGCGTGCGGTCCGGCGTGTCGCCGCCGGCCGGGACATAGACATTCTCGAGCCGGATGCCGCATTCGAGCCGGGCGCCGACGTGGCGCGCCTCGCCATTGTCCTGCCAGTCGTGCTTGCCCGGATCCTTCAATGGAACACGGCTCAGGATGGCCACGCCGTGGTGCATCCGTTGACCGTTCAGGTGTCGATGTGCGTAACCATGACGGTCGAACAGCTCGAACGGGAAGATGCCGTCGAGCACCTTCGTTTCCTGGAGGCACAGGATGTCCGGTTGGTGCTCAGCGATGAGGCGCTCGACGAGGCTTGTCCGCGCTCGAACCGAATTGATGTTCCAGGATGCAATTTTCAACCGTGTAGCCACGAAGCCCGCTTACCCTCCTCACGACGATAAGAAAAAGGCCCCCGCTCCGGGGGCTTGGAGCGAGGGCCGCCTAGCGTTCGTCACGCAAGGGATTCCGCACACCCCGGTAACAGGGGGAAACCCAGGGCAAGTTGCAGAATCGAAAGCTTATTTAGGACTAATCGCCTGTCATTGCGATGAACGCGTCGCAATCTGAAACTATTTTTATCCTATCGTTTCTTCGGGTTGGCGTAGGAAAACGCGCTTTCCGGGACGGCCACGTTGTATCGCACGTTGGACAGCCGAACCGTTGTCCGCCGCTTCTGCGGATCGATCGCCGTCCATCCGTAGAGCTGTAGACCGCCGGGCGCCGAGGGGCTTCGCAAGAATGCGAGCGTCAGCTGTCCATACTGCCCGGTGTTGCGGGCTCGGGCGACCACGACGCGTGCATTGTCGCTCGGCAGGATTTCGGCCTTGCCATTGAAATCGGGGGAGCTCGAAAGCAGCACTCCAAGCGGCGTTCGCCCAACCGGCCAGCTCGACTTCTGGCCGACCTGATAGTCGATGAAGCTCAACGTCTTTCCGTTGGCAACTAGCAGGAGATCGCCGCTTCCATACTGGAATCGGACGCGGCCCGGCCGCTTGAGCTGCAGCGTGCCGGCGGCGGACCGACCGCGGGCGTCGGTCTGCGTGAAGTTCGCCGTCATCGTCTGGACGGCGGCGATATGAGACTTGAGCCGCGCAAGGTCCGCGGATTGCGGGGCCGAACTTGCTGGAGCAGCTGCGACCACTGCCGATGCGAGCAGTACGCGCGCAAGATTGCTCGTCAATGTCATGTCCAAAACTCCTGGGGATTTGGCGCCCCGAATGGGGTTCGGCCATTGAATGCGGACTGAACCTTCCGGTTCCGTTCCGTTCCGTTCAGCCTCAGATCGGGTGCCCATCGGGGTCGATCAGCACCTCACGGCGTCCGACGTGGTCCGGCTGGCCGACGAGGCCATCCTTCTCCATCCGCTCGATCAGCCGCGCGGCGCTGTTGTAGCCGACCCGAAGCTGGCGCTGCAGGTATGAGGTCGATGCCTTCTGGCTTTCAGCCACGATCTGGATCGCCTTTCGGTAAAGCTGGGTGTCGGGATCGTCCTCTCCGGTGGGCTGTCCGTCAAAGAGATAGCCGCCGTCCTCGGGCTCTTCGGTGACCGCCTGGATATATTCAGGGGCACCCTGCCGCCGCCAATGCTCGGCGACCGCGCGGACCTCCTCGTCGCTGACGAACGGCCCGTGGACGCGGATGATCTGCTTGCCGCCGGGCATGTAGAGCATGTCGCCCTTGCCCAGCAGCTGCTCGGCACCCTGCTCGCCTAGGATCGTGCGGCTGTCGATCTTGCTGGTGACCTGGAAGCTGATTCGTGTCGGCAAGTTGGCCTTGATCACGCCGGTGATGACGTCGACCGATGGCCGCTGCGTCGCCATGATGAGATGGATGCCCGCCGCGCGCGCCTTTTGCGCGAGGCGCTGGATCAGGAACTCGACCTCCTTGCCGGCGGTCATCATGAGATCGGCGAGCTCGTCGACGATAACGACGATCTGCGGTAGAACCTCGTATTCCAGCTCCTCGACCTCGTAGAGCGGCTGGCCTGTATCGGCATCGTAGCCGGTCTGGACCCGCCGACCCAGTTTCGAACCCTTCGCCTTGGCCTCGCGGACCTTGGCATTGAAGCTTGGCAATGCGCGCACGCCCAGGTTCGCCATCATCCGATAGCGCTCCTCCATCTGCTCGACCGCCCATTTGAGCGCCCGGATGGCCTTCGGCGGCTCGGTCACGACCGGCGACAGCAGGTGCGGGATGTCGTCGTAGCTGCTGAGCTCCAGCATCTTCGGGTCGATCATGATCATCTTCACCTGGTCGGGGCCGTACCGGTACAGGAGCGAGAGGATCATGCAGTTGAGGCCGACCGACTTGCCCGACCCGGTGGTTCCGGCGACGAGCAGGTGGGGCATCGGCGCCAGGTCGGCGATGACCGGGTCGCCGGATATATTCTTCCCCAGGATCAGCGGCAGGGCCATGTTCTGGTCCTCAAAAGCCTGGCTTCCGACCAGCTCGGACAGGCTCACCGCCTCGCGCTTGGGGTTTGGCAGCTCGATGCCGATGACGCTGCGGCCAGGGATGGTCGCAACGCGCGCGGACAGGGCCGACATGTTCCGTGCGATGTCGTCCGCAAGCTGGATCACGCGGCTCGCCTTGATGCCGCTCGCGGGCTCCAGTTCGTACATGGTGACGACGGGACCGGGCCGGACCTCGACGATGTCCCCGCGGACGTGGAAGTCTTCCAGCACGGTCTCCAGCAGCCGGGCGTTGCGTTCCAGCCCCGCGCGATCGATCTGCTGCTTGGCCTTCTCGGGAGGCGCCGCAAGCAGGTCGACAGTTGGCAGTTGATAGCTATCGCCCAGGGCGAGGCTGGGCTGGGCCGAAGGCTTGCGCAATTGGCCGCGGATCGCAGGCGCGACGCCTCGCGCTGGCTCGGCGACGGCCACGGCCGGCTTCGGTCGCGGCGGAGCGGCAGCGACGGGTCGGTCCTCGGCAATTTCCGTCCGCCGGGGCGTGGCGCGCCGTTCGCGAGGCTGCCGCCGAAGCATTCCCCGGACCCAACCCGTTTCTTCGGAATTTAGGCCGAGCGCGACATAGCCGACCGCCAAGCCAGCGAGCCCGAACAACAAGAGAATGGTCAGTCGCGCGGGGCCAGCGATCGATGCATTGGGGATGAGCGCAAGGCCCAAGTCGATCGCGTGCGCGATGGCCAGCCCGATGGCGCCTCCCCAACCGGCGGGGAATCCCGAAACCGCGGACGCGCTGGTCAGGCTTAGCGCAATGCCGAGAAGCACCGCCCCGCTCGAGGCAAGGGAGAGGCTGCGCCCAACCCGGCCGGCGGGCTGCAGCCGCAGCATCCGCAGCCCGGCCAGTGCGATCACCGGAAGCAACAGGATCGAGCCGATGCCGAATAGGAGCAGCAGACCGTCGCTGAAGTAAGCGCCAGTGCTTCCGAGCCAGTTTGTTGGCGGGCCGCCCGCGGCCGTGCTTAGGGAGGGGTCGGTTGGGTTATGCGTGGCGACCGCGAACGCCCCGGCAAAGCTGAGCGCGATCAGGATCGCGCCCCAGCTCCGGACCGCCAGGCGCCGAATCGCGGCGCGCAGAGCATCGCGCCAGTCGGGCGCCAGTTCACGTTTCGGCGCGCGCGCAGCTACGGTCGCCATCTCCCACCCCCAATCAATCCTTGGATAAAATCCTCCACGCGGACTCCGCGGTCAAGCGAACTGTTGGCGACATTGCGCCGCAAGCGTAGGGCGGCGCCATGGATCGCGCGGATGTGATCATTTTTGGCGGCGGAATGATCGGCCTGGCGCTGGCATCCGCGTTGGATTCGAGCGGCCTGTCAGCGATCATCGTCGACCCGGCCGATCCAAGCCTGCGCAAAGACGCGTCGTTCGATGGCCGCACGAGCGCGGTCTCGTCGAGCTCGATGCGCATGCTCGAAACGATCGGCGTGACAGAGAAGCTTGCCGAGGCCGGCTGCCCGATCCGTACGATCGCCGTCGCAGACGGACTGGAGCCTGGCGGGCTTCACTTCGATGCAGAGGACGACGAGCCGCTGGGCTGGATGCACGAGAACCGCCACTTGCGTGCCGCGCTGCAGGCGCGTGCGGAGGCCGGGCGCAACAGCTGGCTGCTGTGGAAATCGACGGTGAAGACGGTCGATAGAGCGGACCATGGCGTGATCGTGTCGCTGGAGGATGGGCGCACATTGAAGGCTCCGTTGCTGATTGCTGCGGATGGACGTGGATCGACCACGCGCGAAGCCGCCGGAATCCGGGTGGCGCGCTGGCGCTACAATCACCATGCGATCGTGTCGGTCCTCCGGCACGAGCGTGCGCATGACAATGTCGCCTATGAGATTTTCTACCCGTCCGGCCCATTCGCCCTGTTGCCCATGACCGACGATGCAAGCGGTCATCGCTCGGCGATCGTATGGTCGGTGCAGCAGGACGACGCGGCGGGCTGGCTCTCGCTCAGTGACGAGGATTTCGCGGCGGAGGCCGGGGCGGCGATGGGCGGCTTTCTCGGGAAGATCGCAATGCTTGCGCCGCGTTCGTCCTACCCGCTCGGTTTCCATCATGCGGCGCAGATAACGGCCAAGCGGCTGGCGCTTATCGGTGACGCCGCCCACGCAATTCATCCGATCGCCGGACAAGGCCTGAACCTCGGCTTTCGCGATGTCGCGGCGCTGGCCGAGGTGCTGGTTGAAGGCGCGCGGCTCGGCCTAGACCTCGGCGACAAGCAACTGCTGGACCGCTACCAGCGCTGGCGCTCGATCGATGCCCTATCGGTTGCATTCGCCACCGATAGCCTGACCAAAATCTATAGCGTTCCTGGCAAGACCGCGTCCGCCGTCCGCCGATTCGGAATGGGTCTGATCGATCGCATTTCGCCGATCAGGACCCGTCTGATGAGCGAAGCCCGCGGTACCGGCGGCGAACTGCCGCTACTGCTTAGAGGACTGCCGATCTAGTCACTGGATCGTCGGCTCGACCTCAACTCCGCCGTTCACGGCTGCGCGGTGGAATTGCATCAGTTGGACCAGCAGGTCCGCCCTGCCTGTCAGCGCGGCTTGTTCGAGCAGAGCCTGCTTCGCTCCCACATCGAACGGCGCGACCTGCGCGATCGCATTGACGAGCATCTCGTCGTCGAGCCGGCTGACCGCGTCCCAATCCACCGCAAGGCCCATCGCATCTCCGAGCCGCCGAGCCTCGCGCTCCACCTCGGCGCGCTCGGCGATCGACAGCGCTGGCGGTTCCTCGTCATCGAGTGCCTCGATATCGACCTCGGCGCAGCGATAGGATGAGTCTACCTCTAGGTCCCGCAGATACCGAAAGCGGTTCGTTCCGAGCAGCACGATGTTGAACCTCCCATCGTCCAGCTCTTCGATGCCGACAATCTCTCCGACGCAGCCGACCCCGTAGAGCGGCGCCTGGTTGTCGTCGTCGAGCCGGTGCGGCTGGATCATGCCGATCCGGCCGGCGCCATCGATCGCATCGCGCACCATTTCGCGATAGCGCGGCTCGAAAATGTGCAGCGGGAGCTGCGAGCGCGGGAACAGGATCGCGCCCGGCAACGGGAAGATCGGCAGCCGGATCAGCCGGCTCATGTGAACAAGACGGCGGAAAGCCGGCGACGCTGCGCGCTGGACCAAGGGTCTTCCAGGCCCTGCGCTTCCAAGAGCTGGAGGAAGCGCTTGCGCGCCGCACCCTCGTTCCACTGGCGATCGCGCGTTATGATTTCCAGCAGCGCATCGGCCGCTCCGTCGCGGTCACCGGCTGCCATCTTCGCCGAAGCCAGCTCGAAGCGGGCCTCGTGATCGTCGGGGTTCGCGCCAAGCCGCTGTTCGAACCCGCTCGTGTCCGCCGCAGACGGAGCTGACGCCACTTCGAGGGCGGCTCTGGCACGGGAGATTTCCGGCTTGGCCGCAAGGTCGACCGGGAGATCATCGAGAACCTGGCGAGCTTCATCACTCTCACCGGCAGCAATCAGGGCGCGCGCGAGGCCGCCGATGACCTCCGCATTCTCCGGCGCCATGTCGCGCACCTGCCGGAAGATGGACACCGCACGCGAGGCATCGCCATCGGCCAACACCTGCTCGCCCATTGCGAGAAGCGGCTCGATCTGCGCCTGCGGCGTTGCTCCCTCCGGCTCGATCTTCAGCTGAGCCAGCAACTGGTCGAGCGCCTTCGTAAGCTGGCCTTCGGTGCGATAGTTGGTCAGGTCCGCGACCGGCTGACCGCGGTAGATCGCGTAGACGGTCGGGATCGACTGGATTCGGAACTGCGCCGCAAGGAGCTTGTCCTTGTCGACGTCAATCTTGGCGAGCCGGACGCCCTGGCTTCCATAGTCGCCTGCAATCTTGTCCAGCACCGGCGACAACTGCTTGCATGGGCCGCACCATTCCGCCCAGAAATCGAGGATGACGAGCGACGTCATGGAGGGATGGATCACCTCCTGCTCGAAGCGCTCGATTGATTCGCGCTCGGCTTCGCTCACACCCAGGGTCGCCACGCTTTTCGAATGCTCCCTATGATTCCGCTACTCAGCGCCCATATGGTCGGCTGGCGGCTGCCTCACAAGCTGTATCAGCGGACCCTTGCAGGGGCGGCGAAGAGCATGCTAGGCGCGCGCCTCACCTCCGCCGGATAGCGCTCAGCGCCCCGGCGTTCAGCTCAGAGCGGGCGTAGCTCAGGGGTAGAGCACAACCTTGCCAAGGTTGGGGTCGAGGGTTCGAATCCCTTCGCCCGCTCCAGTTTTCCGGCTTTTTTGATCGTTACCTGCATTGCGGCAGGTAACGCATAGGTAACTAGCGGACGATTGGATCGAGCACGGATCCTGCAGCACGGCCCGTGAGGCGCGCATGCAGACCGATACCTTCGGCCTCTGAAAGGCTCGCGACGCAACCGGCCACGAAACAATTCTGGCTCCCGAGACAGCGGTCTGAGGTAGGGAAGCCGTACAGGTAAGAAGTCCGGATACCCGCGCGGTCCAAACGTTGCCATTCAGGTCCCTAACAGCAACCGTCCGAGGACTAGGCAGCGCCGCCGCATGAAGGGCATGAAGAGGCACGAGCATACCGCGTCAACGCGGTTGGGCCAGTTCTTCGGCCCGGCAGTCGCCGCGCATCCTGGCCTCTCCGGCTTCAGTCTCTTGAGCCATGCGCGCGAGGCTTTCATCACGCGTTTGGCGCTGGCCGACCTGGCCGAGCGAAGTCTCGACATGCAATACTATGTCTGGGACGGCGATACGACGGGTCGGATCATCGTCGACCGGATGATCAGGGCGGCAGATCGCGGGGTCAGGGTGCGGCTCCTGGTCGACGATCCCTATTACAAGGCCAGCGATCAGGTCAAAGCTGCCCTCGATGCCCATCCCAACGTCGAGATCCGTCTGTTCAACCCGACCAAAAGCCGGAGGTGGTCCAGGCTAAACTTCCTTTTTGACTTCCGCCGGCTCAACCGCCGCATGCACAACAAGCTGATGGTGGCCGACAATTCGGCGGCGATCGTTGGCGGTCGCAATATCGGCGACGACTATTATGGCGTGAACAGTATCGCCAATTTTCGTGATCTGGATGTGCTGGCGGTCGGGCCTGTTGTGGGCGATCTGTCGGGGGTATTCGACCGATACTGGAACAGCGCCTCGACCGTGCCGATCGCAACCATTGTTGCGCGCGCCTATGGCGCCGCCGACCTCGATGCCATCCTGAGCCGCTTGCGCCAAGAGATCGCCGCCGCCGACTACCCCTACCCGATCGACCAGGATCTTGGCGAGCTGGCGGCCCAGAGCGCCGAGCTGCGCGACAGTCTCGTGTGGACGACAGGCCGGATCGTCGCCGACGACCCGGAAGCAATCGCCGGCGGCAAGGCGGCCGATGACGTGGTCGCCTTCATACGCGGACGGGTCGACGAGCTGAAGGAGGAGCTGCTCGCCGAGGCGCCCTATTTCGTCTTGCCTGCCGGGGCGCAGGCGACTGTCAAGGCGCTGCACGAGCGCAGTGTACGAGTGCGCGTGCTAACTAACTCGCTCGCTTCGAACAACCAGCTCGCGGCGCATTCGTGCTATGCCAAGACGCGCAGGCGCCTGCTCGAGAACGGCATGGAGCTCTACGAGTTGCGCGCGGACACCGACGCCTTCCGGCCGGGCTGGTCGCTTCGTTCCGAGCGGTCGCGGGCGGCCTTGCACACCAAGGCCATGGTCTTCGACCGCAGGGCCGTGTTCATCGGCAGCTTCAACCTCGATCCGCGATCTGCGGTGATCAACACCGAAGCCGGCCTCTATATCGAAAGCCCGGAGCTCGCCGAGAGGCTGACGGCCTACATGGCGACCGGCGTCGCGCCCGCCAACAGCTACCGCGTCTTTCTTGACCCGAATGGTGGGATTGTCTGGGAAACAGTGCGGGACGGCGAGATCGTCAGCTATCGGGACGAGCCCGAAACGGGGTTCGGCCGGCGGTTCGCCGCCGACCTCGTGAAACTCCTGCCGATCGACTCGCAAGTCTGACACCGATCGCTTTGCGACGGGCTTGTGGTTGGCTTTATGCCTGACCGTGAATACGCCTGTCAGTGGAAAGCGTCTGACAACCTTGCCAAGGGTAGGGTCGAGGGTTCGAATCCCTTCGCCCGCTCCAGCTGTCTTGCGAACCATGCCGACCGTCTGCCTGCCGTTGGTGCGGTGGCCGCTCGGCTGTATGCGGCTCCTGCAAGGAGACTCGCGATGACCGAACAGGCTGAACTGACTCGTCCGGCTGCGAGAGATCAGCTGCAGACGGTCAATCCGGCGACTGGGCAGCCCGGCCGGACCTACAATTCCCATAGGCTGGAAGAGGCGCAATCCGCGGCTGCCGCAGCGCGCGAGGCTTTCGGGAAGTGGCGCCGGACTTCCTTTGCCGACCGCGCGCTCATTATCGCCAAGGCCGCCGAAATCCTGCGCGCCCGCAAGGACGAGTTTGCCCGGCTGATGACTGACGAAATGGGCAAGACACTCGATGAGGGCCGCGCCGAGGTCGAAAAATGCGCCTTCCATTGCGAATGGTTCGCTGAGCACGCGCAAGTGTACCTGGCCGATGAGCCTGTCGATATCGGTGGCGGCGAAGCGTTCGTGACCTTCAACCCGATTGGCGTCGTGCTTGCGGTAATGCCGTGGAATTTCCCGTTTTGGCAGGTGTTTCGCTTCGTCGCGCCCGCGCTGATGGCCGGCAATGGCGCGCTGCTGAAGCATGCGAGCAACGTGCCCGGCTGCGCGCTCGCGATCGAGGAGGTGCTGCACCAGGCAGGCGCGCCGCGCGACCTGTTCCGCGCCCTGCTGCTTCCAAGCTCGGACGTAAAGGCGCTGATCGAGGACGAGAATATCGCGGCCGTGACACTGACCGGCAGCGTCGCGGCTGGCAGGAGCGTCGCGATTGCGTCGGGCGGGGTCCTCAAGAAATGCGTGCTCGAGCTTGGCGGTGCCGACGCCTACCTGATCCTCGAGGACGCGGACGTTGTCGCGGCGGCCAAGGTCGCAGCGACCGCGCGGATGGTCAACGGCGGCCAGAGCTGCATCGCGGGCAAGCGCTTCATCGTCATCCGTTCGATCCTGGAGCCGTTCGAGAAGGCGATGGTCGACGCGATGCGCGTCTTTGAGATGGGCGATCCGACGAAGGAGGGCACAAAGCTCGGCCCGATGCAGAGCATAAAGGCGCGGGACGAGATCCACGGGCAAGTGACCGAGAGCATGCGCAAGGGCGCCCGGCTTCTGTTGGGCGGCAAAGTCCCGGATCGTCCTGGTGCCTGGTATCCACCGACGGTGCTCACCAACGTGCTCCCTGGCCAGCCCGCGCACGACGAAGAGGTGTTCGGGCCAGTCGCCGCGATCATTGTCGCGGATGACGAGCAGCATGCCATTCGCATTGCCAATGCCAGCGAATTCGGCCTCGGCTCAGGCGTGCTGACCTCGGACCTGGATCGGGGCAGGCGCATCGCTGCGCAGGAGCTCGATGCCGGCATGAGCTTCGTCAATGAGAACGTCCGCTCGGACCCTCGAACGCCCTTCGGCGGGGTCAAGCATTCGGGGTTCGGCCGAGAATGCTCAGCCTACGGAATCCGGGAGTTCGTCAACATCAAGACCGTGCATGTGAAGCCGCTCGGCGGGTCCGCCGCCTCGCGAACGGAATAGTCACTTCCGGTATTGCGATGCGTAAGGCGTGCCGCGCAGCATCTGGTGCTGCGCGATCACGGCGCGGACGACATTGTTCATCAGGGCCATGCGCGTGGGCAGCGGAACCGACGTTTTCTTGATCATCACCGCTACCGCGTAGCTGCGTCCGTCGGGGGCAGTGACGATCCCTATGTCGTTGTACCCCGCCTGGTAGGCACCCAGCACCTGCCCGGTGCCGGTCTTGTGGCTCAGCGACCAACCCGGTTCCAACCCGCCTTTCAGGCGATTCGCGCCGGTCTTCGTATTGCCCATGATCCACAGCAGCCGGCGTGTGGAATCGGGGGACAGCAGCTCGCCGCGCTTCAGGCTAGCCAGTGCTCGAGCAATCGCGTTCGGAGCCGCTCCGTCATACGGGTCCTCCACATAACGATCGAAGGCCGCCTGCCGGACGCTCTTCGGAAGAGCATTCCTCGCTTGGTAGAAGGCGTTGCCGATCGAATAGCTCGGGCTCCAGATCAGGCCCGCGATCTTGCTCTGCAGGGCCCGCTCGCCGTTGTAGAAGCGGATTGCTCCAAGACCCTTCGACGCGATCATCCGGCGTACCGCTTCCGCTCCGCCGACCGAGCGCATCAGCTTGTCGTTGGCCGTGTTGTCGCTGGTCGTGATCGCCTTGAACATCAGATCTTCCAGCGTCGTCGAGTAGCCGCCACCCAGGATCCTCGCCGCGATCGGCTGGTGGAACAGCGTGAGGTCTCCCCGGCTCAGCGTAACCCTGTCGCTGAGCCGCACCCGGCCCCTGTCGACCGCGTCCAGCGCAGTGATCGATACCCACAACTTGCTGACGCTCTGCTGCGGGTAAAGCTCGTCCGCCTTCCAACCGGTGCTCCAGCCGTCATCGACGGAACGCACGGCGATGCCGACCCGACCGTTGAAGGACCGACCGAGCTGGTTGACCCGCTCGCGGATATATTGCGGAGCGGGCTGAATCCGCGGAGTGGGCGCGACGGCTGGCCGATAAGCAGGTTGCGGGATTCCGGGCTGCGTCGCCGCCGAGGCGGTGACCTGCGCCGATGAAAGAAGCACGAGCGCCAGCCCCAAACGCTTCCCAAAGCGCTGCCGAGGTGACGTCATGCCTTCATTCTCCCCCCAAACTTCGCTCATTTGGCAGGCACTTAGCAGCGCACGGCTGAATGCCTGCTGTGTGCCCTGTGCCCAGAGATTCGCATTGTGCGGGTCGCTTGCCAAGCCCGTTGACGAGGCTTCAGCGCGGTTGGGCTTGCGGAGGATTCGGCCTGGCTTGTGCAGGGGCAGGAGCCCCAAGGAGCGCGGCGGATTCGATCTCGTCAAGCGCGCGATGTGCGGCAACGTAGCGCCGTGCCTTGGCGATCCATGGCTGCACGTTCGCGGCACCGGGTAGACGCATGGTCTCCGCCAGCGCTTGATCGACGTCCCCAGTCACGAGCCTTTGCTGGGCCCGCTGATAACGCGCATCAGGATTGACCGCAGGGCGCTTCGCGGGATGCACCTCAATCAGGGTGCCGAGCTCGCGGCGGAAATTGGTCCACCAGCTGTCCTGCGGTCCGCCGCGTCGCAGGTCTGGTCCAAGCGTCTCATATTCGCCGATGAGGTCGTTGAGCCGTACCGGCTGACGCGATGCGGTGATGACGGTGGACGACGGCTTGCTGGTGCTGCGCCCCGAAGCGGTCGACCAGCAGCGGCTCGAGATATCCAAGGGCTACGCCACGATCGATCGCCCGTCGCGCCGCGAACGCGACGACCAGCGCATCGGCACGGCCGGCGAAACCTTCAGCCCGCTGCGTTGCGTTCTCTACCCGGGCAAGACGCGCTTCAAGCTTCGCAATCTGTGCGTTCGCTGGTGGCTGAGGAGCCGGTTGAGCTGGCGGGATCGTCGTCAATGCGACGGGCCTGGGCGTGACGGACTCCGGAGGGCCTGCCACGCCGAGGAATCGCGCCGCCGGCTGGTAGTGCGCCAGTCCCCAGGTTGCAGCGGCAGCGCCTGCAAGGATCAGCACCAGGCCGATCAGCAGCCGTGTGCCCCAGCCCGTCTGCCGTCGATAGCTCGTGGTGTTCATTTGACCGCGATGTTGTTGCACAGCCGTTCCGCGAGAGCCAGCAGCGCTTCGTCGTCGGGTGAAGCGGCAGCTTCCGCGGCAGCCCAGCCTTCTCCCGCGGCCGCATGCGCTTCCGGACTGATCGCCGCGATCGCAATCGCGCTTTTGTCGATCCTGTCAGCAAGTTCGGCGAAGCGCTTCGCTGCGCGGGTGGAGTGGATCAGGGCAACGGACCCGTCGATATCGTTCAGCACGACGTCGTCCCTTTCCCGAGATCGATAGACGGTCACCGCCGTGATTTCCTGCGGGGCGCCGTCCGGTTCCTGTCGATTCTCGCCGCACAGGTGCAGCAGTCTAAGCCCAGGCTCGATCGACCTCGAGCAGCCGATCGACGCCCGCCTCGCCGACTGCTGGCGATGTCGAAACCTGCTCCGCGGGCCGCCTCGGCGGTAGCGTGCGCCGACGGCATGGACCGGCAGCGCCGCGCAGCTCGTTCAGGTCCTCGCCGCCGTGCCGAACGGCGTTGGCGCTGGTCAGCAGCAGGCCGTCGAAGCCCGGCGGCTCGGGCGCGTCCCAGGCGACCGGCTCGATCTCGAACAAGCGGAATCGCGATCGGCGTCGAGCCCGCGTTCGCGCGCGCGGTCTCACAGTGGCGCTTGCGCCCGGTTCGGGGCGCAGGACGAGCACCCGCTTCATCGGCCGGGCGAACAGCCTCCGGATCGATTCCGGTGCCATTTCGAGCATGCGACTGCGCCAGCTCAGCGGGCGGTCTTCGAGTCGCCGCAGTCGAACACCGCCCGGTCCTCGACCATCTCGGCTGCCGTCCTCGCTGAACAGCTGCGCCCGCATGCGCAGGTCGCCATCCTCGAGCGACGCAGAACGCCGCGACCGGCGACGAGCAGGTCGCCGCCCAAGCGCGCGCGTGAACGCCCGCTCCGCCATCACGCAGTCATAGGTGATCTCGTTGTTGACGGTCGTCAGCACGCTTTGGGTTCGCGTGTCGTTGGTGCGGCACTCCATCCCGATGACCGCTTGGCCAGGCGCCGGAAGGATGATTTCGGTCGGGATCGCGGTGCCGGCGCTCGATTCCCAGCCGTTTGAGGCCCGCCGCGGCGAGCAGGGTCGCGTCGACTTCGCCGGCTTCTACCTTGCGAAGCCGGGTTTCGACATTGCCGCGAATCGGCACGATCTTGAGGTCGGGACGAAGCCGCAGCAGCTGCGCCTTGCGCCGCGGCGAGGAGGTGCCGACGATCGCGCCCTGCTTGAGCTCTTCGATCGAATTCGGCGCCGACAGACCGGTCACGGACGTCGCCGCGCGGGCGGACCGCGGCGATGTGGATTTCCGTCGGGCCGGATCGCTCTCGACGTCCTTCATCGAATGAACGCAGAAATCGACCTCGCCGGCGAGCAGGGCGCGTGTCGAGCTCCTTCGTCCACAGGCCCTTGCCGCCGATCTCCGCCAGCGGCCGGTCCTGGTAACCTTGTCGCCGGTGGTGGTGATCGGCGACGATCTCGACATAGCCGTCGGGCCAGCGCTGGGCGATTTCGATCGCCGCCGCGACTTTGCGCGCCTGCGCCAGCGCCAGCGGCGAACCGCGAGTTCCAAGTCGAAGCCCTTGCATGGCTCACCCCTAGTGCATCTCCGGCGGATCAGGCAAAGGGCCGGAGGCGCAATGAGCATTGATCCTTGGCCTCGAATCCTCGCTGCGACGACAGCGCCGCGGCGCTGGTCACCAGCGACCGGCGCATTCTCGCGCAGGCGGTGGTCGGCGCAGAACGACGCGCACCAGCCCTTCGGCGGCGTCGTGCCGGAAATCGCCGCGCGCGCGCATGTCGAGATCCTGCCCGGGCTCGTTCGCCAAGTGCTGGCGGACGCCAGGCTGTCACATCGCGCGACGTCGATGCGGTCGCCGCGACCGCCGGCCCGGGCCTGATCGGCGGAGTGATGGTCGCGCTGCTGCCGGAAAGGGGCTGGCGCTGGCGGCGGGCAAGCCGCTGATCGCGGTCAATCATCTCGAAGGCCATGCGCTCAGCCCGCGGCTCGTCGATCCCGACCTCGGCTTTCCCTATCTGCTGCTGCTGGTGTCGGGCGGCCATTGCCAGCTGCTCGAAGTGCGCGGGCGTCGGCGAATACCGGCGGCTTGCGACCACCATCGACGATGCCGCCGGGGAAGCATTCGACAAGGCCGCGAAGCTGCTCGGCCTCGGCTATCCCGGCGGTCCGGCGATCGAGGCGCTGGCGCGCCAGGGCGATCTGCCGCAGTCCCGCTTCCGCGTCCGCTGGTCGGGTCGGGCGAGCCGCATTTCTCCTTCGCCGGGCTCAAGAGCGCCGTCCAGCGCGCGGTCGCGTCCGGCGAGCACCGGCCCGAGGATGTTGCCGCGAGCTTCCAGCAGGCGGTGGTCGATTGTCTCGTCGACCGCACCGCGTCTGCGCGCTTCAGGCAGCGATGCGCCCGACGCTGGTCGTCGCCGGCGGGGTCGCGGCGAACCAGCGCGATCCGCGATGCGCTTGCTGAACTTGCGCGAAGGCTCAGGGCCGCGCGCTTCAGCGTCCCTCCCGGCTGGCTGTGCACCGACAATGCGGCGATGATCGCCTGGGCCGGCGTCGAGCGGCTTGCTGCCGGGCTGCGCGACGCCTCGACGCGCCGGCGCGGGCGCGCTGGCCGCTCGACGAGAGCGCGGAGAAAGTCCGCGGCGCAGGGGTGAAGGCATGAGGCTCGATGCATCGTCGGAATCGGCGGCGGCGCTGGGGCACGGCGCTGGCGCAGGTCGCCGCGACCGGCGGGCGCGAAACCTTGCTGTGGGCGCTCGAGCCGGAAGTGGTCGAAGCGATCAACGCCGCCACGAAAACGGCCTGTTCCTGCCGGCGTCCCGCTCGAGCCGACGGCGATCCGGGCGACCTCCGACCTCGGCGAGCTTGCCGGTTGCGACGCCTGGCTGGTGGTCACGCCTGCCCAGCACATGCGCTCCGTGCTCGAGCAGGCGCCGCGACGGCGCGACGCCGCTGGTGCTGTGCTCCAAGGGCATCGAGGAAGGAAGCGGCGAGCTGCTCCACGAGGTCGCGCGCGAGGTGCTGTCCCGAAGCCACCGGTCGCGGTGCTGTCGGGACCGACTTTCGCCCACGAAGTCGCAGCCGGCCTGCCGACCGCGGTGACGCTGGCGGTGGAGGATCGCGCGCTCGGCGAGCAGCTGCGGAGCCGCATCGCGCGCCCGACATTCCGCATCTACGTGCACCGACGATGTCGCCGGGGCCGAGGTCGGCGGGGCAGTCAAGAACGTGCTCGCGATCGCCTGCGGCGTCGTCGAGGGCAAGCGGCCTCGGCCAAAACGCGCGCGCCGCGCTGATCGGCGCGCGGTTTTGCCGAAATGACGCGCTTCGGCGGTCGCTTGGGCGCTCGGCGCGAAACGCTCGCCGGCCTATCTGGGCTCGGCGACCTCGTGCTCACCTGCTCTTCGACCAGCTCGCGCAATTTCTCGCTCGGTAGGGCATCGGCGAAGGCGGGCGGCTGCCGAACTGCTGGCGGACCGCCGCACTGTCGCCGAAGGCGCGTACACCGCGCCGGTGCTCGCTCGCATCGCGCTCGAGCGCGGCATCGACATGCCGATCGTCGGGGCCGTCGATGGGCTATTGGCGGGCGAGGTCCAGATCGACGAGCTGCTCGAAACGCTCCTCAGTCGTCCGCCCGGCGACGAGGAAGGATCTAGAAATCGACCGCGATGCCCTTCTTTTCCCAGTCGCCATAGCGCGTTGGGTCGAGCCTCTTCTCCTCGCCGGCAGGGGAGTCCTGCGGCTGAAGAGGCTCAGGCTCCGGCACCGGCGGAGACGGACTGAGGTCGCCGGAGGGTCGAGGTGTTTCGGGCGTTTCATGGCTCCAAGATGATTATGCGGACCACCGATGCCAAGCGTTGAAGGTTTGGGCGCGCGTCAGGCCGCGCTGCAGATGCTCGATGCCGCCCTGCGCAAGGGTCAGACGCTCGACAGCGCCGCGACCGCTTCCGCGCGCGGCCTGTCCCCGCCCGACCGGGCCCTCGCGATGGCCATCGCGGGCGAGACTCTGCGGCGGCTCCCCGACCTCGATGCGCTGATCGACAGCGCGACCCGCCAGCGCCTGCCCGACGATTCAAAGGCGCGGATGGCGCTGAGGCTTGCGCTTGCGCAGAAGATCGGGCTGCACACGCCCGACCACGCTGTCGTCGCAACCGCGCTTCCGCTGGTCGACGGCGGACCGAGACGACTTGTTCACGGCGTGCTCGGTACCTTGCTCAGGGGCGGCGTCCCGGTAGCCGACGCGCCACGCCTCCCGGATCATGTTGAGCAGCGCTGGAATTCCGCCTGGGGCGAGGAGGCCGTTCAGGCGGCACGTCGCCAAATCGCGAAACGTCCTCCGCTGGATCTCAGCTTCGCCAGAGATGCCGACGCCCGGGCCTATGCGGCCGAGCACGGTGGAGAATCGATTGCACCAAACCATATGCGAATCGAAAGCGGCTCCGTCACCGACTTGCCCGGCTTTGGCCAAGGTCAGTGGTGGGTGCAGGATCTTGCCGCATCGCTCCCCGCGCGATTGATTCCAGCTGCCGCAAAGGACGTGCTCGACCTCTGCGCGGCGCCTGGCGGCAAGACGATGCAGCTCGCAGCGGCGGGTCATCGGGTCGCCGCCGTCGATGCGCTCGCAGCGCGTCTTCCAAGGCTGCGCGAGAACCTGGATCGGACGCATCTCGAAGCCGAGCTCATCGAGGCGGACGCGCTTATCTGGAAGCCGCGCCAGGCATTCGACGCAATCCTTCTCGACGCGCCGTGCTCCGCAACCGGCACCTTCCGCCGTCACCCGGAAGTTCTGTATCGCGCCCGCCGCGACATTATCGCCTCCGGGGCCGAGCTACAGTCGAAGCTCCTCGCCCGCGCCGCGCATTGGCTCAAGGCCGGGGGCGCGCTCGTCTATTCCGTCTGCTCGCTGGAGCCGCAGGAGGGCGAGGAAGTCATCTCAACCTTCCTCAAGGCCAACTCGGGTTTCGCCATCGATGCGCCGAAGCCCGGCGAACTGCCCGATTTCGTGCTGCCCTCACCGCAAGGCTGGGTTCGCATTCTCCCGGGCATGCTCGAAGACCGCGGGGGTCTCGACGGTTTCTTCCTAGCCCGGCTCCGCATCCGCTAGTTCGCTCGCTTCGCGGGTATTTCCCTTCCGC
Organism: uncultured Alphaproteobacteria bacterium; assembly: GCA_963827675.1. Lineage (GTDB taxonomy): Bacteria > Pseudomonadota > Alphaproteobacteria > Sphingomonadales > Sphingomonadaceae > Sphingomicrobium. The sequence continues at coordinate 137,626 of CAWHBP010000008.1, forward strand.
CCTGCTTCAGGACGGCGCCGGTCACTTTTCCGCCGGCTGTCTGGAATTCGATGCGTGCATCAACGCCCAGGGTACGAAATTCGGTCTGGCTGACCGCCACCACCGGGATTGCTCGCTGCCCGCCAAGCTGAACCGTCATAGGCCCTTCTGCTGGAAGGGCTACAGTCAGCTTGCCGACGGGGGCATCATAAACGCCGGCGTAGGACTGCAGAGTCGCGCGCGGAACGTCGGCGGCCTTGGGCTCCGGCGGGATTGGTCCGCTGCGCACGGCCTCCTCGGGTGTTGCGGAGGCGGGCTGGTACATCGCGACAACGGGCGCGCCCTTGGCATCGCGCTTAAGCTCGAACCAGGTGAGCGACTTCGGATAGAAATACCTGCCGTTGCCCGCGGCGTAGGCCTCCAGTTCCGAGCCGCCAGTGCGCTGCGTGAACAGCTTTCCATCGCGCAGGAAGACCTTCCGGTCGCCGTCCTTGACCCTGTACAGTCCGACCCAGGGTTCGACGGCCTTCGCATTGAGAGCCGCTTTTTCGAATGCCGGAAACGGGTCCTCGACAGCAAGCGCCGCCAGTTCCATCGTCAGCATGCCTGGGCTCGTCGCGGGCTCGTCGCTGTTGGCGAAAACGACCACGAACACATCTTCCTTTGGCAGATAGATGCTGTCGGTCGTGAACCCGAAGATCCCGCCGCTATGGCCCAGTGCTTTTCGGCTGCGCAGTTCACGGTTGTAGATTCCGAATCCATAATCTTCGGTCGTCCCGTCGGGCATGCGGGTGCGCGCGGTCATCTTCGCATAAAGCTCGGCCGGGATGACCTTGCCGCCGTTCAGGGCGGCGTTCCATTTCGCGAGATCCTCGACCGTTCCGATGAGCGCACCCGCGGCGTGAGGCACACTCATGTGGATCGCCTTCGCGGGCGCAACCTGGCCGTCCTTTTCGGTATAGCCATGCGCCATGTTCGGCGTCCGGGCTTCGACGACGCCATAGCGGACGCTGGTCAGGCCAAGCGGTTTGGCGATCCCCTCCTCGACTGCCTGATGCCACGGCATTCCGGTTACCTTCTCGATCACGGCGCCGACCAGGACGTAGCCGCTGTTGTTGTACGCCCACTTTTCGCCGGGCTTGGACGGCGAGGGCAGATTCTTGAACTCCGCGATCAGCTGTTCCGTTGTGATCGCCTGAGCCGGCTTGTCGCTGGCCATCCAGCCTGGGATCCCGGTGTAGCTCTGGACGCCAACGGTGTGATTGAGCAGCTGCGCGATGGTCCCGTCGGCGCCGGGCTTGGGATAGTCGGGCAAAAACTTCGAAAGCTTGTCGTCGAGCGATAGTTTTCCTTCCGCGACCAACTGCAAGATGATCGCGGCCGAGAATTGCTTGGTGATCGAGCCCATCCGGAAGACCGTGAGCGGTGTGATCGCTCGCTTGGCATCGACATCGGCAAGTCCGTGGCCCGCTTCGTAGACGATCTTGCCGTCTTCCATGACGATCGCGGCCGCACCGGGTCCGTTTGCCGGGAAGCTTTTCTTCAATAGAGCGTCCGCCTTCGCTTTGAAGTCGGCTGGGATCGCCCGCGCCGGCGCTGCCATTGCCAATGCTACCGCCACGCCGCCGAACACGCGCATTTTCATCACTCGCCCCTCCATGAGAAAAAGGTGTGTTATTTACATAATACGCCTTGGTCAAGCGCGCTTGTGGAGCTCGGGGATTCGCGTCTAATCGGGCCCATGGCCGGCCCACTGATCGCTCCCTCCATCCTGTCCGCCGACTTCGCGAAGCTCGGCGAGGAAGTGCGCGCGATCGACGAAGCCGGTGCCGACTGGGTTCACGTCGACGTGATGGACGGCCATTTCGTGCCGAACATCACGATCGGCCCGGCAGTCGTGAAAGCGCTCCGCCCGCACAGTACCAAGCCGTTCGACGTTCACCTGATGATTTCGCCAGCCGATACTGTTCCTCGAGGCATTCGCTGAGGCCGGCGCGGACATCATCACCGTCCACCCGGAGGCGGGCCCGCATCTTCACCGCACCGTCCAGCGGATCAAGGCGCTGGGCAAGAAAGCGGGCGTCTCGCTCAACCCAGCGACGCCTGCAAAGGCGCTCGACTATGTGCTTGAGGAGATCGATCTGGTCCTCGTCATGAGCGTGAACCCCGGCTTTGGCGGCCAAAAGTTCATCGCGAGCCAACTCCGCAAGATCGAGGCCGTCGCGAACCGGATCGCGAAGGAGAAGCTGACGGCGTTGGTTGAGGTCGACGGAGGAATCGACGCGCAAACCGCGCCGCAGGCCATGAATGCCGGGGCCAATGTTCTCGTCGCCGGCACGGCTGCATTTCGCGGCGGACCTTCGGCTTACGCTACCAACATTGAGGCGCTCAGGGGCGGGGCATGAACGCCAAGGGCTCGGCGGCCGAAAGCGATGTCGTCCGAAAGCTTGCCCGCGGCTCGTTGCTTTCGCGCCTGAAGCCGTCACGCCAGGCGCTTAAGCTCGTCGCGGTGCCGCGCGATCATGTGCAGGGCGACCGGCAGCGCGGCGCAGCCTTGCTGTCGGGCAAGTTCACAGTTGGCAGCGAGACAGTTCCCCTTGCAGATCTCGACTTCTTCGCTGTCGGCTCGGATGGGCCGCTGGCGGAGCAGCTTCAGGGCTTCTCGTGGCTCCGCGATCTCTCGGCGGCTGCGTCCCGGGAGAATGGCGCGCGCCTTGCGGAAGCGATGGTCGGCCGTTGGCTCATTGCTCACGGAACGAAAGCGGATGACGCCTGGGCACCGCACCTTTGGGGCGAGCGCATCCTCTTCTGGGCGGCATACGCGCCATACATCCTGTCCAGCGCGGACGGCGGGTACCGTTCCGCGCTGCTCAACACGCTGGCCCGCGGAGCCCGCCACCTGGATGCGAACGCGGACAAGGCTGCTGCAGGCATTGATCGCGTTACGGCATGGTGCGGACTGATCGCGGCCGGCCTGCTCGTGCAGGGCGGCGTCCCGCGGGTCGCTCGCGGCGAGGCGGGGTTATCCCGGGCACTCTCCTCAGCGCAATTTGACGATGGCGGCCTGATCAGCCGATCGCCTTTCGAGCAGCTGTTGCTGGTCGATCGGCTCGGCCTGCTGCGTGCCTGCTACCTGGCCGCGAAGCAGACCATCCCCGAAGGAATCGAAGCGGCTTCGGCGGCGGCGCTTGCTGCACTTCATGGCATCATTCTGGGCGATGGCGGGTTATCGAGCTGGCAAGGCTGCAATGCGGGGGACGCGTCGCGGCTGACGGCCCTCATCGAAGGTTGCGGACTGCGTGCCCGCCCGCTGCGCAACGCCCGGGGGTGGGGCTATCAGCGGCTGTCGGCGCTCGGGACGATCCTTGTGGTCGATGCGGCGCCGCCTCCGCCTCCGAAAATGGCCGCGCAGGGCTCCGCGTCCACGCTCGGGCTCGAGCTTGCGGACGGCCCTCAGCGCCTGGTCGTCAATTGCGGCGGGCCTGGACCGGTACCGACGGAATTGTCCGACGACCTCGTGCAGGCGCTGCGCACCACCGCCGCCCACAGCACGTTGATCCTTGGGGACACGAACTCGACGAACATTCTTGCGGACTGGTCGCTCGGCAAGGGCGTGGAAGATGTCGCGATCGAGCGCAGCGAGGACAATGACGCCAGCCGGCTCGAGGCGAGCCACGACGGTTATGTCCGCGCCTTCGGCCTCGTTCACAAGCGCAGCCTCATGCTCGGCAACGACGGAAAGGAAGTGCGCGGCGCCGATCAGCTGATCGCCAGGGGACGCAAGAAAATCCGGGAGTTGGTCGGTTACGCCGTGCGTTTTCACCTCGCGCCCGGCGTCGAGGTGACCGAGACCGCCGACGGCATGGGAGCGATCTTGCGTTCGAAGAGCGCTCCGCCGTGGAATTTCCGTTGCCGCGGCGGTCAGCTCACGACCGAGGAAAGCATTTGGATCGACGGGCGTGGCCAGCCACAGCGCACGACCCAGCTGCTAATCGTCGGTGAGGTCTCGTCGCTCGGGGGCGAAATCGGCTGGCAGTTCCGCCGCACTAGCTAATCAGGAGTTTGAATGACCGACCTCGTTCCCGTTCGCCGGGCTCTCATCTCGCTTTCCGACAAGAGCGCCCTCGACGAGCTTGCGGCCGGTCTCGCTCGGCACGGAGTTGAGATCGTTTCGACCGGCGGCACGGCCGCGAATTTGCGCGAGGCCGGAGCGCAGGTGCGCGACATTTCCGACCTGACAGGCTTCCCGGAAATGATGGACGGACGCGTCAAGACGCTCCACCCGAAGGTCCACGGAGGCTTACTCGGCGTCCGCGACAATCCAGAGCATGTAAAGGCGATGGAGGAACATGGGATCGCGCCGATCGACCTCGTCGTGGTCAACCTCTACCCGTTCGAGCAGACCGTCCTCAGCGGCGCGGACCGCGATGAGGTGATCGAGAACATCGACATCGGCGGCCCGTCGATGGTGCGCTCGGCGGCCAAAAACCATGTACATGTCGTGATCGTTACCGACCCCGCCGACTATGTTGAGCTGCTGGGTGAGCTCGACGCCAACGGCGGCCAGACCAGCCTCGCGTTCCGCAAGCGCCTCGCGGCCAAGGCCTATGCACTGACCGCGGCATACGACGCCGCCATTTCGATGTGGTTCCAGCGGGTCGACCAGCGCCAGCAGTGGCCGGAGCGCCGTGCGATGTCTTCGCCGCTGCTGATGACCCTGCGCTATGGCGAAAACCCGCACCAGCAGGCGGCGGTGTACGCCTCGGCGGGTCCGGCGGCGCGGGGCATTGCCCAGGCCGAACAGGTGCAGGGCAAGGAGCTCAGCTACAACAATCTCAACGATGCCAACGCCGCTCTCGAGTTGGCTGCCGAGTTCCATGACGGTCCACCGACGGTGGTGATCGTCAAGCATGCCAACCCCTGCGGCGTCGCCAGCCAATCGAGCCTGCTCGAAGCCTGGCACGCGGCCCTGGCCTGCGACAGCGTTTCAGCGTTCGGCGGAATTGTCGCCGCCAATCATCCGCTCGATGCTGAAACCGCGCAGGCGATTTGCAGCATCTTTACCGAAGTGGCGGTCGCGCCGGCGGCTAGCGACGAGGCCAAGGCGATTTTTGCGCGCAAGAAAAACCTTCGCCTGCTGCTGACTGGCGCGCTTCCTGACCCGGCCCGCGGCGGCCAATACGCCACCACCATTTGCGGCGGCGTGCTGGTCCAGACACGCGATAACGGCATGGTGACTCCCGACATGCTCAAGACGGTCACGAAGCGAGCTCCGACCGAACGCGAGCTCGCCGACTGCCTGTTCGCCTGGACCGTCGCCAAGCATGTCAAGTCGAACGCCATCGTTTACGCCAGGGACGGCGCTACCGCCGGCATCGGCGCCGGCCAGATGAACCGCCGCGACAGCGCCCGCATCGCCGCCGCGAAGGCCCGCGAAGCTGCCGAAACGCAAGGTTGGCCCGAACCGCGCACGATCGGCTCGGCCGTTGCGTCGGACGCTTTCTTCCCCTTCGCCGATGGCCTGCTCGCAGCGGTTGAAGCAGGAGCGACGGCGGTCATCCAGCCGGGCGGCTCGATCCGCGACGACGAGGTGATCGCTGCGGCGGACGAGGCCGGAATTGCCATGGTCTTCACCGGCATGCGTCACTTCCGCCACTGATCGCCGCCTCCGCACGATCTGGCCCGCCCCTCTTGAAAGGCTGCGGGCAGGACGTCACTTATTGTGGGCGGACCGGGCCCCTCTGGCGCGCCCACCCCTTTTTGGGCGCGTGATGTCGGACCGCATCGGGTGATCCGATGCGCGACGAGGGCAGTCCAACTCCCCCATAATGTAGCGGATCCTCCGATCGAACCCACGGTTTGAAGAGAGGAATGTAATGATGCGTCCCCGTTTGTTTACGTTGCTGGAAATGCACCAGCGGATCGACGAGGCCTTGCGGCGAGAGCTGCGGCGGCGTTGGCCCGACCCGTTTCGGGTGATCCAACTCAAGAAGCTGAAGCTGCGCGTGAAGGACCGGCTCCACGGCCTCACGCCGAACCTGCAAAACGCCTAGCCCGCTGATCAGAAGGAGACCGACAAATGAACAATCGCGCACAAGGAATGCCCTGCCCGACCGACGGAACCCAGCTCGTGATGTCGGAGCGCCAGGGTATCGAGATCGACTATTGTCCGAGCTGTCGCGGCGTCTGGCTCGACCGCGGCGAGCTCGACAAGATCATCGAACGCTCAACGGCCGAGGCTCCACCGGTTCGCCAGCCGCCCGTGTCCTCGCCCTATCCGCAGCAACATTATCAGCCGCACGGCTACAAGAAGCGGCGCAAGTCGTTCCTGGAGGAGCTGTTCGACTAAAGGGACAAAGGCTGCAGCGGTCGGCATGGGCCGCTGCAGTACCTTTCAGACGATGTCGTCTCGGATCTGATCGCGCGCTCCGGCGGCCTCTTCGGCCTCGCGCAGCTCGCGAACCTCTTCCTTGCGCAAGCGGAAGAGCTCGCGATCCTCGGGCCCAAAACCCTTTGTCCAAAGGACGGAGAAGAAGGCGACGAGGATCGCCGGGACGCCAACGACCAGCTGTAAAGTCTCTGGCAAGAGCAACCGCACGCCGACGCCGGCCAACACTCCGGCCGTTGCGGCCCAGGCGAGATCCCACCGCCAGCCTGACACCGGCGCGCCGAGAAGGCGCTTCGCCAGCCAGGACTTGGCGATGGAGGCGAATGCCAGTGCGACGCACAGCGCGATTGCCGGCCCGGTCGCTTGGAATGCCTGCGGAAAGCCGCGGTCCTTCATGATCAGGATGAGCACGACGGCGAGCGCTGCTTCGAGCGCGAGCATGGCGAGGCTGATCATCATGTTGCGCTTACGCGCGACGAAGATAAGCGCCGCTTCGCTCACGACGGCGGTCGCGGCAATGACTTCGGCGGCGAGCAGGAAGGCGAGCATGGCCGTGCCGCCGGTGAAGCCTGAGCCGACGAGGCCCATTACCGCGCGGCCCGGAATGGCGAGCGCCAGGGCGATGCCGAGCTGCGCAGCGAGGATCCAGTAGGTCACCTGCCGCACCTGCCGAGCGACGCCCGCCCGGTCGTTGGCGGCGATCCGGCGTACGATCGCTGGGCCGAGCACCGGCTCGAAGCTGGTCTTCAGCTTTGCGGGCAGGGTCGCGACCTGCTGCGCGACATAATAAATTCCGACGAAGCTTGCCGGCATAAACGCGCCCAGCACCGCGAGATCGACGCGGCGCGACGCCCATTCGACGGCGTCGGCAGCGGCCAGTGGGACGTTCTTCGCTGCCGTCCCCCAGGCGGTCGCAAGGTCCGGCTTCCACCCGTGCGGCACACCATAAGTTCGGAACAGCGGGATCAGTGCCGCGATCAGCGCCGCGACCATCGAGAAAACGTAGGATACGATCAGCCCGTCCTCGATCGAGACGTAGGACCAGACGAAGGCGACGATGCTGATGGTCCAAGGCTCGACGATCGACCGCGCACGTACGGTAGATACGACGTCATGGTGATAGGCGAGCGCTGCCAGCGCGATGTCGGTCCAGGCGATCGCAATGACCGTGATCGCAAGCAAATGATCCATGCCCGAAATCCGGGTGGTGGGGTACATGGCGCGGGGAAAGGCAATCAGGATCGCCATGCAGATCACGCTGCCGATCGCGGCAACCAGCAGTGCATCGGCGACGACGCATGACTGCGGCTTCTTCGCATTGGCGAGAAGCTGGGCCAGCCCACGACGAAGCCCAAGCGCCGCGAGCTGTGCGGCGAACTCGACGACCAGCACCGCATAGGCGAAGCGGCCCAGCTCGGACGCGCCGTAGATTCGGCCGGCGATGAACAGAAAGGGCAGGCGCGCCGCGAGCCGAAGCGCGAAACCAAAGATGTTGAGGCGCCCGCCGCGCGCAAGCGTCGCCATGTCGGCATCGGGTGCGGTATCTGCGACGGCGTGCGTCCGCTGCGCGTCGGTCAATGCGCTTCGCCCCAGTGAGCGCCCCAGCCGACCTCGACCTCAATCGGCACGTCGAGCGTCATGGCGGGTTCGGCGGCATGCGCCATCACTTGGCGAATGACCTCGGCGGCTTTCTGCTCAAGCCCTTCCGGCACTTCGAACACGAGCTCGTCGTGCACCTGCAGAAGCATGCGCACGTCCCTCAGGCCCGCCTTGGCCAATGCATCGTCCATCCGCGCCATTGCTCGCTTGATCAGGTCTGCGCTGGTCCCTTGGATCGGGGCGTTGATCGCCGCGCGTTCTGCGCCGGCGCGGATCGACGGGTTGGGTGAGCGGATATTCGGCATGAAGTGCGTCTTCCGGCCGAACAAAGTCTCGGTGAACCCGCGCTCCCGGGCGGCGGCGAGCGTGTTGTGGATGAAGGTCCGGATGCCGGGGAAGCGGTCGAAGTAGCGGTCGATGATCGCCTTGCCCTCGTCCTTCGGCACGCCCAGCCTGCCGGCAATGCCCCAAGCCGAGCTTCCGTAGAGGATCGCGAAATTGATTGTCTTGGCCTGGTTGCGGGTATCGCGATCGACCGTCCCGAACAGCTCCTCGGCCGTCATGCTGTGGATGTCGACGCCGTCGCGGAACGCCTGTTTGAGCTGGGGCACGTCGGCCATGTGCGCGGCGAGGCGAAGCTCGATCTGGCTGTAGTCGGCCGACAGCAATTTATATCCTGGCTCGGCGACGAAGGCGTCGCGGATCTTGCGTCCGATCTCGGTTCGGATCGGGATGTTTTGCAGGTTCGGGTCATTGGATGACAGCCGTCCCGTCTGCGCGCCGGTCAGCGAGAAGCTGGTGTGCACGCGTCCCGTCGCCGGGTTGATCTGCGCCTGAAGCGCGTCGGTGTAGGTGTTCTTGAGCTTCGTCAGCTGCCGCCATTCGAGCACGAGCGATGCGCATGCCACGCCCTCGCCCGCGAGCCGCTCGAGCTCGGTCACGTCGGTCGAATATTGCCCGCTCTTGCCCTTTCGGCCGCTCTTCAATCCGAGCCGCTCGTACAGCACTTGCCCGAGCTGCTGCGGCGATCCGATTGTGAACGGCCCGCACGCCGCCTCGTAGATCCGCTGCTCCAGCGACTGGATCTCACGGCCGAAATCGCTCGAGAGGCGAGCGAGATAGTCGCGGTCGACCTTCACGCCGCGCTGCTCCATCCGCGCCAGCACCGGGACGAGCGGCCGGTCGACCCGCTCGTAAACTCGGCTTGCGCCTTCAGCCGCTACGCGGGGCTTCAGTCGGTGCCACAGCCGGAGCGCGATGTCCGCGTCCTCACCGGCATATTCGGTCGCGGCGTCCAGCGGCACCTTGTCGAAGGTGATCTGCTTGGCGCCCGTTCCGCACAGCTGCTTGAACGGGATGCACTCGTGGTCGAAGTGAAGCTTCGCCAGTTCCTCAAGGCCATGTCCGAACGACCGGCCGCCATCGAGATCGAAGCTCATCACCATTGTGTCGTCGATTGGAGCGACCTCGATCCCCGCTTTCTGGAACATGACCCAGTCGTACTTGAGGTTGTGCCCGACCTTGAGCACCGCGGGATCTTCCAGAAGCGGCTTGAGCTTCGCGAGCACTTGGTCGAGCGGCAGCTGCTGTGGTGCGTCCGACAAAAGGTCGCCGCCGATATGGCCGACAGGGATGTAGCAGGCGCGGTTCGGCCCGGTCGCGAGGCTGATCCCGGCCAGCTTGGCGATGATGCAATCGATGCAATCGGTCTCGGTGTCGACTGCAACGAACCCCTGCGCGGAGGCCTCGGCGATCCAGCGGTCGAGCGTCGTCTCGTCCGTCACAGCTTCGTACTTCGACCGGTCGATGTCGATCTTCTCGGGCTCCGGAGCGGCCGGCGCCTTGCGGTCGAGCGCCGTCATGACGTCATTGATGACGGCCGCCCCCTTCTGCGGCGTGGCCCCGCCGCCCGTCAGCAGCCGGTTGAGCAGCGACTTGAAGCCCTGCTCCTCCAGAAAGGCCTGCAATGGCTCGGGCGGGATATTCTTCAGCACTAGCGATTCGAGCGGTTCGGGCAGCGGCGCATCGCAGACCAGCCGCACCAGCTCTCGCGACAGCCGCGCATCGTCGGCATAGTCGATCAGCGACTGCTTCAGCTTCGGTTTGGTGATCGCGTCTGTTGAAGCGAGCACCGTATCGAGGTCGCCGTAGGTCTGGATCAGCTGCGAGGCAGTCTTTGGACCGATCCCGGGAACGCCGGGCACATTGTCGACGCTGTCGCCCATCAGCGCGAGCACGTCGCCGACCTTTTCCGGCGGAACGCCGAACTTCTCGAGCACCTGCTCGCGCCCGATCCGCCGATCGTTCATCGTGTCGAGCATGTCGATCCCGGCGTCCTCGTCGATCAGCTGCATCAGATCCTTGTCGGAGCTGACGATCGTCACGCGCCAACCGGCGGCCTTCGCCGCCGTCACGTAGCAGGCGATGATATCGTCGGCCTCCAGCCCATTCTCCTCGATGCACGGGATCGAGAAAGCGCGCGTAGCGACGCGGATCAGAGGGAATTGGGGGACAAGATCCTCGGGCGGCGGCGGACGGTGCGCCTTGTACTGGTCGTACATCCGGTTGCGGTGCGTCTGTTCCGACGCGTCCAGGATGACCGCCATGTGCGTTGGGCCCTCAGCCTTGCTCAGTCCGTCGGCGAGCTTCCACAGCATGGTCGTGTAACCATAGACGGCGCCGGCAGGCTGGCCGTGCCGGTTCGTCAGCGGCGGCAGCCGATGGTAGGCGCGAAAAATGTAGCTCGACCCGTCGACGAGATAGAGGTGTGGCTTGGCTTGAGGGCTGTGGTCGTCAGGCATGGAATGCGGCGGTTTAGCAGGGTGGCGGCGCGATGAAACCCAAGGGGGTCCTGCGCTCAGTTTATCCAGTTTCGGCCTCTCAGTTTGCGATTTGCGTCATTCTGGGACGCTTACTCATGAGATGAACTTAGAAATATGCGCGCCGTTAGGGTAGAAGCAGCGGCGCTTCATGCGGGTACGCTGCCCATTCAGGGGAATCGCTAGATGGCGTTATGGTTTCTGGCCTCGATATGGCTGGGTTCAATTGGGGGCGTCCTATGGCTCTATCGCCGCGCCATCGATCAATAGTTGCTCGCGCATGCCTTTGCCTGACGGTCGCCGCTTGTTCGCCTGCGCTTGCAGCGCCGCAACTGTCGTTGGCAGTCTCTCCACTGGCCCAGTCTGCTCGCGCTGCTCGCGTCGCCGCCGGTTATGGGGTGGTCACGAGCATTTATCGAACCCGGGCGCATAATCGCGCCGTTGGCGGCGTCCCGAACAGCTATCATCTGGCAGGCCGCGCCATCGACGTGGCTCGCCGCCCGGGCGTTTCGCATTTTCAGGTGGCGGCCGTGCTCCGCAAGGCCGGATACGATCTGATCGAATTGATCGACGAGGGTGATCACAGCCACTTCGCATTCCGCGTCCCTGGCTCCGCAATTCAGGCGGCAGGCGAGGAGTTGGCTGCTGTTCCAGAAAAACCGAAGCCGCGCCTGGTCCTTGCCGACGATCATGGAGAGCTCCTGCTGGACCTCGGTCCAAAGCCTGCGCTGGTCGGCGCTGCCGCCTCCGCGCCCGGTAACGGATCGCTTCAGAAGAGCAGCCGCTGATAAGCTCTTAGGGAACGAGCACCGTATCCTTCGCGGTGGGCAACAGGTCCGGGTAATCGAGCGTATAGTGAAGCCCGCGGCTCTCATGCCGTGACAGAGCCGACCGGACGATCAGGTCGGCTACCTCGACGAGATTGCGCAGTTCGATCAGGTCGGGCGTCACCCGGAAGTGGGCGTAATAGTCCCGCACTTCCTGGCGCAGCATTTCGATCCGGTGCTTTGCTCGCTCGAGCCGCTTGGTGGTGCGCACGATGCCGACGTAATTCCACATGAAGCGGCGGATCTCGCCCCAGGTCTGGGCAATGACGACCTCTTCGTCGCTGTCCGTGACGCGGCTCTCGTCCCATGCGCGGATGCCCGGCACGTCCGGAAGCTCGCCGAAATGCGCCGCAATATGCTTCGCCGCGGCTTCACCGAAGACGAGGCATTCGAGCAGGCTGTTCGAAGCCAAGCGGTTGGCCCCGTGGAGTCCGGACTGCGTGACTTCGCCTGCGGCGTACAGGCCGGCCGCATCCGTGCACCCATGGAGATCCACGACGACGCCGCCGCATGTGTAATGCTGGGCCGGCACGACCGGGATCGGCTCTCTGGTGATATCGATGCCGAGTCCGATCAGCTTCTCGTAGATGTTCGGGAAGTGCGCTCGAACGAAATCCTCGTCGCGGTGCGAGATATCGAGGTGGACGTAGTCGAGGCCGAGCCGCTTGATCTCATGGTCGATCGCGCGTGCGACAATGTCGCGGGGCGCAAGCTCTCCCCGCTTGTCGAACTTTCCCATGAATCGGTTGCCGCCGCCCTTCACGCCCGGCGGAAGTTTCAGCTGTCCGCCCTCACCTCGCACCGCCTCGGTGATCAGGAAATTCTTGACCTGCAGGTTATAGAGGCAAGTCGGGTGGAACTGCATGAACTCCATGTTTGAAACGCGGCAGCCCGCGCGCCAGGCCATCGCAATGCCGTCTCCGGTCGCTCCCCGCGGCGCCGTCGAATAGAGGTAGGCGCGGCCGGCGCCGCCTGTCGCGAGGATCGTCGCCTTGCCGGTCAGCGTCTCCACGCGCTTCTTCTTGCGGTTGTAGGCATAGAGTCCATGCACCGCGCCGCTCGTCGAAAAGTGCGTCGCGTGCCGCCCCGTGACGAGATCGACCGCGACCATGTCGGGCACGAGCGTAATGTTGGGATGCTTTGCGGCCGCCGCTTCGAGCGCCTGCTGGATCGCATAGCCGGTCGCGTCGGCGACATGGACGATGCGCCGGTGGCTGTGCCCGCCCTCGCGCGTCAGATGCAACGCGTCACCCTCCTGCGCGAACGGCACGCCGAGCTCGATCAGATGCTGGATGGCGCGAGGCGCGGCTTCCACGACATGCTCGACGACGTGCTCTGTTGTTGAGGCCTGCGCCTGCGATCATCGTGTCCTTGACGTGCGCTTCGAAGCTGTCGCCTTCCTCCAGCACGGCGGCGATGCCGCCTTGCGCCCAGCTCGTCGCACCCTCCGCCAGCGCGCCCTTGGCGATCACCGCGACTTTATGCGTCTCCGCGAGATTGAGCGCCGCGGTCAGCCCCGCAGCGCCCGATCCGACGATGAGGACGTCGGCGGTCTGGCTCACGCGGCTTCCTGCGCCGACGACGTCAGGCTGAGGAACACGTCCTCAAGGTCCGGGTCGCGCGTCGACACGTCGACGATGCCGAGACCGTCCGAGGTCAGTGCGCTCAGCACCTGTCCGGCATTCACCTTGTCCTTGCGATAGCTGATCTCGAGCGTCCGCTCGTCGATCAGGCTGATGTTCTCGAAGCAGGCGTTGGTTGGCACTTCAACGATGTCGCGGTCGAACGTCACGACGACCGCTTTCTCTTGAGCCTTGGACACCAGCTCACGCGTCGGTTCGTTGGCGATCACCCGGCCATGGTGGATGATCGCGATCCGGTCGCAAAGCTCCTCGGCTTCTTCGAGATAATGGGTCGTGAGGACGATTGTGACGCCCTGCGCGTGGAGACCGCGGACATAGTCCCACAGCTGGCGGCGAAGCTCGACGTCGACGCCCGCCGTCGGCTCGTCGAGGACGAGGATCGGCGGCGAATGGACCATCGCCTTGGCGACCAGCAGCCGCCGCTTCATCCCGCCGGAAAGAGTCCGCGAATAGGCGTTGGCCTTGTCGGTCAGGTGCATCGCGGAGAGCAGTTCATCGCTTTGCCGCTCGCCCGGCCCAATCCCGTAAAGGCCTGCCTGGATCTCCAGCGTTTCGCGCGGCGTGAAAAAGGGATCGAAGATGATTTCCTGCGGCACCACGCCGATCGAGCGCTTGGCGTTGCGCGGGTGCTGATCGATGTCGAAACCCCAAATGTTCACCTTGCCGCCGGTCTTCACGACCAGCCCGGCAAGGATATTGATCAACGTCGACTTGCCCGCCCCATTCGGCCCCAGCAAGCCCGAAGATCTGCCCTCGCGGAACGTCGAAGGTCACCTCGTTCAGCGCGCGCTTGCCCCCGGCGTAGGTTTTCGAAAGCGATTCGATGCGGATTGCCGGCTCGTCCATGGAAGGGCGGAATAAGAGCGCCCCGCTCACCGGACAATAGAAAGGGTAAACGGCATTTTTACCCTAACCGTCAGAGTGATCTTGACGTTAACGATTTATCGCTCGGCTGGATGTGCCGGCCCTTCCTGCTCGTTGCTGCCGCAATGGTTGCACCGCTGTCCTCAGCGGCCTCCTTCGGCGCACCTGTAGGGGCGCCGCAGCCTGCGACCGGTCAGGCGATCATCCTTCTACCCACGACCGTGACGCGGATCGACGATCTCGACTTCGGCAAGCTTTCCGCCACGGCGGCCGGCACTGCCATCCTCAATCCTGCGTCCGGCGCCGTGACGACGACCGGTGGCGTCCTCTTCCAGGGCGGAACTCCGCAAGCCGCGCGGTTCATCGCGACGTCGCCGAGCAAGAACGTGGTCAAGATCCAGCTGCCCAACAAGGCGACGACACTAACGCGGGTCGGCGGGACCGAGACCATGCTTCTCGATACCTGGAACATCAACGGCGCCCTGACCCGAACCGTGGTCGCCCGCGAACAGTTTGAGTTCAAGGTGGGTGGAACGCTGCACATCGCCGCCAACCAGGTCGAAGGCGTCTACACGGGCACCTTCAACGTGACCGTCAACTACAATTGACGGGCTCGCCCGATTGAACCTCGGCGGACGCATTGCTACCTCGGCGCCGATGAAGCCAATCGAGCCTCCTGAAGTCATCCGCGTCTGTACCGTCCAGGTTGCCTGCGACGGATCGGGAGAGGTCTCGCCCGCGCTCGGGCATCCTCGCGTATTTCTCAGGATCGAGCCCGACACAGGCTTCGTCGAGTGCGGCTATTGCGACCGCCGCTTCGTCTTCATCGGGGGACCCGCGGACAGCGAAGCGGCATGACCGCGCTCGATCCGCGGCGTTTCCTTTACCGTTCTCTCGACCCGGACGGCGCCCGGCGTCTCGCCGCGACGCATCTTTCCGCTCACGACGACGGAGAGCTCTATCTCCAGTACAGCGCCAGCAAGTCGTTCGGCTTCGACGACGGCCGGCTGAAGACCGCCGATTATCACAGCTCGTCTGGCTTCGGGCTGCGCGGGGTGACCGGCGAGACCACCGCTTTCGCGCACGCGAACGAAATCAGTGAAGCGGCAATCGAACGCGCCGCATCGACGCTGAAGTTGCTCGACCCCACGCGGGCCGCGCCAGCCCCCGCGCCGCAGCGCACCAACCAGGCCATGTACGGTGCCGACGATCCGCTCAGCATCGTGCCCTTCGCCGAAAAGGTCGCCCTCTGCCAGCAGATCGACGCGGCCGCGCGGGCCCGTGACCCGCGCGTCGTGCAGGTCAGCGTCTCCCTCGCTGCAAGCTGGAGCGTGATCGACATCGTGCGCGGCGACGGCTTTGTCGCGTCCGATGTCCGGCCGCTCGTGCGTCTCGGCGTGCAGATCGTCGCCGAACGGAACGGCCGGCGCGAGACCGGATACCATGGTTTCGGCGGCCGCTATCTCTACGGAAGGCTGTTCGAGGAGCGCGAGTGGCAGCGGGCGATCGATATCGCGCTTGCGCAGGCGCTGGCGAACCTCGAATTCGGTTGCGGCTCCCGCCGGCGAGATGCCGGTCGTGCTTGGACCTGGCTGGCCCGGCGTTCTGCTGCACGAAGCGGTCGGTCACGGCCTCGAAGGCGATTTCAACCGCAAGGGCACGTCGGCCTTTTCTGGGCGCATGGGCGAGCGCGTCGCCGCTCCCGGAGTCACGGTGATCGACGACGGGGCGATGAACCAGAGGCGCGGCTCGCTTACAATCGACGACGAGGGCACGCCTACGCGCCGCAACATCCTCATCGAGGACGAAATCCTGAAAGGCTACATCCAGGATCGGCTGAACGCCCGGCTGATGGGCGTCGAGCCGACCGGCAACGGCCGCCGCGAGAGTTTCGCGCACTCGCCGATGCCGCGCATGACGAACACCTTCATGCTAGGCGGCCAGGACGATCCCGGCGAGCTGGTCGAGCGCGTGGCGGACGGCATCTACGCCAAGAGCTTCGGCGGCGGGCAGGTCGACATTACCAGCGGCAAGTTCGTCTTCTCCTGCACCGAGGCCTATCGGATCCGCGGTGGCAAGATCGCCGAGCCGATCAAGGGCGCGACGCTGATTGGCGACGGCCCGACGGTGCTCACGCGGGTCAAGGGGATCGGCAACGATCTCGCGCTCGACGAGGGGATCGGCATTTGCGGCAAAGGCGGACAGAGCGTGCCGGCGGGCGTCGGTCAGCCGACCTTGCTGATCGAGGGCCTGACCGTCGGCGGCACCGCGGCGTGACCGCGACCGACTGGCGCTCCGACGTTCTGAAATTCTGGTTCGGGCTCGCTCCCGAAGAATGGTGGAGCACCAGGCCGGAACTCAACCACCGCATTCGCGAACGCTTCCTGAAGCTGTGGTTCGAGAAGCGTCAGCTTCCGGTGGATTCGTTCCTGTCCGATGCCCTGACGGCACTCGCCGCTATCATCCTGTTCGATCAGTTCCCGCGCAATATGTTCGCTGGTCAAGCAGACCAGTTCGCGACCGATCATCTGGCGCTCGCCATTGCCAAGGCCGCCATCGACGAGGATTTCGACAAGCAGCTAGAGGCGAAGGAACGCGGCTTCCTCTACATGCCGTTCCAGCACAGCGAGAACCACGCCGACCAGAACCAGTCGATGCTGCTGTTCACCGAACTCGGCGACGCGAACCAGCTGGATTATGCCAGGAAGCACCACGACATCATCGCGCGCTTCGGGCGCTTTCCGCATCGCAATGCGATCCTCGGGCGCGCCCCGCGCCCCGACGAGACCGCGGCGGGAGACGTAACGCCGTTCTAGAGCAGGTGCGCGATCGGGCCGGAGTCGAACCCGGCTTGCGACAGCCGCTGCTCAACGTCTTCCCGCGATACGCCCTGCCCGCGCTGCGCGAGCGCGCAGGCGAGTGCGGAGCGTGTACCGGACCGGCAGAAGGCGAGCATCTTGCCGTCGCCGGCCTCGCCGAGCGCTTCCTGCATCGCCTCGACGTCGGCCGGGCCGATGCCGCGCATGATCGGCACGAACCGGTAAGCTATGCCCGCCTGAGCGGCCGCTTCTTCCAGTTCCGCTGCACGCGGCTGGTCCGGCTCTTCGCCGTCGGGCCGGTTGTTGACCAGCATGGTGACGCCCTGCTCAGCGAGCGCCGCGACTTCCTGAGGCGCGACCTGGCCGCTGACTAGGGTGCGGTCGTCGAGCTGGCGGATCATAGGGTCCTCACTTGGCTGTGGCGTCCGAGCCGGCGGTCAGCCCATAATATTCGATATAGGGCTGGATGCTCGGATCGCGCCCCGCGAATGCGCGATACATTTCGGCAAGCTCGATCGTGTTGCCCCGCGACAGGATCATGTCGCGGTAGCGTTGGCCGTTGGCACGGGTCAGGCCGCCGTGCTGCTGGAACCATGCGAAGGCGTCCTGTCCAAGCATCCGAGTCCATGGATAGGCATAATAGCCCGCCGAATAGCCGTTGCTCCAGATGTGCAGGAAATAGCTCGACCGGTACCGGGGCGGCACGTCCGTCACGTCGAAGCCGCTCTTGGCGAGCGCCTCCGCTTCGAACTTGTCGACATCCTGCACGTTCGCGTCCGCCGGCAGCGAATGCCAATCGAGGTCGAGGCGCGCGGCTTCCAGCACTTCGCCCAGCTCATAGCCCTGGTTGAATGTCCGAGCGCTCAGCACCTTCTGCACCAGCTGCTGCGGGATCGGCTGGCCCGTCTTGTAATGGACCGCGTAGTGCGGAAGAATCTTCGGATCGAGCGCCCAGTTCTCCATGAACTGCGAGGGGAATTCGACGAAGTCGCGCGCCACATTCGTCCCCGAGATCGTGGGATAGGTCTGCGCCGCAAACATGCCGTGCAGCGCATGACCGAATTCGTGGAACAAGGTCGTGACGTCGTCCCAGCTGATGAGCGCCGGCTGACCGGGCGCGGGCTTGGGGAAGTTCTCGACATTGAACACGACCGGAATCGTCCCGCGCAGATACGACTGGTTCACGAGGTTCGACATCCACGCGCCGCCGTTCTTGTTGTCGCGCTTCCACGGGTCGATGTAGAACAGGGCGAGGGTCTTCCCGTTCTCCTCGAGCACCTCGAACACGCGCATGTCGGCGTTCCAGGTCGGAATGTCCTTCCGCTCCTTGAACGTGATTCCGTAGAGCTGGGTCGCGGCGTAGAAGACGCCGTCCTCCAGCACCTTGTTGAATTCGAAATACTGCTTCAGCTGATCGCTATCGATCGCATAGCGCTGCTTGCGGATTTGCTCGGCGTAGAAGTTCCAGTCCGCTGGAGTGGCCTCGAACGTTGCGCCCTGCGACTTTGCCAGCGCGCGGATGTCCGCGGCCTCCTGCTTCTGCTTCGCCGACACGGCGGGTGCGAGCCGGTCGAGGAAGCCGACCGCGGTGTCCCGGGTCTTCGCCATCTGGTCGTAGAGCGTGTAGTCGGCCCAGTTCGCATTGCCGAACAGAGCCGCCTTCTGCGCGCGCAGCTTTGCCAGCTCGAGCGCGATCGCGCGCGTGTCGTTCGCATCGCCCTGTTGCGCGCGGTTGATGCTCGCTCCGAACAGCTTCTGGCGCGTGTCGTGGTTCGACAGCGTTTCCAGCGAAGGCTGCTGCGTCGTGTTGATCAACTGGATCACATAGCCGCTGACCTTGCGATCCTTTGCGGCCTGCTGTGCCGCCGCGAGTTGCTGCTCCGAAAGGCCCGCGAGCGCGGCGGGATCCGTAACGTGAAGCGCACCGGCCTTTGCGGCCGCTAGCAGCTTCTGGTTGAAGTCGGTCTGTAGCGTGCTGAGCCGCTTGTTCATGACCTTGAGCTGCGCCTGCTTCGCCGCCGGCAACTCCGCACCCGCATGCACGAACTGCTTGTAATAGACGTCGAGCAGCTTCGCCTGCTCTGGGTTCAGGTCCAGCTCGGACTGATGGTCCCGAAGATATTTGAATCGCTGGAACAGCTTCTGGTTGAGGTAGATGAAGTCCGTGTGCGCAGCGAACAAAGGCGCGGTCTTCGTGTCGGTCGCCTGCAGGGTATCGTTGGTGTTTGCGCCATTGACCGCCTGGAACGCCAGGTTCGCGCGCTCGAGCAGGGCGCCGGAACGCTCCATTGCCACGACCGTGTTGCCGAAGGTCGGCTTCGCCTTCGAATTGGCAATCGCCGCGACCTCATTCTTCTGCTGCGCCATGCCGGCGAGCAGCGCGGGCAGATAATCGCTGTCCTTGATCTTCGAAAAATCAGGTGCCTGGAACGGAAGCGTGCTCGGCTTCGCGAACGGGCTCGACGCGGGTAGGGATGCCGACGAAGCGGCCTTGCGCGGCGCCGGAGCGGCCGCGGCGGACGTGGCGACTGCGACGGCTGCCGTCGCGAGCAAAAGCTTACGGATCATCGATCTCCCCAAGTGCACAAAACTGTCGTTACGGCCTCTTCAACCGGTTGGCGCGTTGCGCAAGGCTGAACATCAGCCATTGGTCGAAAGGGCTTCGAGCATCGCCTCGCCATAGCGCTCGAGCTTCACGGCGCCGACGCCCTGCACCTCGCCAAGCTCGCCGAGGCTCCTCGGCTTTCGCGCCGCGATTTCGCGCAGCGTTGAATCGTGGAAGATTACGTAAGGCGGGACGCCAGCCTCGGCGGCCAACCTGCGGCGGGCCTCGCGCAGGGCATCGAACATCGGATCGGCGGGATAATCGGTACGCTTGCGGGTCGCGCGTTTTCGCGGCGGTGGGACGGCGATCGTCAGTTGCTGGTCGCCTTTCAGGATCGGTCGCGCGCCCGGACCGAAGCTTAGCCCGCCATAAGCATCCGCACGCAGCGCATCCCGAGCGATCAGCGCACGCGCGACGGGACGGACGAGCGGCATCTCCTCGGCCGTCGCGATGCCGAACACCGACAGCCTGTCATGGCCAAAGCTACGCACCTTCTCATTGTCGTTGCCCGCCAGCACATCCGCGAGATGCCCGACGCCGAAGCGCATTTCCGTGCGGAACGCCGCGGACAGTAGCTTGCGCGCAACCTCCGTCACATCGACCGTCGCCGGGGGCTCCAGGCAATTGTCGCAATTGCCGCAATGCTCGGGCGGGTCCTCGCCGAAATGCCGCAGCAGGATCGCGCGCCTGCAGCCGGATGCCTCCACGAAGGCGGCCAGCGTGTTGAGCCGCTCGCGCTCGTCGGCGCGCCGCTCCGGTTCGACTTCCGTTTCGATCCGTTGGCGCGCACGCGCGAAATCCTCCGCGCCCCAGAACAGCCAGGCCTCCGCGGGCTCTCCGTCGCGGCCGGCGCGGCCCGTTTCCTGGTAATAGGCTTCGATCGACTTCGGGATGCCGGCATGTGCGACAAAGCGGACGTCCGGCTTGTCGATGCCCATGCCAAACGCGATCGTCGCGGCGATCACCATGTCCTCGGACTGCACGAAGGCAGCCTGGTTGCGCGCGCGAACCTGCGGCTCCAGACCAGCGTGATACGCCAGTGCCGACCGGCGGCCGCCGGACAATTGCTCCGCGATCCGTTCGGTCTTGTCGCGGCTCGGTGCATAGACGATGCCCGCGCCAGGCTGTTGCGCCAGTAGCGACTTCAACTGCGCATTGAGCCCATCGCGCGGACGAACATGATAACGGATGTTCGCGCGGTCGAAGCCGGCGATGACCAGGCCGTCGTCGGGAATGCCGAGCTGTTTCAATATGTCGGCTCGCGTGCGCTTGTCTGCCGTCGCGGTCAGCGCCAGCCGGGGCACGTCCGCATTGTCGTCGAGCAGCGCCTTCAGCTGCCGATAGTCGGGGCGGAAATCGTGGCCCCACTCGCTGACGCAATGGGCCTCGTCGATCGCGATGAGCGACAGGTTCACGCGGCTGACGAGCCGCCGGAATGCCTCACCCGTCGCCCGTTCAGGCGCAACGTAAAGCAGGTCGAGCTCGCCGGACTTGAAGCGCTGCACGGTCGCCTCGCGATCGGCATCAGCCGAGGTCAGCGACGCCGCGCGCAACCCGATCACGTTAGCGCTCCGGATCTGGTCGTGCATCAGCGCGATGAGCGGCGAGATCACGAGCGCTGTCCCGTCACGCGCGAGCGCGGGCAGCTGATAGCAGAGAGACTTGCCCGCCCCAGTGGGCATTACCGCCAGCGTGCGCTTCCCGGCCAGGACGCGGTCGATGACCTCCTCTTGCACGCCGCGGAAATGATCGAAGCCGAAGACGCGCTTGAGAATGTCGTGCGGGAGATTCATCGCGACTGCAGGAGCATTATTCCGCCGCTTCGGCAATCTCCTCGGCGAGCTGTTCGGCCGCCTGGCGCTGCCACAGCTCGGCATAGAGCCCGCCGCGCTCGAGCAGCTCCTCGTGCGTGCCGCGTTCGGCTACCCGGCCTTCGTCGAGCACGATGATCTGGTCGGCATTGACGATCGTTGAAAGCCGGTGCGCGATCATCACCGTGGTGCGGCTTTCGGCCACGCGGTCCAGCGTTTCCTGGATCGCCTGTTCGGTGCGACTGTCGAGCGCGCTCGTCGCCTCGTCGAGCACCAGGATCGGAGGGTTCTTGAGCAGGGTCCGCGCGATCGCGACGCGCTGTTTCTCGCCCCCTGAAAGCTTCAGCCCGCGCTCGCCGACCATTGACTGATACTTGTCCGGCAGGACCGCGATGAAGCGGTCGATTGCGGCACCGTTTGCCGCCTTCCGGACCTCGCCCTGCGACGCACCTTCGCGGCCGTAGGCGATGTTGTAACCGATCGTGTCGTTGAACAGCACGGTGTCCTGTGGAACGATGCCGATCGCGCTGCGAAGCGACGCTTGTCGCACGTCGGCAATGTCCTGCCCATCGATCAGGATGCGTCCGGCAGTGGGGTCGTAGAAGCGGTACATCAGGCGTGCGATGGTCGACTTGCCCGCGCCCGACGGGCCGACGATCGCGCAGCTCGTTCCCGCCGGAATGTCGATGTCGAGACCGCGCAGGATCTCACGTTCGGGCTCATAGCCGAAGCGCACGTCTTCGAAACGCACATGTCCCTTCGCGACGTGGAGCGCCTCGGCGCCCGGGCGGTCGGTGATCTCGGCTGGCGCATCGAGCAGGTCCCACATCGCTTCCATGTCGATCAGCCCCTGCCGGATCGAGCGATAGACCCAGCCGAGCATGTCGAGCGGGCGGAAGAGCTGCAGCAACATGGTGTTGATGAACACGACGTCGCCGGGCGTGAAGCGGCCCTGGCTCCACCCCCAGACGGTGAAGATCATCGCGCCCGCCAGCATCAGGTTGGTGATCAGCGCCTGGCCAATATTCAGCCACGCTAGTGACACCTCGTTGCGCACAGTGGCCCGCGAAAAGGCTCCAATCGCTTCGTCGTAGCGCTTGGCCTCGCGCTCCTCGGCGCCGAAATATTTCACCGTTTCGTAATTGAGTAGGCTGTCGACGGCGCGGCCGATCGCTTTGTTGTCGACCTCGTTCATTTCGCGCTGAAGCTTCGCGCGCCATTCGGTGACCCAGCGCGTGAATGCGATGTAGGCGACGATCATGGCCAGTGTCGCGCCGACCAGCCCGGCGCCGAACTTCACGAAGAAGATGATGCAGGCAGCCGTCAGCTCGATCAGCGTCGGGCCGATGTTGAACAGCAGGAAATAGAGCATCATGTCGATGCTCTTCGTTCCGCGCTCGACGACCTTGGTGAGAGATCCGGTGCGCCGCTCGAGGTGGAAGCGCAGCGAGAGGTCGTGGACGTGCCGGAAGACCTTGCCCGCCAGACGCCGCGCCGCGTCCTGACCGACTTTCTCAAATAAGGCGTTGCGCAGATTGTCCGACAGGACTCCCGCGAAGCGCGCAATGGCGTAGGCCGCAACCAATGTCGCGACGACGCCGAACGCCTGGCGATCCGCCGACATGCCGTCGACCACCGCCTTGTATGCGAACGGCATCATGAGGGTTGCCGCCTTGCCTGCAAGGACCAGCACGACCGCGGCAATCACCCGCGCTTTCAGCTCCGCCTCGCCCTTGGGCCAGAGCATCGGCAGGAACCGCCACAGCGCGGCGAAGCCGGCGTTCGGTTTGGATGCTTGCGTGGACTGTGAGGCCGTCATCGCTCCTAAGTAGGATCACCGATGTGCACCGGCAAACAGAGCGCCGAGAAAGTCCTGGAACCCAACGGAAAATCAGCGGTTTGAATGGGAAATTGCAGGATCGAATAATGGGACCGGGTTACTTCATCATCGCCATCCTCGGCTGCGCCGACGGCGGCTCTTCGTGCACGCAGGTCGCCACGCTCCAGACGCGGTACGAGTCGGCCGCGCAATGCTCCGCCGCCACGACTGCAGCGCTCGAAGCGAATACCAACTTCGATTACCCGACGCTGCTTGCGCGCTGCAGTCAGGGATCGGCTGCGCTTTCCGCCGAAGCCCCCACCGACAAGCCGCTGCCGGCCGGCGCGCGCCGCGGCTGACCGGAACCGCGCCCGCTCGCGGCGGTTTCCTGACGCATGAAAAAGCCCGCAGCCAAACCCAAGCTGCCGCGTGGACGTGGCGGCAAGCGCGCCGATCCCGACGAGCGTAACCAGGCGACCGCCAAGGAGTTTGAGCGCGAAGGCATGGGCGTCGCGCCCAAGGAGTAGAGTCATGTCCGACGTCGTCGAGCCGATGATCCAGGAGGATCAGCTGCCGGGCCATGAGAGCGAGCTCGAGCCGAAGCCCGACTGGGAACCCAGGTACAAAGGTTCCGACCGGTTGAAGGGCAAGGTCGCGCTTGTCACGGGCGCGGACAGCGGCATCGGGCGCGCGGTTGCCGCTCTCTACGCCCGCGAAGGCGCCGACGTCGCGATCCTCTATCTCTGCGAACATGACGATGCCGCAAAGACGAAGCAGATCGTCGAGAAGGAAGGTCGCCGCACGATCACCATTGCCGGGGACGTCGGCGACAAGCAGTTCTGCGAACGCGCGGTGAAGCAGACCGTCGATGAGCTCGGACGCCTCGACATCCTCGTCAACAATGCGGGCGAGCAGCACCCGGACGAGGACATCCGCGGCATCACCGAAGATCAGCTCAAGCGGACCTTCCAGACCAACATCTTCGGAATATTCTTCCTCGTTCAGGCCGCGCTGCCTCATCTCAAGGAAGGTTCGTCGATCATCAACTGCACGTCGGTGACGATGTACAAGGGCTCCCCTCAGCTGCTCGACTACAGCTCGGCCAAGGGCGCAATCACGGCGTTCACGCGGTCCCTGTCGAAGAATCTCGATTGGGAAGGGCATCCGCGTGAACGGCGTTGCTCCAGGACCGATCTGGACTCCGCTCAACCCGTTCGGCGGCCAGAAGCCGGAGGATATCCCGGAATTCGGCAAGGACACGCCGATGGGCCGCCCGGGTCAGCCTAATGAGGTGGCGCCCTCCTTCCTGTTCCTGGCCTGCGAGGATTCCAGCTACATGATCGGCCAGGTCCTCCATCCCAACGGCGGCGACCTCACCTCAAGCTGATCATCGCTTGGGATATTTTCCCAACCCTAAGCGTGCCGTGCTGGTATATTTCACCATGCTCGCCCAACGGCCACTGAAAAATAAAGGAATTTTCTACTTGGCACGCCTTATGCATTCATAGTGGCATGGACCTGATGGTCGGGTCCAGGAAATGCCAAGGGGATTACCAATGTTTGCTTCGTTCAATTCCGCCCGCGAGTCGGCCACCCTGTTCGCAGGTGCATTCATCTCCGCGCTTCTGCTCGTTTCTGCCGCCACTTCGCTGCCGATCGCCTGAAGCCACTCGATCCCAAGGACACAAAAATGAACGGACGTTTTCTCATCAACCGCAGCGACTCGAAGGTCATGGGCGTCGCCTCGGGCCTGGCCGATTACACCGGCGTCGACGCGACGCTCATCCGCCTCGGCTTCGTCGCTGCGACTTTGATCACCGGTCCCGTGATGATCCTGTTCTACGTTCTGACTGGGCTGCTGGCGCCCAAGCAATAGGCGCCGGCGGCTTCCCCGCCGGCCGCGCGGGGCGCATGATCCTCGCGTGGCCGCACCAGACAACTTCCATCTTCAGCGTTTCGTCGAAGCGCAGGAATCCAGCTTCGACCGCGCGCTCATCGAGCTTCGCGACGGCCGCAAGCAGAGCCACTGGATGTGGTTCATCTTTCCCCAGCT
Organism: uncultured Alphaproteobacteria bacterium; assembly: GCA_963827675.1. Classification (GTDB taxonomy): domain Bacteria; phylum Pseudomonadota; class Alphaproteobacteria; order Sphingomonadales; family Sphingomonadaceae; genus Sphingomicrobium. Next base: position 162,852 of record CAWHBP010000008.1, read on the forward strand.
CGCCGGACTCGGCCGCAGTCCGACCGCTCAATTCTACGCCATTCGATCTCTGGAAGAGGGCCGAGCGTACCTTGATCATCCACTGCTCGGATCGCGGCTCAGGCAGTCTGTGGAAGCTTTGCTGACAGGATCCGCTAAACATACCGCCGAAGAAATCCTGGGGTCGATCGACGCAATCAAGCTGCGATCCAGTCTCACATTGTTCGATGCGGTCGAGCCGGGCGGCCTTTTCCATCAGGCCTTGCTCAGCTTCTTCGCCGGACCCGATGAGTGCACACTCGCCCTCCTTCAGCGATCGTCGTAAGCAAATGGCGAAAGGGAGAACCGCCTTATGCGCAAGCTTCTGCTGGGCATCGCCACGTTTTGCGTCGCCGTACCTGCCGCCGCGGCACTTCCCGTCGGGGCCCGGGCCCCGGAGTTCGTGACCCGCGGCGCCGTTGGCGGCAAACCCTTCAAGCTCGACCTGAACGAACAGCTCCAGAAGGGCCCCGTCGTCCTGTACTTCTTCCCGAAGGCGTTCACCAAGGGCTGCACGCTGGAGGCTCACGCATTCAGCGAGGCCATCCCCGAGTTTCGAAAGGCCGGTGCACAAGTGATTGGCATGTCCGCCGACGATCTTCAGACCCTGCAGAAATTCTCCGTCGAAGCATGTCGCAGCGCCTTTCCTGTCGCGACGGCGACCACGGCAACGATCAAGGCCTACGACGTTCCCCTCAAGCAGGCGCCCGGGCTGACTGCCCGCACGTCCTACGTCATCGACCGCAGCGGCAAGATCGTCATGGTCCATGATGAAATGGACTGGAGCCAGCATGTCGCGAAAACTCTCGCGGCAGTCAAAGCGCTGAAGTAGCGCCATTCACGGCTGTTCAGAGCTGCGGTCATGGCTCTTGCGGCCGGGACAGCCGCAACGTTAGTTTCGGCTTTAACCATTTCTAAGAGGACGCGGCGCACAAAAACTCCGAATTCGAGCGGAGACACGATATGGGGGCATCCACTTCTGGCCTGGCGGCAGCCGGCCAACCGGCCGAGTCGGCGGCGTTGCTGGGTGCATTCAAGACGATCGACCCGTCGGAACGGCAGAAGCATGAGGCCGTCCTGGAATATTGGCTTTCAATTCGGGCCGATCGTGAACTGCCTCCCCTTCGCGACCTCGATCCGCTGGAGATATCGGACGCGGCGCCCTGCTCGCTCCTGCTTGAGCTGATCGGCGGCGGCGAGGATGCCGAGATCCGCCATTGCGGCGAGAAGCTGAAGAGCGGCGTTGCAGTCGACAAGATCAGCGAGGCCCCCCGCCCGTCGTTGTTTTCCTCCATTGCGAGGAAGCTGGCCCTCGTCGCCGTTTCTCGGAATTGCCTTGTGTTCGAGGACGATTTCACGGTCGATGGTGCGGCGACCCGCTGCTGGGTCACCCTGCTCCCATTCAGCGCCGCCGGCGCCTGGGTCGACTATGTCTACGCCTTTGTCAGTGCCGGACCGGCCGGGGCCGAAACCGCCGAGCCCGAGGTTCCCGCCGAGGTCGAGGCTCCCATCGAAGAGGTGGAAGTCGCCGAGTCGCTGGAAGGCGATGTTCTTGAGCTCGAAGTGGTCAACGAAGACGACGAGGAAGTCGAGCAAACCCCCAAATCCGCCCAGGCTGGCGAGGCTGAGACGGTCGACGACGTAGAAGTCGTCGCCGAGCCGGCCGAGCCTGCCAAAGAAACTCCTGGCTTCACGTTCGATGCGAAGGCCGCAGCGAAAGGCTTCTACGGTACACAGGCCGTCAAGGTGGAGCCGGTCATGCCGACACGTGCGGCAGCCCAATCGCAACCGGAGGCTGCGGTGCAGGGCGAGCCCGAGCCCGAGCCCGAGCCGATTGTCGCCGAGACACCCGCCAAAATCGTGCTGACTCAGCAGAATGACGACCCAATTGCCGAACAACCGCAACGACCAACTTCAGCACCGGAGGGATCCTTGCAGAGCAAACTGACCGATGTGCGCGCCAAGGCCGACGAGGCCCGCGCCGCCAAGCTTCGCGCCAATGCGGCTCTTTATGAGGGCTTGGGCGCGGCCTACGACTTCGCCCTCGACGCGGAAGACAGCCCCGAGGAATATCTCAAGCTGGTCGAGGCCAAGGGCCTCAAGATCCAGCTGCGCTCGCCGATGCGGCCTGTGGTCAAGTTGGCGTTCGAGGGCATGTGCGACGAATTCGACGATCGCGCAACTCGAGGCCGTGCTGGCCTGGGCGATCGAGCAGGAGCTTCCGCGCGGCACGCTTGCGCAGCGCATCGAGGAAGCCGGCGGGATTGGCCCGATCTTGAGTGGTGAGGCCCGGGCCGCGGCCTAAGCCGCGTCGGGCCGTTTCGCTTCGCTGAGACGGAAGCCTTCGACCACCGCGTCGACGGCGCACTTGCGGGAAAGCTCCGCAAGGATGTGGATGTCGGCAATGTCCGCCTGGGTCGCGAGCCAATGCGCGCGGCCCGCGATGTCGCGCAGCTCGGCAATGGTCTTCTCGGGAAGTTGATTCTGCTCGGCGAGGAGCTTCTTGAACACCGCCTCGGCGAGCGGCTTTTCGAACTCGACGCCGACGAACTCCTGGCAGCGCCACACAACTCGGCAATATTGGTTCTCGAGACCCGGGACGCTGAGCCACACGGCGGCGTCGACCGGCACGCCGGTCGTGCATTCGACGCGGCAACCGTGGGTCGAAATGTCGATCACGCGGACCTGGACCTTCGACCGGCTGCCTTCGCGCATCGTTGCCGACAGGCTGAGCGCCGCGCGGCCTGCGCGCCTGCGGTCGAGATTTCCATCGGTACGTTTCGAGGAATCAGCCATGCAGAGTCACTCCCGCATCGCTTCTCCTCCAGGATGGTGAACAAATGGTTGGCGCGAACGCCCGCGCCAGCCGAAAAGTCACATGCTTTTCGGCTGGACGGGCGCCGCTGCCAATGCGCCCACTACTGTGGTCCATTCGCGCACGTGCCACCGCACGACCAAATTGTTGAGGACGTAGGGGTCGGCGCGAGCGAAGTCCTCGGCGACCCGGCGGTCCTCGCCAGCAAACATCAGCACCGCTCCGTCCATCGGATCGGCGAGGGCCCCGGCGACGAGCAGCTCGCCGCGTTCGCTCGCCGCCCAGGCGTGCTGGAGGTGAGCGTCGCGGAACTGGGGACGGCGCTCGAGATAGTCCACTGCTCCTTCGTAGAAGAGCAGGAAGTGCTTCATCGGCGCAACGGCCCTAGCGGCCGTCGGGCTTCTTCTGCTGAGGCGTCGTCGTGGCGGGCTTCGAGGCCGCAGGTTGTGCGGGTGCGAGGCTCTGAAGCAGCTGGAACTTGCCCTGGATACCCTTCATGCATTCGTTCATCTTGGGGCCGATGGTCGCGTCGCTCAGCGGCTTCGCCGCCTGGTCGAACAGTGCCTTGAGCTGTGCCGAGGTCGTCCCGTCCTTGACGCGGCCCAGGTAGAAATAGACTGCGGCTTCGGCGGCCTTTTGCTGGTTGGCATCCTTCGACTGGCTGGCGAAGGCGTTGCTGACGATGATGCACTGCGCATCGGTGGTGGACTGCGCGGTTGCTGCAGTGCCCGTTAGGAGCAGGGTGCCGGCAAGGGCGATGCGGATGAATTTCATTACGGTCTCTCCTTAAATCTGTTTCGCCCGGGCGGGCGGCGAGGGCTGCTTAGCCGGAAAGACCAATATTGCAGATGAATAATCGACAAAAGGCTGCTCGATAGGGCCTGGACCGAGCGGTTTGTTGCTTTTCACGGAAAAGCGGGCAGCGCCGTCGCAGGCGCTGCCCGTTCGATCTTCTAAGCGCGGACCTGGACGCGGACGACCGGCCGCTGCCAGCTCCGCTGGATCGGCTCGTAGCGCAGCCGAACGGCGGTGACGTCGCGGCGATTGCCCTTCAGGTCGACGGCGCGGGTGCACGTACCGGCGCGCAGGACGTCGCGGGTGTTGACGTCCTGCCTGCCGCCGTTGGCGAAGCGCACGTCGAAGTCGCGCAGGTGCAGCGGCTGATTGATCGCGCACAGGCGAATCTCACGCTGGCGCGACGTGCCCCGCACGGCGATCGTGTCATTGTCGCGGCCGTCGACACGGGTGTAGCCGACGGTGCGCCAGCCACGATCGTTCCAGCGGCCGTATTGCGCGCCCGCGGGGCTGACCGCCACGAGCGTCGCGGCCGTTCCGGCAGCGGCGAGGATAAAAGTCCGTTTCATCGTCAATCTCCTTCAAATCGAGTGACGCATGAACGGTAGAAGGCGCCCGGTGTTGCCCGGCTGAACCGGCGGTTCACCTCGGCTCAACGTAGGTGAACGCCAGCAAAACGGCCTCAATCGCGGTCGAACGCGGTGAGGATCGGGCAGGCGCCGGCGCGCTTCCTGGCACAGGCGGTCGCCAGGCTAGCGAGCGCGTCGCGGGCGTGCTGAAGCTCGGCAATCTTCTCGTCGATCGCGGCGACGCGAGCCTGCGCGAGCTCACGGGCACGGGCGCGGTCGTCGGAAGCGTCGAGGTCGACCAGCTCCTTGATCTCATTGAGGGTGAAGCCCGCCGCCTGAGCGGAGCGGATGAAGCGCAGCCGCTTGAGATCCTCGGTACCGTAACGGCGCACCTCGCCGGATGGCCGCGCAGGCTCCGCCAGCAGCCCACGGCGCTGATAATAGCGGACGGTTTCGACCCCCACGCCAGCAGCTTTGGCGAGCCCGCCGATCGTATCGGCATTTTTGGCTTGATTCCGTACCATGGTACGGAGGCCATATGGTGCGGGCGCAATGGTGCGCAAGGAGAATGACGATGGAAAAAACCCAGAAGAACGCGCCTGCCTCCACTTGTGAGTGCACGAAAGGCGGCTGCCGCTGCGATCCTTGCACCTGCAGGGCCTGCAACTGCTAATTTCAACGCCGCCGCCGGGACGACCTGGCGGCGGCTTTTCCCGCCCTGCGTCATGTTCGACCAGAGCGGATTTCGCCTGATCCACAACCGGCGGGATGAAAACGGGGGTTCGTCCACTTTGTGACCTTTGGCGGCAATTCCGCGTAAAAGCGCCGTTTCCTGAGCCAGCCAGGCCGAGCCGAACCTGACGGAGGCGGTCGCTTCGCAGGCGCCCACGGAGCGGGGGCGCGATGCCAGGGAACGCGATGGACGCGGAACGGGGGCTGCGAGCACGCGGTCCCAGGCGCCGGCAAAGGACGTGGCAGAGGCGCGATTGCGCAGGCGATAGGCGCTCTCCCGGCTCATGCCGGCAGCGCGGGCGGCGGCGGTGACGCTGCGGGTGCGGGCGAGGGTGTCGAGGAAGGCGAGCTGGCGTTGGGGCGTCCAGCCGTCCCGGCGAATGCCTCGAGGAATTGGGCGCGGGTCCATTGGCGAGCGTGGAGCATGAAGCGCGGCTGTAGGACAGCGGATTTGGCGAGACGCTGGCTGTGAATGCCTAAGTATTTGCCACAGCTTGCTTATCCGGTCGGCGCTAGGCCATTGTCTCACCGCAGGAGTCGCTCATGGAATGGGATACGCCCATGGACCGCATGCTGCGCGAACGCGCAGCGAAAGCGCGCGAAAAGGCCGCGGCCGCGACAGCTGTGAAGCCCGCGGAGGTGAAGCCGGCTGGCGCGGAGCCTGAACCGGAAGCTGCGCCCGAGACGATCATCATCATGCCCAATCCGCAGCAGGGTTAATTCGGGTCGAACGAGGATCCAACTTTGCCCCGCCGACAGCTCACGACTCGTGTAAGCGGTCCGGGTGAGCGATGTGACCGCCATCCGAATTCTCGTCGATGCCGACGCCTGCCCGGTGAAGGACGAGGTCTACAAGGTTGCGTGGCGGCGCGAGGTGCCGGTGAAGGTCGTCAGCAACCAGCGCATCCGCCTGCCCGACCATCCGCTGATCGAGCGGGTGCTGGTGTCCGACGCCTTCGACGCCGCCGACGACTGGATCGCGGAGAAAGCGGACGCTCGGACGGTGGTGATCACCGGCGACATCCTGCTCGCCGACCGCTGCCTGAAGTCGGGCGCGACCGTCCTCGGCCATAACGGCAAGCCGTTCACCGCCGCGAGCATCGGCGGCGCCATCGCGACGCGGGCGATCATGGCTGACCTGAGGGTTGGCGCGGACGGACTCACCGGCGGCCCAGCGCCGTTCGCGAAGGCGGACCGGTCGCGGTTCCTGCAGGCGCTGGACGAGGCGCTGGTGCGGTTGGCGAAGTAGCGCGCGAGGGAACCGGAAGCGTTCGCTGTCCGTTCATGACGGGAACGAAACATCCAGGATGCCCATGCAAACCCATAACATCATCGAACGCGCCTTCCAGCTGGCGCCCGGTTCAACCAGCATCGACGACATCCGCAAGACCCTTCGGAAGGAAGGCTATTCCAACGTCGACGCGCATCTGGGCGGCGCGTCGATCAAGGCAGACCTGAAGAAGAGGTTCGCCCGCCAGGCAGCGCCGCTCTAAAACCCGCTCCGGCGTCACTCAGGACTGGTTCGGGCTTCGCTCCGTGATCGGGCTAAAGCCTCCGACAGGATCGCGCCCACTTCCTTTGCATAGGCGCTGAACATCTCGAGGACCGCCTCATCTTCGACACGGCGCGGCGCCGGGTCGATCGCGCACAGCGTGCCGAAGAAGCTGCCGTCCTCGAGGTAGACCGGAAAGGCGCAATAGCTTTTGAACCCGTAGATCACGGGGACCGGGTGGCGCGACCATTTGATGTCGTCACTGGCGTCGTCGAACACGACCGCCTCTCCGCTGTCCCGGATCTCGTCGCAGATCGTTTCGTGTATCTTGAGCTCGTCACCGGGATCGAGCCCGAACTCGATCCGGTCCTCGACCAGGCAGGCGATCCAGCGCTGTTCGGTGACGCGCGCGACGGCGGAAAAGCCCATGCCGGTCGTGTCGCAAATCTTGCGTAGCATGGCGCGGAGGCGATCGTCGTCCGCCAATGCGACTGCTTCGGCCTTCAATTCAGGCACTGTCCCGGTTTCCACTCCACTGTCGTTGCCGTGGAAATGGGCGAGAAAGCGAGCGGCGACAAGCAGTTCGATGGGGGCGGCCGACGGCGCGGGTCCAGAAGGACTTTTGCTTTCCGTCGCACTTGTGTATTATTCAAATAATACAGCAGGAGAGCGGATGTCCGTCCTACTTGCCGCGACGACACTGCTGGCCGTGGCTGCGGCCGCAGCGCCGATGCCGCCTCGGGCGGCGGTCGCCGACCATGGGGTCACCGTTCCAGGACCTCCCGCGCTCCGAATCGAGGTGCCCCGATCGGCAATTTATGCGGGTGGCGAGCGCTTCGAGCTCTATGCGAATGCCGACGCCGAGCTGCACGTGTTCGTCGATGCCGACACGAAGAAGCGCATCCGGCGTCTCTACTGGGTGCAGCAGGAAGAATATCTGCCGAGCCTGCCGGACAAGCGCTACACCTATGGCAAGAGCGACAGGCGGTGGACCTTGTGGGGTGAGGCGGCGTGGATCGCGAGCGGCTTCGGCAAGACGGAGTCCATCAGGCGCCCCGGCTCCGATCGCGAGCATATGATCGCGGTCCTGAAGCGGGCCGGCTACAGCGCTCCGCCGACGATGATGCAGGTGCGCATAGTGCGGCTGCTCGACGATCCGGCGGGGACCGGATTCGGGCGGCGCGAGCTCATGCTGATTTATGCCGAGGACCTGGCGCTGAGCGGCGAGGACTTCGAAGCCTTGGGCGGCGAAGGCGAGGACACCGACCGCTGGCGCGCAATCGAACCGGCGCTGGTGGAGCGAGCGTCGCGGGCGTTCGCGGTGACGACGCCGCGCTGACGAAGCATTGGATTGTCCGTAAGGGCCATCCACGGCCGGGCTGCAGCAAGCCATAATTACCGCTGTTTCCTGACCGCGTTTAACCAGTTATGTATGCCGCGCTCGGGTTAGGAGTATGAATGGCTGAGCGTTGCGTTGGTTTCGTCATCGTCGGCGAAACCGTGACAATGGTCGATGCCGCAATTCCGGATAACGATGATGATCCGATCACGGTGCTCGCCGATGATACATGGCGTCTTCAGAAGGGTGATCGGGCCCCAGCTTACGCAGTGCTACATCAGCAATGCGCCGACTACCTACGAGAGAATGGAGTCGAGAAGGCTGTGGTCAAAGCAAGCGCTTTGCCAACAGGAGCAGCGCGTCTGGGCTTGCTGACCAGCGCGGAGGTCCGCGGTGTGATCGTTGCCGCGTCCGCATCGGTCTGTGAAGTTCAGGTGATTTCAAAGGCTATCATTAGCCGCACGTATGGCGACCGCAAAGTCGACGAATACCTTCAAGATGACGCCTTCTGGGATGACCATACTGAAGGCGGCAAACTTCGAAAAACGAGTTGCGAAGCCGCCATGCTGCTCGTGGCGACTAGGAACGCGTGATGCCACCGGTCGTCCCACCCCTCCAGATCGGACGCAAACTGGGAAGCGGCTTCTTCGGAGATGTCTTCCTCGGGCAGGACGGCGTTCACGGGCGCGTAGCAGTCAAGGTGCTGTCTCGGAAACCGGGGCATTCGGACGCGGAATGGGATGAGATCAAATCCAGTTTCTTGGCGGAGGCCCAGAAGCTCTCCAAAGCGAAACATCGCAACGTTGTAGAAGTCTTCCACATCGAAGAATTGCCAGGCGGCAACACAATTCGTTTTTGCATGGCTTACTGCCCTGGAGGTTCGCTTCAATCCGCATTCGAGAAGGGGCCAATGTCTCTCCGGGCGGTTCGGAAGGCCGGAACAGAGGTGCTTCTCGGCCTCGCAGCTCTTCACTCCCGCGAGATGTTGCATCGGGATATCAAGCCAGGAAACGTCCTACTCGATGGCGCTTCCGTCGCTCAATTAGGTGATTTCGGCCTCGTCACCGACGACTTGCTGCTCGGGTACGGCTCGCAAGTGGGATACAGCGATCACATCGCCCATGAAGTCTGGAATGGTAAGGGTACCAGCGCCAAAAGCGATGTCTGGGCATTCGGGATGACCCTCTTCCGGCTGCTGCATGGGAAGGCCTGTTATGACGAGATGCCAGATCCCCAAGACGTAGTGCCGGCAGGAGGCTTCGTAGAGACTCTGAAGATGGTTGCCGCATATTCCGAAACCTTGGCGGCGCGTCATCCGAAAGATGCTGAACGACAATCCTGCAGTGCGGTATCAGACCGCCGGACAAGCGCTTGGCGCACTGGCGCGCTTACCCGTCACTCCCGATTGGGACGCGACAGTCACTCGCGCCTTGGTGAGATGGGAGCAAAGATCGAAGACACGGCTGAACATCGTCGAGTGGAAGCGTCACGCGCCACGCCGGCACGAATGGACTGCTTGGAGCGAGCCCCTCGGAAAGGGCCGGAAGAAGACTCTCGGCGGATCCAACGGAACCATCGGAAGTCGGCAATGCATCCGAGAATTGGAAGCCTATTTCGGCGTCTAGCCTGCCCGCAGGCGTCGAGGCAGGAGAAACCGACCGATCAAATCCTTCCGAGTGACCTGTTTAACACCGAGATGGGCGACCGCTGTGGCGCGGCGGGACTTCGCGCATTTCGGGCAAAAGCCTTTAGTCGCCACCACACCCTCTGCCGGGCGCCAGTGACGCTCACAGCTCCTGCAACGTGGTAGACTTAACCTCAGGTTTGGCGTTTTGCGGCCCATGTCCTCACCGTTCATCTGTGAACCGAGCAGTGAACAAAACGTGAATCAAGCGCGGAGTCTTGTCAAGATAATACAGTAGGATCACTCCGCCGCCGGAACGTAAAGCTCGCCACCCGACGCTTGCTCATCTCTCCGCCATCCTAACTCACGAGCTGGGTAACCAGCCGGATCGCGTAAGCTCCTGCAATCACCGCCAGCGCGACCCAGTCCCATCGCCGTGAGCGGGCGGCGAGCGCGACGATGAGCGCGGCGCATACCAGAATGCGGTGGATGTAGACGACCGGCAGCGAGGACATTGGACTCAAGCCCGACAGGTCGATGATCCAGTTGCCGCCCTGATAGGCGAGGAAGAAGAGCAGGAAGGCGGTGCGCTCGTCGGCGTAGGCGGCCTTCATGTCGAGCGGCTCGCCGGGTTCGACTTTCGGCAAAGCGGCGGCGCAGGCGAGGAAGATGAAGACCGGCGAGATCATGGCGAGCATGAACTGGCCCGTCGTCCAGCCGCTGGCGCCGGCCATGATGGCGCGAATGCCCCACCAGAAATTCACCACCGCGATCAGGATCACCAGCGCCCAGGCTAGCGGCAAGGCGTCCCACCTTATCCGCCGCCGCGCCTGGACGAGGCGGTAGAAGGTTAGCAGCAGCTCGGTCAGGCCGAGGCCGACGACGATGGAGATCAGCGTCAGGTCCATCGCTCATGCCCCCGGCCTGTGACGTACCAGGTCATGCTCGCGCCCGGCGGCGGCGATGTAAAGGTCGCTCGGGCGCTAACGCCGGGCGATGTCACCGCGTCAGCGTACCCTGGCTCTGTACGTAACAATATGCGCGCCGGCCGCTTTCGAGCGTCACGTCCACGCAATCGTAGGAGTTGACTTCATAGGCGTCGGTCGCGGCGAGCTCATCGCTGCTGATCTCGAACGCCACTCCGCTAATCCGGTGTGCCGACTCTCCGGTGAGGCAGGCGATGTTGTGCACCGCTTGCCCTGAAATTCGGACAACCTCCGGATCGTCGATCGCGACCGGTGCGAGCCGGTAGCCGACGAGCGCGTCGCGCGTGCCTTCGAGGAGCCGGCCGTAATTGGCCTGCTGCACCTCAGGCTGTTGCAAGGTCCCGTACGAAAAGAGCAGCGGCACCGGCGAACGCTACTCCGTCGCCGGCACGTAAAGCTCGCCGCCTTCGTCGTGGAAGCGCTTGCTCATCTCCGCCATGCCGGTATCCGCGTCCAATGACGCCGCCTTCTGCTCCTCCATTCGCGCGAACTCGCGGACCTCCTGCGTGATCTTCATCGAGCAGAACTTGGGGCCGCACATCGAGCAGAAGTGGGCGGTCTTGGCGCCTTCGGCGGGGAGCGTCTGGTCGTGATATTGTTCCGCCGTTTCCGGATCGAGCGACAGATTGAACTGGTCTCGCCAACGGAAGTCGAACCGCGCGCGAGACAGCGCGTCGTCGTGGAGGCGAGCGGCGGGATGGCCCTTGGCGAGGTCGGCCGCGTGGGCGGCGAGCTTGTAAGTGACGACGCCGACCTTCACGTCGTCGCGGTCGGGGAGGCCGAGGTGCTCCTTGGGCGTGACGTAGCAAAGCATCGCCGTGCCGAACCAGCCGATCATCGCGGCGCCGATACCGCTGGTGATGTGGTCGTAGCCCGGCGCGATGTCGGTCACGAGCGGCCCCAATGTGTAGAAGGGCGCCTCGCCGCAGCTTTCCAGCTGCTTGTCCATATTCTCCTTGATCTTGTGCATCGGCACATGGCCGGGGCCTTCGATCATCACCTGGCAGTCGTGGGCCCAGGCCTTCTTGGTCAGCTCGCCGAGCGTGTAGAGCTCCGCGAACTGGGCCTCGTCATTGGCGTCGGCGGTGCTTCCGGGGCGGAGGCCGTCGCCCAATGAGAAGGCGATGTCGTAGGCCTTCATGATCTCGCAGATCTCGTCGAAGCGTTCGTAGAGGAAGCTCTCCTTGTGGTGGGAGAGGCACCACTTAGCCATGATCGAGCCGCCGCGGCTGACGATGCCGGTGACGCGCTTGGCGGTTAGGGGCACATAGGGAAGGCGGACGCCGGCGTGGATGGTGAAATAGTCGACGCCCTGCTCGGCCTGCTCGATCAAGGTGTCGCGGTAGATTTCCCAGCTCAGGTCCTCGGCGACGCCGCCGACCTTCTCCAGCGCCTGGTAGATGGGGACGGTGCCGATCGGCACGGGGGAGTTGCGGACGATCCATTCGCGCGTGTCGTGGATGTTGCGGCCGGTCGACAGGTCCATGACCGTGTCGGCTCCCCAGCGGATCGCCCAGACCATCTTGTCGACTTCGGCCGCGACGTCGGAGGCGACGGCGCTGTTGCCGATATTGGCGTTGATCTTGACCAGGAAGTTGCGGCCGATCGCCATCGGCTCGGATTCGGGGTGGTTGATGTTGTTGGGGATGATGGCGCGGCCGCGGGCGACCTCGTCGCGGACGAACTCAGGCGTGACGAAGTCGGGGATGGCGGCGCCGAAGTCCTCGCCGTCGCGGGTTTGGGCTAGCGCCTGCTCGCGGCCGAGGTTCTCGCGGATGGCGACATATTCCATCTCGGGCGTGACGATGCCGCGCTTCGCGTAGTGCATCTGGGTGACGTTGGCGCCGGGCTTGGCGCGGAGCACGCGCTTGCGGACGTTCGGGAAGGATTGGACGCCGCCGCTGCGGTCGGGGCCGAGCTGGCCGTTGTCCTCGGGGCGGACTTCGCGCTGGGCGACTTCCTCGACATCGCCGCGGGCGCGGATCCATGTCGACCGGAGTTCGGGGAGGCCGGCCATGATGTCGATGCGCTTGGATGGGTCCGTGTAAGGGCCGCTGGTGTCGTAGAGGACTACTGGCGGCTCGCCGGATGACGGTTCGAGATCGACGGCGCGCATGGCGACGCCGAGCGGGCCGACGTGAATCTTGCGGCTGCCGCGGATCGGCCCAGTGGTGACTTTAAGCTCAGTGCGTGCGGGCGCGTCGCCCATAGTACTCTCCTTCTCCCTACGCCGGTGTCAGCCGGATCAGGTTCGATGGGTCGCCAGCTGAGGGACCCCACAAAAGTAGTACTTTTGTGGGAACCCGGGCCGGCCTCTCAAGCGGCGGTCACCGCTCCCCCAGGGAAGAGTCGCCCTTAGGCCCGCCCCGCGCCGCGCGCCAGTCCGCGCGCCGCCTGGGCGCTTACTTGCGCTGCGACGCCCGCAGTTCCGCCGGCGTGACGGTCCCGTCCTTGTTGGCATCGACCTTGTTGAACGCGGCGATGCGGGGCGTCTTGAATTCCTCGGCGCTGATCTTGCCGTCCTTGTTGGCATCAATCTTCTGGAGAACCTGCGCCGGCGTCTCGCTCACGTTGACTGGCGGCAGCGTGGCGGCGAATTCCGACTTGCTGAGCTGCCCGTCCTTGTTGGTATCGAGCCTCTGGAATGCCTCCTGGATCTTCGCGCGCAGCGAGCCCTGGACCTGCTCCAGCTCCTTCTTCTGGGCGGTCCCGAGCTCCGCCGCGTTCAGCGAGCCGTCCTTGTTGGCGTCGATCGCCGCGAAACTGCTGTCCAGCCGCGACGACAGCTCGCTGCGCGTCAGCGGCTTGGCCGCCGCGCCTGATTGCTGCGCCGTCGCCGGGGTACCCAGCGCCATCGACGCCGCCCCCATGATTACAATGCTTCTCACCACGGCTGCCTCCATGAAAAGTCCGTTTTGATCCGGCCATTAGGGTACTCCCCCCTGACCGCTAAGTGAACAGCAGCAGACCTGCCGCCTTTTCTTGGCGGCCCCGAGCGGGCAATGGTCGACGCGCATGGATACGCGGCAGCTCACCCACCTCGACCGGCTCGAAGCCGAGAGCGTCTTCATCCTGCGCGAGACGGTCGCGGAGGCCGAGCGGCCGGTGATGCTCTATTCGATCGGCAAGGACAGCGCGGTGATGCTGCACCTTGCGAAGAAGGCCTTCTTTCCCGGCCCGCTGCCCTTCCCGCTGCTGCATGTCGATACGACCTGGAAGTTCCGCGACATGTATGCGCTCCGCGACAAGGTCGCCGCCGATCCCGCGGTGAAGCTGATCGTCTACAAGAACCCCGAAGCGGAGCGGCAAGGGATCAACCCGTTCGACCACGGCCCGCTGCACACGGACCTCTGGAAGACCGAAGGGCTGCGCCAGGCACTCGACCATTTCGGCTTCGATGCTGCGTTCGGCGGGGCGCGGCGCGACGAGGAGAAAAGCCGCGCGAAGGAGCGCGTATTCAGCTTTCGCGACAAGAACCATCGCTGGGACCCGAAGCGGCAGCGGCCGGAACTGTGGTCGCTCTACAATGCGCGCAAGGCAAAAGGCGAAAGCATCCGCGTCTTCCCGCTGTCCAACTGGACCGAGCTCGATGTGTGGCAATACATCCTTCGCGAGCGGATCGAGATCGTGCCGCTCTACTTCGCGGCGGAGCGGCCGACGCTTGAGCGGGACGGGCTGATCCTGATGGTCGATGACGACCGGATGCAGCTCGGCGGAGAAGAGCCGGCAATGCGGCGTGTGCGGTTCCGGACGCTCGGCTGTTACCCGCTTTCAGGCGCGATCGAGAGCGATGCGGCGACGGTCGAGGACATCGTCGCCGAGATGCTGGTTAGCCGCACGTCCGAGCGCCAGGGCCGCGCGATCGACCGCGACGCGGGCAGCGCGAGCATGGAGAAGAAAAAGCAGGAGGGTTACTTTTGAACGCTCCTGTCGACGTGAAGGCGTGGCTCGCTGAGCAGGAGGCGAAGGAGCTTCTGCGTTTCATCACCTGCGGCAGTGTGGACGACGGGAAATCCACGCTGATCGGGCGGCTGCTGTACGAGAGCAAACAGGTCTTCGACGACCAGCTCGCGGCGCTGGAAAGCGACAGCAAGCGGCACGGGACGCAGGGCGACGCGATCGACTTCGCGCTGCTGGTCGACGGCCTCTCCGCAGAGCGCGAGCAGGGCATCACCATCGACGTCGCCTACCGCTATTTTTCCAGCCCGAAGCGCAAGTTCATTGTCGCCGACACGCCGGGGCACGAGCAGTACACCCGCAACATGGTCACCGGCGCGTCGACGGCGGACCTCGCTGTCCTCCTGGTCGATGCGCGCAAGGGCGTGCTGACGCAGACCCGGCGGCATAGTTACCTCGCCAAGCTGGTCGGCATCCGGCGCTTCGTGCTGGCGGTGAACAAGATGGACCTGGTCGATTTCGACCAAGGTGCGTTCGACGCGATCGTCGCCGATTATCGCGAATTCGCTGCCAAGATTGGGATAGACGAGTGGATCGCCATTCCGGTCTCGGGCCTCACCGGCGCCAACGTGACCGGCCGGAGCGAGGTGACGCCGTGGCACGACGGACCGAGCCTGCTCGAACATCTCGACACGGTCGCGCTCGACGCGGACGCCGAAGCGGCCAAGCCGCTGCGCATGCCGGTGCAGTGGGTGAACCGTCCGGACCAGCATTTCCGCGGCTTCGCCGGACAGATCGCTTCGGGATCGATCGTTCGGTCGCAAGACATCAGGGTGCTGCCATCCGGACGGACGACGCGCATCGAGCGGCTCGTGACGGCCGACGGCGATCTCGAACGAGCGGTTGCCGGACAGTCCGTAACGGTGACGTTCACGCACGAAGTGGACTGTTCGCGCGGCGACGTCATCGCGGCCGCCGACGACCCGCCGCAGGCTGCCGATCAGTTTGAAGCGACCATCGTGTGGATGGACGAACACGAGCTTCTGCCCGGCCGCGGCTACTGGATGAAGATCGGGACGCAGAACGTCACGGCCATGATCCAGCCGCCGAAGTACGAAGTGAACGTCAATTCGCTGGAGCATCTCGCGGCGACAACGCTCGGTCTCAACGCGATCGGCGTTGCCGAGGTGGCGACTGACCGCGAGATCGTTTTCGAGCCCTATGCACCGGAAGCGGGTGGCGTGAACCGCGCGCTCGGCGGCTTCATCCTTATCGACAAATTGACCAACGCGACCGTCGCCGCGGGCATGCTCCACTTCGCCCTGCGCCGCGCGCTGAACATCCATCGTCAGCCGCTCGAGGTCAGCCGGGAGACTCATGCGGGGCTGAAGGGCCAGAAGCCGGCGGTGCTGTGGTTCACGGGCCTATCGGGCGCGGGCAAGTCAACCATCGCCAACCTGGTTGAAAAGAAGCTGGCGGCGCGCGGACGTCATACGTTCCTGCTCGACGGCGACAACGTGCGGCACGGATTGAACCGCGACCTCGGGTTCACCGAAACCGACCGGATCGAGAACATCCGCCGCGTCGGCGAGGTCGCGCGGTTGATGGCGGATGCTGGGCTGATCGTCCTGACCGCCTTCATCTCGCCGTTCCGCGCGGAACGGCACATGGTGCGGCGCATGATTCCGGACGGCGAGTTTTTCGAGATTTTCGTCGACACGCCGCTCGCCGAAGCCGAGACACGCGACGTCAAGGGACTCTATGCCAAGGCGCGTGCCGGCGAGCTCAAGAACTTCACCGGCATCGACAGTCCTTACGAGTAGCCTGAAGCGCCCGAAATCCGCATCGACACGACGAAGATGAGCGCCGAGGAAGCCGCGGAACGCATCGTGGAGGCGCTACTTCGGCGTCTCTGACGGAGGATCCATGATTTTGATCACGGCCCTGTTGTTAACGAGTGCCGCGCCGCCCCCGGCCGTTGAAACGCCCTGCGCCACCGAGGCCGATCGACGGTCATTCGGTAACCTCTGCCGATACCGCGAGGAGAATGGAAAGTTGCTCGAATCTTCCAGCCATCCGCGTGTCGTCATGATGGGCGATTCCATCACCGAGGGCTGGATTGCCGCTGACCCGTCAATCTTCCGGGATCAAGTCGTGGACCGCGGAATCAGCGAACAGACCACTGCACAAATGCTTGTCCGCTTCCGCCAGGACGTGATCGATCTGAAGCCACGCGCGGTCCACGTCATGGGCGGCACCAACGATATCTTCGGTAATCCCGGGCCGGTCAGCGTGGACGAGGTGGTCAGCAACATCCGCTCGATGGCCGAGCTCGCGCGGGCGCATGGGATCCGCGTAATCATCGGGTCGGTCCTGCCCGCCTCCAAGGACGGAGCGCCCGTTAGTGCGGTCGACGAAATCAACCGCAGGCTCGCCCTACTCGCGCGGTCGGAAGGCTATGCGTTCGTCGATTATTATCGCGCTCTCGACAAAGGTGACGGCAGCATGGCCACGATCCACTCCGGCGATGGCGTGCATCCCACCGAAGCCGGTTATGCGCGCATGCGGCCGCTTGCCGCAAAGGCCATCGCAGGCGTGAGATAAGCCTTACCAGGTGTAAGCGAGGCCGATCGCTCCGAGCCACTGGCTAGCGCTGCCCCGCTGCGACACGATCGGCGAGCGTTTGAAGTCGCCGGTGAGCCGTGAGTAATTCCCGAGACCAAAGACTGAAAAACCATGCAGCAGGTCACCGGAGAGCGAATGGTTCATCAGCAGGCTGGTCTTCCAATTCTTCATGCCCCCGTCGGCATTGTAAGCGGGCAGCACGGCCGCGGTCAGCACCGACTCCGCCGGCGAGACGCTGAAATAATAATCGGCATATTTGTTGCTGACGAACTCGGCGCCGATGGACGCGCTGACATAGGTCGTACGCGAGAGCGGCGTCGAAAAATCGATGTTCGGGCTGAAGACCGTCGATTGGTGGGCGTTCGCAACGTCGTGCACGACATCCAACCGGAAGCCGAGCGAGTCGTAGGGATTGGTGAGGCCCTTGAAGCTGATTCCGGCGAAGCCGCCGAGCTCCACCGCCGTATTGCGCTCGGGGAGCAGGTCGACAATGTCGTCCTTGATGTTGCCGCTGCGATTGAGCCGGATGCCCGCGATGGGGCCCGCGTCGAAGCCCATCCCTTCGCCGTCGGGAACGACATCCACGAAGAGATAAAGTCCGCGGGTCGAGAAAGAGATACCTTTGACCCTGCCGCGGATCGCCCCAGCGGGGATGATGCGGTAATCGTCGGACCCTTCGTAATCGGGCACAATGCCGGCACCAAGGCCGACGGTGATCGTGTCCGTGTTCGCAAGCTCCGCCGGGCTCGGCAGATCGCCGCCGGGGGGCATCGATTGAGCAAAGGCGGGCGCGCCGAGACAGCTAGCCGCGAGGGCAACTCCAGCAAGGTAACGCATGAACATCCCCCATTTGTACTTTTTCAGAATATGGCAGGAGGCCGATCAATCGTGAAGCACAGGCAAAATCCCGTATTCCCGAACGGTCAGTCGCCTGCGCCGGGATCCGGCTTGAAATATTTGTCGTATTTGCCTTCCTCGCCTTTGTGCTCGTCGGCATCGGCGGGAGTTTGATCGTTCTTGCGTGTGACGTTCGGCCACTGCGCGGAAAAGGTCGTGTTGAGCTCGAGCCATTTCTCGAGCCCGCTTTCGGTATCCGGAAGGATCGCTTCGGCCGGACATTCGGGCTCACACACGCCGCAGTCGATGCACTCATTCGGATTGATCGCCAGCATCACTTCGCCCTCGTAGAAGCAATCCACGGGGCAGACCTCGACGCAGTCCATATATTTGCATTTGATGCAGGCGTCGGTGACGACGTAGGTCATTGAAGCAGGCTCCCTTTGGGCCGCTCGCTAGGAGGCGGCGCTTGGCTCGTCAATTCCCAGCTCCTCATAGCAGGCGTGGGCCTCCGGCGCAGGGCCGCGGCGCTCGGGCAGGCAGATTATTTTCAGGACCCGCACCCGGTCATACAGCGGAAGCGCGATGACGCTTCCCACGCGCACCTCCTCGCTCGGTTTCTCGACACGCCTGCCGTCGATGCGAACGTGGCCGGTGTCGATCACCGCCTGGGCAAGGGTGCGGCTCTTCACCAGACGTATGCAGTGGAGGTAGCGGTCGATCCTCACTGCTTCTTCAGCTTGGCCAGTTCGGCGAACGCGTGGGAGCGGGCCTTTTGCTCGACTCGGGGGGCGTGGCGTCCGCGCCATTTCCACGCTTCGCCAGCCCTGGCGAAGCCGACTTCGCCCATCAGGCGGGTGATCGCTTCTTCGGACAGGCCAACCGAGGTAGCGAGCTCGGCATTGACCGGATCGTCGCCGCCCGCGGATCGGATCTTGCGCGCGTGGCTGGCAAGGCGGTCGGCAAGGTCGATGCGGATCCAGTCGCGGCCGACCCGGCGGTAGGCGAGCGCGGCGCCGCGCGGGTCCGCTTCCGAATTGAGCGTTGCAGCCCCCGCGCCAGGCAGCGCGGGCATGGGCTGGCCGGTCCGCACGGCGACCAGCGCCGCCCGCCAGAACTGAGCGGCGGGCTTGAGCAGCGGATCGACGAAGACATCGAGCGGTCCGAGCCGGACGCGCAGCCGGTGAAGCGCCTGCCGGTCGGCATGCTCGAGATGGGCGATGGCGCTGAGCACGGACTTGCGGGGGAGCACGCCCCCGGCATCCGCAAGCATTGCGGCGAGCGCGCGTACGCTGGGCGAGCTTGCCGTGTCGGTCGCAGCGGCGGCAAGGATTTTCAGCGGGCGCAAATGCCGGTCGATCTGGGCATCGAGCCAGCGCTCCAGGCGCGAGCGGAGAGCGGCCCGGCTCTGTGCGGACAAGCGGTCGAGGGCGCGTGCCGTCCGAAGCGCCGGCTCGAGGAGCGAGCGGCCGGGCGCGAGGCGAGCCAGGACATGATCCTGCCAGGTGACGGCGAGGCCGCCGCCAGGCTCGACCGCCAGCGCGAACGTCTGATCGGGCGCGTCGACGAGCGCACCCGCGCGGCGGTCGAGCTCTTCGCCGAGACGGCGCTCGGCGGCTGCGAGCAGCAGGCGCTTGTCGGCCAGGCGGGCGGAAGGATCGACACGGAATTCGAAGCCGGCGAGGTGGCCGATCGGCTCCGGGCCGACGCTGACCTCACCGTCGGCGGCAACGGTCACGGGCAAGGCGTCCGCCCCGCGTGCGCCGATGTCCCGGACGAGAACGGCGGTGCGGCGGTCGACGAAGCGCTGGGTGAGGCGTTCGTGCAGCGCATCGCTCAGGCGGGCTTCGACCTCGCGGGTGCGCTCGGCCCATTTGGCCGGCTCCTTCAGCCAGTCGGACCGGTGCGCGATATACGCCCAGCTGCGGATCCCGGCGAGACGGTCGGCCAGCGCCTCGATGTCGCCGCTCATATTGTCGAGGCGGGAGACCTCGGCGGCGAACCATTCGTGCGGCACGTGGCCGCCTTCTTCGATGTAGCTGAACAGGCGGCGGACCATGCGCGCGTGGTGCATCGGGCCGACCTTGCGGAAGTCGGGAAGGCCGCAGACCGCCCACAGCCGTCGTGCCTGCGCACTCTTGCGGGCCGCGATGGCCGGGTCCTCGGCGATCAGCTTGAGGACCGCGAGATCGATCGCTTCCGGCGCCGAGCGGAGGATCGGGTCGCTGCTTTTTGCCTCGAGGCTGCGGATCAGCGTCCGGACGTCGGTGAAATTGAGCTCGGCGTTTCGCCAGTAGACGGAGTCGAGCGGGCGGAAGCGGTGCTCCTCGATCGCCGTGATCTCTTCCTCGGAGAAACCGCCGGTCTCCTCGGACAGGCCGAGCGTGCCGAAGGTGCCGTCCTTCTGGTGACGCCCCGCGCGGCCCGCGATCTGCGCCATTTCGGGGATCGTCAGGCGGCGGTCGCGGCGGCCGTCGAATTTTTCCAGGCCCGCGAATGCCACGTGCGTGACGTCCATGTTGAGGCCCATGCCGATCGCGTCGGTGGCGACGAGATAATCGACCTCGCCGCGCTGGAACATCGCGACCTGCGCATTGCGGGTGGCGGGCGAGAGAGCGCCCATGACGACGGCGGCGCCGCCCTTGAAGCGCCGCAGCATCTCGGCGAGCGCGTAGACCTGCTCGGCGGAGAAAGCGACGACTGCCGAGCGCGGCGGGAGGCGGGAGAGCTTGACGCTTCCGGCATAGCGGAGCGTCGAGAAGCGCGGGCGGCTGACGATCTCCGCGTCGGGCAGGAGTTCGCGGACGATGGGCTTCAACGTCGCCGAGCCGAGGATCAAAGTTTCTTCGCGGCCGCGAGCGCGGAGCATGCGGTCGGTGAAGACGTGGCCCCTCTCCGGATCGATGCCGAGCTGGGCCTCGTCGATCGCGGCGAACGCGAAGTCGCGCTTCTCTTCGCCCTCGTTGCCGACCGGCATCGAATTCCGCGGTGCAGAGGAAATAGCGCGCGTGGGGCGGCACGATGCGCTCCTCGCCGGTGAGCAGCGCGACCTGCTTTTCGCCCTTCATCGCGACGACGCGGTCGTAAACCTCGCGGGCGAGCAGGCGGAGCGGAAAGCCGATGACCCCGGACGAGTGGCCGCACATCCGCTCGATCGCCAAGTGCGTCTTGCCGGTATTGGTCGGTCCGAGGATCGCCCGGACCGGAGCGTCTGAACGCGGCGCCATATCGTCAATGTGGCAGCGCTTGCGTCCCGCGCAAGGTTCCTTTCACCGCCTTTTTAAGAGGGTCTTAACCTCAATTCGGGACACCGGTCCTTGTGTTGACGCCAAAAGCCCCTGCGCAGCGCTTTGGACGGCGGAGCCGCGCTCGTGCGCTTTCGCTCGTCTTGCCGCGTCCGGGCTGGATGAGCGCGGGGTTTCTGGCGCTGCTGTGCAGCGGCGTCGCCTGGGCTTCGCTGCCTCAAGTGGGACAAGCACCGGGCGAGGATCAGCGCCAGTGGCAGGCCCTCGGCATCGCGCCGCTTTCGAGCGGAGGGGCGACCGGCATGCGCATGGCGGCGACCGAGGCGGTCCAGTCGGTGGATTTCGTGCCCAAGCGCGCCGTGCCGGCTCTGCCGATCGCGGTCGCACCGAAGCCTGCGCCGGTGTCGGCGGGCCCGCTGCGCATCCGCGGGCGAGTCGGGGACGGCCTCTACTGGTCGCTGCGCGCCGCGGGCGCATCGCCGCAAGTCGCCGCGCAATATCTCGCCGCGCTCGCTACGCAGATCGACGTCGGCGAAGTCACTCAGGACGCGGGCTTCGACCTGGTGCTGGGGAGCGGATCGAACCTTCTCTACGCCGGCCTCAACCGGGCCGGCGAACGCGAGCTGCAGCTCGTGAAGTGGAACTCCCGCGGCGGGGCGGCATGGGTCGACGCCGCGAACATCGACCGTCCGCAACCCGTTTCGGCCGGCATGACCTGGCCGGTCGCGGGGCGCATCACCTCCTATTTCGGCTATCGCTATCACCCGATCCTGCACTTCAGCCGCTTCCATGCCGGCGTCGACTTCGGCGCGAGCTGGGGAAGCCCGATCGTCGCGGCGGCGGACGGGCAGGTGGTTCGCGCGGGCTGGGCCGGGGGCTACGGCCGACAAGTGCGCGTCGCCCACGGCGATGGACTGACCACCAGCTACAGCCACATGAGCGAAATCGTCGCCGAGCCGGGGAGCTTCGTCCATGCCGGGCAGCTGATCGGTTATGTCGGCTCAAGCGGCCTCTCGACCGGCCCGCACCTTCATTACGAGGTGCTGAGGAACGGCAGCCCGGTGAACCCGCTCTCGGTTCGCTTCTCCAACGTCCAGGTGGTGGACACGGGCGTTGTGAATGCCGTGAAGGCGCGGCTGAAGGCGCTGCTCAGCGTCGGCGTGAAACACGCCTGACCCTTCGCGCTTTGCGCCAGCCCCGCTAAAGGGGCGCCGCATGACAGCAGCAATCAGCGATCAGCTCTATCTCGAAGACCTCTCTGTCGGTCAGCGGTTCGAGAGCCGGTTGCACACGCTCGATGCCGAGCAGATCAAGCGGTTCGCGAGGGACTTCGACCCGCAGCCTTTCCACACTGACGAGGAGGCGGCGAAGGATTCGTTCTTCGGCTCGCTCGCCGCGAGCGGCTGGCACACCGCCGCCATCACCATGCGCCTGCTGACCGAGAGCGTGCCGCTGGCCGGCGGCCTGATCGGCGCCAAGACGGAAGTGACGTGGCCCAAGCCGACATGGCCAGGCAGCACTTTGCATGTCGAAAGCGAGATCGAGAGCATCACGCCGTCGCGGTCGAAGCCGGACCGCGGCATCGTCGTGATGTTCAGCAAGACGCTCGATCAAGATGGCGATGCGGTGCAGACGCTGCGCGTGACGATGATCGGGTTCAAGCGGTCGGGTTAAGTCAGCAGTGGGCGGGAAGCAGACATTAGCGCGCCGACCTACCAGTGGATGTTGTCCGCCCGGTTTTGATTCTTGCGTGCCGATCGCGCGCTTGACCTCGCCTTCGCGTCGGAGGTTCGTGCGCCGGCGAAGGTGAGCAGATCGGAAACCCACGGCCCGACGGTCAAAGCATCAACCCACAGAAGCTCCGGGTCCCTGTTGCTAATCGTCATATCGAGCACGAGTTGCCGATCGAGCAGGACCTTGAACGTGCCCACGTCGCCTTCGATCTCCTCCGGGATAGCGGAAGGACGCCACAGCGCCTCGATGCGCCAGTGGTGGTCATCGAAGCTCCAGGACGCCCAGGGGGCCTCAGCATCGTCCAGCCCTTCGATGTCTGTCACCCCCTTGGGCGGCGTCCATTTTTTGCCGCGTACCTCCGATTTCCCCACCCAGAGCTGCGCCATTTTCAGCAACTCAGGGACCGCTAGGTTCAGGCGAGCCTCCGTCACCCACAGAGCGGCTTTGACAGCCTTGGCGAGTGCCAGCCTGTTACGCTCGATTTCAACGACGCTCGCGCGATCCCGTGCGCCGTCGAGCTGAGTACCGATTTCCTTTGCGTGCTCCGCCTCCCTCTCCTGCGGGGAGAGGCGCTTGGTTCGATCCGGCGTCCATCTAGCCCACTTCATAATGAGCCAGGTGAGAAGGGCGGTAACGACGACGAGTAACACTGACTGGGTCATGGCAGGGGGCCTCCCCGCGTACGAGCATGGCACGACGTTCCAAAAGAAGCCACGTTGAAGCGTCCAGCGAATCTCAATCTATGCAGCAAGTTGCTGCCCGTCGCCCTTCGGCTGCCACGATTGACACCACCCTGATGTTCGGAGGTTGAATGTCCCGCAATGGCTGAAAAGCGGACATAAAGGAGAGCGGGCCTATGTCAGCTTCAGAAAGTAAAGGACCTATATTTGTCCCATCATAGCATTAGAATGACAAATAATTCATCGTCGAAAATTCGAACTCCACCAGAATTTGTGGCTAAAAATGCACCAAATATCCCGTCTTTATATTTTGTCTGAATCGTTGCATTTCTCTTATGAATGGCTTATCTACTTACTTGCTACCAGTCGCAATCGACGGTTTTTGGCGCTAAGTCGCTCCTTCCTCCATCTTTATCGTCTCCTAGCCGGCAGGCGTCATCCCGGCGCTCGCCAACCAAGGAAATCACCATGAAATATTTTGGAACCGTCACGTCGTTCGATAGCGTCCAGGGCCACGGTGAGATCAAGCAGGAAGCCGGCGGCGACGACCTTCGCTTCGAAAAGAGCGCGATTTCGTGGGACAAGAACATTGCTCCGACACTGGGACAGCGTCTCAGCTATGAGAGGGGCACCAACCCGGATCGCCAGCCCTGCGCTTTGAATCTCATGACGATCTAATGATTGGCGGGAGCAACTGCTTCCGTCCATCTTGTATGCGTTGGGGCCGATCCCGGGCGGTTGAGCGACTTCAGTCCTCGTCGTCCGGGTGAGCCCCTCCTTCAACCGAAGGTATTCGCCATAGTCATGTCACTCGCTTTCGCGATCGTCACAATGGCCGCCGTATTGAGCCGCCAAACCGTTCTGAAGGTTGCCCCGATCCCGCTTCGGCGTCCTCAGGGACGTCAGCGACGCCATTCGGCCTAAATCTGATTGCCTTCCGTCACGGGCACTCCGGCGTTCTTGTTTGTATCGACCTGGCCCAGCCAGCCTAAGCTGATGGCAATCGCGATCAGCAAAAACAGCCCGGCGATAACGGTCAGGGCGACACAGCCGCGTCGGTTAAAGGCTTGGGTTCCATGCCCGGACTCTGTCATGCCAATCGTCGCTTTGCGGATTCACCTCAGGATCGTTTGAAGTTCGATCAATCGGCATCCGGCTTTTCACCGAAGAGCGTGGACAATCAGCCTTAGGGCGGTCGATAGCGTAGCGGCAGCTTTGGGTAGAAAGTGGACGTTGTGCATAAGCGCCTAGCGTCCGGAATGGGTGAAGGGGACGTTCGTAACGCGCAGTCGCCATCACCTAGCAGCGGCTGATGGCCTTCGTTAATGTCGACATTCTCGGGGGGAGAATGTTTGTGAAACACGCTTACGTCTGCTTGGCTGCGGGGGGCCTTCTAATGTCCTGTCAATCAGTGACGCCGAGCGCTTCGCCGGCCACTTCTATTCCTCAACCCTGTTCGTCAGCTGCGTCGTCTCACGAAGTTTCAGAGACTGTCCGCTCCTTTTTCGCAGCCCTCACAATCGATGACGATGCAACGGTGAGGCGTCTCACGACACCAGACTTTTACGCGTTCGAAGTTGGAAAGCGGTTCACTGGGTCGGAGCTCACAAAGCTCATCGCGGACGCACATAAATCTGGTCGCACCATCCATTGGAACATCGGTGCAGTAGACACCCGCGTCGATTGCAACATTGCTTTCGCGGCCTGGGAAAATACAGGTGCTGCCGGGACGGCAGCCAAGATGGAGCCGAGGGCCTGGCTAGAGTCCGCGTTGCTGGTCCGCCAGGGCGATAGGTGGGTTATAGACTTCCTTCATTCCACGCCGAAAGATCCCCGAAAATAACGTCGGTCCCGCCGCTCCGCGCGCCTGAGCGAAGGCCGGCCGGGCTTCGCCGTCTCTTCGCGCTGCTCCGGCGACGCTTCGCGTCGGCGGCGTCGGTACGCTTGGCGGCTTAGCGGCCGTGTCCGCGCCAGCGCTTGATGGTGCGCTGGATGATGCCCACTTCGTCGCCGGTCTCGCGCCACAGGCGAGCGAAGCTCGGGTCGGACGAGGCCGGGCGCTTCTCGGGCTCGAGGTCGTCGAAGCGCACGCGGATCGGGATGGCGACGCCTTCGCCGCAGACGATGCATTCGCGGTTGCGGAGTGCCGGGATCGCGTCGAGGAAGCCGCGCGCGCCTTCCGGCATCGCGGCGCGGACGCAGGCCTGGTCGCGGTCGTTGTTCAGGCGCATCGAGACGATCGTGCCGCACTGCGACAGCACGCCTTCCGCCAAGTCCGACGGACGCTGCGTGATCAGGCCGAGCGACACGCCGTACTTACGGCCTTCCTTGGCGATGCGCTCGAGGATGCGACGGACGGCCTGGCCGTTTTCCGCATTCTCGTCCTTGGGAACGTAGCGGTGAGCCTCTTCGCAGACGAGCAGCAGCGGGCGCTGCGCTTCGGTCCGCGACCAGATCGCATAGTCGAAGACCATGCGGGCGAGCACCGACACCACGACCGACGTGACTTCGGAAGGAACGCCCGAGACGTCGACGATCGAGATCGGCTTGCCGTGGCTCGGCAGGCGGAACAGCTTGGCGATCAGGCCCGGCATCGAGTCCGATACCAGCATCCCTGAGAACATGAAGGTGTAGCGCGGGTCGGCGCGAAGCTCGTCCAGCTTGCCCTTGAGGCGCTGGAAGGGGAGCGTGTCGCCGGCGCGATCGAGCTTGCCCATCTCATTGACGATGATGCCGCTGAGGTCGGCGAGCAGGTAGGGGATCGGGCTGTCGACGGTGACCTTGCCGTACTGACTGACGTCCTTGCCCTTGGTGCGGGCGGCGAGCAGGCATTTGGCGAGGATGTCGGCGTCACGCTCACGCTCGGCGCCGTGCGTGGTGAGAATAACCTCGCAATGCTCCTCGAAGTTCATGAGCCAGTAGGGCAGCTGGAGGTTATCGACGTTGAAGATTTCGCCGCAGCTCTTGAACGCGGCAGAATATTCGCCGTGAGGGTCGATCATCAGGATGTGGCCCTCGGGCGCCGCCTGCGAGATCCGGTGGAGGATCAGCGCAACCGAGGTCGACTTGCCGGTACCGGTCGATCCCAGCACAGCGAAGTGCTTGCCGAGCATCGGATCGATGTAGAGCGCACCACGGATATCATCGGTCGGGTAGACGGTGCCGATCTCGATGTGGGGCTCATCGGTGGCTGCGAAGACCGAGCGAAGATCTTCGGTGCTGACGGCGAACACGGGGCTGCCCGGGATGGGGTAGCGCGTGACGCCGCGGCGGAAGTTGCTGACCTTGCCGGTCGAAATCCCTGGTGCCCTCGCCGAGGAAGTCGACGTGCGCGACAATGTCGCTGTCGCTCGCGCGCATCGTGCGCACGTTGGCGATCAGCCAGTTGTTGCCGACGACCATCTTCACCTGGCTGCCGACCTGGCCCGACATGGCGACCGACGGGTCGGAATGCGACTGCAGGGCACCTAGCACTGCCGCATCCATGCGGATTTGCGAACCCGAGCCGGCGATTTCGAAAACTTCCCCGATGGCCGCGGCCGGATCGCTTGCAGAGCTGCTGCTAGTCGCCGTCGATCCCTCAGCGAAGTTGCTGACTTCGTCGAGAAATTCGCGCAGGTTTGGTTGATCGTCCATGGACTTCGCGCACTCCGGAGCAATTGTTCTGCAATGCCGATACGCCCGAGCGGTTAATATTGGCTTGAGGCCGTTCGTTAGAATCGGCCTGTCCGAATGCTCAGAAACGGCGGCGGAAGGCGGCGGCGGCGGCCCAGCCGAGGCCGAGCGAGAGCAGGACGGCGGTCAGCCCGTAGAGGAATTCATGCCGCCTCGCGGCTAGCGCGACGAAGCGTTCGAAGCCGCTCTTGCCGATCTGGATGTCGCGGGTGGCGGCGGCGATGACCTTTCCGCCGTCGATCAGGAAGGTTTCTGCGGTGTAGCTCCCGACCGGCACCTGGCTCGGGATGGTGATCGTCGCCCGGTACAGCACGCCGTCCGTGATCTCGACGCCGCGAGGATTGCCGGAATAGAGGCCCTCCCGCCGCCTGAGATCGAGCAGGCCGGCCTCGAAACGCCGCTCCTTTTCCGGAAGCGAGCCGCCGCCGGGCGAAAGCTGGAGGTTGTCGAGCCCGAGCTCGTAAATGGATGCGGTGCGCTCATCGACCAGGTCCAGGATCGGGCGAGACGATGCGACGGCGTAAAATGAAGGAGCGGAGCGGAAGCGGTTGGAATCCGCGTTCATCCAGATGCCGGCGATCTTCTGCTTCTCGCGCACCAGGATCGGCTCGACCGGCCCGCGCAGGACCACGACGATGTCGGTCGGGTGATCTGGCGGGCGACCGCCGGGGTAAACCACGGCGCCGAACAACAGCAGCTGCGCTCCGGTGAAGCTGTAGCGGATCTGCACCTGCCGCGCGGAGATGTCCGGGACGAGCACCGGCTTCGTCGCGCCGATCATGACGGGCGCCGACAGTGCCAGGAGGATCGAGGCGAGCCGGCAGTTCATAGATGTTCGATCGAGAAGATCTCGTCCGGGCGCCAGGCGAGCCCGAGCGCCATGCGCAGCGCGACCAGCAGGATGATGAGTTCGAGGCCAAGGCGCAGCAGGTCGGGTTTGAGCCGCGTCGTTAGGAGCGCGCCATATTGCGCGCCCACCACGCCCCCGACGAGCAGTAGCCCGGCAAGAACGATATCGACGGCACGCGTGGTCAGGGAATGGACCATGGTCGTCACCGCACTGACCGCGAGGATCATGAGGAGGCTGGTGCCGATGACTACGCGCGCCGGCATCGCGAGCAGGTAGATCATGGCGGGAACCAGGATGAAGCCGCCGCCGATGCCGAGGAAGACGGTGAGCACGCCTGCGAGGAATCCGAGCGCCATCGGCGCCACGGGTGAGATGTACAGCCCTGAGCTGTAGAACCGCCAGCGCAGCGGAAGGGAGGCAACCCAGCGGTTGTGCCGCGGCTGTTCCGCCGGCGCCTTGGCTGCGACGTAGCCCAGGGCGACCAGCGCGTCCTTGAGCATCAGGCTGCCGATCCAGCCGAGGATGATCACATAGAGGAAGCCGATCACGACATCGATCTGGCCGCTCGACTGGAGCAGCCGGAACAGGGCAGCGCCGACGACCGAGCCGAACAGGCCGCCGACGATCATCACGCCGGCCATCTTCATGTCGACGCCGCCGCGGCGCATGTGGACCATCGCACCGGAGACGCTCGCGCCGGTGATCTGGGTCGCCGCCGATGCCACGGCGACCGTGGGCGGGATGCCGTAGAAAATGAGCAGTGGAGTGGTGAGGAATCCGCCGCCGACGCCGAACATTCCCGACAAGACGCCCACGAGGAAGCCGAGGAGGATGATCAGCAGCGCGTTGACCGACTGGCCGGCGATCGGAAGGTAGATGTCCATCGGCGACCCGAGGACTAGCCGCAAACAACGGCAGTGGCCAAGTCGAGGGGCGTTAGAAATCCGCCGCCAGTGTGATCGCCGGCCCAGACCCCGGCTGCGCATTGCCCGCGAGCTTGTAACGATAGTCGAGGTGCATGCGGATGTTGTTGCGCACTTTCATCGTCACGCGAGGGCCTGCGTCGATCCGATAGAGACCCGGCTGCGCACCGCCCCAGACCCCCATTCCGCCGTAGAAATTCTTGTACAGGGGCCGGGTCACGGCCATCGCGCCGTCCACGAACCAGTCGCGGCTCTTCAGCCCGACGACGCCGCTCTGCAGATAGGCATCGAGGTTGAACTGCCAGGGCATCGGCTGCTGGTAGAGGCCGGTCTCGGCGAAGATCGCCCAAGCGTTGCGGCCGGTACTGGTCTGGCCGAGCCGCTGACGGCGTTCGGCCGTGACCCACACTGGCAGGCTGACGAGCGGCTGTACGCGCAACCCGGCGGCGAACTCTGCACCGCGGCGGCCGACGTCGCTGCTCGTGCGCAACGAGGCGGCGATCTGGCGCGTGAACGCATAGGTCAGGCGCGCGCCGGCCTGGCTTCCGCCGAGCTGGCCCCCGTTCGCCAGCGATGCGGGCCCGAGGAGCTGGCCCTGTCGCCCTCGAAGCAAAGCCCAGCTGGTGAGCTGCAGGCGATCGAGCCGGTGCAGGGCGAGCGGCGGCGCGCCTTGGGCCGGGACGCTTTGTCCGGGGAGGATAACTCTGGATTGGCGCTCACCGAGCGACATGGATGCGAGTTGTGACAATGAATCGTGGAGAGGAGGAAGGTCCGGGTAGAATGCGGCCGCCGGTTCCGGCGCTTCATATGCGAGGCGCGCCGGCCGCGGGGGCGGAAGCGGGACGCTGACCGATTGAACGCCATAGTAGACGGGGACCATCACGGGCCTCACCGGCACGGGCATGGCCCGCGTGGGGCCATAACCGTAATCGTAGGCATAGGCTGGCGGGTAGGCGCCGGGATCCTCCACTGGCTCGGCCGGCTCAGCGGGCTCGTTCGGCGGGAATTGCGTGGCCATCAGCGGCGGCGGCGTCTTCGCCTCGCTCGGCTCGATCAGGCGAAGCGAACCTGCCGGAAGCGCGCCCGTCGAATAAGCGCGAACACCGGCCCACCCGACAACCGCCAGGCCCAGGAAGCGGAGCGACGGCCTCACTGCGGCAACTCGGCAGGGAAGATGTGCCGCGTCTTGTCCCATTTCCGCGCACCGCCGCCGAGGTGGAGCGACAGTGCACGTGCTGCCGCGAGCATGGCGATGACGTTCCCGACTACGAGGCGCGGAATCGAAAGCAGCCCTTCGCGCCAGCCGTAGGCCGAGCCGGTGAAGCAGGCGCGCATCAGGACGCGCCATGCGAGCAGGCCGGCGTTCACCGTCAGAAGCACGGTGAGCGCGGGGTCCATCCTCGCCTGAACCGGAGCGCCGAGCGCTTCGGCCAGCCATAGCTGCGACCATAGGAGTGCAGCGAGGTAGCCGGCGATGAGCAGCAAGGCCGCAAGGGGGCCGCGCCGGTCCCGCATGCGCATCCAGCGTTCGCCGATGCCGCCAGTCCAGCCAAGCCGGTCCCATCCCGCAAGGGCAATTTCTCCCAGCCAGCGCGCCTTCTGCCGGACGGCCGTGCCGAGCGTTGCCGGGAAATGGCCGCGGCTCGCGACCACCCCGAGCTCGCCCGGCTGGGCCGGGATCCGCACGAACATCGTCTTGAGGCCGAGCGCGCCGATGCGGAGGCCGACCTCATAGTCCTCCGTCATGCTGGTGCCCGCGAAGGGCTTGCCGTCCTGCATGGCCGCTAGCTGACCCAACGGGCGCCGAGCGATGGCGCAGCCGACGCCCGCCAGCGGAATCGCCGCGCCGATCGCCTCGCGCACGACGAGCTCCTTGATGTGCGCCTCGGCAAATTCGTCGCAATAATGACCGCTGATCCATCGCGAGTGCGGATCGATTAGCGGAAGCACGGGCAATTGGATCACGGCGGCGCGGTCGATCAGCCCATCGAAGATGCGCAGCTCGAACCGGTGGACCACGTCCTCTGCATCATGCAGGACCACGGCCTTCGCCGAACGGCCCTTCTCCAGCTCATAGGCGACCAGCGCATCGTAGAGGTGGTTGAGGCAATGCGCCTTGGTGGTCGGCCCGTCGGCGGCGACCTCGACCGGATGCGCGCGCGTATCGCCGACGCTCGCGATCGCAGCAGCCGTAGCCGGATCGTTGCGATAATAGCCGACGAAAATCCGGTAGTCGTCATAGTCGAGGCGGCTGAGCATCGACTTCAACATTGGAGCAATGACTGCGGATTCGTCCCAGGCGGGCACGAGAATGGCGAAGAAGCCGGGGTTTTTATTGAAGACCCAGTAGCTCGCGAAGGCTCTTGGGAAACGCTTGTAAATCGTCGCCGAACGCCACAGGCGGCGGCCGAAGTAAATGCAATCGACCAGCAGGTCGTTAACTCCGAAGATCAGGAAACCTGCGCCCGCAAAAAGGGCCAGCTCAGCCGCACAGCGACCAAGTAATTCGGCGACGGTCACGCTGATGCGGAGCTACAGGATCGACGAATGCGATGGAATTAGGCTCGGTCGATCCATGCAGGCTCCCCTTAACAGGCGAATCACAATGAAACCGAGCGAGCGTCGCATGGCATAGGAGATGATCAACAACAAGTTCGGATGGTTATTTGTCCGTTACTGATGTTTTTGCGCCGCAGTGGCTTCGCCGATCCGTTAGCGCTAGCTCAAGGGCGTGCGGGCAATCGCTCTAACCCTGTTGTTGATCGCGGCCGGCCCGGCGCTGGCGCGCGGCAACGTCATTGCCGCCGGGGGCGGCTGGGCCGCGATCGACCGCGGCAGCGTGTGCGAAGCGCTGGCGCGGTCGGAAAAAATCGCCGCCAAGGGCAAGGTGCAGGCCACGGCCGGCTTCGCATTCACTCCCGACCGGCGCCGCTGGGGCGAGTTCCACGCGCAGCTCAGCCGGGAAGCGCGTCCGGGATCGAGCGCGATCCTGCACATCGGTAGCCAACCGTTCCTGCTGGTCGCGCGCGCCGGCTCGGCCTGGAGCCGCGGGCCGGGTCAGGAGCGCGCGATCATCGACGCCGCGCGCGCCGGGGGACGGATGCGGGTCGAGGCTCGCGACAGTCGTGGCGTTCGGTTCGTCGATCCTTATGTGCTCGACGGCTTTCCCACGGCGATCGATGCGGCGGCGGCGCGCTGCTCGCTGCGCGGCGCTGGCAAAATCCAGTAATCATACCTAGATAGCGCGCTTCCAATGAGTGCCGACACGACCTTGATGCCGATCCCTGGCGCAATCGATCCCGTGCCTGTTCCGCGGGCCGTGAAGCCGCGCGCCGACGGCAAGGGCGAACTCGTGGGCCTGAGCAAGGACGCGATCCGCGCCGAATTCGAAGCCGCCGGGCTAGAGCCGAAGCAGGCCAAGCTGCGGGCCAAGCAGGTCTGGCACTGGATCTACAATCGCGGAGTCAGTGACTTCGCGGCCATGAGCGATGTCGCCAAGGCGCAGCAGCCGTGGTTCGCCGAACGCTTTGTCATCTCTCGGCCGGAGGTCGTGGAGGCTCAGGTTTCGTCGGATGGCACGCGCAAATGGCTGTTGAAGACCCACGACGGGCATGAATTCGAGATGGTGTTCATCCCGGACGCGGACCGCGGCACGCTGTGCGTGTCGAGCCAGGTCGGATGCACGCTCAACTGCCGCTTCTGCCACACCGGCACGATGACCCTGGTGCGTAACCTGGAGTCGGCGGAGATCGTCGGGCAGGTGATGCTCGCGCGCGATGCGCTCGGCGAGTGGCCGAGCCAGCCCGAAGGCCGCATGCTCACCAACATCGTCATGATGGGCATGGGCGAACCGCTCTATAATTTCGAGAATGTCCGCGACGCGCTGAAGATCGTGATGGACGGCGACGGGCTGGGCCTCAGCAAGCGGCGAATCACGCTTTCGACCAGCGGCGTGGTTCCGATGATGGAGCGCGCGGGCGAGGAGATCGGCGTCAATCTCGCGGTGTCGCTGCATGCGGTGACCAAGGAGATCCGCGACGAGATCGTGCCGATCAATCGCAAGTACGGGATCGAGCAGCTGCTCGAGGCCTGCGCGGCTTATCCGGGCGCGAACAATGCGCGTCGCATCACGTTCGAATATGTGATGCTGAAGGACAAGAACGACAGCGACGAGCATGCGCGCGAGCTGGTGCGGCTGATCCGGCACTATCGGCTGCCGGCGAAAGTGAACCTGATCCCCTTCAACCCGTGGGCCGGCGCTCCCTACGAATGTTCGAGCGACGAACGGATCAAGGCGTTCAGCAACATCGTGTTCGAGGCGGGCATCTCCGCACCCGTACGCACGCCGCGCGGGCGCGACATCGACGCGGCTTGCGGGCAGCTCAAAACGGCGGCCGAACGAAAGCGGCGGAGCCGCGAGGCGGCTTAAGTGCTGGCGCCCGTCCGCCGAGCTTTGGTGCGGCAGGTCCGGGCGACGTTCAATGATCAGTCCAAGGGCGAGAAGCCCGTTCCCTCGTCCGACGAGGCGCTGTTCCCGCCCGGCTCGGTGATCCGCCGCGTCCATGGGGATGTGACTTCGATGATGGTGGGCGGGATCGCAGCGCTGCTGATGCAGATGCTTCATCCCAAGGCGCTCGGAGGGGTGTGGGATCATAGCGACGTTGCAGGCGACCAACTCGGCCGCCTTCGCCGGACCGCGCGCTTCATAGCGGTCACCACTTACGGACACCGGGACAAGGCCTTGGCCGCGATCGCCAGGGTCAAGGCAATCCATGAACAGGTCAGCGGCACGTTGCCGGACGGCACCGAATATCGTGCGACGGATCCATGGCTACTCGCCTGGGTCCATGTGGCGGGCGCGATCAACTTCCTCGACGGATGGCGCCGCTATGCCGAACCGCGCATGAGCCTCCCCGACCAGGACCGCTATTTTGCGGAAAGCGGAGAGATCGCGCGCCTGCTCGACGCCGACCCCATTCCGCAAACGCGCGCGCAGGCCGAGCGCCTGATCGCCGACTTTCGCCATGAGCTGCGCGCAGACGAGCGCACACGGGCGTTTCGCAAGCTGGTTCTCGACGCGCCTGCCCCATCGATGCGCGAGGCGCCGGTCCAGGCCCTGATCATGAATGCCGCGGTGGACCTGATGCCGCCATTCGCACGCGACATGCACGGCCTGACGCGGCCGCTGGCTCCCCTCGCCGTGCGCGGCGCGACCTATGGGATCGCCCGGACCATCCGCTGGGCATTTGCCGGTGAGCGTTACCGAAAGAGTGCGTGAATTGCGGCGCCTCAATTGCGGTCTCGCCGGCCCCGTGGCAATCCGAAGCCAAGTCACGATGGAGAGTGATAAATGTCGTTGATCGGTCGGCTCGTAGGGCAGCTGCTGCGCAAGGGCAGCATCACGCTGCTGACTCCCGGAAAGTCGCCGCAGACCATCGGCCCGGGTGGCGAGCCGCACCTCACCGTTCGGTTTACCGATAACAAGGTGGGTTTCGACATCGCCAAGAACCCGCGCCTCGGCCTCGGCGAAGCCTACATGGACGGGCGCTTCATCGTCGAGGACGGCACCATCCTCGATCTCATGGAGCTGATCACCGGCCAGAACAGGTGGGAAGACAAAGGTGCGAAGCGAAACCTGTTCGGGAAGGGCCGGCTGGCCGCCGTCAAAAGGATCTTCCACCGCAACAAGCCGACACGTTCCAGGCGCAACGTCGCGCATCATTACGACCTGAGCGACGAGCTCTATGACGCCTTTCTCGACGCCGACCGGCAATATAGCTGCGCTTATTTCACCGACCCGAACAACAGCCTAGAGCAGGCGCAGGCCGACAAGAAGGCGCACATTGCCGCTAAGCTACACCTGAAGCCCGGGCAGCGCGTGCTCGATATCGGCAGCGGCTGGGGCGGAATGGCGCTCTACCTGCACAAGGTCGCGGGCGTTGACGTGCTCGGGATCACATTGTCGGAGGAGCAGCTGAAATATGCGCGCCGGCGCGCCGAGGAGGAAGGTGTCTCCGACCACGTCAAGTTCGAGCTGACCGACTATCGAAGGCTCGAGGGACAATTCGACCGCATCGTTTCGGTCGGCATGTTCGAGCATGTCGGCAAAGCGCATTTCGATGAGTTCTACGCGAAATGCCGTGAGCTGCTGACCCAGGACGGCGTGATGCTGCTGCATACGATCGGCAAAATGGGCGATGCCATCAAGGCGCCCGATCCGTTCACAGACAAATATGTCTTCCCGGGCTACCATTTGCCGTCGATCAGCCAGATGCAGGAGGCGAGCCAGCGGGCGAAGCTGATCGCCAGCGATATCGAAATCCTGCGCCTGCATTATGCCTTGACCCTGCGGGAATGGCTCAAGCGGTTCACCGCGGCGCGTGAGAAGATGGTGAAGCTCTACGACGAGCGCTTCTTCCGCATGTGGGAATTCTACCTGGCGGGCGGAATCGTGATGTTCGAGAGCGGCAGCGGCTGCAACTTCCAGGTGCAATATGTGCGCGACCGCAACGCGCTGCCAATCACGCGCGATTACATGGCGGAGGCGGAGGCCCGATACCGTAATCTCGCAGCGGAGCCGGCAGCTTATAAAAAGCCGCGCAGCTCCGCGCGAAAGAAGGCGCTCGAAACGACCTAGGTCTGACTAGCCGCGGCTCTGCGTGCGCATCTGCTGGCGCGACTGACGGCGCTCTTCGGGAGTCAGCGTTCCGTCACGGTTGAGATCCGCGCGATCGAAATGCTGAAGCGCGGCCTGCTGCGCTTCGGGCAGCGACACGCGGCCGTCCTTGTTGGCATCGGCCATTTCGAACATGTGGCCGGCGAAGCCCATGCCGCCCTTGCGGTGCAGGTATGCGTTGCCGCCGAGAGACTCGCCCGGCTTGCGAAGCGCCTGCCGCTGTTCACGCGCCACGCGGCCCGCGTCGAATTCCTGGCGGCTCACTTGTCCGTCCTTGTTGGTGTCGAGGCGGTCGAACGCCTTGGCACCGCGCTCGCCTAAGTGCCGCTTCGCGCGCGCGGCGAACTGAGCCTGCGCCGCGTCGCCTTCCTGCTTCGTGATG
The DNA here is from genome assembly GCA_963827675.1 of uncultured Alphaproteobacteria bacterium. Lineage (GTDB taxonomy): Bacteria > Pseudomonadota > Alphaproteobacteria > Sphingomonadales > Sphingomonadaceae > Sphingomicrobium. Next base: position 198,746 of record CAWHBP010000008.1, read on the forward strand.
GCGCCGTCCTTGTTCGTGTCGACGCGTTCGAACAGGCGGGCGACGTGCGCCTGCACATCGGCTCGCGTCTGTGCCTTCACAACGCGCGGTTGGGGTGCCGATGGGACCGTCTGCGCAATCGCGGCGCCGGTGCCGGCGATCGCGGCGGCTGCTAAACCGCCAAGGGCCAACTTCTTCATTTCATGCTCCTCAACAATATCGAGGAGAAGGTATGACTCAGATGCTGTCCGCAGATTGAACGGCCGTTGCAGCAGCCGTTTACCTTAGGCCGCGGTGAAGGGCTGTACGTTGATATAGCCCCAGCTCCGCATTTTGCCTGGCCTGCGCACACGGCTGAGCGCGGCAGGTAGCTCCTGCTTCGGATCGAACAACGCGCTCTGGCGGGTCACGAGCCAGATTGTGCGTAGTCGCCGATGAGCCGGGTTCGATGCCAGGACTTGCGCTTGTTCGTGCGTGAGCGACACCACTGCGGGGGAACCAGCGCGGATCGGTCCCTTGAACCCAATTGCTGGGTAATCTCCGGGAACACCACGGCTATTGTACGAGGGCCGGCCCGCTGCACCGAGCGGGACGGCGCTGTCGTTCGGGTATAGCCAGACCTCGTCGCCTGCCTTCACATTGGCGGTGAGATAAGCGTGCACCGCATCCCAAGGCTCGGGCGCCGGCCGGGTTGCGAATTGGAATGCGCTCGGGAGTAGCGTGATGACCAGCGCTGCTGCTAGGATTTTCCGTTCCTTGGCACTCGTCCCGCGCGCCACGGCGGCACCGACCAACAGGCAGAATGGGATGACCGTCGGCGATAGGGTTCGCGGCAGGAAGACCGGCAGGGCAAGTGCCGAAACGACAGCGGCAATAATCGCCGGCCCAAGCCATAGCAGGACAAGCGCGCGATCGGCGCTCCAGCCACGGTTCTTCGCGGCCGCCTGGAGCACCCGCTTGGCCAGGAGAAAGATGACGAGAGCGGCAACCGCGGATGCAGCAGTTAGCGCCTCGAGCGGAATGGCGTACACGCCGATGAGCTGCAGCAGCATGAGCGGCCGCCATTCGAGCCAGCCGCTACCCCAATCGCCAGTCCGCCCAACCATCATCGCGAGGCATGGAGCATATGCAGCGGCAACGACCGAGGCGACGGCGAGGCCACACACAATTCGCGCCCGAGACAAAGGCCTACGAAGCCAGACCGGGAACAGTGCAAGTGCGAGGCAGCCGGCGAAAACGAGTCCGAGACCATGCGCCCACAGAGTTACTTCCGTCGCGGAGCCCAGCAGAAGCCATGATCTCCAGGTGCCGGCACCGTCCGACGCGAATTCCCTTGTGAGCCTGAGGACCGCCAGCACGGCGCACGCATAAGCCAGGATCATCAGCGGATAGGGGCGCGCCTCCTGGCCGAGCGCGACGAGCATCGGCAGGCAGGCCGTCAGGAAAGCGGCTATCGAAGCACCCAGGAGCGGCCGGCCCGTGGGACGCAGCCGTTCCAGTTCGTATGCGCTCGCCATGACGACCGGGATTGCCGCCGCGCTGAACAGGAGTGAGAGGCTGCGCAGCGCCAGCGCATCGGCCCCAAGGATGCCGCGCCAAAGCTTCAGGACAGAATAATAAAATGGCGGGTGCGGCTCGTACGTGGGGACGACCGTCCATAGGTAATGCCAACCGCGCCCGGAGAACCACCAGCTGTAAGCCTCGTCGAGCCACAACGGACGCGAGGTGAGGCCTGCGGCGCGCACGACGAGTGCCAGGATGGCGAAGCCGACGGCAGCATGAACTGGGGTGATCCGCGCAGTCCAGTGAACCTTCAGCGTGCGCGGCTCTAAGAAGGATGAAGATGCGTCCATTTACTCCCCACGGCGGTGCGTAGAATAGTTGTGGTTAACAACCTGTAATTCGGCCCCATCCCGCATGGACAATTGGTTGCACACCGCTAGTGAGCGCGCGGCAGTAACGGGGCACGTTAAATGGGTTTGGAGGCCGCGAGGACGGCGAGCTTGGAAGGCGAAGTGCGGCCCTGGTGGGAATCGCGCTGGTTCCTTGCGCTGGTCGTCGCCGCGACCATGCTGCCATTGCTCTACCCACCGATCCCGCCGCTCGTCGACCTGTTCGGGCACATGGGGCGGTACCGGGTCGAGCTCGACATCGACCAGTCGCCCTGGCTGCAACAATATTTCAACTATCATTGGGCGGCGATCGGCAATCTCGGCGTCGACATCCTCGTACTGTTTCTCGCGCCAGTCATGGGGCTGGAGCCCGCGGTCAAGCTGATCGTCCTCCTGATCCCGCCGCTTACGGCAATGGGCTTCCTGTGGGTGGCGCGCGAAGTCCATGGGCGAATCCCGCCGACGGCCTTCTTCGCGCTGCCGTTCATCTACGGCTTTCCGTTCCTGTTCGGCTTCGTGAATTTCACCCTGTCGGTCGCCTTCGCCTTTCTCGCGATGGGCCTGTGGCTAGAGCTCGATAACCGGGGGCGGACGCGCCTGCGCGCGATCCTGTTCGTGCCGATCTCGGTAATTGTTTTCTTCACCCATACCTACGGCTGGGGCTTGCTCGGGCTTCTGTGCTTCTCGGCCGAGGCAGTCCGGCTGCACGACCGCGGACGGCCGTGGTTCCGCGCGGGCTTCGAAGCCGCGCTGCATACGTCGGTGATGGCGCTGCCGCTCGTCATCATGCTCGCCTGGCGGAGCGAGACTCACGGCGGGCAGACCTTCGGCTGGTTCGAATGGAAGGTGAAGTGGCGCTGGATCTATTCGGCGCTTCGCGACCAGTGGAAATGGTTCGACATTGGCTCGCTGATCGCGGCCGCTTCGGTGTTCCTGTTCGCCATCTTCAGCCGCAAGCTCACCCTGTCGCGCAACCTCGCCTTCTCCGCGATCGTGCTTGCCGTTTCGTTCGTGATTCTTCCGCGGACCGTGTTCGGGTCGGCTTATGCCGATATGCGGCTGGCGCCTTATCTGATGGCCGTCGGACTGCTCGCCATCCGCTTCCGCGGAGCGCCGGATCGGCGGACTGCGCACGTGCTTGCCGTCCTCGGGTTGCTCTTCTTCGCAACGCGCACGGTCGCAAACACGATCAGCCTTGCGCGAGCCGCGGACGATCAGGGCGCGAAGCTGACCGCGCTCGAGGTCGTGCCCGAAGGCGCCAGGGTGATCACGCTCACCGGCATGAGCTGCAGAGAATATTGGCCGCTACTGCGGAACAGCCATCTCGGCGCCATGGTCATCGTCCGGCGCGAAGGTTTCTCGAACGACCAGTGGCTGCTCGAGGGGATCAACCTCCTCGATCTCAAATATCGCTCGGCGGGCTATTTCGCCGCCGACCCGTCGCAGCTCGTGCGGCCGAACCAGTGCCGCGACACGCTGCACCGACAAATCGATGAATCGCTTGCCAGCCTGCCCCGCCAGGATTTTGACTATGTGTGGCTGGTCGACCCGCCGCAATACGACGAGGCGCTGGTTGCGGATCTTCCGGTCGAGTGGCGCGGCCCGGGATCAGTCCTTTACCGGCTGCACTGAGCCGACGGCGTAGAGCGATAATCCGGGTGGCAGCGGCACGCGGCCGACCAGATGGCGTTCCGCAGCGAAGGTCCGTTCCAGGGCCGTATTAAGCGGGGCGGGCGGAAGCTCAAGATCGGCGGTGTCCTTGCCGCGCAGCTTCGACGCCATGCGCTCGGCGACGGCGACCGGGAACAGCAGGCTGTTGAAATAGCCGATAGCGTCCAGGCGCAGGGGCGACTCTTCGATCAGCGCCTTCAGCGACCGCTTCGAATAGCGCCGCTTATGGTGGTTCGCGACATCGTGCGCGGTCCACATCCAGCGGTGGGCGGGCACCGTCATGATGAACTTGCCACCCGGCTTCAGCTTCGCTGCAATCGAAGCGACCGCGGCGTGATCGTCATCGATATGCTCGATGACGTCGAAAGCGCCGATCAGGTCGTAATGCTTGTCGCGGACGTCCGCGATTTCGGGGAGGGGCGCGCGCATGATCGTGCGCCCAAGCCGCTTCTCCGCGAGCTGCCGGGCCGCTTCGTCCAGCTCGAGCGCATCCACCTTCCCGAAGCCCGAAAGCATGGGAAGATTGTGGCCGGTGCCGCAACCGATCTCGAGGATGTGCGCGCCTGCCTTGGGCTGCGCGAGGCGACGGATCAGCGCAGCGAGCACCTCGCGGCGTGCGCGATACCACCAGTGGCGTTCGTCCAGCTCTGCCATCTGGTCATAGACGACGCGTTCCATCAGCGAAAAACCAGTTGCCGGTTGAGGAGATAGGTCGCCATCGGAGTGACGAAGATGGCCGGGATCAGCGGCCACCATGTCGGGCCGTGGAGCGGGCCGGTCAGAGACCCATGTGAAAGCCTCGTTGAGCAGGAAGCCCGAGGTCTGCACCGCGAGGAACTTGACCTTCATCGCGTGGTCCTCGCGCTTGCCGTGGCCGCGAAAGCTCCAGCGGCTGTGGAGCACGAAGCCGATGCTTACGGACACCAGGAAGGCGATGACGACCGCGACCACCGGCGGCATGTAATAGGTCGCGAGGTACCAGTAGATCGCCGAATAGAGGACCGCGAGTGAGAGCCCCACGATGCCGAAGCGGACGAGCTCACCCAACGCCTTGTGACTCACGTTTAATTTGGTCGCCATGCCTCGGTTGCTTGCCGTTTAGAGTTCAGCGGCTAGAGCGCGAAAAATGTTAGCGCGCAAGGAGCAGGCGTTGGAAGAGCGGGCCGTCGCGCTGATCGAGCGCCATTGGAAGGCGATCGTCGTCCTGGTCTGGCTGGGGCTTTGCGCCTGGTTCATCTTCCAGAGGTGGGACGGCATCCGCTTTTTCCGACTGGGCGATACCGACGACAATATGCGGATGATGCAGGTCCGCGGGCTTCTGCAAGGCCAGGCCTGGTTCGACCTCAGGCAGCATCATCTGGCGCCACCGTCGGGAGCGAACATTCACTGGTCCCGTCTCGTGGATTTGCCGATCGCCGGCCTCATCCTCGCGCTTCGCCCTCTTCTTGGAGGGGCCGCGGCGGAGCGATGGGCGGTCGCTATCGCGCCGCTCCTGCCCTATCTGCTCCTGCTCTTCTCGCTGGCGCTGACGACGCGTCGGCTGATCGACCCGCGCGCTTATCCGCTCCTGTTCATCGCCATGTTCTTCGCCGGATCGACCAACGGCATGTTCATGCCGACGCGGATCGACCATCACGGCTGGCAGCTCGCGCTGCTGGCGCTCGGCATTGCCGCGATGGCCGATCCCAACAAGGTTCGCGGTGGGCTGACGTTGGGGATCGCCACGGCGCTGTCTCTGTCGATCGGCCTCGAGATGATGATCTATCTCGGCATCGCCGGCGCCGCGATGGTGCTGTTCTGGGTTGCCGACGCAGCGGAGCGCGAGAGGCTACAGGCCTATGCGCTCGCGCTGAGCGCCGGAACGGCGGTCGGCTTCCTCGTCTTCGCGTCTTACGACAACCGGCTCGCTATCTGCGACGCCTTGTCCCCCGTGTGGCTGTCCGATGCCTTGCTCGGCGGCGCGCTGCTGTTCGGCCTAAGCTGGCTGTCACCCGCGGACTGGCGCAAGCGTCTGGCGCTTGCGGCCGCGGCCGGCTTGCTGATCGCCGCGTTCCACGCGCTGACCTGGCCCCACTGCGTACAGCGGCTCGAAGGCGTTTCGCCGGAAGTCGAACGCCTGTGGCTGAGCCACGTCAAGGAAGCGCGGCCCTTTTACCGCCACGGCTGGCGGATCGCGTCATTGATCATCGCGCTGCCGATCACCGGCCTCATTGGATGGACCTTGCTCGCATGGTTCAGGCGCGCCGACCGGGAGCTGCTTCGCCGCGTCCTGGCCGCCGCCGCCCCGGCCTTCGCGGCAACCCTGCTGCTTTTCTGGCAGACCCGCACCGGCCCCGCGTCGCAGATGATGGCGACGGTCGGAGCTGCGGCGCTGTCCTGGTTCCTCGTGCCGCGGGCCTGGCGGCTGGGTTCGCCCGTGCTGCGCGTGCCCGCAGCGACGGCCGCGGTCATCATCGGCGCGGGCGCTGCCCTGCCGCTCGTCTTCAACTTCATTCCCGACAAGCCGACGACAGCGAGGGACAAGGCGATCGGCCGCGCCAACAGCCTGTGCGCCTCCCTTTGGGGCCTGCGCCCGGTCGCCCTTCAGCCGAAGGGCACCATCTTCACCTTCGTGGATATGGGGCCAAGGCTGATCGCGGTCACGCATCATAATGCGATCATCGGCCCCTATCATCGCAACGGGCAGCAGATCGCCGACGTGATGAACACGTTCCGCGGAAGCGCTGATCAGGCGCACCGGCTGATCACGAAATATCATTCGAACTATTTGCTCAGCTGCCCGAACAGCTCGACCACGACCATCTTCATGGCCGAGGCGCCGAAGGGCTTCTACGCGCAGCTGGAGCGCGGTCAGGTCCCGAGCTGGCTGCAGCCGATCGCCCTTCCGAAAGACTCGCCATTCAAGATGTGGAAGGTGGTCGGCTAGCCGAGCGCGGGGAAGCTTTGCTTCAGGCCGTCGACCACGAACTGCGCCGCGAGCGCCGCCAGGATCACGCCGAGGATTCGCGTGATCATCGCTTCGATTTTCTCGCCGATGAGCCGCATCAGCGGCCCCGCTGCGAGCAGGGTCACCATGGTGATCAGCATCACGACGGTGATGGCGGCCAGCACGACCGCCACGTGAACCGGGGTTTCGGCGCGCGACACCCACAGCATTGCGCTTGCGATGGAGCCGGGCCCGGTGATCATCGGGATGGCCATCGGGAAGACGCTGATGTCCTCGGCCTCCGGGGTGCCCTCAATCTCCTCGGCACGTTTCTCGCGCCGTTCGGTGCGCCGCTCGAACACCATGTCGATGGCGATGAAGAAGAGCATGATGCCGCCCGCGATGCGGAAGCTTGCAAGGCTGATCCCCAGCGCATGCAGCATCGGCCGTCCAAGCAGCGCGAAGAACATCAGGATAACCCATGCGATCAACGACGATCGGATCGCCATCGACCTGCGGTGGGCCGCGGTCGTCCCGCGCGTGAGGCTGGCGAAGATCGGGGCGCAGCCCGGCGGATCGATGATCACCAGGAAGGTGACCAGCGCCGAGCCGAAGAGTTCGATCATTCGGGCGGAACGTCGTTGTACAGGACCTGCGCGTAGCGGCGGCCATTCCAGAGGTAGACGCGGAACAGACGGCCACCCTTCTTGTCGACCTTCCAGTCCCAGCCCAGCGTTTTGTCGGCCGATTGCCCCCGGCCATTGTCTTCCGGTGTGTTCAGCGCCTGCTTGGGCGTCAGCGGCGGCGGCGGGATGATCGGCGCTCCGGGCGCCTTGCCCCTGCAAGCTGCACGGCTGACGACCGGCTTGGGCGGGGTCGGCATAGGGCCGGTGCGCCTTTCGGCGCCGTCATAGACCCAGCGCCACTCGTTCTTTTCGCGCTGCCATACGGTTACGAAAACACCATGCGCGCTGCGGTCGCCTCTGATCCAGGGGCCGCTGTTCACGGCAGTGCGGCCATCGCACGACATGATGCTCCGGGCGGGCCACCAGCGCATCGCTTTCGGAGGATCTTTCTTGTCCTTGAGATAGTCGCGCGCCCACACGGCCTGCGGATCGAACATGACGGCATCCTGGTCGGCCCATTTGCGGAAAGCAGTCCACTGGCCGATCCTCTGCGCGTCGCGGGCGAAGTCATATTCGGCATCGATCACGCTCGACACTGGAGCGGCGGCGATAAGCAACGCGACGATCATAGACCCTCCGGATCTGCAAACCCCGCGCGGCGATGCGCGGCGACAAGGGTATTACGCATGAGCATGGCAATCGTCATCGGTCCCACGCCGCCAGGGACCGGCGTGACCGCCGCCGCGACCTGTGCCGCTTCGTCATGCGCGACGTCGCCGACCAGGCGGCCCTTGCCATCGTCGGTGGGGATGCGGTTGATGCCGACGTCGATGACGGTCGCGCCCGGCTTGATCCAGTCGCCGCGGATCATTTCAGGGCGCCCGACCGCCGCAACGACGATGTCCGCGCGCCGGACTACGCCAGGCAGGTCGCGAGTGCGGGAATGGGCGATGGTCACGGTTGCGCTTTCGCCGACGAGAAGCGCGGCCATCGGCTTTCCGACGATGTTCGAACGGCCGATCACGACGGCGTCGAGGCCGGAGAGGCTGCCAAGCTCCTGCTTGAGTAGGTGGAGACAACCGAGCGGGGTGCATGGCACGAGCGACGGCAATCCCGTCGCAAGCCGGCCGGCGTTCAAGGCGTGGAAGCCATCGACGTCTTTCGAGGGCTCGATCGTCTCGATGATCCGCGTCGCGTCGATTTGCGCCGGCAGCGGCAGCTGCACGAGGATACCGTCCACGCGCTCATCGGCATTGAGATCGGTGACGAGCTGCAGGAGGTCGGCTTCGCTGGTCGTGTCGGGCAGGTTGTGCGCGAAGCTCGCCATGCCCGCCTCCGCCGTGGCCCGGTTCTTGGAGCGGACGTAGACGGCGCTCGCCGGATCTTCGCCGACCAGCACGGTGGCGAGGCCCGGGGCGCGGCCGATGCGGTTCGTGAACTCGGCGACGTGCTCCGCCACGGCCGAGCGGATCGCGGCCGCCGCGGCCTTCCCGTCGATCCGCTTCGCCGTCATCCGCCGAGATAATATTGGGCGACGACCCCATCGAGGAGCTTCTGAAGCACCTGGATCAGGATCAGGACGACGAGGGGAGAAAAGTCGATCCCGCCGAAATCCGGAAGCAACCGGCGGATCGGCCGGTACACGGGTGCGGTGATCCGCTCGAGCGCGAGAACGAACGCCCGGACGCCGCCGGAACTGACGTTGAGCACGTTGAAGGCGAGCAGCCAGCTCAGGATCACCTGGATGATGATGATCCAGGTGGCGACGCTCAGGAGGAGCTTGAGGATTTCGACAATGGCAAGCAGCATGGGCGCCGCTTAGCCGGGCACTTGTTACGGCGCAAACCTGTCAGGTTCCGCGACCGCAAGGATCTCGGCGAAGTCGCCATCGGCATCGGCCCATTCCGCGACCGGCGTCCAGCCGCCGGCAAGCAGCAGGACCCGCGTGCCGCGCTCGCCATATTTGTGGCTATTCTCAGTGTGGATCGAGGAGCCCGTGGCGAAACGGAAGCTGCGGTCCCCGATTGCGAAACTCGACATCGCGGTCAGCGACCAGGTGCATTTCGATGCGCGAGAGAATGTCGTTCCAGCGCGCCTTGTGGTGAAATGCGTCGACGGGGATGTTGCCGTCCAGCTCGCGGTTGATGCGCTCGAGCAGGTTCAGGTTGAACTCGGCCGTAACGCCTTCCGGGTCGTCATAGGCCGCGAGTAGGCGCTCTACCGGCTTGACCCGGTCCATGCCGATCAACAGGTGCGCGCCGGGTCCGAGCAAAGCACGGAACTGGCGCAGCAGGTCCGTTGCGCTCCGTGGCACGAAATTGCCGATGGTCGAGCCGGGGAAGAAACCGAGCTTCGGCAGATGATCGAGCCCGCCCGGCAAGGTGAACGGCCGGGCGAAGTCGGCGACCACAGGCAGGACCTCGATCGCCGGGAATTGCTGCTGGAGGTCGCGGGCGCTCTGTTCCAGATAATCGCCCGAGATATCGACCGGGATGTAGGCCGCCGGCGCGATTGCCTCGAGCAGGATCGGGGTCTTGGTCGCCGAACCAGCGCCGAACTCCACGACCGCGGCACCCTGGGGCACGCGCGCCGCGACTTCCGGCATGATGTCATGGAGCAGGTTCGTTTCCGTGCGGGTCGGATAATAAGTCGGAAGGCGCGTGATATCGTCGAACAGCTCCGACCCGCGCAGGTCGTAGAGCCAGCGCGCGGGCACCGCCGGCACAGCCGCGGACAGGCCGGCCAGAACGTCGTCGCGGAAGGCCCGCGTTTGCTGATCAAGCGTCGCGAGCAAGGCGGACTCCCGTGAATTGCCAGCGTGCCGCGGGCGGGAAGAAGTTGCGATAGGAGGCGCGGCTGTGACCGCGCGGGGTCGCGCAGCTCGCGCCCTTCAGCACGAACTGGCCGCACATGAACTTGCCATTATATTCGCCGACGGCGCCTTCGGCCGGGGCGTAGCCGGGGTAGGAAGCGAAGGCGCTCTGCGTCCATTCCCACACGTCGCCGAACATTCCTCCGCCCGGGCGGGGAGCCACGGCGCCCGCCTCATCGAGCTGGTTGCCGAGATGCGGGTCGGCCGACGCGGCGAAGATTTCCCATTCAGCTTCGGTCGGAAGGCGCGCTCCGGCCCAGCGCGCGTAGGCGTCGGCCTCAAAATAGCTGATGTGCGCGACGGGTGCGGCGAGATCGATCTCGCGTGGCCCGCCGAGCGTGAACTCCGTCCTGTCCTCCCGCCAGTACAGGGGCGCCGAAATGCCCTCCTGCTGAACCCATGCCCACCCATCGGACAGCCAGAGCGCCGGCGTGCGGTAGCCGCCGTCATCGATGAACTCGCGCCATTCCTCGTTGGTGACGCGCCGGTTGGCGAGGGCGTGTCCGGCGAGGAAAACGCGATGCCTCGGCGTCTCGCTGTCGAAGGCGAAGCCGTCGCCGCTCGCGCCGATCTCCACAATGCCTTCGCGGCCCGGGTGAAAAGTCAGCGGCTCGATCGCGAAGCAGGCAGGCGGGAGCAGCTGGGCATATGCCGGCTCCAGCGGGTTCTCAGCGAGCGTCGCAAGGATGTCCGTGAGGAGCAGCTCCTGATGCTGCTGCTCATGGTTGATGCCGAGCTCGATCAGGTCGAGCGCCGCCGGTGGAAGCGAAGGCAATGCGCGTCCCAGCGCCTGGTCGACATGCGCGCGATAGGCGCGCACTTCGTCGAGTGAAGGCCGGCTGAGCATCCCGCGGCGCGGGCGCTCATGGCGCGGCCCTTCGGCCTCGTAATAGCTGTTGAACAGGAACGCCCAGCGGTCGTCGAATGGGCGGTAGCCGGGTACGTGATCGCGAAGCACGAAGGTCTCGAAGAACCAGGTCGTGTGCGCGAGATGCCACTTGGCGGGCGACGCATCCGGGAAGGGCTGGATCGTCGCGTCGGCGTCGCTCAGCGGCTCCGCAAGTGCGAGCGTCAGCTTTCGCGTCGCAGAGAGCCGCTCGCCGAGGTTCCTGACGTCGCCTGGGGACTGCGCGATGGCCGATGCTGCGTTCACTTCGCCTCCGGAATGCCCGGGTAGGGCTTGTCCTTTAGCAAGCCGCGAGATGGGCAGCATTGGCGGCGAGCATGGCCGCGCCCTGCGCCACCGCGCTCGGGCACCTGCTTCAGGTCCTTGAAGTCCGTCTTCTGCATCGCCTCGCCGACCCAATAGTTCGCGGCGCCCGCGGGGATGCGTCCAGCCGACGTCGTTCAGCGCCTGGAAGACGTCGGCGGTAATGTGGTGCGCGCCGTCCTCGTTGCCGACGATCGCCGCCACCGCGACCTTGCCGAAGCTCGGCATGCGGCCGCGCTCGTCGGTCTCGCTGAGGAAGGCGTCCATGCGCTCGAGCACGCGCTTGGCGATGCTGGACATCTGGCCGAGCCAGATCGGGGTGCCGAAGATCAGGATGTCGGCGTCGAGGATGCGCCTGCGGATGCCGGGCCAGGCGTCGCCTTCGCCCTCGTCCGATGTCACGCCGGGCATGATGTCGTGGTCGGCGATGCGGATTGTCTCGCGGAATTCGACGCCGTGCTTGCGCAATTCGCCGAGCGATCAGCTCGATCATCTTGTCGGTCGAGGACGGCTCGGGACCGCTGCGCTTCAGCGTGCAGTTGAGTGCGATTGCGCTGAGCGCCACGGTGACGACTCTCCGTTTCACGATTGGAACGGTGGCATAACGGCCGTTGCGGCGCTTTGTGCCAAGGCTGGCATTACCCGATTTGGACTAGGTCCGGGTCGCCCCGGGCTGCCACAGCACATCGCCGCCCTCGCGCGCGGCGACAAAGCGGGCGGCGACGAACAGATGGTCGGACAGGCGATTGAGGTAGGCGAGCAGGTGCGGGTTGAGCGGTTCCTGCTCGTGCAAGCGCTACGGCCGCGCGTTCGGCGCGGCGTGACACGGCGCGAGCCAGGTGCAGGGTGGCGACGGCGGCCGAACCGCTCGGCAGGATGAAGCTGGTCAGCGGCTCGAGCGTCGCGTTCATCTCGTCGATCTCGACTTCAAGCCGTGCGACCTGGCTCGGATCGATGCGCAGCGCGCCTTCGATCTCACCGGGCGTGGCGACGTCGGCGCCGAGGTCGAACAGCTCGTTCTGGATGCGCACCAGTTGCAGCGCGGTCTCGCCGCCGGACAGAGCGGCGAACGCCACGCCGATCGCGGCATTGGCTTCGTCGACCTCGCCGATCGCGGTCATGCGCAAGCTCGACTTGCTGACGCGGCTGCCGTCGACCAGCCCGGCGCTGCCGCCGTCGCCCGTGCGTGTGTAGATCTTGTTGAGCTTGACCAAGCTCGCAGGCCTAACGGCCGGCCTGTCCCGCGACGACCAGGATGAGGATCACGCAGCGACGATCGCGACGCCCTGAAACAGCACGCGCTTGCGCATGTAGTTCTGCTGCTGCTCGCCGGTGACGTCCTTGCCCGACGCCATGGCGATGACGCCGCGAACGAGGACGTAAGCCGTCGCGGCCATGGCGAGGAGGAGCAGGATCAGGAGGATGGTGTTCATGGGCGCCTATTTAGGCGTCCTGGAAGCGAAAACCAGACGGAAGGATGCCGGCCAGCAGTTGCTCGGTGAGCTTTGCACCGTCGGCGCCCGCCTCCCGCATGGCGGCGAGCGTCGGGGCGAAGTCGCGCTTGGCGAGGCGGCGGCCGTCCTCGTGCGCGACCAGTGGGTGGTGGAGGTAGGTCGGTTCCGGTAAGTTCGAGCAGGATCTGCAGGAGGCGTTGGACTGGCGTCGACGGGCGAAGGTCGGCGCCGCGAACGACGGTCGTGACCCCGCTCTGCGCATCGTCGACGACGCAGGCGAGATGATAGGAGGCAGGCGCGTCCTTCCGCGCGAGGATGGCGTCGCCGAAGTCGCTCGTGCTCGACTGGAACGACTTGCCGTCGGCTTCGCGCCATGCTGGCAAGCCAGCGATGCCCAGCGCCTTGGCGCGAATTGAGCCGCCAGCGTGCGGCGTCGCAGCGCGGCGCTCGGGATCGTCGGGAAGGCCGCGGCAGGTGCCCGGGTATGACGTCGCGGCGTCACCGTGCGGCGCGGTCAGCGACTGGGCGATATCGGCCCGGGTGCAGAAGCAGGCGTAGGCCAGGCCCTCGCGCTCGCAGCCGCTCCAGCGCCTCCGAATAAGCTGCCGTGCGCTGCGACTGGACGATCACCGGCTCCGTCCCAGTCGATGCCGAGCCAGCGCAGGTCCTCGAAAATGCCGTCGACGAACTCGGGCCGCGCGCGCGTCTGGTCGAGATCCTCGATCCGCAGCAGGAACTTGCCGCCGGCTTTCCGGGCACGATCATGGCCGATCGCGGCACTGTAGGCATGGCCGAGGTGGAGCCGGCCGGTTGGCGACGGCGCGAAGCGGCGTGACGATCATTGCGCACTGTTGCCGAAGGGACTCTTGACCGCGAGTCTGTCGAAAATGCTGTCATAGGCATGTCACGCCGGGTTGGCATCCGGCGGGTCAACAAGGGAAGATGGGCCGCACGCGCCCTCCTCCTCCTTGATGGCGTGCGACGAGGCCGGGGAGCTGCAGTTCGGACCGACCGAACGAAAGGCTTGTGGCGCCCGCATGTATCATCCTGAGCTGATCCGACATCCCGATAGCTGTCCGGCATTGGTGCTCAACGCCGATTACACGCCGCTGTCCTATTATCCGCTGTCGCTGTGGCCGTGGCAGACCGCGGTCAAGGCCATGTTCCTCGAGCGCGTCGACATCGTCGCCCATTACGACCGCGAGGTGCACAGCCCGAGCCGGTCGCTCAAGCTGCCGTGCGTGATCGCGCTGCGGCAATTCGTGCGGCCGAACGAATATCCGGCGTTCACGCGGTTCAACCTGTTCCTGCGCGACAAATTCCGCTGCGTCTATTGCGGGTCGGGCAAGCGAGCTGACGTTCGACCATGTCGTTCCGCGCGCCCAGGGCGGCCGCACGACGTGGGAGAATGTCGCGACCGCCTGCGCGCCATGCAACCTCCGCAAGGGCGGCCGGACGCCGGCGGAAGCGCACATGCACATCTATCGCGAGCCGATCCGGCCGACGAGCTGGCAGCTGCAGGAGCATGGCCGCGCTTTCCCGCCCAATTACCTCCACGATAGCTGGCGCGACTATCTCTATTGGGACGTCGAGCTGGAGCCGTAAGATGGCGGTCCCGGAAGTGAAGTTCGGCGGGTCGTCCTGCTTTTGTGGTCAGATCATCGAGGCTGGCGGCGTCGATCCGCTTGAGCTGCTTGTCACGACAGCAATCGGCGATTTGCAGGTTTGGTGGTGCCATGCCGCTTGCTTCAAAGGCAACATCACTGACCCGCCAGACGTACCCGGCATCTTTGCTCCGGCACACTTCTAAGGAAAATCGACGCTTATCCGCGCGTTAACCATTCTCGTTTAGTCCGCGCGGAATGGAAGTTCGTATCTCCCATCCGTCGAGCGAAGAGCGGTCGCGCATTCTCGTGGTCGAGCCGAACAAGACCAATCTGGGCGTCATGGCGCGCCGCCTGGTCGAGGCGGGTTATCGCGTCTCCACGGCGGAGACGGGGCAGGATGCGGCGGCGGAGCTTTACCGCGTGCCAATCGACCTCGTGCTCGCCGAGCTCAACATGCCGCGGATGAGCGGTGCCGAGCTTGCGCGCCTGATCCGCGACGAGGTGATGTGGCGCGACATCCCGGTCATGCTGATCACCGGCAAGTCGGAGCCTAAGGGCGCCGTGCGCGCCTACGAAGCCGGCGCCGACGACGTGATCCTCAAGCCCTTTCACTTCGAGGTGCTTTTCGCGCGGATCGACCGCCGGATCGAAGCCGCGCGGTCGCTGAAGCGCCTTCAGGAAGACAATGCCGCGCTCGACGCCCGCGTTGTCGAGCGGGCGATCGAAATCGGTGAGCTTCGCGACCGGCTCGCCGCAGTCGAGGCTAAAGCGTCGCGATAAAGGCCTGGACGTCGGGCGCGACGTCCTTCCGCTCCAGCGCCATCGCGAGATTGGCGATCACGAACCCCGCCGCGCTGCCGCAGTCGTAACGTTCGCCCTCAAACCG
This sequence comes from uncultured Alphaproteobacteria bacterium, assembly GCA_963827675.1. GTDB lineage: Bacteria > Pseudomonadota > Alphaproteobacteria > Sphingomonadales > Sphingomonadaceae > Sphingomicrobium. Next base: position 213,869 of record CAWHBP010000008.1, read on the forward strand.
GAAGCCATGCACCGGCTGCTGGCCGATCAACTTGGCGATGGCGTCGGTCAGCTGGATCTCCCCGCCCGCGCCGGGCTCCTGGGCGTCGAGCGCGCGCATCACCTCGGGCTGCAGGATGTAGCGACCGGGCAGCATCAGGTTGGACGGGGCGGTGCCCTGCGGCGGCTTCTCGACCATGCCACGGATTTCCGTCAGGCGCCCGTCGGTCTGCGCCGGGGTCGATCACGCCATATTTGTGCGTCTCGCTGTCCGGCACTTCGAGCGCCGCGACGATATTGCCGCCGACGCGCTCATAGGCCTCGACCATCTGCGCGAGGCAGTTGGGCTTGCCGTACCATCAGCTCGTCGGGGAGCAGCACCGCGAATGGTTCGTCGCCGACGATGTCGCGCGCGCACCAGACGGCGTGGCCAAGGCCGAGCGGCTGCTGCTGGCGAACGGTGACGATTTCACCGAAGCCGGAGCGCGAGGGCGCGAGGATCGTCGAGGCTCTTGCCGCGTCCGCGCATCGTCGTCTCGAGCTCGAATCCCATGTCGAAATAATCGATCCAGCGCCGATTTTCCGCGGCCCGTCACGAAGATCATCTGCTCGATGCCCGCCTCGCGCGCCTCGTCGATCGCGTACTGGATCAGCGGCCGGTCGACGACCGTGATCATTTCCTTGGGAATGGTCTTGGTGGCGGGCAGCAGGCGGGTGCCAAGCCCGGCGACGGGAAACACCGCCTTGCGAACGCGTGTTGGCATGTCGGGTCTATTCTCCTGGAGTCACCGGGCCGGTCTCGTCCGAGACGGGCTCGCGGGTCCGTTCCGGCCGGTGCGGCAGGCGCGGAGCCCCCGATCGCCGGCGGAAGGTCGAACGGATCGGGCCGTCGCGGTTGCGGACCGGCGGATCAGTTCGTCGACCCGGTCAGGCCGCGCATATACGGGTGGAGTCAGCAAGTCCTCGGGCGTCGGCGTCGTGCGCGCCATCATGCGGCCTGACCGGCAGAGACTGGCCGGGCGCCGGTTTGAGATCCGCGACGCGTCCGCAACTTCCGAGACCGACAACGGTGAGGAGCAGGAGGGCACGCGACGGCTTCATCGCCTCTCGACTAGCCGTTCGCCATCGCCTGCGCTAGCGCCCGCGAGCATGCGTGCGGTCCTCATCATCTGTGTCGCGCTCGCACTCGCGGCGTGTCAAAAAGCGTCCGAGCAGCAGGCCGCGAACGAATCCGTTGCGGAACCTCCAGCGGGGCCGGTGAAGGGCGTCGACCGCCGTTACAAGGGCAAGGCTGCGCCTGACGCGCCGTTCAAGGATCCGGATGGCGAGGACACAAGTCTCGGCGACTTCTCGGGCAAGCCGATGCTGGTGAATCTCTGGGCGACGTGGTGCGCGCCCTGCGTAAAGGAACTGCCCACGCTCGACGCGCTTGCCGCGAAGCGCGGGCCGATCGAGGTGCTCGCGATTAGCCAGGACATGGGACCGCATCCATCCGTGGTGGCCTTTCTGGACAACTGAAGAAGATCCGCCAGCTCGAAGCCTATCAGGATGCGAAGATGGGATTGTCCGGCGCGCTCGGGGCGGAAGTGCTTCCCACCTCGATCCTGTTCGATGCTGAGGGGCGGGAGGTGTGGCGTTACGTCGGGGACCTCGACTGGACGAGCGCCGAGGCGGCTAAGCTGCTTTCGGAAGCCGCCGTCGTGCCGCCAGCGCGCTGACCAGCCGTCCATCGATCGCGGCGAGACCGATAGCGATCAAGCCGAGCCCGAGGAAATCCTGCGGCGCAAGCTGCTCGCCGAGGAACAGGCCGCCCAGCAGGATCGCGACCGGCGGAACCAGCAAGGTCACGAGCAAGGCGTTGGTCGCGCCGGCGCGGTCGATCAGGCGGAAATAGAGCACGTAGCCGAATGCGGTGCAGAGCAGCGCCAGCGCGGTGATCGCGCGACGCGCTGAGCGGCGGAAAGGCGCGGGTCCACGGCTGATCGACGACGAGCGAGAAGGGGAGCATCATCAGCGGCGCCGGCGGTCAGCTGGCCGGTGGTGACGCTGAGCGGCGACACGCCAAGTCGGCGGAAGCGGCGCGCCCAGACGGCTGCCAAGAGCATAGCTTAGCGATGCCACGACGCAGGCGAGCTGGGCGAGGCCGTCGGTGCCGAGGTCGAGAGCAGGCGCGGGACCGATCATCGTCGCGACGCCGCCGAAGCCGAGCAGTACGCCGGCGATCTTGCGCGGGCTCATGCGCTCGTCGCCGGTGAGGAAATGCGCGACGAGGACGCCCCAGATCGGGGTGGTCGCGTTGAGGATCGAGGCGAGGCCGCTGGCGATATGGGTCTGGCCCCAGCCGAACAGCGTGAACGGCAGCGCATTGTTGAGCAGGGCCAGCAGCAGGATCGCGCCCCACACCTCGCGCGGCAGGCCGAGCGGTTGGCCCGCGAAGCTTGAGGAAGATCCACATGGCGGCAGCCGCGATGCTGAGGCGAAGCAGCACATAAGTCAGTGGCGGCACGTGACGTACGGCGACACCGATAAAGAAAAAGGCCCCGCCCCAGATGAGCGCGAGGACGCCGAGGATCGGCCAGTCGTTGCGGTTCATGAGCGTGCGGATCATGGGCGCGGCGTAGCCGTTCGCGCCGTCCGCCGCTTCCGCGAGCTTGCGATCAAACGCGTGGGGATCGACCGGTTTCATGGTCGCTGAGAGGTATGGAACTCACCTCCGCAGCCGCCAACAAATGCAGGCCAGGCGGGCTATAAGCCCTGCTTATCAGTCCCTCAGCAGCTCGTTGATGCTGGTTTTCGACCGTGTCCGCTCATCGACGCGCTTGACGATGACCGCGCAGGCAAGGCTTGGGCCGCCATCCTTGCCCGGCATCGCTGCCGGGCACGACGACCGAATAAGGCGGGACGCGGCCGTAGATGGACCTCGCCGGACGCGCGATCGACGATCTTGGTCGACGCGCCGAGGAACACGCCCATCGACAGGACCGAGCCCCTCTCGACGATCACACCTTCCGCCACCTCGGATCGTGCGCCGATGAAGCAATCATCCTCGATGATCACCGGGCCGGCCTGCAGCGGTTCGAGCACGCCGCCAATGCCTGCGCCGCCCGAAATGTGCACGTTGCGGCCGATCTGCGCGCAGCTGCCGACGGTCGCCCAGGTGTCGACCATCGCGCCTTCTCCGACGCGCGCGCCGATGTTGACGAAGCTTGGCATCAGCACCGCGCCGGGTGCGATGTAGGCGCCACGGCGGACGATTGCTCCCGGAACCGCGCGGAAAGCGGCATCCGCGAAATCCTTTTCGCCCCAGCCCGCGAACTTGGATGGCACCTTGTCCCACCAGTGCGAGCCGCCGGGCCCGCCCGAGATCGCCTCCATCGGGTTGAGGCGAAACGAGAGAAGGACGGCTTTTTTGAGCCATTGGTGCACGACCCACTGGCCGCCCGTCTTTTCGGCGATCTGGGCGTCGCCGCTGTCGAGCGCGGCAATCGCCGCGTCGACAGCCTGCCGAACCTCGCCCTTGGTGTCGATGCCAAGCGAATCCCGATCGTCCCACGCCTGGTCGATGACGGTCTGTAGGTCCTTCATTCGGTCGTCCCCAAGATCATCTCGAGCCACTCGCCGACATTGGCGATGCGGTGGTCGACGTGGCGGTCTTCATAGCCGTGATTGCCGCGCTCGGAGCCGTTGTCGACCCAGACCGTGGTCATCCCGAGCGCCTTCGCCGGCACCAGGTTCTGCACCATGTCGTCGGCCAAGAGCGCATGCTTGGGTTCGATGCCGAATTGCTCGCACAGCAATTCGTAGCCATGCGGGTCGGGCTTGGGGCCTGAGCTCGCTCGGCGTGAATGTCGTGCAGGTCGTTGAAATGGCCGTGTAGGCCGATCGCCTCCAGCACCCGCCGGGCATAGGGCGCGTCGCCGTTGGTGAAGACGAAGCTGCGGCCTGGAAGCCGGGGGAGCAGGCTGCCGAGCTGCTCGTCGCGCTGGACCCGGTCGAGCGGGATGTCGTGAACGTCGTCGAGGAAATCGTGCGGGTCGACGTCATGCTCCTTCATCAGGCCCGCGAGGGTCGTGCCATGCTCATGGAAATGCGCTTTCTGGACCCGCCGCGCCTCCACCGGGATCGCAGTCGAGGAGCCGCTGGATATAGGCGCCCATGCGCTCGTCGATCAGCGCGAACAGACCCGTCGAATGCCGGATAGAGGCAATTGTCGAGGTCGAAGATCCAGTCGCGGATATGGGCGAAGCGCGGGTCCATGGCCGCGCTGGCCCTAGCCGCTTTCAGCGCCCCGGCAAACGTTCAGCCGGCGGGCCGCCCGCGCCGAAATCGCGGCGTCAGCATGCCGGCCTGCTCGCGGTACAGCTCGTAGTCCCTGCCGAACAGGCTGACGAGGTCACGCTCCTCGTGCCTGATGGCGATCAGGATGTAGACCGACATGCCCGCCGCGAGCAGCAGGTGCCCGGCGGTCATCTGCGGCGCCGCCCAGAAGGCGAGCAGGAAGCCGAGATAGAGCGGATGGCGCACCCATTTGTAGAACAAAGGCTGGCGAAAGCGCGGCGGCTCGGCCTCGCGGCGGCGCATGTGGAACCATGCCTGCTGCAGGCCGAACAATTCGAAATGGTTGATCAGGAACGTGCTGAGCAGGACCGTTCCCCAGCCGACCCAGAACAGCAGCCATATGACGTCGCCGAGGATCGGATTCGGTCGACGTTCCACACGATGGTGTCGATCGGCCGCCAGAAGGTGAAGAGGATCATCAGCGCAATGCTTGCGCACAGCACATAGACGCTGCGCTCGATCGGCGGCGGGACGATCCGCATCCAGCCAGCGTTTGAAACCCTGGCGCGCCATCACGCTGTGCTGCAGCCCGAATAAAGCGATCAGCAGGACGTCGACGATGGCCGCCGTCGCCGGCGCGACGAGCGTGCCCGAAATCGACGCTTTTCCTCGCGAATTCGAACCCGCCGACGAAGACGATCAGGTAGAGGAAGGTCGCGAAGAAGATCGCGTAGCAAATGATCGCGAATAGTAGTGACGCGGCTCGTGACATGCGCCAACCCCCTTCAGGCGCGTCAGATCGCTGGAGACCCTAGCGTCGACGCGAGTTCCTATATTCCACCATGGTGAGCGGTGCCTCGCAGCCGTCGATCCGGCGCAAAACGGCCATGTAGGTGACGGCCGGCGGAAGCTCCGTCAGCTTTTTCGGTATGAGCGGCTTGCCCTGATACATGCCGCTCTTGTCGGCGAGGTAGCTCGTGGTGCGCGGGCAACTTGCCGACGGCGATTTGAGCGGTTGCGGACCGGCAGCCACGGCCGGGGCGGATATGATCAATGCCGCGAAGACGAACGGGACTCCGCATCGGCCACCTCCTGTGCGACCGGCTGATACCACTAAGCGCCTATACGGTGAAGCTCTCGCCGCAGCCGCATGCGCCCTTGGCGTTGGGGTTCTCGAAGACGAAGCCGGCGGCGAAGTCGTCCTCCCGCCAGTCCATGGTCGAGCCGACGAGGTACAGGACCGACCCGCCGTCGACGTAAAAGGTGCCGCCTGGCGTTTCGATCTTTTCGTCGAACGGCTGTTCGTCGGTCACGTAATCGACCGAATAAGCGAGGCCGGAACAGCCCCGGCGCGGGGTCGAAAGCTTCACGCCGATCGCGCCTTCTGGTGCGCGAGCCATCAGCTCGGCGATGCGCGCCTCGGCGCCGGGCGTCAGGATGATCGCGGCGGGACGGGCGCGCGGATCTTCGCTTGTCCTTGTTCACAGCATTCCCAATTCTAGGCGCGCTTCGTCGCTCATCTTGACGGGTCCCACGGCGGATCCCAGACGAGGTTCACGACCGCGTCGCGGATGCCGGGCACCGACAGGACGCGGAGCTCGACCTCTTGCGGCATGGATTCCGCGACCGGGCAGTGCGGCGTCGTCAGAGTCATGGTGATGGTCGCGTCGCCGTCCTCGCTGATCTCGACGTCGTAGATCAGGCCGAGTTCGTAGATGTCGACCGGAATCTCCGGATCGTAGATCGACTTGAGCGACTCGATGACCGAGGCCTGGAGATCGCTTCCGGCGCCGCCTTTCGGCTCTTCCTCCTTCTCGCCCGGCGAGGAAGCCCGCGAGATAGTCGCGCTTGCGCTCGAAGGTCTCGCCGGCGTCTCGGGCGCAACGCGGGCGCGCGGCGGAGTCGGCACCGCTTCGACCTCTTCGATCTCGATCTTCCGTTCCTCGTTCATCCGAAGATCCGCTTCACTTGTTCGATCCCGCGCACCAGCGCCGCAATGTCCGAGCTGTCGCTGTGCGCCGCGAAGCTCGCGCGGGCGGTCGCCTCGACGCCGAGCACGCGCATCAGGGGCTGCGCGCAATGATGCCCGGCGCGGACGGCGACGCCCGCATCGTCCAAGATGGTGGCGGTGTCGTGCGCGTGCACCCCGTCGACATTGAAGCTGACGATGCCGGCGCTGTCCTCGGGACCGTAGAGCGTGACGCCGTCGATGCTCGACAGCTTGCTCCGGCACTCGGCGACCAGCGCGCATTCGTGCGCGTGGATTGCGTCGAGGCTCAGCTTCTCGACCCAGTCCACGGCCGCGTGCAGGCCGACCGTGCCCACGATGTGCGGCGTGCCGGCTTCGAACCGCGCCGGCGGATCGAGGAAGGTGGTTTCCTCGAACCGCACCGTCTCGATCATTGCTCCGCCGCCCTGCCACGGCGGAATGTTCGCAGCAGCTCGGCGCGGCCCCACAGCGCGCCGATGCCGGTCGGGCCGTAAAGCTTGTGCGCGGAAAAGGCGTAGAAGTCGGCGCCGATCGCTGCGACATCGACCGGCAAGCGCGGCACCGCCTGGCAGCCGTCGAGCAGAAGCAGCGCGCCCTTCGAGTGCGCGATGTCGGCCGCGCGCTTCGTGTCGAGAATCGAGCCGAGCACGTTCGACACGTGCGCGAAGGCGACGACGCGATGCTCTTCGGTGAGCATCTCTTCCGCGGCATCGAGGTCGATCTGGCCGTCGGCGTCAGCGGTACCGCGTCGATCTCATAACCCGCGAGCTGCCAGGGCACGATGTTGCTGTGATGCTCGAGCACCGAAAGAAGGACCCGGTTGCGCCCGTTCTTTGGAAGGGCGCGGGCGACGAGGTTGATCGCTTCCGTCGCGCCGCGGGTGAAGATCAGTTCGTCCGGCTTGCCGCCGATCAGGTTCGACGCAGCGGCCCGCGCATCTTCGTAGCGCCCGGTCATTTCCGAAGAGCGCTGGTACATGCCGCGGTGCACGGTCGCGTAATCCTGAGAGTAAGCCTTGGTGATGGCGTCGATCACCGCCTGCGGCTTCTGCGCGGTCGCGGCGCTGTCGAGATAATGCCAGTTCTCGATCGCCGGGAATTGGGCGCGCACGTCGAGCGCGGAGTTGATGCGGGTGGGCGCGTTCACACGACCCTCCGCAGGGCGTCGCGCGCCGCTTCGCGGATCGATCCCGCCTCCTTTGCGCTGTCCCACAGGCCCATGATGAAGCCTTCGAGCAGAAGGGCGCGCGCGCTCGCCGGGTCGAGGCCGCGGCTTTCGGCGTAGAAGAGCTGCATCGCGTCGAGCTCGCCGACGGTCGCGCCGTGCGCGCACTTCACGTCGTCGGCGAAGATCTCGAGCTCCGGCTTGCAATTGGCGGTTGCGCCGCGGTCGAGCAGCATCGCTTTGACCGACTGCTCGCCGTCGGTCTGCTGTGCGCCGCGCGCGACTTCGACCTTGCCGAGATAGGAGCCGACCGCCTTGCCGTTCAGCACGCTGCGGACCGTCTGGCGCGATCGGCCTCCCGGGCCGATGTGGTTAACTTTTGTAACCACTTCGTTAGTTGAAAGACCTGTGCCGATATTGGCCGCGAACAGCTCGAAATCCGCGCCTTCGGCAAGCTCACCTCGAGCTCGATGCGGCCGTAAACCGGTGCGGTGTTGAGTGCGAAAATGCGTGCCTTGGCGCCTTCGCCGAGCGCCAGCTGCACGCGACGCAATTGCACGTCGTCCGCAACCGGAAGCCACACTTCTTCAAGTGTTTCGCCGGCGCTGACGGTCAGCGTCACCGGCTCGGCGAACTGCTCCCAGACCGGCTTCAGCGCATCGAGGTCGGCGTAGCGCCACTCTTCCTGCTTGCGGGTCGGGAAAGGCGCCGTCATGCGCGCCTCCGCATCAGATCGCGCAACATGCGGTTGCGCTGCCGCTGACGATCCGGCGCCATCAGGCCGTAGAGCGCATCCAGCGCAAAGGCGCTGGCGAACGCGGCTGCAGCGAACATGGCAATGCCGCCGGTGTCGATGAAATGGCTCACGACCAGGTCGATCAAGCCGATGCAAGCCAGCCAGACGAGAAGCACGAACATGTCGCCCACCGCACGGCCCGGCTTGTTGCGGGCGATCCCCGCAACCAGGACGAAGGCGATGCACGCGACGATGATCGCGAATCCGGTCACGCAGCTGCCTCCGCATAACCTTCGCGCTCCAGTTCGTGCGCAAGCTCAGGCCCGCCGCTGCGCTCGATGCGGCCGGCGCGGAGCACGTGCACGCGGTCGGGTTGAACATAATCGAGCAGGCGCTGGTAGTGGGTGATCAGCAGCACGCCCTTGTCGGGCGCGCGCATGATGCGGTTGATGCCTGCGCCGACGGATTTGAGCGCATCGATGTCGAGGCCGCTGTCGGTCTCGTCGAGCAATGCGAACTTGGGGTTCATGATGCCCATCTGAACCATCTCGGCGCGTTTCTTCTCGCCGCCGGAAAAGCCGACGTTGACCGGACGTTTGAGCATCTCCGCGTCCATGCCGAGCAGGCCCGCCTGCTCGCGCGCGAGCTTGATGAAGTCGGCGCCGGACAGGTCGGATTCACCGCACGAACGCCGCTGCGAATTGAGGCTCTCGCGCAGGAACTGGAGGTAGGAGATGCCGGGAATCTCGACCGGGTATTGGAAGCCGAGAAACAGCCCCGCGGCAGCGCGTTCGTGCGGCTCCATCCCCAGCAGGTCGTGCCCGTCAAAGCTCGCGCTGCCTTCGCTGACCTCATAGCCCGGCCGTCCCGCGAGCACGTAGGCAAGCGTCGACTTGCCCGAGCCGTTCGGTCCCATGATCGCGTGCACTTCACCCGCAGGCACGTCGAGCGACACGCCGTTCGGGATCGGCGTGGAGGCAGCGTTGATGTTGGCGACGGTTGCGTGAAGGTTGGTAATCTCAAGCACTGAGGGGGCGTTGTGTATGGATGGGGGAGATAGTGTAAAGTCTCGGGCCGTGAGAGGCGATGTAGAGCAGGGGGGGTTAGGCTAGTCGTGTAATCTCTTACTGGAGATAGGGACGGAGTTCGGCGCCGGAAGAATGCGTTGGAAAGGTAAGCAGCCACGATGGTTGTGAGAATGGAGAGGGAAGAAGCCGACGCTTCCTTCCAAACTGATTCCCAGCAACTTCTGCGCCTCGACCGCAAACTCCATCGGCAATTGTTTCAGCACTTCGCGGGCGAAGCCGTTGACGATCAGCGCGACCGCCGCTTCCTGATCAAGCCCGCGCGACATTGCGTAGAACAATTGGTCCTCGCTGATCTTCGACGTCGTCGCTTCATGCTCGATGGTCGCGGTCGGGTTCTTGACCTCGATGTAGGGCACCGTGTGCGCGCCACATTTGTCGCCCAGAAGCAATGAATCGCACTGGGTGAAGTTGCGCACATTCTCGGCGCGCGGGAGCACGCGCACGAGGCCGCGATAGGTGTTGTTCGAACGGCCCGCGCTGATGCCCTTGGAGACGATGGTCGAGCGCGTGTTTGCGCCGATGTGAATCATCTTCGTGCCCGTGTCGGCCTGCTGGCGATTGTTGGTCAGCGCCACCGAATAGAATTCGCCGACGCTGCCGTCGCCCTTTAGGATACAGCTCGGATATTTCCAGGTGATCGCGCTTCCGGTCTCGACCTGCGTCCAACTCACCTTTGACCGGTTGCCCGAGCACAGCGCGCGCTTGGTGACGAAATTGAGGATGCCGCCCTTGCCCTCGGCGTCGCCCGGATACCAGTTCTGGACGGTCGAGTATTTCACTTCGGCGTCCTCATGCGCGAAGATCTCGACCACCGCCGCGTGCAGCTGGTTCTCGTCGCGCATCGGCGCGGTGCAGCCTTCGAGGTAGGAGACGTAGCTGCCCTTGTCGGCGACGATCAGGGTGCGCTCGAACTGGCCGGTGTTCTCGGCATTGATGCGGAAATAGGTCGACAGCTCCATCGGGCAGCGCACGCCCTCGGGGATGTAGACGAAGGTGCCGTCGGAGAAGACCGCGCTGTTCAAGCAGGCGAAGTAATTGTCACGCTGTGGAACGACCGAGCCGAGATACTTCTTCACCAGCTCCGGATGCTCGCGGATCGCCTCGGAGATGCTGAGGAAGATGACGCCCGCGGCGGAGAGTTCCTTGCGGAAGGTGGTCGCGACGCTGACGCTGTCGAACACGGCGTCCACCGCGACCCTGGCCGCGCCTTCGACACCGGCAAGCACCTTCTGCTCCTCGATCGGAATGCCGAGCTTCTCGTAGACGCGCAGGATTTCGGGATCGACCTCGTCGAGGCTGCCGAGCTTCGGCTTCGCCTTGGGCGCCGCGTAATAATAAGCGTCCTGGTAATCGATCTCGGGGATGTCGAGCTTGGCCCAGCTGACCTCCTCCATCTCGAGCCAGGCGCGATAGGCCTTGAGGCGCCACTCGAGCATCCACTGGGGCTCGTCCTTCTTGGCCGAAATGAAGCGGACGGTGTCCTCGTTCAGGCCCTTGGGCGCGAACTCCTGCTCAATGTCGGAGACGAAGCCCCACTCGTAATCGGCGAGCTTTTCGGCGGCCTCATGGGCCTCGCGGTTGCGGACCTCCTCGGTCATTGCGAGCTGCTCGCGAGCGACTGGAGCGAGACCGCGCCGAGCGCTCCGCGCACCGTGTTGCTGATGATGCTCATGTGCGGCTTCACACGGCAATGTGCGTCGAGCGCGCAGTCCGAAACACCCTCGTGTCCCGAGCAGATCGTCATCGCGATCGGCCCTTCGACCGCCTCGACGATCTCCGCCAGGCTGATGTCGCTGCCCGGCTTGGCAAGCGTAAAGCCACCGCCCGCACCGCGGACGCTGCTCAGCAGGCCGGACGCGACGAGCTGGCTCATCAGCTTCTGCGCAGTCGGAAGCGGCACGCCGGTTTCGGCGGCGAGCTCGGTCGCGCTGAGGCGCGCGGAGGCGGGCCGCCGGGCGGCCGCGGTCATCAGGACGACCGCATAATCGGCAAGGTGGGTCAGGCGCATGCTAAATCGGAGCTTTCCAGTCCGATTTAAGCTGGAACGCCCCGATTTACAACGTCAGGCGCGTGTCTTCGCGATCCACGCGTCGACATTCTCCTCGAGGATGTCGAGCGGCATCGGCCCGCTCATCAGCACCAATTCGTGGAAGGCACGGATGTCGAAGCGGGAACCGAGCGCCTTGCGGGCGCGCTCGCGCAGCTCGACGATCTTCAGCTTGCCGATGGTGTAGGCAGTCGCCTGGCCCGGGTAGACGACGAAGCGCTCGACCTGGTTTTCGACATCGCCGCGGGCGACCGGGGTGTTGGCAAGGTACCAGTCGATGGCCTGCTGCCGCGTCCAGCGCTTCGAATGGATGCCCGTGTCGGTCACCAGCCGCCCGGCGCGCAAGATCTCCATGCTCAGCCGGCCGAAATCCGAATAGGGATCGGTGTAGAGCCCCATCTCCTTGCCAAGCTGCTCGGCATAGAGACCCCATCCTTCGGAATAAGAGACCACGCCGCCGAAGCGGCGGAAGGCCGGCACTTCGCCGAGCGCGTACTGGATCGACCGCTGGAGATGATGGCCCGGGATGCCTTCGTGATAAGCGAGCGCCTCAAGCTCGTTCCTCGACATCGCTTTCAGGTCGTAGAGATTGACGTAATAAATGCCCGGCCGCGAGCCGTCGGGGGCGGGGGCCGAATAGAAAGCCTTCGTCGCGGTCTTCTCACGGAACGCTTCGACCGGTTTGACCTGCAGCCGGTCCATGGGCAGCGTCTTGAACCATTGCGGCAGCACGGCGGACATCGCGTCGAGCCGGCTCTGCGTCTCGGCGAGATAGGCTTCACGGGTGACGTGGAAGAAGCGCGGGTCGGTCCGGGCGTGCTCGAAGAATTCGGTCAGGCTGCCGCGAAAGCCGACCTTGCGCATGATCGCCCGCATCTCATCCTGGATCCGCGCGGTCTCGCGAAGCCCGATGTCGTGGATCTGGTCTGCCGTGAGGCCGGTGGTCGTATAGGTCGCGATCAGCGTGTCGTAGTATCGCTTGCCGTCCGGCAGGCGCCACACGCCATCGTCAATTCCTGCCAGCGCCTGCTGTCGCTGCATTTCGCTCCGCAGCCGGCCGTAGGCGGGAGCGGCGGACTCCTTCCACGCAGCCACGGCGGCCCGGGCAAGCTCCGCCTTGCGCTCCTCGGCTAGCTCAAGCTTGGCGAGCTTGGCACGGAAATCGTCGAGCACGCTGTTGCCGGTGAGCGCCGAATCGCCATTGCTCTTCAGCGTGCTGTCGATGTCCGAGATGATCAGCGGATAGACCCATTTGGGCGGCATCACCCCGTTGGCCGCGCGCGCCGCCGACTTGGCGATGAGCTGGTCGAGCGCGGGACCAATTCCGGAAATTCGCGAAACGTAATCCTGCGCCTGCTGCTCGTTCGCGATCGAATGAAAATTGATCAGGACGGCGGGGAATTGCTTATGCGCGCCATTCATCTGGTCGAAGACGTAGGAGTTGCCGCGATAGGCGCCGCTCGCCGATTGCCGCTTCGCGCGTGCCGCGAACAGTCGGAACGACAGAGTGTCTGACGGGGACAGCTTCGACGGGCCGAACGACTGGGCCAGTCTCGCTGCCTCGTCGATGATCCGCTGCTGATGGATGGCATCGGCGCGTTCGGAGAAGTCGTCCCATTTTCCGTAATCCTCGTCGCGGTTCCCGCGCGCGGCCTTCAAATAAGGCGATTCCGCAAGATCTGCGCGGTCGGACTCTTCGAAGAATTTCGCGAGCTCAGGGTTCTTCTCCGGAATCGGCGCAGTTGGCGCTTCAGCGGCCGGCACTGCGTCCGCCGACGGAGGAGCCAGCAGTGGATCGACATTCCGGGAGGTGGCACAGGCGGCAAGAAGGGCTGTCGCGAGCAGGGGGACGATACGCTTCACAATGCTTCCTTTCGGCGGGAGCGTTTCGCGGAAGCAGAGTGCTGCGCTGCGCTCATGATGACGAGTGCGTGTCATCGCGGGCGCGTGGCGAGGAAGCAATCCAGAATTCGACGGCGGGATTCCGGCCTGCCATAGGCGCGCCGATGCCGCTCTATTCGCTGTTCCGCCCTTTAGCCTTCGCGCTGGACGCCGAGCGTGCGCACCGCGCGACGATCGGCGCGCTGAAACTTGCGCCGAACCGACGGCCGCCGGAATTCCCGTCATCGTTGCGGGTATCGCTCGCGGGACTCGAACTCCCGTCCCCCGTCGGGCTCGCCGCCGGGTTCGACAAGAATGCCGAGGTGCCGGAGCAGATGCTGGGGCTGGGTTTCGGCTTCGTCGAGGTCGGCACCGTCACGCCGCGTCCGCAACAGGGCAACCCGAAGCCGCGCCTGTTTCGGCTCGAGGAGGACGGAGCGGTCATCAACCGACTGGGCTTCAACAATGAAGGCCAGCCGGCCGCCTACGGCCGGCTGCAGCGCTGCAGCGGCTCACGGGGCGTGATCGGCGTGAACATCGGCGCCAACAAGGACAGCGACGACCGCATTGCCGATTATGTCGCGGGCGTCCGCGCGATGTCGCCGGTTGCGCGCTATCTGACCATCAACATCAGCTCGCCGAACACGCCGGGCTTGCGCCAGCTACAGGACGAAGGCGCGCTTCGTGCGTTGCTGTCCGCCATCGATGAGGTGCGCGGAGCCGGCGGGCCGCCCATCTTCCTCAAGGTCGCGCCGGACCTCGGCGAAGGCGAACCGGACCAGATCGTGCGCGTCGCGATGCAGTATCGGATCGATGCGATCATCGTCGCCAACACGACCCTGTCGCGACCGCCCCTCGAGTCCCGCTATCGCGACGAGCAGGGCGGCCTCTCCGGCGCGCCTCTGAAGTCGCTTGCGATGAAGGCGCTGCGCGATTTCCGCTCCGCTAGCGGCGGGGCAATGGCGCTGATCGGCGTAGGCGGCATCGCCACGGCCGATGACGCATGGGAGCGCATCCGGGCGGGGGCGAGCTTGGTCCAGCTCTATTCGGCGATGGTCTACGAAGGGCCGGGCGTCGCGCGCCGGATCGCGCTCGGTCTTGCCGAGCGGGTGAATCGCGCGGGCTTCGCCAACATTGCCGAGGCGGTGGGGACGGGCTAGCCAGCCGCATGCGATTGCGTCTGCTTGTTTCGATCGCCGGCCTCGTCTCGCTCGCCGGCTGCGCCACCCCGACCGTTTCTCCCCCGAACAGCGCTCCAGGAATGGTCAGCGCCGCCGATCCGCGCGCCGCCGACGCGGGGGCGCAGATGCTGCGGCAGGGCGGAAGCGCGGCGGACGCGGCGTTCGCGACCATGCTGGCGCTCAATGTGGTCGAGCCGCAGAGTTCGGGCATCGGCGGCGGGGGCTATCTCGTCTATTCGGAACGCGGCGGCGCGCCGGTGACCTACGACGGCCGCGAGACGGCGCCCGCGGCTGCGACAGGAACCTGGTTCTTCAGGGACGGGCAGGTCATGACGTTTTCCGAAGCGCAGCCGGGCGGGAAGAGCGTCGGCGTGCCGGGGAACATCCGCATGATAGCGGAGGCGCACCAGCGCTACGGGAAGCTGCCGTGGGCGACGCTGTTCCAGCCGGCCATCACGCTTGCGCGCGACGGGTTCAGGGTCACGCCGCGCCTCCGCAACGCACTCGACAGTGCGCGGCGCATTGGCGCGCTGAGTGAGCAGGCGCATGGCATCTTTTACGGCGCGGACGGTAATCCGCTGCCGGTCGGCACCTTGGTCCGGAACCCCGCGTTCGCCGCCTTCCTTGAGCAGGTGGCGGCGCGTGGACCGGACACCTTCTACGTCGGGCCCAACGCGCAGGCGATCGCGACGACGGTCAGCGGCACGACCCACAACCCGGCGCATATGACGGCAGGCGACATCGCATCCTACGACGCCAAGCCGCGCGAGGCGGTTTGCGGCACGTACCGGAGCTACCGCATCTGCGGCATGGGCCCGTCATCGTCGGGCGGGACGACCGTGTTCCAGATCCTGAAGCAGCTCGAGCGGTTCGACCTCACGGCGCTTGGCCCTCGATCGGCAAAGAGCTGGCACCTGATCGCGGAATCGATGCGCCTCGCTTACGCTGACCGCGACCAATATCTCGGGGACCCGGATTTCGTCCGCGTGCCGGTCGCCGGGCTGATCGATGCAACCTACCTAGCGAGCCGATCGGCACTGATCTCACCCGACAAGACGATCGCGGTCGCGAGCGCGGGATCGCCACGCGGAGCGCCGGCAACTGCGCCAGGGCTGGCGCCTGCAGAATCCGGCACCTCCCACTTCGTTGCGGTGGATCGCTGGGGCAATGTCGCTTCGGAAACCTCGACGATCGAAAGTGGCTTCGGATCGGGGCTGATGGTCAACGGCTATTATCTCAACAATGAGCTGACCGACTTCAGCCTGACGCCCACGAACAACGGCGTTCCGGTCGCCAATCGCGTCGAGGGCGGCAAGCGGCCGCGCAGCTCGATGAGCCCGACGATCGTCTATGGGCCCGACGGCCGCGTCCGGCTCGCCGTCGGCGCCGCGGGCGGCGCGACGATTATCGCGCAGGTGGCGAAGGCCATCATCGGCGTCATCGACTGGCACCTCAGCGCGCAGGACGCGCTCGCGCTTCCGACCATCTTCGCGCCCGGCACCGAAACCGTGTACCTGGAGCGGGGAACGTTCCTCGAAGCCATGGCGCCCGAACTGCAGGCGCTCGGCCACGGCAGGATTGATTATCGCCCGCCAACGACGTTCAAGGCGAACGCGATCGAATTTGTGAACGGCCGCTGGGCGGGCGCGGCCGATCCGCGCAGCGAAGGCGCCGCGGTTTCGGAATAGGGGGCAGCTTGGCTCGACAACTCGAACGGTTCGAAAACCTCGTTTCCATGTTCCTGACGCGCGCCCAGGAGAGGGGCGACGCGCCGTTCCTGTGGGCCAAGCGCGACCGTGAGTGGCGTTCGATCAGCTGGGCCGAGGCGGCGCGGCAGGTCGCGGCCCTGTCTGCATCGCTGCAGCGCATCGGCCTGCAGCCCGGAGACCGGGTGGCGCTCGTCAGCGAGAACCGGCCCGAATGGCTGATCGCGGACCTCGGCATCATGGCGGCCGGCTGCGTGACGGTTCCGACCTACACGACCAACACGACGCGCGATCATGCGCATATTCTCGGGAATTCCGGCGCGAGGGCCGTGATCGTCTCGAACCAGAAGCTGGCGAAGAACCTGGTGCCCGCGGTGTTGACTTCCAGCGAATGCCATCACGTCATCGGGATTGAGGAGATCCGCTCGGGCCAGGTGCCGGACTGGGTCACCGTCCATCATTGGGCCGACCTGACCGCCGGCGAAGCGGACGTCGAAGGCCTGCGCGAGCGAGAAAAGAAGGTCGGGCGCAACGATCTCGCCTGCATCATCTACACCAGCGGCACCGGCGGTGCGCCGCGCGGCGTTCAGCAGCATCACGGGTCGATCCTCTGCAATCTCGAAGGCTGTACCGACATCATCTCGACCGACTTCGGCTGGGGCGACGAGATATTCCTGTCATTCCTTCCGGCGAGCCATGCTTATGAGCATACCGGCGGGCAGCACTTCCCCGTCGCTCTGGGCGCTCAGATCTATTACGCCGAAAGCCTCGAGAAACTCGCCGCCAATATCGAGGAAGTTCACCCGACGATCATGGTCGTTGTGCCCCGGCTGTTCGAGATGCTGCGCGCACGCATCATCAAGACGATCGAGAACAGCGGCGGGGTGTCGAAATATTTGCTGCGCCGGGCGCTGAAGATCGGCGGCGACAAATATGAGGGCCGGCTGAAGCCGTGGGACATGCCGATGGACGGCATTCTCGCGCTCACCCTGCGGCGGAAGATCCGGGCGAAGGTCGGCGGGCGGGTGAAGGCCTGGGTGTCAGGCGGCGCGCCGCTCAACCCGGAAGTCGGCATTTTCTTCGAATCTCTCGGGATCACTTTTTTGCAGGGCTATGGGCAAACCGAGGCGGGCCCGCTCATCAGCTGCAATCGCCCGCGCGCCGGCATCCGGCTCGAGACTGTCGGGCCGCCTGCCAATTGCGAGGTGCGCATCGCCGAGGACGGCGAGATCATGGTGCGCGGCGAGAACGTCATGCACGGCTATTGGCGCAACGACGACGAAACGGCCCGAGTGCTCAAGGACGGCTGGCTGGCGACCGGCGACGTGGGTCATTTCGACGAAAAGGGCCGTATCGTCATCACCGATCGCAAGAAGGACCTGATCGTCAACGACAAGGGCGACAACGTCTCACCACAGCGCATCGAGGGCATGCTGACCATACAGCCCGAAATCGCTCAGGCGATGGTTTATGGCGATCGCCTTCCCCACCTCGTGGCGCTGCTCGTGCCGGATCCCGAGATCGCGTCAAAGCCCGACTTGCAGCAGCGCCTTCAAAAAGCGGTCGACCGGGTCAATGCCGACCTTTCGGTGATCGAGCGGGTGCGCCGCTTTATCCTCGCGGAAGAGGGGTTCACGATCGAGAACGAGCAGCTGACGCCGTCACTCAAGATTCGCCGGCACGTGATCGGCCAGGTCTACGGAGAGCGGCTCGCCACCCTCTATCGCAAGTAGCTCATTGACTCCGGTAGGGCACGAAGTCCGACAGCGTGCAGGCTCCGTGGAATCCGCGCGTCTGCAGGTCCTGAAGCTCTACCCGGTCGCCGCTGCACAGGTCACTGCCATGTGAAACGGTGACGACCGAATAGTTCGGATTGGCAGCGTCCGCGCACCCCGTGGTTTCGACGTTACTCACATAAATCAGCCCCGGCGTTGCCACGAACGCGACCGCGCCTGGCGTCACCAGCGGGCGGGCATTTTGGGCCTGTTGCCGTGGAATGCAGCTCATCACCGGGCCAGCCGTCTTGCCCGCAAGCATCTGCTGGAGCCGTGCGTCGGCCTGCATGCCCATTGGCGGAGCAGCAGTGTCGGTGCAGCCTGCCAAGGTTGCGACTGCAACGGCGGTGGCGATCGTGGGAAGTATGCGCATATCGGACCTCATCAGTTTGATTTCGTCGTCGTTAAAACTTGAATCGAGACACCTCCTAGCCTGGCGGACCGAGGGCGGCTGCGGCGATCAAGACGGCGAGCCCGCGCATGTCAGTTCCGCGGCCTCACATAGGGCAGGAATTCGCCGAACGAGCAGCTACCGACTGTGATGCGCGATTGCGTGTCGACCACTCGCGCGATCTCGCCCCTGCACAGGCCCGTCCCGCCGGTGTTGTACGTCAGCAGAGCATAACTGCCCGCGCCGCCGAGGTTCGAGCATGGTCCGTTCATGTGCGCCACGTAAACGCGGCTTGGGCCGGAGCGGAAGGCGACCGTATTCTCGTCGATCACAACCATGTCGTTGGCGTTGTAGGACGGGAGGCAACTCACCGGAGCCTGCGCGACCTTGCCGGCGATGAGCGACTGAAGCTCAGCCGCGCTCCGCGCAGCGCGCGTCGGAGAGGGCGGAGCAGTGGTGCAGGATAGGAGGCCGGTACCCAGCAGCAGGACAGCGATAGGACGCATGCCGGACCTCCTTGAAAGACCTCGCGCCGCTTCAGACTTCAGCGCTCTTCTTCATGAACGAAAGCTGTCTTTGTCCTTCCGTAACGACGCCAGCCGTTCCCACGTCGAAGCTCGAACGAAGGGGTTGGTGGCACGTTCCTCGGCGACCGTGGTCGGCAAGGTGATCTGATCCGCCTCCCGCAATGCTTGCACGTCGGCAAGCCGCTGCGCGATCGCTGCATTGTCGGGCTCGGCGTGCACCGCGAACCGGGCGTTCGACAGCGTATATTCGTGGGCGCAATAAAGACGGGTGTCGTCAGGCAGGCTCGCAAACTTGGCGAGCGAGGCGAACATTTGCTGCGGCGTGCCTTCGAAGAGCCGCCCGCAGCCCATCGCGAACAGCGTATCCCCAACGAACGCCACACGGTCGTCGTCGAAGATGAGCGCGATATGGCCGAGCGTGTGGCCGGGGACTTCGACCACGCGACCGTGATGATTTCCGATCCGGATCTCGTCGCCTTCGGCCAGTGAAACATCGCGCCCCGGAATGGCTTCGGCCGCCGGTCCCAAAATGCGCGCGCCGGTCGCCTGTTTCACCGCGAGATTCCCGCCCGTGTGATCGGGATGCCAATGCGTGTTCCACACCTGGCCGATCCTCCAGCCTCTCCGCTCGGCCTCCGCTAGTACGGGAGCGGCGTCGCCGGGGTCGACGACTGCCGTCTCGCCGCTCTCCTCGTCGTGGACGAGCCAGATGTAATTGTCGCTGAAGGCCGGGACTGCGACGACTTCCATGCGTCACCACTCGCCGGTGTTGGGCATCGATGACCAAGGCTCGGCCGGCGCGAGTGCTGCGCCTTTCTGCAGAAGCTCGACGGAAATGTTGTCGGGCGAGCGGACGAAGGCCATGCGTCCGTCGCGCGGCGGGCGGTTGATCGTCACGCCATTGTCCATCAGGCGCTCGCAAGTCGCGTAAATGTCGTCGACCTCATAAGCGAGGTGGCCGAAGTTGCGGCCGCCGGCATAGCCGCTCTCGCCCCAATTGTAGGTGAGCTCGACCTCACCACTCGGATCGCCGGGAACGCCGAGGAAGATGAGCGTGTAGCGGCCCGCCTCGCTCTCCATCCGCCGGCGTTCCTCGATCCCGAGCAGGTTGAAGAAGCGAATGGTCGATTCCGGATCGCTGACCCGGAGCATGGAATGAAGGAAGCGCATGCCGCCTTATTTAGGCGCTGGAGCTGGCTGCGTCACGGTTGCAGGCGCAGCAAGCATGCCGAGCGCCTCCTTGGCTGCCTTTCCGGACTGGCCATTGGGATCGGCTGACGCCGCCTGCTGCCAATAGTAGCGCGCCTTGGCTTCATCGCCGGCGAAATGGGCAACGTGACCGGCCTCGAACAGCACGGTGGGATCGCTGGGCGCAAGCTTCAGCGCCTCGCCGATCGATGACTGCGCCGTTGCCGCGTCATTCTCGCGGATCGCGAGCGCGGCCGAGAAATACCAGTAGAAGGGGTCTTCCGCGATCGTCGCTCGAGCCTGGTTGAGACGCGCGCGCGCGGTTTTCAAATCACCCTGCGCCTCGGCGGCGCGGGCGCGGTCGAGCAGAACCTCGCCGCGGTGCGGGCCGGCCAAGTCCGGCTGGGCGAGAGCGCGGTCGAGAGCGAATGCCGCTTTCCCGGGCTGGCCGGCGGCGATCCACAGATTGCCGGCCGCCGCCCACAATCCGGCAACCTTCGGGTCCTTGTCAGGCGTGGCGCGCGCGGCTTCTTCGAAGGCCTGGGCCGCACCCTGCTCGTTGCCGGCTTTCTTCGCCTCCATCGCACGGCAGACGTGCGCGTCGGGCGTGGCCAGGTTCGGGCAGGCGGCGGATGGCGCGGCGGCAGCGACTGCGGCGGCGATGGCGATGATCATCAGGAGGGCTCCGGGGGCTGCTCGATCAGGGCTTCGACCGTCCGCAGGATGGCTTCGATCTCATGCGGCGCGGACAATCGGTGGCCGCCGCCCTTGATGATGTTCAACTGGACATCGCCTGAACGGAGCGCACGCAAGGTCCGGAAGGCGACGTCGAGTGGCACCTCCTCATCATGGTCGCCGTGGACGAGGCGGACGGGGCAATCGATCCCGATTTCGTGGTCGAGTAGGCGCAGGTCCTGGCCCGACTGCCAGAACGGGAAGGTAAAGAGTGACGGCTCGGGCCCGTAGGGGTTCGGCTCTTCGAGACGGCCAGCGGCCTGGAGCTTGGCCTTCTGCGCGGGGGTGAAGCCCCAATCCGTGAAGTCTGGCGCCGAGGCGATGCCGACCAGCGCCTGGACGCGCTCGGGCCGGAGCAAGGCGACGTGCAAGGCGATCCAGCCGCCCATGGACGATCCCACGAGGACCAGCGGCCCGCTCGTCAGCGCATCGATCGCCGCGACGCTTTCCTCAAGCCACAGTGCCAAGGTCCCGTCCTGGAACCGGCCGCCGCTCGATCCCGTGCCCGAATAATCGATGCGCAGCATGCTGAGGCCACGCCGCTCGGCGAAGGCGTCGAGCGCCGTCGCCTTCGTGCCTTCCATGTCCGAGGCATAGCCGGGGAAGAAGACCAGCGCCGGCCCCGCGCCGTCGCGATAGCGATTGGCGATGCGGCGACCGCCTACGTCAAAGTGGCGAAGCTCCGAGGTCACAGCCGGCACCGAAACTTCCCAAACTTCACACTCCTACGCGCGCACACGCAGAGCGCGCGCGTCACATTGGGCGAATTCGAGACAATGGGTCGTCCGGCGTAGCAAAGCATCCGCCCAGCTAGACGGACTCAACCCCTGTAGGACAGTCCCCGCGTTAGTGACGCAGAGAAGCAGCCTCTTACGAGAACGCCACCGCCAGGGCCGCGCCGATTACGATGACCGACAGACCGAGACCGACGGTCATGTTCCTGATGGTGTCACGCAGTGTGTCTTCAAACATGGATACCCCCTCCCGTTTGAGGGGGTTCTTTTACCATCAAGGCAGACTCACGTCCCCCGCAAAATGCCGACTCTTCAAAGAGTTGGACCAAGTGTGTCGCCCGGGCACCAATAGCTGGATGCAACTGTTCTGATTGGAATGCTGACTTAGGTGCAAAGTCGGGAATAAAGCCCGAAGTCAGCTATCTATCTCGACCAGGGCGGCGTATACCTGCGGCGCTACCAGTCGATATCGACGGTTCTGAGCGCCAGCCCGCGTTTCCTTCCATCCTTAGCGCCTCCTAGCCGCGACGTGGCCGCGAGTGCTCGCAAGGAAGGATCAGGCCAATGTCATCGGACACCACCGGCAATCATAGCTTCACAGTTTTCAGGTCTGCCATGGAAGAAGCCGAGCTGAAGGTCCGGCATCGCAGCAACAGCAACGTGCACCACATCTGTAACGAAGGGCGAGTGGTGCTCATTTCCGGTGCCGACCTGCCGTACAACGCCATACTCACCCGGCCCCAAGGGGTACCGCTCCAGCGCTCTTTCGCGTCGATGCGCGAGGCTGAGGCTTATATTCGGCGGCACACGCCCGCTCCGCCTCCGGGTCTGTCCACGCTCTACGATCAACTTGCATCCAAGCCCTAAACGCTCCGTTCCCAAGGCCCTTGCATGAACCCGAGCATTCTCACGCCATCCCCTGCACTGTTGTTGCGCGAGAGCGGAGAACAAGATGAGGTGACGATCACCGACGTCTCGGAGGGCGGCATCGGGCTTGCGGTAAGCAAGCTTCCAGGCGTCGGAGAACATATTGTCGTTCGACAAGTTGGCCACGCAGATGTCGCAGCGCAAATCCGATGGGCAGCTGGCGCACGCGCCGGGGCCTGTTTCGCACGGGCGCGTTGATCTCGTAATTCGACTGCTGCCCCCCATATCGGTGGAACCGTCGGCATACGCTTCGTAAGCGTCGACGGCTGAGAGACCGTTGCGCTCCCGCTTACAGTTGGAGGAGTCCGGTCCGTGGATCTCAACCTGTTGCTACACCGCCACCAACTTGCCCTGATGCGCCAGGAGGCCGCCGCCACCGAAGAAGAACGGCGAGCTTATCGTCAGTTCGCGCGAGATTATTCCGTGCAGATTCAAATCATCCGCATTGAGGGGGGCGCCCCGAACGCGATATGTGGATTCCCGACCTAAGTCCGCAGTGCGAGTGAGTCGGAAGATGGCGCAGGATGTGCTCAACGGTCCGTGCACCTCGAAAAGGATGCAAACATGATCCATCGCGGAACAGTTCACTCATTCGATGAGGTTCAGGGCACAGGCATGATCGCCCCCGATGGGGCTGGCGAGTTCGTGCCCTTCGAACGGGGCCCGGACGAATGGTCACCGGAGACAGGCCAGCTTGTATTTTTCCAGGTCGCCAACCGCGGTCTTGATGACGCCTGCGCTGTGGATATCGAGATCGCCTGACCAAAGAACGAAGGCGATGTCGCGGACGATCAGGGTGCCGGCACAATGCGGATCGCGTCAACGGCCGCGCTGCTCGCATGCATCATTTCCGTCGCGTGCTCGATCAGATCGTCGAGCAGCGCCCGATCGAAGCCTACGTGCCCCGGACGCAACTCGAGATTCGTTTCGACACAAAGGACAATTCGCCGGTTGCGGCCTTCGATCTCCCATTCCTGCCAGCACCGTAATATTCCGCGATCATTGTCTGCGCGTGCGGGCCTAATCTGAGACATCAGGCCGCCCGTTTGGCTGCAGCGATTGCGTCGGCTGCATTCGTGTAGCGGAAGCCTCCCCACTCGTAGGTCGTTGTTGCCACCGCCTTGATCCCGAGGCGTTCCAGTTCCTGTTGCGACGCTGCCTGGTTGCCGGTCCGCCGGGGGACTTGCCCGCCCTCATTTTCCCAACTGTCGCTCGCGTCGCGCGTTTGATCCGGGGTTGCTTTCCGAGTCATCTCAGATGCTCTTTCCGTCGGCCCACGCGCCGGCATTCGCCTGGGCCTGTTCAAGACAAGCACCTCTAAAGCCGAACATGTTCGACGTCCCGGTCCGGCGTTGGCAACTCCGCGGCGACTCTCGTTTCCTGGCACTGGAGCTGCTCCGCTCGCGTGGCCCATGCGGCGGCACTGCGTTCGAGAAGACCGCGCTGCCTGCCGCTGGGCATGCTTAGGGCGAGGAAAAGGTTATCTTTTGCCTTGTCGCGGCAGGCCTCGGCCGTGTCTCGTCTCCGGCTCGGATGTCCAAGCTGCGCTCCTGACGGCGAGACTTTGTGTGATTTGCGGTTCATGGGCGGCTCCCTTCGGTAAGCGGGAGCGCAAGCTGTGTCTCTCAGGCGCGCGAGGCCTACAGGACTGATGTTCGCGCGATACCGCCTTTTAGCACGGTCCGCCCCTAGCACCTAACCGCTTGCGAGGGTCCGCAACGGGTCGAAAGCGGGCCTGCCGCCACCTACCGAGCGACGCTCGCGCTCAGACGATGGAAGAACGAGCGCCGCGCCGCCAGGCCCCGTTGGATGTCGTAGAAAACTCCGCCGCCAAGCGAAGGCATCAGTGTTTCCAGCCTCGTCATGTCTTCGATGCTGCGGACGTCGATATGCACATGAAGTGCGCCGGCAAACTCAAAGGCGATCACTGCGTCGGAGGGGCAGACGCTGTGCAGAATGTCCGTGAGCTTGAGGAGTTCGTCGGACACGACGCTCGACTTCTGGGCAACGGGAATGGGTTTGACCTCGGCTGAGGCGTCGATCTGCTTTTTGACGTTCACGGCTTGCCTTCCCGGTTGTGGCCAACGCTGCGGTGCAGCGTGACTCCGTCTGCTGTTGTTGGGACGGCAATTGATGGACGCTCGGCTTTTCCGCCATCGGGGATTCACCGAACCAAGCCCGCATTTGCGGGGATGCGACCATTCGGTTGAGCTTCGAATTTTGGAGGGAGGCGAGGTGGTGCGATGCGCTGACCCCGGACCACCCTTAAGTGTTTGCCCCGATTGTGATCGGCGAAACAACTGTCCTATTTCCGACTCACACCTTCAAGTCAAAGGCGTAACCAAACTTCCGTTCAGGAAAGGCGGTACCCATGAAGCGCGGCAATTTTGCCGGACGCGTCCGCGCGCCCCCGTAACTGGAACTTCGCTGTCGTTTGATCCCCAAAGAAGGAATTCCAGAAAATGACTCCCCTCCCATCCAACATCGCGGAACTGCAGGACCTCGCGAAGCGCATCCAGGAAGATGCCGAAGCGGTCCGCACCGAGGCTCGAGAGAAACTCGATGCCCGTCGTGAAGATATCCGCACTCATCTCACCGAGCGGATGGAGCGGCTCGAATCCAACCTGCAGAAAGCCGCCGAAAAGGGCGGTCAGGATTTTGTCGACTTCCGCGAAAAAGTGAAAAGCGACCGTCAGCGGCTGAAGGACAAGCTCAGCGAGCGCAAGGAAGCCTATGGTGCCTTCTTCGCCAATGCGAACGACGAAGAGCGTCAGCTCGGCGCCGCCATCGCCATCGACTATGCGATCGCGACGGTTCAGCAGGCCAGGCTTGCCGTGCTGGACGCGGTGTCCGACCGAGCCGAAGCCCGGAGCGGGCAGGCCCAGCCGGTCGGGTAAATCGCGTAAAAAATGAACTGGGGCGGGCCTACGCGCCTGCCCCAGTTGCGGACATCAGGGCGCAGCATTGGGACTCGCCCCGATACCAACTGTGATCCGCACGAGCGATCAGGGTGCAGCATGCGCCGCAGGACTGCCATCGCAATCACATTTGCAGGCGCGAGCGCAATGGCGCTTGCGAGCGAGCCTTCGCACCATTGGTCCTATGCGGGCCGAAGCGGCCCCTCGCATTGGGCGGAACTGGACCCGAAGTTCGCGGCATGCGGCAGAGGCAAGGCCCAGTCGCCGATCGACATCCGGGTCCGCGAAGTGCGTGGCATACGGCTGCCCGCGCTTGTCTTCGACTACAAATCGGCCTCGCTGCACATCATCGATAACGGCCACAGCGTTCAGGTCGATGTCGATCCGGGCAGCTGGCTTCGGATTGGAGACGAGAGCTACCAGCTCATTCAATTCCATTTCCATCATCCGAGCGAGGAGCGGATCGACGGCAAGGCCGCCGAAATGGTCGCGCACCTGGTGCACCGCGATTCCAAAGGCAGGCTCGCTGTTGTCGCCGTCCTCCTGAACACCGGTGAGGCGAACCCCACGGTGGAGGCATTGTGGAGCCACCTTCCTAAGCAGAAGGACCATCGAGCCGACGTCAAGGACGTGCTCGTCAACGCGTCCGCGCTGCTCCCCGAAGACCACGGCTATTTCACCTACACGGGCTCCCTGACGACGCCGCCCTGTTCGGAAGGCGTGCGGTGGATCGTCCTCAAATCGTCCGCGACCCTGTCAAAAGAACAGATCGCGACGTTCGCGGCACTATATCCGGACGACGCGCGCCCGATCCAGGAGCTGAACGGCCGACAGGTTCTCGCCACAAACTGAAGTCGCGGATGCCCGCAACGGGTGGGACCGGACCTAGCGTCCGATCCGTGACTTTCCTTATGGGGCCGTCCCTTTCGCTACGATAAAATGCAGTTCGCGGCCGGGGGCCTGTTCGGGACAATCGCCTGAACGAGGTAACCAGTGAAGCGGCTGATCGAATTGGGTTTACTGGCGTGCGCCGCCGCCTCGGTCTCCGCACGCCCGACGCAGCAGCCACACCGTACGGTCATGGAGAAGGCCGTCCAGCTGAAGACCGGCCAGTATGTCTGGGAGTTGAAGGTGGCGGATTCGACTGACCCCGTGCTGCTGGTGATCGATCTTCGATCGCAGCGCGCGTTGCTGTACCGCTATGGCGTGCCCATGGCCGCGTCCACGGTTTCGACGGGCCGCAAGGGACGCGAGACACCCACGGGCGCGTTCACGATCCTGCAGAAGAAGGTTGTGCATCGATCGCGCACTTATGACGATGCGCCGATGCCGTACATGCAGCGGCTCACCTGGAAAGGCGTCGCGATGCATGCGGGTCACCTGCCCGGCTATCCGGCATCGCACGGCTGTATCCGCCTTCCCAGGGGCTTCGCCAAGCTGCTCTACAAGGTCACAAAGCTCGGCACCCCGGTTATCATTACAGATGGGCCGGCAACGGCCAGCATCGGCTCATCCCCGCAAGTCGCGCCTTCCAGACTACGCCGTGTCTAGCGCAAGAAGGTTTCGACCTCGGCCGCGAAGCGCGCGGGCTGGTCGAGCATGATGAAATGCTCGCTGCCATCGACTGCCACCAGCCGGGCACCCGCCGCGGCCTTGTAGGCATCCGTGTAGAGCGCCTTGGTGATTGCCGCTCGCTCAGTGCTCGGGACTGCATAGAGCACGGTGATCGGCTGTTTGATCGCCGGAAGCCCAGGGCGGAAATCGGTGGTCGCATCCTCGACGAGCGCTTCGCCGACGACCCGGGGGTCCGAAGCCTTCAGCCATTCGAGAATCTTCGCTTTCCCGGCATCGGTGTTGGACATGTGCGGCGGCACCTGGGCCGGGACTTTCCCGCTGACCATGCCGGCGCGCATCTGCTCGACAACGGGGCGGATGGCTTCGGGCGTAGCCGATGGGCCGAACAGCATTCCGTAGAAGGGCAGAGCGTCGACGATCATCAGCTTGCCGGCGGCTGCCGGATGCTTGCTTGCGAGCATCAGTGCCATGAGCCCGCCCATCGAGTGGCCGACGACCGCCGGCTTTTTGATCTTGTTGGCTGCGAGCCACGTCGCGAGCTCGTCGACCGCGCCCGGCAGGAGGTTGTCGATCGGGCCTGCGGCGCTGCCGGCGAAGCCGTTCACTTGAACGAAGATGAGGCGGTGGCCAGTACCGAGCTTCGCCGCGATGCCGTCGTAGACCGATGGCGAGGAAGCGAGCCCGGGGATGAGGACGACGGGCGAGCCTTCGCCCACGCTGCGGACGGTGATGCGGCTGAGCCGCTGTTCGGCGGGGGCCGGTGCGGCAGCGTGAGCCGCGGCGCCCCAGTCGAGTGTGCTTGCCGCGCAGGCAGCAAGGATCAGTGCGAAAACGCGCATGTCATTCCCTTTCTTTTAGGTGATTAGATGGCGCCGGAGCTGCGGCGGGACGGCGATACGAAAATGTCCTCGATGGGCCGACCGAACAGCTCGGCGATGCGGAAAGCGAGCGGGAGCGAGGGATCGTATTTGCCCGTTTCGACCGCGTTCACGCTCTGGCGCGAGACTTCGAGCCGGTCGGCAAGATCCTGCTGGCTCCAGTTGCGCTCGGCGCGGAGCACCCTGAGGCGGTTTTCCATCAGCAGCGTCCCGACGAGCCGAGGGTCAGTCTATTGATGCAGGCGCCGAGGCCGAGGCCGCCGAACCAGATCACGGCGGCGTAATAAGCATCGACATGATCGACGAGGTCGAAGCTTTCGAGGAAGCCCCAAATGGTCGCGACGCTGAGCGCGAAGCCCGTCGCCCACAGGGTCTGCCGGACCATGAGCATGCGGATATATTCGTCGGGCTCGTCGGACAGGTAGCGTCCGATCGCCGCGAAGATGCCGATGATCGGCAGGGCGGGGAGGATCGCAGCCGCGTAAGCCGACACCCCGGTCGGCGAGCTGTTCTTGAAGAAGGTGATGACGCCGACGAGGATCAGCGCATAGGCCGCGGACAACAGCAGAACCGAGCGGGTATAGCGGCGCAGAGCGGCATTCGAACGGGGCATCGGACAAGCTTCCTTTTCATGTTGTCAATGTCCCTTTACACAAAGCCCTTATGGCCTGTCAAGCGACCTTGACTAGCGCGACGCGGTTGAGAGGCTGCCGCCGCATCGCTACATGGCGCGACACATGACGAAGATGTTCAAGATTGCGCTTCCCGACGGTTCGGTTCGGGAGATGCCGGAGGGTTCGACCCCCGCCGATGTTGCCGCGGCCATCGGGCCGGGCCTCGCCAAGGCCGCGCTCGCCGCGCGGATCGACGGCGAGGTGCGCGACATCATGCGCCCGTTCGAGAGCGACGCGAGCCTCGCACTGATCACCTCGCGCGACGAGAAGGACGCGCTCGAGCTGGTGCGCCACGATTATGCGCACGTACTCGCCGAGGCGGTGCAGAACCTGTTCCCGGGGACGCAGATCACCTTCGGGCCCGCGACCGACGACGGTTTCTATTACGACTTCGCGCCGGCGGAGGGCCGCGGGCCGTTCACCGAGGAAGACCTGCCGGCGATCGAGGCCGAGATGCGGCGCGTGATCTCGGCGGACAAGCCGCTCGTCCGCGAGGTCTGGGACCGCGAGCGGGTGCGGCAATTCTTCATCGACCATGGCGAGACGTTCAAGGCCCAGTGGGTGATGGAGCTCCCCGAGGGCGAGCCGATCACCATGTACAAGACGGGCCATGGCGAGGCGGACTGGATCGACCTGTGCCGCGGGCCGCATCTCGCCTCGACCGGCAAGCTCGACCCGAGCGCGTTCAAGCTGACGCGCGTGTCGGGCGCTTATTGGCGCGGCGATCCGAAGAATCCGATGCTGAGCCGCATCTACGGGACGGCGTGGCTGAACAAGAAGCAGCTCGACGCCTATCTCGTGCGGCTCGAGGAGGCGGCCAAGCGCGATCATCGCAAGATCGGGCAGGAGATGGACCTGTTCCACCTCCAGCCCGAGGCTCACGGAAGCGTCTTCTGGCACCCGAACGGCTATATCATTTGGCGCGAGTTGGAGGCCTACATGCGCCGGCGACTCGACGCGGCCGACTATCTCGAGGTGAAGACGCCGCAGTTGATGGACGCGCGCCAATGGGAGAAGAGCGGCCACTGGGGCAAGTATCGCGAGAATATGTTCGTGGTGCCGGACGAGATTCCGCACGCGTCCGACGACGAGGATGAAGACGAGCAGCCCATCCTGTCTGGCGACGCCGACCTGATGGCGCTCAAGCCGATGAACTGCCCGGCGCATGTCCTGATCTTCAACCAGGGCATCAAAAGCTACCGCGACCTGCCCCTGCGGCTCGCCGAGTTCGGCTGCTGCCACCGCAACGAGCCGCATGGCGCGCTCCACGGCATCCTGCGCGTGCGCCAGTTCACGCAGGACGACGCACACATCTTCGTTACCGAGGACCAGCTGGTCGATGAGGTGGTCGAGTTCTGCGACCTGCTCGACAGCGTCTACCGCGACCTCGGCTTCGACAGCTATGCGATCAAGCTTGCGCTCCGGCCTGACAAGAGGTTCGGGTCAGACGCGGAGTGGGACCACGCCGAACAGGTCCTTCGCGAAGCCGTCGAAAAGGCGGGCCGCGCGACAGAGGAGTTCGGCTGGAAAGAGCTGCCGGGCGAAGGCGCCTTCTACGCACCGAAGCTCGAGTTTCACCTGACCGACGCGATCGGACGGACGTGGCAGGTCGGGACGATCCAGGCGGACACCGTGCTGCCGGAGCGGCTCGATGCGAATTACATCGGCGAAGATGGGCAGAAGCACCGCCCGGTGATGCTCCACCGTGCGATCATCGGCACCTTCGAGCGGTTTATCGGCATCCTGATCGAGCATTATGCGGGGAAGTTTCCGCTGTGGCTGGCGCCCGTGCAGGCGGTGGTCGCAACCATCGTGTCGGACGCGGACGGCTATGCTGAGCAAGTCGCAGAGAAGCTGTCGGCGGCCGGCATCCGGGTCGAGACCGACCTGCGCAACGAGAAGATCAACTACAAGGTGCGTGAGCATTCGCTGAAGAAGGTCCCGCTGCTGCTGGTGGTCGGCAAGCGCGAGGCGGAAGAGGGCTCGGTTGCGCTTCGGCGCCTCGGCAGCGACGAGCACCAGAGGATGATGAGTCTCGATGAGGCCGTCGCCATGATCCGCTCCGAGGCGATCGCACCGGACCGCCGTGCCTGAGGAGGCCTGACGCGGCGCTTGGCGAATTTGGATCACGGATCGCGGCAATAATGCCGCAATTCCGACGCCCTGCACTTTTCAATTCGGCGCCGAGTGCTTACGTCGCACCGGCAACATAATCGGAGAATCGACTATACCCCCGCCCTATCCGCGCAGAGCGCAAACGCCGCCGCAGTTCACCGGCCCCCGCTATAATGAGTTCATCCAGTCCCAAAAGGTGCGGGTGATCGACGAAAATGGCGAAAACCTGGGCGTGATGTTTACGCGCGAAGCCTTCGAGCAGGCGCAGGGGGTCGGTCTAGATCTCGTTGAGATTTCCCCGAACTCCGATCCGCCGGTTGCCAAGTTCCTCGATATCGGACGCTACAAATACGAGGTTCAGAAGAAGGCCAACGAGCAGCGCAAGAAGCAGAAGACGCAGGAGATCAAGGAGATCAAGATGCGTCCGAACATCGACGACCACGACTATGACACGAAGATGAAGAAGGTCTTCGAGTTCCTCGAGGAAGGCGACAAGGTGAAGGTCACCATGCGCTTCCGCGGTCGCGAGATGGCGCATGGTGAGCTCGGCATGGCGGTGCTTCGCCGCGTGCAGGAGCAGACCGCCGAAATGGCCAAGGTCGAAGCGCACCCGCGCATGGAAGGCCGCCAGATGCTGATGGTGCTCTCGCCCAAGTAAGCGATGGCCAGCCGCTCGCTATCCTGTCCGCGTTGCAGCGGTTCGATGGAAGCGGGCTTCATCGTCGACGAAGGCCACGGCAGCCATACGGTCGCGAAGTGGATCGAAGGCGAACCGGAGCGCAGCATCTGGACCGGACTGAAGCTACGCGGGAAGGACACGCTCGACGTGAAGACGTACCGCTGCCGGCGCTGCGGCTATCTTGAAAGCTACGCTTAGTAACTTTCCCTTACTGACATCGCTGTTGCCAAATTGCTGCAGCGGTTCGGCATTGTTGCGATCACGCCACGTCATCGCTTCCCTTACAGCGCAATTCCGGATTAGCCTCTCCCCAGACCGGGCGTGTTCCGCGTCCGAGGGGGAGAAAAAAGATGATCCGCAAGTCTTCCTGGCTTGTGTCCGCGGGGCTTTTCGTCCTGGCGACTCCGGCAATTGCGCAGACGGCAACGTCAAACACCGACACCGACAAGCAGACCGCGCAGCCGACGCAAGGCGCGACCGCTGAAGCGGCGGCCGTCCAGGACCAGGCGCGCGAACAGCAGCCCGTCGACACGGGCGACATCGTCATCACCGCGACTCGCCGTAACCAAGCGCTGTCCGACGTCCCCATGGCGGTGAGCGCAGTCACCGCGGAAAACCTGCGGAATACCGGCGCGACCGACATCCGTCAGCTCAACCAGATCGCCCCATCGCTCAACGTCTTCTCGACCTCGTCCGAGGCGGGCGCCGCGCGCGCGAACATTCGCGGCATCGGCACGGTCGGCGACAACCCGGGTCTCGAAGGCTCGGTCGGCGTGTTCATCGACGGCGTCTATCGCTCGCGAACCGGCATCGGCCTCAACGAATTGGGCGCGCTCGACCGGATCGAGGTGCTGCGCGGTCCGCAAGGCACGCTGTTCGGCCGCAATACGTCGGCCGGTTTGATCTCGATCATCACCGCCAAGCCGCGCTTCACGCCGGAAGTGGGCGGACAACTCGACGTCGGCAACCACGACTTCATCCGTGTGCAGACCGGCGTGACGGGCCCGCTGACCGATACGATCGCGGCGCGGTTCGATGCCGTCTACTCGAAGCGCGACGGCTTCCTTCACGACGTGATCTCGGGCCGAGACGTCAATGACCGCGACCGTGCGCTGCTTCGCGGACAGGTGCTGTTCCAGCCGAGCGACAGTTTCTCGTTCCGCTTGATCGGCGATCTTTCGAAGACTCGTGAGGAATGTTGCGCGGCGGTCTATCTGCCGACGTTCGACACGTTCCTGACCGGCGGCAGCACGACGACCGGCCCATCGACCATCGCGGGCGTCCTTCGCGGCCTTGGCGCCACCATCATCGACAACCCGAGCCAGCGCGACGTCTCGATAACGCCCGGCCGCAACTATACGAGCAACGTCAACGATGGCGGCCTGTCCGGCGAGGGCGTCTACGACTTCGGCTGGGGCGAGCTGACGTCGATCACGGCCTACCGCTACAACAAATATACGCGCGGCCAGGACGCGGACTTCAACGACCTAGACATCCTCTACCGCGAGGATGATGGCGGGTCGTATAACCGCTTCAAGACCTTCACCCAGGAGCTGCGGCTTCAGGGCAATGCGTTCGACAACCGGCTCGACTGGCTGGTCGGCGGTTATTACGCGAATGAAAAGCTGCGCGTCGTCGACAATCTGAAGTTCGGCAACGACTACAACCGCTACACTAACTGCGTCGTGGCGGCGAACTTCGCCGCAGCGTCGACGCCGCTGTTGCTGGCGCCGGGCACATCCCCGAACTGCTTCAACACCGGCAACCCCCTAATTCCGGCAACGAACGTTGCGGCGCTCGTGCGCGCCGGTCTTCTCGCGCAGTACACTGCGGCGATCACGCCGGGGCCGACGTTTAACCCCGTGGCCGCGGCGACCTTGGGCGGGCAGATCACGGCGCTCGGCGCCTTCGCGCAGCTCAACAACTCACTTGGGCTCGGTGTGCCGCTTGCTCCGGGCCTCCCGCCCGTCAACTTCAGTACCGCTCCGTTTGGCACGAGCGGGTTCACCAATATTGGTCTCCTGGTGCCGCCAACCAATCCGCCGTTCACGCTCAACGGAGCCGGGTTGAATGATCGGTGGAGTCAGACGAGCGACAACTGGGCGCTGTTCACGCACAATATTTTCGCCATCACACCGCGCCTGAAGCTCACGGTCGGCGCGCGTTACACGCACGAGAAGAAAAAGGTCACGGGCGACCTCAACGACAATAATCCGCTGTGCGTCGAGATCTCGAATTCGGCATTTGTGTCGCTGTCGCAGCTTCCCTGCGTCATTCCAGGCGCTCCCGGCGGACATTTGGACATCGCGGACAGCCGGACCGAGAACAAGGTCTCGGGCACCGTGGTGCTGAGCTACAAGCCAGTCGACCGCTTGCTGACCTACGCGAGCTATTCGCGCGGATACAAAGCGGGCGGGTTCAACCTCGATCGCTCGGCGCTGTTCCGCGCCTCGTCGACGCCGAACGGGCTCGGCGGCTTCGGCGCCATCTGTACGTCGACAACCCAGCCCAACTGCCAGGGCCGTGCCGCGTCGGGCAGCGACCTTCAGTTCCGACCGGAGATCAACGACGCCCTCGAACTCGGCGCCAAGTACAATGGCAGTTGGTTCGACATCAACCTGACGGTGTTCCACCAGCTGCTTCGCGACTTCCAGCTGAACACTTTCAACGGCCTCAACTTCATCGTCGAGAACATCAACGGCTGCAAAGACGACCTGAACGGGCTGGACCAGGACAACAATCCGGTCACCGGCGCCTGCGACGGCGATACGCGGGCAGGTGTCAAGAACGTTGGCTTCGAGCTCGAGGCGTTCACGCGGCCGCTTCCCGACCTGCAGGTCAACGGCGGCATCGTGATGGCGAACGCCAAGTATCGCGACAATCTGGTCGGCGCGAACGGACAGCCGCTGAGCAATGCGCTCTTCCAGCTGCCGGGCCAGCGCATCTCCGGCGCTCCGAAGTGGACGGTTACGGGCTCGATGGCCTGGACGCCGCGGATCGGCGACAATGGCCTGCGTGGCCTGCTCTATGCCGACATCCGGCACATGAGCACCTACAATACCGGCTCCGACCTCGACATCGAGAAGATCCAGGACAGCTTCTCGGTCGTGAATGCGCGTGCCGGCATTCAGGGCCCCGATGGTCTTTGGGCTCTCGAAATCTGGGGCCAGAACATCTTCAACAAGACCTACCAGCAGGTCGCGTTCGACATGCCGATCCAGGGAACGCCTGGAAGCACGACGCGTGCGGTGGAAGCAGGCTTCTTCTCCCGCGCGACGCAGCTTTACGGCGCGTTCCTCGGCGAGCCGCGGACATTCGGCGCGACGCTGCGCGGCAAGCTCGGCTTCGCTCGCGCGCCGGCGCCCGAGTATGTTCCGACGCCGCCTCCGCCGCCGCCCGCGACGCAGACCTGCCCGGACGGTTCGGTGATCGAAGCCACGGCGACCTGCCCGGTCCCGCCGCCTCCGCCTCCGCCGGCGCCTGAGCGCGGCTGACCGCAAGGATACCGGCAATACAGGAGGGGCTCCGCAAGCGATTGCGGGGCCCCTTCGCTTAAGCGGCTTTCGCTTTGGCGGGCTCCGCCGCCGCCTGCATGAGCGAGAACCTCAGTGCTCCCACATCGGCGTCGTCCAGCTTCTTTCCGTCAGCGCGCGTGACGTAGAATACGTCGACGGCGCGCTCGCCATAGGTCGCGATATGGGCGGAGTGGATCTGGTGACCCTGGCCGTGGATCGCCGCCGCGAGCGCTGCAAGAAGCGCCGGACGATCGCGTGCATTCACCTCGACGACGGTGGTGCGCGTAGAGGCGCGGTCAGCGACAGCAACAGAGGGCGCGACGTCGAAAGCGCGGCTCTTCGACGCACGTGCATCGGCGGGAGGAAGAGGAGGAGCTTCGCTGCTGCTAAGCGCCGCTTCCACGGAACGAACCAGCCGGTTGCGCAGGCGACGGTCGGTATAGGGGCGGCCGCTGCTGTCGAGCACGAGCAGATTGTCGAGCGCCATGCCATCGCGCGTCGTGTGAATGCGTGCATCGATGATGTTCGCGCCCGCCGCCGCGATGCCCGCGCAGATGCGATAGAACAGGCCCTCCCGATCGGGCGTGAAAACGCTGACCCGGGTGGCTCCGCTGTCGGCATCCGGCTCCACTGCGACGTCCGGCTTCGCCTCCCCGATGTGCGCTTCGGCGGTTGCGACCTGCTTAGCGTTCGCGAGCTGCCACGCGAGCGGTTCCGCGAGCCAGTAGCTGTCGGGCAGACGGCGCGCATGGGCGCGGATCGCGCTCGACTTCCAGCCGAGCTGCGCGGCGAGCTCCTTCTGCCGCTGCTGCACGAGATCGGCTCGGCCGTGCTGCTTGTGCCCGAGGCGAAGGCGCTCCTCGGCGGCCTCGAACAGGGTCCGCAGCAGCGTGCGCTTCCATTCGCTCCACACGTTGGGACCGACGGCGCGGATGTCGACGACGGTCAGGATCAGCAGCAGCCTCAGCCGCTCCGGGCTCTGCACCTGCCGGACGAAATCATCGATGGTTTTTGGATCAGCGAGATCACGCTTGAATGCGGTGGACGAGAGCAGGAGGTGGTAGCGCACGAGCCATGAGACGGTCTCGGTTTCGGCCGCGTCGAGCCCGAAGCGCGGGCCGAGCTTCAGCGCGATCTCGGCCCCGATCACGCTGTGGTCGCCGCCGCGGCCCTTCGCGATATCGTGCAGCAGGACGGCCACATAGAGCAGGCGGCGCGAGGCGATCTGCTTGATCAGCGCCGTCGAGAGCGGGTGGTCGTTTTTCAGCTCGCCGCGCTCGATCGCCGCCAGCAGGCCGAGCGCCCGGATCGAATGCTCGTCGACCGTATAATGGTGGTACATGTCGAACTGCATTTGCGCGACGACGCGGCCGAAATCGGGAACGAAGCGACCGAACACGCCGGCCTCATTCATCCAGCGAAGAACGACCTCCGGCGACTGCCGGCACGTCAGGACTTCCATGAACAGTGCGTTGGCGCGCGGATCCTCACGAACTTCCCGGTCGATTAGCACAACGTCCCGGCTTGCGGCGCGCATCGCCGTCGGATGGATCTCCAGCCGTTCCCGGGCGGCCAGCGCGAACAGCTCCAGGAGACGCGCCGGTTCGGCCCGGAAGAAAGTGTCGGCAGGAATCGTGATGCGCCCGCGATCGAGCGCAAAGCCGCCAAGGCGCTTGGGCTGGCGGCGAATCGTCGGAAGCGCGAACCGGAAGCCCTTCTTGCCGAGCTGCTCATCAAGCTGGGCAAGGAACACGCCCGTGAGGTCGCCCACGGTCTTCGCGTTGAGGAAGTAGAATTGCATGAAGCGTTCGACGGCCGATTTCCCCGGTCGGTCGGCGTAATGCATGATCTCGGCGATGCGCGGCTGGTAGTCGAAGTTGAGCCGTTCCTCGGCGCGCCCCGCAAGCAAATGCAGGTGGCAGCGTACCGCCCAGAAGAAGCGCTCGGCGCGGTCGAACCGGCGGAACTCGGCGGCGGTCAGCAGGCCCGCGCCGACGAGGTCTGATGCGCGCTCCACGCCGTGCACATATTTGCCGATCCAATAGAGGGTATGGAGGTCGCGCAGGCCGCCCTTCCCGTCCTTGACGTTGGGCTCGACGACGTAGCGGCTGTCGCCCATCTTGATGTGGCGCTGGTCCCGCTCAGCGAGCTTGGCCGAGACGAACTCGGCGGCCGTCCCGGCAACCACCTCCTTGCGGAAGCGGCGCATGGCGGCGTCGAACAGCGCGTCTTCGCCCCACAACCATCGCCCCTCAAGGAAGGCGGTGCGGACCGTCATGTCCTTTTTCGCAAGCGCGATCAGCTGGGGGATCGAGCGGAGTGAGTGGCCGACCTTCAGTTTAAGGTCCCACAGCAGGTGAAGCATCGACTCCGAAAGGCGCTCTTGCTCAGGCGTCGGTGCCTTCGCCGTAAGGAACATGAGGTCGAGATCGCTGAAGGGGGCCATCTCGCCGCGGCCTGTTCCGCCGAGCCCCACGAGCGCGATACCGGACGGCGGCTGGTCCAAAACGCGCTCGGCGACGAAGTCGTAAGCGACGCGGACGAGCTGGTCATGGAGGAAGGCAGTCGCCTGCGCGACGGCGCGGCCATTGCCGGGCTCAGAGAGGAGACGCCGCGCAATTTCCTCGCGGCCAGCCGTGAGGGCATCGCAGAGAATATCGGTGGCGTCCACGGTCAGTCGCTTGCCGCGGGGAAGTACTCCAAGACGTTCGCTCAGCGCCCGTCGATCGACGATTACGCGCTGATTTGCGACGTCGTGCAGGCTCATGGCTTTCGCTCGGCCGCGATCCGCTTGAGCTTGTAGAGATGGTCGAGCGCCTCGCGCGGCGTGAGGCTGTCGGGATCGACCTCATCGAGCGCCGTGAGGAGCGGGTCGGGCGCGTGCTCGGGCTCGGCCGTCGCTGCAAACAATGGCAGGTCGTCGAGTCCGGCCGCGATCCCGCCGGTCGCATCCCGCCCGGCCTCGAGCTTGGCGAGGACGGAGCGGGCGCGCGCGACGACGGTGGGCGGGAGGCCCGCGAGCTTCGCGACTGCAATGCCGTAACTGCGGTCGGCGGCACCATCGGCAACCTCGTGCAGGAGGACGAGGTCCCCCTTCCACTCGCGCGCCCGCACGTGGTGCAGCGAGAGCGCGTCGAGGCGTCCCGCGAGGCGTGTCAGTTCATGGTAATGAGTAGCGAAGAGGGTCCGGCACTTCACCTGGTCGTGCATCGCCTCGACGACTGCCCAAGCAATGGCCAAGCCGTCGTAGGTCGAGGTGCCGCGGCCGATCTCGTCGAGGATGACGAGGCTCTGCCGCGTTGCCTGCGCGAGGATCGC
The DNA here is from genome assembly GCA_963827675.1 of uncultured Alphaproteobacteria bacterium. Classification (GTDB taxonomy): domain Bacteria; phylum Pseudomonadota; class Alphaproteobacteria; order Sphingomonadales; family Sphingomonadaceae; genus Sphingomicrobium. The sequence continues at coordinate 251,867 of CAWHBP010000008.1, forward strand.
GGCGGTCTCGACCATCTCGACCATGAAGGTGGAGCGGCCGCGCGCCAGATTGTCCGAAGCGCCGACGCGGCTGAACAGGCGATCGACGATCCCGAGCTTGGCGCGGGCGGCGGGGACAAAGGCGCCAGCCTGCGCAAGCACCGCGATCAGGGCGGCCTGGCGAAGGAACGTCGATTTGCCGCCCATGTTCGGGCCGGTAATCAGCCACAGCCGGTCGCTTGATCCGAGCGAGAGATCGTTGGCGATGAAGCGGTCACCGCCGTCCTTGAGAGCGGCTTCGACGACAGGGTGCCGGCCGCCATCGATCTCGAGGCACGTTTCGTCGGTGAGCTGCGGTCGGGTCCAGCCGCCGTCCACGGCGCGCTGCGCATTGCCAGCCGCGACGTCGATCCGCGCAATCGCGTCCGCCGTGGCCGTGATTTGCGGAGCGGCAGACACAGCCAGCGCGCTGAGATCCTCGGCGTGCGCGGCTTCCGCAGCGAGCGCGCGACCTCCGGCCTCGACCACCTGCGCGGCTTCCTCATGCAGCTCGGGAGAGTTGAAGCGCACCACGCCGGCCAAAGTCTGGCGGTGGGCGAAGCCGCTGTCCGGCGCCATGAGGCGGTCTGCGTGCTTTGCGGCTACCTCGATGTGATAGCCCAGCACGGCATTGTGCCGGATCTTCAGGGAGGCGACGCCCGTCGAGTTACGATAACGGCTCTCGAGCGCCGCGATGGCGCGGCGACCGTTCGATGCCGCATCGCGCAGTGCGTCGAGCGGCGGATCATAGTTATCCGCGATGTAGCCGCCCTTGGACGCATCGATCGGCGGCGAGGCAACGAGCGCGCGGGAGAGCTTGTCGATCAGCGCGCCATGTCCGCCGAGCTTCGGAAGCAGGCTTTCGAGGAGAGGGGGCCGATCCGCCTCCGACTGCAGCTCGCGTTGAAGCGCGACCGCAGCGCCGAGACCGTCGCGGAGTAGCGCCAGGTCGCGAGGGCTACCCCGGCCGGCGGCGAGCCTTGCGAGCGCGCGCGCGAAGTCCGGCATGGCCTTGAGCGCCGCGCGGACGCGCTCGCGCCGGATCTGGTCCTCCTGCAGCCAGGCGACGACTGCCAGCCGCAATTCGATTGCGGAACGATCCGTCAGCGGCGCGCCCAGGTCTTCGCAGAGAAGGCGGCGTCCGGCGGCGGTCTGGCAGCGGTCGATCTCGGCGAGGAGACTCCCTGGGACGCTACCTGATGCCGAACGGGTGAGCTCTAGGCTGTCGCGCGTCGCGGCATCGATGGCCATGTGACGCGTCCGGGCGATCCGCCGAGGCGCGTCGAGCAGGATGCCTCCGCCCTTCTGCGTCGCGTCCAGATAGGCGAGAAGGCCGCCCGCGGCAGCCAGTTCCGCTCGGGAGGGAGAGCCGAGCCCGTCGAGCGTCCCAAGGCCGAAGCGGCCCTTCAAGGCGCGTTCCCCGGCGAGGCTGTCGAAACCGCCTTTGCCCGCCGATGTCCGGATGGCTGGCACCCCGCCATCGGCGATCACTTCCGCCGCGCTGAGCCGCGCGAGCTCGGCCCCGAGCGCTCCGGTGTCGCAGCCAATCAACTCGAACCGCCCGGTGGAAATGTCCGCGGCGGCGATCGCCCACTCATCGCCGGCCCGGCCGACCGCGGCGAGCCAATTGGCCGCGGACGATTCGAGCAAGGTCTCCTCGGTCAGCGTGCCGGGGGTGACGAGCCGGACGATCGCGCGATCGACCAGCGCCTTCGATCCTCGCGCCTTTCGCGCTTCTGCGGGGCTTTCTGTCTGCTCCGCGATGGCGACGCGGTGCCCCGCCCTGATCAGCCGCGCGAGGTACGAATCGGCGGAGTGAACCGGCACGCCGCACATCGGGATCGGCTCGCCGGCATCCGCTCCGCGCTTGGTCAGCGCGATGTCGAGGCAGGACGCGGCGATCTTCGCATCGTCGAAGAACAATTCGAAGAAGTCGCCCATCCGGTAGAACAGCAAGGCATCGCCGGCCTCGTCCTTGAGGCGGCGGTACTGGGCCATCATCGGGGTCGGAGCGTCGGCTCGGGCCATGGCTGATTGGTAGCCGCTCGCTGCACCCGGCGCGACTCCGGATTGGCCCCGAACGTGACTTTTTGCGCGCCTGTCCGCTAAGGCCTCGCCTATGTCGGAAAGCAACGTCAAGTATACCGAAGCCGAGGCCCTCGAGTTCCATTCGCGCGGGCGGCCGGGCAAGATCGAAATCGTCGCCACGAAGCCGATGGCGACCCAGCGCGACCTCAGCCTAGCTTATTCGCCAGGCGTTGCGGTCCCGGTCCGCGCCATCGCCGCGAACCCCGGCTGCGCATACGATTATACGAGCAAGGGCAATCTGGTCGCGGTCATCTCGAACGGCACCGCGATCCTGGGGCTCGGCAATCTCGGCGCCCTCGCCGCCAAGCCGGTGATGGAAGGCAAGGCGGTGCTGTTCAAGCGCTTCGCCGACGTCGACGCGATCGACCTGGAGCTCGCGACAGAGGATTGCGACAGGTTCATCGACGCGGTGGCTTTGCTTGAGCCGAGTTTCGGCGGCATCAACCTCGAGGACATTGCCGCGCCCGACTGCTTCATCATCGAGCAGACGCTGCGCGAGCGGATGAACATCCCTGTCTTCCATGACGACCAGCACGGCACCGCGATCATTACCGCGGCCGGTCTAATCAACGCCTGCCACCTGACGAACCGCAAGCTCGCGGACATCCGCGTCGTCGTGAACGGCGCGGGCGCTGCCGCAATCGCCTGCACCGAGCTGATCAAGGCGATGGGCGTGCGCCACGACCACGTGATCATGTGCGATCGCAAAGGCGTGATTCACAAGGGCCGGACAGACCTCGACCAATGGAAGTCGGCCCACGCGGTCGACACCGACCGGCGCACGCTTGCCGAAGCGATGGAGGGCTCGGACGTGTTCCTGGGGCTTTCCGCGGCGAATGTGCTGACGCCCGATATGGTGAAGACCATGGCCAAGGAGCCGATCATCTTCGCCATGGCGAATCCGGATCCGGAGATCTGGCCGCCGCTGGCGATTGAAGCGCGGCCTGACGCGATCATCGCGACGGGCCGCTCGGACTTCCCGAACCAGGTCAACAATGTGCTCGGCTTCCCGTTCATCTTCCGGGGCGCGCTCGACGTTCGCGCCACGGCGATCAACGATGCGATGAAGATCGCTGCCGCCGAAGCGCTTGCGGAGCTGGCGCGTGAGCCGGTGCCGGAAGAAGTCGCCGCGGCATACGGCGGGCGGTCGCACAGCTTCGGCCGCGATTACATCATCCCGGCTCCCTTCGATCCCCGGCTGATGGAAGTCGTCGCCTCCGCCGTTGCGGAAGCGGCGGTCCAGAGCGGCGTGGCGCAGAAGCCGATCGCCAATATGGAAGCGTATCGCCAGGAACTGCGCGCACGGCTCAATCCGACGGTGGCCGTGATGAGCCTCGCCTACGAGGGTGCGCGGTCCAATCCGAAGCGCGTGCTCTTCGCGGAAGGCGAGGAGCCGAACGTGCTCCGAGCCGCGATCGCGTTCAAGGAAGGCGGCTACGGCACGCCGGTGCTCGTCGGACGCGAGGAGGTCTACGACCTGCTTCAGGAGATGGGCGTCGACAACCCGCGTGAATATCAGGTGCTCAACAGCCGCAACTCACCGCTGGTCGGCCGGGCAGTGGACTACATCTATGAAAAGCATCAGCGGCACGGATTTCTGCGCCGCGAGGTGGAGCGGCTGGTCAACCAGGACCGCAATTATTTCGCGGCCGCGATGCTGGCGCTCGGCGAAGCCGACGCGATGATCACCGGCACCACGCGGCCCTTCAGCCAGTCCCTGCGGCAGGTGCGCATGGTGATCGAGGACGAGCAGGACGCGACCCCGTTCGGCATCAACGTGATCGTCGGCCGCAACCATACGGTGCTGATCGCCGACACGGCGGTAACCGAGCGCCCGACGGCCGACCAATATGCGGCGATCGCCATGCGCTCGTCGGCGTTCGCGAGGCGGATGGGACTGGAGCCGCGCGTGGTGTTCACCAGCTACACGACGTTCGGAAACCCGCCCGGCATGCACATCGAGGAACTGCGGGGCGCGGTGAAGCTGCTCGACGGGTTCAAGGTCGACTTTGAATATGAAGGCGAAATGGCGCCGGACGTCGCGCTGACCTTCGACATGCAGCGGCGATATTATCCGTTCAGCCGGCTGTCCGGACCGGCGAACATTCTCGTCATGCCTGGACTTCAGTCGGCCAGCCTGTCGGCGAAGCTGCTGAAGGAACTCGGCGGGGAGGGCGTGCTCGGCCCCTACATTCTCGGCCTTGAGCGCCCGGTGCAGATCGCACCGATGACGGCGAGCGCTTCAGACCTCGTCATGCTCGCCGTGCTGGCAGGCGGCGACGCACACGCGCGGCAGCAGCGTCAGGCGGCACGCCGCCGCGGTTGATCGCGCGCTATTTAGCGATGTGTGGTAAATGCGCCTGCGAAGGGGAGGCGCCATGCTGCTCACTCGTCGAACGCTCGTTTCTACGGGCACCGCCGCAACACTGGTTGGAATATCCGGCATAGGAAGAGGCGCGCCGCCGACTTCCGCGCAGGAACTCGGGCCCTTTTACCCGGTGAGCCACCTGGCGGATGTAGACGCGGATCTCACCCGCGTGCTCGGCCGAACGGGAGTTGCCAAGGGCACTCCGATCAATGTTCTTGGCCGCGTGATCGACACGAAGGGCAATCCGGTTTCAAATGCCCGTCTTGAGATTTGGCAAGCCAATGCCGCCGGCCGCTACCTGCATCCCGGCGACACCAAGATCCGGCGCCGATCGACCCTGATTTCCAAGGGTTTGCGACGCTTCGCACGGACCGCGATGGCCAGTTCAAGTTCCGGTCAGTCAAACCGGGCGCTTACCCTATTGGCGGCGACAGGATCCGGACTCCGCACATTCACGTGGAAGTGATCGGCCGCGATGACCGATTGACGACGCAAATGTATTTTCCAGGCGAGCAGCTGAACGCCAAGGACATTGTGTTTGCTTATGCCAATCCCAAGGACAGCGTCGTGTCGCGCGCCGTCGATCCGCTGTCCGGTGACCCTGGTGCGCTCGCTTACGCCTGGGACATCGTTCTCGCTGTCGGCTAAATCCGTTCGACCGAGCTGACCGGCTCTGCATCGCGCAGCGCCGCAACGATGGCGTGCAGGTGCGCGAGGTCGTGCACCTCGATGTCGAGGTGGAATGTCTGGAAGCTGCCGTCGCGATGGACCAGCTGAAGGTTGATGATGTTGGCGTGCTTGGCGCCGAGGATGCCGGACATCGTTCCCAACGCGCCCGGAATGTCGCGCAGGATCACCGCGAGGCGCGCCGCGCCGCCGTCCGAACCTTCTCCCCAGGCAAGGTCGAGCCAGTCGGCGTCGACGCCGCTCGCTAGCGTGTCGCAGCCGATGACGTGAACCTCGATCTCCTCGTCCTCGCGCCTCAGGCCCACGATGCGGTCGCCGGGGATCGGGTGGCAGCATTGCGCGAGATGATAGGCGACGCCCGGCTGTCAGTCCCTTGATCGAGATCGCCTTGCGCTGGCCGAGCGGGCGCGGGGACGCGACATCGCCGCCGGCTGAGCCGGGCATCAGCGCTTCCATGAGCGCTTCGTCGCTCACCCGCTTGCGAGCGATGGCGATCATCAGCTCGTCCTGGTTTTCGATCTTGAGCTTCTTCAGCGCGCGCTTGAGCGCGTCCTTGTCGAGCTCGGCGGGCAGGCGCTGCACGATCTCGTCGTAGATCTTGCGCCCAAGCTCGATCGTCTCCTCGCGTTCCTTGTGGCGGACGAAACGACGCACGCCCGCGCGCGCCTTTCCGGTGGCGACGAAGCGCAGCCAGCTCGGCTGCGGGTGCTGAGCCTCGGAGGCGAGGATTTCGACCTGGTCGCCGTTTTCGAGCATCGTCCGCAGCGGAACGACGCGGCCGTTGACCTTGGCGCCGACCGTGCGGTCGCCGAGGTCTGTGTGGACGGCGTATGCGAAGTCGACCGGGGTTGCGCCTTTCGGAAGCTGGATCAGTTCGCCTTTCGGCGTGAAGGCGAAGATCCGATCCTGGTACATCGCCATCCGGGTGTGCTCGAGCAGCTCTTCGGGGCTTTCGGCATGGTCGAGGATCTCGACGAGGTCGTCGACCCACGGGATGTTCATGTCGCCCTGGGGCTTGCCCTCCTTGTAGGCCCAGTGAGCGGCAAGCCCGCGCTCCGCCAGTTCGTGCATCGCGCGGTCGCGGATCTGGATTTCGATCCGCATCTTGGAATCGTGGATCACGGAGGTGTGCAGCGACTGGTAGCCGTTGCGCTTGGGCGTCGAGATGTAATCCTTGAAGCGGCCCGGGACCATCGGCCAGCGCTGATGGATCAGGCCGAGCGCGCGATAGGATTCGCCGGCGTCCTTCACGATGATCCGGAACGCCATCACGTCCGACAATTGTTCGAAGCTGATGTGCCGTTCGGCCATCTTCCGCCAGATCGAATAGGGATGCTTCTGGCGGCCGGTAACCTCGGCCTCGAGCCCGTTGTCGGCGAGGTAGAGCTGGAGGCCGAGGCCGATGCGGCTGACGAGATCGCCGCCCGGATCGGTCAGTTGCTTGAGGCGCCGGGTGATCGAGGCGAAGGCGTCAGGCTCGAGCTCGCGGAAGGCGAGCGTCTGCATCTCCTTCATCATCTCATACATGCCGATACGCTCGGCGAGCGGTGCATAGATATCCATCGTCTCGCGCGCGATGCGCCGGCGCTTCTCCTCCGACGGGATGTGATAAAGCGTGCGCATGTTGTGGAGCCGGTCGGCGAGCTTCACCAGCAGGACGCGGATGTCGTCCGATAGCGCGAGCAGGAACTTGCGCAGGTTTTCGGCCGCGCGCTCGTTTTCGGACTGCGCTTCGATCTTGCGACAGCTTGGTGACGCCATCGACCAGGCGGGCGACGTCCTTGCCGAAAATGCTTTTCGATCTCTTCGGTGGTCGCGAGCGTATCCTCGATCGTGTCGTGGAGGATCGCGGTCACGATCGTCTGATCGTCGAGCTTGAGGTCGGTGAGGATTCCCGCGACCTCGATCGGATGACTGAAATAGGGATCGCCGGATGCGCGGACCTGGGTGCCGTGCGCCTTCATCGAGAAGACGTAGGCGCGGTTGATCAGCCCTTCGTCCGCATCGGGATCGTAGGTCCGGACTTTCTCGACAAGCTCATACTGTCGAAGCACGCGGCTAATGTGGGGGAGTGGCGCCGCTATTGTGCAAGCGCGAAAGAAAAGGGGCCGCGCAGAGGGAGCGCGCGCGGCCCCGGGGGGAGCCTTATTGGGCCGCGAGCGCCTTGTTGGCCTGCGGCTTGGCGAGGCGAATTGCAGCTGACGAGCTGGGCTGGCGCTCAGCGCACGGCCGTCGACGATGAAGCTGTCGACCGTGCCAGCGCGCTTGGCGAGGGACTGGCAAAGGACCAGCGGGCGGCTGTCCTGCGTACTGCCCTGGCAGGCGGCTGGCCCGCAATTCCAGGTGATGTCGCGGGTGACGAAGCGCTCGCTCGTCGGGGCGGCAAGCTTGGCCGAATAGCTGGACGCAGCGGCCGGGGCGGCGGTCAAGGCAGGCGCGGAAAGAGGCTAAGAGGGGACGAAACATCGCATCGACTCTCCCGTTTTTCAGTTGCGATACGAAACTAATATTCCGTATAGTTTCAACTTGCAACTGTTTTTTGGAACTCTCTTGTGCTTCAAGGAGATTCTGCAGGGGAGAAGGCGTTCATGCACGCAGAGACGCTCACGTCTGACATCGATCGGTTCAAGGAAGCCGCTCTCGCCTGTCCCCTCCCGCCGGCGGTCGAGCTGATCGGCGAAAAGTGGGCGTTCCTGATCCTCCGTGGCGCGCTCAACGGCCTCATGCATTTCGAAGAGTTTCAGGCGGGTCTCGGGATCGCGCGCAATATCCTTTCGGACCGACTCACCAAGATGGTCGCCGGCGGAATCCTCGAGCGCACTGCGGATCCGAGCGACCGCCGCAAGGTGATCTATTCGCTGACGCCGAAGGGCGAGGGCCTGCTGCCCGTCGTCCTGGCGCTGCGCCAGTGGGGCGAGGAATGGGGCTACGGAAACATGCGCGTCGTCCTTGCCGACAGGCGCGACTGCAAGCCCGTGCGGAAGATCTGCGTGCAGGCGCATGACGGCCGGCCGCTGCAGCTCAGCGAATTGACATGGGTGGACCGGGAGGAAGCCGGCGGCGCGTACCAAACCGCTGCCGAATAAGACCTATTCGAGTTCGAGCACGTGGTCGCGCAGTGCGCGCGCGTCGTGCAGCGCGTTGTGCGGCACTTTGCTGTTCGCCGCCGTGCTGAAATTGCTCATCGGCACCAGCCGGAACGTAAGGTTCCGCAAGTCGACCATCCGGCCCGGGCCAGTCACCATCAGATCGCAAAACTTCGAGATATCCTCGGGCCAGTCGGCAAAGATCACGGCGTCCTGGTCATGCCGCAAGTAGCGTTCAAGGGCGTGAACCGCGTCCGCACGGCTCAGGCGCGGGCAGGAGAGCTGTTCGGGAACCGAGTTGAGATAGGGCACGACGTTCCTCTCGACCCATTCGGCGAGAGGCTCATCGGTCTTGAAGGTGAGGTAGAGCTCCTCTCCGTCGTCGGGCACTAGCGCGAGGCTCATCGAGGCTGCCGCCGAGGCCGTTATATTCCGTGTCGAGGAAGTACCTCAGCGCGCGATCGCCGCGCAGGCGTCCGTCGCAAGCGGGCGGCCCTTGCGGCAGCGCTCCTGGGCCAGGCGGGCCTGCTTTCCGCGCTCTTCGTCCTGCCGGCGAAGCTCTCGGCCTCGCTTCTCGTCCGCTTCGGACTGGCTCGTGGTTGCGGCGTCGACGCCAGCCGAAGCCACCTTCACCGGCAGGGTGGCGACGTCGAGGGCCGTCTTGGCGACGGTGCCGACCACGCAGCCGGAAAGGAGAACAGGAAGGACGAGAAGGAGCACGCGCTTCATCGTTGAAGCGTCGCAGATCAAAGATGAAGCCGCAATGACCGTCAGAGCTGCATCGCCTCGTTCGCGAGCTCTTCGGCCTGCATCAGGAGCGATTCGTCGGCCTCGGCGCCCGGCGGGAGCGCTTCGCGCCCGACGATGACCATCAGCGGCACGGCCATCGGCGTGATCCGGTCCAGGTCCATGTGCAGCATGGTGGCCGACGCCCGGTCGACGAGCCGGACGAGGCGCCCGAGCTCGGTCATGCGCCGCCGCGCATCGTCCCAGGCGGCGCGCAGCAGCAGGTGCTGCGGCTCGTAGCGGCGAAGCACGTCGTAGATGAGGTCGGTCGAGAAGCTGACCTGACGCCCCGATTTCTTCTTGCCGGGATGATGGCGCTCGACGAGGCCGCCGATGACCGCGACTTCGCGGAACGCAGTCTTCAGGAGCATCGAGCTTTCGACCCAGGTGACGAACTCCTGCTCGAGGATGTCCGGCGAGAAGAGCGATTTGGGATCGGCAATGGGTTCGAGGCCGTAGCAGGCGAGGCCGTAGTCGTTGGCGACGAAGCCGAGCGGCTTGAGGCCCGCGGTCTCCATCCGGCGTGTGATCAGCATGCCGAGCGATTGGTGCGCGTTCCAGCCTTCGAAGCTGTAGGCGACCATGTAGTGGTGCCCCTCGTGCGGGAAGGTCTCGACGAGCAGCTGGTGCGGTTCCGGCAAAACCGATCGCTCGCCCTGCACCTCGAGCCATTCGCTGACGTCCGTCGGGAAACGGTGCCAGTCATTGCGGTCGCACAGCATATGGCGGACGCGGTTGGCGAGGTGCGTGGACATCGACATCCGCTGCCCCCCATAGGTCACGATCCGCGCCTGCTTCGACGATGCGCGGACGATGATGTCGACGTCCTTGAACTGCTCGACCTCGAGGCTGAGGCCCGAGAAGTAAAAGTGATCGCCCGGAGCGAGCGTCGAGGCATAGCCTTCTTCGATCGTGCCGAGCTTGCGGCCGTTCCGGAACCGGACGGTGAGCAAAGGCTGCTCGACGATCACGCCGGCATTCAGCCGATGCTGCTGCGCGATCTGCGGCCGGGCGATGCGCCACATACCGCCAGCCTCGGGGACCAGGCGGCGGAACCGGTCGTAGGCCTTCAGCGCATAACCTCCGGTGGCAATGAAATTGAGCACTTCCTCGAAGGTTTCGTCCTTCAAGCCCGCGTAGGGCGCGGCGGATCGGATTTCGGTAAGTAGCTCGTCCCGCTGGAAGGGCGCCGCGACGGCCATCGCCAGGATGTGTTGCGCAAGCACATCGAGCGCGCCCGGACGGAATACCTCCGGGTCCAGCTCGCCGTCGTCGATGGCGTCGAGGGCGGCACGGGCTTCGAGATATTCGAAGCGATTACCGGGAACGATGATGCCCTTGCTAGGCTCGTCCAGACGGTGATTGGCGCGGCCGATGCGCTGGAGCAGGCGCGAGCTGCCCTTTGGCGCTCCCATCTGGACCACTAAGTCGACGTCGCCCCAGTCGATGCCGAGGTCGAGGCTCGCCGTGGCGACAAGCCCGCGGAGCTTGCCGACCGCCATCGCGCCCTCGACCTCGGCGCCGGGCTTCGACCGCGAGGCTGCCGTGGTGGATGCCGATCGGCAGCGCATGGTCGTTCACCGCCCACAGGTCCTGGAAGATCAGCTCGGCGAGGCTGCGAGTGTTGCAGAAGACGAGCGTCGTCTTGTGCTCTTCGATGAGCTTCATCACCTCGCGCGCCGCGTGGCGACCCGAATGGCCCGCCCACGGGATTCGGTTCTCTGGGATTAAGATCGAAAGGTCAGGGTCCGCACCGGGGTCCCCGACGACAAGGTCGACGAGGTCCATGTCTGCATCTGGCGCCAGCCAGGAGCGGTAAGCGTCCGGATCACTAATCGTTGCAGACAGGCCGACCCGGCGGAGGTTTGGTGCCAACTTTTGCAGTCGAGACATCGACAGCGAGAGGAGGTCGCCGCGCTTCTCCTTCGCGAAACCGTGGAGTTCGTCGACAATGATCGTGCGCAGATTCTCGAACATCTGCGCCGCATCGGGATAGCTGAGCAGCAGGCTGAGCGATTCGGGCGTGGTCAGCAGCACTTGCGGCGGCTTCACGCGCTGGCGCGCCTTACGGTCCGAAGGCGTATCGCCGGTGCGCGTTTCGACGCGGATCGGAAGCCCCATCTCCTCGATCGGGCCGATCAGGTTGCGCTGGACGTCGACGGCCAGCGCTTTCAGCGGCGAAACGTAGAGCGTGTTCAGCCCGTCACTCGGGCGCTCGGCGAGCTCGCAGATGGTGGGGAGGAAGCCGGCGAGCGTCTTGCCCGCGCCGGTTGCGGCGACGAGCAAGGCGCTTCGGCCCTGCATTCCGAGCGCCAGCATCTCGAGCTGATGACGCCGCGGTTGCCAGCCTTTGGATTCGAACCACTGCTGGACGACAGCAGGGAGGGTGGTCCCCGTCAGAGGTCGTCAGTTCCTTCGCGCCGCCGCTGCTCCTCCTCGCGGTAGAGGTTGCGGGTGCCTGCCTCGGTCGTTCCGCTGCTGCGGTCGGAGCGCCGACGCATCACGAGCCAGATCAGGACGACCAGCAGCACTGCCGGTCCAAGGATGGTCATGATCCCCCAAAGTGATTCGTCCATTCCACGTCTCCCCTTCCGGGAACCTCCCGGGTTTTCGCCTATATAGCTCCCAATGGCTCGATTGGGTTCCTGGATCGAATCTCATCCCGAGGGGATCTACGTCCGGCCCGCGGACGCCTGGATCGATCCGTCGCAGCCCAAGAGCCGGGCCTGGGTGACGCACGGCCACGCTGACCATGCGCGTGGCGGACATGGCGCTGTCCTTGCGACTCCGGAGACGCTGGCGATCATGGCGACGCGCTACGGGCCGCAAGCGGGCCAAAGCATCGCCTATGACGAGACGATTCGCGTCGGCGATGTCGACGTCCGCTTCGTTCCCGCGGGCCACGTCCTCGGCTCGGCACAGATCGTCATGGAGCATGGGGGCGAACGCGTCGTGGTGTCGGGCGACTACAAGCGCCGGCCCGATCCGACCTGTCCCTGCTTCGTGCCCGTGCCGTGCGACGTCTTCGTCACCGAGGCGACCTTCGGCCTGCCCGTATTCCGTCATCCGGACACCGGCAGCGAGATCGACCGGCTTCTGCACCGCCTGCACTCCGATCCCGAGCGCTGCGTGCTGGTCGGAGCCTATGCGCTGGGCAAGGCGCAGCGGATCATCACCGAGCTGCGTGAGCGCGGGCACCACGATCCAATCTATTTCCACGGCGCGGTCGAACGGCTGTGCCGCCTTTACGAAGAGCTCGGCGTCGCGCTCGGCGACCTGCGCCCGGCCACCGGCGCCGCGAAGGACGAACTCAAGGGCAAGATCGTGATCGCACCGCCCAGCGCCCTCAACGATCGCTGGTCGCGGCGCCTGCCCGATCCGGTGACCGCGATGGCGTCAGGCTGGATGCGCATCCGACAGCGCGCGCGCCAGCGCAACGTCGAGCTGCCGCTGATCATCTCCGACCACGCCGATTGGGACGAGCTCACGACGACGATCCGCGAGCTCGCCCCGCGCGAAGTATGGATCACGCACGGCCGCGAGGAAGCGCTCAAGCACTGGTGCATGACGCACCAGATCAAGGCCTGCGAGCTGAACCTCGTCGGCTACGAAGACGAGGACGACTAGCTGGCGTCTTCCTTGATCACGTCCAGCTGGCTGCCCGGGCTTCCGGCCTTGAGCGATTCCGGGGTGACGATCACGACGCTGCCCGGCCTGACCGCCGCCGCAACGGCCTGGCGGAAACCGGCCGGCGCGTCGAACCGGGCTGTTTCACCCGCACCGACTTCCGTGCCGCCACCGGCACCCGAGAACTTCAGCTTGAGCCAGCGTTTCCCGCTGTTGTCCCAGGAACTGAGGACGTAAGCCATGCCCTCGGTTGCGCCTGCGACCCGGACCGGCGCGGACCCGATTTCAACCCCTCCGCGCATCACGATCGCGCGCTGGTCTGCGGCGCTGATCACGACCGACACGATTTCGTCCGCCGACCGCTCCGGATGCCATTCGAACGGCGCATTGCCGAGCGTCTGACCTGCCGTGACCAAAGCGGCGTCCGCGACGGCCGGCGCGCCAGAACCGCTCGGCACCGCGGGAATGCTTGTGATGACCACGGTCATTCCGAGCTTCGTCGCTCCGAACAGCAGCTCCGAGAACTTATGGGGCAGGCGGATGCACCCGTGCGAGGCCGGATAGCCCGGCAGTTTCCCCGCATGAAGCGCGATGCCCTTCCAGGTGAGGCGCTGCATATTGGGCATCGGCGCATTGTTGTACGTGCTGGAGTAATGCTCTGCGTTTTTCTGGAGGATCGAAAAGACGCCCGTCGGAGTTCATGCCCTTTCGAACCCGTCGATACGGTCGATGCCGCGATCGGGACGCCATCGCGGAACAAGCACCAGCCGCTGCGTCTCCAGGTTGACGATGACCAGGCCGGCTGCATCGGAACTGGAGTTCGCCGCCCAGACATATTCCCCGGGTTTCAACTGACGCGCCGCGTCCAGGATCGAGCGGCCATTGAGATCGACCTGTTGGGTGGCTCCGATTCCGGAAACCAAGACGGCGGCAAGGCCGAGCGGGGCGAGTGAAGGATGTTTCATTCGCCCGTGAGTGGTTCAACCGAGCCCCGGAGTCATTGCGGGGAATTGCTGAGTTAGTGCGCCGCTTCGACGCGCTCCAAACCTGACTTGGCCAACTGCTCATCGATCTGGGCGACGAGGCGGTCGAGGCCGGACTGATCGGAAGCTTCGGCCCGCGCGACGAGCACATCCTGCGTATTGGAAGCGCGGAGCAGCCACCAGCCGTCGCTCGTGCTGACGCGCACGCCGTCGGTGGCGTCGACCTTCGCACCATTCGCCGCGAGGCGGTCGCGGACCTCCTCGACGATGGCGAACTTGCGGCTCTCGTCGACCTGGAAGCGCAGCTCCGGCGTCGCCGTGGTTTTCGGCATCGCGTCCATGATTTCCGTCAGGCTCTTGCCGCTTGCGCTGACCGCCTCGATCAGCCGCACGGAGGCGTAAAGCGCGTCGTCGAAGCCGTACCAGCGGTGTTTGAAGAAGATGTGGCCGCTCATCTCGCCCGCGAGAGGCGCGCCGGTTTCCTTCATCTTCGACTTGATCAGGCTGTGGCCGGTCTTCCACATCAGCGGCTGGCCACCCAGCTCGGCGACGCGGTCGAAGAAGGTCTGGCTCGCCTTGACGTCGGCGATCAGTCGTTGCGCCGGGCTCCGCTTCGAGCACCGGCACTGCCAGGATCATGAGCAGCTGGTCGCCCCAGATCACGCGGCCCTTGCCGTCCACCGCGCCGATGCGGTCGCCGTCTCCGTCGAAGGCGATGCCGAAATCGAGCTGCTTGTCGGCGACGAGCTGCTTCAGGTCGGAGAGGTTCTTCTCGACGGTCGGGTCGGGGTGGTGGTTGGGGAAGGTGCCGTCCACATCGGTGAAGATCGGAAAATGCTGCCCCGGCAGGCGGTCCACAAGCATATCGAGGATCGGACCGGCCGCCCCGTTCCCCGCGTCCCAGCCGATCCGATACGCATTTCCGGAAAAATCCTGGACCAGGCGGACTACGTAAGCTTCGCGGACGTCGACCTCCTCGGTCGCGCCGTTCCCGTCGCTCCAGTGACCGCCGGCGGAGCGCTTGCCCAGCGCCTGGATCTCCTGCCCGAAGACAGACCGGCCTTTGAGCAACATCTTGAAGCCGTTGTAATCCGCAGGGTTGTGGCTCCCGGTCACCTGGATGCCGCCATCGACGTCGAGGTGATAGGTCGCGAAATAGAGCATCGGGCTCGGGCCCTGGCCGATCAGCACCGCCGTGATGCCGCCTTCCGTAAGGCCTCGCACCAGCGCCGCTTCGAGCATTCCGCTGTGGGTGCGGCCATCGCGCCCGACCGCGATCCGGCGTGCGCCTTCCTCTCGCGCCAACGCTGCAAAGCTGCGGCCCAGCGCGTAGGCATCCGCCTCGGTCAGCGTGTCTCCGACGATTCCGCGGATGTCATATTCGCGAAGGATGGTGGGGTTGAACTGATGGGTCATTGCGCTGCCTTACGCAGCGGCGGCCCATTGGTTCAACCGTTGACGGCGAGCTTCTGCTCTTCCTGGTCGGGAATGCCGAGACCCGCGATCATCTCGCGCAGCTCCTGCCGGGCCGTGATGTGTCCGATGCCGACGTCGCCAAGCTGCTGCAGGTCGAGCAGGGTCAGACCCTTGGGGAAGAGCTCGCGATAGATCACGCGCTCGCCAAGCCCGGGGATGACCCGGAAGCCGACGCGCCGCGCAAGCTCATCGAGCGCGGCGCCGACGCGTTTCAGGTTGTGGCTTTCGATGTGCTGCAGGCGGTTGCGGAGCACGACCCAGTCGACGCCCTTGCCGGTCTGCTTGGCGCGCGCCGTGCGGCTGTTCCAGATCAGCTCGGCGTAAAAGCTCGGCCGCGTGATCTTGTAATTTTCAGGGTGGACCTGGCCGATGAGGTCGAGGTCGACGAAGCTGTCGTTCATCGGCGTCACCAGCGTGTCGGCACGCAGGATCGCCGCGCGGGCAATCGCGTCGTCGCGGCCGGGCGTGTCGATCACGATCACGTCGGCGTGTGGCGTCAGGCGGTCGATGGCCGCGGCGAGGGCTGCCTCGCTTTGTTCCTCGAGGACCTCGTAAGTCGCCTGCGGGAGCTGCTTCTCGAGGCGGCGCATCGTGGCGTCGCGGTTCTCGAGATAGCGGGTCATCGTCCGCTGGCGGCTATCGAGGTCGAGCGCCCCGACACGATGCCCCGAGGCGGCGAGGGCAACGGCCGTATGAACGGCCGTCGTCGACTTGCCGGTTCCGCCCTTTTCGTTGGCGAAGACGATGAAATGCGGCTGGCTCATGGCTTGATCTTTCCCCCGGCGCTGTCCAAGCGCCCCTCCCGGTTCCGAAGATTAACTGAGGCGAGTCCGGGGTGCAAATCGTTCGTAGCAGTGAAGAATTGGCGCTCGCGGCCGCCGCGCTCCGGAAAAGCGGATCGCTAGCGCTCGTGCCGACCATGGGCGCGCTCCACGCCGGCCACATGGCACTGGTTGCCGAAGCTCGACGACGGACTGATCAGGTGGCGGCAACAATCTTCGTAAACCCGACCCAGTTCGCCGCGGGCGAGGACCTCGACCGCTATCCGCGCCGCGAGGAGGCGGACGCGAAGATGTTGCAGGACGCAGGCTGCGACCTGCTGTGGCTGCCTTCGGTCGAGGACATCTATCCGCACGGCTTCTCGACAACAGTCCACGTGGCCGCTGTGTCGGAGCGATGGGAAGGGGAGGCCCGGCCGGGCCACTTCGACGGCGTGGCCACGGTGGTCGCCAGGCTGCTGCTCGCGGTCCAGCCGGACCTGGCGCTGTTCGGAGAGAAGGACTTCCAGCAACTGGCAGTGATCGGGCGGATGGTACGCGACCTGGGGATACCGGTAGAGATCACGGGAATTCCTACCGTGCGCGAAGCGGATGGCCTCGCGCTGTCGTCGCGCAATGCATATCTCTCGGACACGGATCGAGCGCGCGCCACCGCACTGCCGCGCGCCCTGCATGCGGCGCGGGATGCAATCCTGTCCGGCACGCCGGCCGACAGCGCTCTCAGCCGTGCAAGGAAGGATCTCGCCAGCGCCGGTTTCAGGGAGGTGGACTATTTCGAGCTGGTCGACTCCGCGTCGCTCGAACCCGTGGCGGATATAGCCGGCGAGACCCGCTTGATTGCTGCGGCGACGATTGGAGCGACGAGGCTTATCGATAACTTGGCCGTTTAAGTCACTGAAAATCCGTCCTTAATCGCGTTAACCATTTCTTTGCCATCGGCTGGTCAATCTCGGTTTCACAAAGTGGGGACCAAGGGGACTGAAAATGGGGGCAATCAGCCAGAAGAGCGCGGAATTCCTGATCCGCAGCCGCATCGCAGACGCAGAGGCCGGCGATGTCGATGCATTGTTTGAACTTGGCGTAACTTATTCGACCGGACGGGGCGGCGAAGTGGTCGACCTGATCGAAGCGCACAAATGGTTCAATCTCGCCGCTCTGTCGGGTTGCACCCGCGGGCAGCAGTGCCGTGCCGAAATCGCGCTCGAGATGAGCGCTCGCGAAATCGCCGAAGCGCAACGCCAGGCGCGGGCCTGGCTCACCGCCTGCGGCTATCAGCGCCGCGCCGCCTAAGACTTACTGCACGAGTACGGTCACGGCTCTCGGCGAGCCCGGGCGCTCCTTGCCCATGCTGGTCGTGGTGACCTGGCCCGCGGGGACGCCGAGCAGCACGAGATAGCTCCGAACCTCTTCCGCCCGGCGGGCGCCCATGGCCAGCGCGTGGTTCCGGGTGTCGCCAGTATCGCCATGCCCCTCGATCCGCACTGCAACGTCCGGGTGCTGCCGCAGCCAGGCCGCCTGCGCTGCCAGAGTCGTCCTCGCCGGTGCTGCGAGCCCCGACACATTGTTTCCGAAGAAGATCGTGTCCCCGCCCGTTCGAGCGAGGAAGTCGGCGCGCAAGGCGTCGATCGGCGCGACCGGCGCAGCTTGCTGACGCGTGCCAGGGATCATTCGCTGGACGATGCCCGGCGCACGGATCTGAGCCGATGCAGCGCCGCTGCCTGCGGCGATCGCGGCCAGGGCAAGGATAATCCGAATCATTCCACCACTCCGGACCAGTCGGGATCGGATGCGCCTTGCGGAAGAGCGACGCTCCTGGGCTCGCTGCCGTCGACCGAGGCCCGGTAGAGGCTCGAATTGCCCGCGGCGTCGGTCCGCTGGAAGATCAGCTCTCGGCTGCTCGCCGCCCAGCTCGCGCCTTCGTCCCCGGGACCGTTGGTCAGCAGCCGCTCGCCTGTTCCGTCCGGCCGGACGATGCCGATGCGGCGCCCGCCCGGCTCGCGCCGGGTGAACGCGATCCACTCGCCGTCGGGGCTCCAGTCCGGGGCCGCATAGGCGGCTCCGCCGAAGCTGATCCGCCGCTGGCCCGAGCCGTCCGAATTCATCACATAGAGTTGCTGAGAGCCGGAACGATCGCTTTCGAACACGACCTTCGTTCCGTCCGGCGAGAAGCTGGCATCCGTATCCACGCCGGGCGAGGTGGTCAGCCGCCGAGCCTGGCCGCCCTCGGCGCCGGCGACATAGATGTCGCTATTCTGCCCGAGCATCATCGAGAAGGCGATCTGTGAGCCGTCCGCCGAAAAGCGGGGCGCGAAGCTGATGGCTTCATTCGGCACGAGCGGGCGGTCGGCCCCAGTCTCTGTCTCGAGGAGGCGGACCTGCGGCCGCCCGCCGGCGAGGCTGACGAACGCGATCCGCGGTGCGCGCGGAGACAGGCGCGGCGTGAGAACCATCGCCTCGCCCTTGGTCAGGTACCGGTGGTTGCTGCCGTCGCTGTCCATGATCGCGATCCGCTCGATGCGGCTGGTGCCTACGCCGCTCTCGGCGACATAGGTGATGCGGCTGTCAAAGATGCCGGGCGCTCCCGTCACGGCGGTGTAGGCGAGGCCAGAGCATCGGTGCGCCGCGCGCTGCCACTCCGATGGTGCGACGACGAGGCCCTTGCGCGCGACTTCACGGCCGCGATCCACGTCATAGACATAGCAGCCGAAGGTGACGCGGCCGTCCGACCGCGCCTGGATGAAGCCTGTCACGAGGAATTTCGCGTTGTTGGAGCGCCACTTCGGGAAGCTCGGCGCAGTGACCTCGGGAAAGGAATAATAATCCTTCTGCACCGGTGGCAGCGGCATGATCTCCGACGTGGTGCGCAGGTCCTGGGCGATCAGCTTCGACGCCTCCCAGGCGATGCTCAGCGTTCCTCCGGCGGAGGTCTGCCTGTCGTCGGGCGTGCTGAGCGGCGGCACCGCGACGACCGATACGGCCGGCGATCCGGTTTGCTGAGCCTGCGCGCCAGCGGCGCAACACAGCAGGGCGCCTAGTAGCCCCTTCCAATGCGATGCTGAGATCATTGCCCCTTCGACGTGATTGCGTTGAATTTTTCGACCCAGTCTTTCGGCTGGCGTTTCGGCCGGCCCTCCCCATCGAGGAATGCAGCAGTGACGCGCGCGTCGGTCATCAGTTCCGGTCCGCGCATGACTCGCTGATGAATATCCACAGAAGATGCGCGGACCTGTTCGACGGTGCTGACGACCAGCAGGTCATCGCCGAGGCGGGCCGGCCGTTTGTAGCGGATGTCGACCTCGACCACGGCATAAGCGCTGCCGCTCGCCCGGAGCTCGGCGGCCTGATCCACGCCGACCGCGCGGATGAAGTCGGAACGGGCGCGCTCCATGAACTTCAGATAATTGGCATAATAGACGATGCCATAGGCGTCGGTGTCCTCGAAATAGACGCTGAGCGCGAAACGGTGCTCGTGGCCGACGAAGCCGCCCCGATAGGGCGTGTCGAATGAGGATGTCGCCATCGCCTTTGCTCTAGCGAGCCGCGACTCGCGCTGAAACCCCGCTTGACTCCAGTGTAACGCAAAGGTTACACGTAACGCATAGGTTACAAGGGGGTATGCTGATGTCCGGGAAGAGTGATGCGGAGAGGGCCGAAACCCTGAGTTGGCGGCGTGCACGTGCGCTGCCGTTCCTGGCGATCATATTCCTTTTGCAGCAGACGACTTACTTCACCGGTGGCGGGGCGGGCGACAGGACCGTCGACCATGTTCACATCGCCGCCTGGCTCGTCCTTTCCATCGTGTTGCTCCTCGCGCTCGCCACGGGCGGCGGCTGGATTTATCCGCGCGCCGTGCGCGATCTCGCCAATGACGAAGCGACGCGAGCTCATCGCGATGATGCGTTCCGCGTTGCGTTCCTGGTGAGCATGGCAGGTTGCGTGTTGCTCTATTTGGTGTCCTTCTATGAGCCGGTGACCGGCCGGGACGCGCTGCACCTCATCATGACGTTCGGCATCGCGGCGGCGCTGTTGCGCTTCGGCTTCCTAGAGCGGCGCGCACTCAAGGATGGCTGAGCGCCTCGCCAACCGGTTGAAGGAACGGCGAACCGAGCTGGGCCTGACCCAGGCCGAGCTCGCCGAACGGGTCGCGGTCACCCGCAAGACCGTCAATACCATTGAGAACGGCGTGTTCACCCCGTCGGCGACTTTGGCGATCAAGCTCGCCCAAGCACTGGGGCTCAGCGTCGAGCAGCTGTTCTGGATTGAGCGCTGACCTGCTCTACAGCGCGAAGCATGTCGCCCTGGGCTTCCGCGACATCGGCCAAATGCATGCCCCAGCCCGGCAGGAACATGCCGAACACCGCGACCTCGCCGCCGATACGGTCGGTCCGCTTGTCGCTGGGATCCGCGTTGGTGCGGATCGACAGATAGCCGCGCGGCCCGTCGTTGACGCAGCGGGCGGAGACGAGGCCTTCGGTCCGCACATAAGGCGTCGGCGGCGCTCCTTCCGTCGACCATTGGATCGGGCCGCCGGCCACGGGCAGGCTGGACCGCGCGAACCAATAGCTGTCGAGCTTCACCCAGCCGCGCGCGCCGGGCAGCGCGGGATTGACACAGGCGACGGTCATGCCGGGCTTGTCGGCGACACCGAAGATGGCTCCGACCGGGGGCACGTTCTTCTCGCGAAAGCTGACCCAGCTGATCACGCAGCCGGTCTCGCCGGCGCGGCTGCACAGCGGCGTCTTCTTGAGCGTCCCGCCGACAAGCTTCCCCTGCGGCACAAGCAGGTTGAAGCCCGGGAGGATCGCCATTTTCATGCGCGCAGCGACGGCCGGGCTCGTTTCGATTTCCTGCGCGATGAGTTGCTGCATCAGGAAGCTACCTTGGCTGTGGCCGATTAGGACGAAGGGGCGGCCACCGTTGCGGGTGGCCAGGTAGTTGCGCCACGCGGCGGCGACATCGCGATAGGCGAGCGTCGCGGGACCCGTGATGTCGGCTGTCCCGGTTGAGAAAGCTGCCACGGCCGCGAGCGTCATCTGACGGTAAACAGGCGCGAAGGTGCGGCATACGCCGGCAAAGCGCGCGAACTGAGTCGCTGTAGCCCCATTCTCTTCGGGCCCGGCGTTCATATCGCTGTTGAGGCTGCCGTCCCGCGATACTGTCGGATAGACGTAGAAGCAGTCGACCGGTGGGTTCTTCGCGATCGGGCTCGGACCCGTCGATCCGTAGCCGTTCGGATTCAGCGCGGTCGTCGCGAGCGGCGTGGAGCAGACGTCGCTTCGCCCCGGGAGGCACAGCCAATTCTTGTCGGCCGAATAGTTCACGGCGGCAGGCTGGGTGCGGGCGGCCTGGGCATGGACAGTGCCGGGCGCCGCGGACAGGGCCGCGGCCATGATCAACGCTAGAACACGCATTATTTCGGTGACCCTCCAGAATTGAACAGCCCGGCCTGGCTGCCCTCCGGCTGCGGCAGGCCGAGATGCGCATAGCCGCGACCGTTGAGGCAACGCCCGCGTGCGGTCCGAGCGATGAGGCCGAGCTGAATGAGATAGGGCTCGATGACGTCCTCGATCGTATCCCGCGGCTCGCTGAGGCCGGCGGCCAGCGTTTCGACCCCAACGGGCCCACCGCCGTAAAGGTCGGCGATCATCAAGAGATAGCGGCGGTCCATGGCATCGAGTCCGAGCGCGTCGATCTCCAGCCTCGACAAGGCGCGATCCGCCGCTTGGGCGTCGATCGTATCGTTGCCGGAGGCATGGGCGAAGTCGCGGACACGCCGGAGCAGCCGGCCCGAGATGCGCGGAGTGCCGCGCGACCGGCGCGCAATCTCGCGAGCGCCGTCCTCGGTCAGGTCGGCGCCGAGCAGCCGGGCGGCACGGCGCACGACCTGCTCCAGTTCCTCGATCGTGTAGAAGTTGAGGCGCACCGGAATGCCAAAGCGGTCGCGCAGCGGTGTCGTGAGAAGCCCTTGACGGGTCGTCGCGCCGACTAAAGTGAAGCGGGGCAGGTCGATACGGACCGAGCGCGCCGATGGCCCCTCGCCGATCATCAGGTCGAGCGCCCGGTCCTCCATGGCCGGATAGAGCACTTCCTCCACGGCGGGATTGAGCCGGTGGATCTCGTCGATGAACAGGACGTCGCCGTCTTCCAGGTTCGTCAGCAGCGCCGCAAGGTCGCCCGACTTGGCGATGACCGGGCCGGAAGTCGCGCGGAAGCCGACGCCCATCTCCCGGGCCAGGATCCCGGCCAGCGTGGTCTTTCCGAGGCCCGGAGGTCCGTGGAGCAGGACGTGGTCGAGCGCCTCGCCCCGGCTCTTCGCGGCGTGGACGAAGACGCGAAGATTCTCCCGCGCTGCCTGCTGCCCGATGAACTCGTCGAGGCTCTTCGGGCGCAGCGCGGCGTCCGCATCCTCGGCGGTGCGCTCTGGCGTCGTGATGCGGTCAGGATCGGTCGCCATCAGCGGCGATGGTCTACGCGTTGGCGGGAAATCTCAACCGTCATGCGTTTCACTTGGCGGCCTTGCGGAGCGCCAGGCGCACCAGCGCGTCAAGACCGGCATCGGCGCCCAGCTCATCCTGCGCGGCGTTGACGGCGGCGCTGGCTTCCGCGGGCTTGAAACCGAGGTTTGCGAGTGCGGACAGCGCATCGGCGGCGGCTCCCGCTCGCGGCGCGGGTGCCGCGCCGCCGATGGCGGCCACGCCGAGCTTGCCTTGAAGCTCATTGGCGATGCGGGCAGCCAGTTTGGGTCCGACGCCATTGGCGCGGCCGATCATGGCCTTGTCCTCTTGCGCAACCGCGCGCGACAGCTCGTCGGGTGAAAGGGTCGAGAGGATGGCGAGCGCGAGCCGCCCGCCGACCCCCTGGATCGAAGTCAGCGCCCGGAAGCTGTCGCGTTCCGCCTGGGAGCCGAAGCCGAACAGCGTCCATGCGTCCTCGCGGACCTGGAGCTCGGTCATCAGCGTGACCTCGCCGCCGATCGGTCCCAGGCTGCCCAGCGTGCGCCCGCTGAGATGGACGAGATAACCCACGCCGCCGACGTCGATCACGGCGGTGTCGCTGCTGGTTTCGGCGAGGAGTCCGGAGAGGCGGGCGATCATCGGCCCTCAGGCTTAAGCGATGCGACGCGCCGTCGCCAGATGGTGTGCGTGCGTGATTGCGACGGCGAGCGCATCGGCGGCATCGGGGCCCGCAATCTTGGTTCCTGGAAGCAGGCGCGAGACCATCGCGTGGATTTGCGCCTTGTCGGCGCCGCCGGTGCCGACGACCGACTTCTTGACTACGGTCGGGGAATATTCGCCGACCGGCATCCCGGACCGCGCGGCGACCATCATTGCAACGCCCCGCGCCTGCCCGAGCTTCAGCGTCGACTGGGGATTCTGGTTGACGAACACCTCTTCGACGGCCGCGAACTCGGGCCGGTGCTCGGCAATCATCGCTTCGAGCTGCTCGGCCAGCCGCGCCAGGCGCTGCGCCAGCGGAAAGGCCGCGTCCGACTTCAGCTGCCCGTTGGCGACATGCGAGAGACGATTTCCCTCGGCCTGGATGATCGCCCAGCCGGTCGTGCCGAGCCCTGGGTCGAGACCCAGGATCCTAGGCAAGCTTCTCCAGCTCCTCGTCGGGCACGTTGTAATTGCCCCAGACGGTTTGGACATCGTCGTCATCATCCAGCGCGTCGATCAGTTTCATCAATGTCCCGGCGTCGTCGCCGCGAACCTCGACCTGGGTGGACGGCTTCCAACCGAGCTTGACCGCTTCCGCCTCGCCGAGCGGGCCTTCGAGCGACTTTGCGACTTCGTGAAGACTGTCGATCGAGGTCCAGATCTCATGACCCTCGTCGTCGGATTCGACATCGTCTGCGCCGGCCTCGATCGCGGCCTCGAGCACCTTGTCGCCGTCACCCGCGGTCGCGGGATATTCGATCAGGCCCATCCGCTCGAATCCATGACTGACGGAGCCGGACGCACCGAGGTTGCCGCCGTTCTTGGAAAAGGCGGTGCGGACATTGGTCGCGGTGCGGTTGCGGTTGTCGGAGAGGGCCTCGACGATGATTGCGACGCCGCCGGGACCGAAGCCCTCATAGCGGATCTCTTCGTAATTCTCGGCGTCGCTCGCGCTCGCCTTGTCGATGGACCGCTGGATATTGTCCTTGGGCATCGACTGGGCCTTGGCCGCGAGCACGGCGGCGCGCAGCCGCGCGTTCATGTCGGGATCGGGAAGCCCCATCTTCGCTGCGACCGTGATTTCGCGGCTCAGCTTGGAGAACACCGCGGAGCGCTTTTTGTCCTGCGCCCCCTTGCGATGCATGATGTTCTTGAATTTGGAATGGCCTGCCATTGCAGTTCCTTACGCCAAGCCGAGCGCCTGGCGATAGGTCTCCAGAAGCGCATCCGCTTCCTGCCGGGCGTGCGTCTCCATCTTCCGCAGCCGAACGATCGCCCGCATCGTCTTGGTGTCGTAGCCGTTCGACTTCGCCTCCGCGTAGACGTCCTTCACGTCGTCCGCGATGCCCTTCTTTTCCTCCTCGAGCCGCTCGATGCGTTCGATGAACAGCCGCAACTGGTCGGCCGCGACGGTGCCCTCCGCCATGCTTGAAAACTCCGGTGCTAGATTTGTGAAGGGCGGCTCTAGCGGGTTGAACCGTCATATCAAGCGGCTAGAGCAAGGGCCGCAATTCCCCAGGAGAGCCGGTGGCCGATCATCTTCTTCCTCCCCGTTCGCGCAAGGTGAAGATCCTGGCGACGCTCGGTCCGGCGTCGAGCGATGCCAAGACGATCCGCAACCTGATGCTGGCGGGCGCGGACGCTTTCCGAATCAACATGAGCCACGGCGACCAGAAGCAGAAGGCGAAGCTGGTCGAGCATATCCGCGCGCTGGAGAAGGAATTCCGCCGGCCCACGACCATCCTGTTCGACCTCCAGGGGCCAAAGCTCCGCGTCGGCCACTTCCAGGGCGGGCGCACTGTCCTTGCGAAGGGGGAACGGTTCGTCCTCGATCGCGAGGAGAAGGCGGGTGACAACCGCCGCGTCCACTTGCCGCATGACGAGCTTTTCCAAGCGGTCAGGCCGGGAACGAAAATCCTGATCGACGACGGTCGCGTCCGGCTCAATGTCCTCGAAGCCGACGAGCGGCAGATCGTCAGCGAGGTCAAGGTCGGCGGCCCAGTGTCCGACAACAAAGGCGTCAACGTGCCCGACGTCGTGGTGCCGATCCCGGCGCTCACGGACAAGGATCGCGACGACCTCCAGTTCGCGCTTGATCAGCGGGCGGACTGGATCGCATTGTCATTCGTGCAGCGACCGGAAGACGTCGCAGAGGCACGTTCCCTGATCGGCGAGCGCGCGGCGCTGCTCGCGAAGATCGAAAAGCCTGCGGCGATCGACCGGCTGGACGACATCATCGCGCTTGCCGACGCGGTCATGGTCGCGCGCGGCGACCTTGGCGTCGAGCTTCCACCCGAGGCGGTGCCGCCCCTGCAGAACAAGATCGTCGCAAGTGCGCGCCAGTTTGGGAAACCGGTCGTGGTCGCGACGCAGATGCTGGAGTCGATGGTGACATCGCCAACGCCGACGCGGGCGGAAGTCAGCGACGTTGCGACCGCCATCTACGACGGCGCGGACGCCGTGATGCTCTCCGCCGAAAGCGCGACCGGCCAATATCCGATCGAAGCGGTGCAGATGATGGATCGCATCGCCAACACGGTCGAACGCGACCCGAGCTATCCGGCGCGCGTACACTTCACGCAAACCCGGCTGGAGCCGACGACGGCCGACGCGCTCGCGGGCTCCGCGCGGCAGATTGCGGCGACGATCTCCGCCACCGGCATGGTCTGCTACACGAGCTCCGGCTCTACCGCCCGCCGCATTGCGCGCGAGCGGCCGCACGTGCCGCTGCTGGCGATGAGCGCATCGCTCCACACCTCGCGGCGCCTTGGGCTGCTGTGGGGCGTCCACGCCGTTCACACTCGCGACGTCTCCAGCTTCGAGGAGATGGTCGAGAAAGCCAAGCGCATGGCGCTGCGTCACCAGATCGCGAAGGGCGGCGACCGGGTGATCCTGATGGCTGGCATTCCGTTCGGCACGGCTGGCTCCACCAACGTACTGCACGTCGTCCGGATCATCGGCGACGAGCTGGACCGCTACTCCAGCGGTAAGAGCTCAGCGGGGCAGTAGTGCGGGAATCTCGTCGGCGATCTCGCGGGCGAGAAAGCCGATCGGACCGATGGTTTTCGCGAGGCGCGCGCCGGCCTCGCCGTGCAGCCACACCGACCAGAGCAGCGCATTGAGCGGTTCGGCGCCACGCGCGAGCAGGCCTCCGACGATGCCCGCGAGCACGTCACCGCTGCCGGATACGCCGAGGCCCGGCGCGCCTCCGTCGTAGGACCAGGCCTCGCCTGAAGGAGTCACGATATGGCTGATCACGCCTTTGACCAGGACCACGGAGCGATAGAGCTCGGCCGCCCGGATTCCGCAGCGGATAGGCTCGCGCTCAATCTCCTCTTCTTCGCAATCGAGCAGTGACGAGAGTTCTCCCGCGTGCGGCAGGAGAACGGGAAGACTTGCGCGCTCGCGGGGCATCAGCGGTTCCAGGCTGTGCAGCAGTGCGGCGTCCAGCGCGAGCGAGGCCGTTGTCTCCAGGAGAGCCTGCGAAATCCGGCCGCAAGCCTCGCCATTCGACATTCCGGGGCCGCCGACAATCGCATCGGCACTCTTGGCCTGCTCTTTGATGGCTTCGACCGCAGAAGAGCCGAAGCCGCCGTCATCGTCCTCCGGCAGCCCCACCACCATCGCTTCCGGCATGCACATTCCGAGATGAGGGGCCACGCTTTCGACGGTGACGATGCACAGCTTGCCTGCGCCCGCGCGCATGGCGGCGGTGGCGCAAAGCAATGCTGCGCCGGGGACCTCCCGGCTCCCGGCCACGATGAGGATGCGGCCCTTGGTCTCCTTGTCACCGTCGACGACGGCCGGGAGTGGGTGGGACGTCAGTGCGCTTGGGTCAAGCGGTGTGCCGTGTTTCACCGCGTCCCCGTCATGACGTCCGGCTCGGCGGTCTTCGGCGCGCCCTCTTCCTCGAGCGGGGCACCGTGGTTCCACAGCGACAGCTCGGGAATGCACAGGCCTTCGGAATCGGGTTCGAAGTCGTAGGCCGCGATGCCGCAATTGAGGACGTCGGCCTGCTTGTCGATCGTGAGGATCGCCTCCTCGTCGAGCTCCTCCAGGATGTAGCGGAAGCAGAGCACGACTACCTGGTGGCAGACGATCAGGACGCGCTTGTTGCAATAATGCAGGTTGATGGTGTTCAGGGCCGATCGGAGGCGAAGGATCACGTCCGCCCAGCTCTCGCCACCCGGTGGCCGGTGATAGAATTTACCGAGCCTGCGACGGTGTGCCGCCTCCTCGGGAAACCGATCGCGAATGCCGAGCGTGGTGAGTCGGTCGAAGATACCAAACTCGCGCTCGCGAAGCCGCTCGTCGATAATCGTGCGCGTCGGACCGCCGGCAAGCGCGTCCTGCGTGCAGATGATCTCCGCCGTCTGGCGCGCCCGGATATAGGGCGACGACAGGATGACCTCCGGGCGTTCGTCGCGCGGCAGCGACGCGAACCACCGGCCCGCAGCCTCGGCCTGACGTGCCCCCAGCGCCGACAACGGCACGTCGACGTCGCGAACGTCGATGTCGATCTCGTGCGATCCGGCCTCGTCCGCGGCGTCGCGCGCGACGTTGCCCTGGCTTTGTCCGTGCCGGACCAAATACAACCGCTCGGGCCAGTTCTGGCGCATCAGCCCTGTCCTCCTGACCGGCTCAAAGCATGAGCGCCGGGATTGTGCCACATGAGGACCGTTCTGTTTCCGAGATCGTTTCGGCGCGATTCCGGACTTGGAGCAGTGTCCATCTGTCCTTGCTCCGGCCACCGGGCCGCAAGCCGGGAGACCGCCCGCACACGTACCTTGATCGGGCGCTCATGGCCGCTGACTAAAGCGCTTTTCGTTACTTGCCCGTCACGCATTCACCTATAGTTAATTACAAGTTACCTAGGCGGATATTGTCTAATAAGGGGAAGAAGCTAAAAATGCGCGTTATTATCAGCATGTTATTACTATCATCGGCGCCTGCTTACGGGGCTGACTTCTTAGGTGGCCGACTAGAGGGACGGCTTGGATATGATCGCATCTCTACAAATGAGACCATAGAGGAGCTGGATCAAAATGCTTCTGGTGTCACATATGGTGTCGCGGCAGGCTATGATCTCAAAGTGTCGGACAGATTTTTCGCGGGCGTAGAGGGGGCTGTCGGCCTATCAAATATTCGCGCGGAGGCAGAGCTTGGTCTCGACAAAGCGCGTGTTGATGTGGAGCGGGATTTGGAGCTGAGCCTTCGTCTTGGTTTTCAAGCTTCGAAATCTGTCCGGCTTTATGCCAAGGCAGGTTATGCCAATACGCGTTTTACCGGACGCTATTACAATGCGGTCGGGCCGAATAGCTATGAGATCGAAAGGATTAGCTCGAATGACGACGGGTTGCGCCTTGGTTTAGGGCTGGAACTCGCCGTTGGTGGCCCTGCCTACATTAAGGCGGAGTATCAGCACACGGGTTATGGCGATGGCGTCAACCGTGATCAGATGCTGGGCGGCGTAGGCATTCGCTTGTGAGAACATAGAGAGCCTCTTTCCGAGAAGAAGCCCGTCGACGTCGCGCATGTCGATGCCGATTTCATGCAGCCTCGCCTGTCCGCAGCGTCGCGCGCCACATTGCCCCTGGCTCTGCCATGGCGGACCAAATACAGGCGCTCCGGCCAGTTCTGGCGCATCAGCCGTGTCCTCCTGAAGCGCTCAAAGCATGAGCGTGGATTGTGCCGGCGTCAGGGCAGACGATGCAGCTCCTCGCTGCAGTTGGCAAAATCGCTGAGCGCCTGATCCAGGGGCCGTAAAAGCAGGCCTCGCCGGCTGGTGAGGCTGGTGTCCACGGCCTTCATGTCGTCAGCAGCGCGGACAAGCCGGACCTGATCCTTGTCGAGATGGGCCGCGAAGGCGGCTTCGCGCGCGAGCTCGTGCCAGCTGATCGCGCCCTGGTTGGTCAGGTGCCAGATGCCGCTTTCGCCATCGAGCAGGAGGTCGAGCGTCGCGTGAACGAGGTCCGGGACATAGGTCGGCG
Organism: uncultured Alphaproteobacteria bacterium; assembly: GCA_963827675.1. Lineage (GTDB taxonomy): Bacteria > Pseudomonadota > Alphaproteobacteria > Sphingomonadales > Sphingomonadaceae > Sphingomicrobium. The sequence goes on from CAWHBP010000008.1 coordinate 280,912, forward strand.
AAACGATGGTCCGGTCGCTGGCGATGACCTCTTCGCCACGCCTGAGCTTCTCGATCGTGTCGAACAGGAAGTTGTGGCGGTCCCAGGGTCCGAAAAAGGCGCTGGTGCGGATAATGAGCGCGTCTGAGTCGATCGCCATCAGCCTCTGCTCGGCTTCAGCTTTGCTCCGCCCATAGGAACAGACGGGCGCGGTTGCGTCCGGCTCGACATAGGGACGTCCCAGCTTCCCGTCGAACACCAGGTCGGACGAAAAGGTCACGAGCGGAATGCCGGCGGCCTTGCATGCGCGGCCGATCAGTTCGGGGCCCGTGGCGTTGATGGCCAAGCACTCGTCGAAATTCTCGTCCGCTTCCCAAGTACGGACGAACCCCGCCGTATTGATGATTGCCCACGGCTTGTGCCGCTCGATTGCGGCCGCAATCGATGCTTCGTCGGTGACATTCAGTTCGGCACGTGTGGTGAGCACGTGTTTCAGGCCCCGATGCGCGCAGATCCGCGCGAAGGCCTGGCCCAGCGTGCCGGTTGCCCCCGTGATCAGGATCGGTCGGGCTGCCCGCGTCGCGCAGCGCGGGAGCATGTCATAGCTCGGCCTCGCGTGCGTCCGGCCCGGGCGCTTCCACCAGCCCGGCAGGTCGAGCAGCGGGTGATCGACCGTCTCGCCCCGACCGAGCTGCGACGCCGTCTTGGCGAGCAGCGTTGGACGGGGGACCTCCGAGCGCGTGTCGAAGCAGCCGACGTCGTAAGCGCCTTCGCGCCGGGTCAGCAGCGAGCGCCAGTCCATCATTCCGAACACCGCCCACAACGTGACGGCGCGCAGGTCGACCCCGTCCCGCCGGGCCGCTTCGGCTTCGGTCCAGACCTGGTGCAGCCAGCGTACCTGCTCGTCCCGCGTGCAGCCGTGATGGACCTCGGTGACCGCGATCGGGATGCCGTAACGGTCCCAGGTTTCCTTGAGACGGAGGCGCGGGCCGAGCTGCTTCGTAAGCTTGGCGATGCGCACCGCTTCCACGTCCACGTAGCTGTCGCGGCCATTTGATCCCGGCGTGATATTCGGGAAGCGTTCGACGCGGTGATCGAGATACCGCTCGCTTGTCAGATAATGGTCGAAACCGATCAGGTCCGGCGTTGCGGCGCCGGTGGCCAGTTCGGCGAGGTCGTCTTCCGAAGCGGCCTTGTTGCGCAGCCATTGATAGAAGGGATGACCGGGTACGACTCGGCCTGCGAGCAGGTCGAACGTCAGCCAGCGCCGCTCGTTTTCGTGGTCCGCCTGATACTGCAAGGGCTCGGTCGCGAACGTCTTGCCGATGTCTTCCGTGGGCAGCAGCTTCGCGTCCGGAACGACCGTGCGAATGGCCTCGATCGACCGCTTGATCGCCAGGCACTGATTGACCAGCGCGCGGAACGTCGCGTCGATGTCGGTGAGGTGCGGATGCCAATGGCCGTACAGGCAGGAGAACCGAGCCGTGGTCATCGGCTCGTTCACAGGATTCCAATAATCGATCCACGGATAGCGTCGCGCGACTTTGACAGCATAGTCAGCGAGCAGGCCGGGAAACTTCGGATCGAGCAGACTGGTGTACCTCGGGCCTGAGCCATGGTGCACGAGCGCGGCAATCACCTTGATTCCGCGCTGGCGGAGGTGTTCGAGCCTCCTGTCGTGCCATGAGAAGTCGAGCTCGGTCGGCGTCTCGGGCGCGACCGTTTCCCACAGGATCGGGTAGCGGACCGCTTTGACGCCGAGACCGATCATCGCGTCCAGGTCGTCGAAGCGGGCGGAGTGCCCGGTCTCGACGATCTGGTTACGATATTCGTCGCCGATGCGAACGATCGAACATTCGACGCCGCCCCACAGCTCCAGCGGTGGAGCGGAGGTCACTATTCGGCGGCGACCGCAGTCGGCTGCGGCCGCTCCCTGGTTCGTTTCTCGTCCATGCGCCGGAAGGTCGCGAGCGCCTGCCCGACGATCTGGTCCATATTGTAGTAGCGGTAGGTCGCGAGTTGGCCCACGAACGTCACGCCGTCCGTTTCGTCGCCAAGCGCCTCGTAGCGCTTGAACAGCTCCTGATTCTCGGGCCGCGGAATCGGGTAATAAGGATCGCCTTCAGCCGACGGATATTCGTAGGTCACCGTCGTCACCGGAGCTTCCTGCCCGGTCAGATGCTTGTACTCGCTGATGCGCGTGTAGGGCACGTCCGGCGCTGGGTAGTTGACCGTGCCCGTCTCCTGAAACCGCTCCTGCTCCAGCGTCTGGTGATCGAACTTCAGGCTGCGGTAGGGCAGCTTGCCGAAGCGATGATCGAAATATTCGTCGATCGGGCCCGTATAGATGATGTGTTCGGCAATCTCGCCGGCACGGTCCCTGAAGTCCCGGAAGTCCACGCCGGTGCGGACGTCGATCAGCGGGTTGTCCAGCATCCGCTTGAACATCGCCGTGTAACCGTCGCGCGGCATCGCCTGGAACGTGTCGGTGAAATAGCGGTCGTCGGTATTGGTCCGCGTCGGAATGCGCGCCGTCACGGACTTGTCCAGCTCGCTCGGGTCGAGACCCCACTGCTTGCGCGTATAACCCTGGAAGAAGAGCTCGTAGAGCTCCCGGCCCACGGCGTTGATGACCACGTCCTCGGACGTCTGGATGTCTTCGACGGGCTCCGCGCGCGAGGCGAGATAGTCGGCCGCGTCCTCGTCGGTCTTGAGGTCGAGGCCGAACAGCTCATTGAGGGTCGTCCGGTTGATCGGGATCGGCACCAGCTTGTCGCGAACGACGGCGCGAACGCGATGCTCGTAGGGCCGCCATTCCGTGAACTGAGACAGGTATTCGACGACCTGCTCGCTGTTCGTGTGGAAGATATGGGGCCCATACTTGTGGTACAGGATCCCCGCCTCGTTCGGCTCGTCATAGGCGTTGCCGCCGACATGATCGCGCCGGTCGATCAGCAGGACTTTCGCGCCGTGCTGGCTCGCCAAGCGCTCAGCGAGGACGGAACCGGCAAAGCCGGCCCCGACAATGAGATAGTCGTACCGACGCTCGCTCGCGGCGGCGTCACCCAACAAAACGCCGCTCATTCCGCTGCCACCAGCAGCGCCGGTGAGGACGCGCCGGCGCGCGTTCCAAGCAGGTCGTGGACCAGGCCGGCCATGCGGGCCTGGGTAATGTCCCAGCTGGTTGCCGACAGCAGCAGGTCGGCTTCGGCCAGCCAGCCGCCTTCCGGGTTGCGCGAAAGGTCCAGCGCCTTCTCGCAGCCGGCAACGAAATCTTCCGCCGTCGACGCGATCTGGACGCCTTCCAGGTGGCCGTAGTGGCGCACGACGTCCCTGATGGGGGTCGAGACCACTGGCTTTCCGCCGGCGAGATATTCGGGCGTCTTGGTGGGGGAGATGAACTCGGTCGATTTGTTCATGGCGAACGGCATCAGAGCGACGTCCCAGCCTGACAAATAGGAAGGCAGCTGCTCGTAGGTCTTCGACCCGAGATAATGGATGTTGTGCCGGCGCGGCAGGTCCTCGTCCGCGATCTTCACGACAGGGCCGAGCATGACGAACGACCAGTCGGGACGCATCTGGGCCGCCATGTCCAGCAGCTCGGTGTCGAACCTTTCGTCGATCACGCCGTAAAAGCCGAGCCTCGGCTTCGGCAGGTCCTCCTGGTCGGCCGGCTCGAACTGCCGCGCGCGCGCCTTGGCGAAGTGGCAGCGATCGACCGACGACGGGAAGCAATAGGCGTTGTCGTGGCGGTCCTTCTTCGCCTCGTAGAGGCTGGAGCCGCCCGTGAAGAGGATATCCGCCCGATCGATCAGCTCCTGCTCGAAGCTCAGCAGATGTTCCGGCGCGAACTTGAATTTCGAAAGCTCATCCATGGCGTCGTAGACGGTCAGGTCGGGCGTGATCTGCCGTGAGAAGGGCAGCATCATCGGCGTATAGTACCAGGCGATGAGCGGCCCGCGGATCGATGCGACATGAGCGTCGAGCAACCGCGCCAGCGCAGCTTCGCGCGCTTCCTCACTCATGCCCTCGGGGAGATGGGGAACGACAACACGAACGCCCGCGACATCTTCGGACTCGCGGACCTGGAGGAAAGCCGTCTCCTTGGGTCCGACCTCAACCGACTCTTCCCAGAAAATGACGTCCATTTCGCGCCCGAAACGGCTCATGAGGTGCTGCGGGCGCTGGAAGACAAAGTTCCACCGCAGGTGCGAGAAGCACAGCAAAGTGGCGGGCTCGGCGTCCGGGCCTGTGGGCATGACCTCCGAGTGAACTGGCACACCGACGCGCGTCAGCATTTTCCGTTAAACCTCCGTATGGTGGACTGATCAACTGTTGAACGGGGCGACTCGGATTCCGGTTCCGTAACGTTGATACAAGTTAGACCGAATCCGCCTTGTTGCAGTGCAACATGCGCCAGTCCGCCCAATTGACCAGCCAAGCTGCGCGTGGAAGGGGAGAAGCCCCAATAGGAGAAACCCTTGGCGACCACGATCGAGGAACTGGAGCGGCGCCGTGAGCTGGCGCGTCAGGGCGGCGGCGAAAAGCGCATCGCAGCGCAGCATGCGAAAGGCCGGCTGACCGCGCGCGAGCGGCTCAGCGTGCTGCTCGATCAAGGCAGCTTCGAAGAATATGACATGTTCGTCGAGCATAACGCGACCGACTTCGGCATGGAGAAGCAGAAGATCCCGGGCGACGGCGTGGTCACCGGGTCGGGCACGATCAATGGCCGGCTCGTCTTTGTCTTCGCACAGGATTTCACCGTCTTCGGCGGGTCGTTGAGTGAGCGCCACGCGCAGAAAATCTGCAAAGTCATGGACATGGCGATGAAGGTGGGGGCCCCAGTCATCGGCCTCAACGACAGTGGCGGCGCGCGAATCCAGGAAGGCGTCGCAAGCCTCGCCGGCTATGCCGAGGTGTTCCAGCGCAACGTGCTCGCATCAGGCGTAATCCCGCAGATCAGCCTGATCATGGGCCCATGCGCGGGCGGTGCGGTCTACTCACCGGCGATGACCGACTTCATCTTCATGGTGAAGGACTCGAGCTACATGTTCGTAACGGGGCCGGACGTGGTGAAGACCGTCACGAACGAGGTCGTGACCCAGGAGGAGCTAGGCGGGGCGGTCACCCACACGACCAAGTCGGGAGTCGCTGACGTCGCGTTCGAAAACGACATCGACGCACTTCTCGCGACCCGCGACTTCGTCGATTTCCTGCCGTTGTCGAACCGGCACGATTTGCCCGAGCGCCCGTGCCAAGACCCGGTCGACCGCATCGAGGACAGCCTCGACACCCTCGTTCCGCCGAGCGCGGCGACGCCCTACGACATGCACGAGCTGATCCGGAAGGTCGCCGACGAGGGCGAATTCTTCGAGATCCAGCCGAACCATGCCGGCAACATCCTCGTCGGCTTCATCCGCATCGAAGGGCGGCCCGTCGGCATCGTCGCGAACCAGCCGATGGTGCTGGCCGGCGTGCTCGACATCAATTCGTCCAAGAAGGCGGCGCGCTTCGTTCGCTTCTGCGATGCCTTCGAGATCCCGATCCTGACCTTCGTCGACGTGCCGGGCTTCCTACCCGGCGTCGGCCAGGAGCATCACGGCATCATCAAGCACGGCGCGAAATTGCTCTTCGCTTATGCCGAAGCGACGGTGCCGAAGATCACCGTGATCACGCGCAAAGCTTATGGCGGCGCCTATGACGTCATGGCCTCCAAACATCTGCGCGGCGACCTCAATTATGCCTGGCCTACCGCCGAGATCGCGGTGATGGGCGCGAAAGGCGCCGTCGAGATCATCTTCCGCAAGGACGCCGACAATCCCGAGGAAATCGCGAAGCGCACGAGCGAATATGAAGAGCGCTTCGCCAACCCCTTCGTGGCGGCGAGCAAGGGCTTCATCGACGAGGTGATCATGCCCCACTCCACGCGGCGGCGAGTGGCGATGGGCTTACGGAAGCTCAGGAACAAGCAGCTCGAAAACCCATGGAAAAAGCACGACAACATTCCGCTTTGATCGACTCATGAGCACCTACACAGCAACGATCCGCTGGCACCGCTCGGGCGACGGCGATTTCGCCAAGGGGCAATACAGCCGCGCGCACGAATGGGCATTCGACGGCGGCGTGACGGTCCCGGCTTCGCCAAGTCCGCATATCGTCCCGGCGCCCTGGTCGGACGCGCACGGCGTCGATCCGGAGGAGGCGCTCGTCGCCTCGCTGTCATCGTGCCACATGCTGTTCTTCGTCGACTTCGCGCGGCGCGCTGGACACGTGATCGACGCCTATGTCGACGAGGCGGAAGGGGTCCTCGAAAAGCGAGGCGACGGGAAGATGGCGATGACCCGAGTCACCCTCCGCCCGCGGATCACCTGGTCAGGCGAGTGGCCCGACGCCGCGGTCATTGCCGACCTCCACCACAAGGCGCACGAAGCCTGCTTCATCGCCAACTCGGTCAATACGGAAGTGACAATCGAACAATGAAACTCGGCCGCCTCAACCATGTCGGCGTGGCGACGCCGTCGATCGACAAGAGTCTCAAGCTTTACCGCACCATGTTCGGCGCCGAGCCGCATGGGCCGGCCTTCGACCTTCCCGCGCAGGGCGTCCGCGTCTGCTTCGTCGACACGCCCAACAGCCAGATTGAGCTGATCGAGCCGCTCGGCGAAACCTCGCCCATTGTGAAGTTCCTGGAAAAGAATCCGCTCGGCGGCCAGCATCACGTCTGCTTCGAGGTACCCGAAATCCACGACGCCAAGTCCGAGTTCGAAGCGAAAGGCGCCCGCGTCCTCGGCGAGCCCCGCATCGGCGCACACGGGACGCTCGTCTTCTTCGTCCACCCCAAGGACATGGGCGGCGTGCTGACCGAAATCATGGAGACGCCGAAAGGCGCTCACTGATTGGATTTGGTGGGGGAGGGCGCTAGGGCTGCGCCCGTGACCGACAAGCCGTCAAAATCAGACTGGGAAAAGCTCGCCGAGAAGGAATTGCGCGGCAAGGATCTTTCGCGCGAAACGGTTGAGGGCATTCGCCTCGACACGGTCTACGGACCTGACGAAGCCGCCGGGATCGACAGCGGCTATCCAGGCGTCGCGCCTTTCACCCGCGGACCCTACGCGACGATGTATGCCGGTCGTCCGTGGACGATCCGCCAATACGCCGGCTTCTCGACCGCCGAAGAATCCAACGCCTTCTACCGTCGCAACCTCGCCGCAGGTCAGAAGGGTCTCAGCGTCGCTTTCGATCTCGCCACCCACCGCGGCTACGACAGCGACAATCCGCGCGTTGCGGGTGACGTCGGTATGGCCGGTGTTGCCATCGATACAGTCGAGGACATGAAGCTGCTGTTCGACGGCATTCCGCTCGACCAGATGTCGGTCAGCATGACCATGAACGGCGCGGTGCTTCCGGTCATGGCCTTCTTCATCGTCGCGGGCGAGGAGCAGGGCGTGCCACACGCGCAACTCACCGGCACGATTCAGAACGACATCCTGAAAGAGTTCGCGGTCCGCAACACCTACATCTACCCGCCCGAACCCTCGATGCGGATCGTCAGCGATATCATCGCTTTTTGCGCGGCGAAGATGCCGAAGTTCAACAGCATCTCGATCAGCGGCTATCACATGCACGAGGCCGGGGCGACAGCGGTGCAGGAGCTCGCCTACACGCTCGCCGACGGCATGGAATATGTCCGCACGGCCAAGGCCGACGGCCTCGACATCGACGATTTTGCGCCGCGGCTGAGCTTCTTCTTCGGCATCGGCATGAACCTGTTCATGGAGATCGCGAAGCTCCGCGCCGCGCGCACGCTCTGGCAACGGATCATGACCGACCTCGGGGCGAAGAACGACAAATCGAAACTGCTGCGTACGCACTGTCAGACCAGCGGCGTCAGCCTCACCGAGCAGGACCCGTACAACAACATCATCCGCACCACGATCGAGGCATTGGCCGCGGTGCTCGGCGGCACCCAGTCGCTGCACACCAACAGCTATGACGAAGCGATCGCGCTGCCGACGGATTTCTCGGCGCGCATCGCCCGCAACACGCAGCTGATCCTCGCCGAGGAAAGCGGCGTAACGGCGGTCGCCGACCCGCTTGGGGGCAGCTTCTACGTCGAGAAACTGACGCGGCAGCTGGAAGAAAAAGCCTGGGCGCTGATCGAGGAAGTCGAAGCGCATGGCGGCATGACCAAGGCGGTCGCCGAAGGCCTGCCCAAGCACCGTATCGAGGAAGCGGCCGCGGCCCGCGCGGCGAAGGTCGACACGGGCGAGACGGTCATCGTCGGCGTCAACCGCTACCGGCTCGCCGAAGAAGAGGAGCACGACATCCTCGAGGTCGATAACGCCAAGGTACGCGCCGGCCAGATCGCGAGGATCGAGAAGGTTCGGGCATCGCGCGACGAGGCGAAGGCGCGTGCGGCGCTGGACGCTCTGGAGCAGGGCGCGCGCGGCGAAGAGAATCTGCTCGCGCTGAGCGTCGAGGCGGCCCGCGTTCGCTGCACGCTCGGCGAGATTTCGGACGCTTTGGAACGCGCCTTCGGCCGCTATGGGACCAAGCCCGAGCCGGTGCGCGGCATTTACGGCAAGGCGCGCAACGACGGTCGCTGGAGGGCGGCGGAGGAAGGGACGCGCTCGGTCGCCGACCGCCTCGGCCGCAAGCCCCGCATCATGGTCGCGAAGATGGGCCAGGACGGGCACGACCGCGGCGCCAATTTGGTGTCTTCGGCCTTCACCGATCTCGGCTTCGAAGTGGTTCCCGGACCCTTGTTCCAGACCCCGCGCGAGACCGCGCAGATGGCGATCGACAATGACGTCGATGTCGTCGGCGCGAGCTCGCTTGCCGCCGGCCACCGCACGCTCATCCCTGAGATGATCGCCGCGCTGAAGGACATGGGCCGCGCCGACATCAAGGTGGTCGCGGGCGGAGTCATCCCGAGCCAGGACTATGCCGCACTCCGCGCCGCGGGCGTGCAGGCGATCTTCGGCCCCGGCACCAACCTCGCCGACGCCGCCGACGAGGTGCTGCGCCTGCTCGGCCACAACCGCCCGCCGCTCGACGAGGCCGCTGAATGAAGAGACAAATCGCGCTTATAGCGCTGGTAATTTTCAGCCTCTGTTGGCTGGGCTGGACGTTCATGATGCTGCTCGGTGCAACACTGGCCGACTGCTTCAGTGAAGCCTATTCGAGGTGCTGGGCGGGAAAGGAATATGCTCCCGCCCTAATACTGTGGCGCGGGCTGGCAGTCGAACTGGTGGCGATCCTCGCTTATCTACTCTTTGCCCCTCGACGGATCTCATAGATGTTCAAGAAAATCCTGATCGCCAATCGCGGGGAGATTGCGTGCCGGGTGATCCGCACGGCGAAGCGCATGGGCATCAAGACGGTTGCCGTCTATTCTGACGCTGACGCGCGCGCCCCGCATGTAAAAATGGCGGATGAAGCCGTGCGCATCGGCCCGCCGCCTGCGTCGGAATCCTACCTCAAGGCCGAGCTGATCATCGATGCCTGCAAGGCGACCGGCGCCGAGGCGGTGCACCCCGGCTATGGCTTCCTCAGCGAGCGCGAAAGCTTCGCCAAGGCGTTGGCCAAGGAGGGCATCGCCTTCATCGGCCCGCCGCCCAAGGCCATCGCCGCCATGGGCGACAAGATCGAATCCAAGAAGCTCGCGCAGAAAGCGGGCGTGAACGTCGTCCCCGGCTATCTCGGCGACATCGCGACGACCGATGAGGCGGTGAAGATCGCCAAGGACATCGGATTCCCGGTGATGATGAAGGCCTCGGCCGGCGGCGGCGGCAAGGGCATGCGCCTCGCCTGGTCGGAAAAGGACGTGCGTGAGAGCTTCGAAGCGACGAAGCGCGAGGGGCTCAACAGCTTCGGCGATGACCGTGTGTTCATCGAGAAGTTCATCGAGGCGCCGCGCCACATCGAGATCCAGGTCATCGGCGACCAGCACGGCAACATCCTCTATCTGAACGAGCGCGAATGCTCGATCCAGCGGCGCAACCAGAAGGTCGTCGAGGAAGCGCCGTCGCCGTTCGTCTCGCCCGAGATGCGCAAAAGCATGGGAGAGCAGGCCGTCGCTTTGGCGCGGGCGGTCGGATATTATTCGGCCGGCACGGTCGAGTTGATCGTCAACGGCGCCGACCCGAGCGGCAAGAGCTTCTACTTCCTCGAGATGAACACCCGGCTGCAGGTCGAGCATCCGGTGACGGAGGAGATCACCGACCTCGACCTCGTCGAGCTGATGATCCGCGTCGCGGCAGGCGAGAAGCTTGGCATCACGCAGGATGAGGTGAAGCTCAACGGCTGGGCGATCGAGAACCGCGTCTATGCCGAGGACCCGTACCGCCACTTCCTGCCGAGCACCGGACGGCTGATCCGATACTGGACGCCGGGCGCGGTGCGCGAGGGCGACCTCGTCGTCCGCGTCGATGACGGCGTGCAGGACGGCGGCGAGATCAGCATGTTCTACGACCCGATGATCGCCAAGCTGGTCACCTGGGCGCCGACGCGCGAGGAAGCCATCGACGCGCAGATTGCCGCGCTCGACCAGTTCGTGATCGACGGCATTTCCGACAATGTCGATTTCCTGTCCGCGCTGATGCAGCACCCGCGTTTCCGCGAAGGAAATCTCGCGACCGACTTCATCGCCGACGAATATCCGGACGGGTTCGAGGGCGCGCCCGCGGACAAGCAGCTGATCGAGGACCTGACGGCGATTGCCGGCATGGTCGCGGTGATCACTGACGATCGCGCTGTCGAGATCAGCGACCAGCTTGGCGACCGCCCGCATTTCCCGTGCGAGCGCGTCGTGAAAATCGCGGGCGAGACCCACAAGGTGCGGATCAAGCCTTACAAGGGCGGCACGATCGCGGTCACGGATGACGGGGATCTCGTCGACATCGTGGGGCGGTGGAAACCCGGCCAGCGGCTGCTGACCGTCAGCGTCGACGGGCGGATGCACACGGTCCAGGTGCGCCGCGTCGGCCGCGACTGGGAGCTTCAGACCCGCGGCGCCAGCCACAAGGTGCAAGTGCTTTCGCCGCATGTCGCGGACCTCGCCAGGCACATGATCGAGAAGGTGCCGCCGGACCTGTCGCGCTTCCTTCTCGCGCCGATGCCGGGGCTGCTCACGAAGCTCGACGTCGCGGTTGGCGACAAGGTCGAGCCGGGCCAGCCGGTGGCGGTGATGGAAGCAATGAAGATGGAAAACATCCTCCGCGCGCCCAAGGCGGCGACGGTCAAGGCGACGCCGGCGAAAGCGGGCGACAGCCTCGCGGTCGATCAGGTCATCGTGGAGTTTGAGTAGGCCGCTGTTCGCTCGGCTTCGCGAATATCCAGTAGGCAGTTACGGCCGCTCCGTAAGCCATGCAAAAGGCTACGAAGAGCGGAAAGTAAGGCGAGGCCTGCACGCCAAGGAAGTATCCGCCGAAGAAGATAACCAGTGCCGCGCCCCAGATTCCGGCGTCGATGTTGCGGCTACGCTTCATTGGCACGGCTCCGCAACTCGCTCCGCCTGAGCTTACCCGTGGCAGTCTTGGGCAGCGCGTCCACGAACTCGACCTCACGCGGATATTTGTAGGGCGCGATTGCGGCCTTGGCGTGGGCCTGCAGCTCCGCGATTAGCTCGTCCGACGGTTCCGCATCCGCCGCTAAGACCACGAACGCCTTCACCTTCTGGCCGCGTTCGGGGCAGGGCGCGCCGATCACCGCGCATTCGGCGACGGCGGGGTGCGACAGGAGCGCATTCTCCACCTCCGGAGCACCGATATTGTAGCCGGAGCTGACGATCATGTCGTCGCTGCGCGCGAGGTACCAATAATAGCCGTCGGCATCGCGGCGGTAGGTGTCGCCCGTGACGTTCCAGCCGTTCTCGACGTAGTTCCGCTGGCGCTCGTCGTCGACGTAGCGGCAGCCGGTCGGGCCCTTGATCGCGAGGCGGCCGACGCCCTCGCGCAGGGGCTCCCCGAAGTCGTCGAGCACGGTCGCGATGTAGCCGGGCACCGCCTTGCCGGTTGAGCCGGGACGGATGTCGTCGCCCGCGGCGGACACGAAGATGTGCATCATCTCGGTCGAGCCGATGCCGTCGGTGATCGCGATCCCCGTCCGCTCTTTCCATGCCCGCCAGGTCGCATCGGGCAGATGCTCCCCGGCGGAGATGCAGGAGCGCAGGGTCTTCAGCGCTTCGTCCAGCGCGGGTTGCGATAGCATCGCCTTGTAGGCGGTGGGCGCGGTGCCTAGGTGCGTGACGCCGAACCTAGCGATCGCGTCGAGCAGGACCGGCGGGCTGGCCTGCTCCAGCGTCGCGCTCGCCGCTCCGAAGCGCAGCGGGAACATCGGCGTGATCCCGAGCCCGAACGTGAACGCCATCGGCGCGCTGGTCAGGAAGACGTCGCCGGGCTTCGGCCCAATGAGATGCTTCGCAAAGGTGTCGCAGGGCGCGAGCACGTCGCGATGGAACTGGACGCAGCCCTTCGGAATGCCGGTCGTGCCGCTGGTGAAGGCGATGATGCACGGGTCGTCGCGCCCGGTGTCGACCGCGGGCAGCGGCTCTAACGACGCTGTGCGCGTCTCCAGCTCGCCCTTCCCGTAATCGCCGTCATATTTAACGATGTGCTTGATGCTGTGTGTCTGTTCTACCGCTGCACGGAAGTCGCCGATGAAGCGGCTGTCGACGATGGCGTGCGAGACCTGTGCGCGCTCGATGACCGTCGCGATCTCGCCGGGACGAAGCAGCGGCATGGTCGCGACCACGACGCCGCCGGCCTTTAAGATGCCGAGCCACGCGGCGAACATCGTGTAGCCGTTGGGACCCCGCAGCAGCACGCGATTGCCGGGATTGAGGCCATGCTCGTCGATCAGAAGCCGCGCGATGCGCCCGCTGAAATCGTCGAGATCGCGATAGGTCCAACGTCCGTGCTCGTTGACGATCGCAAGCGCATCCGGCGCGCCGGCCTTCAGCAATTCCGCCGCCGCGTTCAGCCGCTCGGGATATTGCAGCTCGGGCAGGTCGAAACGGAATTCCGGAAGCAGCTCCCGCGGGGGAAGGCGGTCCTCGACAAACGTGTCGCGCATCAGTCGGGAACGACCGCCGTTGTCTCGATCTCGACCTTGGCGGCGCTCTCGACCAGGCCTTTCACCTCGACCAGCGCCATCGCCGGATAGTTCGCGCCCATGATCTCGCGCCACGCCGTGCCGATCTCGTCGCGCGACACGACATATTCGTGGCGGTCGGTGACGTAGCAGGTCATGCGGACGATATGTTCGGGCCCCGCGCCATCCTCGGCGAGGATCGCAAGTGTGTTGCGAAGGATTCGCGCGAACTGTCCGTGCAGCGTGTACTCGGGGAAGCTTTCGTTCTCGTCCCAGCCGACGATGCCGCCGGTGAAGATCATCCGGCCGCGCGTACTAATCCCGTTTGAATAGCCCTTGGGGCGCGGCCATCCCGGCGGTTGAAGAACCTTCATCAGCGCGCCTCCCTCAGCAGGTCTCTTGCAATAATCTGGCGCTGCACCTCGCTCGCGCCTTCGTAGATCCTGAGGGCGCGGATGTCGCGGTACAGCTCTTCGACCTTGACGCCCCGGGTGACGCCGGCGCCGCCGTGCATCTGCACCGCCATGTCGATCACCTGGCTTCCTGCCTCGGTGGCATGGAGCTTGGCCATGGCGGCCGCGCGACGGTTGTCGATTCCGCCGATGTCCTGCTGCCACGCCGCGCGGTAGATCAGCAGCGCCGACGCATCGTTGAGCAGCGCCATGTCGGCGAGCTTTTCCTGCGTCACCGCATTGTCGGCGAGCGTCCCGCTTCCGAGCCGCCGGTCGCGCGCGAACGAAAGCGCCTCGTCGAGCGCGCGCTTGGCAAATCCGAGCGCCGCTGCGCCGACGGTCACGCGGAACAGGTTGAGCGTTTCCATGCCGATCCGGAATCCCTCGCCGGGTTCGCCGACGATCGAATCCGCCGGAATGCGCGCATTGTCATATGTGATGCGCGCGAGCGGATGCGGCGCGATGACGTCGATGCGCTCCTCGACGCTGACAGCTTCGGCCGGGACGATGAACGCGGAAAGTCCACGCGCGCCCTCGCCTTCGCCCGTCCGCGCGAAGGTCACGTAGAAGTCGGCAATACCGCCGTTGGAAATGTAGGTCTTCTCGCCGACGAGCACCCATTCGTTGCCGTCCCGCATCGCCGACGTCGCAATGTTTGCGGCGTCCGAACCGCACTCCGGCTCGGTCATCGCGAAGGCCGCAATGGCTTCGCCGCTCGCGACTCTCGGCAGCCATTCGCGCTTCTGCTCGATCGTGCCGAACAGCGAGATCGCGCCGGATCCCAGACCCTGCATGGCGAAGGCGAAATCGGCCAGGCCCGAGTGATAAGCGAGCGTTTCGCGCGCGATCGCGAGGCTGCGCACATCCGGCCGGCGCTTCGCGTCACCGACGCACAGTTTCAGGAAGCCGGCGCCGCCCAGCTCCCGCACAAGCACGCGGCATTCGTCGTCCAGATCCTCGGCGTAGCGGCCCGCGAGATTGTCGCCGGCCCAATCCTGGAGCGCGTTCGCCAGCTCGCGATGCCTTGTCTCGAAGAAGGGCCAGCTAAGGTCAGTCACCCTGGAACTCCGGTGATTCCTTCGCCGCGAACGCTTCGTACGCGCGCCGGAAGTCGTTGGTTTCCATGCAGAAGGCTTGCGCCCGCGCTTCCATCTCGATCGCCTCCTCGATCGACACGTGCCATTCCGCGTCGAGCTGCCGCTTGGTCACGGCGTGGGCGATGCCGGGACCCTTGGCCATCTGGTCCGCGAGCGCATAGGCCTCGGCGAACACATCCTCGACGACGCGGTTGAAGAAGCCCCAGGCGAATCCTTCGTCGGTGCTCATGCTGCGGCCGGTGAACAGCAGTTCCGCCGCGCGGCCGTGGCCGATCAGGCGCGGCAGGATCGCGCAGGCGCCCATGTCTGCGCCCGACAGGCCAACGCGGCTGAACAGGAACGCGGTCTTCGCCCCGGGCTGCGCGAAACGGATGTCGCTCGCCATGGCGATGATCGCACCGGCGCCCGCGCATACGCCTTCGATCGCCGCGACGATCGGCTGCGGGCAGGCGCGCATGGCGCGGACCAGGTCTCCCGTCATGCGGGTGAAGGCCAGCAGCCCGTTCGAGTCCATTTTCGTCAGCGGGCCGATGATCTCGTGCACGTCGCCGCCCGAGCAGAAATTGCCGCCCGCTCCGCGGATCAAGACGACTTTCACGCCGGGCGCGTGACGGAGGTCGCGGAACGTGTCGCGCAGCTCGTCGTAGCTTTCGAAGGTCAGCGGATTCTTCCGCTCGGGCCGGTTGAGCGTGATCGTCGCAACGCCGTTCGCAAACTCCCACAGGAAATGCGTCGGCGCAAAGGCGGCCGCGTCAAACCTCACGCGCTCGTTCCCCCGTCGAGCGTGACCGCCGCGCCGTTGATGTCGCGGCTCAAGGGCTGGCAGAGCATTGCGATCACGTTGCCGATGGCCTGCGGGTCGACCAGCCTCCCGCTCGCGTTCATGTTGGTGATTGCCGAGCGTGAATCCTCTTCGCTGCGGCCCGTGATCTGCGAAACGCGCGCGACCGACTGGTCCGTCATCGGCGTGTCGACATAGCCTGGGCAAACCGCGTTCACCGTCAAGTTGGTCTTCGCATATTCCGCGGCGAGGCTGCGCATCAGGCCGAGGAGCCCGTGCTTCGACGCGGCATAATGCGCGGCGTACGGAACCCCCCGAAGCGAAGCGACGGACGCCACGAAGATGATTCGTCCGTTATCGCTCTTGAGCAGATCGCCGATTGCTGCCTGCGCGCATTCGAATGCCGCGGTCAGGTTGACGCCGATGATCCTGTCCCAGCTCTCACGCGTTATCTTGTGGAACGGGGCGCTCTCCGCAATCCCGGCATTGATGACCAGCAGATCGATCGGGCCGTTTGCCGAGCGGGCTTCATCGAAGGCGGCGCGGATGCGGTCGGCGTCGGTCACATCGCACTGGATCGCCGTGCCGCCCAGAGGGTTCGCCACCGCGTTGAGCGGGTCGAGCCTTCGCCCGAGCAACGACAGCTTCGCTCCGGCGCTACGGAGTTGCTTGGCGGCGGCGGCCCCGATCCCCGTTCCGCCGCCCGTAATCAGGGCATGCCGCCCCTGAAGCGGGTTGTTCGCCTGCATCGGATTAGGCATTGGCCCAAGCCAATCACAGTGGCAAGCGACGCGCGCACACTCTGCGGGGCAGAGTCGAGCACGTTGCTGCCGCCACCTCCCAGGGGATCAATTGAATGAAGACCCGCGCCGCCGTCGCCTTCGAAGCCAAGAAGCCGCTGGAGATCGTCGAGCTCGACCTTGAGGGTCCCAAGCAGGGCGAAGTGCTGGTCGAGATCATGGCCACAGGCATCTGCCACACCGACGCCTACACTCTCGACGGCTTCGACTCGGAAGGCATTTTCCCGTCGATTCTCGGTCACGAGGGCGCCGGCATCGTCCGCGAGGTCGGCCCCGGCGTGACCACCGTGAAGCCCGGCGATCACGTCATCCCTTTGTACACGCCCGAATGCCGCCAGTGTAAGTCGTGCCTCAGCGGCAAGACGAACCTGTGCACCGCGATCCGCGCGACTCAGGGCAAGGGCCTGATGCCCGACGGCACCAGCCGTTTCAGCTACAAGGGGCAGCAAATCTTCCACTACATGGGCTGCTCGACCTTCTCGAACTTCACCGTGCTGCCAGAGATCGCGGTGGCGAAGATCCGCGAGGACGCCCCGTTCAAGACCAGCTGTTACATCGGTTGCGGCGTCACGACGGGCGTCGGCGCGGTGGTCAAGACGGCCAAGGTCGAGCCGGGCGCCAACGTCGTCGTCTTCGGCCTCGGCGGGATCGGCCTCAACGTGATCCAGGGCGCCAGGCTGGTCGGGGCGAACAAGATCGTCGGCGTCGACATTAACCCGGACCGCGAGGAATGGGGCCGCAAGTTCGGCATGACCGACTTCCTCAACACCAGGGGCATGAGCCGCGAGGACATCGTCGCCAGGATCGTCGAGATGACCGACGGCGGCGCCGACTACACCTTCGACGCGACCGGCAATACGGACGTGATGCGCACCGCGCTGGAATGCTGCCACCGCGGCTGGGGCACGTCGATCATCATCGGCGTCGCCGAGGCGGGAAAGGAAATCGCCACGCGGCCGTTCCAGCTCGTCACCGGCCGCAACTGGCGCGGAACGGCGTTCGGCGGAGCGAAAGGCCGCACCGACGTGCCCACGATCGTCGACTGGTACATGGACGGAAAGATCGCCATCGATCCGATGATCACGCACGTCCTGACGCTCGACGAGATCAACAAGGGCTTCGACCTGATGCACGCGGGCGAGAGCATCCGTAGCGTGGTGGTTTACTGATGCAGGACAAGATCAACATTCCGGAGAAACTTGACAGTTTCTCCGACCATTGGGCGCCGCGGATCGTCGCGAGCTACAACGGTAACGACATCCGCATCGTGAAGGTCGAGGGCGAATTCGTGTGGCACAAGCACGACGACACGGACGATCTCTTTCTGGTGCTGGACGGTGTGCTCGACATCGAAATGCGCGACCGGACCGTCACCCTCGGTCCAGGCGATCTTTTCGTCGTGCCTCGCGGTGTGGAGCATCGGCCGGTGGCGCGGCAAGGCGAGGTCAAGATGATCAACATCGAGCCCAACGGCACGCACAATCTCGGCGGGGATTCGCCGCAACGCGCCGCCGTATCGATCTGAAGGGAGGAAGCGATGTTCAGCCACGTCATGCTCGGCTGCAGCGACCGTGAGCGGTCGCGCGCATTTTACAACGCCACGTTGGGAGCGCTCGGGATCAAGCCCGGCCAGGACTTCGGCAAGTCGGACTGGTGGATGACTCGGGAAGGCGCCCTGGGAGTCGGTGAGCCGATCGACGGCCAGCCGTGCAGCCACGGCAACGGCTCGACGATCGGGTTCAAGGCGCCGAACCCCGAAGCGGTTGATGCTTGGCATGCGGCCGGGATCGCAAATGGCGGCACGGCGATCGAGGATCCGCCGGGCATGCGCGACTCCGGGTTCGGCAAGATGTATCTCGCCTACCTGCGCGATCCCGACGGCAACAAGCTGTGCGGATACTATCGGCCCCCGGCGGACGCCTGAGCTTGGACGTTCTCTCCGAAAACAAGGCTCATGGCGGCCGGCAGCTGGTCGTGAAGCATGCGTCCGCGGCGACAGGCACGGACATGACCTTCTCGATCTACCTGCCGCCCCAGGCCGAGCACGGCGGCAAGCTTCCGGTCGTCTGGTATTTGTCGGGCCTGACCTGCACGCACGCGAACGTCACCGAAAAGGGCGAGTATCGCGCCGCCTGTGCGGAGCTAGGCCTGATCTTCGTCGCGCCGGACACCAGTCCGCGCGGGGAGGACGTGCCGAATGCCGAGGGCTATGATTTCGGCCAGGGCGCCGGCTTCTACGTCGATGCGGCGCGAGACCCGTGGTCCCAGAACTACCGCATGTGGACCTATGTGACGGAAGACCTTCCGTCGCTCGTCGCGGCGGAATTCCCCGTCGACATGGAGCGGCAATCGATCACCGGCCATTCGATGGGCGGCCACGGCGCGCTGACCGTCGCGCTCCGCAATCCCGGCCGCTTCCGCAGCGCCTCCGCATTCGCGCCGATCGTCGCTCCGTCGCAAGTCCCGTGGGGGCAAAAGGCGCTCGGCGGCTATCTCGGCGACGATCCGGCGGGCTGGCGGAAACACGACGCCGTCGCCCTTATCGAGGATGGCGCGCGCGTGGCCGAGCTGCTCGTCGACGTCGGCACGGCAGACAGTTTCCTGGAAAAAGAGCTGCGGCCGGAGCTTCTCGAAAAAGCCTGCGTCGACGCCGGGATCAGCCTCAAGCTGCGCATGCAACCGGGCTACGATCACAGCTATTATTTCATCTCGACCTTCATGGCCGATCACCTGCGTTGGCACGCAGAGCGGCTGCGCTGAAATCCCGCGCTAGCCGCGCTGCATCTGCAGGTTCATCATGTTCGGCTCCGGCCCCATGTTCGTGTTCATGTGATGCATGATCCAGATCGTCCCGATCATCACCAGGAAGACGATCAGCACGCCGAACGCCAGCGCGAGCACATTGTTGGTATTGTCCGGCCCGCTGGTGATGTGGAGGAAGAAGACGAGGTGAACGCCCATCTGCGCGATGGCCAGCACCACGAGCCCGGTCGCGATGCCGGGCCCCCACAAAGTCGAGGTTGAAGCGACCCAGAACGAGATTCCGGTCAACGCCAGCGCAAGGCCGAGGCCAAGGACATAGCTCAGCGTCTCGCTCAGCATGCTGTCGTGCGGCTCGCCCGGAGCGACGTTCAGAAGTTCGGGATCGTCCTCGGTCATGGCAACGTTCCGATCAGGTAGACGATGGTGAAGATGGCCACCCAGATGATGTCCAGGGCGTGCCAGAAGACGCTGAAGCAGAGCAGCCGGCGCATGATGTGCGGCTGGAAGCCCTTCGCCCAGATCTGGGCCATCATCGTGCCGAGCCACAGCAGGCCCGCGGTGACATGCGCGCCATGACACCCGACAAGGGTGAAGAAGGACGACAGGAATGCGCTGCGCTGCGGTCCGGCGCCTTCGGCGATCATCATCGCGAACTCGTAAAGCTCGATGAAAAGGAAGACGCAGCCGAGGACTCCGGTGATGAGGAGCCAAATCTGGGTCCACACCATGTTCCCGCGCTTGGCCGTGATCATCGCCAGCCCGCAGACAAAGCTCGAGAGCAGGAGCGCAAAGGTTTCGATCGCGACCAGGGTGCGGTCGAACAGCTCGCTCGTCGTCGGCCCGCCGTCGGTCGCGTGAACCAGCGTCGCGTAGGTCGCGAACAGCGCCGAGAACAGCACCATGTCGGACAGGACGAACAGCCAGAAGCCGTAGGGGACGACGATGCTCTTGGATTCGGGACCGCGGTGCCCAAGGCCGGTATCTTCCGAGCCGCTGTGAGTCAGGCCGATGACGGGGGTTTCGCTGACCGAGCTCATACGGACTGACTTATGCTGTGGAGATGTTCCATGCGAATGCGCCGCCGCTCGCGAGCGTTGGCCCTGACCTCCTCGACGGGGATGATATGCTCATGCTCGTCGCGCCATGCGTACCAGACGAAAATGGCAAAGGCGCCGATCAGCCCCAGGATCGCGAGCCACCAGATGTACCAGATGATGGCGAAGCCGCAGACCGTGGCGAAGAAGGCGACGATCACTCCGGTTGGCGTGTTCACCGGCATTTCGATCGGCTGGTAGTTTGGCTCGTCGATCAGCCGCTCCTCTTTGATCGCCATCTGCTTGCGGGTCCAATAGGCTTCCTCGCCGTGCACGTCGGGAAGCACCGCGAAATTGTAATGCGGCGGCGGCGACAGGCGTCGGACCATTCCAGCGTCCGCCCATCCCAGGGATCGCCGGTCATGTCGCGGCGTTGATCGCGCGTCGCGGATCGAAAGACGAGCTGGACGACTGGTCAGGACGATGCCGGCCACCGATGATGACCGCGCCGAGCAGCGGCGACATGCAGCCACGGCTGCCACGTCGGATCATTGTAATGCTGCATGCGCCGGGTCATGCCCATCAGAGCCGAGCACATAGAGCGGCATGAAGGCGAGATGGAAGCCGATGAACCAGCACCAGAACGACGGCCTTGCCCGAGCCGCTCGTCGAGCGTGAAGCCGAATGCCTTGGGGAACCAATAATTGTAACCCGCCATCAGGCGCCGAACACGACGCCGCCGATGATGACTTGATGGAAATGCGCGACCAGGAACAGGCTGTTGTGCACCACGAAATCCGACCGGCGGCACGGCCAGCAGCACGCCGGTCATGCCGCCGATGACGAAGGTCACCATGAAGCCGATCGACCACAACACCGGCACGGTGAATCGGACCCGCCCGCCGTACATCGTGAACAGCCAGTTGAAGATTTTCACGCCCGTCGGCACCGCGATGATCATGCTCATGATGCCGAAGAAGGCGTTGACGTCTGCGCTGGCGCCCATGGTGAAGAAGTGGTGCAGCCAGACCATGAAGGAGAGAACGCAGATCGACCATGGTCGCGGCGACCATCGAGCGGTAGCCGAACAGCGGCTTGCCGGAGAAGGTCGCGACGACCTCGGAAAAGATGCCGAACGCCGGCAGGACCAGGATGTAGACCTCCGGATGACCCCAGACCCAGAACAGGTTCACGTACATCATCGGGTTGCCGCCGGCGTCGACCGTGAAGAAGTGGAAGCCGAGATAACGGTCGAGCAGCAGCATCGCGAAGTGGCGGTCAGAACCGGAAAAGCCGCGACGATGAGCAGGTTGGAGGCAAGCGAGGTCCAGCAGAACACCGGCATGCGCATATAGCTCATGCCCGGCGCGCGCATTTTCAGGATCGTCGTGACGAAATTTATTCCCGTCAGCACGTGCCGATGCCGGAGATCTGCAGCGCCAGAGGTAGTAGTCGACCCCGACGCCGGGCGAGAATTGCAGCTCGCTGAGCGGCGGATAGGCGACCCAGCCGGTCTTTGCGAACTCGCCGACGGCCAGGCGAGATGTTGATAGCAGTATGCCCGATGCGGTGAGCCAGAAGCTGACAGAGTTCAGCGTCGGGAAGGCGACGTCGCGCACGCCGAGCTGCAGCGGCACGACGAAATTCATCAGCCCGATCACGAACGGCATCGCCACGAAGAAGATCATGATCGTGCCGTGCGCCGAGAAGATCTGGTCGAAATGCTCGGGCGGCAGATATCCCTGCGCGCGCCGGCCGCGACTGCCTGCTGCGCGCGCATCATGATCGCGTCGGCAAAGCCGCGGAGCAGCATGAGCAGCGCCAGCACGATAGTACATGACGCCGATGCGCTTATGGTCGACGATCGTGATCCACTCGCTCCACAGATAGGGCCAGTATCCCTTCAGCGTGACCCACCAAGGACGAGCGAGACCACCGCCAGGACCATCCATGCCGACGCGCCCATCACGATCGGCTCATGGAACGGGATCGCGTTCCAGCTGAGCTTGCCAAGCAGGTTCATCCTCCGCCCTCTGTGATGTCGGCTTGTTGAGCCGGCGAGCGTTACGGGTCAGGCGGCGGTGCTCATGATGTCGCGTTGAACAGCTCGGGCGCGACGGCGCGAAGGTGAAAGGCGCACCGCTGGCTCGGCTTGGCCAGATCGGCATAAGCGTGCTGCGTCGAGCAGCCGGACCGGCGCTCGCGTGGCATCGACCCACTCCGCGAACTCGTCGGCCGGCACGCGCATCAACCTTGAACCGCATGACCGGCAAAGCCGTCACCGCTGAAATGTGGCGGACAAGCCCTCATAGGTCCCGAGGTGGTCGGCCTGCAGGTGAAGGCGCGTCGTCATTCCGCGCCATGGTGTAGATCTGGCTGCCGAGCTGCGGCACGAAGAAGATGTTCATCACGCCCGAGGACGTCAGCTCGGAAGCTGACCGGCGTCGCCGACCGGGACGATGAGCTGGTTGACGCTCGCGATGCCCTGGTCGGGATAGATGAACAGCCATTTCCAATCGAGCGAGACGACCTCGACCTTGAGCGGTGGCTTGTTCGACGCCAGCGGCTTGCTCGGTTCGAGTTGGTGGCTCGCGATCCACGTGATTCCGCCGAGCAGCATGATGGTCAGGATCGGGATGCCCCAGACGACCAGCTCGATCGCGCCGGAATATTCCCAATCCGGCCGGTAGGTCGCTTTCGAATTCCCGCGCCGGAACCACCAGGCGAAGGCGACGGTCGCGATCATCGTCGGGATGATGATCGCCAGCATGATCGCGGTGGAATTGATGAGGATCGTTTTCTCGGCCTGCCCCACCGGGCCCACCGGATCCAGGATGCCTCGGTTGCATCCCGCGGCGGCGAAGCTTGCGATTGCGGCAAGTCCGATGCGCCAGGCGGCGCCGAGCCGGCATGTCTTCACATCGGATATTGATGCGATCACGAGCCCCCCATAAGCCTGAAGCCAGGTTGGACGCTAGACGGCACGCAAACAGCCTGAGATCCAACAACAGAAGTTGGTGACCCCAACGGGACTCGAACCCGTGTTTTCGCCGTGAAAGGGCGACGTCCTAGACCGCTAGACGATGGGGCCGCTCAGGAGCGGCTCGCCGGTTAGGCGAGGGGGCGAGAAGCGTCAAGCAAGCGCAGCGTCTTCGAGGTGCATCTCGGCCGCATTGCCGCCGTTCCACTCGTCGCGCTTGATCGTTCCGGCGAGCCACCAGCGCCGGTCTGCGGCGGACGAAAGCAGCGCCTGGCCAAGCTCGGTCTCGGCGCTGCGGAAGGCGATCCACTTGAAGCTCTTGCCGTCGTCGCCGCAGGCGATGCCGCGGACATGGCCGTTGCCGACGATGCTCGCCTTGAGCAGTCGGGCCGGTCCGGCGGCGACCCGCGGGCTGGGCCAGCCGGCGCCATAGGGGCCGGCCGAGTCCAGCGCGTCGCACAGGTTCGCCGCGACCCCGCCCGGCGCAAGCAGCGCGTCGAGCAGCAGCGCCCGGTCCTCGCGCGACTTTTCGACGTCTGCGGCGAGCCGCTCGTTGATGAAGTCGCGAAACGGCTCGAGCCCGCCGGCGCGCGAGCGTCAGCCCGGCCGCCATGGCGTGACCGCCGCCGGCGATCAGCAGCCCGCTGTCCTTCGCGGCAAGCACCGCGGCGCCAAGGTCGACGCCCGAGATGGAGCGTCCCGAGCCCTTGCCCCGTGCCGTCCTCGCACTTCGGCGATGACGATCGCGGGGCGGCCGAAGCGTTCCTTGATCCGCCCGGCGACGATGCCGATCACGCCCGGGTGCCAGCCCCTCGCCATGACCGTGAGCACGGCGCGCCGGTTGAGCTTCGCGGCCTGTTCCTCCGCCTGCTCGCACACCAGCATCTCGATCGCGCGTCGCTCCTCGTTGAGCCGGTCGAGCTCGGCGGCGATGCGCGCGCGCTTCTTCGGGGTCGGTGCAGGTCAGCAGCCGCACGCCGAGGTCCGACTTGCCGACCCGGCCGCCGGCATTGATCCGCGGCCCAAGCGCGAAGCCGAGATCGCGGCAGGACGGCGCCTTCACCAGCCTCGCCGCTTCGGCCAGCGCGGCGAGGCCGATGTTCTGCGCGCGCCGCCATCACCCTCAGCCCTTGCGTGACGAAGGCCCGGTTGAGCGACTTCAGCCTCGCCACGTCGGCCACCGTGCCGAGCGCGACGAGGTCGAGCAGGTCGATGATCTTTGGTTCGGTCAGCGCCTCGAAGAATCCGCGATTTCTGAGCTCGCGCAGCAGCGCAACGCCAAGCAGGAACGCCATGCCGACCGCGGCGAGGTGGCCGTGCGCCGCCCCGTCTTCGCTCTCGTCGAGCCGGTTGGGATTGATGAGCGCGTGCGCGATGGGCAGCAGGCTCGCGCATTGGTGATGGTCGACGACGATCACGTCGAGTCCTGCCGCGTCCGCCTGCTCCAGCGCCTCGAAGGCCTGGGCTCCGCAGTCGACGCACACGACCACGTCCGCGCCGCGGTCCTTCAATTCGACCAGGGCCTTCCCGGACGGGCCGTAGCCCTCCATCAGCCGGTCGGGGATGTAGACAATGGGATCGGCGCCAAGCCGCCTCAGCAGCAGCACCAGCAACGCCGCGCTGGTCGCGCCGTCGACGTCATAGTCGCCGAAGATCGCAACCGTCTGCTTCTTCTGGATGGCATCGGCGACGCGCTGCGCGCCCTTGTCCATGTCGCGGAAGCAGGACGGGTCGGGCATGAAGTCGCGGATTTTGGGCTCCCGGTGGCGCGGCAGATCGTCACGCGCCACGCCCCGCGCGAGCAGCAGTTCGTCGACCAGCGTGTCTATGCCGATCGCCGGATCTGCAGGCCGCCGCCAGCGCCACGGCTGGCCGGTGACCGACTTTTCGATGTTCACCGGGAAGCTCATGCCGGCAGTGATAGCATCTGTTCTCGCAGCTGGCGCGCCGTCGCGCTGGGGATTGCGGGGATAATCTCGCCGGCCATCGCGCCTCCAGCGACTCCCAGCCTCAGGTTTGCCGTTCCGAACCGTCGGGACACGAAGTTCTCGGCCACGTCGGCGCTCTGGATCCGGGCGAACGGCAACACCAGCAGCCGCCGGCGCCACCAGCCGGTACGAACCAGCAGCCGATCGCCGTCGAGCGCATAAGCCGTTCGCTTCCATGCGAGCCAGCGGAGGCCCACGACGCCGGCCAGTGCGGCAGCAAAGGCGATGGCGGCGGGCGGGAAGACAAGCGCCTGAACCGCTGGCGCCAGCAGAAGCGGCGAGATGGCGAGTGCGAACGCCCCGACGTAGCTCTTCGAGACCTGCCGCCAACCGGGCGTGTCCGGAAGCGGGCGCCAGCCGAGCTCCGAAAGGACGTGATTGATCTCTTCGTCCTTCGCGAGCGGAGCCAGCACATGGGCCCGCCTGCCGCCTTCGTCGCTGGCAAGGCTCTTGAGCGACAGTTCGCTCCAGCCGAATGCATCGCGGACTGGCCCGGTCGTGACGACGGCCGCCTGAGCGCGCTTCAGCGGCAGGCTGACGTCGGTGCGCGTGAGCAGGCCGCGGCGTCGGCGGAGGCCGGTCTCCGTCCGGTCGAGGCGAAAGCCGTAATCGAGCAGCGCCGTGCGGATGACCCCGGTCGCGGCCCCAATCAGAATCAATAGCGTCGATCCTGCAATGACCACGACGCCGCGGTGCGCGAGCGCGAAGTCCTGCAAAGGTGCGCTGGCAGCCAGCAGGTTACGCCAAAAGCGCTCGCTCAACGGATCGAAGCCGAGCGCATCGCCAAAAGTCTGGGTGACGCCGATCAGGCCCGCGAATATGGCAAGAGAGAAGTTGAACGCGCCGGCGATGAGCAAGCGCCCGAGATCCATCGCATAGACCGGCGGCCGGTCCTCCTGGACTTGTTGATCGACCGAGCGTGTCCCGGCCCGTCGTGCCCGGATCAGCTCGCGGAGCTCGTGAGCCCTTTGCAGCGTGATCGCCTGAAGCACACCCTCGTCCGCGTTCGTGCCCGGGCTTCCTCCACCGGTTTCGAACTTCACCTGTGCAATGCCGAGCAGCCGGTCGAGCGGCCCTGGGTGATGTCCGCGTCCTGGATGCGCTCGAACGGGATCGACCGGTGGCGGCGGCTCAGGATCCCGCTATCGATCCGGATCTCGCTCTGCCCGACGCGATATTCGAAGCGCCGCCAGTAGAGGATCCCGCCGACGATGCCGAACAGCAGGAACGCGGCCGCGGCGAGGATCGCGAAGCGCCACTGGCCGGAAATGACGAGATAGCCGAGGAATGCGTAGAGGCCCGCCAACCCTCGGATCGAGCCTCCGATCCCCTTCACCAGGAAAAGCGGGTGGAGCCGCTCCGGCGGGCCGACGGCGTTGTCGTCAGGCAGCGTCGGTGCTGACATGCTCGCGGATGATGTCGCGCATCTCGGCGGCGCGGCCAGGCGCGAGCCCGGGAACGATCACCACACTGTTGTGGGTTCCGGCCGTGTGCACGACCAGGCTCGCGGTTCCAAACATCTTGTCGAACGGCCCGCGAACGACGTCGAGGTGCTGGACGCGGACCAATGGGACGACGGTGTCGGTGTGGAACAACCAGCCGCGGACAACCTGCAAGAACCGCTCGCCGACACCGTATCGCAATCGCCGGTAAATTCGCTGCGGCACGACGACGATCAGGAGAGCCGTCAGCACGATCGCCGCGCCGGCCAGAATGCCACCGAAACCTTCGGGCTGGAGCAGGACGCGATCCAAGACGAACGATATTCCGGTGAGCCCCAGGCCGGCGATCGCCATCCGCACTCTGATCACATGCTTGTAGCCGGGCTCGACTGGCAGGAGGTGGGGCTCGTCGCTGGCCATTCGCACGGCAGTCTAGCCGTACGGCAGTAGCGGTCTAGAGGCCGCGGTGCGCGAGGTCGTGATATTCGGTGGATACGCGGCGGATCGTCCCGGTGCTTGCGCGCATGACGATGCTCTGCGTGGTGACGCACGCCTTGCGCCGGTGGACGCCTTCGAGCAGCGATCCGTCCGTCACGCCCGTCGCGGCGAAGATGCAGTCGCCCTTGGCCATCTCGCGCAGGCTATAGACGCGGTCGAGGTCGTCGATGCCCCAGCGGCGCGCCCGCGCGACCTCGTCGTCGTTGCGGAACAGGAGCTGGCCCTGGATCTGGCCGCCCACGCAGCGCAGCGCAGCCGCGGCCAGCACGCCCTCGGGTGCGCCGCCGCTGCCCATGTATACGTCGATGCCGGTGTCGGGATCGGCGGTGGCGATCACTCCCGCGACGTCGCCGTCCGGGATCAGCTTGATGCCGCAGCCGAGGCCGCGAAGATCGGCAATGATGTCGGCATGACGCGGGCGGTCGAGGACGCAGGCGACGATCTCTCCGGGCTCAACGCCCTTGGCCTTTGCAATTGCGCGGATGTTGTCGGCCGGCGACTTGCGAAGGTCGATCGTGCCTTCCGGATAGCCGGGGCCGACGGCGAGCTTCTGCATATAGACGTCGGGCGCGTTCAGCAGGCAGCCGCTTTCGGCGATGGCCAGCACCGCCAGCGCATTGGGCCCCGCGTTCGCAGTGAGAGTCGTTCCTTCCAGCGGGTCGAGCGCGATGTCGATCCTGGGGCCGCTATCCTGCGCCGATCCGACCTTTTCGCCGATATAGAGCATGGGGGCTTCGTCGCGCTCGCCCTCGCCGATGACCACCGTTCCGTCCATCGGCAGTTCGTTGAGCGCTGCCCGCATCGCTTCGACCGCGGCATCGTCCGCGGCGTCATTGTCGCCCCGGCCGATCCATTTCGACGCCGCGATCGCCGCGGCCTCCGTGACCCGCACCATCTCCAGGACGAGCACGCGGTCGAGGACGGATGAAGCGGACAAGTCGGTGCGGTTCATGAATCGAGAAGCTCCCTGTTTCGTCCGCGGCGGATAGGAGGCCTAGTCGCCTTCGTCCACCCGATGCTGGAGGAGGTCGGACCGGATGCGCACGGCGCGCGATCCGACCCAGGTCTCCATCAGGAAGACCGTAAAGCCGGCACCGATCGCGAGCATGGACGCGATGAACAGCAAGGCGATCGCCGTCCCATAGTGGGTCCGTGTCAGGGTTGCGGCGAACAGCAGCGCGACCAGCAGGCAGGTCATCACGGCGGACAGCACGGACAGGAAGAGCGCCCAGCTGACCAGGCTCATGCGTCTGTCCAGCACCTGCAATTCGCCGATACAGCGGTCGTGCTCCGCTCCGCGGCTCACCAGCAACTTCGGCTCCAGCTGGCGCGAACGGTCGACGATGCGCGAGAGGCGCGACGCGAGGACATTCAGGAAGGCGCCGATACCGCTCAACAGGAACACGGGCGCGACCGCGAGCCGAACGATCTCCGCGACGGTCGAGACGGAAAGGTTGGGCGCGCTTTCGAACATTCCGGATGGGATCAGGATGGCGTCGCGGGGGATTCGTCGACACAGCTTGCCACTTCGAGCAGCAGCAATCCGTTCACGATGAAGCTCGCGGCAAGGATCCACGCGAAGCTCGCCACCAGCTCGCGCGTCGGGCCGAACAGGCTGACGATAATCGTGGAGATGGAAAGTCCGGCGGCCAGCAGCACCGCGAGAAGGAAGTCCATGCCGGCCGACAGCGCGGTCCATGTGCGGACCGAACCGCCCGTCTCCCCGCTGGCGACGGCCAGGATCACGCTGCGGATCAATAGCCATCCGATGATCGGGACGACGGTTGGAAAGAAATGCGTTTCGGGATTGAGCAGGAACAGCACGCCCGCCAGCGCGGTCACGGTGCCCGCCGCCATGGCGTATGGACGAACGTCGCGGCGCAGCGAACCGGCGACCGCCTCGGTTATTCCGCCGGCGATCAGCAGGCCTCCGATCATGTCCGACGAAATGCTCTTGCCCGCGGGCAGCAGGGCAGCGCCGACGCCAAGCAACATGATCGCGATCCCCGCGACGCGCGTGCCGCGCGCGCGGAGGCGTTCTGACAATCCTCGACCGGCCTGGGTCGCCAAGTGCACCCTCACTCCGTTGTCGTCACTGCCGCGAACCCTGCGGGAGGGCCGTGGTTCCCTCAGCCCGGCGCGATGACCCGCAGCGCGCGCTTTCGGATCCTATACTCCAGCGGGGGCGCCTCGCGCATCACTTCTCCGTCGAGCGCGATGCGGAGCGGGCTCCGGCGGCTCGCCACGCGCAGGCGCTCGACGCCGTCGATGCGCTCCATGTCGTCGTCCCGCGCCCGGTCGAGCAGCGCGCGGATGGTCGCCGCGATGAACCCGCGCCGCGTCTTCTTGCGCATCACCAGGACGCACAACTTGCCGTCGTCCAGGCTTTCGCGCTGCCCTGCAGCGCCAATGTCGAGCCGGTAGTCGTTGTTGCCGACGAACAGCAGCGGCGTATCGACCAGCTCCTTCTCGTCATTGATCGTCAGCGTCAGGCGCTCATGGTGGAACCGGGCGAGCGTGCGCGCCGATGCGACGATCATCGCCAGCCGCTTGCTTCGCCCGAGCCGCTTACGCTGCAAGTCACGGTCCAGCACCATCAGCGGGTAGAGCCCGATCGCGCTGTTGTTGACGAAGACTCGCCCGTTCATTTCCGCGACGTCCACGCGCCGTTCGGTGCCCGCGGCGATCAGCTCGGCGGCTGCGCCCAGCTCCGCCGGGATCGAAAGGTCCCGCGCGAAGTGATTGAGAGTGCCGAGCGGCAGGATTCCGAGCCGCGTCCCCGTCCCGGCCAGAGCGGAAGCGGCGGCGCTGATCGTGCCGTCGCCGCCGCCAACGATGACCAGGGGGTCCCCGCGCTCGGCAAGCGCGCTGAGGCGCACCGTGCAATCGTCGCCGGTGAGCAGCTCGACGCGCGCCGGCACGCCCGCCGCGCGCAGCGCGTCCTCCACGGTCTTGGCAATCTCGGGGTCCGCGGATGCCGCGCCGCCGCCGCGATTAATCAGGACCGGAACGTCTTTCATGCCGGTCCGCTACTGTCTTTCTACCGTTACGTCAGCGCCCGAGCGCCCCTCGCATAGCTCTCGACTAAGCGACAGCCTCCAGGGCCTTCCGCCGCCGCATCGTAATGCCGATCGCGCCGAAGCCGACCAGCATCATCGCCCAGGTCGCGGGCTCGGGCACTGCGCTGCCGTTTGCCAGCGCCGCCTGTCCGGACAGCCCGTCCACGCGGAGCGCAGTCGGTGGACCGGCGTCGGTGACGAAGAAGTCGAGCACGTTCAGCCCGCTGACGAAGCCGCCGGTGATCGAGAAGGCGTAGAGCGAGCCGAAGTCGAACACCTGGTTGCCCGTATCGACGCCGTTGAGCCACATCGTCGCGCTATTGTCCGCGCCCCACAGGCCATTGATGAAGGCCGTCGCCGGGTCATAGCCCGTCAGGTCGAAGGTCAGCCGATACTGCGTGACGTTGTTGCCAGGGTTCCCGTCCATGCCGAGCGAGATCCAGCGCGAATCCGCATCGTTCGCCGCATAGGCCGGGTGGGTGTAGGTGTAGGCCGGTGCCGGGAAAGTGCCCCCGGATGTCGAGCCCATCACCACATAATGCGGGTCGACGAGCCCATCGCTGGCAAGCGCCGTGTTCGTCGCGTCCGTGCCCGTGTTGTACAGTCCCGGGAAGACCTGAGCGGCCGCGGGAGTCGTTGTGAATGTCAGGGTAAGGGCCGTTGCTGCGGCCAGGCGGGAATACTTCATTACGCCACCTCCGATAAGCCACCGATGCCTCGGAAAACTCGGGCGCGCGAGGTCAATCGCCCGACTCCGGACGCGTTAACTATACATTAACCTCATGCTTTCGAGCAACAGCGGGGGTTTGTGCCGCGCCGGACAAGAAGCGGATGCGGGCCGGCTGGGTTAGAGCCGGCCCTACTTCACCCGTCAGGCGATCAATGCCCCGGGAACTGCTCCAGCAGCTTCGTAACCGCCGCTTCCGCCCGCGCGGGGTCGGGCTTGTTCGGGTTGATGATGTCGGTGATCCGTCCGTGCCACACCGCCTTCTTGGTCTTGGTGTCGAAGGCGTCCAGCGCCACTTCGCCTTCGGTGCGCGTATAGGCGTCGCTGTAGCCGTACGAGTTCCACGTATCGAGATCGACCTTCTGCCGCTTGCCCACGGTCAGCACGAGCGTGAGGTCGGCCGGCGAGCCCTGGCTGTAGCCCTTCTCCGCCAGCCTGCCGTCGATATTGCCCTGCAGGTTCTGGAACCGGATGGGATCGAACCCGCCGGGCGGGTTGGTGCGGAGCCACGTATAGGTCTTGTATTGGGCGAAGTTCACGCCGGGTGCCACGTGGGTATTGATCGTCGGCTTGGCCGCGACGCCCGTCGAGAAGACGAGCGCGCTCGCGATGGCGAGCATGGTGAGCTGCTTGCGTTGCATGGTATTTCCTCCGGTTATCGAGAACGCGAGCCCCTCAGGACCCTGACAGGGATCAACAACAGCAGCGCGATTGTCTCCATTGGGCCAAACCCCGGATTCCGTAAGGGTTTCCCCCCGGCTCGGCTCAGGGTCGGACGGCGCAGCCACGCCGCGCGGCGCTCCGCAAGCGCCCCCTTTCCTATTTGGATTTCGTCTGGTTCACGCTCGCCGATGAAGGCACCCAAAGGGTCCGCCGCGCCCGCAAGCGGCACCGATATCCCCGATTTCGCAACCCTCGCCGCCGACCCCGAGATCGCGCCCCTGCTCCGCTTCGATCCCGTGGTGCGCAAGGTGAAGCGCCCCGACGGCTGGACTTCGGAGCTTCAGCGGGAGCTGATCGCCCGCATCGCCGCCGCCGGCACCGTGCAGGCCGCCGTGTGGCAGATGGGCAAGCACGCGACCGGCGCGGAGGCGCTCTACAAGACGCCCGGCGCGCGCAGCTTCCGCCTGTCGTGGGACGCGGCGATCATCATCGGCCGCCGCCGCAACGGCCTCGATTCCCAGCCGCCGTTTCTCGGCGAGGTCCCGGGCATCCAGCGGCGCGCGAAGCAGGGCCGCCACATCCTCGCCGATCCGCAGCCCGAGCCCGCCGACGAGCTCCCTATCGACGAGGAGCAGAAATGGCATCTCATCCACACCGTCGGCCTCAAGTTCATGCGAAAGGTCGCGGCCGAGCGGCAGGCGCGCCTCAATGGAGAGATCGTCGCCGCCGATTTCTACCTGCGCCAGGTCACCGTCACGGAAGTCATGCTCGACCTGATGTCGGCCGACTTCGGCTTCGACGCGCGCCAGGTGCTGCAATCGCTCCACCGCGGCGAGCACCGGCTGGTGGAGATCGTGTCGACCGAGCTCACCGACTGGCTCGACCGGTCGCGGCGCATGTGGTGGGCCCAGGAAGGCGCGCCCGAACGCCCGCCCTACCCGGACGCGAGCTTCCTGAAATGGCAGCCGTCGCCCAAACGCTCCCTTATGCTCGGTGCCTACTTGCGTTTCTTCCTGGCCGCATAGCGTGCATCGCGCTCGGCCTTCCGCTCGGCCTCCGTTTTAGGAGCCGCTGCAGCCGCCTTGGCCGCGGCATCCGCTGCAGCCTTGTCTTCGGCGGCCTTGCGTTCGGCCTTCTTCGCCGCCGCCTTTTGAGCCTTCGCGGCTTCCCGCTCCTGCTGGGCCGCCAGGCGCTCCGCCGCGACCTTCTCGTCGACCGGCGGTCGCGATTTATATTGTTCCAGCGCCTTGCGCTTGGCCTCGGCCGCCTGGCCGGCGCGGTCCTGGAACGAACTGTTGTAGGTCATGATTCAATAGGTCTTTCGGATCGAGTTGCGGGGCAGCCCGCGAGCCTTTCGCAGGTCGCGGGCCTCCCGTCACATCTTTCCTTATACCACGATCAATCGGGCCCGAACTGGCCGGTCACGATATTCGAATCCGCCTCGTCTCCGGATGGCGAATAAGGCGTCAGATTTACCCGCGCATAAACCTCGTCGCGGTTGCGGCTGATAACCCAGCCGAGGATGATCGTATCGCCATCCTCATCCAGCGTGTTTTCGCTGACCACGGTGGTGACCTTCCGGTCTACGCAACCCTCCTGCGCCTTCACGCAGGTGTTGCGGAGCGTGATCAGATAATCGTCCCAGATGGGATCGTCTCCGCGCAGGCTGACCTTCTCCACGAAGGTGCTCCCGGCAAGCGCCTCGCACGACGTGAAGCAGACGCGATAGCTGACGGTGACGCTGCGCCGATCGCCCGACTGCTCGCGTCCGATGTCGAGGTGAACATTAGAAACGGTTGCCATGTGCAGTCTCCTCAGTGCGTGAGATCCGCAGAGGAGTGCCGTGGAGCCCGGTTGGACGCGGTATTCCCGAGGCGGGATGGTCACGCGTGATACCGAGCGGCTCTCTGTTATTCTCAAACAGCAGTAACCGGCATCAGGGATTTATGGGAGATCAGGCCTAGGCGTCGTCGCCCATGCGGAGGGCGGCAATGAACGCCTCCTGCGGGATCGAGACGCTCCCATACTCCCGCATCCGCTTCTTCCCCTCTTTCTGCTTCTCGAGCAGCTTCCGCTTGCGCGTCGCGTCGCCGCCGTAGCACTTCGCCGTCACGTCCTTGCGCAGCGCGGCGATCGTCTCGCGGGCGATGACCTTGCCGCCGATCGCCGCCTGGATCGGGATCTTGAACAGGTGGCGCGGGATCAGGTCCTTCAGGCGCTCGCACATGCCGCGGCCGCGGGCTTCGCTGTTGGCGCGGTGGACGATCATGCTGAGCGCGTCGACCGGCTCGTCGTTGACGAGGATGCTCATCTTGACGAGGTCGCCCTCGCGGTGGCCGATCTGGTGATAGTCGAAGCTGACGCATAGCCGCGGCTGATCGATTTCAGGCGGTCGTAGAAGTCGAACACCACTTCGTTGAGCGGAAGCTCGTAGCGGAGCATCGCGCGGGCGTGGCTGCCGGTGCCGACGTAGCTCAGGTCCTTCTGGATGCCGCGGCGGTCCTGGCACAGCTTCAGGATCGCGCCGAGATATTCGTCGGGGACGTAGATGGTCGCGTCGATCCACGGCTCCTCGATCATCTCGATCCGGTTGGGGTCGGGCATGTCGGCCGGGTTGTGCAGCTCGATCGTCTTCGCCGCCTCGTTCTTCGAGTGGCTCAGGTGGATCTTGTAGACGACGCTCGGCGCGGTGGTGATCAGGTCGAGGTCGTACTCTCGCGTGAGCCGCTCCTGGATGATCTCGAGGTGGAGGAGGCCGAGGAAGCCGCAGCGGAAGCCGAAGCCCAGTGCGGCGCTGGTCTCCATCTCGAAGCTGAAGGAGGCGTCGTTGAGGCGCAGCTTGTAGAGGCTGTCGCGGAGCTTCTCGAAGTCGTGCGGCGTCGACCGGGAACAGGCCGCAGAAGACGACCGGCTGGACTTCCTTGAAGCCGGGCAGGGGCGTCGGCCGCGGGCCGCTTGGCGTCGGTGATCGTGTCGCCGACGCGGGTCTCGGCGACTTCCTTGATCTGCGCGGTGATGAAGCCGATCTCGCCGGGGCCGAGCTCGCTCAGATTGCTCGATCTTGGGGCGCAAGCAGCCGACGCGGTCGACGAGGTGGATGGTGCCGGCGGCCATGAACTTGATCTGCGCGCCCTTCCTGAGGACGCCGTCGATGACGCGGACGAGGATGACGACGCCGAGATAGGGGTCGTACCAGCTGTCGACCAGCATCGCCTTCAGCGGGCGCGTCGGCGGTCGCCCTTCGGGCGGCGGGATCTTCGTCGACGATGGCCTCCAGCACTTCCTCGATGCCGATGCCGGTCTTGGCGCTGGCGAGCACCGCTTCGCTGGCGTCGAGGCCGATGATCTCCTCGATCTCCTGCCGCACCCCCTCCGGGTCGGCCGCGGGCAGGTCGATCTTGTTGATGACCGGCACGATCTCATGGTCGTGCTCGATGCTCTGATAGACATTCGCCAGCGTCTGCGCCTCGACGCCCTGCGCTGCGTCGACGACCAGCAGCGCGCCTTCGCAAGCCGCTAAGCTTCTGCTACCTCATAGGCGAAGTCGACATGGCCGGGCGTGTCCATCAGGTTGAGCTCGTAGGTCGCGCCGTCGGCCGCTTCGAGCCGCACGGTCTGCGCCTTGATGGTGATCCCGCGCTCGCTGCTCGATGTCCATATTGTCGAGCACCTGCGCGTTGCCGGTCATCTCGCGGTCGGTGAGGCCGCCGGTCGCTGGATCAGCCGGTCGGCGAGCGTGCTCTTCCCATGGTCGATATGCGCGATGATGGAGAAGTTGCGGATGTGGACAATTTCTGTCATTTGCGGGCGCGCTAGCAGAGGCGTCGGGCCGCTGTCAGCCGGCGTAAACGTTGCCGAGCCAAAGCTTTAACATCGTTTCGATTTATTGTTAGACGCGCGCGCAATAAATCAAAGGGGGCTATCAATGAACAAGTTTGCGTTCCTCGCTGCGGCGCTGCCGTGGCGCTTATCGCAACTCCGGCAGTGGCGGCGCTGTTCGGCGGCAGCCCGCGAAGCCGAGCTCCGGCCGCAAGGACGCAGGCGAAGGGCATGGCCCAGATCCCGGGCTGCAGCGCGGCAGGATCGGCACCATCGCGATCGTCGAGCCCGAAAAGCAATGGTGGCGCGAGCTCAGCCTCGGCAGCCCGGAAGCGATCATCAAGATGTTCGTCCAGCGCTCCGGCTGCTTCACCCTGGTCAACCGCGGCGGCGCGATGCGAGCCGGGCGATGGAGCGAGCAATGGCCGAGCAGGGCGAGCTCCAGCAGGGTCCAATATGGGCAAGGGCCAGGTCAAGGCGGCGGATTACTTCCTGAGCCGGACATCGTCACCGCGAACAAGAACGCGGCGGCGGCGACATCGGCGCGCCGCGGGCGGAGCTATCGGCGGCATGTTCGGCGGCTGGCGGCCGCGCGACGTGCGGCTCGCTCGCCGGCGGCATCAACGTCAAGAAGGGCGAGGCGAACGTCACTCTGTCGCTGGTCAACGCCCGCACGACCGAGGAAGAAGCGCTGACCGAAGGCTATTTCCGCAAGCGGGACCTAAGCTTCGCGGTCGGCGGCAGCGCCGGCTGGTGGGGCGGCTTCGCAGGCGCGGGCGGCGGCGGCTACCAGAATACGGAGATCGGCCAGATCATCGTCCTCGCCTACCTCGACGCCTACACCAAGCTGGTCACCCAGCTCGGCGGCGCCCCGGTCATGCAGCCGATCGCACCGGCAGCGGCGCCCGCGCGGCGTTAAGCGGCACGACGCTCGCTTTCGAGCGAGCGGGACAAACGAACGAGCGGGCTCCGGCAAGCCGGGGCCCGCTTTTTTTACTTAGGCCTCAAACAACGCTGTCGAGCGTCGGCTGGACGTGCCAGTCGTTGCCGGGATTGAGATTGAAGCTAACGTTGTCCTTTCGAAGGACAGAACGGGTCGGCTAGCCCATCGACTGCCCCGCGTGCGACGGATGGTAAGACCCGGCGGCGGGGCGGAAACGCAATGCGACGAATGAGGGAATGCCCGACGAGTGGCGCAACGGGGGTCCTGTTTAAGTCAGGAGTGATTGATGGCTTACGCGCAACGCGCGCATTAGCTCAGTCGTGCGAGCAGCAGCTCTAGCACCGCGGGATGGATCGGGCGTTCAAATTGCAGGCCCGCGCTATGGGGGTCGGACCAGATAACCTTAGCGGCCAGCGGCTCGAGGCCGGGCAAGCGCGCGATGACGCGGTCGTTGACGGCGACGGGCTCGACGAGGTCGATGCTGCATCCCGCGGCGGAGACATTGCGGACGGGAACGTCAAACCCGAAGCTGCCGGCGCGCCGCACCGAGATTTCCCCGGAGGCGTCGCTGCGCGCCGTGGAGCGGCGCGCGGGGCCATTGTCCGCGAACGTCCCGCAGAGCGCCGTGGACCGGTGCGCGAACGAATAGGGTGAAGCGGTTCTGGTCTGGGCGAACGCCGCGCGCGCCGAGTGCGCACGGTCCCGAACGCGAAAGAGTTGCTCCTGCGCGAGGCGCTTTTTCAGGCGCATTGATTCACCGCGCGCACGACACGCGTATCGACCGGATTGCGGGCATCCACGGCTTCGAGACGAAGCTGGCGGTTCGCTCCGCGATCGGAGATCGCGAGGAAATAATGGCCGCGCGCCCCTTCGGCGCCGAGATTCGAAAAGGTGCCTCCATTCGCCTTGGGCACATAGGACCAGGCGAGCGATGCGCGGTCTTGTGCGTCGACGAAGCAGCCGCCGAACTGGTCGACGGATTTTTGGGTGGCGAGGGTCACGCCGTCCTGCGCGCGGGGCGCGCCAGGCGCGACCGCGGAAGCGAAGACGCTGACCAGTATGACGATGCCGACCTGTTTCATCCGACCCTCTGCCGATTATCGCCGACGCGCATTGCACCGGCTTCGAACCGAGCCTTTGGTCTGCTTGCGCCGACCGGGAAGCAACAGGCCCGCTGGCGCTGCCCCAATTTGGGCCGCTTCCGGTACCGTCGTTGACCCCGTGTCGGATGCCCGACTTAATGTTCGAGCAGAAGCCGGGGGGCTTCGAGTGAAGCGTGCCAGGAACCCAAATGCCAATGAGCATTCGAGTCCGCCACGATACGAGGGTAGTCATCGACCGCATGCGCCGCCATCGCCGGAGCATCGTGCAGCGCAAGCGGCGCCAGCATGTGCTCGCCAGCGCTGGCGCGCTCGCACTTGCCTTGTCGGCGGCGGCCGGTGTTGCCGGTTTGACCGATACCGACCTGGGCGGCGCGGCGGCGGCTCGCGCGCTCGGATTTATGGATTTGATGGAGCAGCG
This sequence comes from uncultured Alphaproteobacteria bacterium, assembly GCA_963827675.1. Lineage (GTDB taxonomy): Bacteria > Pseudomonadota > Alphaproteobacteria > Sphingomonadales > Sphingomonadaceae > Sphingomicrobium. The sequence goes on from CAWHBP010000008.1 coordinate 318,550, forward strand.
CTCGCCGGGCGCGCGGACAGCCGCGCAGCTCAGCAAGACGCGGCCTATTCAGCGGGTGCTTGCCGCGCGCGAACCTGAGGCGCCCTGGCTTCCCGCAAGCCTCGCCCAGGTGCTCGCGCCTCCCGTCGTTTCACTGCTGCCCGTGGATCTCGGGCCGCCCGCAATCCCGCAACTGGCCCTCTTCGCAAAGCCGCCAGCTTCGCCGTTTCTCGTGCCGCCTCCGGGCGGCGGAACTAGCGACTGCTGCGGCGGCGGCGGGGGCGGTGGCGGCGGCAAGGACGGCGGCGGCGGCGGCACCGAGACCACGACGCCGACGATCATCACCAACATTCAGCCAGTGCCCGAGCCGTCCACCTGGATGACCATGCTGCTCGGCTTTGGGCTGGCCGGCTGGCTGTTGCGGCGCGAGCGCAATGCGAAGGAGCAGCTCGCATGATCTCGAACGCGCTTAATCCTTGGGACGATCTTCGCTCCGAGCTCATGGCTCGCCTCCCGCGGTGCGAAGGACGCGCCGAACCGGTGGACGGGCCGATCTTCGTCAAGGTCGACGAGCCTGAACCCTATTACGGGCCGACGCGCGAGGCGCGGGCTGCGGTCAACGTCATCCTCGGCCTTCCAGCATCAGCGGGGCAGCAGGAGCAGCAGAACGCGCTCAAGCGCTCCGGCGGCCTGGAGATAGCAGTCGACGCCCTGGGCGATGAGTTCCTTGATGGCGAGGGCCGCAGCGCGCTTGCATTGCTGCTTCTCGACGCGATCGAGAGCATGGCCAGTTACGGTCCCGTCCGCCCCGATCTGCTGCGCCGGGTCCGCTGGCACCTGCGGCACCACCCGCAGGTCCAGTCGCGCATGCGCTACTTCTGGACGCACATGGATGCGAGCGGCGCCGTTTTGGAAGCGCTGGGCTAAGCCATTTCTTGAGTAAGATGTTCCGCCGCAGCTCTAGCAGCGGATGAGGTCAGGCTGCGGAGTGCGAAGGCACCTTGTCGCCCACGATCAGCACATTGTCGCCGCGGCGGACGACGCCGAACAGCTTGGCGGCGAACGACGTCGGAACGCCAACGCAGCCATGCGTCGCGAAGCCCCAGCGGACGTCGCTGCCGTGGATGGAAACCCCGTCGGCCGTCAGCCGAAGCGTGTAGGGCATCGGCGCATCGTACGTGCTCGAGCGATGATCCTTGAGCTTAGCGAGGATCGGGAAATTGCCGGTCGGAGTTGGCAGCCCGTCGGCGCCGTATAGGATGACCGCAGTGCCGATCTCATGGCCCGAGCGGAACACCGATATGAGCTGACGCTCGAGGTCGACACGGACCCAGGCCGGGCCAGCAGGCACGCCTTTGTCGTCCCAGCGATACTCGCCGTAGGACATCGGTCCGCGCACGTTGAGGACCGTCTTGATCGGACGATCAGCGAGACCCTCGGCCTTGGCGGGCGGGATCGCGATCCGGCCCGGCGGCAAGGAACTCTCGACGGTGGAGCGCGCTGCGGCCCGGTTCAAGTGGCCGGGCTGGGCCGAAAACAAAGCCGCGGCAAGCGCGCTCCCAAGGCTGAAGCCGAAGGTGGCGAGCGCCAGCTTCATTGCACGCTGGCAAACTCGAGCCCGACGCGGCCGTCCCGCAGCCAGGCGACCGTGCAGTCGAACGTCCGGCCGTCATCGAAATGAAGATTTACCCGGTCCCACAGGCGCGGCGCGAAGTCCGCGGAGATCATGGCGCCGCCGGCACAGAGATTGATGACGTGAACCGCTTGCTTCGAGCGGCGCCACGTCACCAGAGCAGGCTCTATGACCATAAGCGGGCGCTCGTTGGCGCGCGTGTCGCCGCAGCGGCCGGTCGTGCGGTTGACGGCAATCGAGAGCAGATCGTCGGCGCTCGCGCCCGTCGGATTTTTCGTCAGTACAAGCGGCGAGTGCGCCGACGCGGCCACGCCGTAGATCTGGTTGCGGATGTTCATCGGGCTCTCCCCTTTGCTGATGGGCTAGTCCTTACGCGATGAGTTCGTGCCGCTGACATTGGCGAGCAGGCGCATGTCCCGATTCAGGATGGTTGGGACGCGGGCTATATCTTCCGGGAGCGCGCCTTCGCGGGGACGATCAAGACGTCGTCGCCGACCGTCAACGACGCGAAGAGTTTTGCCGCGAACGCCGTCGGAACGCCGACGCAGCCATGCGTTGCCATGCCCCAGCGCACATTGCTGCCATGGATCGCGACGCCGTCGCGCGTCAGCCAGAGCGAATAGGGCATGGGCGCGTTGTTGTACGTGCGCGAGCGGTGGTTGCGCGTCTTCGACAGGATCGGGAACTTGCCGGTCGGCGTCGGCAGTCCGTCGGCGCCGTAGAGGATGACCGCAGTGCCGATCTCATGACCGGACCGGAATACCGAGATGAGCTGCGAGCCGAGATCGACGCGGACCCACGCGTGACCCGGCGGAACGCCGCGCTCGTCCCAGCGGAACTCGCCATATTCCATGGGCTGGCGGACAACGAGCAACGACTTGATCGGCCGATCGATGAGCCCGGCCTTGCGGGCCTCGCGAAGCTGATCGGAGCTTAAGAAGACGCGGCTCGCTGGCTGTCGCGAAGGTGCGCCTGCGACGGGCGGCGCGGCAACGGCCCTCGCATGGCCGGTATCGAATGAGAGCAAACCGACGGCTGCGCCCGCAGCAATGACTGCGCCGATCGCGGAGACCGTCCACCGGTGCATATCAGGCGTTGCGAAGCTGGCGTGCCCGGGCGCGCCGGCGCCGCAGCATGCAGCCGCTGAGCGCGAAGCCCATCATCATGGTGGCCCAGGTGCCCGGCTCGGGCACGGCAGGCGTTTCGGGGGAACCGGTCGGGTTGGGTTGGCCGGGCGGCTGGCCGCCGGGACCAGTGCTTCCTGGGCTTCCTGGGCCGCCTCCACCTCCGCCTCCGCCACCCCCGCCTGGCAATGGAGCGAAGACGCCGCCGACCGGCGGAATGGAGAAGAAGGGCGGCGGAGGTCCGAAGTCGGCGAGGGCCGGGATGACCGGCGCGGCGAGCACCAATGAGGGCTGGATCGGCGGTGCCATCAATTGGACTGGCGATGTGTAGACGGCGAGCGCGGGGATTTCCGGAAGCTCACGCTCGGCGAGGACCTGATATCTGCGCTTGGTCTTGGCAAGGCGGGCCTCGGTCCGCTCGCCTGGTGAGCGTTGCCTGAGGATGTCGGCGATGCTTTGCGCCTTCGCTGCCGCGGCGCCAACGAGGTCGACATCGCTGAAGCTTGCGACGGAAAGCGCGGCTGCGAGCGCCAGCGCGAGGCCGCCACCGGCGAACAGGATGGGCTGATTTGGCTGGCGGTGACGCCGGCGAAGCCCCTTTGATGTTCTACGCAACCGAGCGCTGGTCATATCCGCCGTTTCGCCACTTCCCAAGCCATCGGTTAAATCCAATGTGGCTCAAATTACGATTAAACCCTTATTAAGGTTCCGCTTTACGGGCGGCCGGAAATGGCTCGCTTCGGAGGAAAATGCGGTTGTGGAGGAAATGGGCGGCTACAGAATTACCCGGAACGTCGGCTAACGCGGACTTAACACTTGTCCGCCGGCCGTTTCTGGGCAACTTGTATCGTTATGAGACAAAAGCTCGCGATGTCCATCACGTTTTTGACGCTGGCGCTGAGCCAGGCGGCGCCAACTCAGCCGGTCGCCTCGCGGGTCACGGACAAGGCCGCCGACAGCTTCGCGCAATGCTTCGTCGCCGCGCAGGATCGCGCATCCGGAGCATGGTCGTTCGTGCCGAAGGAGAGCGGCGGCGGCACCTTCTCGAACCTTGGAGCACGGGGGGTTCGCCATCCCTATTTCCTCGACGTGGCCGACCGTGGCGCCATGCGCGAAATCCGCCTAAGCTCTACGCCGGGAAACCGATCGGTGATGCAAGCGGTCGACCGCTGCATCTGAGGCCCCCGTTTATCGAAATTCGCGCCCGCGCGCGGCAATGACGTTGCGCGCGCAACCCGCGCCGTTAAGGTCCGCCTCCACGGACGATTTCACCGGGGATTTCCATAACCATGCGTCACTTCCACCGCGTTGCCCTGCTTGTTGCCGCAACGGCGCTCAGCACGCCTGTCCTAGCCGCCGATGCGCCGAAGTCGGTTCCGCTGCCGACGCTGGTCAGCCAGGTCTCCATTCCGCACAGCATGTTCAGGCTGAAAAACGGCCTCACCGTGATCGTGCACGAAGATCACAAGGCGCCGGTGACCGCGGTCAACATCTGGTACAATGTCGGGTCGAAGGACGAGCCCAAGGGGAAGACCGGGTTCGCGCACCTGTTCGAGCATCTGATGTTCAACGGCACCGAGAACCTGCCGGGCGACTTCTTCACCTACCTGCAGCAGATCGGCGCCACCGATTACAACGGGACAACGTCCTACGACCGGACCAACTATTTCCAGACGGTGCCGGCAGGCGCTCTCGACCGCGCGCTGTTCATGGAAAGCGACCGCATGGGCCACTTGCTCGGAGCGGTGACGCAGGGCGTACTCGATAACCAGCGCGGCGTGGTTCAGAACGAAAAGCGGCAGGGCGACAGCCGGCCGGGCGGGCTCGTTCAGTACGAGATGTTCGGCAACCTGTTCCCGGTCGGCCATCCCTATCATCACACCACGATCGGCTCGATGGCCGACCTCGACGCGGCGAGCCTCGCCGACGTCAAGCAGTGGTTCCGCGACAAATATGGCCCCAACAACGCCGTGCTGGTGGTTGCAGGCGATGTGACCGCGGCGCAGGTGCGGCCGCTCGTCGAGAAATACTTTGGATCGATCCCCGCCGGGCCGGTCAATCGCCCGGCGATGGCCACCGTGCCAACGCTTGCGAAGGCCAAGTCCATCGCGATGAAGGATGCGGTCGCGACGACGGTTATCCAGCGCTACTGGACGGTGCCGGGCCTGCTCGACAAAAGGCTCGCTGCGATCGACATCGGCGGGTCGGTGCTTGGCGGACTTGCCAGCTCGCGGCTCGACAAGATTATGATCCGCCAAGAGAAGATCGCGGTTGCGGTCAGCGCAGGCATGACCGCCTTGCAGCGCGCTGGAATCTTCAACATCACCGCTTATGTTAAGCCCGGCGTCGATCCCGCGCTGGTGTCGAAGCGGCTCGACCAGATCCTTGCCGACTATATTGCGAACGGACCGACCGAGGACGAGGTCGAGCGCGCTGTCATGCGCGAAGTTGCGGGCCAGATCCGTGGACTGGAGCAGGTCGGGGGCTTTGGCGGCAAGGCCCAGACCCTCGCGCAGGGGCAAACCTTCGCGAAGGACAGCGACTTCTATAAGAAGACGCTCGCGTCCTATGCGTCCATTACCCCCGCCGCCGTCCGGGCATCGATGCAGCAATGGCTTCGCCGGCCGTCACTGACGATTACCCTCTCGCCCGGTGAGCGCGGCGCTTATACGGAAGCCAAGACCGTCGCGGCCGCCCCGCCCAAGGCAGCCGACAAGAGCGCGGGAGTAGTCAAGGGTAACCGCGAGATCCCGTCGGTCGGAACGCTTTCGGACCTGCAATTCCCGTCGATCACGCACACGCGGCTCTCGAACGGGATCGCCGTCGATTACGCCCAGCGGACGGCCGTGCCAGTGACGCAAGTCGCGCTGTCGTTCGACGCGGGCGACTCCACCGATTTACCGGCTGCGCGCGGGCTCGCATCCTTCAGCATGAACCTGCTTGACGAAGGCACGCAGTCGCTGACGTCGCAGGAATTCGCCGAAGCGCAGGAGCGGCTCGGCGCCGACATCAATGTGGGCAATGGCGCGGACCGCTCCTACGTCACCCTGAACGCGCTCTCGCCTAACCTTGCGCCGTCGCTCGGCCTGCTATCGGACGTGGTGCGCGCCCCGGGCTTCCGCACAGATGACGTCGACAGGGTGCGTGCGCAGACGTTGACCGGCATTGCGCAGATCCAAAAGGACCCGACGAAGGTCGGACGACGGCTCCTCCCCTCGGTGCTCTACGGCGCGAACCACCCGTACGCCGGCCCTCCGGGCGGCGATCCGGCCGCCATTGCCAAGTTCAACCGGGACAATCTTGCGGCGTTCGCGCAACGCTGGCTGCGGCCCGACAACCTCAAGATCTTCATCGTATCCGACCGGCCGCTCACGGAAGTGCAGCCGCTGCTCGAGGCGCAGTTTGCGAAGTGGACGGCCACCGGCGCCAAGGGCGCCAAGTCCTTCACCCCGCCGCCCGCGCGCCCGACCGCGCCCCGGATCCTGCTCATCAACCGGCCGGGAGCACCGCAGTCGAGCATCCTCGGAGGACAGCTGCTGCCGCTCGATCCCAAGGGCGACATTGTCCCGTTCGACACCGCCAACGACGTGCTTGGCGGCACATTCCTGTCGAGGCTCAACATGGACCTGCGCGAGACCAAGGGCTGGTCCTACGGCGTGAGCGGAGATGCGGCGATCATGCTCAACGCCGTGCCTTATGTGGTGTCCGCTCCGGTGCAGGCCGACCGCACGGCAGATTCGATCGCCGAGATGAACAAGCAGATCGGCGACTTCCTGACGACGAACGGCGTTAACCAGGAAGAGCTGTCGCGCACGATCGCGAACAAGGTCAACGGGCTGCCGGGGGACTTCGAAACCTCAGGCGCCGTGCTGAGCGCGATGATGGGTATCGATATGCTCGGGCGGCCCGACAATTATTACGAGACGCTGCCCGCCAAGTATCGGGCGCAGACCGCCGCGAGCCTCGATCAGGCGGCGCGCGGCGTGCTCGATCCGAAAGGCTTCACCTGGATCGTCGTCGGCGATGCCGCGAAGCTCAGACCGCAGCTGGAGAAGCTCGGAATGCCGATCGAGGTGGTCGAGGCGCCCTGAGCGCGCAGAGCTTGCGAGAGACGAGTTAGCCTGCGGGGCGTCAGGGGATTTTCCCGTGACGCTCGCCGCCGCGTATTAGTTTAGTGTCTGTTCCGACCCAACGCAGACATTAGAGTAGTGCCCCGCGTTCGAGCCTTACGGCTATTGGCGCCCTCTCTGTCTACGCTGGCTATCGCCTTCAGCATAGTCACACGACAGCTTACGTGAGCTAGCGACGCACCGCCGAATGCGCTTGCGTGGGGCTCTTCAGAATGCGAGTTTCCAAGTGCCAAGCCACCAATGGCGACGGCCGGTTACGCGTGCGGGGGCTCCTTCTGGGACAGCTGAGCACATGAGACGGGCGATACAGCGCGCCGGTGCGCGATGATCTTCAACTCACTGACCTTCCTGGTCTTTTTCGCGGTCGTGCTCGCGTTCCATTATTTGCCGCTGTTCTCGTGGCATCAGAAGAAAATCAACCTGCTCGTCGCTTCCTATCTGTTCTACGCCGCGTGGAACCCACCGTTCGTGATCCTGCTCTGGATATCGACTGTCGTCGACTGGTGGGCAGCACAGTGGATGGTCCACGCGAAGCAGGAACGGACGCGCAAGGCGTGGATGCTGGCCAGCGTCATCGTGAACCTCGGCATGCTCGGCTATTTCAAATATGGCGGCTTTTTGCTCGAGAATTTCGTTGCTCTCGCCGCATCGCTCGGCGTCGCTTACAAACCAGCCGAGTGGAGCATCGTCCTGCCGATCGGGATCAGCTTCTACACGTTTGCGACCTTGTCCTACACGCTGGACGTCTATCTGCGGCGCGCCAAGCCCGCGAAGCACTTCCTCGATTATGCGCTGTTCGTGACCTTCTTCCCGCATTTGGTAGCGGGTCCGATCATGCGGCCAACCGAGCTCGTGCCGCAGTTCAGCGAAGCCCGGCAGGCAACGCTGCACCAGATCGGCTTCGGCCTTTCGTTGATGATTCTCGGGCTCTTCCAGAAGGTGGTGCTTGCGGACGGCTTCCTCGCGCCAGTGGTCGAGAAGGTTTACGACGCCCGCGAAGGCGTTCCGACCATGATCGACGCTTGGGCGGCCACACTAGCGTTCAGCGGGCAGATTTTTTGCGACTTTGCAGGCTATTCGACGACGGCGATTGGCGTCGCATTGTGCCTCGGCTTTGCAATGCCGGACAACTTCCGGTTCCCATATGCCGCCGTTGGCTTTTCTGACTTTTGGCGACGATGGCACATCACCTTGTCCAGCTGGCTGAGAGACTATCTCTACATTCCACTCGGCGGAAACCGGTACGGCCCGGCGCGCACCTATACGGCGCTGATGGGCACGATGCTGCTCGGCGGACTCTGGCACGGCGCAGCCTGGACATTCGTTGTCTGGGGCGGGCTGCACGGGACCTATCTCGCAGTTGAGCGCTGGCTGAAGGGACGCTTCTCCGGCTGGAAACCGGGACCAGCGGCAATCGTCGCGCTTGGGCTGCTGACCTACGTGCTCGTCAACATCACCTGGGTCTTCTTTCGGTCGAAGGATTTCACCGTCGCGTCGGCGGTGCTGACGTCGATGGCGGGTGCGGCGGCCAAGCCGACGCCGATGATCGCTCTGCTGCCGATGATCTACGCCCTGGTCATCGTCGGTGGAATTGTCACCACGCATTGGGCGATGCGCGACAAGACGCTGGAAATCGCGATCGAGCGCACCCCGTCATGGCTGGTCGGGGGAATCCTGGCGATCATGGCCGTCGCCATCATTGCGGAGCAGGGGAAAGGCAGTGCCTTCATCTACTTCCAGTTCTGAGCTGCCAAAGGGAATCGTCACCCGCGAAGGCGCCCTGCCCGCCGGGCTTAGGCTGACCGCTTCGGATCGGCCGGGTGAGGCACAACCAGTGCCGACGAGGGATATTCCGAAACATCCCTGGGGCCGCGTTCTCGCCGGAGTCGCGTTAGCCGTCGTCGCCGGCGTGGCTGGGCTGGAAGTCAATGCGCGAAGGCTCGACCTCCGTCCGGGGGATCTCGACAACAGCGAAGTCGCCTGGGTCAAGGAGCGCATTCGCTCCGAGAACGAACAGGTCGCAATCGTCGGCGACTTCGAATATTATTCGACACGGACCTCGACCGTTTTGAGGCGCTGACGGGAATTCGCCCGGTCCAGCTCGCGATCCATGGCACCAGTGCGCTGACCTTGTTGGAAGATGCGGCGGGCAACCCGAACTTCCGCGGGCTGCTGATCGTGGGCCTCGCCGATACGATGTTCTTCCAGCCGTTCGATGGTTACGGCGAATATGTGCGGCGGCGCGGTGACTTCACTTCGCCGTCGGGCCGGATCGGCATCGAGATCGATCACGTGCTTCAGCGGCGGCTTGCGTTCCTCGATTCCAATCATCGGCTCAGCGTCGCGGCGCATCGCCTGGATCCTGACTTCCGTTCGGATGTCGAAGGGCCGAAGCATGACATTTGGAAAGTCTCGGAGGTCGGCGAAAATCGGGCCACCTCGATGTGGCCGCGCATCGAATACGACCCTTTCTATCGGAGTCGTACTCGCTGGGCGTGGAAGGGCTTCAAAGAGAAATTTAAATTTACGCCGCAGCTTATGGCGAAAGGTCACTTACGTGCAAAGGCGGCGGTCGCCAAAATCCGCGCGCACGGCGGTGAGGTTGTCTTCGTACGCCCGCCGTCCGCGCCGCAGTTGCGCGTCAATGAAGAGGCCCAAGTGCCGAAAGCGAAAGGTTGGGACTTTCTGCTGAGAAACACAGGGAGCGCCGGCATCCACGCGGATGAGCTTGGTCAGGCGCAGGGATTGACGCTGCCCGAGTGGTCGCACCTCAACCGCAAGTGTGCGACCGTGTTCACCGACGCTTATGTCAGACGGCTGGCAGAGCTTACGTCGCGGTTGAAAATAAAGGCTGACGGGCCTGCCCCCCTCAGCCGCGCGGACTGCGTCCCTCATACCATGGCAGGCCCAGCCGGGTCGCTTCGTCCAAAATCATAATCTTGCTGCATTTTGGGTTGGGATGACTTCTAGGGCCAACATGTCTGCGGCGCCAATGTCCGCTTTCCCCTCAAAGCAGACACCATCGCCTTAGCGTCGAACCCGCGTGACATGCCCCATCTTGCGGCCGGGCCGCGCTTCGCCCTTGCCGTAGAGGTGCAGGTGCGCACCCTGCTCGGCGACGAGGTCCGGCCAGCCGTCGACGTCGTCCCCGATCAGATTGTCCATCGTCGCGCCAGCTAACACGAGGTCCGTCGATCCCGGCGGCAGGTCGCAGATGGCGCGGATGTGCTGCTCGAACTGGGAAGTGACCGCGCCTTCGATCGTCCAATGACCGCTGTTGTGCACGCGCGGGGCGATCTCGTTGATCAACGGGCCGGCCTCGCTCGCGAAGAACTCGACGGTGAGCACGCCGACATGGCCAAGTGCTTCGGCTATGCGAAGAGCTGCCTGGCGCGCTTCGCTGACTTGCGATGAGACGATGCCAGGGGCCGGGACTGTCGATCGGCGAAGAATGCCGTCGCGATGCTGGTTCTCGGGCGAATCCCAGAAAGTGTGCCGGCCGTCTGCCCAACGCGCGACGATGACCGAAAACTCCGCCGAGAAGCGTACGCCTGCCTCGGCGACCGCCGGTTCCTCACCGATCGCGACCCAGGCCGGTTGCGCCTCCGAATCCGCGCGGATCCATGCCTGGCCCTTGCCGTCATAGCCGTAGCGCCGCGTCTTCAGGACGAGAGGCACGCCGAGCTCAGCGACGGCCGCGCGCACGCCGTCCAGGCTGTCCACGGCGCGCCAGGGCGCGACCCGGCCACCGCAATCCTCGATGAACTGCTTCTCGACTGCCCGATCTTGCGCGACGGCGAGCGAGCGCGTGCCGGGTCGAAGTTTCTCGCCGAGCGCGCGGAGCGGAGCCACGGGCAGGTTCTCGAACTCGTACGTGGCGACGTCGACCGCGCGACCAAATGCTTCCAGCGCATCCGCGTCATCGTAAGCCGCTCGCGTGAAATGGGCCGCAACGTCGGCGGCGGGCGGGTGCTCGTGCGGGTCGAGGATGTAGCACCGGTAGCCGAGCTGTGCGGCGGCAACGCTCAACATGCGGCCAAGCTGGCCGCCGCCGATGATTTCGATCACGCTACCGGGAGGAACCGTCATTCGGGCGCTTCGGCAACCGATCCCGTTTGCTGGTCCCGCCAGCTGTCGAGCCGCGCGGCGAGCTGCTGATCGTTCGTGGCGAGCATCGCGGCGGCGAGGAGGGCCGCGTTGATCGCCCCGGCCTTGCCGATCGCGAGGGTGCCGACCGGCACGCCGGCTGGCATCTGAACGATCGAAAGAAGGCTATCCATCCCCTTCAGCGCCTGACTTTCGATCGGCACTCCAAGGACCGGGAGCGACGTCATGGACGCCGTCATTCCGGGAAGGTGCGCCGCGCCACCGGCGCCAGCGATGATGATTTTCAGCCCGCGCTCCCTGGCGGACTGCGCATAGTCATAGAGCCGCTTGGGCGTGCGGTGCGCTGAGACGACCTTCGTCTCGTGGCTGACCCCCAGCTGTTTGAGCATATCGGCGGCGTGGCGCATGGTTTCCCAGTCCGAACTGCTGCCCATGATGATGCCGACCTGCGGCTCAGTCATCGTCCCGCCTTGAAACAAGCTTAGATTGCAGGCTCGTTTAGGGTGGGGATTCGGCGTACGCAACGACGCTCAGCCAGTTGGACTTGTCGCTCGATCGACAAGCTGGCCAAGCTACTGGATTTTCAAGGCTTTGGAATCACGCTATGTCGAACAGCATTAGAACGGGCAGGCTCGGGGGCAATGTCTGACCAGATTGGCGAAGACGAGGACGTAGAAAGGCTCGACGAGGAGATCGGGCGGTTGCGCGACCAAGTTGCGCAGCTTCAGCAGCGCGTCGAGCAGCTGGACCATCTTGCGCACCAGGACAGCCTCATCGATCTTCCGAACCGCCGCGGCTTTCTCCGCGAACTCGAGCGCCTGATCGCCCGGGTAAGCCGCTACGACACCAAGGCCGCCATGCTCTTCGTGGACGTCGATGGTTTGAAGGCCATCAACGATTCCTTCGGGCACCGCGCCGGCGACGAGGCGCTGATCCAGGTCGCGGACCTGCTGGCGAGCGGCGTTCGAAAGAGCGACGTGTGCGCCCGAATCGGTGGCGACGAGTTCGGGCTCCTCCTCGAAAATGCGGACGAGCAGAGCGCGCATGAGACCGCGGCCCGGCTCATCGACATGATCGCCGGCTGCGAATTCCTCCACGAAGGCGACGAGCTGCCGCTCAGCGTGGCCATCGGCGTCGGTGTGATCGAACCGAGCGACACCGCGGAGACGGTGATGGCTCGGGCGGATGAGGAAATGTACCGCCGCAAGGCCGCGGCCTAGACCTCGTCGAGGTAGTAGCGCCGCTCGACTGATAGATCGCCGCTCAGCTCGTAGACGATCGGTTTGCCGGTCGGGATCTCCAGGCTGACGATCTCCTCGTCGCCGATATCCGACAGATATTTCATGATTCCACGCAGCGAATTGCCATGGGCCGCGATCAGGACGGTCTTGCCTGAACGAAGCGCCGGTTCGACCTCCGCCTCATAATAAGGGACCGCCCGCGCGATCGTATCCTTGAGGCTTTCCATATTCGGAACCTCGATTTCGGCGTAGCGGCGGTCGCGGGTCACGTCGTACGGGCTGCCGTCGGGGAGAGGAGGCGGCGGGATGTCGTAGGAACGGCGCCAGATCTTGACCTGCTCGGCACCGACCTTGTCGATCATCTCCTGCTTGTTGAGTCCCGTCAGCCCGCCATAGTGGCGCTCGTTGAGGTGCCAGTCCTTGGCGACCGGTAGCCACAGCTGATCCATCTCGTGCAATGCGAGGTGAAGCGTGCGGATCGCGCGCGTGAGGACGCTGGTGAAGCAGCAGTCGAAGTTGAGGCCCTTGTCGCACATCAACCGCCCGGCCGCGCGCGCCTCCGTTATGCCTTTCTCGCTAAGGTCGACGTCCCACCAGCCGGTGAAGCGGTTTTCGAGATTCCACTGGGACTGGCCGTGCCGGAGAAGCACGAGCGTCGGCATTAGGCGTCGACCTTTTCGCGCTTGGCAGAATCGCGTTCGGCGGTCGCCTTCTTGAGCTCCGGAAGCACCGCGTGAAGAGCGTCGAGACAGGCGAAAGCGAGATATTTCGAGCGCTGCGGCGACCAGCCGTAAACCTCGTCGGGGAGATCGAAATTGTCCTTGAACGGCATTTCGAGCGTCATCGACACGCAGCCGTAGCGCTCGGCAAGCTGGGTCGTGGACATCGACATGTTTGCCTCGCCCGGCGCCGCGACCTCATAGCCTTTGCTGCGCTGGAAGTCGGGTGACAGGCGCTCTAGCGTCTCCCCGAACAGGTTGAACAGCTTCTGCTGGCGCTCGCTGTGCGATGGGATGCCCTCGAAGCCGGCGAGGAAGTTGGCCGGGATCGCTTCGTCGCCGTGTACGTCCATGGCGAAGTCCACGCCGGTCTCGTCCATCGCGTTGCGGACGCAGAGCACTTCCGGGCTCTTTTCGGCTGACGGGGCGTGCCATTCGCGGTTGAGGTTCACACCGACCGCGTTGGTCCGCAGGTGGCCGCGGCGCGAGCCGTCGGGGTTCATGTTGGGGACGATACGGACCGTGCACTCCTTACGCAGCACGCGGGCGACGGGATCGTCCTCGTCCGTGAGCTTCTCGAGCGCGCCTTCCATCCACCATTCGGCCATGCTCTCGCCGGGATGCTGGCGGGCGTAGAGCCAGACGTTGAGCGGCCCTTCGCCGATGGTCAGGCAGTCGATGTCCTGCCCGTCGAGGCTGAGGCCCAGTGAGCGATACTCGACGCCCGGGATGGTCGCCGTCTGGCTGACGAGGTCGTGGTGGCGCTCCATCGAATAAGGCGCGAAATAAGCGATCCAGACGAGGTCCTGCGGCGGCGTCAGCTTCATCGTCAGCACACCGTCGGCGTAGGTCGTGTCGCTGATCCGGACCCATTCCTCGCGGTCGAGGCTCATCACGCCTTTGTAATCGGGCCAGCCGTGCGGGTAGGCGGAATCCTTGCAGTTGGTGATACGCAGCGTGACATCCTGGCCCGCGGCGCCGGAGAGGCGGAAGTGAAACCACTGATGGAAGTCGCTCATGTGATCCTTGACGATCTCAAGGTCGAATGCGGTGCCGCTTTGCTTGACGACGCGGATGTTGCCGGAATCGAACGAGCTCGAAATCGTGATGGTCATGCGCTGTTACTCGGGTGATGTTGGGTTCGCGGCGGCTGATAGTGCGGCGCCGTGGATTGGGCAAACCTGCGATCAGTGCAGCCGGCATGCTATCCAGATGCCGGTTTCAGACTCCGAGCCTGGCGCGGCGTTCGTCCTTCGCGGATTCGCCGGTTAGGAACTTCACTCCTGCGCTGCGCTCCTTGACCCAGCGGATCTGAGCCTTGATCTTGCCGCGTCCCGGCAGGGCCAGCCAGACCGTTTCACCCTGCTCGAATGGACGGTCGGATCGGATCTCGCAGCCCTGATAGGAGACGTTGGCGACCAGGACTGCGGCCGAGCTGCCGTCGGCCCATCTGCAGGCGGCCATCAGTTCCGCGTGATGACGCGGTCCGCGCGCAGAATAGTCCTGAAATTCCCTTTCCATGGGAGGTAACATAGATCAGTGCGAGTAAGCGGACGGTAAACGTTCCGACCTAGCGCTTCAGATAGCCTTCCAGCTCCGACCGCAGTTCGTCCACGGACATGCGATTCCACGCGGCATCCCAAGGAGAATCTTCGGCCTTCATTGCCCTCGAGATAGGCTGGTCGAAGCCATTGCGCGGGCGCGACCATGGGCTTTTTCTCGGAGAGACGCCGGATCTCGAAAGGCTCGTCGAACTGGAGGCCCATGTGGTCCCCCACGACCCAGCTCACACTTGCCGTCACGGCGCCGGCCTTGCCGAGATCGAGTAGGACTTCCGAATCGACCCGCAGCGTCCCCGGGCACTCGATCAGAGCCCCGGACGAGGAGATGTTGCGCAGCCTGACATTCCATGTGTGCGAGCCGTAATGGAGCTCGCCTGACCAGATCATCGGATGACGCGTCGCTGACCGCTGATCGGATGGATCTTCGGTCGGATCGTCCACCTCCGGGTTGACGTCCTCTGCGGCAGGGCCTTCGAATATCTCCTCGGGAAAATCGCGATGAATCACGTCGCGCAGCAGAGCCGAGCGCTCGTCGTCGGAACATTCGAGCTTCGTTTCGTGCGCAAACTCGAGACCCAAGCGACCGCCCTTGATCCACCGCACCGCACATTCGATCGTTGCATCTTCACCGAGGTGCAGGAGCACGCGCTCGCCGATGTTCGGCTGGAGGCTTCCGGCAATCATGGCGCCGCCGCCCGAGAGGTTGACGACTTCCACGTCGTAGCCGCGCTCGTCGTAGGTGACCCGAAACCGGGCCCCGGTCAGGCGATAGCGATCCTGGTCCCGGCTGTTCGTGCGCCGCGTCTCTTCACGTGGAATCGACAAGTCCGTGAGGGTGCTGAATTCCGCCGCTGGCTTGGGCTGCTTTTCCTTGAGAAGCCGATGCTCGGCGCCACCTCCGAAGATCTGCGTACGGATACTCATGGACGACCTCACAACGAACCCATCCTGCGGCCCTATCATTCCAGAGTTACGGAAAGGTGTAGTTGGCGTGCCGGGCGCCGCTGGCGTTGGCCGCACCGCTCGGCTAGCGCCGCGTCATGAGTAAAGTCCCAGTCCTCGTCACCGGCGGCGCCGGTTATGTCGGTAGTCATGCCATGCTCGCGCTCAAGGACGCGGGGTGGAGCGTTTCGGTGATCGACGATCTCTCCAACGGGACGCGTTCCGCGGTGCCCGACGGCGTGCCTTTCTATGAGGGGAATATCGCGGACAGCGCGCTGGTCGAGCGGATCTTCGCCGAACAGGGCATCGCGGCGATCATGCATTTCGCAGGATCGATCGTCGTTCCGGAATCCGTCGAGAAGCCGCTCTTCTATTACGCCAACAACACGGTCGCGACGCATGCGCTCGTCAGCACCGCCGTCGAGTGCGGGCTGAAGCATATCCTCTTTTCCTCGACGGCTGCGGTTTACGGCGCGCCGGACAAGGTGCCGGTCTCGGAAGAGGATCCGAAGGAGCCCATCAACCCGTATGGCGCGTCGAAGCTGATGACCGAATGGATGCTGCGCGATGCATCGGCGGCGCATCCGTTCAACTATGGCGCGCTGCGTTACTTCAACGTCGCGGGAGCGGATCCGCTGCAGCGGACGGGGCAGCAGGGGAAGGGGTCGACCCACCTCATCAAAGTCGCGGTCGAAACCGCCGTCGGGCTGCGCGACCATGTCGCGGTGTACGGCACCGATTATCAGACGCCGGACGGTACCTGCGTCCGCGACTATATCCACGTGAGCGACCTTGCCGCCGCGCACGTCGCGGCGCTCGAGTGGCTGATCGACCATCCCCGGGATAATCTCGTGGTCAATTGCGGCTACGGTCGCGGCCTGTCGGTGCTCGAGGTGCTGGACGCGGTCGATCGCGCCAACGGCACGCCGATCCGCCGCGAGATGGAAGGCCGCCGGGCCGGCGATCCGCCGCTGCTCGTCTCGGCGAACAGCCGGATCCTGGACACGCTGGATTGGCGCCCGCAATTCAATGATATCGACAGGATCGTCGGCGATGCGCTCGCCTGGGAGCGCGCGCTCAACGAGCCTTCGGCCTAGGCCTTGCGAATCTTTGTCGGGTCGCTGTTGCTGACGAGGACGTTGATCTGGCTGCCGGCCTGCAACTCGTAGAATTCGTCGTCTCCGCCGGTGAGCTTGAGTTCCGCCGAATAAGCCGTTCCGTCCTGGGGCGCGATGTAGCTGAGGTGCAGCGTCGCATTGCCGGCGATCTTCTTGCGGCGCTTCTCGCGCACCGCTTCGCGAACCTCATCCCAATCGCCCGTTGAATCGCAGGAGTCGGTCAGGCCCGTTGCCGTCTTGAGGCCATTCGCCTCGGTCCGGGTCTCGACGAAATTGCAGCTGCGGTCGATGGTCGTGACGGACGCTGTCGCGGGCTGGTAGCTCATGCCGCGGTCCGCGACCGAATAAACGCCAAGCCCGGCAACGAACACCATCGCGGCTGCCGAACCGTACATACCGTAACCCATGAGCCTTGCCCCTCGGTTGTGCTCACCTACCGTTTAGCGCTGGGCGGTTACGAAATCGTCAATTCGCAACGGCTTAGCCGTTTCTTTACAGTCTCGGGCTAGGCTCGAAGGCCATGCGGTACTTCGTCTTCCTGATGTTCATTGGAATGATGGGCTCGATCCTGAGCATGCCTTCGAAGCGCTCGAACTCTTCGTCAGCGGAAGAAGCATTCAGCTATACGAGCGGGGTCGACGAGACCTCCACGACCGAAGAGCCCGCCAAGCCCATGGACGGGTCGATCCAGCTGCAGCGCAGCTCGGACGGCCATTTCTATGCGGACGTGGAGCTCAACGGCACGACGGTGACGATGCTGGTCGATACCGGCGCCAGCATTATCGCCTTGTCGCGCGAAGACGCTCGAAAGGCCGGTATCGCTACGTCGATCGCGATGAACGAAGTTGTCGGCCGCGGCGCCGACGGCAGCGTGCATGGCGAGTTCGTCACCATCGACCGGGTCGCGCTAGGCGAGAAGAGCGCCGAGCAAATGCCGGCAACGGTCCTCAACCGCGGGGAGCAGTCGCTCCTGGGCCAGAGCTTCCTCCAGAGGTTCGCATCCGTCGAGATCCGCGGCGACACGATGACGCTCCGCTGACCCGTCGTCAGCTCGTCGAGGCGAGCGGAGTCGACGGTTTCCCAAGATGTTCGGCGAGTGCCGCGACGCACGTCATATATTCATCGCGCTCGCGAACCATCGCGTCATAGTCTGCCCCGGCCCGGAGACGGTAGCCGCTCTCCGCCAGCCGGTCCGCGACGTTCTGAAGCTCTGCGCGATCCGTCCTTGCCGGGGCCCGGTCGACGCCGGAGATGCTCGCCAGCTCCCGCGCCATGCGGTTGCCCTCCTGCGCCAGCAGCACGGCCGGGCCGTAGAGCCTGTCGTCGTCGATCAAATGCTCGGCAAACAGCGCCAGGTCGAGGATCGCGCCGAGCGCGGCCGGCCATCCCGCGCCTGTCGCCACCGACTGGAAGTAGATGAGGGACGGGTGCGCGTCGTGGCTCTGGCGCACGGTTACACACCAGTTCCGGCCCTCTTCAAGGATATCTGACAAAGCGCCTTGGTGGCGAAGTGCGGCGAAACGCTCGAGCAAGGTGAGCGCCGCCGGCGGATTGCCCGCGGACGTGATGAGCTTGATGATGCCGATGTCGCGGCGGCTGATGCTGCTCTGAACTTCGAGCAGGTAAGTGACCGCCATGGTCATCACTGCAAGGCCGCAGAAGCCGGCGGCAACCACGATCCAGCGAGCCGCGCCCTGCGGATAATGCGGGCTGAGACCGATCGTCAGCAGCGCGCCTCCGGCTTGGTACACCGAATCGCCGAAATTCTGCATCGGCGGATCGAAGTGCGTGCGGACGCCGTAGAGCATGAGCCCGAATGCGATGCAAAGCAGGCTCATCCAGATGATGAAGGAACTGACCAGGACGAGCGGCGCGAAGGAAAAGGTAACGCCGCGCCGCCGGCCCCCTACGCCTTTCCACACATGCAACAGCACTCTGCCGACGCGGCGCGTGACCTGAAACGAGCCCCGCGCGCCGCCGGGGACGACAACCGTGTCGAACACGTCGCGCAGGGTCAGCCAGGCGAGCAGGATGCCGAGCAGGATGAGCAGGATGTCGAGCGCCATTCGCGCAGTAACGGCGGTAATATCGTTTAGGGTGCAATCCGCGGTTTGTGGCGGCTCGCTGCTCCTTGACTTGCCCGGTCCCGCCCTCTAGTGGAGCCGCCGGTCCTCGGACCTTTCCTAAAACAAGCAACTAGACACGAGCAGGCGCCCGGCCATGAAGATTTGCAATTCTCTGAAGTCGCTCAAGTCGCGCCACCGGGACTGCCGAGTCATCCGTCGTCGCGGCCGCACCTACGTCATCAACAAGACGAACCGGCGGTTCAAGGCTCGCCAGGGCTAAGCCCGGCCGGAGCCGCCGCTTATTGTCTTTGCGGCAGGCACTCACAACATATCTCCAGAGAGTCGACGGCTACACCCGTTTCGGCTCGCCAACGGTCGTCACCGGCGGTTAACCTGCCGCCTCCTAGGGCGACGCGTGAGGAGACGAATGAAGATGCGTATCGGCAAGACAATGCTGCTGCTTGGCGGCGTCGCGATCATCGCGGCGACGGGCCTCGCGACGGCCGCCGCCGCGCAGAGCCAATCGACACCGCGCGGCTGGAACTACGAGATCAGGGACGGCAAGCGCGTGCCAAAGGGCGGCAACCGCGTGACGAAGCCCGACGGTAGCTGGCGCGAGGAAGTGAAGCAGGGCAATTGCGTGACCGTGAAGGAACGGACCGCGTCAGGCGAGTATAAGGAAACTCGCCAGTGCAACCCGCAGAGCTGAACTAAGCCGCGATCCCGTTGACAAAGGCCTTGGCCGTCGACTTGAAGTTCGCGATCTGCTCGCTGAACCGGCCGAAGCCCTGTTCCACCTGATCGATGTCCTTGGCGACGCTTTCGGTGTCGCTGCGGATCGCTGCGATGGTCGAGCTCATCGAATCCGCGGCCAGCGCGGTCTCGTCGACGGCGGCGGTGATCATCGTCACTGTCTGCGCCTGAAGCTCCATTGCCTGGCGGATGCGGTCGGCTGAGCACTGAACCTCTTCGACCGTGCCGAGGATCGAGCCATTGGCTTCGACCGTCTGGCGGGTCGCCTGCTGGATCGCGGTAATTTTCGCGGTGATGTCGTCGGTCGCGCGCGCCGTCTGCGAAGCGAGGCTCTTCACTTCCTGGGCGACGACCGCAAAGCCGCGGCCCGCATCGCCGGCGCGCGCCGCTTCGATGGTGGCATTGAGCGCGAGGAGATTCGTCTGACCCGCGATGTCGCGGATCAGGCTGAGGATCGATTCGATGGCTTCGACGTGCGCCGAGAGCGCCTGGCTGACCTTCACGGCCTGGCCGGCCTGGTCGCCGGCACGCGTGGCGACGCCGGCGGCGACTTCGACTTCGGAACGCGCATCCTCGATGGCCCGGATGAGTCCTGCTGCAGTTTGCGCAGCTTCGCGCATCGCAACGGCCGACTGTTCGGCCGCCGCGGCGACTTCGCTGGTTTTTCCGAGCATTCCGCGGGCGGAGGTTGACGTAGAGCGGGTGCGCTCGGTCAGCGCCTTCGACTGCTCGGTGCTGGCGAGCACGAGGTCGGTGACACGGCGCTCGAACTGCTCGCTCTCGCGGCCGCGGACGTCAGCCGCCTCGATGGCTTCGAGCAGCGCGACCTGCGCCAGAATGATGTCGGTTTCGAACGTGCTCATGCGCATGAAGGCGCCGAAGCATTTCGTCAGCAGTGCCGGATCGTTGCGGAATTCGTCGACGAGGCGAGCGCCGATGCGGCTTGCGGTCTGCGTGCGAGCGGCGATGTACATCGGCACCGCCGTGCGCTCGCGATAGATCTCCCGGCCATATTCGGCGATGCCCTGGACCCACGAAGCGTCCACCTTGTTGGCGTAGAGGCCTGCGTAACGCGCGGCGCGCTCCGGGCCGAATTGGGCGACGACTTCAGACGCAATCAGGTCGCTGCAATGATCCCGAAGGAGAGCGACGTCCTGGTCTAACGAACCATCGGGATTGTAGGCGGCGAGCCGCGCGTTCACCTGTTCGTCGGTCAGCCGTTGCAGCGGTCCAGTCGCGCCACTCATCAGTCGGGTCTCCGTCACATGCGTCGGGTTGTTGTCCGGCTGTTTGGAGCAGAATGGTTAAGGGCGGGTTAGGCCGGCACCTCGAAACTTGCCTCTGCGGGAGGCTCGCCCTAATCGCCTGACCCGGCGCGGACCCGCGCCACAGTTGCACAACAAATCGAGCGTTGAGCCATGGCCGCCACGAATTCACGCCCCCTGTCGCCGCACCTCACCATCTGGCGGTGGGGACCGCATATGGTCGTTTCGATCCTCCACCGCGCCTCCGGCGTCGCGCTGTCCATCGGGGGCCTTGCGATCCTCGCCTGGTGGCTGTTGGCGCTGGCGCAAGGGGCGGAGGCGTACACGCGCTTCGCCGAACTCGGGACGAGCCCATTCGGCCTCTTCGTCCTGATCGGCCTGACCTGGGCCTTCTTCCAGCATCTGCTGTCAGGCATCCGTCACCTGGTGATGGACACTGGGGCGGCGTTCGAGCTGGACACCAACAAGCGTTTCGCAATCCTGACCATCGTCGGCTCGCTGGTTCTGACCGCGGCCCTATGGGTCTATATCCTGGGAGGTGGCGCATGAGCCTTGGTGACAGCGCAACGCCGCTGGGGCGCGTCCGCGGCCTCGGGTCGGCCCGCGAGGGCGGGGAGCATTGGCTGACCGAGCGGGTCACCAGCCTTGCACTGCTCCTGCTCGGTACGTGGCTGATCGCCTCGCTGCTGTTTCTTCCGGACCTTGGCCGCCAGACGATGATCGAATGGCTGCGCGCCCCGAGCGGCGCGGTGCCGATGGCACTGCTGATCATCGTCGGATTCCGCCATGCACTCGACGGGATGAAGGTGGTCGTCGACGATTATGTCCATGAGGAAGGCAGCCGCTTCGCTGTGAACACGCTACTGTTGTTCTTTGCCGTCGGCGGCGGCGCGCTCGCGCTCTACGCACTCGCGCAAATCGCGTTCGGAGCCATCGCTTGAGCGCTTATCCCATCATCGACCATACCTATGACGCCGTCGTCGTCGGCGCCGGCGGCGCGGGTCTCCGGGCGACGATGGGCGCGGCGGAACAGGGGCTGAAGACCGCCTGTGTCACGAAGGTCTTCCCGACGCGCAGCCACACCGTCGCCGCGCAGGGCGGCATTGCGGCGAGCCTGGGCAACATGGGGCCAGACCATTGGACCTGGCACATGTACGACACCGTCAAGGGATCGGACTGGCTCGGCGACCAGGACGCGATCGAATATCTCTGCCGCGAGGCGCCAGCGGCGGTCATCGAGCTCGAGCATGCGGGCCTGCCGTTCAGCCGCACCAAGGAAGGCAAGATCTACCAGCGCGCGTTCGGCGGCATGACCCAGAACATGGGCGAGGGGCCGGCGGCGCAGCGCACCTGCGCGGCGGCGGACCGGACCGGCCACGCGATGCTGCACACGCTCTACCAGCAGAGCCTCAAGTACGACGCCGACTTCTTCATCGAATATTTCGCGATCGACCTGATCATGGAAGAGGGCGCCTGCCGCGGCGTGATCGCACTGTCGCTCGACGACGGGTCGATCCACCGCTTCCGGGCGCAGGCGGTGGTGCTCGCGACCGGCGGTTACGGCAAAGCCTATTTCTCCGCCACCTCGGCGCACACCTGCACCGGCGACGGCAATGCCATGGTGCTGCGTGCCGGGCTGCCGCTGCAGGATATGGAGTTCGTCCAGTTCCACCCGACCGGCATCTACGGTGCGGGCGTGCTGATCACTGAAGGGGCGCGCGGCGAGGGCGGCTATCTCACCAATGCCGAAGGTGAGCGCTTCATGGAGCGCTATGCGCCGAGCGCGAAGGACCTCGCCAGCCGCGACGTCGTGTCACGCTCGATGGCAATGGAGATCCGCGAAGGCCGCGGCGTTGGCGAGCATAAGGACCATATCTTCCTTCACCTCGACCATATCGAGCCGAAGATCCTGGCCGAGCGGCTTCCTGGCATCACCGAGACCGCCATGACCTTCGCAGGCGTCGACCTCACCCGCCAGCCGATCCCGGTCGTGCCGACGGTCCACTACAATATGGGCGGCATCCCGACGAACTATCATGGCGAGGTCGTCACGCTGAAGGACGGACAGCCGGACGCCGTCGTGCCCGGCCTGTTCGCGGTTGGCGAAGCGGCTTGCGTCAGCGTTCACGGCGCCAACCGTCTCGGTTCCAACAGCCTGATCGACCTCGTCGTGTTCGGCCGCGCCGCGGGCATGCGCCTTGGCGAAGTGATCAAGCCGGGCGCGATCCAGGGTGAGCTGCCGAAGAATTCGTCTGACCTCGCGCTGACCCGCCTCGACAAGTTCCGTCATGCCGAAGGTAGCAGCCCGACCGCCGAAATCCGGCTCGAGATGCAGCGCACGATGCAGGCGGACTGCGGAGTTTTCCGCACCGACCGCACCCTTGCCGAAGGCGTGAGCAAGATCGACAAGGTCTTCTCGCGCATGGCCGACGTCCGCGTCACCGACCGCAGCCTCATCTGGAACAGCGATCTCGTCGAAACGCTAGAGCTAGACAACCTCCTCTCGCAGGCGGTCGTCACCATGCATTGCGCCGCGAACCGTAAGGAAAGCCGCGGCGCGCACATGCAGGAAGATTATCCCAAGCGCGACGACAAGAACTGGATGAAGCACACCGTCGCCTGGTTCGGCGCCTGGGGCGGCAATGCCCCGGCGAGCAGCGTGAAGATCGACTACCGCCCGGTGCACGAGTTCACGCTCACCGGTGACGTCGAGTACATCAAGCCCAAGGCGCGGGTTTATTAAGGACGCGCTCCGGTAGTCGCCTGATTTGCGGGCGATCCACGGCGAGCCTATCGTCGCCATCCCGGGCCGCTGAGTCGAAAGGCGGGGATGTCGATGGCTTTCGCACGCCGACTGCGCGACTTGCTCAGCTTCCGCGAGGAGCTGGTGCCGGGCGATTTCGCCAAGGGCGAGTCGCTGGAGTCGGTGTTGGACCGCTATCTCCTGACGGTCGAATCGACTGCGGAATCCGACACCGTCACGTCGATCCTGCTGCTCGACGGCACGACTCTCCATCATGGTGCCGGGCCAAAGCTTCCGCCCGCGTATCGCAATGCGATCGATGGGTCCCAGATCGGCCCGGTTGCCGGATCGTGCGGGACCGCGGCTTTCTTCGGACATCCGATCTATGTCTCCGACATTGCCAACGATCCGCTCTGGGCAAATTATAGCGCGCTGGCACTCGACCATGACTTTCGTGCCTGCTGGTCGACCCCCATCCGGAATTCGGAAGACAAGCTGCTGGGGACGTTCGCCGTCTATCACAAGAGGCCGCGAAGCCCGACCGACGAGGAGCTCCAGTCGATCGCCACAATCACCGAGCATGTCGCGCGGGCGATCATGTATTATCGCGACGCGAAGGGCGATGGGCCGCCCGAGGAGCAGTCAGAAGTCACGGCCGCCCTTGCGGCTGGTCAGCGACTCTGAGGCGGTGAACAAGCAGGACAATCGACCGTAGCGCCGGCCGGCAAGGCCGTCAGATTTTCCGCAGCTGCTCGGCGTAGCGGGCCGCCTTTTCCGCGTAATGCGCGGCGGAGAGGCGCAGCGCCTGCTTCTCCTCGTCGGTCAACTGCCGAAGCATCCGGGCCGGTGCGCCGACGATCAAGCTTCCCGCGGGAAATGTCTTGGCCTCGGTCACCAGCGCGCCCGCGCCGACCAGGCAGTCGCTTTCGATCATCGCTCCGTTGAGGATGCGGGCGCCCATGCCGACGAGGCAATCGTCGCCGAGCGTGCAGCCGTGCAGGATCGCCTGGTGCCCGATGGTCACGCGCGCGCCGATCATGAGCGGGAAACCGGGATCGCTATGACCGACGGCGCCGTCCTGGATGTTGCTTTCCTCGCCGATGATGATCGGCGTGTTGTCGGCGCGGATGACGGCGCCGAACCAGACGCTTGCGCGAGAGGCGAGACGCACGTCCCCGATCAGGTCGGCGGACGGCGCAGCCCAGGCGTCTGGGGCTAGCTGCGGCCGGAGATCGCCAAGGCTGTAAAGCGGCATAGCGCGGCAGTAGCGCGGCGAGGCTTCGCACAAAAGAGAAGGCCGGGCGGAACATGGTCCCGCCCGGCCCTCCGGTACGCTTACGAAAGGTGATTAGAAGCCGACGGTCAGCGTTCCGGTCACCGCCCGCGTCGACACCGGCGTGAAGCGCGGTGCAGAGTTGGAGAAGCCGAAGGCGTTGATGCTGGTCGACAGGTTGCCGAAGTAGTGCTCGTCGAACAGGTTGATCACGTTCAACTGCGCGTAGGCCTTCTTGAGCGGCACCCACTCTTCGAGCCCGAGCCGGGCATCAAGATCTACGGTCGTGTAACCCTTGACCTTCACGTCGTTCACGTCGGTCGCCCAACGGTCGCCGACATGCTTGGCCTGGATGCCCAGGGTAACCGGCTTGAGGTTGAGTTCGGCGCGGCCGCCGAACTGCCACTTGGGCGTTTCGACGACGAACTTGCCCGCCGTCTTGGCGCATACGTCCACGGTCGCCGTTCCCGTGGTCGGGAGCGGGCTGCAGTAGCCAACGAAAGGCGTGACAACGCCCGTCGGCGGTGATGCGCTGTTGTAGGACCTCGTGCCGAGGAGGAGATCGTCCTTCAGCTTGGCATTGGTGTAACTGAGCATGCCGATCAGGTTGAGCTGCCGCATCGCCTTGAAGCCGACGCTTCCGTCGAAGCCCCAGCTGTTCACCTTGCCGACGTTGCGCTCGATCGAGGTGTTGGTCTCGGGATCGAAGGCCGTGACGATGCGGTTCTGGTAGTTGATCTTCCACAGCGTTCCCTGTGCCTGGAGCCGACCAGTAATGTAACGAGCGCCAAGGTCGAAGGAGTCCGGTCGTCTCCGGCGTCACGTCGACGATCGGGGCACGGTATAGGTTATCGGTACGCGGCGAGGACAGGCCCTTCGAGTAGCTGGCGAAGACGCTGATGCTGTCGTTGATCGCGAAAGTCGCGCCGACGTTCGGCAGCACCTTGTGGTACTTATAGGTCGCCTTGAACGGCGCGTAGAGAGCATTCGACGGCGCGGTCGTCGGATCGACGTCGTCGGGGACGATGACGAACCCGAGATTCTGCGGGAACTTGAAGCAGTTCGGGAATACGCCGCCGGTGCCGGTACCCTGGACCGGCGTGTAGCAATGCTGGTCGAGGTTCCGCTTGAACCACGGTGAGCGAATGCCAAGCTCCAGGCGGAGCCGCTGGTCGAAGAAGCGGCCGATATACTGTCCCGACAGCTGGTTCAGCATCGCGATCGAGGTACGGTCGCGGTTCTGCGCGGGCGTGCCCGCCGCCGTGATGATCGGGCGGCCATTGCGGCCGAAGAACGGGTTCTCCAGATCGAAATTCTCGTCCGTATATCCGTACTCACCAGTCTGGCGGTGATGCGCGCGATCGTAGGTGTAGGCGACGCGGAACGTGTGGTTCGGGTCCATCCTCCACACCAGCGAGTTGATCACCGTGAAGCGGTTCGTGTTGGTGATCGAAGGACGGCCGACGAGGATCGAATTCGGGAAAGTCGCCGTCGCCATTCAGATCGACGCCCAGCGCGCCGGGGACACCCTGCTTGAAGATGTTGTCGCTCTCGGCGATCCGAACGCCCTGGCTGCCGCCGTTGGCAAGAACATACTGGTAGGTCGGGTCGACCGTCAGGATGAGGCCGTCGGTCAGCGTGAAGCGCGACTGGCCGCGGATGTTACCCGTATTCGATGGGTTGATCTGCACGCCGAGCTGGTTGGCGATGCCCGGGCTCTGAAGACCCGTATTTGGAATTCCAGTCGCAGACAGCGGCTGGTCGGGGGCGAAGCAGGTCGACGGATCCGACACACCGGGCATGCGCGTCACGATCGCTCGCCGGAGCTGTTCCGGCAGACGCTCTGATAGGAAATGCTGTTGATCTCGTTCCATTCCGACTGGTTGAAGTCGAGAACGACCGGACCGGTGATCGCCGTAGTTGCTGTCGGAATGATCTCGGAACCGAAGACCGTCCGGAGGTCGGTGAGGTTCGGGTTGTTATAATTGTTGTTGCGGTTCTCGTTGTAGTGGCCCGCGATCGAGACGAAGTCGCCCGAGCTGCCCAGCGGCTGATAAACCCTGCCGTTGATCTGCCACTTGTCGATTTCGCCATTGCCGCGCCAATGATTGTAGGTGTTCTTGCTCGCCGCGAACCAGGCCTTGGTGCCGAACGACGTGAACTCGCCGGTCTGGACCATCCCGAACGCGCGAACGAAATTGAACGTGCCGATCGATGCGTCGAGGAGGACGCCCGCATCCTTGCTCGGGATCAAGGAACGGAAATTGACCGTGCCGCCGGCGGCCGAAGCCGTCGGGGAATCAACGTCGGTCGCTCCGAGGTTCACGTTGACCTGTTCGATGAGCTCCGGATCCAGGAACTGGTTCGGGAAGATGGCGTAGTTGCCGCTGTCGTTCAGAGGAACGCCGTCGAAGGTCACGCTGACGCGGTTGCCGTCGAAGCCGCGGATGCGGATGTTGCCGCCGGACGTGCCGTAGGCGTCGTTCTGCGTGAAGTTGACGCCCGGGATCAGGTTGATCGTGTTGAACAGAGTCTGGCCGGGGCTCTGCTTGGCGATGAATTCCTGGGTGACCAGGCCCTTGGCCTTGGTCGAGTCCTGGATCACGACACCGTCGACGCCGCGCTGGGCGCGCGTGCCGGTGATGACGATCGTTTCTTTCTCGGTTTCGATCGTACCGGTGGACTGGGCGTAAGCGGCAGACGGCAAAATCGCGATTGCCGTCGTGCAGAGATATGCGAGCTTCTTCACGGGAAAATCCCCCCTCAACAGGATCTTAGATGTTGGATGAGCCGCCGCTACGGTCTGTATGCGACGGCCCAGTTGACTTGCAGTGACGCTATAAATCGATGGACATTGTCCTTTTGTGACAATGGTCGTTGCGCGCAACCCCGACGAATGGCACGAAATCGCGACGAACGGCGCACCTGCCGCCCTGAAACGACCATTTCCCGCGAGATTCCGAAGGCTCTCCAATGCGCCGTTACCTGTTTGCAACAGCCATGCTTTTTTTGTGCGGTGCGGAACCAACTGCCTTGGCCGCCGTCCCACCGGCTCGCGCGCAGTCCGTCGAGGTCCAGATCCTCGCGATCAACGACTTTCACGGCAATCTCAATTCGCCGGCGAACCCTCCGACCATCGTTCTCACCGACGGAAGCAAGCTCGAGCAGCGCGTCGGAGGTGCAAGCGCGCTTTCGGCAACCATCAAGCGGCTGCGCTCGGGCCATCGGCGAACGATCACCGTGTCCGCCGGCGACCTGATCGGGGCCTCACCTTTGGTCTCGGCCTACTTCCTCGACGAGCCGACGATCCAGGCCATGAACGAGCTTGGCCTCGAGCTTAACGCCGTCGGCAATCACGAGTTCGACAAGGGCCACGACGAGCTCCTGCGCATGCAGCGCGGAGGATGCGAGAAATATACGAGTCGCGAACCGTGCCGCGTCGAGCCGTTCAAGGGCGCGCGCTTCTCCTTCCTCGCCGCAAACGTCCTCGATTCGACGGGGTCGACGATCTTCCCCGCCACTGCGATCCGGCAGTTCGGGCCGGTGAAGATCGGCTTCATCGGCATGACGCTGACGGAGACCCGCACGCTCGTGACGCCTGCCGGCGTCGCGGGGCTGGCCTTCGAGGACGAAGCGAAGAGCGCCAATGCTCTCGTCCCCAGGCTGAAGGCCGCAGGGGCCGACGCGATCTTGCTCCTGGTCCACCAGGGAGGGAGGACGCCGCAGACGTTCCGGGAGTCCGGATGCCCGGATTTCACTGGGCCCATTCTCGACATCATGGACCGGCTCGATCCGGCCATTTCCGTGATTGTGTCGGGGCATACGCACCAGGCCTACGCGTGCCGGATCAACCGCGGCGGGGCCGACCGTCTGCTGACGAGCGCGGGCCGCTACGGCAATCTCGTCACCGACATTCGGCTTGAATTCGACCGCTCGACGCGCGCGCTGACGGCGAGGTCGGCCCACAACGTGCCGGTCCGGCCCGAACTCGGCCAGGACGCCAGGATCACCGCACTAGTGCAGCGTTACGCCGCGGCGGCGGCTCCGGCGGCGGCGCGCGTCGTCGGCAAGTTGCCCGGTCCCGCGCTGAAGTCGGAAACGGACGAGGAAGGGACAGCCGGCGACCTGATTGCCGACGCGCAGCTCGCCGCGACCTGGCCGCGGGACCGCGGGGCCGCGGACATCTCGTTCATCAATGCGCCCGGCATCCGCACGAGTCTCATCCCCCAGGCCGACGGCACGGTCACCTACGGCAAGATTTTCGCTGTACAGCCGTTCGGCAACAATCTCGTCGTGAAGCCTCTGACAGGCGCCCAATTGAAGGCCGCGCTCGAACAGCAATTCACCGAGGAAGCCGGGCGGGGTCAGCTCGGCTCGCTGCTCATTCCGTCGGGCAACTTCCGCTTCACCTACGACATGTCCCTTCCCAAGGGACAGCGGATCGCGGCGATGACCCTGGACCGCAAGCCGATCGATCCGGCGCGGCGCTATCGGGTCACGGTGAACAATTTCCTCGCCTCGGGCGGGGACGGTTTCTCGGTTTTCGCCGACGTCTCGGAAGCGTTCGATGCCGGCCTCGATCTCGATGCGCTCGAGGCCTATCTCGCGAGGACCCCGTCGGTCGCGCCCGATCGTGTGACGAAGGTGACTGCTAGCTCGCGCTAAGCGAGTTCTGCGCGTCGGATCGTCGTGCTGGCCAGTCCCCCGGGCTGACTGCGCGCGGCGATGGTGCCCAGGAGAGGACTCGAACCTCCACGCCCTTGCGAGCGCCAGCACCTGAAGCTGGTGCGTCTACCAATTCCGCCACCTGGGCACGGTGCGTCTGTTTTTCTGGCAGGCGGCGGCGCTTAAAGGCGCGCTGCCCGCCTTGTCAATCTAGGAACGCTGGGGCTATCGCGCCACCCCATGATCGAACGGGCAGAAGAGCTGGTAACCGTCTTTGGCGGCGGCGGATTCATCGGCCGCTACGTCTGCGAATTCCTGATGAAGAGCGGCGTGCGGGTGCGGGTCGCGCAGCGCAACCCGAAGCAGGCCTACATTATCCAGCCGCTCGGCCAGGTGGGCCAGTTCGGCTTCGTCAAGGCTGACATCACCGATCTGGAAAGCGTCCACCATGCCGTCCGCGGCGCGACCTCGGTCGTGAACCTCTGCGGAGTCTTCGGCCGGGGAATGGGCGCTGTCCATGTCGACGGGGCCCGCAATGTCGCCGAAGCGGCGCGCGAGGCCGGGGCGACGTCGCTCGTCCACGTGTCCGCGATTGGCGCCGATACGGCTTCCGAGTCCAATTACGGACGGACCAAGGGCGAAGGAGAGGCGGCGGTCCGCGAGGCCTTCCCCAACGCGACCATCGTCCGTCCGTCGCTGGTGTTCGGCCCGGAGGACGAGCTCACCAATCGCTTCGCGGGCATGGCTCAGCTGCCGTTCCTTCCGGTCATTGCCGGAAAGCGCACTTTCCAGCCCGTCTATGTCCGCGACCTCGGCCAGGCGATCGCGCTCGCCGCGATCGACCCGCAGGCCCATGGCGGCAAGACGTACGAAATCGGCGGCCCGCAGGTGATGAGCATGATCGAGCTCCATCAGGCGATCCTCGATCTTTCGGGGCAGAAGTCGGAAATCGTGCCCCTGCCCGACATTGCGGGGAGCCTGTTGTCGAAACTGGGCTGGATCCCCGGCGCTCCGCTGACCCGCGACCAGTGGCTGATGCTTCAGCGCGACAACGTGCCTTCGGGCGAGCTTCCGGGGCTAAGCGCGTTCGGGATCAACCCGACCCCGCTCGCAGCCGTCGCCTATGAATGGCTCGGCCGGTACCATCGCGGGGGCAAGTTCGCGGGCCGCCATGTCAATTTGACAGCAACGTCCTAGCCCGTGCCCGTACTCCTGCTGGTCATCATTCTCGGCATCGTCGAGGGCGTCACCGAATATCTGCCGGTCTCGTCGACCGGGCACCTGATCCTCGCGACCGAGCTACTTGGGTTCAAGGCCGACGAATGGGCGGTCTTCAACATCGCCATCCAGCCCGGAGCGATCCTTGCGGTGGTGGTGCTTTACTGGCGCACCTTTCGCGACGTGCTCGTGGGCATGTTCCATCGCAGCCCCGATGCCTGGCGCTTCGTCCGCAACGTGGGTGTGGCCTTCGTGCCCGCCGTCATTCTCGGCCTGGCATTCGGAGATGCGATCGAGATGATGCTGACGAATGCGGTCATCGTGGCGTGGGCGCTGATCATTGGCGGCATTGCCATTCTCATAATCGAGCGTGTGTCCAAGCCGACCGACCGCGGCGGCGTCGCCAACGTGACGTTCCGCCACTCCCTCGGCATCGGCCTCGTCCAGTGCCTTGCGATGATCCCCGGAGTCAGCCGCTCGGGCGCGACGATCCTCGGGGCGATGGGTATGGGCGTCGATCGCAAGACCGCTGCCGAGTTCAGCTTCTTCCTTGCCGTCCCGACGCTGACCGGCGCGACCGCCCTGCAGCTTTACAAGCATTGGGACGAGCTTCCGGCGGGGCAGCTGCAGTGGATCGGCCTCGGCAGCATCATCTCGTTCGTGGTGGCGTGGATCGTGGTGAAGGCGTTCATGGCGATCGTCACGCGCTACGGTTTCGGGGCATTCGCCTGGTATCGCATCGTCGCGGGAACCGTCGCGCTTGTCTGGCTCACGATGCGTTGAGTTTATCTGCGGACTGCTCGGTGCTACACTGATCACCGAGTTCATTCAGAGGCTTAGGCCATGCGTAAAATCCTGATCGCCACCCCCCTGCTGCTTTGCGCGACGCCCGCGCTGTCGCAGACTGCCGCACCGGCGCCGCCACAGGTCGCGGAGGTGCAGAACATCCTCGCCGACCCGGCGATGGCCGACAAGCTCACCAATGTGATGCAGGCGATGTCCGATGCGTTCCTAAACCTTCCCGCGGGCGAGGTGCAGGCCGCAATCGAGGGCCGCAAACCGACCGCTGCCGAGAAAAGGATGACGGTGCGGGATGTCGCGCGGAAGGACGACCCGAACTTCGATCGGGACTTCAGGCAACAGATCGCCCAGGCGAAGCCGATGATCCAGCAGAGCATGAAGGCGCTCAGCACCGCGCTCCCGGCGATAATGCAGGGGCTCCAGCAAGCGAGCAAGGCGATCGAGCGGGCCGCGGCGAATATGCCCGATCCGACCTATCCCAGGCGCTAGACGCGCCGCGCCGCCGCGCTAAAGCTGCCCGCCGATGTGGCAGCTCTTCCAGTTCCCGTTGTGCCCTTTCTCGCGCAAGGTCCGCCTTGTGCTGGCGGAGAAGGGCGTCGGGCATGAATTGGTGCGCGAGAACCCGTGGGAGAAGCGCGACGAGTTCATAGACCTGAACCCGGCGGGTGAGACGCCGGTCATGGTCGAGCCGGACCAGGGCGTCACCCTCATCGGATCGCAGCCGATCGTCGAATATTTCGACGAGACGGTCGACCGCATGCCGATGATCCACGGCAACGGCCAGCTACGCGCGGAGATCCGGCGCATGACCGAATGGTTTGACATCAAGCTCTACCGGGAAGCCGTCGAGCCGCTGATGAACGAGCGCATGAGGAAGCGCCTGGTCAGCCGCGAAAGCCCCGACACGCGCATCCTGCGGGAAGCGATGCGGATCGCGTCGGAGCATCTCGATTACGTCGACTACCTGCTCGATCACCGGCGCTGGCTCGCCGGTCCGGGCCTCAGCCTCGCCGATTTCACGGCGGCCGCGCACCTCAGCGTCATCGATTATCTCGGCGCTCTGGATTGGCGCGGGCACAAGCAGACCAAGGACTGGTATGCCGTGATGAAGTCGCGGCCTTGCTTCCGCCCGCTGCTGGGTGAGCGGATGGAAGTGATCGTGCCACCCGGTCATTACGACAAGGTCGACTTCTAGAGCGTCTGAATTCCGTTGCCCTGAGAGGTTCCGACCGAGCCTTCAGCTCGTCAGCATCCAACTTAGCTAGCGATCGCGCAATTTAATTACGCAGCCGTCACATATTACGCGGCGATCAATGCCCCGCGATAAACCTGGTCCTCCAGTGTCCGGCCGGCGCCCAGCGCAACGCAGCTCATCGGGTCATCGGCGACGCGCACCGGCAAGCCGGTGCAGTCCTGGAGGACGGTCGCAAAGTCGCGCAGCAGGGAGCCGCCACCGGTCATGGTGATGCCTTGGTCGATCACATCCGCCGCAATCTCCGGCTGCGTGTGCTCAAGAGCGGTCCTGACCACTTCGACGATCTGGTTCACCGGCTCGCTCAGAGCATCGGCGACCTGCGCCTGGTTGAGCTCGATCTCGCCCGGCATGCCGCGCCCCACGTCCCGGCCGCGAACCAGCGTTGTGCTGCCTTTGCCGTCGCCGGGGCGAACCGCGGAGCCGATCTCCAGCTTCACGCGCTCGGCCGTGCCCTCGCCGATCAGCAAGTTGAAGTTGCGGCGCACGTAGGACGCGATCGCGTCGTCCATCTTGTCTCCGCCAACGCGGGCGGAGCGGCAAAGGGCGAGGCCCTGCAGCGAAATGACGCCGACCTCGGTCGTGCCGCCGCCGATATCGACGACCATGGACCCGATCGGCTCCGCGACGGGCAAACCAGCGCCGATCGCCGCCGCCATCGGCTCTTCGATCAGGGACACGCGATCGGCGCCTGCATTGCTGACCGCGTCGCGGATCGCGCGCCGCTCGACGGACGTTGCGCCCGACGGGATGCAGATCACGACTTCGGGGCCGCGCGAAAAGCGGCTGGGGCCGCCGTGCGCCTTGCGGATGAAATGCTTGATCATCTCCTCCGCGACCTCGAGATCGGCAATGACGCCGGCTCGGAGGGGGCGGATCGTCCGAAGGTTGTCCGGTGTCTTGCCCATCATCAGCTTGGCGTCGTCGCCCACGGCGCGGACTTTGCGCACGCCGTTCTCAATCTCCATGGCGACAACGGAAGGCTCGCTCGCGACGATACCCTGCCCACAGACATAGATGACGGTGTTGGCGGTCCCCAGATCGATAGCGATGTCGCGGGACGCGAAATTGAAGAGAGAACGCATGTCGGCCCCCCGGCCTTTAGGATCAGAGATTCAAAGGCTTAGGGGCGCCGCACGTTTGGGCCATATGGTTAATGCTGATTAAGCGCGGGGCGTTTCCGATTTGCGCCGAAGCGAGCGAGCTTCAGGCGCGGACGGCGGCGATCAGGTAGTTGAGCCTCACATCGTCGCTGAGGTGAAGCCCGCGCGTCGGCGACCAGGCAATGCCTTCGACGTCCAGGCAGGCGAGTCCGGCGTCAGCGAGCAGCGTCTTCAGCCGCTCGGGCGCAATGAACTTGTCGAAATTGTGCGTGCCCCGCGGGATCTGGCCGATACCCTCCGCAACAGTAATCATCAGCAGGCGGGACCAGCCGGTGGCATTAGGCGTCGACATGACGAGCAGGCCGTTCGGGGCGAGGCGCTTGGCGAGGGCCTTCACGAAGACTGCGGGGTCGGCGACATGCTCGACCACTTCCATGCAGGTGATGAGGTCGAACTGCCCTTGAAGCTCCTGCACATCACCCGCTCGGTAGTCGATCGCGAGCCCCTGCCGTGCCGCATGCTCCCGCGCGACGGCGATCACTTCCGCCGAGGCGTCGATGGCAGTGACTGTCGCACCGAGCCTCGCCAGCGGTTCGGCGAGCAGCCCCGCGCCGCAGCCCACGTCGAGCGCGGTCTTGCCCGTGAGCGGCGCGCGCGAACATTCGTCGCATTGCCAATGCTGGTCGATCTGGTCGC
Source organism: uncultured Alphaproteobacteria bacterium (assembly GCA_963827675.1). Taxonomy (GTDB): domain Bacteria; phylum Pseudomonadota; class Alphaproteobacteria; order Sphingomonadales; family Sphingomonadaceae; genus Sphingomicrobium. The sequence goes on from CAWHBP010000008.1 coordinate 352,940, forward strand.
GGACATATTTGAGGCGCACTGGATTGAGCTTGTGCAGCATCGCCGATGCGCCGTTCGGGTCCCACCAGTCGGCGGCGAGCTTGCCGAAGCGCTCCGCTTCCTCGGGCAGGATGCTTGTTTGTGCCATGAGCCACCCCTAACAGGACGCGCCCGCTAGCCCAAGGAACGCATTTGGCCCGCATCGTGATGAAATTTGGCGGCACGTCGATGGCGGGCATCGAGCGCATCCGGAGCGTCGCCGCGCGCGTCCAGCGCGAAGCTGAGGCCGGGAACCAGGTGCTGGTCGTCGTTTCGGCAATGGCCGGCGAGACCGACCGGCTGGTGCAGCTGTGTCGCGAGGCCGCTGCGCTGCACGATCCCACCGAATATGACGTGGTCGTCGCCAGCGGCGAGCAGGTGACCTCCGGATTGCTCGCGATGACGCTCCAGAACATGGGCGTGAAGGCGCGCAGCTTCATGGGCTGGCAACTGGTTCGGGCGTCCGGCGTGCACGGCAATTCGCGGGTCGAAGCAGTGGAAGGGGCAATGCTGGACGAAGCGCTGAGCGGCGGCACGGTAGCCGTCATCCCCGGATTCCAGGGGGTCTCGGCCGACGGGCGTCTTGCGACGCTCGGACGCGGGGGCTCGGATACTTCGGCGGTGGCGATCGCCGCCGGCGTTAAGGCCAACCGCTGCGACATCTACACGGACGTGGACGGCGTCTACACGACCGACCCGCGCATCGTTCCAAAAGCCCGCAAGCTCAGCCAGGTGACGTTCGAGGAGATGCTGGAGCTTGCAGGCGTCGGTGCAAAGGTGCTGCAGGTTCGCTCGGTCGGGCTGGCGATGCGCGAAAACCTGCCGCTGCGCGTATTGTCGGCATTCGAGGACAGGCCGGGCACCGATATCGTCGCCGAGCTTTCAGGAGATCGGATGGAGAGAAACCTCATCGCCGGCATCGCCGCCGACCGGAACGAGGCGCGGATCACGCTGACCGGCGTTCCCGACAAGCCCGGCACCGTCGCGGCCGTCATCGCCCCGATCGCGGAGGCGGGTATCCAGGTGGACATGATCGTCCATGCGGCGACGCCCAATACCGGCTCATCGGACCTAACCTTCACCGTTCCCCGCGCGAGCCACGCCCAGGCGACGGCCGTGATCGAGCAGCGGCGGGAGGAGATCGGTTACGCCTCGCTGATCCACGACGATGCGGTCGCCAAGGTCAGTATCGTCGGCGTCGGCATCCGCTCCAATCCGCAGCTTGCGGCGAAGATGTTCGAAGTGCTCGCGGAGCGGCAGATCAACCTGCTTGCAGTCTCGACCAGCGAGATCAAGGTCAGCGCCCTGATCGCCGAAGCGGAACTCGAGCTCGCCGTGCGCGTGCTTCACACGGCATTTGGGCTGGACGAGGAGAAAGCAGCATGAGCGGCGAGGGCCTGATTGCCGAACCGCGCGCGGTCCATGCGTCCGTCGGACACGCGCGCCTCAAGGAACTGATGCACCGCGGCACCGAATTCCTCGGCTGCGACGTCGCGATCATGGGCGGCGCGATGAGCTGGGTCAGCGAGCGCAACCTCGTCTCCGCCATTTCCAACGCCGGCGGGTTCGGCGTGATCGCCTGCGGTGCGATGAAGCCCGAGCTGCTCGACACCGAGATCACTGAGACCAAGGCGCGCACGGACCGGCCGTTCGGCGTCAATCTCATCACCATGCACCCGCAGCTCAGCGAGCACATCGACGTCTGCGTGAAGCACGATGTCGGTCACATCGTGCTCGCGGGCGGGCTTCCGCCGGGCAAGGCGATCGAGAAGATCAAGTCGCACGGGGCCAAGCTGATGGCCTTCGCCCCCGCGCTCAGCCTCGCGAAGAAGCTGATGCGGTCCAATGTCGACGCCATCGTGATCGAAGGCATGGAAGCCGGCGGCCATATCGGCCCCGTGTCCACGACCGTGCTCGCGCAGGAGATCCTGCCGCACGTCAGCCACGACATCCCGGTCTTCATCGCCGGCGGCATCGGGCGCGGCGAGGCGGTCGCGGCCTATCTCGAAATGGGCGCTGTCGGCGTCCAGCTCGGCACGCGCTTCGTCTGCGCGAACGAAAGCATTGCGCACGCGAATTTCAAGAAGGCGTTCATCCGCGCCTCGGCCCGCGACGCGATCCCGTCGGTCCAGATCGATCCGCGTTTGCCGGTCATTCCCGTCCGCGCGCTCAAGAACCGCGAGATGGAAAAGTTCGCGGCCAAGCAGCGCGAGGTTGCCGGCCTGCTCGACAGCGGCGAGATCGAAATGGCCGAGGCCCAGCTTCAGATCGAGCATTATTGGGCGGGCTCGCTCCGGCGCGCCGTGATCGACGGCGACGTCGAGACCGGCTCGGTCATGGCCGGGCAGTCGGTCGGCATGGTCAACCGCGAGGAACCCGTCGCGGCGATCATCCAGGAACTCGTCGACGAAGCCGCGGCCGCGCTGGAGAGCCGCGGCTAACGTCTGCTTTCGACCCATTGCAGGCATAGCTCTTGTCGGTAGGCTGCCGCGTTCACCATGGACGGTGCCGCCTGGACCGAGGATTGCTGTATGACGAAGTACCTGATTTCGTTTCCTAGTGAAGCCATGGTCGTCACCGACGAGGTGTTTCCCAATGTCGTAGCCGACTCACATGCCGTCATCGAAGAAGCAAAGAAGGCCGGTGTCTACGTATTTGGCGGAGGGATCGATGAGCAGGCTGCTCCGGTGCTGGTATCGTCCGGCGGACTGATCTCGCATGATCTTTATCCCGGAAGCTCACTGAACGGCGGGTTCACTATTCTAGAATTGCCAACGCGAGATGATGCCGTTCGTTGGGCAGCGAAGATCGCAAAGGCTTGTCGTTGCTCGCAGGAGCTCCGCGAGTTCGGGTACGATCCAGCAAGCTAGAGTAATACCAATGTCTGCTTTCGACCCATTGCAGACATTAGCGAGAGAGGCAGCCCGATCTCGGCGCCAGAATTTGTCAACAGACCGGGATTCATTGCCAGCATTACGCAGGGAAGCGAGTTAATCTGTCCGTTCGAACGCCCTGAATGAGGATGCGGTATGAACAAGGCTCCGCTGCTGACGGCGGCTCTGCTCTGCGCCTCCATTGCAACGACCGCGACGGCCTCGTCCGCGCCAGCCGGTGTTTGCGGGCAGGCCGCGCCGGCGGAAGGGTCGCAGCTGCCATCGACCGCGGCGGTGGTGCGACTGGTCAACGACTGGGTCGAAACGATGAACTCGGCGGATGATGCCGCCTATCTCCGCTTCGTGGAAGAGCGCGGGCCTAGAGATGGACCAAGGCCCGAAGTCTTGGCTGGCGATGCGCGACTTTCTGCGCGGCATGAAACTGTGCGGGGTCAAATCCGCCAAGGCCGACGCCGTCGAGTTGTGGGTGTTCGACCCCAACCTCGACACCTACGGCATTTGGCGGTTCAAACCGGGGTCGAGCGAGGCCGACAAGACCCAGTTCGTGGGCGGGTCGTTCACCGAAGAGGTTCCGCCGGGCGCCGTTCCACCGCCGAAGCTCGCGGTGCCGGCGTTGATCCAGGCGGTCGACGAGCGCGCGGCGAGCCGGGCAGCGAAGGACCAGTTTTCGGGCGCGATCCTGGTGGCGCAGCGCGGGCGCGTGCTGTTCCAGAAGGCTTACGGCCTGGCGGATCGCGCGCTTCGCAAGCCGAACAGGCTCGACACCCAGTTCCGGTTTGGATCGATGGGGAAGTTGTTCACCGCGATCGCGATCATGCAATTGGTCGAACAGGGCAAGATCGACCTGCAGGCGCCGGTCGGAGGCTACCTCACGAACTACCCGAACCAGGACATTGCGACCAAGGTGACTGTCGCCCACCTGCTCAGCCATACCGGAGGGACGGGCAACATTTTCGGGCCCGATTTCGATCGGCATAAGGCGTCGCTGCGGACGACGAAGGACTATGTCGACCTCTTTGGCGCCCGTGCTCCGGAATTCGCGCCCGGAAGTCGCCAAGCGTACAGCAACTACGGCTTCATCCTCCTCGGACGTATCGTAGAGGAAGTGTCCGGCCTCTCATACGACGACTATATCCAGCGGAACATCTTCACGCCGTTCGGAATGTCATCGACCGGAAACCGGCCTGAGAGCGAAAACCGGCCGCGCCGTGCCGTGAGCTATACAGGGTCGGGCGCCGGGTTGAAGAGCGCCGCGGATACGCTTCCCCTAAACGGCACCGCCGCCGGCGGCGGCTACGCCACGGTCGGTGACTTCAACCGGTTCATGGAAGGCCTGACGTCCCATCGGCTGTTGCGCCGCGAAACGCTACAGAAGCTGATCGACGGCGGCGTCAAAATGGCCGACGGTAAATTCGCCGGTTTCGATTTCGGCAAAACGGTGCCCGACGCCGGGCGTTGGATCGGGCATGCCGGCGGCGCGCCGGGAATGAGCGGTACGCTGCAGCACTTCTTGAACAGCGGGGTGACTTTGATCATCCTCTCCAATCGCGATCCTGCCAACACCAAAGGCATCGCGACGTTCGCCGAGCACCGACTGCCCGCCAATTGAGAGCGTGGGCGCTAAGACGCCGCCTCGATACCTCAGGAGGATGTCAGCGGTTCCACTGCGCTCTCGGCGAGATGTTAATGTCCGATTTCCACCCAAAGCCGACATTTGTCCTTTCAAGCTTCTCGAACGTGACACGGCGCCTGCGCATCTGATAGCGCTCGGCCATGCCCACTTCGGCCGCCACCTCCGCTCGCGAGATCCTGACGGGTCTGCACGAGGTGATGGCCAAGCGCGGCTCGGCGCAGTCCAAGCTCGACCGCGTGGTCGACCTGATCGCCGAAGCAATGGGCAGCGACGTCTGCTCGATCTATCTGCTGCGCGACAATTTCCTCGAGCTGTTCGCGACCCACGGGCTGCGCAAGGAAGCCGTTCACGTCACGCGCATGCGGATGGGCGAGGGTCTGGTTGGAACGATCGCGGCGGAGGGCCGCGTCCTCAATCTCGCCGAAGCCGCGGATCACCCGTCATTCGCCTATCGCCCGGAAACCGGCGAAGAGCGGTTCCACAGCTTCGCCGGCATCCCGATCGTGCGGCTCGAAAGCCCGATCGGGGTGCTCGCCGTGCAGCATGCCGACCCGCGCCGCTACGAGGATGTCGAGATCGAGGCGCTTCAGACCGTGGCCATGGTGCTGTCGGAAATGATCGCCGGCGCGCGGCTGGTCGATGGCGCGCGCCGCGGCCGCCTGCGCAGCGCCGGGCCGCTCCGGCTGTCCGGCCTCAAGCTCGTCGCGGGGATGGCGAAGGGCGAGGCCGTGTTCCACGAGCCGCGCGTAGTCGTCGAGCATACGGTCGCCGAGGACACGGAGGCCGAGCGCGACGCGCGTCTATGCGGCATTCCGGCAAGATGCGCGAGCAGATCGACAACATGGCCAAGCGAGGCCGAGTTCGGCACGGCCGGCGAGCATCAGGAGATCCTCGAGACCTACCGCATGTTCGCCTACGACGAAGGCTGGTCGCGGCGGATCAATGAGGCGATCGACAGCGGCCTCACCGCCGAAGCCGCGATCGAGCGCGTCCAGCAGCGCACCCGCGCCCGGATGCTGGAAATCGACGATCCGCTTCTGCAGGAGCGGATGCACGATCTCGAAGATTTGTCGGGCCGGCTGCTGCGCATCGTTTCCGGGCGGATGGGCACGGCCGCGCAGACCGGCCTGACGCGCGACACGGTCCTGATCGCGCGCAATCTCGGGCCAGCGGATCTCCTCGAATATGACCGGCGGCGGCTGAAGGCCGTGCTGCTCGAGGAAGGGTCGCTTACCTCGCACATGACGATCGTCGCTCGCGCGATCGGCGTGCCGGTCATCGGCCGCCTCCACGACATGCGCCACAGCGTCGACGAGGGCGAGACGATCCTCGTCGACGGCGACAACGGCAGCGTCATCATCCGCCCGAACCGCGGCTTTGCTGTCCGGCTTCGAGCATCGCATGGCGATGAGCCAGAAGCGGCGCGCCGAATTCGCCGCGATCCGCACCCTGCCGGCGAAGACCAGCGACGGGGTTGACGTCAGCGTGATGGTCAATGCGGGCCTGGCGGAAGACGCGGCGGCGCTGCCGATGACCGGCGCCGACGGGATCGGCCTGTTCCGGACCGAATTCCAGTTCCTGGTCTCGGCGACGCTGCCGGGACGCGAGCGCCAGCAGCGGCTCTACACGAAGGTGCTCGAGGCCGCCGGCGACCGGCCCGTCGTCTTCCGCACGGTCGACATCGGCGGCGACAAGGCGCTGCCCTACCTGCAGGACATCCAGGACGAAGCCGAGAATCCGGCCATGGGCTGGCGCGCGCTGCGGCTGTCGCTCGACCGCTCCGACCTTGATGCGGGCGCAGGCGCGGGCGCTGATCGAGGCGGCAGGCGGCAAGGTCCTGCGCGTCATGTTCCCGATGATCTCCGAACCCTGGGAATATGAAGAAGCGCGCGCCCTGTTCGAGGAGCAGGTCGACTGGGCGCGCAAGGCGCATCGCAAGCTGCCCGCGAGCATCGAATATGGCGCGATGCTGGAAGTGCCGGCGCTTGCCGAGATGCTCGACCAGCTTCTGCCGCGGGTCGATTTCCTGTCGATCGGGACCAACGATCTCACGCAGTTCCTGTTCGCCGCCGACCGTTCCGACCCGCGGCTCGCGCAGCGCTACGATTGGCTCAGCCCCGCGATCCTGCGGTTCCTGAAGCGGGTGCTCGACGCGGCTCGGCGCGGCCGACGTGCCGGTGCGCATCTGCGGGGAGATGGCCGGGCGGCCGCTCGAGGCCATGGCGCTGATTGGCATTGGCGCGGAAAATTTCTCGATCACTCCGGCTGGCGTCGGCCCCGTCAAGGCGATGGTCCGGTCGCTCGACGCCGCGGCGGTCCGGAGCCGCATGGACCAGCTGCTCGCCAAGGCGCCGCGCGATATGCGCAAGGCGCTCGCCGACTGGGCGCGCCGGCATTCGGTCACAATCGGCTAGGCGGCGGTTGACACGCGTGGCCCAGCATCCAAACAAGGCACATGGCGAAGCGCGACACTGAAATCGAAGCGGTGGAAGAGGTACCTGTCGAGGCCGAGGTTCCCACCGTCGGCCAGCGGCTGCGCGCCGCGCGCGAGGAGAAGAGGCCTGAGCCTCGAGGATCTCGCCGCGCAGACGCGCATTCCGCAGCGCCACCTCGAAAGCATTGAGAATGCCGACTGGGACGCGCTTCCGGCGCCGACCTACACGACGGGATTCGCCAAGAGCTATGCGAGCGCAGTCGGGCTCGACCGCATGGAGATCGGCGACCAGTTGCGCGCGGAAATGGGCGGCCAGCGCTTCACGGCGAACGCCACCGAGATCTTCGAGCCGGCCGACCCGCGCCGCACCATGCCCAAGTCGGCTGGTGTTCGGGACGATCATCGTCCTGATCGTGATCGTCGCGCTGATGAGCTGGCTGAGCCAGCGCTCGCTCGAGTCGCCCGAAGAGGCAAGCGAGACCGCTGCGCCCGCGACGGCGCAGGCGCCCGCCTCGACGCCTGCCGCGCCGCAGCAGGCTGCTCCCGCCGTCGCCGGCCAGCCGGTCGTTCTGACCGCCAGCGAGCCGGTGTGGCTGCAGGTCAGCGAAAAGGGCGGAGCCACGCTCTTTTCCGGCACGCTGCAGGCGGGTCAGACCTTCGCCGTGCCCGCAACCGCCACCGCGCCGGTGCTGAAGACCGGCAAGCCCGAAGCGCTGCAGGCGAAGGTCGGCGACCAGGTCGCGCCGCCCGTTGGGCCAGCCGCGACGACCGTGAACAATGTCAGCCTTCTCTCGGCCGATCTGATGAAGGGCGGCGCAGCGCCAACGGTGACACCGGGCACGGCTGATAGCGGCCCCGCCCGCGGCTCAGTAGGATTCATCGCGGGGCAAGGCGCGGCGCGGCACAGTCGAGTCACATCAGGGTGGGGACATTCCCGTGAAATCACTTCGTCACTTCGGTCTGCTCGTTGCATCGGCAGGCTTCGCGCTCCTTCCGGCGGCGGCCGTTGCGCAGCGCCAGCCGGTCTCTCCCGAACAACGGATCCAACGGCTCGAACGGCAGGTCGAGCAGATGCAGCGCCAGGTGTTTCCGCGCGGCCGTCCGGCCGACACCGCTGGCTTCGCGGGCGAGCCCGCGGCAACGCAATCGTCGGTCGCCACCCTCGACCAGCGCCTGGACGCGATCGAGCGGCAGATGGCCGACATGCTCCGTCAATCTGAGGAGAACGGCCACCGGCTGCAGACGATTGAGGCCGACTTCGCCCGGTCCCGGAGAGAGCAGGCGGAGCGCATTGCCGCCTTGGAGCAGCGCCTGAACGAGGCTCCGGCTCCCGTTCCAGCTACCACTCAGCCGGCCACAGATTTGCCGAAGCCGGCTCCCGCGAAGCCGCCCAAGACGAGTTCGAAGGGCGAAGGCGGGCCGGCGGCGACGGGCGCGACTTCGACCCCGGCCACGGACCCCGGCGAGGATGCCTACACGCAAGGCTTCAAGCTTTGGGAAGCCGGCAATTACGATGAGGCCATCGCCTCCCTGAGGGCCTTCACCTCCGCTTATCCGCGCCATCGCCGCGTCAGCTATGCGAACAACCTCATCGGCCGGTCGCTTCTCGACAAGGGCGAATCGCGCGCGGCGGCCGAGGCCCTCCTGGCCAATTATCGCGGCAATCCGTCCGGCGAGCGCGCGGCGGACAGCCTCTTTTACCTCGGCCAGGCGCTGATGAAGCTCGGCCAGCCTGGCCAGGCCTGCAAGTCTTATTCCGAGCTCGAAGCCGTCTATGGCGCCAAAGTCCGCGCCGACCTCAAGAAGCAAGTCTCGGACGCCAAGGCTCAGGCGCAGTGCAACTGATGTGCTAATGCGGCCTGGATGGTCCCCGATCCGCAACAGGTTGAGCGCTTCGCCCGCAATCTCGATGCGCTGATTGCGCCGGAAGCGCGTGTCGGCATCGCCGTATCGGGCGGACCCGACAGCCTTGCCCTGCTTCTCCTCGCCGCCGCGGCACGCCCCGGACTGGTCGAAGCGGCCACTGTCGATCATCAGCTACGGGCCGGAAGCCGTGAGGAGGCGCAGGCAGTGCGGAGCCTCTGCGAGCGGCTCGAGGTGCCGCATCGGACATTGAGCGCACAATGGGCTGAAAAGCCCCTGACCGCGATCCAGGAGCGGGCGCGTGCCGAACGCTATCGCTTGCTCGGCGAATGGGCCGAGGCGCGGGCATTGGCTGCGCTAGCGACCGCGCATCACCTGGACGACCAGGCCGAAACGCTTCTCATGCGGCTGGCGCGTGGAGCCGGGGTGCGCGGGCTGGCGGGTATGCGATCGGTCGCGCGAGTGCCCGGGAGCGATTTGCCTCTGCTTCGGCCCTTGCTCGGCTGGCGCCGCAGCGAACTCGCCGCAATCTGCTCCACAGCCGGAGTGGAAGCGGCAGCCGATCCGAGCAATGAGGATGAGCAATTCGAGCGTGTCCGCGTGCGGCAGTCGCTCGCGAAAACGGAACTGGACCCGCAGGCCTTGGCGTTGAGTGCTGAAATCCTCGGCGAGGCAGACATTGCGCTAGCATGGGCTGCCCGACAGGAGTGGGACCGCGCGGTAGCGAACGGCGGAGCCGAGATCGTCTATCATCCGGCCGATGCCCCGAAGGAAATCCGGCGCCGTATCGTGGCTGAAGCGATTGCCCGCCTCGCGAGCGAAGGGAACGCCGCCGAGCTCCGGGGAAGGGAGATTGACCAGGTCATGTCGAATATGACCGCTGGCGGGCAGGCCACGCTCAGGGGTGTCCGTTGCGAGGGGGGTCAGGAATGGCGCTTTCGCGCGCGCGTCCTAGGCGGCGCTGAACGCCCATTTCGGGACTGCGGCGTTCACCCTTCCCTCAGGCTCGCATTGTTATTGGTCTCAATGCGCTTATTTTAGGCGCCAAGGCGCTAACGCCCTCGAAAGACGAGAGATGAACGACAAAGACAAGAAACCCGGCAACCCCTGGACGAAGAGCCTGCTGATCTGGGTCGGAGTTCTCTTCGTGCTTGTCCTCTTCGTTCAGATGATCGACGGCGGCTCGAAGGCGCAGGCCGGCAATCCGATCGCTTACTCGGACTTCGTCAAGCAGGTGAACGAAGGCAATGTGCGCGCGGTCACCATCGCCACCAACGCCACCAACAACAGTCAGATCAGCGGCAAGCTTGCCAGCGGCGAGAGCTTCAACACCACCGCTCCGGGCGACGCCAACGTCTCCGACCGCCTGATTCAGAAGGGCGTCGCGGTCCAGGTGAAGGGCGAGGAAGGCTCGAGCATCTGGCTGTACATGCTCTACAATTCGCTGCCGTTCCTGCTCATCCTCGGCATCAGCTTCTTCGTGATGCGGCAGATGCAGAAGAACGCCGGTTCCGGCGCCATGGGTTTCGGCAAAAGCCGCGCGCGGATGCTGACGCAAAAGGAAGGGCGCGTAACTTTCCAGGACGTTGCCGGAATCGACGAGGCCCGCGAGGAGCTTCAGGAGATCGTCGAGTACCTCAAGGACCCAGGCAAGTTCGCGCGCCTCGGCGGCAAGATTCCGAAGGGCGCGCTGCTGGTCGGTCCCCCGGGCACCGGCAAGACCCTGCTCGCCCGCGCCATCGCGGGTGAGGCGGGCGTGCCCTTTTTCACCATTTCTGGGTCGGACTTCGTCGAAATGTTCGTCGGCGTCGGCGCGAGCCGCGTCCGCGACATGTTCGACCAGGCCGAAGAAGTCGGCGCCGTGCATCGTCTTCATCGACGAAATCGACGCGGTCGGCCGCCATCGCGGCGCGGGCCTCGGCAACGGCAATGACGAGCGCGAGCAGACGCTCAACCAGCTCCTCGTCGAGATGGACGGCTTCGAAGCCAACGAAGGCATCATCATCATCGCCGCGACCAACCGTCCGGACGTGCTCGACCCGGCGCTTCTGCGCCCGGGCCGGTTCGACCGCCAGGTCGTCGTGCCGCGCCCCGACATCGACGGACGCGAGCAGATCCTTGGCGTCCACATGAAGAAGGTGCCGCTAGCGCCCGACGTCGACGCCCGCGTCATCGCGCGCGGCACGCCGGGCTTCTCCGGCGCGGACCTCGCCAACCTCGTCAACGAGGCGGCGCTTCTGGCCGCGCGCAGGGGCAAGCGCCTGGTCGCGATGCAGGAGTTCGAGGAGGCCAAGGACAAGGTGCTGATGGGCACCGAACGCAAGTCCATGGTCATGACCGAGGATGAGAAGCGCATGACCGCCTATCACGAGGCCGGTCACGCCATCGTTGCGCTGCACGAGCCGGCGTCCGACCCGATCCACAAGGCGACCATCATTCCGCGCGGTCGCGCGCTCGGGATGGTCATGCGCCTGCCCGAGCGGGACAGCTACAGCTATCACCGCGACAAGATGTACGCGAACCTTGCTGTCGCCATGGGCGGCCGCGTCGCGGAAGAAGTGATCTTCGGCTACAACAAGGTGTCTTCCGGCGCCTCTTCCGACATTCAGTATGCGACGAGCCTCGCCCGCGACATGGTCACGCGATGGGGCATGTCGGACGCGCTCGGCCCGCTTCAGTACGCCGAGCCCGACGAAGAGGTCTTCCTCGGCTATTCGGTAAACCGCACTCGCCAGATGTCGAACGAGACGGCTCAAGCGATCGACAGCGAGATCCGCAAGGTCGTCGAAGACGGCTATGCGCGCGCGAAGCACCTGCTGGACGAACATCGCGAGCAGCTCGAGACGCTGGCCCAGGCGCTGATCGAGTATGAGACGCTGTCGGGCGACGAGATCAAGAAGGTCCTCGCCGGCGAGACAATCGACCGCGGCGGCAACAAGGGTCCGGCGATCCCGTCGGCCGGTTCGTCGATCCCGAAGGCGAAGCGCCCGAAGGCCGGCATTGGCGGCCCGGCGTCGGCCGGCGCCTAGGACACGGTTCAACCGCCATTCAATTGACCTCCGCTTCGTCTAGCAGGCGAAGCGGAGGTTTTTTATGCGCTCCATAGCCAGCCTGTTCCTGTTGCCGGCACTGCTCGGCACGTCGAGCGCAGCAATTGCGCAGTCGATGAACTCCGAGACTTTCTTTCAACGCGCGACTGCTTTGCAGCGTAGGGGGCCGCTCGCGCTCCTTTCGAATGATGCATCCTTGCTTATGGCCGAGGGCAAAGCGGCCGGTCAGAAGTCCCGCGAGCAGCTTCAGGCGGCAATCGCCGCCGGCGAAAAGCCGCGCTTCTGCCCGCCACCCGGCAAGGTTAGAATTGGCAGCAGCGAATTCATGAAGCGCCTCGGAGCCATTCCGGCGGCGCAGCGCCGGACGATCGATATGACGGAAGCTACGACACAGATCCTGACCGCGAAATATCCCTGCTAGGCCTGGTCTAGTCGAAGATTCCGAGCGCCCCCATCATCAGGATGAATGCGGTCAGGACGATGATCGCAACCGCGACCAGCACGACGGTGCGCCACAATGCGCTCCAGCGCCCGCAACCGTATGTGCCGCGCAGCTGCCGATACATGTGAACCGGAGGGATGAAGAGCAGGATCGGCGCAACGGCGGTTATTCCTGCCGCAGCGAAGAGCGTTCCGGCCGAGACCAGGATGGTCATGAAGGCCAGTGAATAAGTCACGAAGACCGTGTGGTCGTAGAGGCGGAAGCGGCGGCTGAAGGGGAACAGCAGCCACACGAAGGGCACGGACAGCGGAATGATCGCCCAGCTCCATTTGTAGCTGTTGCTCTTGAGCTTGTAGAGAACGAGGTCCGGGTTTTCCTTCGCCTTCGCGAAGGCTTCCTTGAAGATGGGGACGTCGGATTGGATCGACGCATCCTTGCTGAGAACGGCCGAGGACACGCCCTTCTCTCGCATCATCTTGATGACTTCGAGGCCCTTTTGTTCCTCCTTGATGTCGTTATCGACCGAGATGGTGGGTCGCTTCTCCGCGATTAGCTGTGCGCGTCTCTTCTGCAGTTCCGCAATTTCCCCCTCGGTCGCCTGTTGCGCCACCGCGAGGTCTCGCTTGCTGCTGAAATTGGGATTGATGTTTCCGGTGGCACTGAGAACCGCGAACATCAGGAACACCGAGAACAGGAATAGCGCGATGGGCGATACGAACCGTGCGCGCGCTGGCCGTCCACGTAGCGGCGCGTGAGTTCGCCGGGTTTCCAGGCGAGCGAGCGGCAGAGTCCGCCAGATCTTGCCCTCGAAATGCAGGACGCCGTGCAGGAAATCGTGGAAAAAGGCGCCGAGCGTCCGATGGACGTGGGCATGCTGACCACAGGCCGCGCAGAACGGGCCGGCGAGCGGCGTGCCGCAATTGAGGCAGTTGGCCTCAAGCGTGTGGCCGTCGGAGCCCTCGCCGGCCTTTGGTTCAACCGCGCGGCCGAGAACCCCGCCCGTCACAGCGTCGCCAAGAGCTTCGAGATTTCCCATCGCAATACCCCCGCGGACATTATTAGGCGGGCTCATACACGCATGCTAGCTGCCGTTCATGGCGCGCATCGGCCTCCTTGGCGGTTCGTTCAACCCCGCGCATCGCGGGCACCGGCACATCAGCTTTGCCGCGATGCGCGCCCTCGGGCTCGACGAAGTCTGGTGGCTGGTCTCACCGGGTAATCCCCTCAAGGAAGGTGCCAAGGATATGGCGCCGTTCGAAGTGCGCTTCGCGTCGGCCGTTACGGTCGCCAGGCGCGCACTCATCCGGGTCAGCGACTTCGAACGGCGGCAAGGCACGCGCTACACGATCGATACCATCCGGAAACTGAAACGCCGGCATCCCGAACACCGGTTCATCTGGTTGCTTGGAAGCGACACCCTGCCGAATTTTCACAAATGGCGTGATTGGAGGGGGTTAGCTCGCGAGGTCCCGATTGCGGTGGTTCCCCGACCGGGTTATGATTCGGTTGCCCACGCGGCGCGCGCGATGGGTTGGCTGCGCAGGTTCGTCCATCCTGTCAGCCAGGCACGTGATTGGACGGACTGGAGTGCACCGGCGATCATTTTCCTTCGCCTGCCGCCCGATCCGACCTCCGCTACCGCCATACGCGCGTACGACCCCAACTGGCACAACCGAACCAACGCGCATCTCTTGCGTTCATATCGTTTCGGTTCGCCAATGTCCCCGAGGAGACCCCTTGACCGAACGTCCAGCTGAGACCGCCGCCGACAAAGGCCGCACTCCCATCGACGTCGAAGACCTCCATCGCCTCGTGATGCAATCCCTTGACGACGATCAGGCGCAGGAGGTCGTGTCGATTCCGCTCACCGGAAAGTCCAACATCGCCGACCATATGGTGATCGCCTCGGGGCGCTCGACCCGCCAGGTCGCGTCGATGGCGATCAAGCTCGCCGACAGGATCAAGGAGCAGTTCGGCCGCAACGTCCGCATCGAAGGGCTTCCCGCCGCGGACTGGGTTTTGATTGATGCGGACGACGTTATCGTCCATTTATTCCGTCCCGAAGTGAGAAATTTTTACAATTTGGAACGAATGTGGGCGTTTGGCGATGACTCCGGGGTCAGCGCAGCTGCACGCGGGTGAGGGCAAATGCGAATTGTTGCGGTCCTTCTGTCGCTGTTGGCGCTTGTCGCGCAGCCTGCTGCTGCGGCATCTGCCAGCGCGCTCGGAAGCCTTGAGAAGCAACTGAACTATCTCGTCGCCGGCAAGTCGGCCGACGTCGGCATTGCCGCACTGGATCTCAACACCGGCGAGACCGTCAGCATCAAAGGCAATACGCCATTCCCGATGGCGAGCACGGTCAAGGTTGCGGTGGCCGCTCTCTATCTCGCGCAGGTCGATAGCGGGCGCCGTTCCCTCGACGACACGATCGGCGGCGTTTCCGCCCGCAGCCTCATGCGGCGGATGCTGGTCCACAGCGACAATCGTGCGACCGACGTCCTGATCCGCGACCTCGGCGGCCCGTCCCGGCTGAATGCCTGGCTGCGGGACAATGGCCTCAGCGGCCTCCGCGTCGACCGGAAGATCGCGCAGCTCCTCGCGGACAAGCGCGACCTGTGGGACCGCCGCGATTCCAGCACGCCGATGGCCATGGTCGACCTGCTCGGCCGGATCTACAAGGCCGAGCTGATCAGCCCGAAGAGCCGCAACTACCTGCTCGACGTGATGGCTCAGTGCGCCACGGGCAAGAACCGCATGAAGGCGCTGCTCCCCATGGGCACGCCGGTCGAACATAAGACCGGCACGCTCAACGGCTATGCCAGCGACGTCGGATTCATCAGCCTTCCCGACGGGCGCAGGGTCGCCGTGGCGATCTTCACCCGCGGCGGCGCCGACCGTCCGCGCACCATCGCCGAGTCGGCACGCGCGATCTACGACGGCTTCCGGACGGTCTTTACCTGGCCGCTTCGACCGGCGCTCACAGCACAGTAAGTGCTCCTCCACATCGTTGCCCGCGGGAAGATCGGCCGCTCGCCAGAGGCCGACCTGGTCGAACGCTATCTGAAGCGTATCCAATGGCCGACGAAGCTGACCGAACTGCCGGACAAGGGCGGCAAGGTCCCGCCACTTCCCGGTGATAGCGTGACCATCGCTCTCGACGAGCGGGGCCGGGCGCTGGCGTCCACCGAGCTTGCCCGGACGCTGGAGGCATGGCGTGACTGCGGGAAGCGAGAGGCGCGATTCCTGATCGGTGCCGCAGACGGGCATGAGGAGGAGCAGCGCAGCTCTGCCGACCTGCTCCTGTCGTTCGGGGCCGCCACCTGGCCGCACTTGCTGGTCCGCGCGATGCTCGCCGAACAGCTGTTCCGCGCGACATCCATCCTTGCGAACCATCCCTATCATCGCGAAGGTTAGGGCCATGCGTCGCGTCGCACCCCTGCTCGTTCTGTTGCCGCTGCTAGCCGCGGCAAGCGCGCCCGTGCGGCCAGCGGCGGTAGTGCTCGACCAGGAGTTGAAGCGGGCCAGGCAGGAGCAAGCGGCCGCCGAAGCTCAGGCGGCGCGGCTCGGGGAGGCTGCGGCAAAGGCGGAGGGAGACGTCGCTCGACTGCGCGCGGAGCAGGCGGCGTCCGCTCAGGCGCTGGAGGCGGCTGAAGCGCGCATTACGGCAGCGGACATGCAACTGCGCCTCGCCTCAGCTTACGTGGCCATGCACCGCCGCCAGCTCGCGGAGCAGCAGCGGCCCGTCAGTTCGCTGCTCGCGGGTCTGGCCGTGATGGCTCAGCGTCCGCCGCTGCTTGCAATCGCGGACCAGACGAGCGCGGATGAGCTCGTGAAGGTGCGGATATTGCTTGGGGCGACCATCCCCACCATCCGCGCCCGCACTGCCCGCTTGTCCAGCCAGCTGGAGGAAGGTCGAAGGCTCGAACAGTCTGCCGCCCAGGCGCGGGCCGAGCTTGTCGGCAGCCGCAGCAATCTCGTCGCCCGGCGGCAGCAATTTGCGGCGCTCGAGCAAAGGGCGGTCGAGCTGGCCGCTCGAAGCGGATCCCAGGCGCTGAGCGCAGGCGACGTTGCGATCGTCGCGGCGGAGAATGTCGAGAGTGTCAGAGGAGCCGAGAGCGGTCGGCGCGTTGCGGCCTCTCTAGCTGCCGAGCTTGCATCCGGCGAGCCTGCTCCCTCGCGGCCCTTCACGGGCGAAGGGCAGGCAA
The DNA here is from genome assembly GCA_963827675.1 of uncultured Alphaproteobacteria bacterium. Lineage (GTDB taxonomy): Bacteria > Pseudomonadota > Alphaproteobacteria > Sphingomonadales > Sphingomonadaceae > Sphingomicrobium. The sequence goes on from CAWHBP010000008.1 coordinate 369,479, forward strand.
TTCGTCCCCCATTTCCTTATGAGCTTCCGGCCTCCGCACCGGTCACGGAGGGCTTGGGAGCGGTCGACGAGAGCGGCGTCCGATCGCGAGGGCTTTCGCTTGCGACCTCGCGCGGAGCTCCGGTCACGGCACCAGCGCGGGGCACGATCCGCTTTGCTGGACCGTTCCGCGACTATGATGGCGTTCTCATCATCGACCACGGCGGCGGCTGGATGAGCCTGCTGGTCAACGTGTCGTCCGAGCTAAAGCAGGGCGAAAAGGTCAGGCTGGGACAGCCGCTCGGCCGTGCCCTCGGCCCGCTGCAGGTCGAATTGTCCCAAAATGGGCGTCGAATCTCGCCTGCTCTCATCGCAGGTTCATCTCAAAACCTGTCAAAGAACCCCAAAGGCGGCTAAACCGGTGAGGACGCCGATACAGGACGCGACCGTTATGAAAATCACATCGAAAATGCTTCCGCCGCTCGCGCTCGTCGGAGCGCTCGCCGCGGTCCCCGTGGCCACCAGCTCCTTCGCCGCCGCGGAAACGACGAATTACCAGGAGCTCGAGAAGTTCATGAGCGTCTACGAGCGGGTGAAAGCCAGCTACGTTGAGAAGGTCGACGACAAGACCCTGATCAAGGGCGCGATCGACGGCATGCTTGCCTCGCTCGACCCCCATTCGAGCTATGTCGAGGCTTCGGACTTCGATCAGCTCAAGACGACCACAGACGGCAATTACGGCGGTCTCGGCCTCAGCGTTTCCGTCGAGGACGGAGCCGTGAAGGTGATTGCGCCGACCGAGGACACGCCCGCGTGGCGTGCCGGGATCAAGGCCGGCGACTATATCACGCACATCAACGGCGAGCTGGTCTACGGCCTCAACCTCGACGAAGCGGTCGGTAAGATGCGCGGCAAGCCCGGCACTCCGATCAAGCTGACCATCGTTCGCCCCGGCCGCGACAAGCCGTTCGACGTCTCGATGGTCCGCGAGCGGATCGAGCTCCGCGCCGTCAAGTGGGAGATCAAGGACGGCATCGGCATCATCAACATCAACACCTTCTCGGGCAACGTCGCGGACCAGACCAAGGCTGCGCTGGTTGCGATCGACAAGGCGACCGGCGGGCATCCGCTCGGTTATGTGGTCGACCTGCGCTCCAACCCGGGCGGCCTGCTCGACCAGGCGGTCGACGTCAGCGACGCGTTCCTCGAAGGCGGCGAGATCGTCTCGCAGCGCGGCCGCGAGAAGGACGATATCGAACGCTACTACGCGCGCCCCGGCGACATGGCGCACGGGCTGCCGGTGATCGTCCTGGTCGATGCTGGCACCGCTTCCGCTTCGGAGATCGTGGCAGGCGCTCTGCAGGATCACCGCCGCGCGATCGTCATGGGCGACAAGAGCTTCGGCAAGGGATCGGTGCAGACGGTCGTGCAGACCGGCGCCGAGAGTGCCCTGCGCCTCACGACCGCCCGCTATTTCACGCCGTCGGGCCGGTCGGTGCAGGCGGGTGGGATCGATCCCGATATCCTGGTGCCGCAGCTTTCGGATGCGGACTACAAGGACCGCAAGGTCGTCCGCGAAGCGGATCTTCGCCGGCACCTGCTTGCTCAGGCCAAGGTCGAGGACAAGCTGCTCGAAGGCGACAACGCGCCCGATCCACGCTTCACGGCAAAGGCGGAAGACCTGGAGAAAAAGGGCATCAAGGATTTCCAGCTCTACTATGCGCTGAACACCTTGAAGCGCCTGGCCTCGCCGGCGGCGATCGCTTCTTCGGGTACAGCCAAGAAGAAGTCTCGCTAGGTCCCCGATGAGCGAAGCGGCCGCCGTTCAGCCAAGCGCGGCTGGATTGTCTCCTTCAGCCATGGCTCGGCTTCTCGCACTACTCGTGCCGCTTGGCCTGCTCGGCGGGGCGCTTGGCTCGCAATATCTGGGCGGGCTGCATCCGTGCGAGATGTGCTACTGGCAGCGCTGGCCGCACGGAGCGGCCATCGTTCTCGCGGCGCTCGCCTTCACAGCATCTGCGGACTCGCCGCGAGCGCGTAACCTGACGCTTCTTGCCGCCTTGGCGATCACCGTCTCCGGGATCATCGGCGTCTATCACGCAGGGGTCGAGGCCAAGATCTTCGAAGGCTTCACGACATGCACCGCTCTTCCAAAGGGTTTGAGCACGGCCGAGATGCTGCAACGGATCCAGCATGCGCCGCTGGTCCGCTGCGACCAGATACAGTGGAGCTTCCTGGGGATCTCGATGGCGGGTTGGAACGCGATCATCTCGCTGGGCAGTGCCGGCTTGATCCTGATCCTCACCTTGCGGGGCATGCGCCGATGAGCCCGTGGCGTCCCGGCGACCGGCGGCCCAACCGCGCTTCGATGCTGCGCGTGAACCAGGCGGGGGAATATGGCGCGACGCGAATCTACGCGGGGCAGCTTGCCGTGCTGCGACCCAATTGCGCGGAAGCCAAGCTGATCGCCCGCATGGCGGCGCAGGAAGACCGGCATCTCGCTCGCTTCGACCGGCTCATGGCGGACCGCCGGGTCCGCCCGACACTGCTCCAGCCGTTTTGGCATGTGGCGGGGTTTGCGCTCGGCGCCGCGACGGCGCTGATGTCGGAAAAGGCCGCGCTTGCGTGTACGGACGCAGTCGAGACGGAGATCGACAAGCATTACGGTCAGCAACTCGATCAGATCGGCGACGAGGACCCTGAACTTGCCGCTGATATTGCGGAGTTTCGTGCGGAAGAGCTCGAGCACCGCGACACCGCCCGCGATGCCGGGGCGGCGAACGCGGTGGGTTATCCCCTATTGACCGCGGCGATCCGTGCAGGCTGCAGGGTAGCCATCGGACTTTCGAAGCGAATATGAGGAACCGGAAAGCGGGCTCGCCCGCTGAAGCGTTGAAAGGACGCCCCAGGACAATGACGAAGTCAATGCTCACCCTCGCCGCAACCGCCGTCGCAGCTGGCGGATTTGCGATACTTCCAGCGCCCGCAGCCGCGCAGCAGGCGGCCGGCGAAGTGGTGGTGTATGGCAACGACCCATGCCCTCGCGCCTCGGACAGCACAGTCTATGTCTGCACGCGCCGTCCGGAGCAGGAACGATACCGCCTGCCGAAGAACCAGCAACTGCAGGGAACGCGCCAGGAACGGCGGTCCTGGGCGAACAAGGCACGCGCGCTGAACAGCGTCGGCAGCACGGGGGTCGGCAGCTGCTCGGCCGTGGGGCCCGGCGGGCACACCGGCTGCCTGGTCGAAGAGATCAGACAGGCGAAGCGTGAGAACCAGGAAGCCACAGAGCAGGCAACCGCGCCCGAAGAATAAGCCTTTGGCCGTTGGTCGAAGCGGCCATTGTGTTGCGATATTCCCGCGTTTAGCAACTCTGTAGCGAAGCTGCAGGGGAGACAGCAGCAATGACCGTTGCCGACGCAACGCCCGATTTCGAGAAGGGCGATGCCCACGACCGCGCCTTCCTTGGCCACCCCAAGGGACTGGGCTATCTGGGCTTCACCGAGGCGTGCGAGCGCTTCTCCTATTACTCCATGCAGACGCTGCTCGTGCTCTACATGGTCAATTACCTGCTCGTGCCGGGACGCATGGAGAAGGTGGTCGGCCTCGAATGGCTGCAGGCGAACGTCTACCGCGGACTAGAAGGACAGCCGCTCGCGTCGGCCATCTTCGGCACCTACACGGCGCTGGTCTATTTCACGCCCATCTTCGGCGGCATGCTCGCCGACCGCGTGCTCGGACGCACCAATACGTTGATCCTCGGTGGATTGCTGATGGCGCTCGGCCATTTCCTGATGGCAATCGAAGTCAGCTTTCGTCTTCGCGCTGCTGGCGTTGCTACTCGGAGTCGGTGCATTCAAGGGCAATATCGCGAGCCAGGTCGGCGCGCTCTACGGTCCGAACGACCTTCGCCGCGCGATGGCGTTCCAGATCTTCTACATCTTCATCAACGTCAGCGTGATCGTCGCGCCGCTCATTTCCGGAACGCTCGGCCAGAAGGTCGGCTGGCATTACGGGTTCGGCTGCGCTGGCGTGGTCATGGTGCTGGGCCTAATCATCTTCCTGATGGGCCGCCGGTGGCTTCCTGCCGACGAGCGGCCGCGCAGGGTTGAAGGCCGGACGCGCGAGAAGCTCAGCCGCGACGACTGGATGTCCGTTTTCTATCTCGTGATCCTGATCCCGGTCATGGCGATCGCGCTGCTCACCAACCAGCAGATCTTCAACGCCTATCTGGTCTGGGGCGATCAGCAGTTTGATCTCACCCTGCTCAACAACACGAGCAGCTGGCTCATCACCGTCGATGCAGCGCTCAGCTTCTCGATGCTCGTTGCGGTTGCCGCCTTCTGGAAATGGTGGAGCCTCAAGCACCGCGAGCCGGACGAGATTAGCAAGATGATCATCGGTAGCTTTTTCACCATCGCCGGCGCGCTGTGCCTGTTCATGGCGGCGCTGACGCAGCCGGCCGGCGGCAAGGTGCCGATCTTCTGGCCGCTGATGTTCCACCTGTTGAACAGCATCGGCTTCGCGCACATCCTGCCGATCAGCCTGGCGCTCTTCTCGAAGATCGCGCCGCGGCAGATCAACGCGACGGTGATCGGGCTCTACTATCTGGCCTTCTTCATCGCGAACGCAGTGGTCGGCTGGGTCGGCGGCCTGTACTCGAGCCTGCCCACGACCACCTTCTGGCTGATCCACGCAGCGAGTGCAGGTGTCGGCCTCGTCGCCTTCATTGTGTTCAAGATGGCGCTGGGCCGCCGCATGGTTACTGGAACGCAACAGCAGGCTGCCGCATTGTCGTAACCGTGACCGGCGACATCGCGCACGAAAGCAAATTTCAGTGGATGGCCCGGTTCGGGTTCGTCGTCCGCGGCCTGCTCTACATCGTCATAGCCCTGCTGGTGATCCAGACCGGCCGCACCGAGGACCTCACGGGCGCGATCGAGTATCTGGAGCGTGGCTTTGGCCGTGGCCTGTTGATCCTGATGATCGTCGGGATGATCGGCTACGGCCTGTGGCGTGTCAGCGACGCGGCATTCGGGATGGAAAGCGGGCGCGGTCACGCAAAGGCGTGGCGCAGCCGCATCGCGGCCGGCGCGAGCGGAATCATCTATCTGTTCCTCTCCTCCAAGGCAGTTCGCATCATGCTTCAGGGCTATTCCGATTCCGGCGACGCCCATGATCAGGCTGCGCAGGCGATGAACTTGCCCGCGGGAACCTTGCTGCTTTGGATTGCTGCGGCCGTACTGGCCGGGGCCGGGCTGGTTCAGCTTTACAAGGCCGGCAGCTGCTCGTTCCTCCGGCACCTCGATGAACGAGCGAAACAGGCCTTCGCGAAATGGCTCGGACGGATCGGCTACGCCGCGCGAGGTGTTATCTTCCTGACGGTCGCCTGGCTGCTCGCGCGCGGCGCGCTACACAACGATCCGTCGGAAGCAGGTGGGCTAGAGCAGGCGCTCGACGCGCTGCGCGGACCGCTGGAAATCCCGGTGGCCGCGGGCCTGTTCGTCTTCGGGCTCTATTCGATCTTGGAGGCGCGCTTTCGCTCAATCCACAAACCGCCGACCGAGCAGATCAAGCGCACGGTCGAAGCAGCCGTCCCGAGTTAGGGGACGATGGGCAAATAGACCGCGCTTGCCGTCGCGCCGCCGCGGTACACGTTCTGCGTCGCTTTCCGATAATCGCCCGGCTGCGCGTAGAAGATGTTCGGCACGAACGTCTGCGGGTTGCGATCGTAGACCGGGAACAGGCTCGACTGGACCTGCACCATGATGCGGTGGCCCGGCTGGAACACATGGTTCACGTTGGGCAAGCCGAAGCGATAGCGTTCCGCCTTGCCGGCGCGCAGCGCGCGCGGCTTGGCAAAGCTGTCGACGTAGCGGCCGCGGAAGATCTCGATCCCGATCGGAAACTCGTAGCCGGACATGTCGCCCTTCGATCCCTGGCTCGCACCTTCCGGAGCTTCGTTCGGGTAGACGTCGATCAGCTTCACTACCCAATCGCTGTCCGTGCCGCTGGTCGCGGCAAACAGGTCGACTTGCGGCGCGCCCATGATGTGCACCGCCTTGGTCAGCGGCGCTGTCATGTAGCTGATGACGTCGGGCCTGTCGGTGACGAAGCGCTGGTCGTGCACCAGCCAGCTGCGCCACTGGCTGCCCGTGATCGGCCGCCGGACGTAGGGCACCGGCTTGGCGGGATCGGAGACATAGCTGTCGTACCCGGCCGTCGCCGGCCGCGCGAAGGAGGCGCTTCCGTTTCCGCTGAGGAACAGGGGCGTCTGCGTGCCCATCGGCCAGCGCGGACTCTCCTGCCATTCGTTGATGCCGGTCGCGTAGGTTAGCGCATTCGGCGTGCGCGGATCGGGCCCGCCGCGCAGATAATGGTCGAAGAAGGGCTTCACATATTTGATGCGCCACTCGGCCGCCGTGTCGCCGGTGAAGATGATGTCGCCCAGGTCATAGCCATAGTGATTGGCGCCCGAATGCCGCCACGGACCGATGACGAGGTGGAGCAGGCCGCTCCCCTCATATTTGCTCTTCAGCGCTTCGTAGACGGCCGGACCGCCGTAGCTGTCCTCCTGGTCCCACTGCCCGACCTCGATCATAATCGGCACGGTCAGCGGCCGCGCGGCGAGCCACTTGTCGACCGCCTGGCCGGACCAGAATTGCGTGTAGGCCGGGTTCTGGAACAGCTTCTGGACGAACGGATAATGTTCGATGCGGAGGCGGCGCGCATAGTCGGCCATCGAGCCCGCTTCGAGGTAGCGCGTGTAGTCGTCGCCGGGGCCCTTCGCGATTTCGCCGCCGTCGCCCTTGGCCGTCGTCTGCGACACCGCGAAGTCGAGGGCGCCCGTGCGGAAGGCGCCATTGTGGAACCAGTCGTCGCCCATCCATCCGTCGACCATGGGGCTTTGCGGGACCGCCGCCTTCAGCGCCGGGTGCGGATTGATGACCGAGGCGAGAGTCTAGGAAGCCTAGGTATGAAGAACCGATCGTGCCGACTTTGCCGTTCGACTCCGGCACGTTCTTCACTAGCCAGTCGATCGCGTCGTAGGCGTCGGTGCTTTCGTCGATGCCGGTGTTGTTGAGCGGACCGACGATGGGGCGGTTCATCACGAACTCGCCCTCGCTGCTGTGCGCGCCGCGGACGTCCTGCTGGACGATGACGTAGCCGTCGTTGAAGAACTCCTTGTACATGATCGGCAGGATGTCGACGCCGGACTGGCTCCGTTCCCGGTTCATGCTGCTCTTCGCGTCATAGGGCGTGCGCGACAGGAGGACCGGGCCGTTCCGCGTGCCCTTCTTCATGACGATGACGGTGTAGAGCTTCGTGCCGTCGCGCATCGGCACCATCGCCGTGCGCTTGATGTAATCCGCTTCGGGAAGGACGGGGTCGTACTTCGCGACGACGTCGGGCGTCATAGGCGTCACCGCTGGCGGCGGTGCTGCGGCGGTGGCGAGAAGGGAGAGGAGGGCGGCGGTGAGCTTCAGCGCGGGCTTGATCATGGCCTCGCCCGTAGGAGAGCGCGACAAGACCGGCAAGCGGCTAGCGCGGCGAGCTTTCGATCTCGAAAATATGACTGTCGGGGCTTCGGAAATATTGCCACGCGAAAGCCGTTCCAGGTGCCCGTGTCGCCAATCGGCAGCGAGTGCTGGATCACCGTCCACCCCAGCTTCCTGCTACGCATCCCGAAAGAGGGTCGTCGCCGCGAGGAACGCGCGCGCTTCGTCGGCGATCTCAAGCGGATCAAAGAGCGCGCCGCGGAGCTTGCCGCCTAGGCGTCCGCCCAGCGCCGTAAGAGATTGTGGTAGGTGCCGGTCAGCGAGACGACCGCCGGGTCCTCGTCGCCGAGCTGACCGGCCAGCGTGCGGATCGCGGCGTCCATGTCGAGCAGGAGCGTGCGCTGGCCGTCGTCGCGGACCATCGATTGGATCCAGAAGAAGGAGGCGACGCGTGCGCCGCGGGTGACCGGCTCGACGCGGTGCAGCGAGGTCGCTGGGTAGAGGATCATGTCGCCCGCCGGCAGCTTGACTGCGTGCGCGCCATAGCTGTCCTCGATGACCAGCTCGCCGCCGTCATAGTCGTCGGGGTCGGACGAGGAAGAGCGTCGCCGACAGGTCGGTGCGGATGCGGCCCGCGCCGTCCGGCAAGTAGCGGATGGCATTGTCGACATGGTTGCCGAACCCGTGCCCTGCGTCCGCGTCGTAGCGGTTGAACAAGGGCGGGAAGATCGCGCTGCGGCAGCGCCGCCGACATGAACAGGCCGTTGGCGCCGAGCGCCGCGAGGATGATCTCGCCCGCCGCCTGCGCGCTCGCGTCCGACGGCGGCGAGCTGGAGGTTGTGCTTGGCGAGCGCCGACTGCTGCCCGGCCGTGGCCTTGCCGTCGTCCCAGCCGCCCGCCTCGATCGAGGCGGCGGACCTCGCTCAGCTGGTCGGGTGGGAGAACGGCGGGAACGGCAACCAGCATGGCCGCGCTTACAGCCGGAATGCGAGAGTGGCGACTGCGCTTCGGCCCGGACCCGGGACGAAATGGCCGCCGCCGATCTGGTCGGCATAGCGCTCGTCGAACAGGTTGAAGGCGTTGAGGCGCAGCGTCAGCTGTCTCGTTGATGTCGTAGCCCAGCGTCGCGTCGGCGACCCAATAGCCGTCGACGCGCCGGCGCGTGTTCGCATTGGACATTGGTGAAGCGCGCGCCGACATAGCGCACGCCGCCGCCGATCTCGACGCCCGAACGGCAGGTCGTAGAGCGTCCACAGCGAGCCGCTGTGCTCCGGCACGTTGCCGAGCGCGGTTGCCGACTTCGGCGGCGTGTTAGCGAGCTCGCGACTTCGCTGTCGAGATAGGTGTAGCTGGCGATCAACCTGCCAGCGCTCGGTGATGCGGCCCGGTGGCGCCGAACTCGAACCCGTCGACGCGCTGCTTGCCGTCGAGCACGGTCGCCGGCTCGCCCGGCAGGCCGGTGGTGCGGGCATTGGTCTTGTCGGTGCGGAACGAGCGCCGTCGTGAGCAGCAGCTTGCCGCCGAAACCGTCCCACTTGGCGCCGATCTCATAGGTCCGGCTGCGCTCCGGCTTCGAGCGCGGCCAGCGCCTTGGTCGGCGTGGTCTGGGTCATGTTCTCGATCGACGGGTTCACCGACGTGCCCGCGCCGGCATAGAGGCTGAGCGGCGGAACCGGCTTGTAGGTCGCGCCCGGCGCGCCAGGTCAGGTTGCTTGTCGGTCCTCGCCACCGGCCCGGTCGTTGCCGGGTTGGCGATGATCTGCGACGGAGCCGGAGTGAACGCGCTCTTGTAATGCTCCCAGCGCAGGCCGCCGGTGACCAGCAATTGCTCGCTGAAGTGAGCCGTGTCGAACAGGTAGGCGGCGACGGTGTCGGCCTTGGCGCGGACGATGTCGCCCGGGGTGTCGACGATCGTGCCGTCCCACGGCCGGTTCGGATCGGGATCGAACAGGTCGGTCGGCGTGCCGGCCGGTGACGGTGCGCAGCTGGTTGCGGCTCGTTCTCGCGGCGAACTCGAACCCGGCGATCAGGTCGTGGCGGACCTGCCGGTGGCGAACTTGGCGAAGAGGTTGGACTGGTTGAGCAGGATCTCGTCGACCGTGTCGCGCGACTGGGTCTGCGGGGTGATCATGCGTGCTGTTGTTGGCGACGAAGCGCGGCGCCGAATAGATCGAGTCGCGCGTCGCATAGCCGTAGCGCGTGGTGTTCGAGATGCGCAACGCGTCGGTAAGGTCGTGCTCGAGCGCGAAGGTGGCGATGTTGGCGACGGTGTCTTCGTGGTCGCGCTCGAGCAGGCCGTAGTAATTGTCGTAGTCGACCGGCGCGGGCTGATCGGCGATATTCGGCGGCAGCGCCGGTGTTGGCCGCCGGCACGAACGGGATGCCGTAGTCCGGCTACATTGTCCTGCTCTGAGCCGGTAGTAGGACAGGATCGCGCGGGTCGACGTGCCGAGGCCGACCGCGACCGAGGGCGCGATGCCCCAGCGCTTGGTGTCGACATAGTCGCGGCCCGGCGTGTCGGCGTCGTGATAGAGCAGCGTTGAGGCGCAGCGCCGTGCCGCCGCCAAGGCCGAGGGCATCGCCGCCGACGTTGAGGTCGGCCGTCGCGCGCACGAAGTCCGGGCACGCCGACGCCGAGCGGTGCCGCCGACGAAGGTTGCCAGCTTCGGCTGCTTGGAGAACAGGTTGATGTAGCCGCCGGTCGAGCCGCGCCCGGTCTGCGCCGAGGACGGGCCCTTCACGACCTCGACCTGCTCGACGTTGAACGTGTCGCGCGTGTAGCTGGCGAAGTCGCGGATGCCGTCGACGAAGATGTCGTTGCGCGCGCCGAAGCCGCGCAGCGTGAGGTTGTCGCCGGCCGGGCCGCCGCCGCCTTCGCCCGCCGCCATGCTGATGCCCGAGACGTTGCGGAGCACGTCGCGCAGGGTCGAGGCGGACTGCTGCTCGATGACTTCGCGCGGGATGATGCTGATCGACTGCGGCGCGTCGCGCACGTCGGGAAGGCGGCTGTTGAGGCGTGTTGATGCGATAGCTCTGCCGGTGACGACGATATCGGAGCTTGTTCCGGCCGCCGCTCCAGCGTCAGCGCTGCGGGTTCGCCGCGACCGCGTCGTTCGTATCGGTCCGTCGCGCGAGCGGCAGGCTCGGCTGCATATGCCTCCTGCCGAACAGCAGCGTCGAACCGGCAAGCGCCATGGCGGCCTTCCGGCACGAGGTGATTCCCGGATGGCTGCGGTAAGCGCTGATCATGAATGCCCCTTGCTAATGCGAATCGTTCTTAACTAGTTGCGCTTGCTGATAATCATTCGCAATAAGGATGCAACTCGTAAATCGGCTAGTTCGACGGAGATCAGCGAGTTGGCGAAGAGCGGCGAAGAAGCAGCTGCGGGCGTTATGGCTGCAGGTCCACAAGTGGATCGGCCTGACGCTCGCGATCCTGATCATCCCGATCTGCCTGACCGGCTCGGCGCTGGTCTGGCACGACTGGCTCGACGCCAAGCTGGAGCCGCAGCGCCACGCGTACGATCGGCCCGGCCAGCCTTGCCGCCGTCGGCCTATGAGCACGCGGCCGCGCAGCCGCGCTTACCGACGGCGAGCGCCTGTCCGAGCTCCGCTTCAACGACGAGGGCGCGCCGGTCGTCGCAATCGCGACCGAAGCCGGCGGCAGGGCGCAGGGCCGTCCGGCGCGGACCTCAGCTGTGGCTCGACCCGCGCGACGCCTCGCGTGATCGACCGCGCCAGCGGCAACAGCGGCCTGGTGCAGGTGATGCACGTCCTCCACGGCAGCCTGATGATCCCGGGCGGCTGGGGCCGGCCGATCGTCGGCTGGGTCGGCGTCTTCATGCTGGTCTCGTGCCTGACCGGCATCTGGCTGTGGTGGCCGCTGAGCGGAAGCCTGTCGTCCGGGCTTCCAGTGGAAGCGCCGCAACACGATCAACGCCAACCTGCATTACATGACCGGCTTCTGGGTCCTGATCCCGCTGGCGATGCTGTCCTTCACCGGCGCGTGGATCAGCTTCCCGAAGGTGTTCAGCGCATTCGAAGAGCGACCGGCGCGCAGCCGGGCGGACCCGCGCAGGCGATGCGCGGCCCGGCCGCTTGAAGCTCCGGCCAGTCCAACGCCGATGCCGTCGCTTGCGGCGGCCGGCCGCTCGCGACCGGCGCGCTGATCGAGCATCGCCTGGCCGACCGATCAGAAGGCCGAATGGAAGATCAGCTTCGAGCGCAAGGGCGGCCCCGCCGAAGTCCGCGTCGCCGACGGGTCCGGCAAGGTCTCCCCGCCCGACGCCGCCGCAGCCCGAAACGCTCGCCCGCACGATGCGCCGCTGGCACGACGGCACCGGCATGGGGCTGGGCTGGCAGATCGTGATCTTCCTCGGCGGGATCATCCCGGCGCTGCTGTCGGTGACCGGCATCATCATCTGGTGGCGGGCGCGCAAGCCGAGAGCGCGGGCGGCTACCAATCGCAGGCTTGCCGAAGCGAGCTAGGCGGAAGGCACTTTCACTCTGCGGCGAGCAGCGTCTCGGCGCCGCCGAGATCGACCGACACCAGACGGCTGACGCCTTTCTCGATCATCGTCACACCATAGAGGCGGTGCATCCGGCTCATGGTCACCGCATTGTGGGTCACGATCAGGTAGCGGGTGTCGGTCTCCTGCGTCATCCGTCGAGAAGGTCGCAGAATCGCTCGACATTGGCATCGTCGAGCGGAGCGTCGACCTCGTCGAGGACGCAGATCGGCGCCGGGTTGGTCAGGAACAGAGCGAAGATAAGCGCCACTGCGGTCAGCGCCTGCTCGCCGCCGGACAGCAGGGTGAGCGTCGACAGTCTCTTGCCCGGCGGCTGGGCCATGATCTCGAGCCCGCTTCCAGCGGATCGTCGCTCTCGACCAGCTCGAGATGGGCCTGGCCGCCGTCGAACAAGGTCGTGAACAGGCGACGGAAATGCGCGTCGACCTTCTCATACGCGTCGAGCAGCCGGACCCGGCCTTCGCGGTTCAGATTGCCGATCGAGCCGCGCAGGCGATGGATGGCCTGGGTCAGCTCCTCGGCTTCTTCGGCGCCCTTGCTCCGCGATTCATCGAGCTCGGCCAGTTCCTGCTCGGCGACCAGGTTGACCGGGCCGATCCGTTCGCGATCGAGCGGTCAGGCGCTCGAGCGCCGCCGATTCGGCCTCCGCATCGCGCAGCTCCTCGCCGCTGAACCCCAGTTTCTCGGGGAGCCGCTGCGGCACGCATTCGAATTTTTCGACGCAAGCATGCGCAAGCTCGGTGCTGCGAGCCTGCTGAGCTTCCGCGCGCGCAGAGGCCGCGGCGCGGCGCTCGCGCGCATCCGCGGATCGCTCGTTCGCGGCGGTGATCGCCGCCGCCACGCCGACGACGGCCAATTCCGCCTCGCGCTCGGCTGACGCCGCCTCTCCGACCTTGACCTGGCTTTCGCTGTTGGAACGTTCGAACCCGGCAATCTGGGCGTCTAGCTCCGCCGGCTCTTTTTGAAGCTCGGCGCGCTCCGCGGCCTGTTGCGCCTGTCGATCCTTCGCATCCGCGAGCCGCGTATCGGCGTCGGCCTGGCGCTTGCGCCAATCGCTCTGCTCGCGCGCGGCAGCGCTCAGGCGCTCGCGGTCCGCTGCGGTCTCCCGGGCTTTTGTTGCGGCTTCTGCACGCTTGTCGGCCACAGCCGATGCCGCTCCCGCCGCTGAGCCCCTCGCTGCTTCGACCTCATGCTCGAGCGCCGCCGGATCCGGCAAGGCGGCGAGGGACCGTTGCGCCGCGGCCACGGCTTGGCCAGCCGCTTCAAGCACGGGTTCGAGGTCGGCCTGCCGCTGCGCGAGGCCTGACCGTTGCGCTTCGATCCGTTCGATCGCCGCGGCAGCGGAATCACCGGCGCGCGTCGCGTCTCGCGAATCCCTTTCCGCGGCAAGCGCGGCATTGCGGGCATACTCGGCCGCGAAACGGCACTGCTCCATGTTGGAAAGCGCCGCATCGCGCGCCGAAGCGGCACCCGCGACGGCCGCTTCGAGGGCAGGAAGCTCGGAGGAGAGGGCAGCGAGGCGGTTCACGCGCAAAAGCCGTTCGGCCGCTGCGGCACCGCCAACCTCCGCAACAAATCCGTCCCACCGGCGCATGCGCCCGGAACGAGTCACGAGGCGCTGGCCGATGGCTAAGCCCTGGCCCGCGTCTTCGTCCGCGACGGCGACCTGTCTTAGCCTGCGCAGAAGCTCCGCGGGCGCCTTCACATGATCGGCGAGGCACTCGCAGCCGGCGGGCAGGGCGGGATCCGTGGCCAGCGCCGCGCTCCCCTGCCACCGGCGCGGGCTGTCGCCTTCACCGATGGCAGCATCCGCATCTTCGCCAAGCGCGGCCGCCAGTGCGCGCTCATATCCCGCCTCCGCCCTCAACGTGGCGATGGCCGTGCCGCCCCCTTGGTCGAGCGCGCGAGCGAGGGCGTCATGTTCGGACTTCGCCGCGGACAAGGCTGCACGTGCAGAAGCGAGCTGGCTCTCGGCGGCATCGCGACGCTCTGCCGCCTCGGCTCTGCCATGTTCGGACTGAACGCGCTGGGCTTCGGCTTCCGACAATGCTTTCGCGGCAGCCGCGGCCTTCACCTCGGCTTCCGCCTGAGCACGCTGGTACTCGCTTCCGTCCCCTAGTCCGCGAAGCTGCTCGGCAAGCTTGTCCCGCTCCTGGTGGGTGCGCGCAAGCTGTGCGCGGGCAGCCTCCAGAGCCGCTTCCGCCACGCGTCGCTCGGCACGCATCGCCGCTTGCCGGGCAAGCAGTTCTGCCAGCCCCGCTTCGGCTTCCCGTGACGAGGTTTCCGCGCTGCTGAATTCCGCCGCGATGCGCGCCGATCGACTCTCTGAATCCTCAAGTCTTTGCTCGATCGCGGCGCGCTCTTCCTCGAGCTGCGCGATCGCGCGCCCGGCATCGCTCTGCAGCGCCTCCTCGCGGGCCGTGTCTCCCGCGAGCGAAGCATCAAGCCGATCCAGCTCGGAGAGGCGCCGCGCGACCGTGTCCCGGCGCGCTCGAGCTGCGGCGAGCTGGTGCGCAAGTTCGTGTCCCTGTTCGCGAAGCTGCTCCAGCGCCCTGCGGCGCTCCGCCAGCGCCGCATTGGCGCGGTCCTGGGCCGCCTGCGCCTCCGCGATCGCCGCCTGGATCCCCGCGACGTCTTCGGCGGCCGCTTTGGCTTCCGCGTTCGCGGCCTCCGAAGCGCGCTCGGCCTCGACCCAACGTGCGTGAAGCAGCCGCGCTTCGACCGATCGGATTTCCGCGGTCAGCTTCCGATAGCGTTCCGCCGCGCGGGCTTGGCGCCGGAGTTGCGCCGCGCGCTGCTCCTGGTCGTTGAGGATTTCGCCGAGGCGGGCGAGATTGGCTTCCGTGGCGCGCAGCTTCTGCTCGGCGTCCTTCCTGCGGGCATGAAGGCCGGAAATGCCCGCGGCTTCCTCGAGGAGGAGCCGGCGCTCGACGGGTTTTGCGGCAATGACCGCGCCAATCTTCCCTTGGCTAACCAGCGCGGGGGAGTGCGCACCCGTCGCGGCATCGGCGAAGAGCAGGGAAACATCCTTGGCGCGTACGTCGCGGCCGTCGATCCGATAGGCTGATCCGGAACCGCGCTCGATGCGGCGCGTGACCTCGCTTTCGTTGCGTGCCCCGTCCTCGGCAATTGTGCGATCGAGTAGGATCGAGACCTCGGCGAAATCGCGCGGCGGGCGCGTAGCCGTGCCGGCGAAAATGACGTCGTCCATGCCCCCGCCACGCAGCGACTTGGGGCTCGATTCGCCCATTGCCCAGCGGATCGCCTCGAGCAGGTTGGACTTGCCGCAGCCGTTCGGTCCGACGACCCCGGTAAGGCCGGACTCGATCCGAAGCTCAGCCGGCTCGACGAAGCTTTTGAAGCCGCTGAGCTTGAGCCGCCGGATCCTCAAACTTCGCCCCCGCTTGCCAGCTTACCCGCCGAGTGCCTTGTCGAGCTCGGCCTTCAGCTGCGTCCACGCCGGCGAACCGACCTGGATCGGAAACAGCTTGCCGTTGACGATGAACGTAGGCGTGCCCTGGAACTCCGGATATTGCGTCGTCGCGTCGCCGGTCATCTGCACCAACTGGTCGATCGCCTTCTGGTCGGACAGGCACTGGGTCGTCTTTGCCTGCGGAACCCCGCGCGCCGCAGCCCATTCCTGGAACCCGGCAAGCTTCGCGACCTCGATGAACTGCTGGTTCGGCGGCATGCTCTGCAGCGCCTCGAGCTGGGCTTGCGGAGCGGCCTGCAGCTTTCCTACCCAGTTCGGCTGATCCTCGTAAAGCGCGCGCTCGAGCGGAAAGAAGCTCTTCGGACCGTTGCAGCGGGCGATCAGCGACGCGGCGAGATCGAACGGATCGCGGACGTAGTTGCGGAACTCGTATCCGACCTTCCCGGTCTTCACATATTGATCAATGAGCGGCTGCACGCCCTGTTCGTCGAACTCTCGGCAGTGCGAACAGGTCATCGATCCAAACTCGATCAGCTGAACCTTCGCCTGGGGATTGCCCATCAGGAAACCGCCGGCGGGCGTCTGATTGACCACCTGCGACCAGTCACCGTCCTTGGGCGCGGCGACGGGCCCGATCGAGCCGGTCGGCGCAGTGGCGTTGGTGGCAGCATCACCCTGCTTGGAATTGCAGCCTGCAATCGCGACTAATGCCATCGCGCAGGTCAGGAACTTCGTCGGCTTCATCGGATTCACTTGGCTCCCTTGATCACCGGTATCGGCATCTCGCCCTTGCCGGACAGCAAGGGCGGGCCGCTCGTAGCGGCAATTTGAGCCCCAAGCAACTCCAAGCACGCACGGAGCTCGGGATCGGCAATCTCGCGCAGACCCTCGCCCAATTCCTTGGGCACGGGCGCAAGTTGCGGCCGCGCCGGCCGGGCGGCGGGGGCGGGCGGCTTGCCCTGACGGAAGATGACCCGGTTCACCGCGACATATCCGTAGAAGCGATTCACCCGCTCCATGATCATCGGCGCCAAGTGCTGGATCAGCGGCGCATGGGCGCCTTCGACCAGCAAGGTCAGCGCGCCACCCGCCTTCTTGCCGGCCGGAAACTTGATCAATTCGGGCGATGAGACCTTGGCGTAGCGTTCGCCCACGATCTCGGCCCAGCGGCTGACGATCGAACTCTGCACGAAGCCGAAGCGGCGGAACGACTGCCCGCCGACGTCGCCGACGAGCTCGCCGGCCGCGCGCGGGCGGCAGCTGCGTTTCGAATTCTTCCGGCTTTCGCTTCGACATGCGCTTTCAGCATGGCATAGCAAAATGGTGACCGCCAACGCCGCAGCGCTGCTGCTCCAACATTATGTGGATAACTTCAGGCGCTTACCCTGGCGTGCGGCGCCGGGCGAGCCGGGCCCCGATCCTTATCGCGTGTGGCTGAGCGAAATCATGCTGCAGCAAACCACCGTCGCTGCGGTGAAGCCGCGATTCGAGCGCTTCCTCGAACGTTGGCCGACCGTGCAGGCGCTCGCCAGAGCGCCGGATGAGGCGGTGCTCAATGAGTGGGCCGGCCTCGGCTACTACGCGCGTGCGCGAAATCTCATCGCCTGCGCCCGCGAAGTTGTCAGCCACGGGGGCTTCCCGCAGACATCCGCGGAGTTGCGCACCCTGCCGGGCATCGGCGCCTACACTTCTGCCGCTATAGCTGCGATCGCATTCGCGGAGCCCGCGGCAGCGGTGGACACGAATGTTCGCCGTGTCGTCTCGCGCCACGCTGGACTGGTCGACCCGAGCCCCGCCGAGATCGAGAAGCTCGTCCTGGAGATGATTCCGCTGGGTCGTGCCGGCGATCTCACCCAAGCCATGATGGATCTCGGTGCGACCATCTGCCGGCCCAAGGCGCCTCGATGCGGGACCTGCCCACTTCGGCGGGAATGCGCCGCATACGCAAGCGGCGATCCGGAAGCCTTCCCCGCACCGAGGCAGAAGCGCGCGCGTCCGCACCGTCACGGCATCGCTTATTGGACTGAGAGCAACGGGCAGGTCTGGCTCGTCCGTCGGCCCGCCAAGGGCATGCTCGGCGGAATGGCCGCACTTCCTGGCCCCGATTGGACGGACGAGAGCGCGAAGAGGCCAAACGGCATCTGCACCGTGCGCCACATATTCACGCATTTCTCGCTCGACCTGCAGATCGTCCCAGCAGCCGAGCCATTCGGAGAGGGTTGGTGGCATCCGGTGAGCGAGCTTGCGCACGCAGGCCTGCCGACGCTGTACCGCCGTGCGTGCGAGCTCGCGCTTGCGAAGTTTGATGGCGTCCCGGCAGCGGCTTGAAGCGGCGCAAAGTCACCCCTAAGAGACCGCGCAAATTCATTCGCCCGCGTCCGCGGGAAAAGCAGGGATAATCCATGGACGATCGCTTCAACACCATCGCCGGCTGGGTGCTGTTCGCAGGTATCGTGGCGCTCGGCTCGTCGATCGTCGCCAGCGAGGTCTTCCACAGCGGCCGCCCAGAAAAGATGGGTTTTCCCATCGCCGGCGTCGAGCAGGAAGGCGAAGGCGGTGCGGAAGCTGAGAAGCCGATCGAATTCTATCTCGCCAGCGCCGATCTGGTGAAGGGTGAGGCGGTGTTCAACAAGTGCACGGCCTGCCACACCATCGCGCAGGGCGGCCCCAACCAGCTCGGCCCTAACCTGTGGGGCGTGCTCGGTGAGCCGGTCGGCAAAGGAAAGGGCTTCGCCTTTTCGCCGGCGTTGTCCGGCAAAGGCGGCAATTGGGATTGGCACAGCCTCAGCGAGTGGCTGAAGAACCCGAAGGCGTTCGCGCCGGGAACGAAGATGACCTTTGCCGGCATGAGCAATCCCCAGGATCGCGCCAACGTCATCGCCTTCCTCAACGCCCGTAGCGGTGCGCCGAAGCCGCTTCCGGCGGCTCCCGCGACGGCTCCGGCCGCAGCTGCTGCCGAGGGCGCGAAGCCGGCCGACGCGGCTGCCAAGCCCGGTTCCGGTCCGGACAATGGTCCGCAAAAAGCGGAGAAGGAACCCGCCTGAACGCCAGCCTTGCTGGCAAGAGGCCGCAGACTTCCGGCAGCGACGGCTCGGGGCTCGCTAAGACGAACTAAGCCTCTGGCTTACTCTGGCGGCCCGGATTGGACGGGCCGCGGGGCCGGATCTTCTCGATAATATTCGGTGACGTAATTCCAGGCTTCCTGCGCGTCCTCGGTCCAGTGGATCAGGTCGAGGTCGTGCGGCGCGATCACGCCCTCCTCGACCATCGCCTCGAAATTGATGACACGATTCCAGTAATCCTTGCCGAACAGCAGGATCGGTAGCGGACGCACCTTGCCGGTCTGGATCAGGGTCAGCAGCTCGAACATCTCGTCGAACGTGCCGTATCCGCCGGGGAAGACCGCCACGGCCCGCGCCCGCAGCAGGAAGTGCATCTTGCGCAATGCGAAATAGTGGAACTGGAAGCTGAGCGACGGGGTCACGTAGCGGTTCGGCAGTTGCTCGTGCGGAAGGACGATATTGAGGCCGATCAATTCCTGGCCCTCTTCGGTCGCGCCGCGGTTCGCCGCTTCCATGATCGACGGCCCGCCGCCCGAGCAGACGACGAAGTGGCGCTTGCCCTCCTCGTCGGTGTCGCAGCGGCTGGCGAGCTTGGCGAGCTCACGCGCGATCTCGTAATATTTCGATTTGGCCTTCAGCCGCTCGGCGATCTTCTCCTGTTCCGGATTGGTTGCGGCCGCGATCAACGCATCCGCCATTTCCGGCGCCGGGATCCTGGCCGATCCGTAGAATACGAACGTCGAGGCGATATCGGCCTCGTTGAGCAGCAGCTCGGGCTTGAGCAACTCGAGCTGGAAGCGGACCGGACGCAGATCCTCGCGCAGCAGGAAGTCATCGTCCTGGAAGGCGAGCTTGTACGCCTCGCTCTCGGTCTGCGGGATCGACGGGACATGCTCGGCGGCGCGAGCATCGACCTTGGACGACGGGAAAATACGCTTGGGCGGAACAGCTTGGCTAGTCATCACCGCCGACTAGCGGCAAACTTTCGCAGCGTCACGTGTCCGCCGCCCTTCGCGCTCCCCAGTCGATTCTCCGTGTCGCATACATCACGCCGGCGAGCGCCGCGAAGAGCAGCAGCGAGCCGATCAGCAGCGAGAAGGCCTCCAGGCTGAGCAGGATGTACAACACCGCATAAAGGCCGATCAGCAGCGCGCCGATGAATGCGGCCCGTCGCCAGCTTCCCAGCACTGCCGCGGAATAGGCGGTGTTCAGCCCGGCGCTGGCAGCCGAGGCGACGATGTAGGCCGGCGTGAAACCGATCACTTCCGCGAACGCGAGCAGCAGCACGAAGAACAGCACCAGTGCGGCGCCCATCAGCAGATATTCGACCGCCGAGACGCGCACGCCGCCGATTACGTCGAACATCAGCAGCGCGAGGAAGGTGAAGCCGATGAACAGGAAGCCGTATTTGGTTGCGCGGTTGACCTGCGAATAGAGATCGACCGGCTGGATGAGGCTGATCTGCGCCGTCTGCACCGGCGCGGCATCGGCAGCCGGAGCAGCCGTCGTGTAGCTCGTCCGCGACGGCGGCGGCACACGCTCGATAAGGTTCGCGCTCCCGGCATCGCTCGTGCTGACTAGCGACCGCCCGAGCGCAAGGTTGCCGATGCGGTAGGTAGCGCTGAAGCCGCCGCTTCCGACTTGCCGCCCGGCCGGCAGGAAGTCGCCGCCGAAGCTCGGGCTCGGCCAGGACGAGCGCACGGTCCAGCGCGTGTCGCCGGCCTGGGGCGCAAGGCTGAGCGCCTCATTGCCACGGAAGTCGAAGGCGAAGTCGACGGCAAGCGGCTTGGCCGCCAGGCCCGCCGCATCGAGCCAGGCGAAGAAGCCCCGCCCGCCGTTGCTGCCGCCGCCCGGCTGCAGCCGAAGCGACTGGCCGTCGGCACGGACCTGCGGATTGGCGCCGAGCCCGCGCGGATCGCTGAGGCCGAAGCGCAACTCCGCGCGGGACAGGTCCATCTGCGCGGGGTTCACGCCCGTCCGCGCAAGATCCGGCGGAAAGGCGAAGCGCGCCTTGCCGGACATTCGCGCGTCATAGACGACCGCCTCGTAGATCGAGCGCTTGCGCACCTGCGGGCGAACGTCGGTGCGGATCTCGATCGCCTCGGGCGCAAGGCTGAGCTCGCGCATCACGTCCCGGCTTCGCGTGACGCTGCGGCCGCTTTCGACGACGGTTTCGGTCGCGGTCGCGCGATAGGGAATGACCAGCACGGGTCCGGCGATCGCCTGCGCGCCGCCCCAACCGGCCGTGATGGAGGCCGTCGCCTCGTTCGATTGCGTCTGGCGATCGTAGACCAGCAGCCAGACCGAGAAGAGGGGGATGGTGAGGATCAACCCGACGGCAATCGCCAGCGCCAGCTTGAACCCCGGTGTGCGTTCGCCATCCAACCTGATCACGCTCTTCTCCACGTCCGTTTGCGCGCCCAGACTGCGTCAGAGGGCCGTGAAAGTCATGAGGAAGTCCTGAGCAACCGGTGAAGATTCAAAGCGCGATCTAATGTCTGCTTTCGACCCCAAGCGGACATTAGCCGGCGTGATTATTGAAGGCCAAGTCGTTGGCGTGCATTCGCCAAGCCCCGACGAAATCGTACGTTGTGACGGATGGGATCAAAATCAGGATCGGCTTCGAGATGTTTGATGTGCGCGGCGCTGGTCACCAGTTCGAAGAAGGGCTCGAGAACGTCTATCGCGCCTTCGCCGTCGTCGAGCTCTGCGCTGAGCGTGCAGGCCAGATTGTAACGCATAGAGAGATTATCGGGATCGAGAAGCAGGCCCTTCTTAATCCAATCCCTCGCCCGCTCATCTTCTCCGAGAATGGCTAATGCCCCAACTCCTGCGGCGAGGGCGTGGCTATTACTCGGATCCTTCGCAACTGCGCTTTCCGAGCGCGCCAGTGTCGTTCTCGCGGTCGCTTCCGTCTCAGCAGTATTGCCAATCGAACGGTAGCAGCAAGACAGGACGGAGGGACTGTTGTGGTCCGTATTCATCAGCTCCGTCGCTCGCTTGTAGAATGGGATCGCCTCGGCCACGCGCCCTTGTCTGAACATCAGCCTCGCTGCTTCTCGGTTCGCTTCCCAGGAGTCGGGGTTCAACTGCAATGCAATCTCGATCGCTTGGTTGGCTTCTTCCAGCTGGCCAGCGTCTTCGAGATAATGTGCCCTAACGCAGTGCGGTTCGGGCAGATCTGATCTAATGGAGAGCGCGCGGTCGGCGGAAAGAAGCGCGTCTGCGTCCCTGCCGTGCCAAAATCGTAGCTCAGATTGCGCTAGCGCCATCAATGCCCAAGCTTGAGCGTATTGCAAGTCGAGCAAAATCGCTTGCTCACAGATTCGGACTATTGCCTCACTGCGAGCCTCAGAGAACGTACCTCCAATCCACCGCTGCCTCGCCATCAGGTACAGATTATAGGCATCAACATTGGACGTGCCCCGGTCTGCGATTGCGATGCTCTCTTCCGGAAGTAGCTTGAGCTTGAGAGCGCCCACGATCGATTTCGAAATCTCGTCCTGAATGTCGAAAATGTCGGTGAACTCGCGATCATATCGCTCCGCCCACACGTGATGGCCTGCTCCGCCGTCGATCAGCTGGGCCGTGATACGAAGACGACTTCCTGCCTTCCGGATGCTTCCCTCCAGCACGTGACTGGCACCCACCACGACTGCAACTTTCTTCACGTCCATCGCTCTTCCTTTGAAGGTGAAGGCCGTGTTGCGTGAAATGACGTTCAACGAAGAAACTTTGGATAGATCGGTCGTGATGTCTTCAGTGATCCCATCACTGAAGTATTCTTGTTCCGGGTCGCCGCTCATGTTGATGAACGGCAAGACACAGACGCACACTTCCGTAAGCGCCTGTCTGGCAGTCTGAGCTTCAAGGTTGCTTTCGTCCTTCTTCCAGCCGGTCGCCTTTCCGATGGCGTCTAGTAATTCCTGCAACTCGGGCAGCTCGTGCTGACCGTCCCAGCTGCCCAAGTCGATCGACTGAAACTGCCGGAATCCAAGCGGCGCTCGGGTATTAGCCAAGGTCACCGGAATAAGACGGCCGGAGTCGCGCCCCTCAGCTGCTTCATCTTGGACCCAGGCCGATTGGATGGAGGTCTCTGACCATAGAACAACGACTGCCTCGGCATTTTTCAACGCACGCTCGATTTCGACGGCGAACCGTGAGCCACCGTGGACGTTCCGATCCCACCACACGTCGTGACCGGCCAGGCCCATTGCATCGGCCAACCCCTTTGCAAAGGGAGCGTCGTCCCGCGAATAGCTAAGGAAGATCTGTGCCACGCCGGTCCACAGCGACACTTTTGCTCTGAAGGCTTCGTCCCTTCAAGGTTGCAGGGTGTCTATGATGGCTTCCTAACCAAACTCACCATCAGGGCAGTGTCTGTTTTCGACCCATTGCTGCCATTAGCTCGTGGGTGGTTGCCCCGATTGAGGGCGCGGCCAACAACGCCGATTACGGATTTGCTGTGAGGTGAATCATGTCCGAGACTACCCTAGTTAGCACTGACAATTTCGCGCGCGCCGAGACGGACAACTACTTTTCAGGCTTCGTGAAGGAAGGCGCGTTCGGCAAGCTCGTGCACGATCGCAAACTGACCGACGTCGCTCATCAGCCCGTGGTGCGGATGAACCGCGACACACTCTACTCGCGCGGTGTGTTCGATCTCGACGCCGGGCCGGTGACGGTGACGCTGCCGGAAGCGAAGGGGCGGTTCATGTCGATGCTCCTAGTCGACCAGGACCACTACACCCCAGGCACCTACTATGCGCCAAGCCGGACCACGATCACTCGCGAGCAGGTTGGCACGCGCTACGTCGCGCTGCTGTTCCGCACCTTCATTGATCCCAACGATCCGGCGGACCTCGAAGCTGTTCGTGCCTTGCAGGATGCGATCGCAATCGAGCAGGCTTCCGCAGGCACGTTCGAGGTCCCGACATGGGACCAGGCATCGCTCACGCAAGTGCGCAACACGCTGAAGGAAAGCGGCGCATATAACCCGAGCGAGGCGTTCGGGATGCGTGAGCAGGTCGATCCGAGGGCCCATTTGCTCGGCACCGCGCAGGGCTGGGGCGGCAATCCGCCCAAGGATGCGGTCTATGCCCGTGGCGCGCCTACGAAGAACGACGGCACCACGGTCTATCGACTGACTGTAAGGGACGTGCGGGTCGACGGCTTCTGGTCGCTCAGCGTCTACAACGCGGACGGCTTCTTCGAGCCCAACCCGCAAAACGCCTATTCGCTGAACAACATCACCGCGAAGCCGGACGCGGACGGCTCCTACACGATCCAGTTTGGTGGCTGTGGCGAGGGCATGCGTAACTGCCTGCCGATTATGCCGGGGTGGAACTACGCAGTGCGTATGTATCGCCCACGCAAGGAGCTGCTCGACGGCTCATGGACGTTTCCAGAAGCAGTAGAAGTTCGCGAACAGGCTCATGCTTAAACTGCGCTAGTGGCAGCTTTCCACCCATTGCGGACATTGGAACTTCGAGCGCAGAACGTCATGATGGACCAGGACGAGAAGCGCAGGGAAGAGCGGCTAAAGAAGGTCGCTAAGGCTAATCCCAGCGAGAAGGGCAACTAGAGAGTGGGCCTCCTAGCTCTGCTGTTTCTTCTCCCGCTCCTCGCCTACTGCTTTGTGCAGACCGTTCGAGATTTTCGTGCCCGCAGAGTTGCGTTGGCGCTCTGGGGCGTTGCGATGGTCGCACTGATGCTCTGGCTAATCATTCAAGCGGGGCGCGGCCCCCACTACTAGCCCTCTGAAAAATTCATGGAGTTGGCGTCTCAGCCGCCCGTGTTTGCAAAAGGCATTATCCCCACTTTCTTGGGGGTACGTTACTCCCCTGCGGGAATGTCAGCATTCCACCCAAAGCAGACATTTCCCGCTGAACAACAGGCGCCTACTTCTTCTGCTCCGCTGCCATCTACGAACTAAATCCTGTCCTACAGCCCGTGCGTCGTGCCACGTATCGCAGATGGCTGAGAGTGCCGCCTCTTCGGAAAACAGCTTCGCGTTACCGTCGCCGTCACCTCGGCTCAGGGCACAACTGTCACCCTCCTTTGTCCGCAGCTACTCAGCGATCTGGCCGTTCCAAGTCACAAAGTGAAGGAAGTGGAAGGATCCCCGTTTCGACCCCCCTACGGTCACATCGCTGACACTTGATGCCGGAATGAAGCAGCCCAAATCGGCCACATGATCGACATCCGCAAATTCGACAGCCTCGGCCACGCCGATCACGGCTGGCTCAACGCCCGCCACCATTTCTCCTTCGCGAGCTATCACGATCCGCAGCGGATGGGCTGGGGACGTATCCGCGTCTGGAATGACGACCAGATCGCGGCGCAGAGCGGCTTTCCGCCGCATCCGCACCGCGACATGGAGATCGTGACCTACGTCCGCACCGGCGCGATCACGCACCAGGATTCGATGGGCAACAAGGGCCGCACCGGGGCGGGGGATGTGCAGGTCATGAGCGCGGGCACCGGCGTGACCCACGCCGAGTATAATCTCGAGGACGAGCAGACGACCCTGTTCCAGATCTGGATCGAGACCGACAGGCCGTCGGCGCCGCCGAGCTGGGGCGCGATGCCCTTCCCGAAGGAACTCGCGGCAGGGCGCGTTCCAGCTTCTTGCTAGCGGAAACCAGGACGATGGCGTGCTCACCATCAACGCCGACGCACGGATCCATGGAGCCACGGTGGGCGCAGGCCAATCGATCTCGATCGACGCCGCGCCCGACAGGCACCTGTATCTGGTGCCGAGCGGCCGAGTGCGCGTGAACGGCGTCGAGGCGGGTCCGCGGGACGGGGTCGCCATCACCGGCGAGAGCAAGCTCGAGATCCAGGCCGAGGACGACGCCGAGCTGGTGCTGGTCGACGCTCGTTAGCTGAAACCGGCGATCCCGGCGCGAGTCCGTTTCGGTTCATCCATCCTGTGCTTGAATCCTCGCGGCCAGATAGGCATGTGCTTGGCGCGCCGCGGGAAATTGGCGCGACCACTGGACAGAGGCGGGATGGAATGAGGGGCGCTCGGCGCTTGACGATTGCTTGCTTGGCGGCCGGGCTGATGCTCGGGTCCGCCAGCGCGTCTGCGCAAGACGCGGCGACGACCACGAACACGCCCGCAGCGCAGGCCGTCGGCCCGCGGGAGCTTGAGAACTTCAGCCTTCAGGGCAATGTCACCCGTGCCGCTGAGGAACCCGCGCAGCGGTCTTCGGCGGCACCTTCGGCCTCGACGCGGGACGATCAGCCCGCATCTACGGCTTCGACGGTCCGGCAGCCGCGGGAGCGTACGGCGAGCGCGGGGCCGGCAGCGTCTTCACCACGCACCACCCCTTCACCGCAGCGCGAGCCGGGGCGAAAGACTGCAACGGCGGCCACTCAGCCGACGACAACGCCGTCTGATGGCCTTCTCGCGCAGCCGACGCCGACGCCAGCCGACGCCGACACCGACACCTGCAGCGGCGATAAGCTTTGCTCCGCCGCCGCTCGCCTCGACGGACACGCTCGCGCCGCAGCGCGGCTTCTCGCTCTTGCCGTGGCTGCTCGCAGCGCTCGCGGTCGCCGCCGCCGGCCTGTTCCTGTTCTGGCGAAACCGTTCGCGGCCCGCCCTTGCCGGTGGCCCGCAGGCGGATTTCTTCCAGGCTCCGGAAGCCAAGCCGATACGGTGGCTGACGCCAGAGGAGCTTGAACCGAAGCCGATGCCGCGTCCGGCGCCCTCACCGACGCCGGAACCGCCTGCGCCGCCGCGCGCCGAAACGCCCGCGCCACCGCCGATCGGCGTCGTTTCGACCAGCCTGCGCCCGTGGGTCGAGATCAGCATGCAACCCCTTCGCTGCATGGTCGCCGACGCCAACGTCACCTTTGAGTTCGAGTTGGAACTGTTCAACTCGGGCAGCGCCCCCGCACGCGATATCCTTGTCGAAGCGGTGGTGGTCAACGCCGGCGAGAGCCAGGATCAGGACCTGGCCACCTTCTTCGCCCGGCCACCGGGTCCGGGGCAGCGCATTGAAATCGTCCCGCCGCTCAGCCGCACGGCTTTCGTCACCCAGGTCGTGATCGCTCGCGAGCACATCCGGTCGTTCGACATGGGCGGCCGCGAGGTGTTCGTGCCGCTGCTCGCGTTCAACGCTTTCTATCGCCGTGGATCGGGCGAGGCGCAGTCCTCCGTCGCCTATCTCATTGGCCCCGGCACCAAGGGCGACAAGCTTGCGCCCTTCCGTCTGGATCTCGGCGCGCGCCTGTTCGAAGCGTTGGGCGCGCGGCTGCTGCCGCTCGGCGTTCGGAAGTAGCTAGAGCACGCTGCTGTTGTAGCTGTGCCAGGCGAGCACCGCGGCCGCACCGCGATACGGTCGCCATGCTTCAGCGAATTCCCTCAGCTGCTTTTCGCTTGGCTTCTCCGGCAGGCCCATCAACCTCCCGATCTCGACCATCACCGCAAGGTCCCCCGCAGGGAAGATGTCCTCCCGCCCTTCGGCGAAGAGCAGATAGATTTCGGCCGACCAGCGCCCGATACCCTTGATCTTGGTCAGCAGGGCGATCGCTTCCTCGTCGTCTTCCGGCAGATGCCCAAGATCGAGTTCACCGGATGTGACCAGTTCCGCAAGGCTCCGGATGTAACCGGCCTTCTGGCGCGACATTCCAGCCGCGCGCATTTCCTCGTCGCTGGCCGCGAGCAGCCCCTTGAGGTCCGGCGGTGATCCGAACGCCGCTTCCAGCTTCGCCCACATCGACCGGGCGGCGGCGACGCTGACCTGCTGGCCGACGATCGTCCTGAGCAGGGTGTGCGCCCCGGGCTGGCTGCTCCGCGGTTCGGGAATTCCGTGCTTCGCGAGGACCTGAGCAAAGGCCGGTTCTCGCTCGGCCAATGCTTCTGCATGCTTGCGGATGCTATCGCTCGTGCGGACCATCAGCTGGTGCTCGCAGCATAGAGGGCGACGGCTGCGGCATTCGACACGTTGAGGCTTTCGATCACGTCGCTGATCGGCAGCTTCGCGAGCTGATCACAATGCTCGCGCGTGTTGGGACGCAGTCCCGGCCCTTCCGCGCCGAGCACCAGCGCAACGCGCGGCGGACCGAGCGCATCCTTGAGGTCCATGTCCGCGTCCCCTGTGAGGCCGATACGCCAGAAGCCCGCCTCGCCGATCTCTTCCAGCGCACGGGCCAGGTTCACCACGCGGATCCAGGGCAAGCGCTCCAGCGCGCCCGACGCGGCCTTGGCGACGACGCCGCTTTCCGGCGGCGAGTGGCGGTCCTGGGTGACGATGCCCACAGCGCCGAATGCCGCAGCGGACCTCAGGATCGCGCCGACATTATGCGGGTCGGTCACCTGGTCCAGGACGAGCAGGACGGCCCTTTCCGGCGCGCCGGTCAGAATGTCGTCGAGCCACGTGTCTTCAAGCGCCTCGACCTCAATGACAATGCCCTGGTGCGGAGCGTCGTGCGGAACCAGCCGTCCGAGGTCGGCGACGTCTGCGAAGGTGACCGCAACGTCCTTCGGGAATTGCATGAACGAGGCAGCATCGCGCGTGGCCCAGGCGCGCAACACTTTCCGGCTCGGATTGTCGAGCGCTGCGGCAACCGCGTGCTTGCCCCAAAAACGGGGGCGGTTCGCTGTGCCGTGGCTTTGGTGCGATTTCTTTCGGCGGGACACGGGAGCGCAATTGGGCAAGTGCGGCCCAGTACGCAATCCCCTCGCTTAGCTGGACGCAAGCCGATCGGCGGAAACTCGCTCGAAATCCTCATATTTCCGCGTGCGCCAGCAAGCGGCCAGGATGATGAGCAGGATCGGGTAGCTCCAGAACACGGCCGCCGCGGCATAGGCGCGCGGCATGAGCTGGTCGTCGATCGCTTTCAGGATGTGAGCAGTGCTCATGGTCAGCTGAAGGCCGGCGACCCACAAGGGCCAGAAACGCGACGATCGGAGGGCGACGGCAACGAACGTCATCAGCATCGCGCAGTCGAGGGCAAGGAGGCCCGGCTCCACGGTCGCATAGTCCATCTTCATCGGGCCCAGGATGAAATGTGTCGCCAGCGTCGCGATGGCGCATGCGCCTGCCGCGATCCGCTCATCGGTTCGTCCACGCACGGTTGCCGCCACGCAAACGACCACCAAAAGGGTCCAGAAGATGATCGGTGGCAGCATCGTGGCGAGCAA
The DNA here is from genome assembly GCA_963827675.1 of uncultured Alphaproteobacteria bacterium. Taxonomy (GTDB): domain Bacteria; phylum Pseudomonadota; class Alphaproteobacteria; order Sphingomonadales; family Sphingomonadaceae; genus Sphingomicrobium. The sequence continues at coordinate 398,136 of CAWHBP010000008.1, forward strand.
CCGGGCCACATTGCTGCGGCCCGGTCAATTCCCTCAGGCGACGACGCGCAGGTCCGGAAGCCCGACACCGCTCGGAGGAGGGCATTCCTCGGTGTCGCCCCAGGCGACGGTGCGCAGGCCCGGGATCGTCTTCCGGCTCTCGGCCAGCGCGACGTGGCAATTGGCGATGCTGCCCCGCGCAGCGACCAGGCCGTTCAGTGATGCGGCGAGCTGCGCGAACGCTTCGTGGCTCTGCGAAATCCCCGCGCGGGTCACGCCGCGCGCCCGAACCATCCGCGCCTGAAGTTCCGCGATTTCGGCAAGCGCAGCTTCGATGCTGTCCTCGACCGCGCGAACCTGGGTTGCGACTTCGTAGGCGGCGTTCTCGATCATCTCTTTGCGCATGACAGTTCCTTCCCCGGCGCATAGGCGCCGTGGTGGCTGCCGGTCCGATCTGAAGTGGTCGGTGGTTGCGAGCCTTTAGCTCTGCAGCATCCTTGAGAGGCTTTCGAGTCCGGCGAGATACATGCCCGCCGAGAACGCCGATCCGATTGCGATCGCCGCAATCCAGAACAGCCTCTGGCCGACACTCATCTCATTCCGGGGGTTGCTCCTCGTTGCGAACGGCGGTTGCAGGGAAGGCCAGAATGATGCGGGCCTCTGCTCGGTTAGGAAACTCGCCTCCCCGACCTCCCCTGCGCGGCCAGCGTGCCGAATTTGATGGCTGGCCGCGGCCGGTGGTTGGCCGGTGGGCGCGCTTGTCTCAATGTACGGCGATTGATGTATCAACCGCTGATACGGCTCTCGGTATTGGACGACGAGGCGCGCCGCCTGGGCGCGGCGCTCGACACCGAGAATTTGCAGCGCCTGTCGAATTCGCTGATCGACGGTGTGGGGGGAGATGCCAAGCTCGACCGCGATTTCTTTCGAGTTCAGATGCTGGTCGACGAGGAGGAGGCAGTCGAGTTGCCCCGCCGTCAGGCGAGCGACGCGCTGGGCGATCTCGCAATCTTGTGCGGCTCTGTGAGGATCATCGGCGGAATCAGACACGCCCGCCGTCTCCTTCAATGCCATTGCCCCGCTAAACATGGCGGTACTCCCCGAGCAACGAGTCCGGGAATGCCCTTATTCCATATCCCGGCATTTTACCAGTTTTCTGCAGTTTTTCGGCAATTCCGGCTGCCCGCCTGCATTTGGCCGCCGTTATGTTCGGAAGGCGACGGTCAGTTCGCGCGGTCACCGGCACGAAGCCGGCAAACGAATCCGTCAGAAGCCGCATTCTGCACGCCTTCCCCACCACGAATGACCTCTTAAGGGGGCAGAAGCGAGCTCCTAGGGGCGCTGCGTCGAATGGGCGAACAGAACGACCAAAGCTCGAACTCGCCAATGTGATGCCTGAAGGGGTGGTGGAGAGGGCTGGATTTCGAACCAGCGTACGCTTGCGCGGGCAGATTTACAGTCTGCTGCCTTTAACCACTCGGCCACCTCTCCACGAGGATCGCTAGGCGCAGACCATCCAGGGTGGTCGAGCACGGCGGTCAGGCGCGCCACATGGCGGCGCACCAATGCTGTGTCAACGCGTGATACGGCGCTGTCGCCCCGCGAGGCGAGCCTCGCGTGCGCTCCAATTTCGAACCTGCCCCCGGCAGGTTGCGAAATTGGAGCGGGTGAAGGGAATCGAACCCTCGTCGTAAGCTTGGAAGGCTTCTGCTCTACCATTGAGCTACACCCGCTCGCCAAGCGCTGACGTGCCAGATGCCCATGCGGCTGCTCAGCGTCAACCCGCGCTCATTGGCGATAACGTTGCGGACCTGATACGATTTCGTCGCGCGTACGGAACCACTCGCGCTCGCAACGATTGAATCGGCCGAAGGAGACCTTGATGGCTGCGCGTCCAGTTTGGCGAGGACAAATCCGCCTCGCCTTGGTGTCGATCCCGGTCGAGCTCTACCCCGCGACCAAGAGCGGGGCGCAGATCCAGTTCCACCAGGTGCACGAGCCGACCGGCAAGCGCATCAAATATGAGAAGGTGGTGCCCGGCGTCGGCGCCGTCGACAAGCGACGAGATCGTCAAAGGCTACGAGGTGTCGAAGGGCCATTACGTGCTGCTCGACCCCGAGGAGATCGAGAGCGTCAAGCTCGAGAGCCGCAAGACGCTCGACCTCGTCCAGTTCGTCGACGACGAGCGAGATCGAGGCGATGTACTTCGAGAAGCCCTATTACGTCGTCCCGGCCGACGATCTCGCCGAGGAAGCCTATGTCGTCCTTCGCGATGCGCTTCGCGACGCCAAGAAGATCGGCGTCGGCCAGCTCGCGATGCGCGGGCAGGAATATGTCGTCGCCATCAAGCCGTGCGGCCGCGGAATGCTGATGGAGACGCTCCGCTACGCCGACGAGGTCAACAAGAGCACCGGCTTTTTCCGCGACATCGGCGACCACAAGCCCGATCCCGACCTGCTCGACATGGCCGCGATGCTGATCGAGCGCAAAGCCGGCGAATTCAACCCGGCCGAGTTCCACAACCGCTACGTCGATGCGCTTCGCGACCTGATCGAGGAAAAGCAGAAGTCGAAGGGCGAGAAGGTCATCCAGGATCCGGACGCCGACGCCGCGCCGCCCAAGGGCTCGAACGTGATCGACCTGATGGCGGCGCTCAAGAAAAGCCTTGGCGACGACAAGGCCAAGGGCGCGGGCAAAGAGTCGCAAGAAGGCGACAGCGAAGAAGGCCGCTCCCAAGAAAGCTCCGGCGAAGAAGGCGGCACGCAAACGGGCGTAAATCATGGCTCGGCGACCGCCGCTCGACATCGAGACGTACAACCGCAAGCGCGACTTCTCGAAGACGAAGGAGCCGCCGGGCCGCAAGCTGAAGGGCAAGGGCGACAGCTTCGTCGTCCAGAAGCACGACGCCTCGCGGCTGCACTGGGACTTTCGGCTCGAGCTCGACGGCGTGCTCAAGAGCTGGGCGGTGCCCAAGGGCCCGAGCCTCGATCCCGGCCAGAACCGCCTGGCAATGCGAACCGAGGACCACCCGATCGACTACGGCGATTTCGAGGGGACGATCCCCAAGGGCGAATATGGCGGCGGGACGGTCATGCTGTGGGACCAGGGCCGCTGGATTCCCGAACCGAGCAAGGACCCCAGCAAGACGATCGAGGAGGGCCACCTCCACTTCACGCTCGAAGGCGAGCGGATGAAGGGCGAGTGGGTGATGTTCCGCCTGAAGCCCAAGCCCGGCGAGAAGGCCGAGCCGTGGATGCTCAAGAAGGTGACCGACGAATTCGCCGACCCCGACGATGGCGATGCACTGGTCGACAATTGCGTGACGAGCGTCACGACCGGCCGGACGATGGCCGAGATCGCCGCCGGGCAGGACGTGTGGCGTTCCAACCGCGGCGGCCAGAAAGGCGGCCGCGCCAAGACGCAAGGCCGAGCGCCGCGCCGCCGCCGTTCGAAGAGCCGCAACTCGCCACGCTCGTGGACGAGGTGCCGGCCGGCAACTCGCTGGATCCACGAGTATAAATACGACGGCTATCGCCTGCTGCTCGTCCGTCGGCGACGGCGTCGCAACCGCGTGGACGCGCAATGGCAAGGACTGGAGCGACAAGTTCAAGGCGCTGGTGAAGGCGGCGTCGAGGCTGCCCGCCGGCTGCCTGATCGACGGCGAAGCGGTCGCGATCAGACGATGACGGCAAGCCGAGCTTCCAGCTGCTCCAGTCGACGCTCAAGGACCAACGGGGCGCGAACCTCGTCTTCTACGCCTTCGACCTGCTGATCGACCGCGGGGAGGACATCCGGAAGCTTCCCAACATCGAGCGCAAGGAGCGGCTCGCGTCGCTGCTCAAGGGCGTGCCTGCCGCCGATCCTCTACGGCGACCATGTCATCGGCCGAGGTGACGAACTGTTCCTTGAGATCTGCAAGCAGGGCGGCGAGGGGATCATCTCGAAGAGGGCCGGTGCGGCATACAAGGGCACGCGCACACGCGACTGGCTGAAGATCAAATGCATCCAGCGCCAGGAGTTCGTGATCGTCGGCTGGTCCGAAAGCGACAAGCGCGATCGGCTTCCGATCGCTGCTGCTGGCGGCGAGGGAGGGCCGGAAGCTGACCTACGCCGGGAAGGTCGGGACCGGCTTCAACGCGAAAATGATTCACGACCTCATGGATCGGATGGAGCCGCTCGAGACCGATAGCGCGCCGGTCGAAGTGCCGCGCGCTGACCGCAAGGGCGCGCATTTCATCAAGCCCCAGCTCGTGGCCGAAATCGCGTTCGCGGAGTTTACCGACGATGGCATCCTTCGCCATCCGAGCTTCATCGCGCTGCGCGAGGACAAGCCCGCGTCCGAGGTCGTGCGGGAGGAGCCGCAGAAATTGATGGCTGCCGAGAAGAAGCCCGCTGCCAGGACCCGCAGGAAGTCCCGAAAGAAGGCGGGAGCGTTCGACCGCCGAGGAATTCGGCATCGAGATCAGCAGCCCCGATCGCGTGATCTTTCCGGAAGTAGGCCTGACCAAGAAAGACCTCGCCGATTATTACGCGAGCATCGAGCCGTTGATCATGATCGACGCGGCCAACAGGCCGATGACCCTGATCCGCTGCCCAGGCGGCCGCACCGGCGAAATGCTTTTTCCAGAAGCACGACAAGGGAACGTTCGGTCCCCATGTAAAGCAGATCCCGATCAAGGAGAGCGACGGGGATACCGAGGATTATCTCTATTTCGACGACATCCGGGGGCTGCTCGCCTGCGTGCAGATGGGCACCATCGAATTCCACGGCTGGGGCAGCAAGATCGACAAGGTCGAGTATCCCGACCGGCTGGTGTTCGACCTCGATCCCGACGTCGGCCTCGACTTCGCGAAGGTGAAGGAAGCGGCGCTGCGGCTGAAGGCGCTCCTTAGCGACCTCGGGCTCAAGACCTTCCCGCTGCTGTCAGGCGGCAAGGGCCTTCACGTCGTCGTGCCGCTCGACGCGTCGAAGGACTGGCCGACCGTGAAGAGCTTCGCCGACCGCTTCAGCCGCGCGATCTCCGAAGCCGAGCCCGAGATGTTTACCGCCAACATCCGCAAGGTGCAGCGCAAGGGCCGCATCTTCCTCGACTGGCTGCGCAACCAGCGCGGCGCGACGGCCGTCATGCCTTATTCCGCACGCGCCCGCGAAGGCGCGCCTGTGTCCGCGCCGATCGCGTGGGAAGAGCTCGACAAGTACAAGGGCGGAAATCACTTCACGATTCGCGATGCGGACGAGTTGCTGGAGCGCGCGGGCTCGAAGCTGCTTGCAGGCTGGGGCAAGGCCAAGCAAGCATTGCCGGATGCATAGTCGCCTCGCACTCGCCATCGCCCCATTTTCCTTCGTCCTGATTGCCGCCGCACCACTGCCCATCCCGCAACATGGGATGAGCGAATGGAAGGCGCAGGCCGCGCGCGTGACGATCACGCGCGACGATTGGGGCATCGCTCACGTAAACGGAAAGACCGACGCCGACGCGATCTTCGGCATGATCTACGCGCAGGCGGAGGACGACTTTCCACGCATCGAGGCGAACTATCTGACCGCGCTCGGCCGCACTGCCGAGGCTGAGGGCGAAAAGGCGATCTGGCAGGACCTTCGCGCGCGGCTCTACGTCAGCGACGACGAGCTGAAGGCCGATTACTGGCGCAGCCCCCAATCGATGAGGCGTCTCATGGACGCCTGGGCGGACGGCCTGAATTATTACCTCGCGACGCACCCGAACGTGCGCCCGCGCGTGCTGACGCGGTTCGAGCCGTGGATGGCGCTCAGCTTCACCGAAGGCAGCATCGGCGGCGACATCGAGCGGATCGACCTCGACGGCCTGCGCGACTTCTACTCCGCCAGGCACACGCCAGGGATCGTCGTGAACAAGCTTTCGAACGTCGTTCCACTCGACGCCGAGCCGCGCGGGTCCAACGGCATCGCGATCGCCCCGAAGCTGACCGCGAACGGCGGATCGCTTCTGCTGATCAACCCGCACACCAGCTTCTTCTTCCGCTCGGAGCAGCATGTCTCGAGCGACGAAGGGCTGAACGTCTACGGCGCCGCAACCTGGGGCCAGTTCTTCATCTACCAGGGCTTCAATCCGCACGCCGGCTGGATGCACACGTCGAGCGGCGTCGATAATGTCGACGAGTTCGCGGAGAAGATCGAGCCGCGCGGCAAAGGTTACTGCTATCGCGTCCGCGCCACCTGCCGGCCGGTACAAGTTCGCCCGGTCGCCCTGCGATATCGCACCAGCGACGGAAAGCTCGGCGCGAAGATCTTCAGGACATTCGCGACGCATCACGGCCCGAGTCGTGCGCTCGGCGGATAATCGTTGGATCGCATTTTCGATGATGAACAAGCCGGTCGAGGCGCTTCAGCAGAGCTTTCTGCGCACGAAGACGAGCGACCTGGCGTCCTTCCTGCGCGTCGCGGAGCTCAAGGCAAACAGCTCCAACAACACCCTGTTCGCCGACAGCAAGGGCGAGGTCGCGTTCCTGATTCCGCAGTTCATGCCCCGTCGTGCCAACCGCTTCGACTATACCATGCCCGTGGAGGGCAGCGATCCCGCGGCGGACTGGGGCCTGCTACACGCGCTGACCGAGCTTCCGAGCGTCATCAACCCGCCCAACGGCTGGGTGATGAACGCCAACAACTGGCCCTACTCGGCGGCCGGCCCGTACAGCCCGAAGCAGGGGCGCTACCCTCGCTACATGGACATGTTCGGAGAGAACCCGCGCGGCGTGCACGCGACGCAACTGCTTAGCGGAAGCAGCGGCTGGACGCTGGATAAGCTGCAGCGCGCCGCCTTCGACCCCGGCCAGCCTGGCTTCTCGCAATTGCTTCCGGGCCTGATCTCGGCATGGGACGGGCTCCCCGCCGGCGATCCTCAGAAGTCGCGGCTGCGTCGGTGCCGTCGAAGCGCTTCGCGGTTGGAACTATCAGTGGAGCGCCGCCTCGATCCCGAATACCGTCGCCAACTTCTGGGGCGACGAAATCTGGAAGCTTTCGACCTCGCCCGAATGGGATGACGGGCTGCCCGTCTACGCACGTCTCGACCGCGTGACCGGCAAGCAAAAGCTGGACGCACTCGACGCGGCGCTTGCGCGCCTCACCCGCGACTTCGGCCGCTGGGATGTGCCGTGGGGCGAAGTGAGCCGCTTCCAGCGCATCTCACCCGCAATCGATCACCCTTTTCGCGACGACGCGCCGAGCATCCCTGTATCGTTCAGCTCCGCGCGCTGGGGCTCGCTTGCATCATTCGGCGCCGGGCCGAAGCCGGGTACCAAGCGATGGTACGGCACCAGCGGCAACAGCTTCGTGGCAGTCGTCGAATTCGGTTCGAAGGTCCGTGCGCATGCAGTCACCGCGGGCGGCGAAAGCGGCGATCCGGCCTCGCCGCACTTCAACGACCAGGCGCAGCGCTACGCGTCAGGCAATCTGCGCGAGGTCTATTTCTATCCGGAGCAGCTGAAAGGCCACGTCGAGCGGACCTACCGTCCGGGCGAGTAACTAAAGTCCTGCGAACTTGTCCGTTGCGCGGATAAGTCCGTCGAGGACGCCGGGCTCGCTGAACAAATGCCCGCCGTCGGGGACGATGTTCAACTCTACTTCCGGCCACGCCTGCTTCAGCTTCCACGCCGCGATCGGCGGAGTGCATGTGTCGTGGCGTCCCTGGACGATGACGCCCGGAATGCCGCGCAGCTTGGTCGCGTCGCGCAGCAATTGTCCTTCCTCGAGCCAGCCGTGGCTCGCCATGTAATGGTTCTCGATCCGCGCGATCGCGATCGCGTGCTCGGGATCGGTGAAATGCTCGATCGTCTCCGGGCTCGGAAGCAGGGTGACGATATCGCCTTCCCATTTGCTCCATGCCTTTGCCGCAGTCACCTGCTCGTCCTTGTCGCTCCCAGTCAGGCGCTTGCGATAGGCTTCGACGAGGTCGCCGCGCTCGCCTTCCGGGATGGGCGCCAGGAACTCATCGAACTTGTCCGGATAGACCTGCGACGCGCCGCCCGGCGTGTACATCCAGTCGATCTCATATTGGTCGAACAGGAAGATGCCGCGAAGCACCAGCTCGGTGACGCGTTCCGGAAATTTTTCAGCGTAGGTGATGGCGAGCGTCGAGCCCCAGCTCCCGCCGAATACCTGCCACTTGTCGACCCTGGCGATTTCGGTGCGCAGCTTCTCGATGTCGTCGACCAGGTGCCAGGTCGTGTTCGCCTCGAGGCTCGCATAGGGCGTCGACTTGCCGCAGCCGCGCTGGTCGAACACGAGGATCTTGTACTTGTCGGGGTTGAACTGGCGCCGGTGCTCAGGGCTCGATCCGCCGCCGGGTCCGCCATGCAGGAAGATGACGGGTTTGCCGTCCGGATTGCCGCTCAATTCCCAATAAAGGCTGTGCCCGTCGCCGACGTCGAGCATGCCGCTCTCGTACGGCTCAATCTCCGGATAAAGGGTGCGGCGTTTTTGCGTCTGCATGTCCATCAGAAGCTGAATTCCTCATAGATGTGGGACACGTCGCCGTTCCACGCGCCATGGAAGCGGTCCAGCAGGCGATCGGCAGGCGTCATGCCCGTTGTCACCACGTCGCGCAATGGATCGAGGAACCCACCTTCATTGTCGCCGGCGCTATTGAGCCGCCCGCGGCGGGTCAGGCCAGCCGAGGAAATGTCGAGCACGCGACCCGCGAAGTCGCGCATGGTCTCGCCGTCCGGCGTCACCGCGTCCAGCGCCAGCTTTGGCACATCCCCGCGAAGCTTCTCGCGCTGATCGATCGTCCAGTGCTTCACCAGGTCCCACGCGGCATCGAGGGCCTGGTCGTCATAGAGCAGCCCAACCCACAATGCCGGAAGGCCGCAGATCCGGCTCCAGCGCCCGCCATCCGCGCCGCGCATTTCGAGGAAGCTCTTCAGGCGGACTTCGGGAAAGGCGGTGGAAAGGTGGTCGGTCCAGTCGGTCAGCCGCGGCTTTTCGCCCGGCAGCTGCGGAAGTTTACCCTCGAGGAAGTCCGCGAACTTCTCGCCCGCGACGTCTATATAGTTTCCGTCGCGATAGACGAAGTACATCGGGACGTTCAGCGCATAGTCGCAGTAGCGCTCGTAACCGAACCCGTCCTCGAAGACGAACGGCAGCATGCCCGTGCGGTCGGGGTCGGTGTCCTCCCAGATGTGGCTGCGGAAGCTTTTGTAGCCGTTGGGCTTGCCTTCCGTGAACGGCGAGTTGGCGAAGAGCGCGGTCGCGACCGGCTGTAAGGCCAGGCCGACACGGAATTTCTTCACCATGTCGGATTCGGACGCGTAATCGAGATTAACCTGAATGGTACAAGTTCGCAGCATCATGTCGAGGCCGAGCGTGCCGACCTTCGGCATGTAGTTGAGCATGATCCCGTAGCGGCCCTTGGGCATGATCGGCAGCTCCGCGCGCGACTTGTCCGGCCACATGCCCGTGCCGAGGAAGCCGAGGCCGAGCCGCTCTCCCACCGCCTTGCACTGGTCGAGGTGCCGTGCCGCCTCCGCGCAGGTCTGGTGCAAATTCTCCAGCGCCGCACCGCTCAGCTCGAACTGCCCCGCGGGCTCCAGGCTGATGTTCCCGTCCACGCCGCTCAGCGCGATGACGTTGCCGCCCTCGATGATCGGCTTCCAGCCATATTCGGTGAGGCCCATGAGCAGGTCGCGGATTCCGCCAGGCTCGTCGTAGCTCGGGGCGCGATGGTCGGCGGTTCGATAGACGAACTTCTCGTGTTCCGTCCCGATGCGCCAGTTCTCGCGCGGCTTCGCGCCCCCCTCGAAAACCGAAAGCAAATCGGCGCGGCTCTCGATGAGCGGACTGTCACCAGTGTAAGTGCGTTGCGTCATGCGGGGCGGCGCTTAGCCGTGCCCGCAACCCCACGCCAGCCATTCCCTTTTTATCGCTCGATAAGAACTACGACCGCCAGTCACCCGCCACCGCCATGTAGGCGGCGAGCGATGCCAGCGCAGCGGTTTCGGCGCGGAGGATGCGCGGGCCCAGCGAGATGGCGACCGCATTCTGGGCCGCTCGGATCATCTTCCGCTCCTCGTCGGTGAAGCCGCCCTCGGGCCCGGTCAGGATTAGAGCAGAACCAGGCTTGAACACCGTCGCTGAGGGCTCGCCCCCGTTCTCGTCGGCGAAATAAAGGGTGCGTTCGCTCTCACGTTCCTCGAGGAACTTCCGCAATGCCACCGGCTCGGCGATCTCGGGCAGGACGGTACGCCCGCACTGCTCGGCAGCTTCGATCGTGATGGATTCGAGCCGTTCCAGCTTCACGCGTTCGGCGACCGTCCGCTGCGTCATCACCGGGACTAGCCGCGCGGCGCCAAGCTCTGTCGCTTTCTCGACCAGCCAATCCGTCTGCGTCCGTTTCACGGGCGCGAAAGCAAGCCAGACGTCCGGAACCGTCTCGGCGTCGCGCGTTCGCCGTTCGACGGTCAGCGTCATCCGCTTCTTCCCCGCCTCCGCAATCCGCGCCAGCCATTCGCCGGAGCTTCCGTCGAACAGCAGCAGGTCACCGCCCACGGCCATGCGCAGCACATTCCCGAGATAGTTGGCCTGCCTCGTGTCAAGCCCGACCGACGTGCCCTCGCTCAACGCCTGCCGAACGAACAGTCGGGGTAGGCTTTTCGGCGGCCATGCAGGGATCGCGGGCATTGGCACTGCTTACCTACGGCGCCGAACGTCCGCTATGGGTGGAAAGCGGACCTTAGCGTGCCGGGTAGATGTGATCCGGGGAGGACCGCCTCCCGTGCCAGTGGTTCTAATGCTGACTTAAGTCCATAATGCTCGTGCCGATCGATGGGTGGGGGAACGATCGCGGAAGATACAGCGCCAGCATCGGAGGATCGAAACTCGCTTGGGGGTCCCTGGCGAGCGCGGGTCCGAAGTACCGCGAAACTAGCGTTCTACGTGGCCACGTCGGGCTTTCTCGCGGGGCTTTACGCGCAATCATGCGCCGCCCAGGCGAAGCCCGGCGCAAATGCCGATGAGATCATCATCACGGCTCAGCGCCGTCCCGAACGGTCGCAGGATGTCCCGATCTCCCTGACGGTGAAGACCGGCGAACACCTCGAGCGGATGCAAGTGACGGATATGGCCGGGCTCGCGAAGGTCGTGCCGAGCCTGGTGATGACGCGGACTTCGGTCTTCACGCAACCCTTCCTGCGAGGCGTCGGCAAGCGGTCCAACCTAGGCGTCGAAAACAGCGTGGCGACCTACGTCGATGGGGTCTACCTCGCCTCCCCCATCAGCGCCCTCCTCGATCTGCGCGGTATCGAGCGGGTCGAGATCCTGAACGGCCCGCAGGGAACCCTGTTCGGGCGCAATGCGACAGGCGGGGTCATCCACGTCATCACCCGCGACCCAAGTCCGGAGCCGTCTGGAGAATTCGCGCTCGAGGCGGGCACCTACGGTCACTTTCGGGGGGACGCGTATCTCACGGCGGGAAGCGATCGGATCGCGGGCAATCTTGCCATGAGCGTGTCGCAAAACGCCGGCTACGGAACGAACATTCACACTGGAGAGAGCGAGCAGGGCGAAGTCGACCATAGCCTGGTCGCGCGAAGCAAATGGATCTGGCGCGTGACGCCCTCGCTGAAATTGACCTTCGCCGGCGACTACCAGGATATCAGGCAGGATTTCTCGCTTCTCCCCGTGGCCGGATTTCCCGCGGTCGGCCAACCACAGTCCAAGGGGTTTCACGACACCGACCAGGACACGCCGAACCCTTCGCATTTTCGATATGGCGGCGCTTCGGTGAAGGCAGATGCCGAAATCGGCAGCCTGAAGTTCATGAGCCTCAGCGCGCTGCGCAGGATGAACGCGCGCTGGAGCCTGGACCTCGACACCGGCCCGCTCCCGCTCTTTTCGGCCACGCCCTCCGTCGCGCAGGATCAGTTCAGCCAGGAGTTCCAGCTGCAATCGGGCGAGGCTTCGCGCGTCCGATGGATTGCGGGCCTCTACTATATCCGCATCGAAGAGCAGTACGACCCTACGATCTCGAATTACGGGGGCAGCTTCTCCGCGCTCCTCGGCGGACGGGTCCGGCAGACCCTGTTCTCAAGAGGAACCGCTTCATCCTATGCCGCCTACGGCCAGGGCACATTGCCGATAGGTTCGGCGGCCGAGCTGACGCTTGGTCTGCGCTATACGATCGAACACCGGTCGGTTGAGGCGAACGGCGAGAGGCTGTTCGAACTCTGCGCCCTTCGTCCGGCCGATCCCCGGCGTGCCGCTAATGTCTGAGGAACCACTCAGAAGCAGCGACACATTTCGCGAGCTGACGTGGCGCGCCTCCCTCGACCGGCACTTCTCCGACGAGCTTATGGGCTATCTCGTCGTAAGTCGCGGTTTCCAGAGCGGCGGCTGGAATCTCCAGACGCCGCAGAATCCGGCTTTCGGTCCGGAAAGGCTCGACGATTTCGAAGCCGGGCTGAAATTCGTGGATCGCTCGCGACGCTTCCGGGCGGACGCAAACGTCTTCCATTATGCTTATTCCGACCTGCAGGTTTCCGCGCTCACGCCCGTCGGGCAGGCGACGACCAACGCGGCCTCCGCGCGGATCAACGGGCTGGAGCTGCAGCTGGATGCGCAGCTCGACCGAAGGACCGACATCACGTTTGGCGCGCAGCTTCTCCATGCGCGGTTCAACAGCTTTCCCAACGCGACATGCACCAATTTCAGCCCGGTTGTGGGGCTTCCCTATCTCCCGGTGACCTGCGACGTGAGCCACAACCGGCTGCCGTTCTCTCCCAAGCTCAAATTCGATCTCGGAGGCACTCATCAGGTCTCGCTCGGCCGAAGCGGCACTTTGCTGTTCAGTGGCAACCTCGCTTTCAATTCCGGCTACTTTGCGGAACCGGACAATGTCGTTCGGCAGGACGCCTTCACGACCGTCGACATATCGGCCGAATGGCGGCCAGGCTTGCGCCGCCCATGGGTCCGGTTGTGGATGCTCAATCTGACCGATGCCCACTATTACAATGCGCTGGCGACCGTGCAGACGGCCGGCGTTCTTCAGAACCCGGCGGCTCCGCGCCGCTTCGGCGCCTCCATCGGCTATGCTTTCTAGCGCGGGGAACCCGTCGGTTTCAGCGACCTAGGTTCCGGCGAAAAAGCGCGCTAACTTCCCTTCAGGCCAGTCGGCTTTGGCGCGTCGGCCTAGGGGGAACATTCGTGCGGCAGGACCACCTCGGGCTGTTCGATACACCACCGAGCCGGAAGCAAGTCCGGTTCAGCATCGTCGTAGTCTGCGTACTTCTTGCCGCCCTCGTGCTCACGATGACGGTTCGCGATATTCGATTGGGCCCGATCGACGCATTCATTCCCATGATCGATGCCGTCACGTCGCTGGTCGATCTGATCATCGCGACGCTGCTTTACGTCCAGGCGAGCGTTTTCCGGTCGAGAGGCCTGACCGCGCTTGCTTCAGGTTATGTCTTCACGGCGCTGATTCTCATCCCCCACGCGCTGACGTTCCCCGGTGCTTTTGCCCCCAACGGCTTGCTTGGTGCAGGGACGAGCACGACGGCGTGGCTGTACATGTTCTGGCGGGCGGCGCTTCCCATTGCCGTCGTCTTTTACGTCTTCTTTGACCGGAAGGTTTCTCCTGCGCAGCCCGACGTGGAACGGGCATCCCCAAGGATCGCGCTGGGAGCATTCGCTGCGGTTGCACTGGTAGCAGCGGCTACGCTGCTGGCGACAAAAGGGCAGGGCTTGCTGCCGACGCTTTACCTCAATCATTCCGAGGCGAATTACGACAACATCCTCATCGTCAGCGCCTCTTTGATGGTGCCCTTCTTAGCCGCGCTCGCCATGTTGATGCGACGGCGCAAATCGGTTCTGGACATGTGGCTTCTGATCGTTCTGGCGGCCTGGTTGATCCAGACGGCGCTGTTGCAGGCTCTCGATGGCCGCTTCACGGCCAACTGGTATTTCGCAGTCGTCGTTGTGCTGCTCTCGCACCTGTTTCTGATGATCGCGTTGATCGCCAAATCCAGCCGGCTGTACGCGCGGCTCGCACTTTCGACAGCGGCGCACGACCGGGAACGGGAAGCGCGGCTGTTATCGATGGACGGGGTGACCGCCGCCATCTCCCACGAAGTCGGACAACCGCTGACCGCCGTGAACCTCAGCGCGAAGGCGGGGCTGGACTGGCTGACCCGTGACCGGCCGAATCCCGAAAAGGCGATCGAGGCGCTTCGCGCGACCATTGATGCAGGAAAACGCACCTCCGACATCATCAGAAGCATCCGGCGGACCTTTTCCAAGGTCCCCGGATCGGCAACCCAATTCAGCCTCAACGATGTCGTTCGCGAAACCGCCTCGTTGCGCGACAGGGAGTTAGCAGCGGCGGGAATCTCGCTTGATCTCGAGCTCGATGAAGCGCTCCCACCGATCCTCGCCGATCGAGTCCAAATTCAGCGCGTCATCGTCAATTTGTTGACCAACGCCATCGAATCTCTCGCCGCGACACGAAGGCGGTCGCGCCGCATCGTGATCCGTTCTGTGCTCGATGGGTCCAATGTGCTGGTCGACGTCAGTGACAATGGCGTCGGCATCGCGCGCGGCGAATTGGAGCACATTTTCGATGCGTTCTTCACGACCAAGGCAACGGGGACGGGCCTCGGCTTGGCGCTTTGTCGAACCATCGTGGAGGAACACCGGGGTCGTCTCTGGGCATCTCAAGCGCCGGAAAGCGGCGCGACCTTCCATCTGCAGCTGCCGTGGAGCAACTCGCCAGGCCATCAAAACGTCAATCCAATTGGATGACCCACCGTTAGTTGGGTGCATTGCAAATTGATTTTTGACGGCCGTTTGTCAGTCGCTCCGCCAGCTCGCATTGGGCGAGGAAGTCCCGCATCATCGCTGCGACGGCCTCGCACCGGCCCAGGCGGACTTTTGAATCGGTGCCCGGCCAGCTCGCCCAGACGAAGTCGTCCGCCAGGCTGAAGATGACGTCGGCATTCGGCTCGATACGGTCGCAAGCGTCGGAGACGTTCTGCCGTCGGTCCATATTCGGTGCTCTTTCCCGGGCTTCGGACCGAACGATGCCATCATTTCGGGTCGCATGTACAAACGTGCATCCCCCGAGATCGGGTTATATTTTTCCCATCAGTATATGTCCGCTTCGTAAGCGGACACCGGCAGACAAGATTGAACCCCGACGTTAATCGGCAACCGTGACCGTCACCACCGACATCGTCCCCGACAGCGAGCGGCGTGGGTTGATCGGCATGCTGCCGCCACGCCTGCGGCCCTTCGCGTCACTGATGCGGCTCGACCGGCCAATCGGGACGTGGCTGCTCTACTGGCCGTGCGCTTGGAGCGTCGCGCTTGCGGGCGTCGGCAGCCGCTGGGATCTTCTCCTCTGGTTTGCGCTCGGTGCATTTGCGATGCGGAGCGCGGGGTGCGTCTACAACGACATCGTCGACCGTGACCTCGACCGGCGGGTCGAGCGCACCCGGCTGCGCCCCCTCGCCAGTGGCCGCGTGTCAATTCTCTCAGCCTGGGTGCTGATCGGCCTGCTGTGCCTGATGGGGCTCGTCGTCCTGCTGCAGCTCAATACGACGGCCGCGATCGTCGCGCTCGTCAGCGTGGCGCCGGTCGCAGCTTATCCGTTCATGAAGCGCATCACCTGGTGGCCGCAGGCATGGCTCGGCCTTGTCTTTTCGTGGGGCGCCTTGGTGGGCTGGCCGGCAGTTTCCGGCACCCTCGACTGGCCGCCGCTCCTGCTCTGGCTCGGGAGCATCGCATGGGTGATCGGTTACGACACGCTCTATGCGATCCAGGACATCGAGGACGATGCGCTGGTGGGCGTGAAGTCGTCCGCGCGGCGGCTTGGAGACAAGGCAGCCGTCGGCGTTGGCTTGTTCTATGCTGCGGCGTTGATTCTGTGGGGCGCGGCCATCTGGTCGGTCCGCCCGGAGTGGCTCGCACTCGCCGCTCTTGCCCCGGCCGCTCTTCACCTGGCCAACCAGGCGTTCCGGGCCGATCCAAGCAACGGCGAACTGGCGCTGCGGCTATTCCGCTCGAACCGCAGCTGCGGACTGCTCGTCTTCTTCGCCATGCTGGTCGTCGGGCTTTCCACGCGCTAGGGCGCGCGGCCCATGCAAGCTCCAGACGACGCCCGCCGCATTGCCGAAACCTTGGTCGAGCGCGGCATCGCCGCAGGCGCCACTGCCGCCGACGCGCTCTATGTCGGTGATCGCTCGTCCGCGGTGCAGGTGCGGCTCGGCGAGCTCGAGGACGTTAGCCGCTCGGAAGGCGAACAGATCGGGCTCCGCCTGTTCGATGGCCAGCGTTCGGCGACGGCGGCATCATCCGATCTGTCCGATGAAGCCCTCGGGGTGCTCGTCGAGCGCTGCCTCGCAATGGCCCGCGAAGCGCCCGAAGATTCATACACCGGCCTTGCCCCCGAGGGGCTGCTGCAGCGCGGGGACCTGCCATCCGTCGAGGGGTTCGACCGGCGCGAGCCGGACCCAGGCGAGTTGCGGGCGCGGGCTCTGGAGGCCGAAACGGCCGCGCTCGCCGTCCGCGGCATCACCAACTCGAGCGGCGCGAGCGCCGGCGCCTCCGGCAGCACCATCGCTCTCGCGACGTCGGGCGGCTTCTCCGGCGCTTATCGCGTCACCGGCCACAGCTGTTCGGCAGGCGTGATCGCGGGTGAGGGCGCGACCATGCAGCGCGACCACGCCTGGCATAGCGCGCGCTTCCTCGAAGACCTCGACACTGCCCAGGAGATCGGCCGCAAGGCCGGTGTGCGCGCCGTCGCGCGGCTCAAACCCACGCGGCCCAGGCCCGGCAAATATCCGGTCATCTTCGACCCGCGGGTCTCCGCCGGCCTGCTCGGCCACTTCGCATCCGCCATTTCCGGTTCGTCGATCGCTCGGCGCACGAGTTTCCTGCAGGAAAAGCTCGGCCAGGCCGTCTTCTCTGCCGGCGTGACTATCGTCGACGATCCGCTTCGCCAGCGCGGCCTCCGCTCGCGCCCGTTCGACGGTGAAGGCCTGCGCGTCGCGCGTCGCGAGCTCATCGTGGACGGGGTCCTTCAAAGCTGGATCGCCGAGACCGCGTCCGCACGTCAGCTCGGGATCGAGCCTACGGGCCATGCATCGCGAGGCGTCGGCGGCGCTCCCGGTGCGAGCCCGAGCAACCTGTACATGGAAGCGGGCGCTCGCAGCCGCGAGGACCTTTTCGCGGCCTTTCCCGAAGCCGTGTTGATCGTCGAGCTAATCGGGCAGGGCGTGAATGGCGTGACGGGCGACTACAGCCGGGGCGCCGTCGGCTTCATGGTCCGCGGCGGCGAGGTCGCCGAGCCCGTGGCGGAGATCACGATCGCCTCGAATCTGGTGGATATGTTCGCGACGCTGGAGCCCGGCTCGGACCTCGAGTTCCGCCGCGGCGTCGATGCGCCGACGATCCTCGTTCCGGAAATGACGGTGGGCGCCGCTTAAGCCTCCGCAGCGATTCGAGGGATTCCGAGCCGGGGAATGTCGATCTTCGGGCACCGGTCCATAACGACCTTGAGGCCGGCCGCCTCGGCTCGAGCGGCAGCCTCCTCATTGATGACGCCGATCTGCATCCAGACCGCCTTGGCGCCGACGAAGATCGCCTGGTCGACCGCCTCGCCGGCGGCTTCCGGCCGCCGGAAAATGTCGACGATGTCGATCGGCACGCCGATCTGCGCCAGTTCGCGCCAGACGAACTCGCCGTGCACATGCTCACCCGTGATCTGCGGGTTCACCGGGATGACGCGATAGCCCCAATCCTGCAGGAACTTCATCACGCCGTAGGACGGCCGGCTCGGCCGGTCGGAGGCGCCGACCATCGCGATCGTGAGCGCGTTGGTCAGAAGCTCGGCAATGTCCTCGTCGCGCGTGAGCGGCATGATCGACTCTCCTTGCCGATGCTCAATGCGTCACGGCCGCCATCAGTTTCGCGGCGATGGCGGCGAATGCCTCAGCCTCCGGCGTGTCCGAGGCCGCTGGGGGCGTTCCGGCATCGGAAGCCTCCCGGATCGCGAGAGACAGGGGCAGCCGGCCGAGGAACGGCACACCCATTTCCGCGGCCGCCGCTTCCGCGCCGCCACATCCGAAGGGATGGGAAGCCTCGCCACAATGCGGGCAGGTGTAGGTCGCCATATTTTCAATGATTCCAAGCACCGGCACGCTGGTCTTGTTGAACAGGTCCACCGCCCGGCGCGCATCGATCAGCGAAAGGTCCTGCGGCGTGGACACGATCACAGCGCCGGCCGGCCGCGAGCGCTGTATGAGCGACAGCTGCACGTCGCCTGTCCCGGGGGGAAGGTCGACGATGAGCAGCTCCGTGTCGCCCCATTCGGCGTCGATCAAATTGGCGAGTGCTCCCGTGGCCATCGGTCCGCGCCAGGCAAGCGCATGGCCGGGGGAAACCAGCTGGCCGAGCGACAAGAACCGCAAGCCATGCGCCTCCACGGGAACCAGCTTTTCGCCCTTGGCGGTGGGCTTGTCATGCCGGCCGAGCAAAGTCGGCTGCGAAGGCCCGTACACGTCGGCATCGATCAGCCCGACTTTCTTGCCGCTGCGCGCAAGCGCGACGGCCAGGTTCGCCGACACGGTCGACTTGCCAACGCCGCCCTTGCCGCTGCCGATGGCGATGAGCGTGCGCGCCTGCTGCGCGGCCGTCAGTGCAACGCGGGCCTCGGCCACACCCGGCGTGTGGAGGGCTGCGGCTCGCAGGTCTTGCTCGAGCGATTGACGCTCGGCCTCGCTCAGCCCGGTTGCATCCGCGATGATCGTCGCAATCCCGCCGGCCACCTTGCGCGAGCGGATTCGCTCGTCGTGCGGCAGGTCGGTCAGCGGGTCTACGGGGTGGGCCATGGGCGGGACATAGGAGGCAAGCTGCGGCTTGCCACTGTTTTTCGGTGCGGCTCTCTCTATATTCGCCGTCATGAACATCATTTCGGGGTGGGGCAGCCGCGTCCGCGGCCTGTTCGCCGACAGCAAAGGACCCTGGGGTTCGGGTAGCAACGGCTCAAGCGGCGACGGCCCTCCAGAGCCGTCTTCCGACGAAGGGCAGGGCAACGGGCCTTGGGGTGAGCCGACACGTCCGCGCCGCTCGGGGATTGGCGCGGGTTCGAACGTCTCCTCTCTCGACGACCTGCTGCGTCGCGGCCGCGCTCGCTTCGGCGGATCCGGGGGTGGTGGACTTCCTGGCCGTCCCGATCGGTCGCTGATCATATGGGCCGTGCTCGGCCTCATCGCCGTATGGCTGATTTTCACGTCGATGCATTCGATCTCGCCGAGCCAGCGCGGCGTGGTGACCCAGTTCGGCCGTTATAGCCGCACGCTCGGCCCGGGCATCGGCTTGACCCTGCCGTCGCCCATCGAACGGGTGAAGAAGATCGACGTCGAGAATATCCGCACCATCGACCTCGGGTCGTCGACATCGGATGATCTGATGCTGACCGGCGACCAGAATCTCATCAACCTGGCCTATTCGGTTCGCTGGAACATCCGTACGCCCGAGCTCTACCTGTTCCAGCTCGCGCAACCGGACGAAACCATCCGCGAGGTCGCCGAAAGTGCCATGCGTGCAGTGGTAAGTCGCGTATCGCTCAACGACGCGATGGGCGACCGCCGCGCCCAGATTGAAACCCGAGTTTCCGAGAACATGCAGCAGATCCTCGATTCCTATCGTTCGGGTATTCAGGTGCAGGGCATCGCCATCAAGCAGGCGGATCCGCCAGAGCCCGTGAATGACGCCTTCAAAGAAGTCACTGCCGCACAGCAGGACGCGAAGTCGTACATCAACAGCGCCAATGCCTATTCGCTCCAGTTGCGCCAGAAGGCGCAAGGCGAGGCAACGGCATTCGACAAGGTCTACGAGCAATACAGGCTCGCGCCGGAGGTCACTCGACGCCGCATGTATTACGAGACGATGGAGCAGGTGCTTTCGAAGGTGGATAAGACGATCGTCGAGGCGAATGGCGTGACGCCTTACCTCCCGCTGCCTCAAATCCAGAAGGCGCAGCCCCAGTCGCAAGGACGCCAGCAATGACGGAGTTCATTCGGCGCCGCCCGATGGTCTCGGCCGTTTTGGCCGTGCTGCTAATCGGCCTCCTGATCACGAGCTTCCCTATCATTCCCGAGACGAAACAGGCGGTAGTCGTCCGCTTCGGCAAGCCGGTCGCGGTCTTCAACCAGTACAAGGCTGGGCGGCCGATCGGAGCGGCAGGCGCAGGCGTGAACTTCCGGTTCCCGTTCATCGACCAGCTGGTGTGGATCGACAAGCGCGTCCAGGACGTCGACATGCAGCGCCAGCAGGTCATCTCGACGGACCAGCGCCGCCTCCAGGTTGATGCGTTCGCGCGCTACCGGATCGTCGATCCGTTGCTGATGTACATTCGCGCCGGCAACGAGCAGCAGCTAACCGAGCAGCTACGGCCGATTCTCGGATCGGAGGTCCGCAACGAGCTTGGCCGAATCGAATTCGCTCAACTGCTGACGCCCGAGCGCCAGGGCATCATGAACAGCGTTCGCACATCGCTGAACCTCATCGCGCGTCAATATGGCGTCGAGGTCCTCGACGTGCGGATCAAGCGCACGGATTTGCCCGACGGAGCCCCATTGACGTCCGCGTTCGAAAGCATGCGGACTGCGCGTCAGCAGGAGGCGCGCTCCATTCGCGCGCAAGGCGCGAAGCAGGCGCAGATCATCCGCGCCGAAGCCGATGCCGAGGCCGCGCGAACCTATGCTGCGAGTTTCGGCAAGGACCCGCAATTCTACGACTTCTACCGTGCGATGCAGAGCTATCAGCAGACCTTCATTGGCGACGGGCAGGAGAAGGTTGCGTCGACGACCATCATTCTGTCGCCGCAGGACGACTATTTGAAGGAATTCTCTGGACGTTCGCGCTGAAGACCCGTTGGACCTTAACCTGTTCAAAAGTCGTTCAGCCGACGGGGCCGTTAGCGCCCTTGCGTCCCACCTGAATTGATGGAGTATCGATGAGACCGAAGGAGTCCGGAAAAGTGCGCTACGCCTATGGGGTCGCGATGGCCCTGCTACTGGGAGGGACGGCATTTTCTCTCGCCACTGGCGAGGCCGGCGCTCAGGTTGCCCAGAATGCGCCGGGGACTTCCGCGCTTGCCCCGCGAGCAGGGGCCCCGATGTCCTTCGCGGATCTTGCCGCACGCCTTCAGCCCGCCGTGGTCAATATCTCGACCAAGCAGCGCGTGCCGGTCAGGGCCCAGGCCGACCCGTTCGAGGAGTTCTTCCGCCGCTTCGATCCGACCGTCCCGCCGAGCGGCGGTGGCGGTCAGCAGCAACAGCAGCAGCAGCAGCAGCGCACGCGTGAGGCCGGATCGGTCGGCTCCGGCTTCATCATTTCGCCGGACGGCTACGTCGTCACCAACAATCACCTCGTTCAGGGCGCGAACGGCACGGGGACGGTCGACACGGTCACCGTCATCACCACCGACCGGAAGGAATATCCGGCGCGCATTGTCGGGCGTGACGAGACGTCGGACCTTGCAGTCCTGAAGATCGAGGGTCGCAACCTTCCCTATGTCCGCTGGGGCGACAGCACAAAAGCGCGGGTCGGAGACTGGATCGTCGCCATCGGCAATCCCTATGGCCTCGGCGGAACCGTCACGGCCGGAATCATCTCGGCACTGCACCGCGGCATCACCGGCGTCGGCGCCTACGATCGCTACATCCAGACCGACGCGGCCATCAACATGGGCAACAGCGGCGGTCCGATGTTCGACCTCAACGGGAACGTGATCGGGATCAACTCGGCGCTGATCTCGCCGACCGGCGCGTCGGTCGGTATCGGCCTCGCGATCCCGACGGAGGCCGCCAAGCCGGTCGTGGAATCCCTGATGCGCGGCCAGCGGCCGCAGCGCGGCTACCTCGGCGTCGGCCTCCAGCCGCTGGACGAGAACCTAGCTCCGAGCCTCGGGCTGCCGAAGGATAGCGGCGAAATCGTCCGTTCGGTGGTCGCCAACGGCCCGGCGGCCCGCGGCGGGCTGCAGCAGGGCGACGTCATCGTTCGTGTGAACGGCCAGCCGGTCACCCCCGATCAGACGGTTTCGTACCTCATTGCCAACACCCCCGTCGGCTCGCGTGTTCCGCTCGAGATCTTCCGGGGGGGCAAGCGTGCCACCGTAAACGTGGTCGTAGGCCAGCGTCCCACGGAGGAAGCTCTCGCCCGGATCAGCGGCGGAGACGCAACTACGCCAGGTGGTCAGGGTGCAACGTCGAGCGCGCCGCAGAAGACACTGGGACTGACGCTGGCCCCACTCACCCCGGAGCTCGCGCGTGCAGCAAACCTTCCGGCGTCAGCTCGGGGAGTCATCATCACCGCCGTCGATCCCAACAGCGACGCCGGGGATGAAGGCCTGCAACGCGGCGACCTGATCGTCTCGGTGAATAATCAGCTGGTGACGACACCGGCGCAGATCGTCTCCGCGGTCGATACCGCGCGCCGTACAGGCCGCTCGAGCGTGCTGCTTCTGGTGAAGCGCGGCAATGCTCCGGAAGCGTTCGTCGGCTTGGACATCAGCGGCCGATAGAAGCCTGGTCTCCCCTCCGGCGGTCCTTGTGCTACAGCAGTAGCTGAGCGAAGGGGCGCCGGAGGCCAGCTTTGAGCGACAATAGCATCTTCATCGGCGCCGAATTGGGCGGCGGCAATCCACAGAAACTCGAACTTGCGCGCGCGAACCGCCACGGCCTGATCGCCGGGGCGACGGGAACCGGCAAGACGGTCACCCTGCAGGGAATCGTCGAGGGCCTTTCGGCTGCGGGCGTCCCGACCTTCGTCGCCGACGTCAAAGGCGACCTGTCGGGTCTCGCAATGGCCGGCTCGCCCACGTCCAAGATGCACGAGGTCTTCGCCGGTCGTGCGCAGGACATCGGCTATGCGGGCTGGCAGTATCGCGACTGCCCGGTGCAGCTGTGGGACCTGTTCGGCGAACAGGGCCACCCGATCCGGACGACCGTAACGGAGATGGGGCCGCTCCTCCTGGCGCGGCTGATGAACCTCAATGAGGTCCAGGAAGGGGTGCTCACCATCGCCTTCCACGTCGGCGACAAGGAAGGTCTGCCGCTCATCGACCTCGACGACCTGCAGGCGATGCTGGTCAATGTCGGTGAGCGCGCCGACGAGCTGACCCTTGAATACGGCAACGTCTCGAAGCAGTCGGTCGGCGCAATCCAGCGCTCGCTGCTTCAGCTGAGAAGCCAGGGCGGCGACCATTTCTTCGGCGAGCCCGCGCTCGATCTCGACGATTTCCTTTACTTCGACGAGAGCGCCCGCGGAGTGGTCAACATCCTCGCTGCGGACAAGCTGATGCAGAGCCCGCGGCTCTATTCGACCTTCCTGCTGTGGCTTCTGTCGGAGCTTTTCGAGCAATTGCCCGAGATCGGCGACCAGCCTTTGCCGAAGCTCGCCTTCTTCTTCGACGAGGCGCACCTGCTGTTCAACAACTCGCCGCCCGCCTTGCTCGAGAAGGTCGAGCAGGTCGTTCGCCTGATCCGTTCGAAGGGTGTCGGCGTCTATTTCATCACGCAGAACCCGATCGACATTCCGGATACCGTTGCGGCGCAGCTCAACAACCGCATCCAGCACAAGCTCAACGCCTTCACGCCGCGCGACCAGCAGGCGGTGAAGTCCGCCGCCGACACCTTCCGGCCCAATCCGGCAATCGACGTCGCAAGTGCGATCACGGAGCTGAAGATCGGCGAAGCGCTCGTTTCGCTGCTTCAGGAAGACGGCTCGCCATCGCCTGCGCAACGCGTGCTCATCAAGCCGCCAAGCTCGCGCGTCGGTCCAATTACGCCACAGGAGCGGCAGGTGCTGGTGACCACCGACCAGGTCGGCAACAAGTACGACAGCCTGCTCGACCGTGAATCGGCCGAGGAGATGATCGCGGCCAAGACTGCCGAGGCGGCTGCCGCAACGGCCGCCGCGAAAGCGAAAACCGATGCCGACAAGCAGGCTGCGGAGCAGGCGAAGGCCGATGCGGCCGCGCAGCGCGAGCAGCTTCGTCTGCAGCGCGAGCAGGAACGCCTGCAGGCCCAGCGCGAACGCCAGCAGGTCCAGGCGGAGGCGCGCGCCGCGCGTGAAGCTGCGCGCCCGACCATGACCGACAAGGTCATCCAGTCGGCAACCCGCGCCGCTGCCAGCTCCGTCGGACGCCAGCTCGGTAACCAGCTGCTTCGCGGGATACTCGGCGGGCTCTTCAGGGGCCGCTAATGGGACTTGGTGCGGCCTTCCTGCTCCTTGCAGTGGCGGCGCCGAACGATCCGCTCGCTGGGCTCTATCGCACGCATCAGATGGAGGTGGCGGCTGCCCTCGAGCTGCAGCCCAACGGCCACTTCCGTTACGGATTGTCCTACGGCGCGATGGACGAGCAGGCCGAAGGCGTCTGGGTCGCCGACGGCAGCACCGTCCGCTTGACCAGCAGCCCGATGCCGAAGGAGCCGAGCTTCGAGCTCGTCCGGGACGAACCGGCGCCAAAGGGCGAGCTTTTCATCGCGCTCGAAAAGACAGACTTCGGTTGGGGCGGCCCGCTACACGCCGTCGCCCGTCTCGCCGGCGAGGCCGAGCCCGCGCTTATCGTCGCCGACGAGGAGGGGCGCGTCGACCTGCGCGGGCGAATCGTCACGTCGGTGCAGCCGCTGATGCCGATGTCCAAAACGGCGGGCCGGCCCGTCGCACTCAGCGCGGACCGAGGCCATCGCCTTCTGTTTCGTTTCCACGCCAACGATTTCGGGACGGCGGCCTTCAGGAATCAGCCGTTGACGCGCAGCGGTGCTGATTTGCTGCTACAACGATACGATACAACCTTTCGCTTTGTGAAAGTTCGGCCCTAAAGAGGCGCGGGGAGAGAGAGAAGCGTGGCCGACAAGAATCGCCAGCTGATCGACGCGCTTGAGCGCGAATGGCGCGATGCCTTGTGCAGCCGCGACATGGATAAGCTGCGCGCGCTCGTTCATCCGGATTTCGTGCTGATCGGCACGCGCTCGACCGGCGCATTCATGATGCACCGCGACGAATGGCTCGACGCCATCCAGCGCCGCGACGTGCAGGATATCGAACTCGAAGTGCACGACGCGACCTCGCTCGAGCAGGTCATGGTCGGAACGGTCCAGGCCAAGTGGCGCGTCAAATATCTGGGCCGGATCATCGAGGACTGCGTCTTCCTCACGGACGTTTGGGTGAAGGACGACGGACAATGGCGCGCAATCCGGCGGCATTCGACGCCGGCGCCAGACGGCATGTGCCCGCAAGGCTAATTATAAAAGGGGGAATGGATGGCGACGACTGAAGCGGGTCTGCGCGCGGGCGATAGTGTCAGGGAATTGACGATCCGGGGAATTATCCTCGGTGCGCTGATTACCGTCATCTTCACCGCCGCGAACGTCTACCTGGGCCTGCGGATCGGCATCACCTTCGCCACCTCCATCCCGGCCGCCGTCATCTCAATGGCGGTCCTCAAGGCGTTCCGCGATTCGACGATTCAGGAAAACAACATCGTCCAGACGATTGCTTCGGCGGCAGGAACGCTGTCAGCGATCATCTTCGTTCTGCCTGGCCTGGTCATGGTCGGCTGGTGGACCGGCTTTCCATTCTGGATTTCGGTCGCCGTCATTGCCATCGGCGGCGTTCTTGGCGTCATGTATTCCGTTCCGCTCCGTCGAGCGCTCGTGACGGGTTCGGACCTCCCCTATCCGGAGGGGGTCGCAGCGGCCGAAGTTCTCAAGGTCGGTGCAGGGGTCGGAGGCGCCGAGGAAAATCGCCGCGGACTGAACATGATCCTCGGCAGCTCGATCGTCTCCGCCCTGTTCGCGGCCGTGGCCCAGACCCGCGTGCTTGTGGCCGAGGTCGCCCGGGCGTTTCCGCTCGGCGGCGGCGCGACCGCTGCTTCGGCGAGCTTGTCCATGGCGTTGATCGGTGTCGGCCATCTGGTTGGGATCACGGTCGGCATCGCAATGCTCATCGGCATGCTCATCAGCTGGGGCATCTTGGTCCCTTGGCAGACGTCGCTGGCCGGCCTGCCCGCTGGAGAGCTCGAAGACTTTGTGAACACAGTCTTCCGGGAGAAGGTCCGCTTCATCGGTGCGGGGACGATTGGCGTCGCCGCGATCTGGACCCTGTTGCGCATCCTGGGCCCCATCGTCTCTGGCATACGCGCGGCGTTGGTTGCGAATCGCGAGCGACGCGCAGGCCGGGCGGAAGGGCTGGCGCTCACCGAACGGGATATTCCGATCTCGATCGTCGCAGGCATCATCCTGATCTCGATGCTGCCGATCGGGGCACTGCTCTACGCATTCGCCGATACGAACCCGATCGCTGCCAACCCCACGGGCACGCTCGCGCTCAGCGTCCTCTACATTCTGTTCGCCGGCGTCGTCATCGCCGCAGTCTGCGGCTACATGGCTGGTCTTATCGGTGCCTCGAACAGCCCAATTTCGGGCGTTGGCATTCTGTCGGTGCTCGGCATTTCGCTGATCCTGGCGGCGCTCTTCCCGGCTGTCGACGCAGACCTGACAAAGAGCCTGGTGGCCTTCGCCTTGTTCGTTACGGCGGTCGTGTTCGGCGTCGCGACGATCTCCAACGACAACCTGCAGGACCTCAAGACCGGCCAGCTTGTCGGCGCGACGCCCTGGCGCCAGCAGGTGGCGTTAGTACTCGGCGTCCTGTTCGGGGCCGTCGTCATCCCGCCGATCCTGACATTGCTCAACGACGCCTTCGGATTCCAAGGTGCCCCTGGTGCGGGCCCGAACGCACTTGCGGCCCCGCAGGCCGC
Source organism: uncultured Alphaproteobacteria bacterium (assembly GCA_963827675.1). Classification (GTDB taxonomy): domain Bacteria; phylum Pseudomonadota; class Alphaproteobacteria; order Sphingomonadales; family Sphingomonadaceae; genus Sphingomicrobium. The sequence continues at coordinate 424,910 of CAWHBP010000008.1, forward strand.
ATTGATCTCCGCGATTGCGCAGGGAGTCCTCGGCGGCAACCTCGATTGGGGCCTGATCGGCCTCGGCGCCGCGATTGGTGTCGTTGTCGTAATCGCCGACGAGCTGCTGCGCGCCTCCAAGAAGGGAGCACTCCCGCCGCTCGCGGTCGGGATGGGGATCTACCTGCCGATGGCCCTGACGCTGCTTATCCCGCTCGGTGCGCTCCTTGGCTGGCTTTACGACAAATGGGCAGCGCGGAGCTCGAGCCCCGTGTTCGCGGAACGGCTGGGCGTGTTGATGGCGACTGGTCTGATCGTGGGCGAGAGCCTGTTCGGCGTCGCCTTTGCCGGGATCGTCGCAGGAAGCGGCGGCGATGCGCCGCTGGCGCTGGTGGAGGAGTTCGGCTGGGCAGTGCCGCTCAGCGTACTGGTCTTCGCTGCCGCAGTCCTTGGGCTCTACGCAAGGACGCGTGGCAAGGCTGCCGAACCGCTAGCTGCCTAGCACGTCGCGCCGTAGCGCTGCCGGGGCCCACGGCTTGGCCCCGGTCTCGGCCCAACGCACCAGTCGCACTATGGCGCGGTTGATCGGCGCATCGACGCCGACCCGCTTCCCGAGGGCGACCAGCTCGCCGTTGATGTAATCGACTTCAGTCTTCCGGCCCGCGGCGAGGTCGTCGGCCATCGACGATCGCGCTCGCTCGTCGATCTTCCACGCCTTCAGGAAGACGGTGTTGAACAGCCAGTCTGGCGATCCGATCGCCAGCGGAAGCAGCGCGGGCGGTAGCGAACCGACCTTGGCAGGGCGGATTCGGGCGCGCTTGAGGAGGCGCAGTCCCTCACGCTGCGATGCGGCCACCACGCGGCGATAATCATGCTCGCGCAATTGTTCGAGGAGCGGCTTGCCCGACAGCGCGTTCACCGCATTGTTGAGATTGATGAGCAGCTTGCCCCAGGCCATGCCTGCCATATCCTTGGACAGCGCGAGCGCCGCAGGCCCTCTGCCGACCGCTTCTGACAGCGCTCGCGTCGCAGGCAGGTCGTCGGCATAGAGCTTGCCCGCGACGCCTTTGTGGAAATGCCCGCCGCCGAGATAGGCGACGTTGAAGGGCACCATGCCACGCACAACCTGCACCCAGTCGCCGAGCTCGTTGCGAAGCACGTCGAGATTGCTGATGCCGTTCTGGAAGCTGATGACCAGCGCGCCTCTGCGCCCATGCGCCGCGATCTCGCGCGCGGCCTGCTCCGTAGTCCCACTCTTGACGGTCACCGCGATCACGTCGGCCTGCGCGAGCGCGCTCGCCTCAGTCCGATAATCTACGTCGCTGAGACGTGTCTCCCAACCGCGAGAGTCACTCAGGGTCAGGCCGTGGGCGGCAATGTCCTGGCCGATGGCTTCCCGACCGATGAAGGTGACCGGAAGCCCCGCCGCATGCCAGTAGCCGCCGATGAAGCAGCCGACCGACCCCGCGCCGAGGATTGCGATCCGTGGGCTGTCAGCCACGGCCACGATAGGGCGCGACGCCCTGGTCGGGGAGCCAAAGGCCTTCGGGCGGGGGCCCGGACTGCCAGAACACGTCGATCGGCATGCCTCCACGAGGGTACCAATAGCCGCCGATCCTCAGCCACCGGGGCTTCATCTCGTCCACGAGCCGCTGGCCGATTCCGACGGTCACGTCCTCATGGAAGCCGCAATGGTTGCGGAAGGCGCCGAGGAACAGCTTCAGGCTCTTGCTCTCGACGATCGTCTCGCCTGGCGCATAGTCGATCACGAGATGCGCAAAATCTGGCTGGCCGGTCACCGGGCACAGGGACGTGAACTCCGGGGCCGCAAATCGTACCAAGTACAGCGCGCCAGGCCGCGGGTTGGGCACATAGTCGAGCACCGCCTCTTCGGGCGAGGCGGGCAGGGCGCTGGTCTGGCCGAGGTGACGCGTCTCCATCGTCCGCGAACTAGCAGGAGAGGGTTTACAAGCCTATCCTTCCGCCGATGGACAGCCTCGTTTCGACCGAATGGCTTGCCGCCCATCTCGGCGAAGTCGCGATCGTCGACGCCAGCTGGCACATGCCGGCGAGCGGACGGAGCGGCCGGCAGGAGTTCCAAGCGGCGCATATTCCGGGCGCCCGCTTCCTCGACATCGATGAAGTCAGCGACCGTGCGAACCCCGCGCCGCACATGCTGCCGAGCGCGGAGCAATTCGGCCGGGCCATGGAGGACTTGGGGATAGCCAGAGAAGATCGCGTCGTGGTCTATGACAATTCGCCGACAAGAAACGCGGCGCGGGGGTGGTTCATGTTTCGCCACTTCGGCGTCCGCGACGTAGCGATCCTCGATGGCGGATTTCAGAAATGGGTCGCCGAGCAGCGGCCGGTCGAGAGTGGCGATCCGCAGCTGCGCCACGTCGACTTCGAAGCCGATGAGAACCGCCACGAGATCGTCACCAAGCAGGCGATCCTCTGCGGAAATCACGATCCGCTACTCGACGCTCGCGGCAGACCCCGGTTCGAAGGGAGCGAGGCAGATCCTCGCCCCGGCGTAGCTGCCGGACATATCCCCGGAGCGCGCAATTTGCCCTTCGCCGCGCTGTACCGCGACGATGGGACCTTCAAGCCCGTTGAGGAGATTCGGCAATTGTTCGCCGACGCCGGCATCGATCCGGCCAAGCCATTCATTGCGACCTGCGGCTCGGGCGTGACGGCCAATAGCCTGATCTTCGCAGCGCATCTGCTCGGGCACGATAGCGGCCGGCTCTACGACGGGAGCTGGAGCGAGTGGGGTGCGGATCCTGCCACGCCGAAGGCGCTGGGCCCGGCCTAGCTCAGGATCAGGCTCGAAACCTTCTCGAGTTCGCCGCGGATCTGGTCGACCAGCGCCTTGCTTGCCTCGGCGTGCGGCTGGTTTCCGCGCTGGCGCTCGTCGAGCAAAGCCTCGACACCCGCCGCGGTGGCTCCGACGAGTTGCGCCGAGCGGCTTCCGAACAGGCGGCGCCTGACGTCTCCGGCGTCTTCCCAGGCAGCGGCGATCGCACCATCGTCATCGAGGTCCGGAGCCGGCCCTGCACCGTGCGGATCGACGAGCCGCAGCGCCTGCCGCACGCTCGCGAGCCTGGAGACGGCTTCGGAATAGGCCTGAGGCCTGGAATCCGTTGCCGAGTCTGGAAACAAGTGCAGCATTGCCCCGGGCTAAGCGAGGCAAGGCTAAAAAAGGCTTAAGCCCCGCTCTTCTCGTCGATGTCGCGCAGGATCCAGCCGCGCTGCGGGATCGTCTCAATGAACTCAGCCCCGCCGCTCGCATTGCGCAGCTTCTTGCGGAGCTTCGAGATGAACACGTCGATGATCTTCGGCTGCGGCTGGTCGTCGGAGCGGCGGTACAGATGCTTCAGCAGCATCTGGCGCGTCACGACGTTGTTCCGCGCGAAAGCGAGCAGCTCAAGCACGCGATATTCCATCTCGGTGATGCCGATCGGATGGCTATCGATGCGGATCAGGCGCTGCACCTGGTCGACCGACAGCCGGCCACCGCAAAGCGATTCCGGCATCTCGCCGCCGGTCGCCTTGAGCGAAGCCAGGAGCCGCGAAGCGACCTCCTCGCTGTCTTCCGGCGAAGAGCTGCCCGGCGAGCCGATCAGCGCCTGCTGCAGTTCGCCCAGGATCTTGTGGGCCTCATCGACGAGGCGCGTACCTTCCTCGAACCGGCGGCGCGACCGGTCGAGCATGGATTCGACCTCAACGAGGCGTGCGGAAACGGTTTGCTCTGCCATCTATCGTCTGCTCCCCCCGCCGCGATTCACTGCGCGGAAGCGATGTTGGTGCTGTTGGATTGCGCCTGCAAGAGCGTCACGGTCGCTGGCCCCTTGTCGACGATACGCATGTCCGGATTCCACAGGCTCGAACGGATACCGAGCTGCGCGTCGCTGCGGCCGGCGGCGTCGAGCATGCTCGTTTCGGCGGCGCTGCGCGGTGCAGGGCCGCCGAACAAGGCATCGACGGCCTGCTGCTGAGCTTCGCCGGCGGTGAGGCCGGCCGTGCCGGCCACAGGCGGCGCAAGATTGAAGTCGGGCGGAACGATCAGCGGCGCGTTGCGCGCGACCGCGAACTCGTCCGGCGCCCTGCGCGTTGCGCAGCCCGCCGTGGCGACGGCGGCAAGCAGCACAGCGGCGGTAATGGCTTTACGCATGTTCGATAGTCTCCTCAGGTTCCTCCTTACGAGTGAGGAGGGCCCGCAGCAACAGGATCACGACGGCAATGCTAATCGCCGCGTCTCCGACATTGAATATCAAAAATGGCCGGAACTCGCCAAAATGCAGGTCGGCGAAGTCGACAACATAGCCGTGGCGCGCGCGGTCCATGATGTTGCCGAGCGCCCCGCCGAGCACCATCCCGAGCGCGATCTGGTCGATCCGGTCCTTTTCGCGCCCGATCCACACCGCTACGCCGATGGCGATAGCGGAGGTCAGTGCGACCAGCATCCAGCGGCCAGTCTCCGTGGTGGCGTTGAGCAGGCCGAGCGAGATCCCGTTGTTTTCCGTGTAGGTGAAGTTGAAGATCGGCAGCAAAGTCAGCTGGTCCCCGTGCTGATTGATGCCGAGCGGGCCGGTGACGATCCACTTGGTCAGCTGGTCGAGCGCGAGGACGATCAGCGCGACGAGGAAGCCGAGGCGGCGCGTTCTCATCGTGCGTGGCACCCGCCAAAGTTCGCAAACTTCACAGGCCTACGCGTGCACGCGCGGGACGCGGCCGGCGCCGCTGCGATAAACTGTGAAGTCGCGACCCGGTTGTTCATGCCGGCGATGATGCACATCGCGCCGGCTGTAGGACAGCGCTTCTTCAGCCATTGAGCACCTCTTCGCAGCGATGATCGAGCGCGCCGTCCGCCGGAACCTCGGGCAGGAAGCGCCAGCAGCGCCCGCATTTGTGATTGCTCGTCTTGGTCACCGTGGAGCGCATCGCACTTCGAGCACTCTCTGGATGTTGATCGATCTGACGCTCCGGCAATGAAAAGCTCGCCAAGCATCTGCGTCCTGAATGCCTGAAGCGTAACGCCGTGCCATTCAAGCAAACGGTACCAAGCGATACGAACTTCAGCTTCCAGGCTTGATCCGACAACCTTCTCCCGCCGGAGCGGCTCGATTGCTCCAAGATGTCCGAGCTCCGCGAGCTAACACAATACGAGCTGCATCTTCAGAGAGAGTCAGCTTCGTGCCGCTCGAGAGTCTGGCCATTCGAGAAGGTGCACCGATCCGCCTGTCCGGATAGCGCGTGCCCCACACTTCCTCCGTCGTGAACACGAGCACCGGCGCCAGCCAGCGCACGAGCGCGTGGAACAGGGTGTCGAGCACCGTCCGGTACGCGCGCCGCCGCTCGGTCTGGAAGCCCGTCTCCGGGTTCACCTCGCAGTAGAGGACGTCCTTGCGGATATCGAAGTAGAAGGCCGACAGGTCCTCGTTGCAGAAATCGCTCAGCGCGCGGACGTAGGTCGTTGAAGTCGAAATCATTGACCGCGTTGCGCAGCTTGGCGTCGAGCTGGGCCGTCAGGTGGAGCATGTAGCGCTCCAGCTCGGGCATCGCGTCGATGCCGACCCGCTCGTCCTCGCTGAACCCGTCGAGCGCACCGAGCAGGTAGCGGAAGGTGTTGCGGAGCTTGCGATACTGGTCCGCGACGCCGGCCAGGATCTCCTTCCCGATCCGGTGATCCTCGGTGAAGTCGACCGACAGCGCCCACAGCCGCAGGATGTCCGCGCCATAATCGCGCATCAGGTCGAGCGGGTTGATCGTGTTGCCCAGGCTCTTGGACATCTTCATGCCCTTGGAATCCATGGTGAAGCCGTGGGTCAGGACCGCGTCATAGGGTGCGCGCCCGCGCGTCCCGCAGCTTTCCAGCAGCGACGACTGGAACCAGCCGCGGTGCTGGTCACTGCCTTCGAGATAGAGGTCGGCGGGCCAGCGCTCCTCGGGCCAGTGGCCGCTCTCCAGCGTGAAGACGTGCGTGCAGCCGCTGTCGAACCAGACGTCGAGAATGTCGGTGACCATCTCGTAATCGTCGGGGTCGCGATTGCCGAGGAAGTGCGCGGCATTCTCCGGGGCCCAGGCGTCGACGCCCTCCGCATGGACCGCATCGACAATGCGCTTGTTCACTTCGCGGTCGACCAGAAGCTCGCCGCTCTTGCGGTCGACGAAGAGCGCGATCGGGACGCCCCAGGCGCGCTGGCGGCTGATCACCCAGTCGGGCCGCTGCTCGACCATCGAGCCGAGGCGGTTGCGGCCCTTTTCCGGAACGAAGCGCGTCGCGGCGATGGCGTTCATGGCCAGCTGGCGGAGCGTTGCGCCTTCGCCCTGATCGGGATCGGCGCCGCCCTCATTGTCCCAGCGCTGCTCGCCGCGCGTCTCGGGCGAGAATTGCGCCAGCGGCCGGTCCATGGCGATGAACCATTGCGGGGTGCAGCGGTAGATGACCTTGGCCTTCGACCGCCACGAATGCGGGTAGCTGTGCTTGAAGTCGGCGCTTGCCGCGAGCAGGCCGCCGGCCTCGCGCAGGTCCGAGCAGATCGGCCCGTCCGGCGCGTTGAACTTGGCGTTGATGACGCTGCCCTGGCCGCCGAGCCACAGCCAGTCGGGCGCGGTACATGCCGCCCGCATCGACCGCGAACACCGGGTCGATGCCGTTCGCGCGGCACAGCTCGAAATCGTCCTCGCCATGGTCGGGCGCCATGTGGACGAGGCCCGTGCCCTGATCGGTGGTGACGAAATCGCCGGGCAGGAACGGGCGCGGCTTGGCGAAGAAGCCGCCGAGCTTGTGCATCGGGTGACGGGCGATGGTGCCGGCGAGGTCGGAGCCCCTACCTTCCCAAACAATCTGTTGGCCTTCGGTGGTTTGTTTGCCTCGCTTCAAGGCTTCGTTTGCGAGCTGCTTGGCGACGAGAATGGTCTCACCGGACCAAGGTGAGATTGATGGCCCTTCGAAGAAGCTGTGGACCATGCGGTAAGCAACGTATTCAACGTCCGGCCCGTACGCTATTCCCTGGTTGACCGGGATCGTCCACGGCGTCGTCGTCCAGATCACCGCATGAGCGCCGACCAGTTCTTGGATTGGACTCTCAACGATCTCGAACGCGACATCGATCTGCGTCGAGACGATGTCCTCATATTCGATCTCCGCCTCGGCCAGCGCGGTCTTCTCGACCGGCGACCACATCACCGGCTTGGCGCCGCGGTAGAGCTGGCCGGTCTCGGCGAACTTGAACAGCTCGGAGACAATCGTCCCTTCCGCGTGGAAGTTCATCGTCAGGTACGGCTTGTCCCACTGCGCGCTGATCCCGAGCCGCTTCAGCTGCTCGCGCTGGGTGTCCACCCAATGCTGCGCATAGGCGCGGCACTCGGCGCGGAATTCCTTCGCCGGGACCTCGTCCTTGTTGAGCTTCTTCTTGCGATACTGTTCCTCGACCTTCCACTCGATGGGAAGGCCGTGGCAGTCCCAGCCGGGCACGTAGGGTGCATCCTTGCCCAGCAAAGTCTGCGTGCGGACGACCATGTCCTTCAGCGTGTGGTTGAGGGCATGGCCGATGTGGATGTCGCCGTTCGCGTAGGGCGGGCCGTCGTGGAAGATGAACTTCTCGCGGCCTTCGCGGGCACGGCGGATCTGCTGGTACAGGCCTTCGCTTTCCCAGCGCTCGGCGATCGCCGGCTCCTTCTGCGGCAGGCCGGCCTTCATCGGGAAGTCGGTCTTGGGCAGGAAGACGGTCGAGCGGTAGTCGGTCTTGGTGGTTTCGGGGGCGTCGGCCATTGGCGCGGGCTCTAGCGGTCACTCATCAGATTGCAAATTAGGGGCTTAGTCGAGCGCGAGCAGGTGGCGCGCCTTCGCCTCATCCTCTTTCATATGGGCAATCAGCGGCTCGATTCCATCGAAGCGCTTCTCTTCGCGGATGTAGGCGTGGAGCGCGACCTCGATCGTCTGGCCGTAGAGGTCGCCGTCGAACTCGAAGAGATGGGCCTCGAGCAGCTCCTGCGGCGGCTCGAAGGTCGGGCGCACGCCGAGGTTCGCGACCCCCGGGAATTCGCGCCCGTCCTCCAGCGTCACGCGCACCGCGTAGATGCCGTACTTCGGCCGCTGATAGTCGCTGAGCTGCAGGTTCGCGGTCGGATAGCCGAGCTCCCGCCCACGCTGGTCGCCGCGCTCGACGACGCCCGCGATCGCATAGTCGCGGCTCAGCAGGTGCGTGGCATGGCCAATGTCGCCGGCTACGAGGCTCTCGCGAATGCGGCCCGAGGAGACGCGCTCGCCGTCGATCAGCACAGGGGCCACCGCCTCGGTGATGATGCCGGAATAAGCACCGAGCGCGTTCAGAACCTCGACGTTTCCGCTCCGTCCCTTGCCGAAGCTGAAATCGTCGCCGGTGACCACGCCCGCCGCGCCGAGCTTGCCAGAGAGCAGCCGCGTGACGAACTCCTCTGCGCTCGTCTCGCGCAGCTTCTCGTTGAACTCGAACACCAGCATCGCATCGGCGCCGGCGTGAGCGAACTGCCGCTCCCGCTGGTCGAGCGTGGTGAGGCGGAACGGCGTGACGTCGGGCTTGAAGTAGCGGACGGGATGGGGCTCGAAGGTCGCGACGATCGCCGGCCGCCGTTCGTGGAAGGCGCGCTGCACGGCCCGCCCGACCACCGCCTGGTGGCCGAGGTGAAATCCGTCAAAATTGCCGAGGGCGACGATGCTCCCCTTCAGGTCGTCGGGGATGCCGCCGTCGAGGGTAAGGCGCTGCATTGCAGGCGGCCTTATCGGCGCGGCCCGCCTTGGGCAAATCAGTGCGTCGGGAGGTCCCGCTTCACGAGGCGATACTCATGCCAGGCGAGCGCCATGACGATCACGTCGAGCAGGCTGAGCACGATCAGGCCGGGGTCGCGCACGTAGACGAAGCGCTGGATCTGATAGGCGATAAACAGGCTGAGGACGGCGAAGGTCGCCGGATAGGCCCACAGCCTCTCGCGCATCAGGCCCCAGACGACTACCAGGTTCGCGATGCCGTGGGTCAGCAGGTAGAAGGCGTAATAATGATGCTCGTTGGGCGTGAAGTGGCTGGCGAACCCGTCGTGCCGGTCGACGCGATAGAGCAGGCGCAGGATCGAATCGGTGCTGAACAGGCTGAGCGCGATCCCGCCGGCGATCTCGGCCAAAGCGTGCAGGCCCTTGAGCGCGATGCTGACGCGGAATAAGCGGCGGATGCTGGCTTCACGCATGTTTTTCCAACAAGCCCGCCGCCTTGACTCGCGCAAGTGCAAATCCTATCTGCGCTCTATCCCGATCCACCGGTCTCCGGCGGCGCATTCGTGCGCGCGTCGGTTTTTTCGTTCGGATGCGGGACTTTCTAGCGACGAGATGGGGCGGTTGGCGCCCCGTGGAGCTGAAGAAGGATAACGAATGGCTCGTATTGCCGGGGTCAACATCCCCACCAACAAGCGCGTCGAAATCGCGCTGACCTACATCCACGGTATCGGCCGCACGAAGGCCAAGAAGATCACAGAGCAGCTCGGCATCACGCCGGAAAAGCGCGTCCAGGACCTCACCGACCAGGAAGTGCTGCACATCCGCGAAGCGATCGACAAGGACCACACGGTCGAGGGCGATCTGCGCCGTGAGACTGCAATGAACATCAAGCGGCTGATGGACCTCGCCTGCTACCGCGGGCTTCGCCATCGCAGGGGCCTTCCGGTCCGCGGCCAGCGCACGCACACCAATGCGCGCACCCGCAAGGGCAAGGCCAAGCCGATCGCGGGCAAGAAGAAGTAAGCGCTTCTTCCGTCCGTCCTCAGCAGCTTTAAGAGATTGTAGGAACATCGAATGGCCCAGGCACCCCAGCGTCTCCGCAGGAGGGAGCGCAAGAATATTTCGGCCGGCGTCGCGCACGTGAACGCCAGCTTCAACAACACCATGATCACCATCACCGACGCGCAGGGTAACGCCATCGCGTGGAGCTCGGCCGGAATGATGGGCTTCAAGGGCAGCCGCAAGTCGACGCCCTATGCCGCGCAGGTCGCGGCGGAAGACGCGGGCCGCAAGGCCGCCGATCACGGCGTCCGCACCCTCGAGGTCGAGGTCAAGGGCCCCGGCTCGGGCCGCGAGAGCGCCCTCCGCGCGCTCCAGGCGGTCGGCTTCACGATCACCAGCATCCGCGACGTGACCCCGATCCCGCACAACGGGGTGCGTCCTTCCAAGCGGCGCCGCGTCTAACCAGGCTGGCGCCGTTCCTCGGGGGACGCCTCGGGGGTTTTTGATTATCGGGCGGGAGCAAGCCCGCCCTAAGGGCAGGAAGACATATGGCCGTTAACGCAAAGAACTGGCAGGAACTCAAGAAGCCCAACGTGCTCGAGAAGAAGCAGTCGGGGGGCGATAGCCGCCGCCGCGCCGTGTTCGTCGCCGAGCCACTGGAGCGCGGCTTCGGAATGACGCTCGGCAACTCGCTTCGCCGCGTGTTGCTGAGCTCGCTCCAGGGCGCCGCCGTCACGTCGATCAAGATCGACGGCGTGCTTCATGAGTTCTCGAGCCTCGTGGGTGTCCGCGAGGACGTCACCGACATCGTCTTGAACGTGAAGCAGATCGCGCTGCGCATGGAAGGCGAAGGCCCGAAGCGGCTTCACCTCAGCGCCACGGGCCCCGCGGAAGTCACCGCGGGCATGATCGCCACGACCGGCGACATCGAGGTCACCAACCCCGACCTCGTGATCTGCCACCTCGACGAAGGCGCGACGCTCAACATCGAGCTCACCGCCGACATCGGCAAGGGCTACGTCCCCGCGGTCGCGAACCGCCCGGCCGACGCGCCGATTGGCCTGATCCCGGTCGACGCGCTGTACAGCCCGGTCCGCCAGGTTGCGTACAAGGTCGAGAACACCCGCGTCGGGCAGGAGCTCGACTACGACAAGCTCACGCTGACCATCGAGACCGACGGTACCGTCGCGCCGGAAGACGCGCTCGGCTATGCCGCGCGGATCCTTCAGGACCAGCTGCAGCTGTTCGTACACTTCGACGACAGCCAAGTCCGCATGGCGGCCTCGCCGATGATCGGCCAGCCGACTGCGGCAATGCCGGTCGAGACGCAGGCCGACACCAACCAGCTCAACCGCTATCTGCTCAAGAAGGTGGACGAGCTGGAGCTTTCGGTCCGCAGCGCCGAATTGCCTCAAGAACGACAACATCATCTACATCGGCGACCTGGTCCAGAAGACCGAAGCCGAGATGCTGCGCACGCCGAACTTCGGCCGCAAGTCGCTCAACGAGATCAAGGAAGTCCTCGCGTCGATGGGCCTGCGCCTCGGCATGGACATCCCCGGCTGGCCGCCGGAGAACATCGAGGAAATGGCCAAGAAGCTCGAGCAGGAAATGCTGGGCTAAAGGGTTTCGCTTAAAGCGTTACTTAGAGCGAGATGAGAAAAAGGGAGGGCCGCTCCGGTTGGGGCGGCCCTTCTACTTGGGGAGCTGCACTAATCCGCTGGTCAGCTCAAAGGGAAAAGGTCGTCCGCAGCCGGAAGCATTAGCGGGTCGAGGAATTGCGCGGCGCTCAACAAGGAACTCGCCTCGGCATCTCCCCCCGCGAGCTCAGGCGAGGCAGCCGTGGTCATGCCTGAGGGAGAGTCCGCCCACGCGGAAGCAAGCGCGCTCGAAAGTATGATCGGCGGTCCGCCGAAGTAAATCTGGACGCCGCCTTCAGGGGCCGCGTCAACCTTGACGCTCGGATTGCGCACATCGCTCAGGAAGAGCGAGGTCGACCCGAAGGTAAGCTGGCTGCCCGACGATCCCGAGGTAAGCCCCACGGTAAGTCCCAAAGTCGCGTCCGTCAGGACGATGCGATCGCCCCTGGCGAAGTCCGTGATCGTATCGCCGCCGAAGTTGGCAACCGCGTCCTGAAATACGTCGCTGCCATTGCCGCCTGTCAAAATATCGCTGCCGCTGCGACCGGATAGAACGTTCGCGACGCTGTTGCCGATCAGCGTATCGGCGCCACTCCCGCCGATCGCGTTCTCGATCACCGTTCCCCGGGCGATGACGACGTTGCCGACCAAAGCGCCGATGTTCGAAAAGGCTTCCGGATTGAGGTTGATCCAGCTGGTTGGTCGCGAAACCGGAATAATCGAGCGTGTCGACGCCGGCGGAAGTCAAAGATCGTGTAGGACACGTTCGGGTTCAGCGTCGCATCGAACGCGGTCCGGCCACTGTTGTTGTTGAAGCCGTAGGTCGTGTCACCCACCCGCGTCGTGGTCGATAGGCCGTACAGATTGCCCATCGCGATGATGTCCGCGACCTGCGGCGTCTTGATCGCGACGTTCGAGAAGCCGAGGCCAGCGTAATAGCCGTTCTCGCCATTGTCGAAGTAGGACATGATGCTGATCGCCGCACCGTCGTTGCTCCACAGCGCGTCGTCCGGATAGACGGCGCCAGCGGTCCCGGCGTTCGAGTTGCTGGTGTGCCCGATCCCCAGCGCGTGGCCGATCTCGTGCATGTAGGTGTGCAGGTTGATCCGGTAAGTTGCGACGTTGACGATCGCCGATGTCGTGATGTGGTTCTCGTGCACGGTGTCGGCGAAGGCGCCGGTACCCTGGTCCAGGTCGTCGAACGTGATCTGGGCACCGCCCGATTGCTCGACGAAGTTCACCCCGATGATGTCGGTCCATTGCTGCAGCGCCTGCAGGGCAACCGCCCGTCCGGCGTCCGTAATTCCTGTGAAGTCGACGGTGATGGTGCCGCCTTGCGTGACATCGAAATGGTGAAAGTCGCCATCGAAGAAGCCGTGGGTCATCTGGTTCGCAATCTGGTCCAGAGTGCCCACTGCCCGGCAGCACATAATTGCTGACGGAAAGCTCATACGCACCGGTGCCGGTATAGTCGGGATCCGACCCGTCGTTCACCCAGGCAGCGACATCGATGTAGTAGGTCCCGGTGGTCGGGGCGGTGAAGACCAGCCTCGAACCGCGCCCCCGCCGCCATCGTCATTTTCGCCGAGAACCGTTCCGCTGGCGTTGCGGATGTAAAGGTACGGATCTTCCAGGGTGACGACGTTCAGCGCGATGCTGACCTTCTGGCCCGCAGTCAGCTGGAGCCTGAACCAGTCATGGTCGCCGACTGTTTCGATCTCGTTTGTGATGGTCGTGCCGACGGTGATTGTCACGCCCGTCGTTGAGTTGCCAGGTACGTCCGCCATTTGGAACCCCCATGCCGGGCCGTCCGCTACGCCAGCGACGTTCGAATCAGCATGTTAGGCCATTTCCATGCGTGATTTGCGCAATGACTCCCTCCGCTATGCCAAATTTTGGCACGTGCACGAGGGCTCGCGTTCCGGCGTGGGCCTGGCCGGCGACCGATCATTCTTCCGTCTGGATGAGGACGGTCTCGCCGATGAGAAGGAACAGCAGGAACGGCGCCCAGGCGGCGATCAGCGGCGGGTAAGCGCCGGCATTGCCCATCGCCAGGCTGAAATTGTCGGCGACGAAATAGGCGAACCCGAGCGCCATTCCGATGCATGCGCGAAGCAGCACCTGTCCCGAACGCGCCAGCCCGAACGCGGCGATGGCGGCGAGGAGGGGCATGAGCAGCGTCGACAACGGGCCCGAGATTTTATGCGGCGAGGCCTGCCTTGGCTTCGTCGGCGGGCCGCCCGGCGGCTTCGAGTTCGGTGATGCGCCGCTTGAGCGTCCAGTAGTCGAGCTCGCTCGGATCGACCTTGGCAAGCGTGAGCTGCTCGGGGTCACGCCGGTCATGGCCGGGCAATTGCGGCACCCGGCGGACGAGGTTCATGTTGGCGTCGTAGATCCGCACGTCCTGGAGCAGCCAGTCGTTCGATTGCGGCTGCGGGTCGGCGCGTTTCGCGGTCGATGACGCGCTGCAGAGCGATTCCGGATCGGTCGTAGATCGCGACATTTTGCGCAGCGAGGCGTGGTGCCGCCCCGCGACGATGCCGGCGCGCACGAAATCGTCGCCGTTGAGGACCCAGACGTTGCTGTTGATCCCGCTTTCCGGCGGGATCGGCTTGTAGTCGTTGTCGGTCCAGGCGTTCACGGTGCGCGCGGAGTTGACCACGACCGTTTCGTTGAACGCGAACAGCAAGGCGGCAACGCCGATGCTGGCGACGATCAAGGGCGCGAGGATCTGGTGTGCGGAAAGGCCCGCCGCCTTCATGGCCACGACCTCGCTGTGCTGGTTGAGGCCGACGAAGGCGATCAGTGTGCCGAGCAGCACGGAGAAGGGCAGGAAGCGCTGGACCAGCAAGGGAATGCGCAAGCCGACATAGCGCCACAGATCGGCATCGCCATTGCCGGGCACCGCGAGGATCTTGCCGAACTCGCCGAGCAGGTCGAGCGTCATCAGCACGAGCACCAAAGCGATCAGGACCGCGAGGCTTCGCGTGACGAACAGGCGCGTCATGTAGAAGGCGAGCTGGCGTGACGGGAAGAAGCTGAGGTTGATCATGCGGCGCGCGCCTCTGGGCAGAAGCGAGCGGGCGCGACGGGCAACCTTCGTCGCGAACCATTCGAGCGCTCCGATCGGCTGGCCACCGGGCCTGTGCGCGAGGATGTGGTACATCCAGAAGATCAAGGCGGCGAGAAATACGAGCGGTGTCCAAAGGGCGATGACGGCGTTCACCTGCCCGTTGATTGCAGCATCCTCCGCATACTGGTTCACCTTGTGATAGGCGACGACGATCAGGATCGAGAGGAAGATTCCGAGCGCGGATGAGCTGCGCTTGGGCGGCACGGCCAGCGCGACCGCCAGCAGCGGCAGCATCAGCATCATGAGCACTTCGACCAGGCGGAAGTTGAACGCCGCCTGCGCCTCCCGTTTTTGGTGGAGGTTGGGGTGATGTCCGCCATAGCCGACCCGCCACAGTTCGTGGAGATACAGCTCATCGGACACCGTGCCGCCGCGCCCGCGGAATTTGTCGATCGCAGGAAGGTTCACGGGAAGATCGTAGCTGTCGAAAGCGAGGGTTCGCGGCGTCGCAAATTTGGGCGAATCCTGGATGAGCCGGCCGTCCTCCAACCGGAACAGGATGGTGTTCGGGATCGTCGGTCGAAAGGAAACGGCCGTGGTCGGCGGTCGCGGCGACACTCATGCCGTTCGCATTGTCCATCTGCACGAAGATGCCGTGCAGCTGCGTGCCGTCCTTTTCGCTGCGGTCGATGCGCAGCGTCACATGCTTTCCGAGGCGGTTGAATTCGCCGACCTTGATCGCCGCGCCGAGCGCGCCCGAGTTCAAGTCGAACCGAAGCCCCTCGTAGCGGTAGTGGGTGTAGGGCTCGAGATAGCCGACGATGAATAGGTTGAGAGATCGTGAGCGGAATCGTGAATGCATAAGGGATCCGCAGGAGCCGGCCGTAACCGACGCCGATGCCGCGCAACGCATCCAGTTCCGAGGACAAGAGCGAGCTTGCGGAAGGCGAGCAGGATGCCGAGCATCAGCCCGATCGGAATGCCGAGCGCGAGATATTCTGGCAGTAGGTTCGCAAGCATCCGCCAGACGACGCTGACCGGACCGCCCGCCTCGACCACATATTGGAAGAGCCGCAGCATCTTATCGAGGACGAGCAGCATCGCCGCGAGGATCAGCGAGCCGATGAGCGGCACCGCGATGGATCGCGCGAGATAGCGGTCGATCAATCCCACGTGCCGCAATTTTGGCCGTCCCGACACCATGATTTGGCCGCAAAGGCGGCACAGGTTGCACAACGGACGGATGCATCCGGGACTGGTTCGCAGGCCTGGGCGTTTCCGTCGCGAAGTCACCTATAGCAACTGGTCCCGTGAATTCATGTCGAAATCGCTAGCAACGGCCGAGACGACGGAAAGCACGGGAGACCTGTGCCCATGGAGCGCGGCGGCCGCCAGGCCGCACGGACCCGGCGGCCTCGTATTGCGCTGCTGTCCAATCCCAAATCGACCGGCAATCTCGCGCAGCTGCCGCGCATTCGCGAATATTGCGCCGACCACCCTGACGTCTTTCACTATGAGGTCGAGCAGGCGTCGCAGATCGGCGAGGCGATGAAGATCATCGCGCGCGTGCGCCCGAAGGTGCTGGTCATCAACGGCGGCGACGGGACGGTGCAGGCGGCGCTGACCGAGCTTTACAATGGCGGGCACTTTGGCGAGGACCCGCCGCCAGTGGCCGTACTGCCGAGCGGAAAGACCAATCTCATCGCGCTCGATCTCGGCGCGCGCGGCGATCCATCGAGACTCTCGAGCGGCTGATCGAGCTCGCGCGCACGGACCTTGCGCCCTATACCGTCGCCCGCGAACTGATCGCGTTGCGCCGTGGTGAAGACGGCGAGGATCGGCCGGTGATCGGTATGTTCCTTGGCGGCGCGGGCCTTGCCGACACGATGATCTACTGCCGCGAGCACATCTATCCGCTGGGTCTTCCCAACGGCATGGCGCACGTGATCACCGCCTTTGCCCTGCTCGCGAGGATGTTCCTGCGCGTCAAGTCGAGCTTCCTTCCGCCGGATCCCGAGCCGTTGCACGTCTCCGTCCGCGACGGCCAGAACGCCATTACGGGCCGGTTCTCGCTGCTTGCGGTGACAACTCTCGAAAAGCTGTTGCTGTCGGGCGAGGTGTCGGGACGCCGGCAAGGGTCGCTCAAGCTGCTGGCGGTCGAGGAGCGCCCAATGTCACTGATCCGCGGCTTTGTGGCGAGCGCGGTCGGCAGGCTCGGGCGGACCCCGCTGCCGGGCGTCCACTTCGAAGAGGCGGACGAAATCACCATCCATGGCGAGCGCTCCAACGTCATCCTCGACGGCGAGACGTTCCAGGCGGAACTCGGCCGGCCAATCAACCTCAGGCTCGCGCAGCCCCTGTCTTTCGTGAAGCTCGCGGCTTAAACGCGCCGGCATGTCGGAGCTGCGCGCGCTCGTCGCGGAGGAACTCAGCATGCCCGTTGATGCGCGGGTGAGTGCGCTGGCCGCGGCGATCGCGAGCCGGCATGTCGGTGCGTCTCGCGCAGTGCTGTTTTACGGCTCCTGCCTGCGCGAGAAGAAGCTCGAAGGGCTGATGCTCGACTTCTACCTGATCGTGTCCAGCTATCGCGAGGCATATGACAAGAGGTGGCTCGCAGCCGCGAACCGCCTGATCCCTCCCAACGTCTTTTATTTCGAGAAGGACGGCATCGCCGCGAAATATGCGGTGTTGAGCGAAGGCGATTTCTACCGCCTCAACGGGCCCGAGACGCGCAGCGTATCCGTCTGGGCACGCTTCGCGCAGCCGTCCCGGTTGGTCTGGGCAGCCAACGAGCAGGCGCGCGAGCGAGCGATCGAGGCGGTGAGCCGCGCGGCGCCGACTTTGCTTGAGGCGGCTGGGGCGCGCGGCCGGCGAAAAGCCGCTCGATTGGTGGCGCAGGGCCTTTGCGCTGACCTTTTCGGCGGAGCTCCGCGCGGAGCGGAAAGGGCGCGGCGCGTCATTCGTCGATCGGGACCGCCAGCGCTTCATCCGGTTCACGGAGCCAGCGGCTGCTGCGATCGACCGCCGCTCCAAGGCCAGTTGGCGCCGCCGCCGCGTCGAGGGAAAGCTTCTCTCCGTCGCCCGGTTGGCCAAGGCGAGCGCGACGTTCGCAGGCGGCGCGGATTATATCGCGTGGAAGATCAACCGGCACGCGGGGACAAGCATTCGCCTGAAGCCGTGGCAGCAACGCCATCCGCTCCTTGCCGCGATCAGCCTCTTACCGCGGCTGATCCGGTCCGGGGCGGTTCGCTAGCCGTTCGGGCGAGGGCCGCCGAGACCGCGCTTGCGAGCGCGCCGACGGTGAATGGCTTGCGCAGTAGCTCGTGCCCGCGCAGCTCGTCGCTCTCCCCTTCGCCGACGTAGCCGGTGACGAACAGTACCGCGAAGTCCCGCGGAGAGTTGAGCTTCAGGAAGCGAATGAGCTCAGGGCCGGTCATTTCCGGCATGATGACGTCGGTGATCACGAGGTCGAATTCTTGAGCGTTGAACAGCTCGATGGCTTCGGCGCCGCTGCCGCACGCCACCGGGTCATAGTCGAGGTCCTCGAGCGCATCGACCGTGGCAGTCCGCACCCGGGGATCATCCTCGACGAGCAGGATTCGCGCTCCGGCGACGTGCACGTCCTGCTCGGCGCGCAGCGTCGCAGGATGGAGCCTCACCGGTGCAGCGGCTTCGGTGCGTGGCAGGTAGATGGAGACGGTCGTGCCGCGTCCAACCTCGCTCTCGATCCCGACCTCTCCGCCGGACTGATGCGCGAATCCGAAGATCTGGCTTAATCCCAGCCCCGTACCCTTTCCAACCGGTTTGGTCGTGAAGAACGGCTCGAATGCCCGTTCAAGCACTTCGGGTTCCATGCCACAGCCGGTGTCGGTGACGCTGATCTTCACATATTCGCCGGCCTGGATGTCGCCGACCTGGTTGGCGGCAAGCCGGACATTCTCCGTGGAGATGCGCATCAGACCGCGGCCTTCCATGGCATCGCGCGCGTTCACGGCGAGATTGACGATCGCATTCTCGAGCTGGTGCGGATCGACGTAGGTCGGCCAGGTTTCCTTAGCCAGGTCGATTTCGACGCGGATCTGTTCGCCCAGCGTGCGGTCGAAGAGGTCGGACATGCTGCCGATCAACTCATTGCCGTCGACGCGCTCGGGCAGCAGCGGCTCGGATCGGGCGAAGGACAGCAGACGCCGGGTTAGCGCAGCGGCCCGGGTCGCGCCGTCCATTGCATTATTCAGGTGCATCGTGACTTCCCGGCGGGGGCCGTTGATGCGCCGCAATGCCAGGTCGATGCCGCCGACGACGACCGCCAGCATGTTGTTGAAGTCGTGGGCGATGCCGCCGGTCAGCTGGCCGACCGCCTCCATCTTCTGGACCTGGCGGAGCTGGGCTTCGGCCGCCTCGCGTTCCTTGGCTTCGGCGCGGAGCGCTTCGTTCGCTTCCCACAATTCCTGGGTGCGGTCGCGCACAGCGTATTCCAGCGCTTCGGCTCGCTCCACCTCGCTCTCGAACTGGCGCCGAGCCGCGGCGTTCTGGCGCAGTGCCTGAACCGCGACGACACCAAGGAAGATGGCTCCCAGCCCGACGATGAAGCCAATCCAGCTCAGATAGTCGCTGCGCCGGCTCGCCTGCTCGGAGAAAAATTGGCTCTGCTCGATGCGATCGCGAAGGGACTGGCGTTCGGCGCGGATGATTTCCTCAAGCTTGTTGTCGAGCTCGTCACCCGTTCCTTCAGTCGGCGGCCTGGTAGAAATAGCTGATGCCGGCATCGCCCTGCTTGGCGAGCGCGGCGCGAGCGGCAAGGGACAGCTCCGCATTGCGCTTGCGGTACAGGTCGCGCAGCTCCGCGACGCGGCGAAGCTGCTCGGGACTGGAGCGCATCAGGTTGCTGAGCTGGCCGATCTGATAGCCGGCGAGCTGCCAGTCGCTGGCGTAGATGTTGCCGCTTCCCTTGACGTCCTCGTCGAGCACGAAGCGGGCGAGCGCAGCCTCAGCGCGCGACACGTTCGCGCTGACGTTCCGAACGACGAGCGCGACTTCGTACGTATGGCGTTCCGCGGCGAGCGCTCGCTCCCGCGCGTCGTTCGCGAATTTGACCAGGAAAATCATCGCAACGAGGATCAGCGCGGCGATCAAGCCCGCGACTGCTGCTCCGCCTCGACTCCAGTCGAACCGGACTTCTTCGTCGTCCCCAACCCCGATCATGAGGGGCAATGTAGCCCCGTTAACTTTTTCGCGAAACCCAAAGGTTCCACCGAATTAGTTCAGCTTATGCAGCCTGTTGCACGGCCTGCCGCAGCAAACATGTCGAAGATCTCTCCGACCTGCTCTTCGCTGTGGAGCGCGCACAGCGAGCAACGGAGCAAAGTCATGCCCGCCGGCGTGGCCGGTGGGCGTGCCAAATTGACGTAAAGTCCTTCGTGCAGGAGCGCCTCCCACATGGCGGCGCCCGTTTCGAGGTCCGGCATGATGACGGCGATGATCGCCGATTGCGGCTCGTCGGTGCCGAGTTTGAAGCCGAGCTGGCGAAGGCCGGCGTGGAGACGCTTGCTGTTCTCCCACAGGTGAGCGCGCTTGTCCGCGCTGTCCATCAGCTTGCGGATCGACGTCGCGGCGGTTGCGACGACCGATGGCGGCAGCGACGCCGTGAATACGTAGGGCCGGCAGACCAGGCGGAGGATCTCGAACTTGGGGTGGTTGGAAACGCAGAAACCGCCGACGGTCCCCACCGACTTGGAGAAGGTGCCGATGATGAAATCAACGTCGTCGATCACGCCCTGGGCTTCGGCGACCCCGCGTCCGTTCTCCCCGATGAAGCCCATCGAATGCGCCTCGTCGACCAGCACCATCGCGCCGGCCGCCTTGGACACCGCGACCATTTCCTTGAGCGGAGCAACGTCACCGAGCATCGAATAGACGCCCTCGAGGATGACCAGCTTGCCGGCCTCGGGAGGCAGGCGCTTCAGGCGCTTTTCGAGCGCTTCAATGTCATTGTGGCGGAACGGCACGATCTGCGCATTGCCGAGCGCGCAGCCGTCGTAGATCGACGCGTGGCTGTCGATGTCGAGGATGATGTAATCCTCTTTGCCGGCGATCGTCGAAATGATGCCGAGGTTCGACTGATAGCCGGTCGAAAAGACCATCGCGTGGTCCATGGCGTAGAAGTCCTTCAGCGCCTCCTCGACCGCCTTGTGGCCGACGTAGGTGCCGTTGAGGACGCGGCTGCCGGTCGTCCCCGAGCCGAATTCGTCGAGCGCCTTCTTCCCCGCGGCGACGACGTCCGGGTCGAAGGTCATGCCCATGTAATTATATGTTCCGAGCAGGATCGTCCGCCGGCCGTTGCAGATGGCGACGGTGGGGCTTTCGACCTTTTCCATCACCAAGTTGAAAGGGTCGGTGATTCCGCTCGAAAGCAGATCCTCGCGCTGCTGGATCAGCGGATCGAACTTGGAGAAAAGGTCGGTCACTTGCCCGCTGTCAGCCTCTGGAGCGCATCGACCAGCTGGCCGACGGTCTCGATCTCCGCCTGCTGATTCATGGTGATGATGACATCGAACTCGTCCTCGACGTTCGCCACGAAATCGAGAACGGTGAGGCTGTCCCATTCGAGGTCCTGGGCGAAGCGGGTGGGTTCGGTGACGTCGACGCCCTTCTTGTTGAAGGGCTCGATCAGCTCGAGCGTCTTGGCGAAAATTTGCTGGCGGTCTGGCATGGCTCGGCTCGTTAGTGGCGAGCCCCGCCTTTCGCAACGCAATGGGGCGCGAATGGGGCGCGGATCGGGCTGGCGGACTTAACCGAGCCTGCTAACAACAATGGCAATAGGCAGGGGACTTTACGGCCGTGCGCTCCATCCGCGGGTATCTGTTTGCGCTCGTGGCTACGTGCCTCATTCTGGCGATCACGGCCTTCGGGCTGGTATTCGCGCAGGCCGACACCATCAACCGTCAGCATTCGGAAGCCCAAATCCGCGAAACGGCGAAGGCGCTGTCGCAGGCGGTCGACGGCAAGCTGGAGCGCGCCACGGGCGTGCTTGCGGCGCTCGGCACGTCGAACGCTGCAGTGTCGGGCGACTGGAAGACACTCGACCAGCAGGCCCGGGCGGCGTTTAGCGACGAAGACGCGTGGATCGTGGTGCACGACCGGCGGGGGCAACAGCTGGTCAATACCGGTTTGCCGCCCGGGGCCGCGCTCCCGAACGGTCCGCCGCCCGCAGCAATGTGGAACGCTTTCTCAAGGAGCAATGGGCACATTTGCAACCTCGCCCCCGGGCGAATCGAGCGGTACATCATTTGCGTCGACGCCCCGATCGGCGGTTCGGCCACCCCAGCGTACGCCATCTCGGTCATTTTTCGTCCGGCCGCCTTTGAATCAATCATCACGCGCGAGAACGTCCGCGAGGGCAATATCGCGACGCTGGTGGACCGATCCGGCAAGGTCATCTGGCGGAACGTCAGGCCGGATCAATTCATCGGCCACAGTGCGACGGGGCCCATGCTGCGCGCCCTCCGGTCAGGCCCACAATCCGGCGTGCTCGAGAGCACAAGTCTGGAAGGGGTGTCGATGCTCTCGGCATTCGACCGGTCGGAGCTTTCGGGCTGGTCGGTGATCGTCGGATCTCCGCTTGACCAGCTCGAGACGGCTTCCCGCCAGGCACTCTGGTGGGGATCGCTCATTGCCCTTACCGCGCTCCTGCTCGGTGCAGCGCTGGCGGCGCTCATGGGCGCCAGGCTCGTGTCGGCCGTCAATGCGCTGGTGGGAGCGACGGACCCGGGAAAGACCGCGCAGCAGGGCAGGCCGACCGGAATCTCCGAGATCGACACGGTGGACGCGGCGTTGAGGCGGTCTTTCGCCGAAAAAGCCGAGAGCCAGAGGCACCAGCAGATCCTGATCGGCGAGCTCAATCACCGGGTGAAGAATACGCTGTCGATCGTGCAGAGCCTCGCGCATCAGACGTTCCGGGGCAGTGCTTCCCCGCAAAATGCGATCGCCTCGTTCGAAGCTCGTCTCCAGGCACTCGCGGCTGCTCACAACCTGCTGACCAAGCAAAGGTGGGAGTCGGCATCCATGGGGGAGATCGTCCGTACGACGCTCGCTCCATTCTGCTCGTCGGAACGATGCCGGATTGAAGGGCCGGACCTGAAGGTCGCTCCGCAGACCGCAGTTACGCTCGCGCTTGCGCTTCATGAGCTTGCCACCAACGCGTCCAAATATGGCGCTCTCAGCGTCGATGACGGGCGGATCGACGTGAGTTGGAGCGATGAGCGCAGTCAGTTCAGCCTGGTCTGGCAGGAGACCGGCGGACCTCCCGTCAAGGCGCCGACATCCGATGGTTTCGGCATGCGGCTGATCAAGCGCAGCCTCGCGGCGGAGCTTCACGGGACGGTCGCCATCGATTTTGACGAGAGTGGACTGAGGTGCCGGATCGTTGGCCAGCTTGGCCGCATCGCGGTAGCGACGCACGTCTGAGCGCTGCACCAACGGAAGCCTTGCTTAAGTTTTCGAGAAAAACTGTAATGGAAACAGGTGCTTGCCAGCGCTCATTTTGCAGTTAAGCTCGCTCGTCTCGAATAAACATGGGGAGCTTAGTCATGCGTAATGGACATTTCGGCATCGACAGGACGATCGGCGGTCACGGCCAGCCTCCGGTGCTGGACCTCAGGCCGGACCTTCCGCTGACCACGGACCAGGTTCGCGGCATCGACCTGACGCACATCATCCACACGGACGACTTCGGATTGTCCGCTGCTCGGGGTGGCGGCGGCAGTGGCGGTGGCGGCGGCGGCGGCGGCACCAGCTTTCGCTCCCTACACCAGCGGGCCGTCACTTGCGTCGGCCGGGTACAACATCACGATCGAGTTCAAGGGGACCTGGACGCAGGACCTGTACAACATCTTCGTGCAGTCGGCCGACCGGTTGACCTCGCTCATCGTCGGCGAACTGCCCAACGTGACCGTCTACGGCGGCAAGGGCGGGCCGAAGGCGGTCGACGACATCCTGATCACCGCCGAGCTTGGCGCCATCGACGGACTGTACGGCATCCTCGGGCAGGCAGGTCCAACGGCGATCCGGACCAACGGCTCATTGCCCGCGACTGCGACGATGAAGTTCGACATCACCGACGTGAACGCCATGGGCCTCGACGTGTTCGCCGACGTCGTGCTGCACGAAATGTCGCACAGCCTCGGCTTCGGCTCGATCTGGAATCAGCTTGGTCTGGTCACCAATGGCCAGTTCACCGGCGGCAACGCGGTCGACGAATATCACGCCATGGGCGGACGCGGGCTTCGGCATTCCCGTCGAGCAGGACGGCGGCGCGGGCACCGCGGGATCCCACTGGGACGAGGAGACCTTCGGCAACGAGCTGATGACCGGCTACATCAACGAGGGCGAGAATTACTTCACCGCGATGAGCGCGGCGTCGTTCGAGGACATCGGCTACGTGATCACGGCAGGATTACGCATCCTGGCCGACACCGGCTACATCTTCGCTTGATGATCAGCGCGAGGGCTGGCTCTGGTCACGCTAGAGCCAGCCCTTCGTGCGATACCAGTCGGCCGTTTCCTTGAGCCCTTGGTTCGTTGGAATCCCCGGCTTCCACAGATCTGGCGGTGCGCCCAACCTCGGGTCGACGACCCAGTTGCGATGCGAGAAGTAAGCCGCGCGGTCGATCGTAAGCTTGGCCTTGGGGCCGCGAAACATCTGGTCGGCGCGGGCGGCGAGGCGTATGAAGATGCCCGGCGTCGAAACGATCGCCGGATTAGTCCCGACCGCTCGCCCGAGGGCGCGGGCAAACTGGCGGTGACTCCATCCGCCCGGCTGACCGTCATCGGCCTCGATCATGATATTCGACGGCGCGTTGCGATCGGCCAGCGCCAGGAGCAGGCGAGCGAGGTCGTCGACGTGGATCAGGGAAAGATGACCGCGGGGCGGCATCAGCATCAGGCCCAGCTTGGCCATGCGGAACAGTTCGAGCGTCTCCTTGTCTCCGGGGCCGTAGACCGCCGGCGGACGGACCATCGCCCACTCAAGGCCGGAGGAGCGCACAAGCTCTTCCGCGCGGGCTTTCGACGCACCGTACATGGACAGCTTCGGCTCGCGCGCCGCGAGCGAAGAAACGTGGATGAAGCGCTGCACGCCGCCAGCGGTCGCGGCAGCGAGCATCGCCAGCGTTCCTTCGACATTTCCATGGTCGAAGCCGGCTTTGTCGGACGCGCTGATGACGCCGGCAATGTGGATGACCGCGTCCGATTCCGTGACGAGGCGCTGCAGGGCTGCGCGATCGTCGAGGCGTCCTGGGAATCCACTCAACCCCGTCACGACATGGCTGCTCGCGGCGGGTAAGCGCTTTCGCCTGGTGGCCGGCAGCGATGGCTACGTCGAGCAAGCGCGATCCGACGAAGCCGGTGCCGCCGGTGACGCCGAGCTTCATAGGGGAGACCAGTTGCGCTCCGCCGCTGCGTCTTCATGCTCGGCCTCGCTTGCCTGTCCGAGGGTCTCGACGATGCGGTCGAGCAGCGGGTCCATCCCTTCGCCGAGCGGCGCCGAAATGGCGAAGGCCGCCGCGCCGCTGGCCTTTTCGAGCTTTCGGATCAGTGCCGAGCGTTCTTTCGCTTCCAGAAGGTCCGCCTTGCTGAGCGCGATGACCTCAGCCTTCTCGGAAAGGCCGGCACCATATTCCTCGATCTCGCCGCGAACGATGCGCCAAGCCTCGACCGGGTCCTCGGCATCGGCCGGGATGAGGTGCAGCAGTAAGCGCGTGCGCTCCACATGTCCAAGGAAGCGGTCCCCAATTCCGGCGCCTTCTGCGGCGCCCTCGATGAGGCCGGGAATGTCGGCGAGCACGAACTCGCGGCCCTTGTGACGGACGACCCCGAGCTGGGGCCTGAGCGTGGTGAAGGGGTAGGCGCCGACTTTCGCTGCGGCGTTGGTGACGGAGTTGAGGAACGTCGACTTGCCCGCGTTGGGAAGACCGACGAGCCCAACGTCGGCAAGGAGCTTGAGGCGCAGCCACAGCCACATCTCCTCGCCCTCTTCGCCGGTCTGGTGCTGTCGCGGCGCCCGGTTAGTTGACGTCTTGTAGCTCGCGTTCCCGCGGCCACCCATGCCGCCCTTAAGGAAAGCGACGCGCTCGCCTTCGCGGGTGAGATCGGCAAGCAACGTGCGGTCCTCGTCGTCGGCGAGGAGCTGAGTTCCGACCGGAACCTTGATGACGAGATCGGCGCCGCCCGCGCCGGTCCGGTTCGAGCCCGAGCCGCCCTTGCCGCGCGGGGCGCGGAAGTGCTGCGTATAGCGGAAGTCAATCAGCGTATTGAGGCCCGGAACCGCTTCGAACACGATGTCGCCGCCCTTGCCGCCGTCGCCGCCGTCGGGACCTCCGAACTCGACGAACTTCTCTCGCCGGAAGCTGACCGCGCCCGGGCCGCCCGCGCCGGAGCGAACGAAAATTTTCGCCTGGTCGAGGAAATGCATGGCCGGTCAGGTAGGCGATGCGCGCGGGAAGGGGAACCTTCGGCGCCCTCGAAGACCCCGCTTGCAAGCCGTAAAGTGCGGTAAAGCGTTGCGAAAGAGACACACCTTGCACGCACGCAACTTTACGTGGGTTAATCAGCGGAGTATGGCTTAGGTCGGGCCTTAAACCCGTAAACAAGGGGAATGCTTGTGCGCAAATATCTTTTGGCGGCCGCTTCTGCGGCTGCAGTGGCGGCGATGGCGACGCCGGCAGCAGCCCGCGACGGCAGCGGCTATGTGGCGTTCGACGCTGGTCTGTTGTGGAGCAAGAGCAACGTAAGCACCGACTTCACCGACAGCTATTACTTCTGCAACGACTACTTCGAGGACTACTTCTCGGACTGCCACCTAGGCATCGGCGGCAAGAACAAGATGGGCTACGACATCGACTTCCGTGGCGGCTACGATTTCGGAATGTTCCGGCTGGAAGGCGAGATCGCCTATAAGAAGGCGAAGCGTTCGGGCGACTCGTTCCTCTCCGACGAACTGAACTTCGACACCGGGGGCCGGACTTCGAACTGGTCCTTGATGCTCAACGGCCTTTTCGACTTCGGCAGTGACGACTCGGTGAACTTCTCGGTCGGCGCTGGTATCGGCTGGGCGAAGACAAAGCACCGGTTCGACCTCGACGCCGGCTTCTCGTATGACGGTGAATATTATTTCGAGGACTTTGGCGGTAGCGTCAGCAAGAGCAAGTTTGCATGGCAGCTGCTCGCGGAAATGCGCTATCCGGTCTCGCCGCAGCTCGATGTCGGCCTGAAGTATCGCTACTTCAACGCCGGCAAGATCAGCCGCTCGTTCGACGATGACTTCGGCGGGTTCTTCGATGCGAGCGCGAAGTTCCACTCGCACAGCCTGCTGGTGGGCCTGACTTACAACTTCGCGCCTCCGCCGCCTCCGCCTCCGCCTCCGCCTCCGCCGCCTCCGCCGCCTCCGGCGACGCAGACGTGCCCGGACGGGTCGGTGATCGAAGCGACGGCGACCTGCCCGGCACCGCCTCCGCCTCCGCCGCCGCCTCCGGCGACGCAGGGCGAACGCGGCCAGTAAAGGCAGCTAGTCGTAAAGGTTCAGGGGCGAGGCGGGCGACCGTCTCGCCCCTTTCCTTTGAATGTCCGCAATAGTCCGAGAAAGACCAGGAAAACTGCCGAGACGGCGGACATCCAGAAGGCTACTTGCCTTGGCCAGTCCTGGTTGAGGGGCAACAAGAGGGCGAGGGTACTCACCGCCCACGCGAGCGCAATCACCCACAGCCAGTAGCCGTAATCCCGCACCCGGAAAGGATGCACGACGTGGACCGGCGCGAACGTCAGCACAATCAGGAGCATGACGACCGCGGCCGCCTTAGCCTGGCCGATACCGGCGGCGTAGAGATAAAGCGCGACGACGTTCCAAAGCGCCGGGAAGCCGCGAAAATATCCATCCTCGGTCTTCATGTCCCTCCGAGCGAAGACGTACAGCGACGAGATCTGAATTAGCGCAGCGAGAGGCATCGCCAGGGACTGCGGCAGCGCTTCCGTCTCGAGGATGAAGATCGTGGGTACGAAGACGTAATTCAGATAGTCGATCACGAGATCGAGAACTTCACCGTCGATGCGTTGTGCGAGCTCCCTGGTATTTGCCGCGCGCGCGAGCGTTCCATCGATCCCGTCGACGACCAGGGCCGCGAAAAGCCACAGCATCGCATCGGTCCAGCGATGATCCTCGATCGCCGTCAGAGCCAGCAGCGCGAGCACCGCGCCGGACGCGGTGAAGATGTGGACGGACCAGGCGGCGATTGTGCGCTGCACTCAGCTGTTTCCCGCGAGTGAAACCATCGTGACGCCGCTCCGTTGCGGCTGTTGTGAGGCAAAGCAAACAGGGAGTCGCTCGGCAGATGCTCAAGCCTGGTCGGGATTGCTGGAAAATCGCGCAGGCGCAGCGTGCCGCATTGATCGTCGATGCGGCGGATTACTTCGAGCATGCGCGAAACGCGATGCTTCAGGCGCAGTCACAAATCTTCCTGATCGGGTGGGACTTCGACACGCGCATCGATTTGGCGCGACGTGGCGCCTCAGACAATGCGCCAACCGTGCTCGGACCGCTGCTTTCGCACCTCGCGACCACTCGGCCGGACCTGAAGATCTACGTGATCGCCTGGGATCAGGGCCTCATCAGCGTGCCAGGGCGCGGGACGACGGCGCTGCGCCTTTTGAAATGGAAATGGGACGGCGTTGCCATCAAGTGGGACAGCACCCACCCGCTCAATGCGAGCCACCATCAGAAAATCCTCGCGATCGATGATTCGCTCGCCTTTTGCGGCGGAATTGACATCACCGCGGAGCGCTGGGACACACGCGAGCACGGCGATGACGAGCCAGGCCGGAAGAGACCGTTCACGGGCCGATCCTATGAACCGTGGCACGACGCGACGATGGCGGTGTCGGGCGAAGCCGCGCGGGTCATCGGCGATCTCGCAAGGTTGCGCTGGAAGATCTGCGTGGGGGAGGAGCTGCCGCCCGCTACCCACACGGGCAATCGCTGGCCCCGCAAACTGAAGACTCAGTTCGAGAACGTGCCGCTGGCTGTCTCCCGAACGCGTGCCCCCGTCGGCAATTACGACGAGGTGCGGGAGATCGAGGCTCTATTCGTGAACATGATCCGCGCGGCTCGCAGGCGGATCTATATCGAGACGCAATATTTCGCCTCGCGCGTGGTCGCTGAGGCTTTGGCGAAGCGCCTTTCGAAGCGGGACGCTCCTGAAGTTGTGATCATCAATCCGCGGACCGGCGAAGGCTGGCTCGACGACTCGGTGATGAGCGCGGCGCGCTATCATTTGTTCGAAGCGTTGCGCCAGGCGGATCGCCACGACCGCTTCCGAATCTACTACCCCGTGACGGAAGGCAGCCAGGACATCTACGTCCATGCCAAGATCATGATCGTGGACGATCTTTATCTGCGTGTCGGCTCGGCTAACCTCAACAATCGTTCCATGGGGCTGGACAGCGAGTGCGATGTGGTTGTCGACGGGCGCGATGACGCAAGTGCCCGTAAGGCCATCCGCGCCATCCAAAGCGACCTCGTTGCGGAGCATCTTGGCGTCACGCCACGGAAGATCGAAGCGGCCTTGGAGACTGAAGGCAGCCTCATCGGCGCCATCGAGACGCTGCGCGGGTCAGGCCGTACGCTTTGGCCGCTCGATCCAACTCGTCCGGGCGGCTTAAAGTCCGCTGTCAGTTTGAGCGAGGCGCTCGATCCGGAGGCAAGTGAATCCTTCGAACCCAAGGCCCGGGCCGGTCTGCTACGGCACTTCAGGCAATTTGGAGGCCACGGCGTCAGTCATCCCAGTGCTGAAGCGCAGGTCCAAGCGCCTGCTTCAGCTCGTCGAGCCAAGGCTCGTAGTGGCGCCAATAGTCGACGCCCTCGCGATTGATCGGCTTGCGCACCTGTTCGGCGCTTGGCGTGCGCACCGCCCGCTCGTTCTTGTGAAATTCGAGGCAGGACGCTTCGAACGGCAACATTAGGTGCTCCAGCATCCGGCGCACTTGGGCTTCGGGATGATCGATCAGTCGCTCGTTGATCATTCGGCAGACAACCCCCGGCTGGATCTCCTCAAAGTGGCGCATGAAGCGCCAATAGTCCTGATAGAAGGTCCCGATCCATTCGAGGCTGTATGAGAAGCCGGCGCCCGATGCGTAATTCTGTTTGAAATTGGAGAAGCCGCACGCCATCGGATGACGGCGCGCATCCACAATCCGCGCATTGGGCAGAGCGATGCGAATGAGCGCGAGGTTCGCCCAATTTCCTGGCAGCTTGTCGACGAAATAAGGACGATCCGTCTGCCGGAATGGCTGAGTCCGGCTCAGATACTCCTCACCGATGGCGCGTGCCTCGGCGGGCGTCAGCGCCGCGATTGCTTCCGCGGCCGGCTTGCCGGTGGAGCGGGCGAGCCGTTCGCGAAGGCTTTTCATGACCGGCAGCTCGGTGGTTCCCTCCACCTGTGAGTGGCTGGCGAGGATCTGCTCAATGAGCGTGGAGCCCGAGCGATGCAGACCGACGACGAAGATCGGGCCTTCGTCGGGACAGCCGACATCCCGATTCCGCTCGAAAAAGTCTGGCGTAAACGTTGCGATGGACGAATCCACCAGAGGGGTCATTGCGACGTCGGCCGGATCGAAGCTGCGAGCGCGGATCGCGTTGCCGACCGCATAATGCCGGAAGCTTTCTTCGTACTCGCCACGATCCTCGTAAGCCTTGCCCAAGGCGAAGTGGATGTGCAGCGCATCATGCTCTCTCGGCCGGGAACGAAGCGCAGCCTGCATCTGGGCGATATCGCGCTGCGTGAATTTGTATGACTTGAAGTTGGCCAGCGTCCACCAAGCGTCGCCATAGCGCTGATCGACGCGGATCGCCCGCTGGAGCGACTTCACGGCCTCACCGGTGCGGCCGACCGTCTTCATAGCGTTGGCGAGGCTCACCCACAGACCTGGGTCCCCCGACCACTCGCGGGTCATCGCCTGATAAAGCCGAATTTGCCGGTCATGCATGCCTAGAGCGCCAGCGATGGTCGCTTCCACGCCGCGCATTTCATGGTCATCCCGCACGGCCTGCGGCAATTGCTCGATCTCTGCGAGCGCGAGCGCAGGCGCGTTGCGGCGGAGGTGCGCGATCAGGGCCATTCGACGGGGGACGGATGGATCGATGGCGACGGCGCGCTGAAGCAGGATTGTGGCTTCCTCGATCGATCGTTGGCCGGCGGCGATCTCCGCAAGCTTTTCAAGCGCGTCGGGATCATTGGGGTTCTGGGCCAGCCGGTCCTGAAGCATCAGGCGTGCCTGCATGACATTGCCGCTGCGCATGGCTGCCGCGACCAGCCCCATGGACACACCGGAGCTTTTCTTTCCCGCTTTTGGAGAGCTGACGATCATGAGTGGAGCCTCGCTTTGACCGCTCGGTCTGTCAACTTTCGGACCTGGGCTGCGGATGATGCGGGACAAGAATGAGTACCCTGCCTTCCACCCGCCAGGATTCCAGCTTGGACAGGAAATTCATTCCAAGCACGTCGAGATCGCCAAGGCCCGGAGCCGACACGACTCGCAGGTTGCGCGCCACAATATTTCCCACGCGCAGTTCCTCGATCGCGCCGGTCTGCGCGGGCGCGGCGCCATTTGCCGTGCGCAGGATGACCGGCGTGATGCCGGTGCCGGTTTCGACCCTCGCCTCGCGGGCCGTAGCGCTGGAGATGGCCGTGACGGTCGCACCGCTATCGATCAGCATCCGCCGCTGAACGCCGTTGATGGAAGCTACGACCCAGAAATGCCCGTCGGGCGACATCCGCACTCTGAGTTCCTTGCCCGCGACCTGCTGGTCATCGAGGCCAATCTTCTGCGTAAGGCGGGCCAGTTCAGGCTGGTAAGGCGCTTGCTGCAACAGGATGAAGATCAGGAACGCTAGCAGGGCAACGGAGAAGCCGAAGCGGATGATGCGCCCTACGACCGGAATTCGCTGCAGAAGCAGCAGGATGACCGCCGCGGCGACCGCATAGAGGGCGAGGGTCTGCCATTCGGGAGCGGTGGTCGGCATGTCTGCCCAAATAGGGGCCTCGACCCTCAACTTTCCAGCCTTCACGGGTCACAATCGGGCTCGCGCGGACCAGCGGCTAACCGATGCTTGGGCGAAACGCTCGGCACTTCAATGGCTTGGGCGCGTTTAGCCTAACATGTATCAGTATACGGAGCGCCTCGTGAGCCATGAACGCATCGTAGCTGTAGGACTGCTTACCCGTCGTGACATGAATGTGCTCGGTCCGGCTTTCGACCGTGCGTGGCCAGTTGAAGAAGCGCCATCATTCAGCGAGTTGTTGCGCGCGATCGATCAAGCGGACCGACAGCTAGGCGGCGAAAAAAGGCCGCAACAACATTAGGAGCTAGGCCCGGCCATCCGGTCTAGGAGCCGGTCGACCGTATCTTCTGCGGTCGCCTGCTTGCCCTCTTGCTTCAGCTGCTTCGCGTGCCGTTCGAGCGCGTTGCGGACGAGCTCGATCTGCTGGTCGGTCAGATGTTCGATGCCGATGAACTGCTCGCGCGCCTTGTCGACCGCGCGAAAAAGCTCGTCGAGCTTGGCCTGCATCGCGGCGCCGTCCCGGTTCTGGCTGTTCTGGATCAGGAAAACCATGAGGAAGGTCACGATGGTCGTGCCGGTGTTGATGATGAGCTGCCAGGTGTCCGAATAGCCGAACATCGGGCCCGGTCACCGCCCAGATGACCACGATCGCAACGGCGACGACAGAACGTCAGCGGCTGGCCCGCCGCCGTCGAGGTCTTCGTGCGCCCAGATGTTGAAGAACTTGCGCATCCGCCCGTAACGCCGATGCAACGATAAGGTGCCGTCCGCGTGCGTGCGTAGTGCGATGTCAGCCGTGCGGATGCTCGACCTCGAGGCGATGGCGCAGGCGTTGCGGCGGCGAGTTCGCGGGCGGCGTCTCGGGGAAGGCCCAGCGCTTCGGCGATCGGCGGACCGAGCAGCGAATTGCCGAGTGCGTTGAGGACCAGCGACAGAGTGCTTTCGGCGACGTGATGATCCTCGTGGCCGACGGTCAGCTGCGCGACCAGGTCGCGGATCGAATCAAGGATCGGGTTGAGCGCATCGCGGTTGCCGGTGAGGATCATCCACGCGGCGAGCGCGCCGGCCCCTTCGCGGCCGAACGCGTCGAAACATTGGTCGACGATCACCGCGGGCATCGGACTTCTCCGGCGCGGGCGCGCTCGACCGCTTCGGCGATGCTCGCCGTGACCGAGTGGGCGATCGACTGGGCAAGCTCGCCCTGAAGGCCGGCGGCCGAGCCGAAATGGTGGAGCAGGTTGGCGTGCGTTCGGCCAATCTTCGCCGCGACAGCCTTGAGCGTCACCGCCGGCGGGCCCTCGTCGAGCAGAAGCTCTCGCGCGGCCTCGAGCGCGGCGGAGCGGCTCGCCTCCGGGCTCAGTCGCTTTCGTGTTATTGACACTATTGTCAGTTACGCTACCTTCTCGTTATGACCGCCCATATCCTGCCGACCCCCGCGGATCTCACGATCACTCCGCGCGACCGCCGCTTCGGGCGCGAGCGCCGCGCAAAAGCGTCTTTGGCACGGCGGAAGCATCGAAGCGACTGCAATCTACAATGCGCTCTCGAGCACCTTTCCGGCGCGGCGAGGCCTATTTCGTCGAAAGCGTCCGCGCAGTTCCGCGACGGAGCGCCGCCGAAGCTTGCGGACGAGATCAAGGCGTTCACCACGCAGGAGGCAATCCACAGCCGCGAGCATGACGCGTTCAACAAGCGCGCCGAGCATGCAGGCTATGACCTGACGAAGCTGGAGGCGCAGGTCGAGAAGCGGCTGGCGATTACGCGCGAGCGCCCGCCGATCGTCAATGTCGCAGCGACCATGGCGCTCGAGCATTTCACCGCCATCCTCGCGCACCAGCTGCTCGCGGACCCGAAGCACCTCGACGGTGCGGACCAGGAGGCGGCAGAGTTGTGGCGCTGGCATGCCGTCGAGGAGATCGAGCACAAGGGCGTCGCCTACGACACCTGGCTGCACGCGACGCGCGCACTGGCCGCGGTCCAAGCGCTGGAAGGTCAAGGCGAAGGTGATGCTCTACGTCACCCGCAACTTCCTCGTCGACCGGACTTCAGGCGCGCTCGAACTGATGCGCCAGGACGGAGTGACGGGCTTCGAGGCCTGGGCGAAGCTGCTCTGGTACCTGTGGATCCGGCCCGGCATGTTCCGCAAGATCGCCGGCGCGTGGGTCAAATATTTCCTTCCGGGCTTCCACCCGTGGAACGAGGACGACCGCGCTCTGCTCGCCGCATACGAGGCGAGCGCCACAGGTGGCGCGGAGAGCGCAGCGGAAGGTGCGGCTGGCGGTCTAGGCCGCCAGTGCCGCATCCTCCTCGTCGACATTCACCGCGGAAGACAGCTGCAGCCGCATCAACCGCGCGGGTGCCTCTGCGCCGCGGGCGCAACTAAGGCGCGGAGCGATGATCCCAAGCGGCTCGAAACCAAGCTTCTCCAGCACGCGCGCGGAGGACGGGTTGTCGACGAAATGCGAGCCTTCGAGGCTTGGAAGGCCAAGCGCCCGGGCAATGTCGACCAGCGCTTTGCCTGCTTCTGTGGCGAAGCCGCGGCCCCAGAAGGAGCGGGCGATCCAATAGCCCAGCTCTACAGCACCGGACGGACGACGGCCGAGGCCGCATGAGCCGACCAGCTGTGGCGCCGTGTCCGTCCGCTCGAAGATCAGCAGCGAGGGAAGGATTGGATCGCGGGGGCTTGCGAGAAACGCTTCTGCGTCGCGCATGCGGTAAGGCCAGGGCGCCGTCGCCAGATTCCTGACGATCGCCTCGTCGGCAATCGCGGTAGCAAGCGCAGGCGCATCTTCCGGGAAGCCCGGCCTCAGCAGCAGTCTCGGCGTTCTCGCGAACATCACCCCTTCTCCTTCGCCTCGTGCCGCCTAGCGGCGGCACGTGACAGTTTCGGGAGAAGGCCAAAGAAAAAGGGGAGACCCCTTCCGGGGCTCCCCTTTCTCCCTTTTCGTGGTCTCGATCCTCTCAGGATCTCGTCCGGGCCGCCCCTTGTGGGAACGGTCCCTTTCTGACCGTTCCTATGCTTGCGCCTCGCTTGCCGGCATAATGTGGACGTATTTGCGGCCGAGCTTGCCGTCGCGGAACGCGACTTGACCGTCGGTCAGCGCAAAAAGCGTATGGTCTTTGCCCAGGCCGACGTTGTCGCCCGGGTGCCACTTCGTGCCGCGCTGGCGCACGATGATGTTGCCGGCGCGCGCGTTCTGGCCGCCGAACAGCTTCACGCCGAGGCGCTTGCTCTCACTGTCGCGACCGTTGCGGGACGAGCCGCCTGCTTTCTTATGTGCCATGACGAAATAGGGTCCTGATTACTTGGCCTTCGGGGCCTTCTTTGCGCCGCCCTTAGCAGGTGCAGCATTTTCTGTCGACGGGGTTTCTGCCTTGGCCTTGGCCGGAGCAGCCTTCTTCGCGGCAGGCTTCTCGGCGCCCGCAGCCTTGTCGTTCTTGGGGGCCGGATTCTCGGTCGGGATCCCCGCGACTTCGCCAGCCGTCGGGCTCTCGTCGCCGTCGGGTTAGCCTTGCCCTTCGGAGCGAGGCCTTTGCCGGCCTCGTCCGCCTTCGGCGCGGCCTTCTTCTGCTTCCTTGTGATCGCCGATCGCGACGATCTTCAGGATCGTGTGCTGCTGGCGATGGCCCTTCTTGCGGCGATAGTTGTGGCGGCGGCGCTTCTTGAACACCGTCACCTTGTCGGCCTTGGCCTGGGCGACGATCTCTGCCGCGACGGTCAGGCCGTCGGTCGACTTGAGGCTCGAGCCTTCGCCGGCGAGCAGGACGTCGCCCAGCGTGATGCGGTCACCCGCGTTGCCGTCGAGCTTCTCGACGACGATCTTGTCTCCGGGGGCGACGCGATATTGCTTCCCGCCCGTGCGCACGACTGCGAACATTGGCTTTTCTCTTCTTACAGAATTCCGGTTCCCACGCGCGTGTGGGCGCAAAGCCACTGGACAAGCGCAGGAAAGCGAGCCGCCTATGGCAGGGGTCGGCGGGTGTCAACCTCGGCGCGGATGCATTTACGGCTGTTGCTGCGGTACAACAGAGCTTTGACAGAATTGCGACAGTCCCGCGCAACTGCTTGCCTCAAGGCGTTTTTCATCATTCCCTCGGGTGGAAGAGCGGCGGCCTGCCGCGCGTGGGGGAAGTCAACGATGAACACAGTCAGCCGCTCATTGCTGCTTGCCGGCCTCAGCAGCCTCGCGATCGCCGCTCCGGCGCAAGCGCAACAGAATCAGGAAGCGGTGCAGGACGCGCCGACACAAGCGCAGGCGCAGGGCGATACCCCCGACCAGCAGACGATCATCGTCACCGGCACCCGCCGCGCCGACCGCACCGTCGCCAACAGCCCGGTCCCTGTCGACGTCATCTCCGCGGAGACCTTGAGCCACAGCGGCTTCACCGAGATCAACCGCCAGCTGACGCAGGAAGTCCCAAGCTTCAACTTCCCGCAGCCGTCGATCACCGACGGCACCGACGTGATCCGTCCGGCGACCCTGCGCGGCCTCGGCCCCGACCAGACGCTTGTCCTCATCAACGGCAAGCGACGCCACGGCTCGGCGCTGCTCAACATCAATGGATCGGTCGGCCGCGGCACGTCCGCCGTGGACGTCAACCTGATTCCGATCGATCGCGCTGTCGCGCGTCGAGGTGCTGCGCGACGGCGCGGCGGCTCAGTACGGCTCGGACGCGATCGCCGGCGTAATCAACTTCCAGCTGAGGAGCGCGCGCAACGGCGGCAAGGCAAGCGCGACTTTCGGGCAATATTACACGCACGTCGAAGGCGTCGAGAACTACTCCGGCGTCATCACAGGGCCGGGTAACACGGCCGTTTTCGCACCAGACAGCGTCGGAGGCAGCATCCTTGCGCTGGACTACACCGGCAACGACCGCAAGCGCACGGACGGCCAGACCCTGACGATTGCCGGAGTGATCGGTCTACCGATCGGAAGCAATGGCTTCATCGACATCGCCATGGAATTCCAGGACAGGGAGTTCGACCAACCGCACCGGAGCCGATCCGCGGCGTCAGTATCCGTTCATCGCTCCGAACGTGCTCGACCCGCGTGAGCTGACCTTCAACCGCTTCAGCCACCTTTACGGCGATCCCAACGTCAGGGACAGCAAGCTCTTCGTGAACAGCGCGTTCGAGCTCGGGAGCAGCGGCACCGAGTTCTACAGCTTCGCAAGCGTCAACACGCGGGCGGGCAACAGCGCCGGCTTCTATCGCATTCCCAGCGATGCCAGGAACTTCACGGGCATCTACCCGGATGGTTTCCTGCCTCATATCCAGACGGACACGGTCGACTTCGCGGGCACTGCGGGCGTGCGCGGCGAAATGTCCGGCTGGCGATGGGACCTGTCCGGGCAATATGGCCAGGACCGCGTCGATTTCACGATCACGAACAGCCTGAACAGATCGCTGGCTGCGAGTTCACCCACGAAATTCAACTCGGGTGGACTGAAGTACGACCAGTCGCTGTTCAACCTCGACGTCAGCCGGGATCTCAATTTCGCGAGCCTGGAAAAAACGACGCTCTCGCTCGGTGCCGAATATCGCCAGGAATCCTTCAAGATCATCCCCGGCGAGCCCGCGAGCTATGTCAACGGGGCGCCGGGCGCGGTTCCCCCGCTGGCGCCCGGAGCGCAGGTCTTCCCCGGGTTCCTGCCCACGATCGGTGGAGTTCGCGTCGATGAGAAGCACGGCGCCACAACATTTCGGCCTATGCCGAAGTGGACGCCGACATCACGCGGAACATCAACCTTCAGGGTGCACTTCGCTACGAGGACTATAGCGACTTCGGCTCGAAGTTGAGCTGGAAGCTCGCAGGCCGGTTCGAGCCGGTCGAGGGCTTCGCGGTCCGAGGTTCGCTATCGACCGGTTTCCGCGCGCCGTCGCTGCAGCAGCAATTCTATGCCGCGCAGGCCACCAATAACGTTGCCGGCGTCCTGCTCGACGCTGTCACGCTGCCGGTCAACAACCCGGTCGCAATCGCGCTCGGTGCGACCCCGCTCAAGGCGGAATCGTCCCACAACTATTCGATCGGTCTCGTCGTAAGCGCCGTGCCGCGCTTGAACGTTACGGTCGACGCCTACCAGGTCGATATCGACGATCGCATCGTCGTGACCGACAATTTGGTCGCGACGCGTGACGCAGCGGGCAATCCATCGGGCGCTGACCCGGGTTTCACAATCGCGCAAATCCTCAACGCGGCCGGTTTC
This sequence comes from uncultured Alphaproteobacteria bacterium, assembly GCA_963827675.1. Classification (GTDB taxonomy): domain Bacteria; phylum Pseudomonadota; class Alphaproteobacteria; order Sphingomonadales; family Sphingomonadaceae; genus Sphingomicrobium. Next base: position 462,667 of record CAWHBP010000008.1, read on the forward strand.
GTGACGACCAACACGGCTCGTTTCTTCGTCAATGGCGTAGACAGCCGGACGCGTGGCGTCGATTTCGTCGCTACGTATCGCATTCCAGACGTCGGCGGCGGCAGGCTGAACCTGACGGGTGGCTACAACTATAATAAGACGAAGATCCGCAAGATCCTGGCAGCTCCGGGACCGCTGGCTAACATCCCGGATCTCGTTCTCTTCGGACGCCAGGAATCGCTGCGTCTCGTTCAGGGGCAACCGCGAACGAAGATCAACCTGTCCGCCGATTATGACCGGGATTGGCTGGGTGCGACTTTCCGCACGACCCGGTACGGCAAAGCGCTCGATGCCGGCGCTCCGGCGAGCGGTGTCCAGGATATTCACCTGGCGGCCAAGTGGATCACGGACCTCGAACTACGGTTCAAGCCGATGGGTGACCGCTTCACGATCGCCCTCGGCGGCAACAATATCTTCGACGTTTATCCCACCAACACTCCGCGCGGGCAGGCGGTCGATCCGGTTTCGGGTGCGACGGTCAATCTTCCGGCGACGCGTTACGTGACGCCGTTCAGCAACTTCTCGCCGTTCGGCTTCAACGGCCGCTTCCTCTACGGCCGCCTGGACGTCAGCTTCTAAGGTTCAACAGGGGCGGCGGCGCGGCAGGCCTCGGCTTGCCGCGCCGTTCGTTTTTAGTGCCGGTGCTCGGGTCGGAGCTGGTAGCGGCCGCCCTCCAGGCCGTTGAACATCGTCGTGATGGCCGGGTGGTCGACGGGTTCGTCGGTTCCGTCGGGCACGAGGTTCTGCTGGCTGACGTAGGCGACGTAGGTCGTCTCGGCATTCTCCGCGAGCAGGTGGTAGAACGGCTGGTCCTTCGAAGGCCGCATCGCCTCGGGGATCGCCTCGTACCATTCGTCGCTATTCGCGAAGACGGGATCGACGTCGAACACGACGCCGCGGAAGTCGAAGACGCGGTGGCGAACGACCTCGCCGATGCCGAAGCGCGCACTCGGGATGTCGATTTGTTTGTCCCACGCTGCCGGAACGCTCGAAAGCTTCAAAAGGGGTCATACATCGCCTATCTAGGCAACCAAGTGCGGCGCTGCTAGAGCGCCGCCTCCGACCAGAGCCGGCAATTCGCGCCGGCCAGGAGACACTTCGCGGAGAGGTGGCTGAGTGGTCGAAAGCACCGCACTCGAAATGCGGCGTACGGGCAACCGTACCGTGGGTTCGAATCCCACCCTCTCCGCCAGGCACAACGCCGAATTGTCTCCTGTCACGGTTGGCATCTAGAACTCCCGGGTATTCACGCCGGTTTTACTGGCCAAAGCGCTGTTGCCCGGCTCAGCCCCGTGGTGTGCGGCGGCAGCGGCGGCCAACTGTATCCCGATGCGTCAACGAACCGGTCCTTCTTCAACACCTTTGTAATCAGATTTACTGCGGTCTACCCTCCGATGCTGGGTGTGTGTCCGCCCCCTAAGCGCGCAGTACAATGCGCATTGACCCCAACGGGCTGGATTGTGGTACAGTGCTGCTCATCTAGGGATGAGCCCACGGAATTACCAATCAAGTGAATTAGTTAGTGTGATCGAGCGGCTCTCAACCGCACGTCTGCAATGAGTCGAAAGCGGGAATATGAGTTGCCGCGGACATCGAGCCGACAATCCGTGCATGAAATTCCCTATTGGGAAAGGGCAGGGGGAGCCTGGGACAAAGCTTCCATCAGATGCTCGTAGGATCGGATGCGCGCCGCGAGATCGTAGATTTGGGACGTGACGATCAGTTCGTCGGCCTTCGTCCGCTCGACAAACGCCTCGACCTGCCGGCGCGCCGTCTCAGGGCTGCCGATCGCCGAGCAGGACAGGACGCTCGTCAGGATCGCCCGTGACTGCATCGGCAGCGTTTCGGCAAAGCCGCGCGCTGGCGGCGGCAGCTGCGTCGGCTGCCCGTGCGCAACGCGACGAATGCCTGCTGCACGGACGTCGCCAGCAGCTCGCGCCTCCTCGTCTGTGTCGGCGACGAAAGCATTGAAACCCAGCATCACATAGGGCCGGTCCAGTTGCTCGGACGGCTCGAAGCGGTGCCGGTACACGTCAATTGCCTCCATCATCATCTGCGGCGCGAAGTGCGACGCGAAGGCGTAGGGAAGGCCAAGAGCGGCGGCGAGTTGGGCGCCGTAAAGGCTCGAGCCCAGAATGTAGATCGGGACGTCGAGGCCCTCGCCCGGGATTGCCCGCACGCGGCCGTTCGCGCCGCGGAAATAGTTCATCAGCTCGACCACGTCGTTCGGGAACTGGTTGTGCGTCGGCGACAAGGTTGCGCCGCATCGCGTAGGCCGCCGCCTGGTCGGTGCCGGGCGCGCGGCCGAGCCCGAGATCGACGCGGCCGGGGAACAGCGACTCCAGCGTCCCGAACTGCTCGGCAATAATCAGCGGCGCATGGTTCGGCAGCATGATGCCGCCGGCGCCGATGCGGATGGTGGTGGTCTGCGCTACCAACGAAGGCAAGGGCGACGGCCGTCGCCGCACTGGCGATCCCCGGCATCGAATGATGCTCAGCCATCCAGAAGCGTCATAGCCAAGCCGTTCCGCTGCCCGCGCCAGCTCGGCCGACTGGCGCAGGGCTGCGCCGGCGCTCGCCGCCTTCTACGATGGGCGCGAGATCGAGGACGGAGAGCGGGATCATCGCGCGGATGTGGGCGCAACCGCAGGGGATTCAATCGGCAATTCGTGGAGTTCTTGTGTCTGCTTTGGGTGGAAAGCTGACACTAGCGCATCGATCTAGCAGACTGAACCTGCCTACGTACTTCGATAAGCCTGGTGCAGATTAAGCGGCTCTACGGAGGGTTCGTTCGAACTGCTTACGGCGACGCATGGTAAATCCAACAGCCCCGAAGCCCGTCAGAAGCAGCGCCCATGAGGACGGCTCTGGCACTGCGGAGATGCCGTCAGCCGTTATGTCGAAGCCGACTACGCTGAAACCCGCTCCGCGATCAACGGCAAGGGGGAGACGGTTACGCCTCCCGTATTGTTGAGAAGGGAGGTCAGGCTGTCGTACGAGAAAAGCGTTAGCTGACCCGACAGGCCGTTTTGCGGATCCGTTTCGAACAGGAGGTGGGGCACTCCATTGTCGACATCGAAGCCGACGACGCTGAATTTCGCTCTTCGCTATTAATCGGCAAGGGGGAGACGGTTATGCCTCCCGTATTGTTGAGAAGCGAGGTCAGGCTGTCGTACGAAAAAAGCGTCAGTTGGCCCGAGAGGCCGTTTTGCGGATCGGTCTCGAAGAGCAGGCGAGGCACGCCGTTGTCGACATCGAAGCCCGCAAGGCTAAAGCCAATTCCGCTTTCAAACGGCAAGGAGAGACGGTTACGCCTCCCGTGTTGTTCAGAAGCGAGGTCAGGCTGTCGTAGGAGAAAAGCGTTAGCTGGCCCGACAGGCCGTTTTGCGGATCCGTCTCGAACAGGAGGTGGGGCACTCCATTGTCGACATCGAAGCCGACGACGCTGAAACCCGCTCCGCTATTAATCGGCAAAGGAGAGACGGTTACGCCTCCCGTATTGTTGAGAAGCGAGGTCAGGCTGTCGTACGAGAATAGCGTCAGTTGGCCGGACAGGCCGTTTTGCGGATCGGTCTCGAAGAGCAGATGGGCCTGGTGAGCGGCGATGGGCGAGCTCATCAATGCGAGTGTGGCCATTGCCAAACTGACAGATCCGCATCGAGGCGTCTCCCCCAACAGTCCGAACGACCGAGAATAACATGTTTACATTTGATTAACCATCGGCGGGAGCTCCGTGCCACGAACTATCCGGCCAATGTCCGCTTTGGGTCGAAAGCGGACGTTCGCTGAATGTCTGCTTTGGGTGGAAAGCAGACGTTGAGGCAAATTCATTGGACAAGATCAACTCGCCCTCCTAACGCCTCGCCCTGTTCCGTTGCGTCGCGTTCGTGCGTCATTGGCCGCCCGGTTCGCGGCGATCCAGAAGGGGACAATCTATGGTAATCATCGCCCGTGCCGCGCTTGCGGCAGCCGCTATCGCATTCGTGTCGAGCGCCGCACTCGCGCAGGACGCCACCAAGGTCGATCCAAAGCACTACAAGGTCATCACCGAAAACGCGCAGGTGCGGGTGCTACGCATTCACTACGGACCCCACGAGACAAGCGTCCGTCATTCGCACCCTGATTGGTCGTGACCTACCTCACGGACGGCAGCATCAAGTTCGAGCTGGGCAACGGAAAGACGATCACCGCGAAGGCCAAGGCCGGTGAAGCAGAGTTTACCCCCGCCGGAATTCACACTCCCACCAATCTCAGTGACAAGCCGTTCGAGGCGATCCTCGTCGAACTGAAGGGCAAGTGAGTTCCGAAGAAGAAGTAGCCGTGTGCCCGCGGTAAGCTAATGGCGGCTTTGGGTCGAAAGTAGACTTAAGCCCTAGCGTCTCGAGTGGATCGGGATCGTTACGGCGCGCATGGTATCGATACACTTCGCCTATGCCGCAGTTCCGGCGCTGCTAACCTTCCGAATCCACGGCATGAGCGAGGTCCAGCGCAGCTCTTCGCTCAACTGGATACCGGCGACATTGTCCTTCCGCCACATGATCTCGCCGGACGGGACGTTGAGCCCGTCGATCCGAAGGGACACGTAGGTACCTCTTGGCGGTAGTCCGCCGCCTTCCACCTGCATCCCACGCGCGGAGATGTTGCGTAGGACCCCTTCGCAGACACTCCCACTCCATTTCACGCGAACTCCGCAGCGCAGCTCGACCCGCGGCATGCTGCGCCGTTCGGCGGGCTGGCTGATGAGCGTTCGATTAATGAGCGCGAGTACGTCAATCGGCTGCTTGAAGCGGACACCCGCTTCGCCGCCGCCAACCCACTCCACCGTCGCGGCGGGCCGCTGCCCGGTAACCAGCTCGAGCGCTAGCTCCTCGCCTTCGTGCGCGACGATCTCGCCGGTCAGGGTTGCGCCGAGCGGTGATACGCTCCGGAGTTTGCATGCCCACCGCTGCCCGGCATCGATGATGAGGGCCCCGTCGAACCGCCCCGCCCCAGCGGGCGCCGCGGAGTTCCCCTCGGCCCATGGCAGGCGGTGCTCCATGACGAAGCTGGTCAGCGACAAGGATCGAGCCATGTTGCGCCGAGGTTCGCTCGCGAAGCCTAAGGAGTTGCTAATGTCCGCAGTGGGTCGAAAGCAGACACGGCGCTAATGGCAGCTTTGGGTGGAAAGCGGACATTAGAAGGCGGTCTGCTCGGACCTCCTAAGGGTCCGATCGGTCTTCGGGTCCCGAGAGAAGTGTCAGGTGAAAGCCTGATGTCCCCCAACTAGCAAAGCCGCAAGTTTCCGTCGCCCCCTGATGGAAGGGAAGGGACGATCTCCTGCGTCCCGTTTCCTTCAAAGTCTGGCGGAAGTGGCCGACGAAGACTTGGCCGCAATTACAGGATCGTGTTAACGAGAAATCAACCAAAAAGGGGTGCGGTCATGTTGCGTCAAATCCTAAAAGCTTCGGCACTGCTCGCTCTTACGTTCGGATCCGCGACACCTTCGCTAGCCGGCCGAGGAACCCAGGTTGACGCTCCAATCACCTCTGGTCCGTGCACGTTGGGATCGAGCACCTGCGCCAATTCCGTCAATCTGAGTCTCTCGGGCAGCACTTTCGTAACTGCCTATATCTACGAGGAAGGGATCGTCAGCATCAACAGCCTGCTGCCGACGACAGCCGTCGCAGACGACCCGTCCACTTGGGGTTCGGGCATCTGGTTCACCCCCGGGATCAGCCCGGGCACGACTTACCAGGTCAACGCGTACGTCAGTGCTGGATTTGACGACACTCCGATCAGCTGGGGTCTGAACTTCTTCACGCTGGGGTCCCCGACAGTCGACGAGTTTGACTCGGCGCTCCCACCGCACATGCAGGTCCAGCTGAGTTCCGGCACGGGAACTTATTTGATACCGGGCGACGACACGAGCGGTTGGGACGGAGTAAGCGTCGTGCTGGCTTACCTGCCGGGCTTCGAGCCGCCCGCAGATGCCTGGATCGGGTTCAGCTGGGGTAACGGAGCCACGCAGCTGGTGCAAAATGCTGACGGACTGTTGGTTGGGTCACTGCCCACTGATACGGACTTCGTGTCGACGGCCGGCATTGCGCAGCCCGACGGATCTTTCAGTTCTCCGACCCAATTTGTCGCGCTTTACGCGGCTGTCGTCCCCGGCAACGTTCCGGAACCCGCGACGTGGGCAATGATGCTGCTCGGGTTCGCCTCAATCGGCATAGCCTTGCGTCGGCGGCCGAGGGCCGGCGTCTCGCCTGTCTGAACCGGCAGGCCACGAGCGGATGCGCTACGCGGCCTTCATTAGCTACAATCACCGGGACCGGCGCACCGCCGCCTGGCTTCATCGTGCGTTGGAGACATATCGTTTCCCCAAGCGCTTGCGCGGCCGGTCCACGGCTATTGGCACCCTCAATTCCAAGTTGCCGCCGATCTTTCAGGATCGTGAAGAGCTAGCCGCATCGTCGGATCTTGCTGCCTCGGTTTGCGAAGCCCTTGAGCAAGCGCATTCGCTGATCATCATCTGCTCTCCCGACGGCGCCCGTTCGCGTTGGGTCAATGAGGAGATCAGGACCTTTACCGCCCTCGGGCGACGCGACCGCATTCAATGCCTTATAGTTGCCGGCGTGCCGAACGCGTCTCGGCTGCCGGGTGGCGACACCGCGCAGGAATGCCTTCCGGAGGCACTCTTCGAAGGTGGCGGAAGCGAGCCGCTGGCCTCCGATATTCGTCCGGGCCAGGATAGTCGTTCAGCCGCGCATCTCAAGCTGTTGGCGGGCATCACCGGCTTGCCGTACGACGAACTGCGCCAGCGCGAACAGGCGCGCCGCCACCGCCGTCTGGCCGTTCTCACGGCTGTACTCGCTGCAGCATTCCTCGCGACGACGGCGCTTGCTGCCTTTGCTCTGATCTCTCGCAAGGACGCGATCGAGCAACGCGATGTAGCTAGACGCAAAACACTCACGGCAGAGCGGACAGTTGATTTCGTCAAAAGCATGTTCGCAGTCGCCGATCCGTCAGAGGCCAAAGGCGCCACCGTCACCGCACGTGAGGTCGTCGATCGTGGAGCTGCGCGTGTCGCCAGCGAATTGGCAAACGAACCGTCAGTGCGCGCCGAGCTGCAGACGACCCTGGGTGAGGTTTACGCAAATCTCGGTCTACTCGATCGTGGCAACTTGCTCGTCGAGCAAAGCATGAGGACGCCCGGGGTCGATACCGGATTGCGCGCCCGCCAATATCTGGCGCTTGCAGAGATTCGCAACTGGCAGGCCGACGACGCCGGCGCGGCCGCCGCCTATGCGAAGGCGCTTGCGTTGGCACGCAGTCCTGCAGGGGGGAGGCCGGATCTCGTTTCGCGGATATTAGCCGGGCAAGGCGAAACCCTCGGGTACCTGGATCGCCCTGCCGATGGGGAGCGCGCGATACAGGAGGCACTAAGAATCGATCGGGCTCTAGGCAAGGCCGGCGAGATCGACGTTGCGCGCGACCTGGAGGCACTTGGCAAGGTGCTTACGGGTACCAAAGAATACGCTCGTGCCCGACGCGTTTACGATCAGGCATTGGCTATTCGGCTCCGACGGCAAGGTGAAACTCACCCTCGTACCTTTCAGGATCTAAACGAACTCGGGTCGGTGGCGTACCTTGAAGGCGATGGTCGTGCGGCAGAGGCGTACTTTCGGCGAGTTCTGCCATTGGCTGAACGAGTTCTCGGGAAAGATCATCCCGAATATGCCCTCGCGCTCAACAACGTCGCGCGGATGGAAATAGAACGACGGGCCTACGCTCAGGCGCTGCCGCGACTTCGTCGAGCGGTCGCCATTCAAAAAGGAGCCCGCGGACCGCGCTCCGAAGAACTCGTCTTTCCTCTGTTTAATCTGGCGCTCGCGCTGCGGGGCACGGGCAACGAACGGGCCGCTCAAGAGCCGTTGGAAGAGGCCCGCATCATCGCCACTCAAACCAAACACCGCAATCTCGGGCCAATCCTGATCGAAATCGCGGACGTCCAGATGCGTTTTGGGCGACCGTGCTTCCGCGATGGCCTTGTTGCAGAAAGCGCAACCTTTGATCGCAAAAACGTACCCGAGTGAGCCTTGGCGCTCAGCATGGCTCGAGCTCGTCAGCGCCGAGTGCCGCCGCATACCACTGTCCACCAAGGCGCGTAACGTTATCCTAGCCCGGTGGAAGCAGAGTTCTCATTTTGGCCGACGAGCCGTTGAGGGCCGCACGCGCGATTAAGGCCGATGGGTTTCTGTCGCGACCATCCTGCAGAACCGCAGCACTGCCACGAGCGTTCCTTGGGCGGCCCGTTATGTCTGCAATGGGTGGAAAGCGGACACGAGCCCAAATTTACTGGCGCATTGAGCGCGTCAAAGGATGAAGCTGGTCCCGGCCGATACGCATACGACTGGCAGCATGCCAAGGGCGGTCGCCGTCGCAAACTGAAGGTGTCTTACCGGAAGCAGAGCGCTCGCGCCCGTCACCAGAAAATGCGGCGTTCCCACAATCCGCAAGCCGATTAGACACAACAGCCCCCGTTTTTGAAACGCCCGCTCCACGGCTTCGAAGCGGCCACCAAGTCGAGCAGCTAAGCGGTCACGACCGAGACCCTTGAGAAGGGCGAACAAGAACTGGCTACCGGATATGACTCCTAACATTACGGCAATCGCGGCCTGAACCGGCCCAAAGACTGCGGCCGACACGATTGTAAGTGGGACGATGAGACCAGGTATCCCGGAAGCCGAGGCGGCGGCGGCCATAACTGCGACGATAGAGGGACTGAGGAAGTCGCCTCCAATGGGCGCCACTAGATCCATTTGCTGAGAACTAGCGGCAAATAGTGGGGCCAATTGGAATCCTTGCACACTCAGTGGGGTATCACCCGCCAAGCCTCCGCAGAGCCGGTAGTTTCACTGACATGCTCATCATGTCGATGCGTAGGGTAATTTCCATGCCGAGATGTCCGCAATGGATCGAAAGCTGACCCTAGCTGCTCGGCTCCGGGATTTGCTATCGCAGCCGTCACCAGCGTGCCGAATCGCAGGGGAAGCGGGCGTGCCTGACCAAGGCGCGCCCGCTTTCCTATTCGCGGGTTGAGACGGGCCGACGCGCGGGCGGCGAGTGTGGCGTCTCTTGGGTAGTTCGTGACGTGATCAGCAAAGCCGAGCACTGCCGAGTGGCTACGGCAGACGCCGCCATGTCCAACAAAGACCTCGCCAATCTCTTGAATGGATTCGAGGCGCTGAGCACCCTGCTCGAGCGGCTCATCACACTTCCGAAGCGGTTCAGTTACCCGCTTTGGCTCAAGTTGCGTGGTGCCGAAATGCCGGAAAGCGATGTAGCGTATTGCGAGCGTCGAGCACGAGAAGAGCGCCGAATGTCGGTGCGGGCGGCTAAGCCGCGGAGGGCGGCCATCCACGCCGAAATGGCTGAGCGCTTCGAAAATCTGCTATTCAGCCTACGAAGTGATCGCACAGAATAAAAACCTAACGGAAGGGTCGGCTCGAACGCGGATATCCGGCTGCAATCGTGCCCCACGGCAAAGTTTAGATCAGACGGGGCCTGTCCAAACCATGGGGAGGCGGCGGCAGCATCTGTTTGATCGCAGCCTCACCCTCGTCCGCCATCTCAAGAAGTTCACGGCTGACCTCCGGGTCATTCACCCGGTCGGCAAGCCGCCGGCATCTTTCGATCCTGCTGCGCATGCCCCTGATAACGTTTTCAATCATCCCAACCGCTTCCTTCAAAATGCTCGGCGCCTAACCGCGCTGCAGTCTCGGGGTTCCAAGGTAGCTCACGCCCGCTCAACGTTGCGGCGAATGGCGAGCAACTAATGTCCGCTTTGGGTCGAAAGCTGACATTAGAGATGATGGATTGGTGGTTCACTGATCGGTTTCGCTGTCGTCCCTGTTTTGGGGTGACAAAGGTCCCTGTTCGGCGATCAGGGAATCGCTGGCTCCATCGGCAGAAAACTGTCGGAAACCGAGGCCCAGGAAGCCGACCGCTCAATGAAATTCGCTGTAAATTGCCGCGGAACAGGGAAACGCGAGTGGAGACGAGTTCGCAGATGACTGTCCCCACCGCCACGCACCACGCCAACTAGTCTCCTGTGTAGAAGCGTTCGGCCAAGCCCCCGCAAAACGCCGGATTCTAACGAGCTAAGCGCCGCAGTCAGGCGGCAAGTCTGTCGAGTTGCTCGTTCACATCTAACCATCGTGCTTCGGCCGCTTCCAACTCAGACGCAGCCTGGGCGCGACGCCTGCTCAATTCACTCATCGGCACCTTTGCAAACTCGGCTGGCGCATTTGCAGGGTCGACCAAGGCACGATCCAAGGCAGCGCATTGGGCCGACAATCTGGCGCTCGCAGCTTCCGCTTCCGCGGCCGCCTTCTTGAGAGCACGTGCAATTTCACGCGCTTTCGCCGCAGCCTTGCGATCATGGCGTTGCTGCTTCGGCTTGTCTGACTGAAGAGTTCCTCGCCCGAGAACGAAATCGATATAATCGTCAACACTGCCGGCGTATTCCGTCGCTCCGCCATTTTCGACCAGCACCAGGCGGTCAGCTGTTAGCTCGATCATGTGTCGATCGTGACTGACGATGATGACGGCGCCGTCATAGCCATTCAGCGCCTGTACCAGCGCCTCGCGCGAATCCACGTCGAGGTGGTTCGTCGGCTCATCCAAAATGAGGAGGTGTGGAGCGTCTCGCGTGATCAGAGCCAGTGCCAGCCTGGCTCGCTCGCCACCGGAAAGTTTGCTGACAAGCGTCGTCGCCTTGTCACCTGAAAAACCGAAGCGGCCGAGCTGCGCGCGTACAGCACCTAGGGTATTGCCACTCATAGCACGCGTCATGTGCTGTAGGGGCGTGTCGTCCCCGTGCAATTCTTCCACCTGATATTGGGTAAAGTAGCCCACCCGCATCTTCCCCGACGCTGTGACGCCGCCTTCCATCGGCGGGAGCTGCGCTGCGAGAAGACGTGCCAGAGTGGTCTTGCCATTGCCGTTTCGACCGAGGAGCGCGATCCGGTCGTCGGGATCGATCCGCAGGTTCAAGCGACGCAGCACGGGTGTCTCGCCGTAGCCGACGCTCGCTAGGTCCAGCGTGATCAGCGGAGGCTTAAGCTGCGATGGGCTCGGGAAGTCGAAGCTGAGACTGGGATCGTCCACCAGGGCCGCGATCGGCTGCATCTTCGCGAGCATCTTGGCCCGGGACTGCGCCTGTTTGGCAGTCGACGCACGCGCACTGTTCCGAGCGATATAGTCCTGCAGACGCGCGCGCTGCGCATCTTGGGCCGCCTGCGCGGCTGCGATCTGGCTGGCGCGCTCAGCACGCTGCCGTTCGAAGCTGTCATAGCCTCCCGAGTAAAGTGTGATCTTTCCGCGCTCGAGATGCAGGATCGTGTCCACGACATTGTTTAAAAGGTCCCGCTCGTGACTGATGACGATCAGCGTTCCGGCATAGCTCTTAAGGAAGTTTTCGAGCCACAGCGTGGCTTCCAGATCGAGGTGGTTCGACGGCTCGTCGAGCAGCAATAGCTCCGGCTTCGAAAATAACAGCGCAGCTAGCGCCACGCGCATCTTCCAACCGCCGGAATAGCTGTCGAGGGCACGGCCTTGCATCTTTTCGTCGAAGCCGAGCCCAAGCAGAATGCGGGACGCTCGCGCGGGAGCCGTGTAGGCGTCTATAGCCAACAAGCGATCGTGGATGTCTCCAAGCCGGTGCGGATCATTGCAGCTTTCCGCCTCAGCCATGAGATTTGCGCGTTCGCTATCAGCTGCAAGCACGGTTTCGAACGGAGTCGCGGTGCCGGCGGGAGCCTCTTGGGCGATATAGCCTAATCTTGTCCTGCGAGGCATCTCGATCGATCCCTCGTCGGGGTCGATCAAGCCAATGATCGCCTTCATCAAGGTTGACTTGCCCGCACCATTTCGACCGATCAGGCCAACATGAGCGCCGGGTGTGATCGCCGCTGATGCGCGGTCAAGTATCGTGCGTCCGCCGAGGCGAACAGTCAGGCCGTTGATTGTCAGCATTGCGGCGCCCTAGCAGCCAATGTTGTCTATCCCAAGGCGTGTGACGAATTGGCATGAATGGCTGTCAGAGGCAGCAGTTGCCACGATCGGAGATAAGTTGCCGTGTGACTGTCTCCACCGCCATTCAAATCTGCCAAGCCTGCAGTCGCCGTACGGGCTTCCGCCCGACGCGGGCGCACGCCCAAAATGATCGGGTGTTGGCAGTAGGGAAGGGCCTGACGCGCGCGGACTACAAAAGTGTGCGGCATGGGTGCGGGGGCCCCCATGCCGCACAACTCGGTCACTGCTGAGCTGAGAACTCAGAGGGTAACACGGGCACCCAGCTCAGTTCAGAGGGTTATTTGGCGAGCATAGCACGTGGCCAATCCGAAGCGACGAGCGGCCTCCTTCGCAGGGCCAGTACCCGCCTTATGCGACGAACCGTCGAACCCGCCTATGAATGTGCAGCTTCGCCGCCGTCGATCGCCATCTTCCGGCTGCTCAGCGTGGCGGTTCGGGCTCGGCCAGCTCATCGTTGGCCGCTCCGGAGCGGACCCGCGGTGCAATGAGCGATCGAATTTGCTTCACATAGGTGCGGCCAACGCGAACCTCATTCCCCGATGCAATACGGATACGGAAGTCACCGTAACCGGCCTTCCGGATTCCTGTTACACGGTCGATCCGAACCAGTGCTGACCGACGGACCCGAATGAACAGGTCAGGATCCAGGCGACCCTGAACCGCACTGATCGTGTCGCGCAGGAGATAGGACTGTCCGGCGGCATGCAGCCGGACATAATCCCGCTCCGCTTCCACCCAGTCGAGATCCGAGATGCTGATGCGCACGAACTCGTTGCGCCGTTCAGCCCAGATCTCCGTCTCGTAGCGCTTGGCCTCCGAGCTTCGCGCCTGGGCGCGAAGCGCCGCAACGACATGACGGAGCTCCTCGAGCCGTTCCTCGGCGTCCTGCACGGAAAGCGCTTTTCGCGCTTTCTCGATCGCCGCCGTGAAGCGCGTCAATTCGACGGGTTTCAGGACATAGTCGACCGCGCCGACTTCGAAGGCTCTGGTCGCGAACTCGTCGAAGGCAGTCACGAAGATGACTTGCGGGACGTAAGTTCCAGACAGATTGTCCACGAGATCGAAACCGGTCAGGCCGGCCATCTTGATGTCGAGCAGCACGACGTCGGGCCGATGCGCGTCGATCGCCAAGAGCGCTTCGGGGACGCTGGACGCCGTTCCGACGAGCTCCGTCCCCGGGACGCGGGCGAGCAGCAATTGCACGCGCTTGAGCGCAAGCGGCTCGTCGTCGACGGCCAGGAGCCTCAAGGGAGCGTTCATGCCATCACCACGGGAAGCGTCAGGCGCACCGTAAATCCTACGCCCGGCCGGTTCTCGGCCTGGACGGCAGCGCGTTCGCCAAATCGTGCGAGCAGCCGCTCGCGAACATTGGTCAGTCCCACGCCCGTCCCAGCTATTGTCGAAGGTCCCGGCCCATTATCCGCGACCTCCAACACCAAGCCCTGCGCCGCGCGCGAGGCCGAAATTTTCAAGTGGGTGGGCGAACCATCCGGGTGCACGCCGTGTTTCAAGGCATTCTCCACGATCGGTTGAAGGATCATGCTCGGCACCTGCGCACGTTCCAGATCCTTTGGGATGTCGATCTCGCTCGATAGACGGTCCGGGAACCGCATCTGCTCGATGTCCAGATAGAGCCGCTGAAACGCGACCTCATCGGCCAGGTCGACGTCTGCATGGGGATCGATCGACAGGCTGGCTCTAAAGAAGTCGGAGAGCCGGACGACCATCGCCTCGGCGACGTCGTTCTGCTTGTCGAGAATCAGCGCTGCGATGGAGTTCAGCGTATTGTAGAGCAGATGCGGGTTCACCTGATATCGTAGCGCGCGCATGTGCGCCTGCTGCGTCTGAGCCTGGAGCAGCGCGAGACGGCGTTCGCGCTCTCGAACCTGAGTGTTGTAGGTGACGGCGAGTGACACGCCGCTCCAAAGGCCGAACGGAGCGAACCAGCGAACGGTGTCGATCGCGAACCAGCGCAGCGTCGGTGCCGGCCAGTCCAGGCCGAACAGGATGCACAGGATGCTGACCGCTACGCTGAAGCAGGCTGCGCCAAGCGCCGCGCCGATCACCGTGACGAGGAGCTGCGTCCACAAACTCCAATGCCGCACTCGGCGGAGCGTCGCATAGATCGCAAGGCAGATTACAACGCCAACGCCCACGATCGCAATCTCGGCCGGGATCACGATGTACATGAGAATGTCACGGATCAGCGCCGCGGGCCGGATGGCTACGGCTTCATTTTGTAGAACACCGTAAAGATAAAAGACCGTCTGGAAGGAAATCCAGAAGACGAGGAGGAGCGAGAAGACCACCCAGCGCTCGCTGTGCTGGCGGCTACTTCGCTCAGGTCCTCCGACGTCATCGACGTTCCGCATCCCCTGATCTTCCACAAGGCATACAGACATGTCGATTGCGTTCGTCGACGCATTCACGCGTTCGTCGCAAGACACTGCGCTTCGTCGCCGTAGCCGGTCGCCCGTCGTCAGCAGCAAATCCGATCCGTCTTCCACTCGGTCTCTCGAACGGCGAGACCGAGCCGTTCGACCCGATAATTGCGTCTCGGGCATCGCAGTACTGCTGTCAGTTTTCGCGTCCGCAGCAAATCGTGCAGCGTTCGGCGCGTCCATGACCGGCCCGCAGATTGCCCGGTTTTCGACGCGTGGCGCCGGTGTACCGTGAAGGATGGTCCGGCCCTTCGGCTAGGGCGGCGGGGGATCGCTCGCCACAGTTTGAGGATCATCGGTATGATATCGACGAAAAACGCGGCGACGATGTCCGCCATTGCCGCCTTCTGTTGCGGGGTCGCGGTCGAAGCCGCGATGGCGACGGTGTCGCCGTCGTGGGCCGAGATGACTGAAACCCGTCGCGCGCTTCTCGAGGACGTGCTTGCGCAAGAACGCGCTTTTGCCAACGACATTGTGCGGCGAGGAATGCGCGAGGCGTTCCTCACCTACATCGCGGATGACGGGATCCTGTTTGCGCCTGGCCCTATCGTTGGCAAGAAACACCTTTCGGCGGCCGAGCCGAGCCCTGGCACGATGACATGGACGCCCGCCTTCGCGGGAATAGCCGTATCGGGTGATCTCGCGTTCACCGTCGGTCCCTATGTGTGGACCGACGGAAAGGTGCGCAGCGCAGGTCAGTACTTGACCATCTGGCGCAAGGATTCGGAGGGACGTTGGCGTTTCGCGATCGATCGCGGGACTCGAGGGCCAGGCGAAGGTGAGGCGCGCGTCGACGGCGTGGAGGTGGTGCGCCTGCCCATGTCGGACACCAAGGACGATCCGATCCGCAGCGCCGAAGGTCTCGCGGCCGCCGAAGCTTCGCTGAGCAATCAGAGCAGGTTGGACGCTCCGCAGGCCTTGCTCACGCACCTCGCGCCGGACGCGCGTGTGCTTCGGCCGGGTTCAGCGCCCGCCATTTCCGCTGCACAACATGCCGCCATCGCTGCAGGGGAGCCGGCTTCGATCACCTACACACAGGTTCTCGAGAGAACCTCGGCCGCGGGCGATCTCGCCTATACCTATGGCAATGCAGCCTGGACCCAGGACGGAAAGCCGCGCCAAGGCCACTTCGTTCGGGTCTGGCAAAAGCAAGGCGGCAAGTGGAGCATTGTCGTTGACAGCACGAGCGCGGCGCCTCTGCTTAAGAGGTCCAAAAAATGATGTGCGTCTCGCGCCGCGGCTAGATGGTGTCGATCAGCGGCGTCTGCTGATGTTGAACGACCTTCCACTCCTGATCGAGGTGACGGTAGGTCGAGGTACAACAGCATTGGTAGCTTAAGGTCCCGGGACCCGCGGCTAGCGCCACGTAGCCGAGGACCACGAGGTCGTGCGCCGGCCGCGCAAGAAGCTGCTGCGCAAAAATGATCGAGGCCCAGCGCGGGGCGCGGTCGAATGCCTCCAATGCGCCCAGCCTGTCGAACACGCCCGATGACAAAGCCATCATGCACGTCGGTGCGAGAACGTGCTCGAGCCCCGTTCTCCTTTCGAGCCAAAGCCGACGTTCGGCCTGCCACAGCTGGCCCTCGGCCAACGGGAGTTCATCGGACAAATTCCCCCCTTTTCCGCATGGCGCGGAGGCGCGGCGATGCCGGACATGTCGTTCCGACGCATTACGATAACGCGCACCATCGATCGGGCCGCAACTGGGCGGCCGATGAGCGGCCTGTTGCGACGCCGAGCGGTCGCTGGAAAACGACGGAAGCGCTGCTCTGTGGGCCGATGCTTCCTTCAGTTCGGCCCGCGACCGTCCCGTAAAATCGAGTTGCGATTCGGCTCGGGGCCAGCCACGGCATCGGTGAAACCAACTTTCGTCAGACGGTTTACCCCATTCGTCGCAGAGTCGCCGCCGTCGGAATTGCGCCAACCGACGCTCGTCGCGCACGGGGCCACCGCGCGGCGGCATTTGGGTTATGTGCGTTGAACGTAAATTAAACGGGCAGGGTGTCACATGCGTAAATTGTTTCCTGCAGCTGCGGCGCTGGCGCTGGGTTGCATTCCAACGGCCGCGTTGGCTGACCAGATCGAGCTTTCGTCTGGCCAAGTCGTCGGCAACACGGGCGTGTTCAATCCGGGGAGCCTGTTCGACGAACAGACGGGCGCAGTCAGTTTGTTCGGCCTTCCGGCAACGACAGGATCGTGGGCTACCATCACATTCGACCTGGGATCGGCCACCGACTTCGAACGGATCAATCTCTTTTCGTCGATCAGAGGTGCGTTTCTTCTCATCGGCGGTGACAGCATCTTCTACGATCCGTTTACGGGCTATTACATCAACGGAGGCGTGGAGCTTGCGAGGGGTGCGTTCGGCGCCGACGCAGGCGTTTCGGGTGAGCTGACGGCGCAGAGTTTCTCGATCGCGTCGATGGCGAGCTACCGCTACGTCAATCTCTACTTCACCGGCGGCACCGAGACCCAGCCGGGACCGGGCGCCCTGAACGAGGTCCGGCTTTTCGATCGAGGTGCGGTAGCTGCCGTTCCTGAACCCGCGACCTGGGCCATGATGTTGCTGGGCCTTGGCGCCTGTGGCGTCGCGTTGCGCCGCTCACGGCGGCGTCTGGCGCTCGCTTAGAGGAACAGCAAGTTGCGTCTCGAGGGGTACCCCATGTCCCTCGAGGCGCATCCGCGACGAGCAACGGGGTGCCGACTCTCATCTCCTTATCCGCATTGGGTTGGATGGCGCTTGCTGCTCCAATTGGCGAAGCGACGCCTGGCGCTGCAGCAACCTGCGTGGCCATTGCGCAGGAGACTGCTGCGATCGAGCGCCAGCTCGAGACGAATTCGCAAGCGATGGCGACATCCATGGCCGGGCATGCTGCCGAAGCGGTGGCCACCAACCAGGCTCGAAACGCCATCGGATCGGTTGCAGGCCGGCTGAATTGGGTCGCGCCGGGGCTGGGGACGGCCATCGACCTCGCCGCGGACAATGCCGCAGACGCGGCCACGCGCGCACGCGAGGCGCAAATCGCGGAAGTCCGCGCCACGGTGACTCCGACATTCGCGCAAGCGGCGCAACGGCTCGTCGAGCTTCATCAGCTGTCGCAGGATCAAGGCTGCGCGGCCAAGCCCTAGCGGCTGTCGATCCGATCCCTTAATTCCGCCACTTCCCATTCGTCGTTTCGGCTGAATGGAAGAAGCGCCTTGAAGGCGGCAAAGGTCGTCCGGCCAATGGCCCGGCGAAGCCCCGCGAGCTCGGCAAAGGCGGCGCGAATATGCGCGGCATTGAACTGTGCATCGCCGTCCGCTTCTTCGATCATCGTCTCTTCGGCTTGGACGACGAGCCAGGTCTGAAGCTCCCAATATCTGCGAAGCCGTATGGCAGTCTCCGCATCGGTACGATTGGCGAGGGCCGCAATCCGTTCGCCGCTTGGCCCTTCAGGCCAGCGTCCGGCGCGCAAATCCGCCAGCTGCTCCCGGTGCTCGGCATATTCCGCCTGCAGCCACAGCTGGGCCTCGGTCGTGCCGAGGTGAAAGATGGCCATGAGCGCAACGGGCGCGAACAGCAGAGCGCCCATCATCGCGACCATCGGCCGCTCCGGGAAATGGTTGAACGCCATGTGCAGCAGGCCCGCGACGACATAGCCCGGAAGGAACCACCACAAGTGCAGCTTGAAGGAGGCTGCGGACTGCCGTGTGGCGCGCTCGGCGAGCTCGTGCGCGATCGCTGCGAGCAGCGCCAGCGTCGTGCCGTGCATGAATGCCGTGCCCAGTCCGCGGACCAGCCATGTACCCGCGCCATAATCCGGGAAGCGCACGAGGTAGATGATGTTCTCGGCCACCGAGAAGCCCGCACCGATCGCGAAGCCGGAGATGACGGCGTCGAGCTTGTAACCGATGCGGTTGAAGCGGAAGAGCAGGATCATGATCGCCGCCTTGATGGCTTCCTCGATCCACGGCGCGATAAAGCGGCTGTAGATCGAAAATCCGATCGGGAGCGTGTCGAGGAAGCGGCCGGCGACCGGCCATGATGCCAGCGCGCCGAGGCCGCCAAGGGCGAGGAGCATCACGATCTCGCGCAGGCTCATCAGCTTGAACGCGTCCAACCAGACGAACACGGCAAGCAGGATGAGCACGGGGACCAGGGCTAGTCCCCAATGCGCAGACTGGACCAGCAACGGCAGCATAAACTCACATGATCTTGAGCGAGGCGAGTAGCTCGGTCTTGCGATAATGACCGTCCTGCCAGCCAGCAGCAGCACCGATGGAGAAGATCATCGGCAGCCGTAACGCGATGGTGAAGTTCAGGTCGAGCTGTGCGCCGACATCGTAATAACGATGGCTGTCGCCCTCGGGTGCGCGCGTCGCCATGGCTCCGGCGAACAGGGCCGGGCGAAGGTGGCTAAGGTAGATGACCGGCGTCCCGACTTCGGCAAAACGCACGGGCGGAAGGTTGATCTCGCCGGTCACCTTGGCGAAGCGGCGCGCGGCGATCTCGTCGATCTCGAAACCGGGGAAACTCTCGGCTTCACGGTAGCGTTTCTCGGGCCGCTCATCGACGTAATTGTTTCGGAACGAACCGAAATAGAATGCCGCGAGCGGATGCAGCGGCTCGCCCCAGGTGAGGCCGCCGCTCGCGTAGATCCAGGCGGAACTGTTCGGCATCGGCAGCGGCACGCCATAATCAATCCCGCCGTAAATCTTCGGAAAGGCCTTTCCGCCGAGCATGTCCCAGTCGACGTCCGCGAGCGTACGCCACGCGATTCCCTTCTCATGATCGACGCCGCCCAAAGCCTTGCGGGTATTCGTATATCGCGCGCCGACGCCTATGGACCCGATGTTCTTCGGACTCGGAATATTCTGGGCGCCCGGCAGGGTTTCGAGGCCGAAATAGGCCGCGCCGGCAGCAAAAATGTCGAGTTGGCGGGGCGGGTCGTAGATCGTGGTGCGGTTGTATTTGACGATGAATACCTCGCCGCGGCGGCTCCGCTCGACCGGGCCGAAGATGTCGTAGAAGTCCGCGCCATTGTGCCGGTATTGCAAGTCCCAGTTCAGCGTCTTGTACTGGATGCGGGCGTGAAACCGGTCCTTGGTTTCCAGCTGGTTGATGGGCGAAATGCTGAAGCTCGCATTGACCTGGTTGAACTGCAGCGGGTCTTCCCAATGGAAGAAGTAACCCGGTGACACCGCGCCTTTGTAGCCTTCGACGATCGGGAACATCGCTGCCAACTTCATGCGCTCTTCCCCGCGATACTTGCCCCGCGCGATGATCAGGGAATTGAGCGGGACCTTCGCCGGCGAGCCGACGCCCCACGCCTTCAACTCGGGCCGGTCGTTGACGACCTTGGTGCCGAGGAACTCGATCGTCCCTAGGTCCTGCTGCACCTTCGGGTGCAGGCGCACGGGCTGCAGTCCCTTGCCGCTGTATTCATAGGCGATGAGGGATCCGTCGGGCTGCGGAATTGGACGGAAGAAGCCCGTCGAGGCATTGCTGACCGCGTCGAACTTCTGGCTGGCGATGTCGAAGCGGAAGATGTTCGATACGCCCGTGTAGTAGGACGTGCCGTAGAGCGACTTGCCGTCCGGAGCGAAGACGAATCCCTCAGGCGTCGCAGGGGGAAGGGCGAGCTTTGCGACTTCGACCGGCTCGATCTCCGTGGAGAGCTCGTCGAGCTTCCAGACGCGGACCGTTTGCGTGCCGTTGATCTCCCCGAATGAAGCGGACAGCAGCTTGCCGTCCGGCGAGATGTCGAGGTCGAACGGGACCTGCCCGTATTTGAACGTGTGGATTTGATTGAAGCCCTCGTAAGGTGGAGGAACTCTGACAATGGTCGCGAGGCCGTTTTCGTGGCGGATACCCCAGATCGACTTGTCCGCCGGGTTAACCACGAAGTCGCCGATGCGCGCGTCGCGGATGAGCATCTTCCTGCGGCCCGTATCGACATTCACCGCCATCAGGTCGCGGAACGCGTAATTGTCTTCCGTGTAATAGGCTGTGCGGGCCTGCTCGTCGAAGGCGACGCTCGTCACCTTGTAGAGCATCATGCCCTTGATCTCTTGCAGCTTGGTCAGCTTGCCAGTGGCAAGGTCCATGCGGCCGATGAAGCCGATTGTGCCCGGATAGCGGAAAGAGGCGATAAGGCTGTTCGTCTTCGTGTCCACGAAGCCGCGTGACATGGAGCCGAGCCCGTGCGGCGCGAGCGGGACCGCCTGAGTCAGCGGATAGGCGGACAGCTTCGCCAGGCTCGCCTTCTGGTAATCGTGCTCGAAGGCGATCCATTCGTCCCAGATGTCGTCGAGCCGGCGCCCGAAGACGTGTTTGAATTGCGAGGCGTAGAAACCCTTGCTGCCTTCATCGCGGCGCAGCCAGTCGACCGCCTTCTGCGGTCCGTATTTGAGCGCCAGATAGGAGAAGAAGCGCGTGCCGTAGAGGTAGTCGTTCACCCCGACCTGGAAGTCGACGGCAATGCCTTCGGATTCGAGGCCCAGGGGCGAATAGAATTTCTCATTGTCACGGACCCGCGCGCGCCAGACCATCTCGTCGAAGCCGCCCTGCGCCCGGCCGAGCCCGCCCGACATCCAGGTTTCGAAGAAGACGGCGCTGCCTTCCAGATACCATCGCGGCGTGTTCACGCGCGGAGTGGCGAGGAAGTTGTAGAGGATCGACTCCGGATGCTCCTGGATCGGCATGGGCTTGCCGCGGAAGAAGCGGCGCCACCTTGCATCCCGACTGTTCCACACATCCATCGCCGCGACATGGGCAACCTCATGGTTGGTGATGGTGAAGAAGCGCTCGCCCGGCGTGAACGTCTCCATGGATATGGACAGGGGTGCGACGTCGATCAGCACGGCATTGTTCGGTGACGCGCGCGCGCCGGCATTCGCGTAATCGCTGAAGTCCTTCAGGAGCAAAGTGGTGCGCTCCCACGGCTTCCAGTCGAACATGCGCTCGTGGAACGCGAGCGCATTCTCGAATGACCGGGCGATGTAGGGCGTGAGGTAGGTCTGGATGGGATCGAAGTAGAGCAGGTCGAGGTTTTTCGTCTCGAGCGTGGTGAGATCGATCCCCGATGCGTCCGGCGGCACATGCGCCGGCCCCTTATCCTCGACCGGTTCCTTGGGCCCGGGCTCCTCCGGCGGAACGTCGGGCTTTGCGACTGGTTCGACGACCGTCGTCCGATCGGGCTCCGGGGGCTGCGGCGGCGGAAGCTGCTGTGCGAACGATGCAGATCCGCTGCCGAGCAATAGCGCGGCGACTACGCTGGACACGGCCGAACACGGCCGCCGCTTTCCCCCCATGAGCCCCCCGGCCGCGATGCGGCTATTGTCTCAAATCAGCCGCCATCGCTTTTGCGAACGTGCCGTTCTGCAGTGCCGCTGAAAAGGCCGGGCTGGACGCCAAGGCCTTAAAGTTTGCGTTGCCCGATAGAGCGGACAGGGCCGGAGCATTTCGCGCGAACGCCGCGAGCGCTGCCGGATTATTCGCGAGCGCCGCGAATGCAGACGGGTTCGCGCTCATCGCCGCGAACGCTGCCGGGTTCGAGTTCAGCGCCGACATCATCTGCGCACTCAGCTTGCCCTGCGAAGCGAGGGAAGCCGCCGCAGCAGCGGAGTTGAACTGCTGAGCCGCCATGGCCGCTTGCGCAAGCGCTGCGCCATTGCGCGAGAAGCTCGCGAATGAGGCCTGATTCTTGGCCATAAGGCTTGCGGCAAGCGCACTGTTCTGCAGCGACGCATTGTTCGCGCTAAGGGCCCGAAACGCGCCGGCGTTCGCTGCGAGCGCAGCAAAGGCCGAAGAGTTGCTGCTCAGCTGCTGCATCGCATTGGCGTCGCCGGCCAGAGCGGCGAAAGCCGCTTTGTTAGATGCCATCGCCGGGTCGCTGCCGCTAAGCGCCGCTTGCTTGAAGGCCGCGAAATTGTTGGAATATTTCGCGAACTGCGCAGCATTGGCCGACATGGCCGCGAAAGCTGCCGGATGGCTGGACAGCGCGGCGAACCCGACGGGGTTGCCCGCCATCGCCGCCAGTGCCGACGGTTGCGACGAGAGGCTCGCGAGCATCTTCGCATTCAGCGCAACGGCTGAAATCGCGCCGGGGTTAGCAGCGCCGGCCGCGCTCATCCGTGCCGAAAGTGAAGCTGCGGCCGACATCGCGCCGCGAAGCGCGGCGTCGTTGCGCGACAGTGCCGCGAAAGCGCCTGATTCTGGGCCATCGCATCGATCGCACGCGCAGAGGCCGCCATTTGCGGACCACTTGCGCCCAGCGCGCGGAATGCGCCGGCATTGTTGGCGAGCGCCGAGAATGCGCCGGGATTGGCCCCGAGTTGCTGCATCGCCTTGGCGTCGTTTGCGAGCGCCGCGAAGGCAGCCTTATTCGCGGCCATGGCCGGGTCGCTGCCCTTCAGCGCGGCGTCCTTGAATGCCGCGAGGTTGCTCGAATATTTCGCGAACTGCGCGGCGTTGGCCGACATAGCGGCCAGTGCGCCTGGATATTTTGCGAGTGCCGCGAACCCGCCCGCGTTGTTGGCGAGCGCCGAGAACAGCTTTGGATCGGACGCCAGCTTCGCAAAGCCGGCCGAGTTTAGCGCCATCGCGCTGAGCGCGGAGCCTTGCGCGGCGCTTGCCTGCGAAGCGGCCGAGAGGGCCGATGCCTGCTGAAGCATGTCGCGGAACGCCGACGGATTTTTCGCCAGTGCCGCGAAGGCGCTCGGATTGGCGGCAAGGGCCGCCATCGCCGCAGGATTCGACGCAAGAGCGGCAAAGCCCGGGTCGCCCGCCAGCGCGCGGAAGTTCGGGTCCTTGACCATCACCTGGAAGGCGTCGGTCTGCATGAGTTCAGGCACGGAGGTGTCGCCAAGGGTGACATCGCCTTCGCCAACCTGTGCGGACACGTAACGCTGCGACGGACCCACGGTCCCTTCACTCGGCCCAAGCGGCGGAAAGACCCGACCGAGGCCGTACGCTGCAATACCCACCGCGAGAACGCCCGCGGCTGTGACATACATGCGATTCTTATTGGAAAGTGACGTGGCCATGGTTGCCCCCAGCTGCCTAGTCAGGAGGAAGGGGTGTGCAACTTGGTTAACAAAATGTCAATGTTTCGTCGTGTTCCTGACACTCGGCTAAAACATTGTAACATATCCAGAAAATTGCGTCAGGCGGAATAAGCGATTCCGCCAGCAGTCTGAAGCACTTGCGCTAACCATTTGGAAACCGAGCCCGCGCTAGCTTCCCCCGTGATGTTCGCGAGGGAGATGGCGATGCGCATGCGCGCCTTGATCGTGAGTGCTGCAGTCCTGACGATTCCCTGCAGTGCCGCTGCCGAGCCTCCCAAGGCTCCCCAGCCGCGGGACGTGGCGCGTACCGCACCACCCGTGATCTTCGCATCGGCGGACCAGCTTCCCGCGCGCCCTGTACCGGTGGTGGCTGCGAGCACGCCCGCAAAGAGGCCGCGGGCCGGCCGCGTCACGAGTTGCCGCTGCGGCGGCGATCCGCAGCCGCAGGTTCAGGAACAGCCCTAAGGGCTACTTCGACTGCGCGATGTGCTGCCTGGAGCGGATCACCGGGATCTCTCCGTCACCGACCGCCGCAAACGCCGACCAGTAGAACGGGTGAGAAGTATCCGCTTCGTCCATCAACTGCCGCTGCGACATGCCGCAGCGCCGATACGGTCGCGGTTCCTGCCGGCGCTGAGAACAGTCCGGTGATCAGGCGCTGCGTCGCGTTATAATCGTCCGGCACCGGCCAGTGGCTCGCAACCACGAGGCGGCCGCCGGCGCCGACGAAGGCGCGGACGAGGCCGTCGAGGGCGACGTCGCCGCCGGTCGCAAGACCGGCCTGCTGGGTTGCGGCCGCGCTCGCCTTGCCCGCCGTATCGCAGGCCGAGAGGATCACGAGATCGGCGTCAAGGCGCAGGTCGAAGATCTCCCGGAAGGTCAGCAGTCCGTCGGACCCGGTGCCGCCGAAGCTGGTCAGCAAGGCGGGCTGCGACGCGCATTTCGGCGCACGCGACGTGACGACGCCGTGGGTCGCGAAATGCACGATGCGATACTGATTGAGATCGTCCCGCTGCTTCGAGACCGGTGTCGGTGAAGGCGTCGCGCGGTAATGATCTGCACACCGTTCGGGTCGAAGGTCGAAACGATGCTGGCTGCCGTCTGGAGCTCCCTCGCCGAGATGGGGTCGGCCCAGGAGGACAGCGGCAGGATGCAATCGCGATCGGCAGCCGCCGGCACGATCTGGGCGGCGGACGATCCCGGAGGGGTATTTTCGCCCAGGCCGAGATAATCCTTCGGTGCGGACGAGCGCGGCGCGTTGCGCAACTGTGCAAAGGCGCGCGGTGAGACCGATGTGCTGATGTCGCGATCGCGGCCGAACCAGCGAATTCCGCGGAAGTCGTACTCCGCGTCGCCACCCGCGGCCGCGCGCTGCTTGTAAGCGTCGACCGAGGCCTGATCCATCACCAGCAGGTTGGCGGGCAGGCGAAGCATCGCCCCGTCCGGCTCGAACACCAGGTGGTGCACGCCGGCCAGCTGCGAGCCGAATGGCGCGAACAGCTCCTTATAGATCTCGTGCGAGAGGCCGACGTCAAACGCATAGGTGATGCGCTTGCCATTCTCGAGCGTTGAGATCGTGTCGCGCAACGCATCCACCTGTTCGGCGAGCTGCTTGCCGCTGGTCTGAAGCTTGGCAGCCCGCGCCCCTTTTGCCGTGACGAGGATGGCGTAGACCTGATCCGCGGCAATGGTCATGCGGTAATAGGCTTCACCGCCACGGAGCGCTTTTTGAAGGTCCGCTAGCGAAATCACCTCGTCTGACACAGCACGGTACCGCGGGAAGCTGGCTAGCGCTGCCTGCGTCGCGACCTGTTCCTTCTGCGTCTGCTGCAGCGATGCCTGCAGGAAGTTCGCACGCGATACGTCGACGGCAGTGGGCTTGGGAAGGTCCCGAAGCCGCGCAAGCTCGACGCGCGAACGCTCCAATTGGCGGGTGAGCGTCACGGACTGCCGGAACAGGCGCGAGGCTTCATCCGTCCCGCCGCTCAGTTCGCGCGCGAGGACGGCCTGCGTCTGGGCGAGGCCCGGTCGCACCATCAGCTGCGTCGCGGCGAAGATTTCGGCAGTCGCAGCCGGGTCGTTTTCCTTCTTGAGCAGGTAGTCCACGTAAGGCTGCAGCATGTGCGCGAAAGATGGCGCCAGGTTTGCGGTATCCGCCTGCGAACGGACGATCTCGCGGAACATCGCCTCGGCCGTCGCGGCCTGGCCGTTGCGGGCGAGGTAACCGGCGAGCCGCGCCTTTGCGTTGAGCAGCGCGGCGGAGCCTGGATAGCTCGCATCCAGCATGCGGACGCCCGAACGGTAGTATTGCTCTGCTTCGGCGGACTGCTTCGACTGCTCGGCGATCGCACCAAGGTCGCCGGCAATCTGCGCGCGCATCCACGCGACGGATCCTACCCTGCCATTGCGGACGGCGGCCACCTTCGCGTCGGCGGCGCGAAGCGCATCGGCCGCGCCCGCAAGATCGCCTCCCAAGCGCAATGCCGAACCGCGCAGCTGGAGTGCCTGCGCGTCGAGAATCTCGAGTTTTTCCGCCGGGAGCAGTTCGTCTGATTGCCCCCCGAGCTGCTGGCCCAACCGCGAGTCCGCGTTCAGTCGCTTTGCCGCGACGGCGTCAATTTGCGGGCCTTTCGCGTCACCGCTTCCCTCCCCACCTGATTTCGGCAGGTCTTTTTCGAGTTCCGCAATGGCACCCTTGCCGTCACCCTGATTGAGCAAGTGCATTGCGCGATAGTTACGAAGGCGTCGCAGGACGATGGGGTCCGCACCCACCTGCTCCGCCGCGCGCGCGAACAACGCATCGGCTTCTGCATAGCGGCCGAGGTTCGACTTCTGCAGCGCTTCGTTGGCAAGCGCTTCGGATCGGCTGAGCGGCGCATCGCCCGCGCCGCCGACGGCCGAGAAGAACTCGGCAGCTTCCGCATAGCTGCCCGCATTGTTGCGGCGGTAGGCTTCGGCAAGCGCCCGGCTCGGATCGAGCGTTCCCGCCTGGACCCGGGCGAAAGCCGCAGGATCACCTGCTCCGGTCGTGGCGATGGAAATCTCGCCCTCCACCGCCTTGTCGGCGACGATGCTGCGAAGACCGAGCTGCAGCGCGCCGTCGTAGCCGGCTAGTCCTTCGGCGGCGTAGAGCAGCTTGCCCTTCCGGTACCGATAGACGCGGTATCCCACTTCGGCGTCCTTGAGCTTGCAATCGAGCGTCTCGACGCGTCCGAGGTCCGGCACATTGACGGACGAAGACGCCGAGCAAGTCGCTTTCGAAGCGCGAGCGGCGGCGAGGCGCGCATCCGCATCCGCCGACGCGCTCAGTTTATACAATTTGCCAACGGAGAGCGCGGCGTCCCGGCACGTAATGGAATAGCCGGCATCGAACATGCTCTTGAGGGCCGCGTCCGTCGCCAGTGTTTGCGCCGAGCAGAAGATTGTCCCTGCCGTTCCGATCCGGAAGCTGTCGCGCACGCTCAACGGCGCCGCTTCAGCCGGGCCCGCGACGGCAAGGGAGGTGGCCGCTGCGGCAATTCCGATGGATGTCCTGCCCATCTTATCCTCCAAAAATTTCGCGCGCGATCAGTTCGCCGGGTTGCCGACCACAACGTCGCCGCCACTCGTCACGGGGTCGTCGATCTGCTGCTCGAGATTGATCGGCGTCGTGTTGATCAGGCGCATCGACGGATCGGCCTTCGATCCATCTTCGCTGTCGTCGCTGTCATCATCGTCTTCGTCGCTCGTAGTACCATCGTCGCTGGTGCCCTGGTCGAGCGGCCCGAGGATCGATGCCATGTCGACACCGAACACGGGCTCTTCGAAGTCTTGACCACCGCCGCACGACCCTCCGAAGAAGCATCCGTTCACGACGGAATCCTCAGTGAAGCCGACTTGTCCTTCGGTTTCGACGCTGCCGATGAAGTCCTGGTTCGTCAGCACGGTCCCGTCGGCATTGGTCTGGCGGCCGAATGCGATGACTGTGGCCGGGCTGCTGCCCGTGCCCTCGATCGTGAGGCCGCCATCGCCGGTATCGATGCCACCGAACAGTTCGGGCGTGCCGCTATTCTGAACGAACAGGGTATTCCCGACCGCGGCATGTACTGCGCCCGCGCGTACAAATCCATCCGGGTTCGCAATGCCGGAATTCACGGCCAGCGCGGCGCTCCGGCCTTCGAAGTTTGGATTGGCCAGAAGCTGATCAAGCAGCGTTCCGCTGGCGACCCAGATGTTGTCGGCCGCGAGCGTGAGCGTCCCCGTCAGGCTTCCGCCGGGATTGGTGATCTGTATGCCGCCCGTGTCCGTGTTGATGGCGATGGTTTCGCCGGCGTTGATCGTCAGGCTGTCGTTCGCACCGGCGTTCGCATAATCGATCACGCCGTTCACCATCACCGATCCATCGGTATTCAGCGTCACCGCGTGCAGTCCGCCGCCCGCCGTCTGGCTCCCGTCGATCTCGACATTGAAGATATGGACGTCGGGCGCTCCGCCCTCGCCGCCGCCGATGGCATTGATGACCAGCGCATCTGTTTCGATTTCGACGTCGTTGAGGACGTACTGAGCACCTTCGCCACCCTCGGCTTCCCCGATGATGATCGGCTCACCGTTGCTGAGCGCGTTCAGCGTGATGAGGTTGGTCGTTCCGTATACGCCAAGCGATCCGTCACCAAAAATGTCGATATCGCTCGAGGTGACGGTGATCGTCGGGGCGGAGACCACGCCGGTGAAGGTCGCGAGGCCGTCGGTTGTGAATGTTGCGCTTTGTGATGCCGTCACGTCGGAAACGCTCAGATATTCCGAACCATGAAGCCCGATGATGTCCCCGATCAGGCGCGCGTTGGCATCGATGCTCGCGGCCTCGAAATCGATGATGTGCGCGCGGATCGCGCCACCGGTGCCGTCGTCGAACATCGAGATGGTGTTGCCGGCGTCCGCCTCGAATGTGCCTGTCACGGAAATATCGGCGCCGCTGCTGAGCCCGAGCAGGATGTCCCCGGTCGTTTCGAGCGTCAGGTCAGATGCAGCGATACCGCCGCCCGCGGGCAAAGGAGCGGACTGGTAGGCCGCAGCAAAGTCGCCGCCGCCCCCGTCGCCACAACAACCGGCCAGCAACGAGATCGTCCCATAGGTCCCGCCGTTCGCGCGAAGCTCTGCGTCGCCTAGGTCGATCGTGCCGCCGGAATCCGTGACGGCGTAGATATAGCCCCCGAACTCGCCGCCGTTTGCAACTGCGTCGACGCTGCCGAATTCCAGATGACCCGGTGATCCGTCGTAATAGTCGCCGCTTGCCTGGAAGCCGATGAACCCGCCATCGACGCCGCCATTCGCGGTCGCGACGATTAAGTCCGCTGTGATGCTTCCACCCGAGGCGCCGAACCAGATGTAGCCGCCGATGTCGCCACCGTTGGCGGTTGCGCTGACAGTGCTAAACTGCAGCTGACCTGGCGATTCCGAGTAATCCGTCCAGGTCTCGAAGTCGATGTATCCTCCGGCGGTGCTGCCATTCGCTGTTGCGACGAGGGAGTCGGCGGTGATGCTTCCACCAAAGGCTTCAACGGTGATGTCGCCGCCAAAGGCGTAGTCCTCTGAGCCTGAGCCGATTGTGTTCGCGGTCAGCGTAATCGTGTCGAAGGCGATCGTGGTAGGCAATTCCGCTTCATAGTCGTCGGAGCTCAGCCAGATGCTGCCTCCCGATGCGTATCCGTTCGATGTGCCGGTCCCGGCCGTTGCATTGGCCGTGACGGTGAGCGTGCCACCGTTCAGGGTTCCGCCGTCGGAAGCGTAAATGTCGGCATAACCGCCGTAAGCGTCGCCGCCAGTACCGGCCGAGGCGCTTCCGCCGGCCGCGTTGACGTTCATGGCGATGTTCGTCGCGACGTTCGCGGTCCCGTATATGTCGAGGCCTGCATCGCCGCCTTCGCCGTACCCGCCAGCCACGGCGCCGGCACCGCCGGTCGCGCTACTGTCGAACAGGACGGACGGGCTAGTCAGCGATCCTTCAACGTACAGCCAGCTCGAGCCGCCATAGGCGTCGCCGCCGACGTTGCCGCTGCCACCGAGCGCGTTGGTCGTGAAGTTCACGTCCCCGTTCAGCTGGGCGCCGTCGTAAATGTCGACCCACGCGTAGCCGCCCTCGCCATAGCCGCCCGTGCCGGCGGTTCCTGATCCGCCGGTGCCTCTTGCGGACAGGTTCAGTGTGCCTCCAACGGTCACGTTGCCACCGCTGTTGAAGACGTCGGCCTCACCGCCATATCCTGCGCCACCATTGTTCGGGCCGTTGCCACCGAAGCCGTTCGACCTGAGGCTCAGGTCGCTGGCGGCCGTGACGGCGCCTCCCGAATCGACATTGACTTGCACCAGGCCAGCGGTGCCGGTGCCTGTCGTTCCCGTCGGCGAGTTATTGCGCCCGCCCCATGCGGACGCTGCAACATATGCTGCGGCTCCAAGCGTCACCGTTCCGCCCGAAGACGCGTTGATGCTCGCTTGTCCGCCGGTGGCGGATCCCCCGACGGCACCGTTGCCCGACTCGGCAAGGTTGTCGCCGCCGATCGCATCCGCGGTGACCTGCGTCACTCCACCAATCGAAAGGTTGCCGCCATTGGTTGCGCTCAGGCTGGCGGATCCGCCGTACCCGTTCGCACCCTGGCTGGCCGGACTAGTGGTGTTAACTCCGCCGCCAAATCCATCGGCGAACAGAGTCGCTGCTCCGGCAATGGCGACCGTGCCGCCATCGGCAATGATCTGGGTCGTCCCGCCGGTCGCATCGCCCCCGATGCCATTTGTCGGATAGCCGCCGAACGAGGTTGTATCCATGTGCACGCCGGAGCCGAAATCGACGCGACCCCCACTGTTTGCGCGAACGCGGACTATGCCGCCGGCAACCGCCACCCCGTTCGTCTGCACCGCCTCTGCGCCGAGATCGGCAGCGCCGGTCAGGGTGAGATGGCCGCCATTCGATGCCTGTAGGTTGACCGTGCCGGCCAGCGGCATGTTGCTCGCGTTAAAGTCGTAATGCTGATCGTGCGTGACAGTGTGATTCGTGAAAATGTTGAAGGAGTCCGCGCGAAGGTCGGAGGTCCCAGCGACGCTGACCGCGCTTCCTGCGCCATTGGCGAGTAACTCGACAGTGCCCCGCTCGCCGGTGCGGCCAGAGTAAGCAGCCGCCTGAAGCTTGCCGCCGACGGTGATTGTCTCGCCTGCGTCCGCGGCTATGCGAACCGACCTGCGGCCGAGGAGCCTCAAGTCGCCTGCAAATGCCAGGTTGCCGCCCTGAGGGTTGACGGTGACGTCGCCAAGAGCGCGTCCCTCGACGTCGGAGGAAAAGGTGCCGCCCGTGAAATTCATATCCGAATCAGGGGTTGAGCCCGCGGTGTTCTCGGTGAGCGCGCCGCCCTGCACGTTGTAGCCTGCGCCGAGAACGATCGACCCGTTCTCGACCGTCGCGCTCGTCGCGTCGTCGAAGCCGACCTTGCCGCCCAGCAGCATGATCATCGCCTGGTTCTTGGGCACGGCGACCATGTAGATATTGTGGTTGTCGGCCGCACTCGTGTTGGCTGGGCCGCTCGTCTCGCCGGTGTGGACCACGCCGTTCGCGTCGCCCGTTCCGACATCGACCACGATGTCGAACAGGCCCTGGTTCATGGTCATCGTCAGCTGTTCGCCGGCGGCATAAGCAGCACTGCCGTTCACGCGCACCTTGCCACCCTGCTCGATCCGCGGAGCAACGATGGCGACGTAGCTGTTCTGCTGAAGGGCGTTGATCTGCGCGCCGTTGGCGATCTGGACTTTCGACGTCGCCGATCCGGGCGCGCCGAACGTCGCGTTGAAGCCGGTGGGGCTGTTCGAGAAGCTCGTCACGTCATTGGTGGTCAGCAGCAGGCCGCCGACATCGAACACCGCAGATGCGCCAATCACGATTCCGCCGGGGCTGTAAAACCACACCTTGCCGCCCGTCGCGCTCGTCCCCTGAAGGGTCGAGATGACGTGGCCGTTGAGGCTGATCGCCTGGCCTGTCGTGGGCAGGATCCGGTTCAGCACCGTATAGTCCGTGACGCCCTGGCTGCTGGTGAACGTGGCCGTGGTGCCTGACGGCATGAAGTCGATGGTGCCGGTGCCCTGCTGATTCGTGGGAGACCAGTTGATGGTCGCCGTGTTCGATCCGATGACGATCGTCTCGTTATTCGCGCCCGTCCCCGGCCAGGTCCGTGTGACCGAGCCGGTGCTGCTGGTGATGGTTCCTTGGAATGCCTGAGCGCTCGCGCTCTGCGGCGCGGCTGCCGTCGCAGCGAGGGCCACAGACGCGCAGGACATCAACAGTGCCTTGCGCGATCCCAGTGCGCCGCGATGGGCGGATGCGAGTTTGTGGATCATTGGTAACTCCATGGCCACAGCCTGCTGGTCAGCGAGATGAGGAGGCGCGTCGGGGGACGTCGATTTTCGAGCCCGATGCGTGTCAGGGGCACGGCGAGCGACGCGTCGAGTGCGAAGCGGTCGAAATTGACTCGGGCGCCTGCGCCGATCGAGTCCATATGCTCACGTCCGAAGTCTCCGAAGCGGTCGAGATTGTCGATGCGTAGGTGATCCCAGAAGGCGTAGCCTTCGATTGCCGGCCGCTTGGCGCTTTCCGGAATGCGGTCGCCGTAGCGAATCTCGGCTTGCGTGCCCCAGCCGCGGTCGCCGATCAGAGCGCCGGGATCGTAGCCCCGCCCAACCGTGTAATTGCCGCCCGAGAATTCCTCGAAGCTCAGCAGCGGCTTCCAAGAATATTGAGCCTGACCTCCAAGTGCCAAGGTGAGCTTTGGAATCGGACGGAATTCGCCATAAGCGCTGGAGCGGATCACCGTCGCCGTGGGCCGGCCCTCAAGCCGGCTGGGCAGGACGTCATCGTCGTCGCAGCTCGATCCGGTGATTCCGCAAAAGCGGCTGGCGCCGAAGATATTGAGGCCCTGGCGCAGCTCGAGCTCGCCGGCGAAACGCCAGCGCGGCGCCTCCAGCGAGTACCCCGGATTGGTGAAATCACTGCTCATGGCATTGAAGTTCAAGCGAGCGAAGGCGACGCGCAGCCGGTCTCTCGCCAGATCGATATTATCGAGCTCGACGTCCTGATTGGCATAGTCGAAGCCGATCGCGCCGCGCAGGGTCCGGGACTGCCGCCGAATGAACGGATAGCCGATCTCGAGCGTGGTGAAGAGCGTGTTGGATTTGAGGTCGGCATCGGCGATCGACGGCCTCGCCCAGGCGTAAGTGAACGCGCCGCCGATGGTCAGGCCTTGCGGACCGAGCCGGAAATCATGGCCGACCTGCACCGTTTGCTGCTCGTGGAAGTCGGCGGTGCTGAACAACGCCAGCGTCGTCCGATCGCCGAGCCCGGTCAGGCCGTAGACCTCGCCACGGACCACGCCGCCCCAGCGGCCGAGCTCCTCGGACCCGCCGTTCTGGATATTGAAATCGACATAGGCTGGCGTGCGCTGAACCGTAACATCGCCGATGACGTCGCCCGGAGCGCCGCCAGCAGGGCGAAGCGTCAGGCGGACCGCGTAACCGGGAATGTCGCTCGCGAGCAGCAGGTAGCGCTCCGCATCATAGCGATTGAATACCGGCTGTTCGGTCAGCTGGCTGAGGTAGCCCGCAATGGCGCGCTCCGCCCCAGTCGCGTTGCCGCGCACGCGGACCTGGGTCATGTGCGCCATGAGCACGCGGAAATGTACGA
This sequence comes from uncultured Alphaproteobacteria bacterium, assembly GCA_963827675.1. Taxonomy (GTDB): domain Bacteria; phylum Pseudomonadota; class Alphaproteobacteria; order Sphingomonadales; family Sphingomonadaceae; genus Sphingomicrobium. The sequence continues at coordinate 495,964 of CAWHBP010000008.1, forward strand.
CGCCATTTTCGATCCGCTGCTCCGGGACCTGGACCGCCGCGATGTATCCGGCATTGCGCAGGATCGTCGCGGCGCGATCGCGAATTTCGCAGACGACCGAGATCGGCGCTTCACGGCCGACATACGCCGAATAGGCCGGCGTCAGGTCGGCTGCGGTCAGGCCGCGAAGACCCTCGAAGTCGACCGCGCGCAGGGTTAGGCGAATGTTCTCATAGCCAGGCCCCTCGAGCGCGCACGGCGCCCGTTCGATGCCGCCCTGGACCTCCAGCTGCGGGCGCCGCTGCTGTCGTGTTGGCTCCACCGGGCGCGTGACCTGCTCGCGCGTCGGTGCCACCTGCGCGGTGGCCATCGTGGATGACGAAACAAGAATCGAAGTGAGCAGCAGCCGCCAAGCGGCGCTGCGCGTGGAGCGGCCGACGCCGCGTTCAGAAAAACACACAAAGCCCACCCGGGGGTGCCCCTTTCCCCGTTGAAGATGCCGAGTCGCGCCCGGAAGAATGACAGACTTTAGAGCAATTTAGTATTTGGGCGGCAACCCCGGTTTAACCCCCGTTGCATTTTTGCTGGGTTAATGGCTGTTCCGAATTGGGATTTGTCGGCCCGCAGCCTTCTCCGCAAGGCATATGGCCGATGGGATGGGACGGCCCGCACCTCTCCCATGCACGTGATCGCTCGCCAGCCTACGGCCGTTTCTAACCTCGATCAGCATTATGAACCGGCACCGAAACGGCGCGTTGCGGAGGCGGCTTTCAATGAGGAGATTGACCATGCCAACAACCAGCAGCGGTGGATCAAAGCGAGGCTTCGCGGCGATGGATCCGGCGAAGCAGCGCGAGATTGCGAGCAAGGGCGGGAAAGCCAGTCACGGTGGCGGCCGCAAGGCGAGTTCCGCCCGCTAACCCACAGCATATCTGCGTGCGCGCCGGACGCTCGGCCCAGGGGTCCGGCGCTTGTCGGCTTACCGCCGCCGCAACGCCTGAAGCGTAATGGCGTTGACCGGTTATGTACCGGTCGGACCTCAACAGTCGGGACAGAGGCGGGGCGCTCGCCGCAGTCATCGCGATCCATGCAGCGCTACTGTTCGCCTTCCTGCATTTGTCCGGCCGCATGAACATCTCCGATCCGCAAAGCGTGCTTCAGATCATCGATGTGACGAGGGTCCAGCCGCCTCCGCCTCCACCGCCTCCCCGGCAAGCTTCGCGCACGAAACCCAAGGACACGGAGGGCGGATCGTCGCCGAAGAACATCAAGAGCGATGCCACCCCCGTGGTCGCGCCGAAACCGCGGATCGTCACTCCGCCCATTCAACCCATCGTTGCATCGGAAACGCCGCGCCAGGGAACACAGGCGACGCAGGGCGCATCCGACGTCCGGGGACCAGGAACGGGGGCCGGCGGCTCCGGCACCGGAACGGGAAGCGGATCCGGCGGAGCCGGACGCGGTGGCGGCGGTGACGGCGGCGTTGCGGAACCCCCGCGCCTCGTTACGCCGGTGCTCCGCGGACGCGACATTCCCAGGTCGACCCTCGATCAGTGGCCGCGCGGTGCGACCGTGTTCATGCGTCTGCGGGTCGATGCGCGCGGCATCGTGAGCGAATGCACGATCGACCGCGGAACGGGCCAGCCCGCGATCGACACCACGCTTTGCAACCTCGCATATGAGAGGCTTCGTTTCCGTCCCGCGCTGAATCGAAACGGACAAGCGGTTGCAGGATGGTTCGGATACGCGCAACCAGCGCCGCGTTAATCCAAAAAGGAATCACATGATCGAAGCGGAATGGTGGGAATATGATTCCCTGGACGAGCTTGCCGATGCCGTGGCAGGCGACGTCGGGTTCATCATCGACAGCGCGGTAGACGCCCGCAATGCGTCGCTGATCGCGGTACCGGGTGGAAAGACCGGCCCGGCGGTCTTCCCCAAGCTCGCGGCGCAGAAGCTGCCGTGGAAGCGGGTCACCGTGATCCCGACGGACGACCGGCTCGTGCCGGTCGGGAGCGATGAATCCAACGTGCGCGAGATCGCGCGCGCGTTCCTGCCGACGGGCGCGCGCGTCATTCCGATCGCGACCGAGATCGCTGACTACAAGCTTGCCGGAAATTCTGCCGATGCGCGGCTGCAGGACCTGTCGTGGCCACCGGACCTCGTGTGGCTTGGGGTAGGCGAGGACGGTCATACCGCTTCGATCTTCGCAGGCCCCGACATGCAGGACGCGCTTGATGCGCCGAAGGCGCGGCGTGCCGTGGGAGTGATGCCGGACCCGATGCCGAAGGACGCGCCCGTCGCCCGTGTCACCTTGACCCGCGCCGCGATCCTGTCGGCGCGGACGATCCTCATTACCGTCACCGGCCAGGAGAAGCGCCAGCTTCTCGAGCAGGCGATCGCCGACGGGCAGAGTTCGCAGCTGCCGATCGGCCGCGTGCTCGCCGAAGCCGAGCACCCGATAGACATCCACTGGGCGCCCTGAGCTAAACCTCCCGGAGGCGCTTGCCGGCGGTTTCCTTGAGGAACAGCAGCGAGACGACGACCGAGATCGCGGTGAACACGACTGCGTACCACAGGCCCTCGTAGATGTTGCCCGTGATGGCGACGAGCGCGAAGCTGGTGACCGGCAGGAAACCACCGACCCAGCCGGTTCCGACATGGTAAGGGAATGACATCGCGGTGTAGCGGACGCGCGTCGGGAACATCTCGACGAGGGCGGAAGCCTGGGGGCCGTAGAGCGCGGTGGCCGCGACCACGAACAGCAGGAGCAGGATGATCAGCAGCGTCATGTTCGCGCTGCGCGGGTCGGCGCTCTTGGGGTAGCCAGCTTCCTGAAGCTCCGCCCCAATCGTATCCGACGTCTTCGTCTTCAGCGCCTTCAAGTCGGCGGCGCTGAGACCCTCTCCGCCTGCGATGGGTACGGCTTCAGTGCCGACGACAACGCGGGTCTGTGCGTCCCCGCTCTGCCGCGTGGCGAAGGAAATGCCCTTCGTGACGAGGCTACTCTTGGCGATATCGCACGGACTGACGAACTTCGCGGTGCCGACAGGGTCGAACTGTACAGAGCAGGTTGAAGGGTCGGTCTCGACGATGACGGGCGTCGCGCGTTGAGCCTCGACCAGCGCCGGGTTGGCGGCGGCGGCGATCCAGTGGGACGCGGGGAAATAAAGGACGAGGGCGAGCAACATCCCCCCGACCATCACAGGCTTGCGGCCGACCCGGTCGCTGAGCCAGCCGAAGTAGACGTAGAGCGGTGCGCTGACGACCGTCATTACGATCAGCAGCAGGTCCTTGGTCGCGGCAGGAAGACCGAGCGACCGCTCAAGGAAGACCTGCATGTAGAAGAAGGTGAAATACCAGACGGCGCCCTGCGCGCACATGATGCCGAAGAAGGCGATGAGGACGCGCTTCAGGTTCTTCCAATTGCCGAACGCTTCGCGCAACGGCGCCTGGGCGATCTCGCCCTCCTCGCGCAGCCGCGCGAACTCGGGGCTTTCCGTGAGCTTGGCGCGCATCCAGACCGAGATGGCGAGAAGAATTGCAGAGACGAGGAATGGGATGCGCCAGCCCCAGGCGTTGAAGGCGTCTTCGCCAACGGCCGTGCGAGTAGCGACGATTACAAGGAGTGCGGCGAGCAGGCCGAATGAGGCGGACGACTGGATCCAGCCGGTCGCCGCGCCGCGCTTGTTAGCCGGTGCGTGCTCCGCGACGTAGATAGCGGCGCCGCCATATTCGCCGCCGAGCGCAATCCCCTGGAGGATGCGCAGGATGATCAGCAGAACTGCGGCAATCGATCCTGCTTGGGCATAGGTCGGCAGCAGCCCGATCAGGAAAGTGGCGCCGCCCATCAGGCTGACCGTGATCAGGAACGCGCCCTTGCGGCCGAGCTTGTCGCCGACGACGCCGAAGATCAGCGCTCCCAGCGGACGGAAGGCAAAGCCTGCCGCGAACAGGGCCAGCGCGGCGATCAGCGCCTGCGTGGCGTCGAGCCCCGCAAAGAAGACCTTCGAAATGACGGGCGCAAGGCTACCGAAGATAAAGAAGTCGTACCATTCGAACGCGGTGCCCGCGGACGACGCGATGACGATACGCGCCATCGATCCGCCCTTGCGATCCTGCTGTCCTGCGACCGTAGCCATCGTTCGATTGCCTCCCCTTTGAAGCGGGATAGCAAAGCGGCCGTTTCAGTCCAGCTTGCGGATGACCTCCGAAAAGCGGGCGACGACAATGCCGAAACGGCGGACACGCATCTCATTGTTGACGCGCGTCGGTCCGTCCGGGGTCAGCCACTGTTCGAAGTCGAGATGATCCTTGCCGCGATAGCGGATGCGCACGCGCTCCCCCTGGACCTCGACGCGGACCGGGCCCGCCGCGTCCGTGAGCGTTCCTTCAAAGCGGTTCGGGCCGGTTTCGCGAAGGCGCCAATATCGCGTCCGAGGCTCCTTGCCAGGCTCGTTGATCGTCTGAGTCAGGAGCAGCGAGCCGTCCTTTTCCGATTCGCCGACGCTGTCCACGCGGATCGTCTTGGCCGCCTTGAAGGCAACTTTCAGCGTCCCTTCGCCATGTGTGCGTCCGCGGAAGAATTCGACAGGATTGAACGCTGCGTGAGCCGGTACGGCGGCGATCAGTAAAATTGCGGCCAGAGCGCCTTTCACTGACGGTCGGCTAGCAGCGCATCGACCACCGTCGGATCGGCGAGAGTGGAGGTGTCGCCGAACCCGCTCGTTTCGCCCTCGGCGATCTTGCGGAGGATGCGGCGCATGATCTTGCCGGAGCGGGTCTTGGGCAGAGCAGGCGTGAAGTGGATCTTTTCCGGCGCGGCCAGCGCGCCGATGTCGTGGCGCACTTCCTGGACCAGCTCCTTGCGGAGATCGTCTCCTCCCTCCTCGCCGGCATTCAGAGTTACGAAGGCATAGATCGCGCTGCCCTTGATATCGTGCGGGAAGCCGACGACCGCTGCTTCGGCGACCTTGGCATGCGACACCAGGGAACTCTCGACTTCGGCGCTTCCGACGCGATGGCCGGACACGTTGATCACATCGTCTACCCGGCCCGTGATCCAGTAATAGCCGTCCTCGTCGCGGCGGCAGCCGTCGCCTGTGAAATACTTACCCGGATAAGTCGTGAAATAGGTCTCGAAGAAGCGCCGGTGATCGCCCCACACGGTGCGCATCTGCCCCGGCCATGAGGACGTCAGGCACAAATTGCCGCTGGCCGCACCGTCCAGGCGATGTCCTCCTTCATCGACAAGCTCGGCATGGATCCCCGGAAGAGGCTTGGTGGCCGAGCCGGGCTTGGCGGGAATCGCGCCCGGAATCGGCGAGATTAGGGCAGCGCCCGTTTCCGTCTGCCACCACGTGTCGACGATCGGGCAACGGCCATCACCGACCACGCGCCAGTACCATTCCCAGGCGTCGGGGTTGATCGGTTCGCCCACGGTGCCGAGCAGGCGAAGCGATTTTCGGGAATGCCGTGTCACCCAATCGTCGCCTTCGCGCTCAAGGGCGCGAATGGCGGTCGGAGCGGTGTAGAAGATGGTGACGCCGAGCCGGTCGATCGTCTCCCAGAAACGGCCGAAGTCGGGATAGTTGGGGACGCCGTCGAACATGATGCTCTTCGCGCGCATCATCAGCGGCCCGTAGACGACATAGCTGTGTCCGGTGACCCAGCCGATGTCGGCGGTGCACCAGAAGACGTCGTCGGGGCGATAGTCGAAGACCCAGTCGAAAGTCGTGGCCACCCAGGTTGCGTAGCCGCCGGTGGTGTGGACGACGCCCTTAGGCTTTCCCGTGGAGCCCGACGTGTAGAGGATGAACAAGGGATCTTCCGCGTTCATGACGGCAGGCTCGCAATCCGTCGCCTGCTGGTCCCGCACGTCGGTGTAGCGGATGTCGCGGCCTTCCTTCATCGGTACGTCCGCGCCCGTACGGGTGATGACGATGACCGTGGCGACGTCGCCCGCTTCGAGCGCTTCGTCGACGTTTCGCTTCAGCGGGATGTGCTTGCCGCCGCGGATGCCTTCGTCGGCGGTGATCACGGCGCATGCATCGCAGTCGGCGATGCGGCCGGCGAGGCTTTCGGGCGAGAATCCGCCGAACACGACCGAATGAACGGCGCCGATCCGGGCGCATGCGAGCATGGCCGCTGCCGCCTCGGGGATCATCGGCATGTAGATCATCACGCGGTCGCCGCGCTCGATCCCGCGCGACTTCAACAGATTCGCGAGGCGGCAGGTTTCTTCGCAGAGCTGGCGATAGGTCCAGGCATGGCCCTGGCCCGGCTCGTCGGCTTCGAAGATGAGGGCGGTGCGGTCGCCATGCTCCGCGAGGTGCCGGTCGAGGCAATTGACCGACAGGTTCAGCTGGCCGTCCTCGTACCAGCGGATGTGGAAATCCTGTTCGTCGTAGGACCAGTCGCCCGCCTTGGTCGGGAACTTGTTCCAGGTCAGCCGCTTCGCCTGGTCGAGCCAGAAACGGTCGGGATCGGACTCGGCCAGGTCGTTGAGCTCGGACAGCTCGAGCGGGCCTATCCGCGCGCCAAAGCTGTCAGGGATCGGATAAATCTCTTGCGTCACAGACCTCGGCTCATGTCGATCACGAAGCGGTAGCGGACGTCGTTCTTGAGCAGACGCTCGTACGCCTCGTTCACCTGGTTCATCTCGATGAATTCGACGTCCGGGTAGATTCCCTTGGCCGCGCAGAAATCCAGCATTTCCTGCGTTTCCGGGATGCCGCCAATCGCCGACCCGCCGACCGCGCGGTTCCACCAGATCAGATTCATCCCGACAAAGCCCGGCATGGGCGTCAGGGCGCCGACGATGACCATCCTTCCGGACCGCCCGAGGAGCTGGAGATAGCCGTCGATCTCGTGGCTTACGGGGATGGTGTTGAGGATGAAGTCGAAGCGCGTCGCGGCGCTCCGCATCTGTTCGTCGTCGGTCGAGATGATGACGTCGTGGGCGCCAAGCTCGCGCGCGTCCTGGCCCTTGCTGGGCGTTGTCGTGATCATGGTGACGTGCGCACCGAGCGCGGCGCCGAGCTTCACGCCCATGTGGCCGAGCCCGCCGAGGCCGACGACGGCCATCTTGGTCTCGGGTCCGACATTATACTGCCGGAGCGGCGAGTAAGTCGTGATGCCCGCGCAAAGCAGCGGCGCAACCTTGCTCTCGTCCATGCCCGACGGGACCTTGCAAACGAAATGGTCGCGAACGACGATACGGTCGGTGTAGCCCCCCTTGCTGATCGTGCCGTCGTTATAATCGGCGCTGTTGTAGGTCTGGACGCAGCCCTTGCGGCAGAAGACCTCCCAGCCTTCGAGGCACTGGTCGCATTCCATGCAGCTGTCGACCATGCAACCGACCGCGACGGTGTCGCCGATGCGGTGGCGGGTAACCTCGTTGCCAACAGCGGTGACGGTGCCGACGATCTCGTGTCCCGGGATCACGGGGTATCGCGTGCCGCCCCAATCGTTGCGCGCAGTGTGAAGGTCGGAATGGCAGATGCCGGCGTAGGTGATCTTGATGGCAACGTCGTCGGGCCGCAGCGCTCGCCGTTCGAACTCCATTGGACGTAGCGGCTGATCTGGCGCGTCAGTGCCCCATCCTTTCGCGGTCGTCGGTCCGGTGTTGGCCTGGTTCGCGGTGGTGGGTTCTGCAGTCGTTGCCATGAAAAGCCTCCTAGCGTGCTCGCTCCAGTACGCGCCTGGCCTGCACGAGGTGCGGGCGATCAACCATTTTGCCGCCGACCGACAACACGCCTGCGTTGGGCTGTGCCTCGAAAGCGGCGACGATTTCGGCCGCGTGGCGCACGTCGTCTTCCGACGGCGTGAAAGCGGCATTGATGATCGGGACTTGCGACGGATGGAGGGCCAGCTTGCCGGTGAAGCCCTCGCGGCGAGCGGCCTCCGATTCGGCGCGCAGCCCTTCGTCGTCGCGGAAATCGGCGAACACGCCGTCGACCGGCTGGGCGCCCGCAGCGACCGCACCTGCAAGACAGAGCGAGCGCGCGAGCTTGTAGGTGAAGCTGAGGCCTCCGTCGGCGTCATATTTGGACGAGGCGCCGAGCGCGGCCGAAAGATCCTCCGCGCCCCAGCTCATGGCGGCGAGCGTCGACTTTGGATCGCGGTAGGAGAGGAGGCCGAACAGGCTAGCAGCCGTCTCGGTGACGATTGCGTGGATCGGGATGTTGCCGGTGCGATGCGCTAGTTGAATGACGTCGGCGCCGCTCTCCGCTTTCGGCAGGACGATGCCGCGGATATCCGCGACGCCGATCACCTCAAGATCGTCCTTGTGGTATTCGGTCCCGAGCGGATTGACGCGGACCCACCATTCGGGACCGCCGGACCGCTTGGGCAGTCCTTTGAGGATCTCCCGCGCGGCGGCCTTCTGCTCGCCGGCCACGCTGTCCTCCAGGTCGAAAATGACCGCGTCGGCGTCGCTGTCGAGAGCTTTGGCGATCTTCCGCTCGCTGTCGGCGGGGACGAACAGCCAGGAGCGGGGCTCGGTCATTGCGGCCTTTTCAGCAGCATCGCGGTGCGCGTGCATTCGCAAACCAGCTCGTCGCGCTGGTTGAATGCGCGGTGAGCCCAGGTGACCATTCCCGCGTTCGGCCGCGACTTGCTCTCGCGGAGCGCGGTGCACTCGCTCTCGCAGCGCAACGTATCGCCCGCGAAGACCGGAGCAGGGAAGGTGATCTTCTCATAGCCAAGATTGGCGACCAGCGTGCCGAGCGTGGTGTCGTGAACGCTGATGCCTACGAGCAGGCTGAACGTGAAGCAGCTGTTCACCAGCGGCTTGCCGAACTCGGTCTGCGCGGCCGCTTCATAGTCGAGGTGAAGGGGCTGCGGATTGTGCGTGAGCGTGGTGATCAGCACATTGTCGGTCTCGGTGACGGTCCGCGTAAGTGCGTGCGACACGCGGTCGCCGACCTTCCACTCGTCGAAATAACGCCCGGCCATGGCTGTCCCCCTAGGCAGGGAGCAGCAGTTCGGCAACGGCCTCGGTGATCGCGGAGCCGTCGAGGCGGTATGCTGCATAGAGGTCGGCGAGGCTTCCCGTCTGTCCGAACCTGTCGACGCCGAGCGGCGCTACGCGCTGGCCGAGGACTCCGCCGAGCCATGACAGGGAGGCGGGAGCGGCGTCGGCGATGGTGACGAGGCCGGCGTGCGGCGGCAGCTGCGACAGAAGCTGCTCGATGTGGCTTGGGTTGCGCTCGCCTTGCCAGCGTGCGGCCTGCGCAGCCGTCCAGCCGCGATGAAGCAGGTCCGGCGACGTGATGGCGAGCAGGCCGAGGCCCGGCACGTCGTCCTTGAGCTCGTCCCATGCAGCGAGCGCTTCGGGCATGACCGCGCCCATCGCTACGATCGCGGCCTCCGCATTCGGGCCGGGCGCCCGCAGCCAATAGGCGCCTTGCAGCGCTCCTTCGCGCCAGCTGTCGTCCGTGCGTTCAAGCTGGGCCATGCTGCGGGTCGACAGGCGAAGGTAAGTGCTTTCACCGTGCGGATCGTCGATCAGGCGGAACGCCAGTTCCATCATCGCCGCGAGCTCGTCGGCATAAGCCGGCTCGTAATGGCGCAGGCCCGGCTGCCCGAGCGCGATGAGGGGCGGGTTGATCGACTGGTGCGCCCCGCCTTCGGGGCCGAGTGTGATCCCGCTCGGCGTCGCGACGAGCAGGAAGCGCGCATCCTGGTAGCAGGCGTAGTTGAGCGCATCGAGGCCGCGGGCAATGAACGGGTCGTAGAGCGTGCCGATCGGGAACAGCCGTTGGCCGAACAAATCGCCCGAGAGGCCGGCTGCCGCCAGCATCAGGAACAGGTTGTTCTCCGCGATTCCGAGCTCGATGTGCTGGCCCTTATTGTGCCTGGACCATTTTTGCGCGGATGCAATCTTTGCCTTCGCAAAGACGTCCGCCATTTCGCTGCGCCCGAATAGCCCGCGCTGGTTCACCCAAGCGCCGAGGTTGGTCGACACGGTCACGTCCGGCGAAGTGGTGACGATTCGGTCGGCGAGGTCGCCGCCGGTCTTCGAAAGATCAAGCAGCACTCGGCCGAACGCAGCCTGGGTCGATTGTTCTCCACCGGCGGGCGCGGGCAGGGCGGGGACGCTCACCTTGCCGAAGCTGCGCGCGCGCTTTTCGCGGGCGATACGGGTGCGATCTAGCAGTGCTTCGACGCCGGTGCGGGCGTTGTCGCCGACGCCTTCGAGAGGCTCCCATTCGCGCCCTTCCGCAATCCCCATTGCGTCGCGCAGCGCGGCGAGCTGGGTGGGGTTCATCAGACCGGCGTGATTGTCCTTGTGGCCGGCGAATGGCAGGCCGTAGCCTTTCACCGTCCAGGCGATGAAGAGCGTCGGGACGTCGTCCTGTGCTGCGTCGAATGCGTCGACGAGCGTCGCCATGCAATGGCCGCCGAGGTCGGTAAACAGCGACGCCAGCGCGGCGTCGTCGTGTTCCTTGAGGAAGGGCGCCGCGGCCTTCCCGAGACCCGCTTCGATGCGCGCGCGCCACGCAGCACCACCCTGATAGTGGAGCGCCGACAAGTCCGCGTTGGGCAGCGTCTCGAACCAGCTTTTCAACTTGGCATTTTTATCGAGCGCGGCCTGCAGGCGCTTGCCGTGCCGCAGCTCAACGACGCGCCAGCCGCAGCTCCGGAAAATCTCGTCGAACCGCTCGAACATGCGGTCGGCGCTCGTCGCGTCGAGGCTTTGGCGATTGTAGTCGACGATCCACCATAGGTTGCGGACGTCGTGCTTGTAGCCCTCGATCAAGGCCTCATAGATGTTGCCTTCGTCGAGTTCGGCATCGCCGATCAACGCGACGAAGCGACCACGATCGGCCTCGTCCATGCGGCCGTGTGCGGTGAGATAATCCTGCACGAGGCTCTCGAAGAGCGTGATCGCGACGCCGAGGCCGACCGAGCCGGTCGAGAAATCGACCGGGATCTTGTCCTTGGTTCGGCTAGGATAGGATTGCGCGCCGCCGAACCCGCGGAATTTCTCCAGCGCGTCGCGGGTCTGCGATCCGAGCAGGTAATGGATCGCGTGCAGGACCGGCCCGGCATGCGGTTTTACCGCGACGCGGTCGTTGGGGCCGAGCGCATGGAAATAGAGTGCGGCCATGATCGCCGTCATCGATGCGCTCGACGCCTGATGCCCGCCGACCTTCAGCCCGTCGCCGCTTTCCCGGATGTGGTTGGCGTGGTGGATGGTCCAGGCGGAGAGCCAGCGCAGCCGCTCCTCAAGGATCTTCAGCGCTTCGATATCGGTCGTGACGGGCTTCAACATCCGGTCCGACTAGACCAGCTGGACGTGTGCGGAAAGCGCCCCTCTGTCCCAGTGGTTCGGACCGGATCTGCGCCATTCATCGACTGTCTGGACCATCAATCGACACGGCGATGGCAATCGAACCCATGCCGAAGCAACGGGCGCCCTCGAATTTGAAGAATGGCGAAGGCCGAATGTATAGGCGCCGCTTCCTTTCAGCATTGGGTGCTTTGGGTGGCGCTGCAGCACTTGGCTGGAGCGCATTGCGGGTAACCAAGGAAACTAAGGCGACAGGATCGGATAGACCAAATGCTGCGCCTGGAGATCAGGCGGAGCGTGTCGGGCGCGCTTGGGGAAAAGTCGAAAATTGGCTGCAAACGAACCGCCCCAACGTGTTCCGGACTCTCAACCCAGGCGCGTCAATGGCCGAAATCGAAAAGCTGGAAGCGGCTCGCGGTTACAAATTGCCCGAAGGCGTCAGAGCCTTTTGGCAACGTCACGACGGAGCAACGAGCGGGGCGGGGAGGGATACTATCCCCGACGATGACGCCTTTTTCCTGGAAACCGGTTTCCAGCTTTTCGGCCTTGCCGAGATCGCGAAGGCCTGGGCATCGGAGATCGAAAGCTACTCCCGGTTGGGTCCGGAATACGACCCTCCTGACTGGACGCCAAGCGGGGTCAAAAAGGAGTGGTGGGCCAGAGGCTGGATGCCCTTCGCCTATGACGGTGGCGGCGATTATCTTCTTTTGGATCTTGATCCCGCTCCAGGTGGGCAAGTCGGACAGGTCCTGCACTATTGGCACGACCTCGATGATATGGCGCTTCTCAATCGCGACTTCGCCTCCTGGTTCGAGCTGGTTTCAGACAGTATCCGAGAGGGCAAGGCTGCTGCTTGGGGCGATGACCACGATGGGGGCGAAGAGGCCTAGGCGCTACGCCGCTTCGGCTTCATCGCGCTCAGCGTCAAACCGCGCCTGTGCCGAATGAATTGCCTCGACATTGTCCATCGCCCAGGTCGCAAGTCCGCAGATCGGCTTCTGCAGCGAACGCCCAAGCTCGGTCAGCTCATAGTCCACGCGCGGCGGGATCGTCGGCGTCACCGTCCGGCTGACGAGGCCGTCGCGCTCCAGGTTGCGAAGCGTCAGGGTCAGCATGCGCTGCGAAACACTGGGGATTTCGCGGCGAAGCTCGTTGAAGCGCTTCGAGCCATCTCCGAGGGTTTGGACGACGAGCACGGTCCACTTGTCGCCGATGCGCGAAAGCAAGGTGCTGATAGTCCGGCAGACGGGGTTGGTCGGGTCTTTCATTGGGCAGTCACCTCCATGTTCCCGCAGCACAAATTTGTTCGTGGCTCACAAAAAAGTGCGTTCTTGCGGGTGTTTGCTTGGTGGTTATCTAGGGTGCCTAGGTAACAAATCTATACCTTAGGAGGCAATAGTGACCATCCTGCATCTCGACGCCAGCATCAACGGCGACAACAGCGCGAGCCGCGCGATTTCGAAGTCGATCGTCGAGCAGTTGAAGTCCGCGCAGTGGGCCGAGCACGTCGTCTATCGCGACCTCGCCGCCGACCCACTTCCGCACCTGACGCTCGCTGCGTTTGCCGACACGTCGGTGCTGGATGAATTCCTGGCCGCGGACACGATCGTAATCGGTGCGCCGATGTACAATTTCACGCTGCCGACGCAGCTCAAGGCGTGGATCGACCGCATCCTCGTTGCGGGCTCCACGTTCCGCTACACCGAAAACGGTCCCGAAGGCCTCGCCGGCGGCAAGCGCGTGATCATCGCGCTGGCTCGCGGCGGACGGTACGACGCCGGTTCGCCAGCAGCCGCGCTCGAGCATCTCGAAAGCTACCTGCGCGGCGTCTTCAACTTTATCGGGATCGAGCCCGAGTTCGTCGCCGCGGACGGCCTCAACTTCGGTCCCGAGCAGCGCGAAACGGCATTGCGCGAGGCGCTGGGCGAGACACTCCGGCTCGCCGCTTGAGTACCGGCGGTCGTCCTTAGGTCGATCGCAAGAGAGCCCCGGCGTCCTCGCTCCCCTCCCTGCGCCGGGGCTCTTATTCCAACAAAGAACTGCCGCCGCCTGTCGCGCGTTGTTGCGCGCGAAAGGATCCATGAATGGTGGAACTTACCGAGAAGCAGCGCGACAGTCTCGACGAGGACCAGTTCGCCTTCCCCAAGGAGCGCAAGGAGCCGCTCAACAACGCCAGCCACGTGCGCAACGCGATCGCGCGATTCAATCAGGTCGAAGGTGTGTCCGACGACGAGCGCGATGCTGCCTGGAGCCGCATCACGCGTGCCGCGAAAAAACATGGCGTGGAGGTCAGCGAGAAGGATTGGCGCGAGCTCGGCAAGTAAGCCGACCGCCGCTTGACTCGCTGTTGCCCGGGGCGCAGCAATCCTGCGTCCCGCGCGCTCCGGCCCCGCGCGCCTCCAGTCCGCGTCGAACAGGCCGACGCGCGCCTCGCGCAGCATTTTCGAGGGAGGCACTGATGGACCGCAAATATATCGATTGCCGCGAGTATCCGAGCGAGTCCGGTTGCACCGTCGCAATCTCCGCGGATAGCGCGGATGAGGTTGTCCAGGCCGCCGCCGAGCATGCCGTGAGGGTTCACGGTCATCAGGACACGCCAGAACTTCGCGAGCAACTGCGTGGAATGGTGAAGGAAGGCGCTCCGGCCTGAAATCCCCCGCCTGACCCTAACTGGTTGTCATTGCCATGTCGGTGTAGCTAGGACGCGGCGATGCGTTGCGTTGCGCCTAAGCGAGGCGAGTGAGCAGTTCCGACGAAGATGTCCTGCGGTTCATCGCGGCGACCTTCCCGTCCGTCTGGGCGCTCGAGCTGCTGCTCGCGCTCAAGCGTGAACGGCGGCCGTGGACCAGCAATGAACTGGTCTCGACCCTAAGAGCCAGCGAACTGGTGGTGACAAGGGCGCTCGACGCGCTCGTTGCGGCCGGCACAGCCTCGTTCGAGGAAGCCGGCGCTGTCTACCTGCCCGTGAACGCGCATGTGGATTCGTGCGTCGAGCAGGCCGAACAACTGTATCGTTCGCGTCCAAATATGGTGCGAAGAGCCATCATCGCTGCAGCGACGAGCAGCGCGACCGCTTTTGCGGACGCGTTCAAGCTTCGAAAGGACAGGGATGACTGAGATCTTCCCGACGATCGTCTACGTGCTCTGTTTCCTGACGAGCGCGGCATGCGCGTGGCTACTGGGCCGAAGCTATGCGCGGAACGGCACGCGCCTGCTCCTGTGGAGCAGTGTCTGCTTTGGATTCCTCGCGGCGAATAACCTCGCGTTGGTGTTCGATCTCGTCATCTGGCCCGATGATATCGACCTGCGCATCGTCCGGCTGTCGCTCGCGATGGCAGCGGTCGTGTCTTTGCTGTGGGGCTTCATTTGGGAAGTCGAGAAGGAGTGATGGGATGACCCTGTACGACTTCCTGTCGGGCGCCGTTACGTTCGGCTTCCTTGTGTGCGCGCTGTTCTTCCTGCGTTTCTGGCGGCGGACTCACGACCAGCTGTTCCTTGCGTTCGCGCTCGCATTCGGGCTGCTCGGTCTGGTTCAGGGGACGCTGGCGCTCGGCAACATCCCGACCGAGGAACGCTACTCGGTATACCTCATCAGGCTTACGGCTTTCGCTCTCATACTGATCGCGATCCTGCGAAAGAATCGCGGCGCTCGAGCTTAGGTTGCCGATGGCTATTGCCGCTGCGGTGGTACAGCCGTTCCTTCACAATGCGGGTCTGCGCCGGACGCGACGCGGTACGGCTGATTGAAGCATCGCTGGAAGCGGCGAAGCACCTTCGCATTCATCTGGCTGGCAAAATCCGGATTGGCCGAAAGGCGATCTGCCATGGCGTCGAGAAGGGCTCTGTCCTTGGTCAGGAAAGCATAAGCGCCGACCACGTAACCGTCCCAGTCGAAGTTCGGCCGCTTGGGGTCGATGCCACGGCGCGTAGACGCAATCATCAGCGCCGCTTCGCTCTCCCTGCCGCTACTCGCGAGATACTGTCCCGTGTGGAACCGCACCACATTGCGCTCATAGTCGGCGAGGTCAGGGCCATGCAGCAAATAGTCGATATTGGCTTCGACGGCCTCGGCAAAGCATTTGCGGCCCGCGAGCGCACGGGCGGTCGACGGCAAAGTGCCAAGCTGGTCGAAATCCTTCAGACTGAGCTTCCGGTTCGCGACGCGGTCGTCCGCGCTCAGCTTGCACTGGGGTGACGAAGGCACTGGCGCCGCGGCCGCAGCGCCCAGCAGGACAAAGGATATCATGCCAGGATGCTGGCCGGGCCCTAGGCCGAGGGCAAGCGCAGCGGCGCGCAAAACGCCACTGAATTTCGCGCGTTCATCGATTCGATAGCGCGTTCATCGCGCCATCATCCTGGAGGCACCGCGGCCTTTAGCTCAGCAGGCGCAGCGGATTTTCGATGTAGCCCTTGAGCGTCTGCATGAAGCTCGCGGCGTCCCAGCCGTCGACGACGCGGTGGTCGCAGCTGAGCGACAGGTTCATGCGTTTGCGGACTTCGATCTCGTCGTCGATCGGGACGAGCTTATCCTCGATCTTGTTGACCGCGACGATGGCGACCTGAGGCGGGTTCACGACCGGGGTGGAGGTGATGCCGCCCATTGGTCCAAGGCTTGAGATGGTGAATGTCGCGCCCGTCAGCTCGTCCCGGGTCGCCTTACCGCTGCGCGCGGCCTCCGAGAGGCGCAGGATTTCCGACGCCAGCTCCCATACGGAGCGCGACTGCGCATCGCGGATCGTCGCGACCATGAGGCCGTTCGGGGTCTGCGTGGCGACCCCCATGTGCACCGGGCCGTGCCGGGTCACCACCATTGCCTCGTCATCGAAGGTGGCGTTGAGCATCGGCCATTCCGCGAGGCCGCGCGACATCGCGGTGATCAGGAAGGGCAGGAGCGTCAGCTTCGGATTTGATCCACGGTCGCGATTTATCATCTGCCGCGTTTCTTCGAGCGCCGTCACGTCGAATTCTTCTACCAGGGTGAAATGCTGAATACGGCGGTTCGCTTCGGCCATGTTCTCGGCGATCTTGCGGCGCAGGCCGACGACCTTGATCGTCTCGTCCTTGCGTGGAGCCGCCGAGCCGCGGCTCGAAACGCTGCCGCCATTGTAGAGAAGATAGGCGTCGAGGTCCGAGTGGCGGATGCGATCGCTGGTGGTCTTTACCTGAGCAAGATCGATGCCGAGATCACGGGCGCGAGCACGCACAGCCGGTGAGGCGAGCACGTGAACCGAGCCGCCTTCCTTCTTCGCGACTTCGGGCTCGACTCTCGGTTCCCGCGCGGCCGGGGCGGAAACAGTATTTTCTTCCAGGGCCGTGGTCGGAAGTTCCTCCGCCTGCTCCGGCGTGGCGTGGGAGGCCCCGTCCGCAAGCGGCACTTCGTCTTCGGCTTCGGGCGCCGATGCAGGCTGGGCGGCCGCCTCGGCACCTTCTGTTTCAATGACTGCAAGCACGGAGCCGATCGGGATCTGGTCGCCCACTTCGCCGGCTAGCTCTATGACCTTTCCCGCGACGGGCGATTCCATTTCGACGGTCGCCTTGTCGGTCATCATGTCGGCGATCTGCTGGTCCTCGTCGATCGTGTCGCCGATCTTGACGTGCCAGGCGACGATCTCCGCCTCGGCAATGCCTTCGCCGATGTCGGGCAGCTTGAATTCGTAGCGAGCCATCAGTCAGCCATGACCTTTTCTAGCGCTGTCTTCATGCGCTTCGGGCCGGGGAAATAGGCCCATTCGTAAGCGTGAGGGTAAGGCGTGTCCCAGCCGGTCACGCGCTCAACCGGCGCTTCTAGGTGATAGAAGCAGCGTTCCTGCACGAGCGCGCTGAGCTCCGCCGCGAAGCCGGAAGTGCGTGGCGCTTCCTGCGCGATCAGGCAGCGGCCGGTCTTCTCGACCGACTTCGTGATGGTTTCGATGTCCAGCGGCACCAGCGTGCGCAGGTCGATCACCTCGGCGTCGAGACCCTGCGCCTCGACGGCCGCGAGCGCGACGTGAACCATCGTGCCGTAAGCGAGCACCGTCAGCGCTGCGCCTTCGCGGACCACTGCGGCTTTGCCTAGCGGCACCGTGTAATGCCCTCCCGGAACCTCGCTCGCGGGGTGCTTGGACCACGGCTTCACCGGCCGGTCGTGATGGCCGTCGAACGGGCCATTGTAGATGCGCTTGGGCTCGAAGAAGATCACCGGGTCCGGGTCCTCGACTGCGGCGATCAGCAGGCCCTTGGCGTCATAGGGCGTCGAGGGAACGACGACCTTTAGGCCCGCGATGTGCGTGAACAGGCTCTCCGGCGACTGACTGTGCGTCTGCCCGCCAAAGATGCCGCCTCCGTAGGGCGTGCGGATCACCATCGGCATCGTCCACTCGCCGGCGGTGCGATAGCGCATCTTCGCGACTTCGCTGACGATCTGATCGTAGCCGGGATAGATATAGTCGGCGAACTGGATCTCGATCAGCGGCTTGATGCCGTAGGCGGCCATTCCGACCGCGGTGGCGACGATGCCGCCCTCACTGATCGGCGCATCGAACGCGCGCTGCTTGCCGAATTCCTTTTGCAGTCCCTCGGTGACGCGGAAGACGCCGCCGAAATAGCCCGCGTCCTCGCCGAACACGACGACGTCCTCGTCGGCGCGCATCACCACCTTGTGGGCGTCGTTGAGCGCCTGGATCATGTTCATCGTCGGCATCAGTCGCGGCCCTCGCTCAGTGCCTGCTCTCGCTGCTCGGCGATATGCCAGGGGACCTCGGCGTAGACGTCGTCGAACATGGTTTCGATGCCATCCTTGCCCTGCTCGGGAAGAATGCCGAGCTTCTCGGATTCCTTCTGCGCAGCACGGACCGCCGCGTCGCATTCCGCGGTCGTGGCTGCGTGACGCTCTTCATCCCACTCACCGAGTGCGATGAGGTGTGCCTTCAACCGCTCGATCGGGTCGCCGAGCGGCCACAACTTGGCTTCGTTGGTCGGGCGATAGCCGGACGGATCGTCCGACGTGGAGTGCCCTTCCGCGCGATAGGTGAAGAACTCGATGAGCGTCGGCCCCGAGTTCGTTCGTGCGCGTTCCGCAGCCCATTCCACCGCGGCGTAGACGGCGAGCGCGTCATTGCCGTCGACGCGGAGGCCCGCGACTCCGTAACCGACCGCTCGCTGTGCGAAGGTCGCGCGTTCTGCCCCGGCAATGCCCGAGAAGCTCGAGATGGCCCACTGGTTGTTCACGACCGCGAGGATGACGGGAACGTTGTAAACGGCCGCGAACGTCAGGGCGCTGTGGAAGTCGCCTTCGGCCGTCGCGCCGTCGCCGATCCAGCCCATCGCGATGCGGCTGTCGCCCTTGATCGCCGCGCCCATCGCCCAGCCAACGGCCTGCGGGAACTGCGTGCCGAGATTGCCCGATATGGAGAAGAAGCCGTACGCCTTGTCCGAATACATGATCGGAAGCTGGCGGCCCTTCAGCTTGTCGCCTTTGTTCGAATAGATCTGGTTCATCATCTCGACGAGCGGATAGCCGCGAGAGACGAGCAGGCCCTGCTGACGATAGGTCGGGAAGTGCATGTCCTCGCGGTCGAGCGCGTTCTGCGCAGCGATGGCGATTGCCTCTTCGCCGGTGCACTTCATGTAGAAGCTGGTCTTACCCTGCCGCTGCGACCTGTACATGCGGTCGTCGAAGACGCGCACGGTGACCATGTCGCGCAGCATCTTGCGCAGCGTTTCAGCGTCGAGCTTCGGGTCCCACGGGCCGACCGCCTTATTGTCGTCACCCAGGACCCGCACCAGCTGCGTCGTGAGGGGATGCGTTTCGGCCGCGGTCGCCGCCACGTCGGGCTTTGGCGCTTCGCCTGCCGCCGGCACCTCAAGCTTCGAGAAGTCCGGCGTATCGCCGGGCCGGAACGTCGGTTCGGGCACGTGCAACGCGAGTCTTGGCGCGTTGCGGCGCAGTGAAGGGTCCCTGTCACTCATTGATGGTGTCGCTCATGTGTCGGCGAGCGCTTAATAGGGAGTTGCTTACGCGGCAACTCTGGCTGACAAGAGTCCTTTACATCGGCCGGAAACGGCCGAAGCGGCTTGTCGATAAAGGCGGGCCGGTCGTCGACCATAGCTGTGCCTCACAGCGTGGACAGGGAAGTCTCTGACATCGCAGGGGGGACAAGCATGAATCGAATTGTTTTGATCGCAGGCGCCGTGGCCATGATGGCCGGTTCTGCCGCGCAAGCGCAGCAGGCCGACGTCGCGATCGTCAATGCGACCGTCCTGCCGATGACTAAGGCCGAACGGCTAAACGGACAGACGGTGTTGGTGAAAGGCGATCGCATTGTCGCGGTCGGGCCGGTGTCGAGGATCCAGGTGCCGGCCGGAGCGCGACGGATCGACGCGACCGGCAAAGTGCTCATGCCCGGCCTCGTCGACATGCACGTCCACCTTGCCCCGACCGAGGGCAAGCCGGGAGACGCGGCGCAGCGTTCGCTGGCGGTGATGCTCGCCTATGGCGTGACGACTGCGCGCGGGATGGCCGGGTCGCCCGGCAATCTCGTCGTTCGCGGGAAGCTCGAAAGCGGCGAGCTCGCGGGTCCGCGCTTCTACGCGGCCGCGCCCGCGCTGCACGACAAGAATACGACGACTGCCGAGCAGGGCCGCGAGGCCGTGCGCAAGGCAAGGACAGCCGGCTTCGATCTGATCAAGTCGCACAACCTGCCGGACCCAGTAGTCTGGCAGGCCATTGCTGACGAAGCGCGGAAGCAGGGCATCCCAACCGCCGGTCACGTCACGAACCCGGTTGGGCTAGACCGCGCGATGGCGGCGCACCAACAGGTCGAGCATCTCGACAGCACCATTGCCGAACTTATTCCGGCCACTGCTCCGGAAAAGAAGATCGCCTTCGACCAGATCCCGCCCCCGCCTATCCTGCACGTCGCGGCCATGACGACCGATGCGCAGCTGAACGCGCTCGCGCGTAAGGTCGCGGCGGCAAAGTCGTGGCACGTGCCGACGCTCAGCCTGTTCGAAAAGATCAGCGACACGGAAACGCCGACTGAGCGCCTGCTTGCCGATCCCGTGCTGCGGTACGTCCCCGCCCAAGCCCTGCAGAACTGGACCGCGCAGCGCGAGCAGCTGAGGAAGGAGTTCACGCCAACCGACGCGACGATGTTTCGGGATATCCGTCGGCGCATGATCGCGGCGTTCCACCGCGCCGGCGTGCATATGATGGCGGGTTCCGACACGGCACAGGCGTTCCACCTGTGGGGACCAGGTCTTCATGAGGAGATCCGTGCATTCGGTGCGGCCGGCCTTTCGCCGATCGAGGCGCTCAGGACGGCGACGGTCGAGCCGCGCGACTACTTCCGCTCGCTGCCCAACGGCGGTTCGGCACTTGGATGGAAGGCCAATTTCGGTACGGTCGAGCCCGGCGCACGCGCAGACCTCATCCTGCTCCGCGCCGATCCGAGTAAGGGTTTGGCAAACCTCGAACGGCCGGAACTGGTAGTGCGGGGTGGGCTGGTATTCGACCGTGCCGCATTGGACGCGCTGCTCGAAAAGGCCGCTGCCGATGCCAAGGCGGCGCAGCAGCCGCGTTGACGGTCCGCGCCGCGCGAGGGTAGGGCGCCGGCATGGCCGATACTCCTACAGACACACCGCCCGATCGCCTCTCGCTCGACCCGCGCAGCGACTATTTCGACGAGACGCTCTTGAACCGTGGCGTGGGCATCAAGTTCAACGGCCAGGAAAAGACCAACGTCATCGAATATAGCGTCTCAGAAGGCTGGATCCGCGTAGCGGCCGGCCGCAGCCGGGACCGCTATGGCCAGCCGATGACGCTGAAGCTCAACGGCAAGGTTGAGCCCTATTTTGAAAATCCGCCTCAGAGCGAGGACGGCGTCGCCTCCGAGGGGTAGGGCGCGCGCGCGCGGCGACGGTCGCGCAATTTCCTGAAGGCCCATCCACCCAATGTGACGGCCGCGAGCGCGGGAACGCTACGCCGGGCGAGAGCAGCCGCGCCGTAGCCGAGCGCCGCGCCCTTGAAACCCGAATTGCGCCCGGCGGCTTTGCTGCCGAGCCACGCGCCTGCAATCTTACCCAACATCACCTTCACTCCTTACTGAACTGCTGACCGCATCGACGCTCCGCGGGTGGCGAATGTTCCCAACCGACCGTTGGCGAATTCCCACCAAGTCTTGGTTGGCAAATTTCCCCAATCTGCCGCTTTGAGCATCGTTTTTCGCAGTTTTTCGCGATTGGCACGACCCTTGAATAGTAGGCTGCATCGGCAGGCCGGACGGCAAGCCGAGAAAAGGGAGATTAGAAATGTCGTCGCAGTCGCAACTCACTCGCACGCTGGTCGCCATCGTCGGGGCGCTCGCCATGAGCACCGTCGCGATCGGCGCCGCCGTCGGCCCGGCACAGGCCAACGCCAACCCCGTAAAGGTCACCATCAATGCCTGAACTCGAAGTCATCGAAGCCCATGTCCCGGTCCGCACGCCGCGGCTGGTGAGGGAAGAAGAGGCCGCCACTTCGCGCCTCGCTCCCATCGCCACCTGGTTCAGCGGTCCCGTGTTCAGCCGCGCTCGCGATATCTTCGCGGCGAACATGACCGAGCTTCTCGACCGGTCGGAAGACCCCGCCAGGATGATCCGCATGATCATCATGGAGATGGAAGAGACGCTGGTTGAGGTCAGGGCTTCGGCGGCACGCTCGATCGCCGACATCAAGGAGATGCGGCGCACGACGAGCCGGCTCGACGACCTTCAGGCGGATTGGACCGCCAAGGCCGAGCTCGCTCTGTCGAAGGATCGCGAAGACCTGGCCAAGCTGGCGCTGATCGAGCGGCAGAAGGCGGCCGATATGGCCGATGGTCTGCGCGATGAGCTGAGCCAGATGGAGCAGGTGCTCCGCAGCTACGAGGTGGATCTAGCCAAGCTCCAGGCGAAGCTACGGGAGGCTCGAGCCCGTCAGAATGCCATCGCCGCACGGCTTGAAAGCGCAGTCACCCGCGCGAAGGCGCGTGAGGTGATGCATGGCAGCCGCACGGAGGAAGCGTTCTCGAAGTTCGAGCTGCTCGAGCGCCGCGCCGATTTTGCCGAAGGCCGCGCCGAGGCGCTTGGAATCAGCAGCCTCGAGGACGAAATTCATGAGCTCAAGGCCGCCGAAGCGGTCGACCGCGAGCTCGAAGCCATGAAAGCCGCGCTGAAGACGCGGGTCCAGTAAGGAAGGAAAAAGGGGAAATGGCTCGTAAGTTCTATCCGTACTCGCTGGACCGCAATGATGCGAAGGTCGCCGGCGTCTGCTCGACGCTCGGCAACCGGTTCGGGATCGACCCGACCTTCGTCCGGATCGGCGTGGTCGCCGCCGCGCTGTTCATCAGCTTCAAGCTGACGCTCGTCGCTTATGCCGCGGTCGGCATCTACCTCGCGGTGCAGAAGAAGAAGGCTATGACCGGCGAGCGCCGGATGAGCGACTTCGACCGCATGGACGAAGCCGTCCGCCGCAAGCCCACGGTGCACGCCATGCGCACCGAGCTCGACGAGACCGACCGCCGCCTGATGGCGATCGATCATCACATCAACAGCCAGAACGATGAGCTGGCGCGCGAGATCGAAGCGCTCCGGCAGGAGGAGAAGTGATGGACCCTCTGACGATTGGAGTGCTCTCGGCGAGCGTGATCGCAGGTCTCGGCGGAGCGAGCATCGCGGGCCTCAAGGCCTGGGGCGGCTGGCTCGAGCTGAAGAAGATGGAGCTGGCGCAAGCGACCGGGGACCGCGGTCTTCCGCCCGCCAGCGGGAGGATCGAGATGGCAGACCTCAAGGAACGAGTCCGCAAGCTCGAGGCCATCGCCGCCGGTATCGATATTTAGTCCCCGCGGAAACGCACTCTTCTCCCCAGGTGCGCTTCCAGTTGAGGCGGTCCGGATCCCTTCCCGGGCCGCCTCTTTCTATGTTCAAAGCCGGCAGCGAGCGCGCCGTCAGTGCGTCGCGAAAACCCGCGTTTTTCCGCTCCTGTCGAACAAGACGACCTTGTACGGCTGCGAGTAGCCAGCCTCCATGCCCGGCGAACCGGCGACCATGCCGGGCACCGCCAGGCCCACGACGCCCTTCGGTTTCGTCGCGAGCAGCCGTTTCACGTCCGCAGCCGGCACATGGCCTTCAATCGCATAGTCCGCGATGCGACTGGTGTGGCAGGAACGCAGATGATCGGGGACGCCCAGCTGACGAGCCGTCGGCGTCACGTCCTCGACGTCCCGCACCTGCACGTCGAACCCTGCTTTGCGCATATGCTCGACCCAAGCTCGGCAGCAGCCGCAGGCCGCCGTCTTGGTGACCATCAGAGTCGCCGCGGCCGCGGTTTCGGCGCAGGCGAGAAAAGCCAGCGGAACAGTCAAAGCCAGCAGCCTTCGCGATCTCATGCATTCCTCCGTTTCCGGCCAGCGGTATAGCAGCCGCTCCTGTCGCGCATATGAGCGAGACCCTAGAAACTCATCCGCGCGGACAGGCGAATGTCCCGGCCGGCGAGGGGGGCATAGTCTTTAAGGAAGCTGGAATGCCGTCGGGCCTCGACGTCGAACAGATTGTTGGCCTGAAGCGACAGCGTCAGCTCCGGATTGGCCGAGAAGGGATGCCAGTCGAAGGACGCATTCACGAGTTTGTAGCCGGGCGTTGAACTTTCATTCGGAGCGGTTCGATCTTGGTCGGAAAAGCGCTCCACTTCGAGGCGTCCGTCGACTTGTCCGCGCGATCCGGTCAGTGCGCCCAGCACCCGGAACGGCGGGATCTGCGGCGCGGGACCGAAGTTGCGGATGGTCGCGCGCACGGCGTCCGCGACGACCTCCCCGCCCCAGTCGATGCCCAGCGCTTTCCCGAACTTGGCATCGCTGCCGAGTTCGAAGCCCAGATATTCGGCCTTGCCCTGTCGATATTTGTACACCGGCAGGTCGTCCCGGACGTCGCCCGTCGGGGCCAGATAAATGAAATTGTTGAAGCGGCTGTAATAGACGCTTCCCTGGAAGTGCAGGGGGCCGACCACGTGGTGCACGCTGAGTTCGGCTGAATTGCTCCTCTCCTTTTCCAGGTCCGGGTTACCGAACAGGAAGGACTGGCTGCCGCCGTGCGGGCCCTGCGAGTACAGCTCGTCGATCGAGGGCGCTCGCTCGCTGTGCGACAGTGACAGGCCCCCGCGCCATCCGGGGACGAACTCGTACGTTGCGCCGAGCGAACCGGAGACTGGCGTGAAGCTGCGCGTGAACGGCATAGTTCCGACGATGCCGCCGTTCGCCGCGATCCCGGCGTCCGCATCGGCGCTCAGCTTCGCGAATTCGATCCGGGCGCCCGCTTCGAAACGCACCTTGCCGCGTACAAGCGATTGCAGCGTGAAGAGACCAAGCTGCCGGTTCTCGCCGTCGGGGAGGTACTTCTCTTCCCCGCTCAGCCGGATGTGCTGGTCGAGATACTGGACGCCGCTAGTGCCGCCCCAGCCGCCGCGCTCAGTCTGCACGATATCGGCGCGCATCTCGCCGCCGTGCGTCGAGAAGCTGGACCCGATCTCGCCCGTGTCCTCGATTTCGTCGTGATGATATTTTGCGATTCCGCCGCGGAACTCGAACATCTTGAAGAAGCCGCCGATCGGCACGTTGACGCGCAAGTCGGCGCGGGTCTGCCGCCCGTCGATGGTCGGCTGCTCGGCTTCGACGTTGGGATCGAGTGAGAAGCGGACTGGAACGCCATAATTGAAACTGTGGCGGCTGACCGAAACACCAATGTTGAGATCGCCGTCGATGTAAGCCACCCCACCCGCGACGTCCGCAATGCGACCGTCCGTGTTCGGCAGCCTGCCCTTAAGCGAGGCCAGCGCGCGGACCTCTGGATCGGGACTGGTGAGCGCCTCCTCGCGCAACGGCTTCGAGAGCAGAAATCCGCCGACTTCGAGATCGTCGAACTTCGAATAGGCGCCATCCACATGCGCGACGAAATGGCCGCCGAGCGGCGCATCGACCGACAGGGCTGCCGATCGCTCGTTCGCCGCTGAGCCATATTGGACAAGCGCATCCAAGTGGACCGGCTCAGTCGGGATGCTGCGCGGGATGCGCGTGTCGATCACATTGACGACGCCGCCAATCGCCGACGAGCCGAACAGCAGTGCGGCTGGGCCACGCAGCACTTCGATGCGCTGCGCCGTCAGCGGGTTGATGGCCACGGCGTGGTCGGGATCGGACGAAGACAGGTCTAGGCTGCCGATGCCGTCAACGAGGATACGCACGCGCTCGCCCTGGAGGCCGCGCAGGATCGGGCGCGAAGCGGTTGGCCCGAAGCTGGAGGCGGTGACGCCGGGTTGACCCTGCAGCGTCTCGCCGATGCTCGTCCGGGCCTCGCGCGCCAGTTCTTCCTTATCCATGACCGACACGCCGCCGAGCACATCGCCCGCCTGACGGCGCACACCTGTCACGACGATCGTGTGGTCCTGGTCCGGATGCGCCTTCTGAGCATCGCCCGGGGCCGGCTGGTCGGCCCGCGTCCCTCCGTCCGAGTTCGTGGCCGCTCTAAGCGTCGTCGCCTGCTGCGCCAGTGCTGGCGTCACAGCGAGGATTGCCGCCGCGGTGGCAAGGAAGATGAATCGCTTCACGAGGCCGTCCAGAATTGGAGAGGTCTCGGGAATTAAAGGGCATGATATATTATCGCAAGGCGAGCATCGGATGAAGCGACGGCCACTTTCGACGGACGGAGGTCGGCACGGCAACGCGCCCGGCCGCCTCCTGCAGAACGCTAATTCCTTTCACCAAGTCGCTCGGCTACGCGCAGCGCGGTGAGCGGCCATTCGCATTCCCATGAGCATGCCAGCTTCGGCAGGGCATTTGCGCTGGGCATCGCGCTCAACATCGCCTTCGTGCTCGTGGAAGCGGTCTACGGTTTCTACGCCAACTCGATGGCCCTCCTTTCCGACGCCGGGCACAATTTGTCTGACGTACTCGGCCTCGTGGTGGCCTGGGCGGGCGGGATAATGGCGAAAGCCGGATCGTCGCCGCGGTTCACTTACGGCCTCAAGAAGGCATCGATCCTCGCGGCGCTGATCAATGCGCTGTTCCTCCTGGTTGCGGTCGGCGCGATCGGCGCGGAAGCGGTCCGCCGGCTATTCCATCCTTCCGCCACCGACGGCACGACCGTGATGATTGTGGCGGGCATCGGCATCGTCATCAACGGCGCGACGGCCCTTCTGTTCGCGCGCGGCCGGGATCACGACATCAACATTCGGGGCGCTTATTTGCACATGGTCGCCGACGCTGCCGTGTCGGCGGCGGTGGTGGGCGCGGGACTGCTAATCTTGTGGACCGGTCGTCAGTGGATCGACCCGGTGATCAGCCTAGCCGTCGCGGCCGTGATCCTTTGGGGCAGCTTCGGACTGTTCCGCGAATCCGTCGGCATGTCTCTCATGGGCGTGCCAAGCACCATCGCGCTGAACGAGGTCGAAGCCGCGCTGGGACAGCTGCCGGGAGTGGATACGGTCCATGACCTTCACGTCTGGTCGCTGAGCACGACGGAGACGGCCCTGACCGCGCATATCGTCGCGCCCGCGGTCGATTCCACGGACGACCTGTTGGAAAGCGCGCGCAGGATGCTTCATGACCGCTTTGCCATCGAACATTGCACGATCCAGGTCGAACGCACCCACCTTCGCGACACGCGCTGCTGATGATGAACTGGAGTGCTCGCTATCCGGCGATTGAGCCTCGGCGATGCCGATCCGAAGATTTGCAGAGCCCATAAACGAGTAAACCCCGGCAACCGAAGTTGCCGGGGTTCCAGTGCTTCGTTTCTCTTTCGAGCTCCGAAGCACGATGGAAGAATACATGAGGCTCACCGTTGTTCCAGCGGATTCGCGTCGGACTATCGACAATTCTGGGGATGAATTGGTGGATAAGCCTGTGAGTTGGCCCGCAACTCGAAAAAAGAGCCCCGCCCGACATAAATGCCTGGCGGGGCTCCCGTGCTTCCGATCCAGTGATTCGCGTCATCAACAGAGCCGATGCGAGGACTGATGCCCGCGTCCGCCCCGGAGACACATATCGGTGGTTCCGAAGCAACGTCGACTAGAACACATTTGCGACCCGTGGGTTCCTACTGCTGATGGCAAAGAAGCGCAGGCTCCGGATCGCGAGCTATAATATCAACGGCATCAACACGCGCCTCCACGTGCTCACGCGCTGGCTGGAGGAGCTCCAGCCGGACATTGTCGGGCTGCAGGAGCTCAAATGCACAGATGAGGCCTTTCCGGTCGAAGCAATTCAGGCGCTCGGCTATGCCGCCATCTGGCACGGGCAGCGCAGCTGGAACGGCGTCGCCTTGTTGAGCCGGGTCGGTGAGCCGGTCGAAACGCGTCGCGCACTTCCGAACGACCCGAAGCTGGAGCAAAGCCGCTACATCGAGGCCGCGATCTGCGGCGTCCTCATCGGCAACCTCTACGCTCCCAACGGCAATCCGTGGCCTGGACCCAAGTTCGACTACAAACTGGAGTGGCTGGACCGGCTCTACGACCATGCCCGCGATCTCCTCGACAGCGGTGTCCCTGCGCTGCTGATCGGCGACTTCAACGTCATCCCGACGGAGCAGGACGTGTACAAGCCCGAGCGCTGGGCCAAGGACGCGCTCTTCTCACCCCAAGCGCGGGAGAAATTTGAGCAGCTCGTCGCGCAGGGCTGGACCGACGCGCTGCGCCATCTCTACCGCGAGGAGCGAATCTACACATTCTGGCATTACTGGCGAAACTCGTTCCAGCGAGACGCGGGCATCCGCATCGACCATGCGCTGTTGAGCCCGCCGCTCGCGAAATCCTTGAAGGCGGCGGGTGTCGATCGCGACCCTCGCGGCTGGGAAAAGACGAGCGATCACGCGCCGATATGGATCGATCTCGAAGTCCCGTGACGTTGCGGTTGACCGACTCGCGCGGCTGAGCGCAGAGCCCGCGCAGGCCCGGTTCCCGTAGCGCACCAGTATCTCCGACGGCCCGAAACCCCGCCCGTATGCGTCTCCAAATCCCTTGAGACCAGGAGATCATTTATGCCCTTATCGCGCCCGCTGTTTGCACGCCGCCACGTCCTTGCGTCCTCGATCCTTGGATCGTTCGGGCTGTTGGTGCCGTCCGCCGCGAGTGCCGCATCGACTGCACCTCCAGGGCCGGCGCCGGCGATCACGGAAGCGGGCACGACAGCGGAAGGGCCCGCGAGGACGACCGACTCCTTCATCGGTGCCACAACGAAACCCGAAACGCTCGAAGATCCGACGATCCGCCCATTCGAGTTTCATGCAACCGACGAGCAGCTCGCGGACCTGAAGCGCCGCATCAACGCGACGCGATGGCCCAGCCGGGAATTGGTCGATGACGACACCCAGGGCGTGCAGCTCGCGACGATGCAGAAGCTCGCCGACTATTGGGCGAGTGACTATGACTGGCGTGACGTCGAGGCGCGGCTGAATGCGCTTCCGATGTTCATCACCAATATCGACGGCGTCGACATCCATTTCATCCACGTGAAGTCGAAGGAGCCCAATGCGCTACCGATCGTCGTCACCCACGGCTGGCCGGGCTCCATTATCGAAGAGCTGAAAGTCATCGGCCCTCTCACGGATCCGACGTCCTATGGCGGCAGGACCGATGAGGCGTTCGACGTCGTGATCCCGTCGCTGCCCGGCTACGGTTTCTCGGCCGCGCCGACGGAGCTGGGGTGGGAGCCCGTGCGGATCGCCCGCGCCTGGGCAACGTTGATGGATCGGCTTGGCTACCGGCATTTCGTCGCGTCCGGAGGCGACTGGGGCGACCCCGTCACCGAGCAGCTGGCCGTGAACCACTCCGACCGCGTCCGTGCGATCCACCTCAACATGCCTTCGGCCGTGCCGCCGGAGATTTTCGCCGCGATCCAGGGCGGGCCGACTCCGCCCAATCTCTCGCCTGACGAAAGCCACGCGCTCGAGCAGTTGAAGTTCTTCTTCGACAAGGGCCTTGGCTACGCCAACGAAATGCGATTGAGGCCGCAGACCCTCTACGCGCTGGAAGATTCGCCGATCGGCCTCGCCAGCTGGATCCTCGACCATGACACGGAGAGCTATCAGCTGATCGCGCGTATTTTCGACGGCGTGGACGAGGGCCTGACGCGTGACGACATCCTCGACAACATCACGCTTTACTGGCTGACGGGAACGGCGGTTTCCTCGGCACGGCTCTACTGGGAGAATCGCCTGCCCTTCTTCGAGCCGCAAGGCGTCACGGTGCCGGTGGCCGTAAGCGCCTTCCCGACCGAGCTGTACCAGGTGCCCGAGAGCTGGGCAAAAGCCGCCTTCCCGGAGATGATTTACTATGAGCAGCATCTGAAGGGCGGCCACTTCGCCGCGTGGGAGCAGCCCCTGTTCTGGACCAAGGACGTTCGCAACGGCTTCCGTTCCGTGCGTTAGTAGCCAAGCCGGAGCGCCGTCGTGCGTGCCGGCCGGAGGAGGTGATCGTCGATGTTGTTCATGGTCGCAGCTTATCTGAAGCCGGATGTGGAAAAGCAGCTGCTGGAGTTCCGGAACGAAGTGAACGAGCACTTTTCCCAGCCGATGCTGACGGTCGCCGGCGCGCTCCACGATCCTAGCGGCAAGCGCCGGGGGTATCTCGGCTTCGTCGAGGCGGAGAGCTTCGAAGAGGCCCAGCGATTCGTCCAGCAAGGGCCGTTCTTCACCGAGCAGTTGTACGAGCGGATCGAGGTCTTCGAGTATAAGGTGGAGATCGGCCAGCTGGTCTGATGAGGGCTGCCAACCGAGGGATCGCTGGTGCCGGATGCAGGATTCGAACCCGCGACCTTCGGTTTACAAAACCGCTGCTCTACCAACTGAGCTAATCCGGCGCTCAGGGCGCATTTGGTTCAAAGGACGCCGAACGTCCAGCCTTCGCTGCGCGCGATTTCGCCGGTGAGCCCCTCCGGCTCGAAAGCGCGTGGCTCTTCGAGCGCGAGGGCCAGCATCCCGGCGGCAGTCACCAGTGCGTCCGTCTGATGGTCGTTGGGCTCGAAGCCGAGCCGCGCCGGCTTGCTGCCGAGACCCTTGAGGGCCCGGTTGAGGTCGGCGCGGCTCCGCAACTTCGCGCCGCTCATGCCCGCGCGGCGCAGATAGATGCGGGTATAGATCTCCACGACCGCGCTTCCCGTCGCCGGCAGCGGATCCATCGGGAAGATCGCGACCTTGCCATCCAGGCGGTGGAGCAGCCGCATGCCGGAGAAGCTGGCCTTCGCAACCTGGGCCGCGCCGATCGCGTCATAGGTGCTTGCGGTCTTGCGGCCGCCCTGCGCGTTGAGCCGCGCATCGCATTGGCGGAAGCGCACGAAGTCGGCCTTCACGCCGTCGGCGATGCCGAAATAGAAATGCCGGCGGTGCGCGGTCTCGAGGAAGCTGACCGCGCCCAAATCCTCGTCCTTGCACTTCGCATCGACATAGGCCCAGAACTCGCGCGCGGTCTTGGGAACGTCAGGCTCGCCGAGGAGATACTCTCCGCGCTCGATCAGCGGCGGGGCGAAGCTGAAGTCGAAGCCGAACAAAGTCGGCTCCCTGACGGCGCGCTTCAGCAGCCAGCCGAGCACTTCCTCCCGCGACCAAATATGGCCGGGGCGGACGAGGCGCGGGGCCGCGTCGCCGCGTGCCTCGGCAATGGCAATGCCCTTGTGCCGTCGTCCCTTCGCGCCTGACCAGTCGATCGCGACAAAAGCCGCGAAACGGTTCCTCACACGAGGGGCGGCTGGCTGTCGTCCGGCTCGGTCGGGGCGCGCGTGCGGCGGGGCGCTGCGGGGGGCGCGGATCGCCCGGCAATCCGGTCCGCCCAGTTGTTGGCCACGCGGCCGGCGGCCTCACGCCCGCCGAGCCCGAAGGACAGCGCAATCGCGATCGCTGCCGAGCCGAGGATGAGGCCGAAGGCGAGCATCACGATGTGGTCCGCAAGGCCCATGAAGGTGAGGCCGATCGCCGTGAACAGCGCGATGATCGCATAGCGCACCAGCGCCTGAGCATAGCCGTGTTCGCCGGTCCCACTGCCGACCAGGTTGGATATGATGCGCGCAAGGAACACGCCGGCGACGATGATCAATGTGCCGAAGATCACCTTGCTGCCGAGCTCCGTCACCTGGATCAGGAAGATGGCGATCGTGTCGCCGCCGAGCTGCTTTGCAGCCTCGATGGCGGCGGCGAGGATGATCGCGATCATCGCGATGTTGGCGACGATGCGCGACGGCGTGCTCGTTGCCGGTACTACACCCGTGGAGCGGATCGCGTCGTCGAAGCCGGTCGGCGGCAGGATCGCCTCGATTATCGACTTGAGGAACTTCGCGGCAATGAACGCGATGCCGATCCACAGCGCCGCTGCGAGCAGCCTCGGGATGGCCGCAAGGATCTGATCGAGCATCGCGATGGCGGGCCCGGAGATTGCCTCGATGCCGAGCACTTGCAGGGCGGCGATGGCGACCGGGATGATGATCAGGGCGAAGACGAGGACACCGGCTGCGCGGGCGAGCGACGCGCGGGCAGCGGTGGCGGGAAGCGGCGCGCTCTCGCCCGTTGCCGCGGCCGCCGTCATGGTCTTGGACCTCCGCCGCGAGGTGCCGCTGTCGGGTCCTGTACCAACTCCAAGCCGAGAGAGGAGGCCGTCGATGTTCGCGGCGACCAGAACGGTCTCGACGAGGCGCCGCACGATGCGGGCGACGATCAGGCCAACGAAAAAGATCAGCCCGGCGCCGATCAGGCGCGGCAGGAAGTCGAAGATCTGAATGACCAGGTCGTTGATGGGCGCGAGGATCTGGGCGATCCCCAGGAAGCTGAGCGCAGCCATGATGCCGACCAGCCAGATTATGAGCTTGGCGATCGTCCCGAGCTGATGGCCCACCGTTTCCTCGGGCGTGCCCGTGACATGCTTCCTCAGGGTCGGGGAGCGCTGGATGGCTTTCTGGATCAGCCACTGGACCGCGCGCGCGACGAGCCATGTTGCGATCAGGATCAGGATGGCGATGAGGACGCGCGGACCCCAGTTCATCATCTGCGCTTGCCAGTATGCGCTCTGGTCGACCTGATACATGCCGTGCTCCCTGTTTTGCCCGTGGCTTTAACCCCCGTCGCGGGCCGATTGTTGCAGCTCTTTGCGCCGTTCGTTCCAATAATCCAGCCGTTCGCGAATGCGCGCCTCGAGCCCGCGGTCGGTCGGCTCGTAGAAGATCTGGGGCTCCATCTCCTCGGGCCAATAGTCCTGGCCGGAGAAACCTTCTTCCGCGCTGTGATCGTACGCATAGCCTTTGCCGTAGCCGACATTCTTCATCAGCTTCGTCGGCGCATTCAGGATGTGCATGGGCGGCATCAGCGAGCCGGTCTCCTTGGCGCTCCGCCATGCGCTCTTCTGCGCCATATAGGCCGCGTTCGATTTGGGTGCGGTCGCGAGATAGAGGCAGGCTTGGACGATTGCGAGCTCGCCCTCGGGTGAGCCGAGGAAGTCGTAAGTATCCTTCGCCGCGAGGCACTGGACCAGCGCGTTCGGATCGGCGAGCCCGATGTCCTCCACGGCCGCACGGGTGAGCCGACGAAGGACGTAGAGTGGTTCCTCTCCAGCGACGAGCATGCGGGCGAGGTAATAAAGCGATGCTTGCGGGTCCGACCCACGGATCGACTTATGGAGCGCCGAGATCAGGTTGTAGTGGCCCTCGCGATCCTTGTCGTAGACCGGCACGCGGCGGTGCAGAAGTTCCGACAACTCGGCGGGACCGAGCGGTTCCTCGATCTCGATCGAGAAGAGCGTTTCGACCTGGTTGAGGAGGAAGCGTCCGTCGCCGTCCGCGCTTGCGATGAGCGCTTCGCGGGCTTCCTGCGTGACGGGCAGGGGACGGTCTTCGATTGTCTCCGCGCGCTCGACCAGCTCGTTAAGCGCGTCGTGATCGAGCCGCCTCAGGATCAGCACCTGGCAACGCGAGAGAAGCGCGGCGTTGAGCTCGAAACTCGGATTTTCGGTCGTCGCACCGACCAGCGTTACCGTGCCGTCCTCGACGAAGGGCAGGAAGCCGTCCTGCTGGGCGCGGTTGAAGCGGTGGATCTCGTCCACGAAGAGCAGGGTCTGCTGTCCCGCACGCGCGGCCGTCTTCGCCTCGGCAAAGAGCTTCTTGAGGTCCGCAACGCCCGAGAAGACGGCGGAAATGGCGACGAAGCGGAGCCCAACCGCATCGGCCAGCAGGCGCGCGATGCTGGTCTTGCCGGTTCCGGGCGGTCCCCACAGGATCATCGAAGCGAGCTTGCCCGCCGCAACCATGCGACCGATCGCTCCGTCCGGACCGGTCAGATGCTCCTGTCCGACCACTTCGGCCAACTCGGACGGCCGGAGCCGGTCGGCGAGCGGCGCATTGTCCGCCGCGGGCTCTCCCTCGCGCACGGGGACGTCTTGATCAGCGAACAGGTCGGCCATCGTCTCCGCTAGATAAGGTCCCTTGCCCCGCTTGCACAAACCGGCTTGTTTTCGATGTAGCTAAGATATATCTTAGACACATCGAAAAGGAGGATAGAAATGACTCATAGCGATCATGGGTGCGGGTCTCGCGGGCGCATTCACTTGAGCATGCCCGACGGCTTGATGGCCATGCGTGGCGGACGCGGCTGGCACGGCAGGTGGGGACCCTTTTCCTTCGACGTCGACGGCCTCGATTGGGGCGGGCGCGGCGGTGGACGCAATCGGCGCAGAAGCGCCCGCATGTTCGAAAGCGGTGAGCTACGGCTCGTCTTGCTGAAGCTCATCTCCGAACAACCGCGTCACGGCTACGACCTCATCCGCGCGATCGAGGACATGACCGGCGGCGAATATGCGCCCAGCCCGGGAGTGGTCTATCCGACGCTCACCCTGCTGCAGGACATGGGCTTCATCGACGAAGCCGCCGGCGAAGGGCCGCGCAAGCCGTTCCAGATCACGGAGGCGGGGCGAACGCACCTCGAAGAGAATGCGGCCGACGTCGATGAGCTGATCGAACGTCTGCAGGACCTCGCCCCCGGCGATGAACCCACGGCGGGACCGGCGATTGGAAGGGCGGTCAAGAATCTCATGACCGCGCTCAAGCATCGCGTCAGCCGCGACGGCATCAACGATGACCTCTTGCACGAAATCGCTGCGATCCTCGACGAGGCGGCACAGCGGATCGAGCGGATCAAGCTCGCCGACTAGCGCCCGGTAATGCGCGCCAGCCGCTCGCGTTTGACGATCGCGTGATGGTAAGCGCGCACCACCGTTGAATTGATCGAATCCCAATCCATCGTCGCGGCAACGGCGAGGGCCGCGTCGCCATGGCGCCGGCGGAGCTGCGGGTCGCGCGCATAGGCTTCGAGCGCATCGGCGAATTCCTCAGGCTCGGCGCCGTCGACCAAAGTGCCAGTGTAGCGGTCGCGAACGAGGTTCGTGGTTCCCGATGCATCGGCGGCGATCACGGGAAGAGCGCAGGCCATGGCCTCCAGGGTCACATTCCCGAAGGTCTCGGTCATCGACGGATTCAGGAAGACGTCGGAACTGGCGAAGGCGCGCGACAGGTCGTTCCCGGTAAGCTGGCCCGTGAAGATCGCGTCGGGCAGTTGCTGCTCGAACCAAGGGCGGGCAGGTCCTTCGCCGATCACCAGCACTCGATGCTTGAGTCCCCGCGGCGCGAAGGCGTGGATCGCGTCGGCGAAGACGTCCAGCCCCTTCTCCATGACGATGCGCCCGAGGAAGGCGATGACCATTTCATCATCCCCAATTCCGATCGAACGCCGCCACGCCGTGTCGCGGCGCTCGGGATTGAACTGGTCGCGATCGATGCCGCGCGCCCAGATCGTCACGTCGCGGTTCATCCGCTGCGCCCGGAGCACGGCTGCCGTCGATTCCGCCGGCGCCATCACGACCTCGCAGCGGTGGTAAAAGCGCCGCATGATTCCGCGGGCCAGCGGCTCGAGGGCCTGCAAATGATAATAAGCAAGATAGGTGTCGAAGCGCGTGTGCACCGATGCGACTGCGGCGATCCTGTGCCGCCTTGCCCAGGTCACGGCACGATGACCGACAAGATCGGGGCTCGAGACGTGAACCACGTTCGGCTTGAACTCGTCGAGGTCCCGGCGAACCCTCGCGGGAATGGCTAGCGGCATTCGATATTCCGACCGGCCGGGGATCGGAAACGACGGGATCGACACCACGTCGCCCGTCGGCTCGAAGGCCGGGTTCTCGACCGTCGGCGAATAGACGCGGACCTTCACGCCCTGCCGCAGCAGATATTCGACGAGGCGGTTGAGCGCCTGGTTGGCGCCGTCGCGCACGTAATTGTAATTGCCCGAAAAGAGGGCCACGCGGATGTCGGTCGGCTTCACGGCGGTGGGCTGTAGGGGTTTCTTGTTGAGCGTCAAAGCCGGATTGCCGCCGATTGCCCGACCCGACGCCCGCCTGTTCGTGCTGGGCAGCCTGCCCGGCGACGCTTCGCTGGCGGCCCAGCGCTATTACGCGCATCCGACCAACCAGTTCTGGCGCCTGCTCGGGACTGCGATCGGAGACGACCTTCAGTCGATGGATTATGCGGACCGCCTCCAGCGCCTGGCTAAGCAGCGCATCGGCCTGTGGGACGTGATCGCGTCGGCGAGCCGGCGCGGTAGCCTCGACCAGGCGATCCGGCTCGCCGAGCACAACCGGATCCAACATTTGCTGCACGACTATCCGGACTTGCGCGCCATCGCGTTCAACGGCGGCACGGCAGCCTCGATCGGGCGCCGCCTCATCGGTGACCCACCGTTGCATGTGACTCTTATCGATTTGCCGTCGTCGAGCGCCGCGAACACCCGGCCTCTGGTCGAAAAGGCGGCGGCATGGGGCCGGCTTCGGCAATATATCGAGCCGTAGGAGCCTTTCACTTGCGCGATGCGTAGAGCACGCCATGATCGGCATCATGAGCACGACCGAACAACAGGACCTCGACGAAGCCGACAACGACAAGCGCCTGTCCATGGTGGACGAAGCCCTGGTTGCCGGGACCATCGCAAATACCAATGGGCTCCTCGTGATCCTCGCCAAGCTGGTCGCGAAAGGCGTGTTCGACCGGGCGGACCTGCAGTCCTTTTCCGACAGCTATTCGAAGCCGCTCGACCATGTGGGCATGCGGGAGAATGAGCTGGTCAGCCAGATGCAGGACCAGATGGAATCCACGCTCGCTGAGCTGATGCGCTACCTGAGCGAACGCGACAAGGACGACTGACGCCCCTTGACTCCGTACTACGGTACGGAACCTATATGACTGCCGACACAGACTTTTGGAGTACTGAAATGTCGGAAATGAACCACCCCGCGCACGGACATGCCGCGCACGGCCACCACAATCATGGCAATGGCGGCGGAGCGCTCAAGACCTCCGCTCAGGCGACCCTGCACTGCCTCACCGGCTGCGTGATCGGCGAAGTTGCGGGCCTGATGATCGGCGTCACCCTTGGCCTGGGAGTATGGCCGACCATGATCCTCGCGACCGTCCTGGCCTATCTCTCGGGCATGACTCTCGGCCTCGTGCCCGTCATGCGCGAGCAGCATGTCGGGGTCCTGCATGCCCTGAAGATCATCTGGATCGGCGAGGTTATCTCTATCGGCGCGATGGAGCTCGTCATGAACTTCGTCGACTATCACATGGGCGGCGTGTCCGCGCCGTCGGTCGCGTCATGGATGTTCTGGAAGGGACTTGCCCTGGCCGTTCCGGCCGGCTTCCTCGTGGCATGGCCCGTCAATTACTGGCTCCTTAAGCGCGAGCTGAAGGCCTGCCACTGATGCGTTGCCCTGCCTCTGCGCCACATCTATTGGAGGCGAAGTGACAAGGCTCGCTTCCAGGCTGCTCGTCCTGCTCGCCGTACTGCTCATGCCGCTGGGCATGGCAACGGCCGCCACTCCCGTGCACCACGAGCAAGCGGCGGCGGCAACGCCGATGGAACATTGCCCGGACCAAACGCCGCAGAACGACAGGAAGGGCGGGCTGACGGCCTGTACGATGGCCTGCTCCGGGGCGCTTCCGGCTGTCCACTTCGCGAGCTCCGAGTTCGCGCCGCTCGCCTACGCAGTGCTGGCGCCTGCACCTATCGCGTCCCTTGACGGCATACAGCCCGAAACGGCCACACCTCCTCCGCGGCTCTCCTGACGGACCAAACGTTTCCAATCGAATTCAGGAGATCGAACCATGATGACCTTGATCGCAGCGGCGCTCGCCGCCGCCCAGCCCGCGACCGCGCCCGCAGCCGATGCGCACGCGCAGCACTCCGCCATGCAGCACGGCCAAGCCGCCACGGGGCAGCATGACCACCACGAAGGCATGAAGGACTGCTGCAAACACTGCTGCAAGGACATGAAGGGCCACGAAGGCCACATGTCCAAGGGCGGAACGACGCCGAAGCGCGCCCAGTAAAGACAAGGCGGGGCGCCGCGGCCGCGCGGCGCTCCGCTTTTCGGAGATACATTGTGATCAGATTTCTCACTGCGACGGTGAGCGCGTTCGCGCTCGCCTCGCCGGCCGTGCCCGCCTCGGCACAGCACCAGCACATGCCCGGCATGCAGATGCCGGCACCCGAAAAGAAAACGACGAAGAAGCAGCCCGCCGCGAAGAAGCCCGCGGCGAAAAAGCCCGCCGTCCCGCGAAAGAGCGAAGCTCCGTCGGTGGAGCAGGATCACGGCGAGCACGGCGGCGTGCCCCAAGCGGCGCCTGCGGCTGAAGCTCCGCCGCACGTTGAGCATGGGGTGACGGAGAGCGCCGACATGCCAGGGATACGGTCAGGCGAGCACGCCGGCCATTCCATGCCGACCGGCGGAGCGCTTGGTCCGTACGCGATGCAGCGTGAGTCCTCCGGTACAGCCTGGCAGCCAGACGCTTCCGAGCACATGGGACTCATGAGCGAGGCCGGCGACTGGACGCTGATGGCTCACGGGGTCGTGAACCTCGTTGCCGACCATCAATCGGGGCGGCGCGGTAAGGACGAGTTGTTTCCCAGCGGGATGCTGATGGGGATGGCGCGGCGGCCGCTTGGCAATGGGACGCTCCAGCTACGCGCCTCGTTCAGCCCGGACCCGCTGATGGGCAAGCGCGGCTATCCGCTCCTGCTCGCCAGCGGAGAGACGGCGAATGGTCGCGACCGCTTGATCGACCGCCAGCACCCGCACGACTTCTTCATGGAGCTGTCGGCGTCAGTGTCCCAGAATATCGGCACGAAGAGCAGCGTCTTTATTTACGCCGGCCTCCCCGGCGAGCCTGCCTTTGGACCGCCAGCCTTCATGCATCGCGAGGCGATCATGGACTCGCCCGAAGCGCCGATCAGCCACCACTGGCTGGATTCGACGCACATCAGCTTCGGCGTCCTGACGGCCGGGGTCGTGCTCGATCGGGTGAAGGTTGAAATTAGCCGCTTAAACGGGCGCGAGCCGGACCAGCATCGCTGGAACATCGAGACCGGCGCATTGGACTCGACGGCCATCCGCCTGTCCTGGAACCCGACGGCGGAGCTGTCGCTACAAGGCAGCTGGGGCCATTTTGTCGATCCCGAACAGCTCGAGCCAGGGGTGGACCAGAAGCGCTGGTCGGCAAGCCTGCTCTATGCGCGCGAGGTTGCGCCGGGCTGGAAGCTGGCCGGTAGTGTCGCGTGGGGCCGCAAGACTGTAAGCCATCACGGCGAGCCTTTGAGCGACGATGCTTATGTTGCCGAAGCGTCGGTGAAGCATGGTGGCTGGACGGCCTTCGCTCGCGGCGAAATCACCGAGAATCGTGAACTGCTCGACCTCGACGAGCACGGCCAGGCCTATCGCGTTGGCAAGCTGTCCGTCGGCGCCCTGCGCGACTTCCGGATTGCCGGACATCTGTCGCTCGGCGCCGGCGGGCTGCTCGCTTTGAATTTCGTGCCGGACGGCCTCGCTCCGCGCTACGGAGGTCACAATCCCATCGGCGCGATGGGGTTCGTGCGGCTGAAGCTCGACTGATTGACTAGCGGGGCGCCAGCCCACATATGGCGCCCCCTGCTCAAGAAGGCCCCTTCGTCTAGCGGTCTAGGACGTCGCCCTCTCACGGCGAAAACACGGGTTCGAGTCCCGTAGGGGTCACCAAACGAAATCAATCTGTCAGCGCGTTGTCGAAGTTGGGCTTTTCGACCCAAAGCTGACATTCGGCGCGAGAGCGGGCTTTCCGCGCGTGCGCTACGCCCGAGCGATCTCGACAATCATGTCGCCAGGCTCAACACGCGGCGGATCCGCGTCGTCGGAGCAAAGGACTTTATTGCCTCGATACAGCCGGAGCGCTCGACCACCGCCGATGTCCTTCAGCAATTGGCCCACCTCGCTCTCGGTCACTTCACGCTCACGCAGCCTGATGCGGCCTTCGGTCGTCGCGAGATCCGTGAGATATTCGGCGATATGCTCGCCGTGGCTCGTGCTTGCGAGGAGGACGCCCGTGAAACTGACCGGGTTGACGACGATGTTCGCACCCGCGCGATGCGCAACGGCTTCATTGTCCTGATTGCGGATCGCCACTGCAATTCGGACCTCGGGCGCCAGGTGGCGAGCGGTTAGGACCGTCAGGATCGACGTATCGTCGCGACCGCAACTGACAATCAGGCTGCTCGCCCGTTCCAAATGGACGGTCTTTTGCACGTCGTCTCGCGTGGCGTCGCCGCGAATGGCCGCGACACCCGCCGCCTTGGCAAGTTCGATCCTCTCTGCATCGTCGTCGACGACGACGATCCGCCGGACTTCGGTGCCTGCAGCGAGAAGCTCTTCAAGAGCCTTCTGGCCGCTGCGGCCAAAGCCTGCGAGCACGATATGATCGTGCAACGTTCGTTGGATTTGCCGCATGCGCCAGTCCTCCCACCTATTCTTGATCAGGAATTCCGCCGCCGTTCCGAGGAAGATCAGCCACAGGAAGATGCGGATCGGCGTTATGAGGAATGCATCGATCAGGCGCGCCCGCTCGCTAACCGGGACGATGTCGCCATAGCCGACCGTCGAAACGGTGATCATCGTGAAGTAGACGACGTCAGCGAAACTGAGGTGACTGTCGACATTGTCCCGCAGCCCGTCCCGGTCGAACCACAGCAACGAAAAGGCGAGCGCAACCAGAAGGCACGCGACGGCAAGCCGGACTGCCAATCCATTCCAGTACCGTGAAGCCTGCCGCTGAAGCGGCGCAAGTTTCCGCTTCCGCCACATCCCTTACAGAGCCGGACCTGCCTTGGGTCGCCGAAGCGACCAGGGAGTGGGTTCCTTCTGTCCTGTACCACGGCGAAGCATGGTGGTTCTCCGGTATGCTTTTACCACCGCAACCACCTGTGCCGGATGCCCTCCGTGAACGGCTCGCGCTATCGGGGTTACCCCGTGGACACCTACTTAGGATAACAAACCTCATTGGAGCAGCGAGGCACGCCTACTGGCCGGCTCCACTGTCGGACGGCTCTTTCAGGCCGGGGTTGAACCGATCGAACACCTGCGGCGGCTGTGCGCGCAGCGATTGCAAGAGCATCAGCATCGCCTTTTGTGATTCCCGGGCGTGCCCCGACATCGGCCGGTTTAAGTCCGCGATAACGGTGATCGAAAGTGCGATCGCAATGAAAAAGGCGATTGCCACCCGTTTGGCACGGGGACCATCCACCTGGTGACCGACGACCGCCCCCATTACCGCGAGATAGACGATCAGCAGGATCATGACCTCGACCGGCACTCGCAGGCCCCACGCAACCTTGCGCTCCGTGTCGAGGTCAATCACTTCGTTGTAAGAAATCAGCAGGGCAGTCGTGACGCCGTGGGCGAGCGCGGATTCGCGCGAAGCGCGGATCGCGGTCCAGATGTCGGTTAGGAGCTGGTCGTTCCTCGCAAGAAGCGCAGGGCTATCGCCGCCTGCATCCGCTAGCTCGATGCGGTTGCCAGTGTAGGCGACTAAGAGTTGGCTAAGTCGCGAACGATGCGGCTCGTCGAGCAGCTGCGCGCGCAGGTAAGCTGTGCCGATCGCATTGGCCTCGCTGGTCACCAGCTCGCGTCGCTCTTCGTACCGGCTCAACACCATCCCGAAGCTGAAGGCGAGAAGGAGACCAAGCAGGCCCAGCAGGCCGCCGAACAGGTATCCCTCCTGGGCGACCAACTCCGCAAACTCGCGTGCCTTCTTCGACGGGCGTCGTTCCCGAGCCTTGCGCGTGAGGTAACCGGCGCCCGACGCAATGAGCATCACGGCTAGCGCGAGGATCCCGATCGAGACGACTGAAAGGTCGGATAGCCAATCTGCCAGGGATCCGCCCTCCATCAGCTCCACTCCTTCGTCAGTTCGCGCCGAGGAGGATACTTGCGACTGCGCACCGAACAAAGTCGGTTCCGTTTCGAGCAACTCCCCGCCCTACGCTTGCGACGGCGGCTGTACTCTCAATGAAGATTTCCTGCGGGCAGATTTGTTCGCAATTCCACGGAGGTTCTATTTCCGCACGGATGCGAACGTCGCCCTAGCGCGGTCTGTTGGTGGCCGATCGGCAGCTGAAGGCTAGCAGTTATAAACGCCGGCGGCGCAGCGCCGGGTCGTGCGGCGGGCCACGCCGGCCACGCTGACCGGGGTCAGCGGACGCCCCACCCTGGCTTCGGCGGCACTGACAATAGCGACCGAATCCGAACCGATGCTGTCCAGAACCGCTTCCGGATCGGCAAGGCCGACAAGTCCGGCAAATCCGGCCAACAGCCCGATCTTCACTGTTGCGGGCATGGTCATTGTGCTTCTCCAGTCCGGTAATTTTCTGGCAGGTCGCTGGTGTCCTTCAGCGCTTGGAGATCCTTGGCATCCATCCGCTTGGCGCCGGCGGGCGGCGTGAAGGCGAAGTCGGACGACCCGGCTGCAGCGCCTGTCTTCCAGTCACGAATTTGCATCGTGAATTGCGGGGCCTGATCGACGCCCTTGCTGGTGATCACATAGCGACACGGATAAGGATCCTTGCCCTGGGCGATCCAGATTTGCCAATCGGTGTCCTTGGCGCGGAATGCGAGGTGGTCGCACTCCTTGCCGTTGATCACGCCGCTGCCGAGATCCTTGACGTCCGTGACATCGGTCATCAGCGCGTCGAACGGGCTCGAAATCAGCAGATCGGCACCGGGCAGCTGCCTGTGGAACTTGTCCCTCAGCTGGTCGATCAGAGTGTCGACCGTGCCGGGCGCCTCCGCCTGGATATAGGCGTTCTGGCCCTTACCCAGGAATGTCACCGTCTTTCCGTCGAACACCATCTCGGTATCCGAGAATCCGGATTGGCGAGTGGTCCGGATCTTGTCCGGCCGATTGATCAGAACCGTGCCGGAAGTCGCGAGCTGGAGCTTCTCCTTATCCTTGGTCACGACCTCGAAAACCGAGTCATAGCTCAGCGATATGACCTGTTGCGCGCCGAGATAGTCGGACATCGACTTGAGCAGCGCTTTTGCATTTTCCGCACTCGCGCCCTGGTCGGCCGCAGCCGTCTCGGTGCCAGCTGGCGCAGCCGCATTCTCGTCAAGCGCAGTCTGCTCGGCCTGGTTCTCGCCGGTTGCGTTCTGTTCGGCCGGCTGGGAACAGGAGGACAGGCCAGCACCAAGGATCAGGGCCAAAGCGGCGGAGGATGCCAAGCCGGTGTGGGACCTCTTCGGGATCATGTTCATCGCTCAAGGATCCTCTTCATCTGCCTGCAAACGATCACCGACCGACAAGCGCCTTGGAGGGGCCAAGGACGCGTTTGATCAACGGCAGTAAGGGGCGCGCCAGACCGGCCAATCAGTGGAAGTGCCCCAAGTCGGGTGGGGCAATTGCTGATGTTCTCCGGCTTTAGCCATGCGCAATGGACTGAGGTTGCACTTTCGCGACGCGAACAGGAATTGCGATGGCAACTCTGGTTGGACAGGATTCACGCGGGCAGGACACGACTTCCGCCATTGCCCTTCGCTGGGAGTGGCGTTCGTTCGGCCAGCGTTTCGGCGTGGCGGAAGAGCGCATCACCCGGCTCGCTCCAAGCGCGCCCAAGGAAACCGACGAGATCTATTTCCTGTCGGGCGGCGGGGAGAATGTGAAGCTCCGCGACGACCTGATGGACATAAAAGTCCTGCGCCAGGTCAATGCGGATGGCCTCGAACAATGGGCACCCGTCATGAAAGCGGAGTTTCCGCTACCGGCCGCGGACGTTGCAAAGGTCGTTGAAGCTATGCGCGTCCCTGCGCCGGAAACCCTGGCCGGCGGTTGCAGCCTCGACGCCATGCTGGACGCCTTCGACCGTCCCGACAGCGGCGTCAGGGTCGTTCGAGTCCACAAGCGCCGCATCCGCTACACCGTCGAGGGCTGCATTGCCGAGCTCTCGGACATCGTTGCGAATGGTAAGGCCGTTCGCACCATCGCCATCGAGTCCGAGGACGCCGACGCGATCGTCCGTGCCATCGAATCTCTCGGCCTGACCGGCTATTCGAACACCAGCTACCTGCGCGGACTGGCGGCGCTCCTCGACCACGAGCCGGACCGCTACGCGATCATCGACGTCGGCACGAATTCCGTGAAGTTCCATCTCGCAGGCCGTGAC
This sequence comes from uncultured Alphaproteobacteria bacterium, assembly GCA_963827675.1. Classification (GTDB taxonomy): domain Bacteria; phylum Pseudomonadota; class Alphaproteobacteria; order Sphingomonadales; family Sphingomonadaceae; genus Sphingomicrobium. Next base: position 539,768 of record CAWHBP010000008.1, read on the forward strand.
CCGGACGGCGGATGGACGACCATCTCCGACCGCGCGGAGCTCACCAGGCTCGGCGAGGGACTGGCCGCGACGGGCAAGATCGATGACGAGCCGCTCAAGCGGACGGCCGACGCAATCGCCGGGATGGCCGCGGAAGCGAAGCGTCATGGCGTACGGGCCATTGCCGCCGTCGGCACTGCAGGCTTCCGGATTGCGGGCAATGCCGGCGATACGCTCGCGGCCATTCGGGCGCGCTCGGGCGTCAGGGTGGAATTGATTTCCGGCGAGGACGAAGCGCGGCTCGCCTACCTCGCTACCACCGCGGCGCTCGGACCCGCCGTCGGCTCGGTCGTCGTCTTCGACACGGGCGGTGGCAGCTCCCAATTCACGTTCGGACACAAGGCGAAAATCGACGAACAGTTCAGCGTCGAGGTCGGGGCGGCGCGCTACACCGAGCGCTTCAAGCTGGACCGCGCCGTTTCGGACGACGTGCTTCATCAAACGATGGCGCAGCTATCGGAAGACTTGGGGCGGCTCGACGGGCGGCCTTCGCCGGACCTGCTGGTCGGCATGGGCGGCGCCATCACCAACCTGACGGCGGTCAGTCTGAGCCTGGCGGAATACGACCCGGCACGTGTGCAGGGCGCGGTTCTCACGAGTACCGAAATCGACCGCCAGATCGAGTTTTACGCCCCGCGCGATGCCCATGCGCGCCGTTCCATCGTCGGTCTGCAGCCCAAGAGGGCGGAGGTCATCCTGGCCGGAGCCTGCATCGTTCGAACGGTTTTGCAGAAGCTTGGCAAGGACCAGTTGACGGTGAGCGACCGCGGCCTTCGGCATGGCGTGTTGGCGGAGCGGTTTGGCAGCTAGATTGGGGCAAGGACGATGAACAAGGAAGGGCCGATAACGCGCCGCGCTAGCGCCGACCGGAGCCGCCTGTCAGGCGAGGCCGTCGTCAAGGTTCTCGAGCTTCTCAAGGGCTCGAACAGCGTCGAGCTGAAGGTCATCGTCCCGCAGGGCCACCGCGGGGCAATCCCGGCGCTCGGCTTCGACCCGGTCGAGGCGGAACCGCGGCAGACCTACTTCTTCGATACGCCCGACCTCGCGCTCAACAAGGCGGGCCTCATCGTCCGCGCACGCAGGAGTCCGAAAGGAAAGGGCGATACGGTGGTGAAGTTGCGTCCGATCGATCCGGCCGCGATCGAAGCCGAGCTTCGCCACGACGAAGCGTTCAAGATCGAAGTCGACGTCAACCCGGGCGGCTATGTGTGCTCCGGATCCGCCAAGGGCCGTTGCACGGCCCAGGACGTGCTCTACGTCAGTGAAGGCAAGACTCCGCTCCGGTCGATTTTATCCAAGAGGCAGCGCGACTTTTTCGTGGCGCACGCACCCGAAGGGCTGACCATGAAGGACCTCGTTCCGCTTGGTCCGACATTCCTGCTGCGCCTCAAGCAACAGCCGAAGGATTTCGACCGGCCGGTGGTCGTAGAACTTTGGCTCTACCCGGACGGGCCCCACATTCTCGAAATCTCCACGAAGGGCACGCCCGAAGAAGCATTCCAGCTAGGAGCGCAGTTCAGGGCCTTCATCGTGAACTGTGGAATTCCGCTTCAAACCAAGACGACGATGAAGACGACCAGCGCGCTCGAATTCCACAGCAAGAACAATAGGCGCAGATCGTCAGTCGGTGGCAGCAATGGGAAAAGCACACACTCGGCGTCGTCGCCCGCGGCCTGACTGCGGACAATTCGGCATGCACTCAGCTAGCCACTCCAACATTACCCCAGTGTTGCCGATCAACTGACGAGCCTACCGAAACCGCTAGATTGGAGGCCGTTATGAAATACGCGCTTGTTGGGAGCCTTCTGGTGGTCGCCGCAGCGTTCGCCGTGCCAACGGCGGCGCAGCAGCCAACGGATGCCGACTGTTCGGCAGCAGCGACGCAGGCCACGGGCTATACTCCGGGATCGGATACAGGGCCCGACGGCAGCAGAGTTAGCGGCGCGGCAAAGGGCGCGGCAGCGGGAGCCGCTGTCGGTGCGGTGCAGGGCAACCAATATGATAATGCGCCGGGCGCGCTGAAGGACGCCAATCAGGAGAACAAGGCCAGGGGCGGAGCGGCTGCCGGCGTGGCTGTGGCTGGATCGCGGAACAGGCAGGATCGGCGGGAAGGCAGGCAAGACCAGGACGCGTGGCAGAAGAGCTACGACACCTGCATGGCGCAGAAGGGCTAAGCTGCGAAGAGTTGAACCCGTTTAACGCGGAGCGAGATAGGGAGCTCTATGCGCTATTTTATTGGAGTTTCGGCCGCAGCCGCTGGCTGCCTCCTCTCGTCGCTTCCGGCGTTCGCCCAACAGAATGGCAAGGACCTTGTGCTGCGCAACCCTTCGAACAGCGTCCACGTGCGTGTACACCCGTGCGGTAAGAGCCGCTGCGGCACAGTCGTGTGGGCGAATGACAAGGCGAAGGCGAACTCGGCCCGAGGTGGCACCCCTAAGCTGGTCGGCACCGAACTCTTCCGGGAGTTCCAGGAGGTGAGTCCTAAAGTGTGGAAGGGGAAGGTCTTTGTCCCCGATCTGAACAAGGTCCTGACCGGAACCGGGACGGTCAAGGACCAGAACACCATCGTCGCACGTGGCTGCCTGGTTGCGGGCATGGGTTGCAAGTCGCAGACGTGGACGAGGGTGCGCTAAGCGGCGGAACCGCAGCTGTGTTCGAGAAACCCCTTTGAGGGCGTCATCGGCTCGGGCCGGTTGCCGCAAAGCCCGTGTGCGCTTAACGGCGGCGCCGTGAGTGCAACCCTTCATCCCCTGAACCCGCAGCGCCAGCCTTCGCTAGACGCCCTGATCTCGCTCGTCGCGAATGACATGAATGGCGTCAATTCTGTGATCCTCGAGCGGATGCAGAGCAAGGTCGCGCTCATCCCTGAACTTGCGGGCCACCTCATTGCGGGCGGCGGCAAGCGCATGCGCCCGATGCTGACGCTCGCTTGCGCGAACCTGCTCGGCTATCCCGGCACGCGCCACCACAAACTCGCTGCGGCGGTCGAGTTCATCCACACCGCGACCCTGCTTCACGACGACGTCGTCGACGGATCCGGAATGCGCCGCGGCAAGCGCACCGCCAACCTCATCTGGGGCAATCCCGCGAGCGTGCTCGTGGGCGACTTCCTGTTCAGCCGCGCATTCGAGCTGATGGTCGAGGATGGCAGCCTCAAGGTCCTTAGGATCCTGAGCCACGCGTCTGCAGTCATCGCTGAGGGCGAGGTCGAGCAGCTGACCGCCCAGCGCCAGGTCACGACCGACGAGGACCAGTATCTCGCCATCATCAGCGCGAAGACCGCCGCGCTCTTTGCCGCGGCCTGCCGGGTCTCGCCCGTGGTCGCGGAGGCGAGCGAAGATCATGAGCTGGCGCTCGAAGCCTATGGCCGCAACCTGGGCATTGCCTTCCAGCTCACCGACGACGTGATCGATTATGCGTCGGACTCGGCGACCATGGGGAAGGGCGTTGGCGACGACTTCCGCGACGGCAAGATGACGCTACCCGTCATTCTGGCTTACGCGCGTGGAGACGACGAAGACAGCGACTTCTGGCGTGCAGCGATGACCGGTGAGCGCGTGTCCGACGACGATCTCGCGCAGGCCATCGCGCTGCTGCGATCGAGCGACGCGCTTTCCGATACCGTCGAGCGCGCGCGCCAATACGGCCGCCGGGCGATCGATTCGCTGGCCAAGTTCCCCGAGAGCAAGGCCAAGGCCGCACTGGTCGAGGCGGCGGAGTTCGCGGTCGCGCGCGCTTACTGACGGGCTGTCCTACACGTGGCCGGCTGTGCCACAGGCGCATCGTGAATTGGCTCATAGACGGCTTTGACTCCCTCTGCGCGTCATCGCGCGAGGGCGGACGTGCACGCACGTGTAGGCCAGCGAAGTTTGGGAAGTTTGGATGAGCGACCTGCCGATTGACGCAGTGCTGCCAGACCTCCTTGACGCGCTGGCCGAGCAGACGCGTGCACTGCTCATCGCTCCCCCAGGCGCAGGCAAGACGACAAGGGTCGCACCGGCACTCCTCGGCACGGAATGGTGCAGCGGCGAAGTCCTTTTGCTGGTGCCCCGCCGGCTCGCTGCGCGTGCGGCTGCCGAATTCATGGCCTCGGCCCGTGGCGAAAGGCCGGGCGAGACGATTGGGTACGCGACGCGCCTCGACAGCAAGGTCGGCAGGACGACCCGCGTCGTCGCGATGACCCACGGCGTTTTCCTCTCGCGCATCCAGGCCGATCCGGAGCTTCGCGGTATTTCCGCCGTGCTGTTCGATGAGGTTCACGAGCGCAGCCTCGATAACGACCTGGCATTGGCACTGGCGCTCGACAGCGCTGGTGCGCTGCGCGACGATTTGCGGATCGTCGCCATGTCGGCAACGCTCGATGTCGAACGCTTCCGTCTCCTGCTCGGCAACCCCCCTACGATCGTCAGCGAAGGCAAGAGCTACCCACTGGAAATCCGCCACATCGGACGAGACCCCGGGGCGCGCATCGAACCGCAGGTGGCGTCGGCGATCCGGGGCGCGCTTGGCGACCATGAAGGGTCGCTTCTCGCCTTTCTCCCCGGCGTTGCGGAGATCGAGCGAACCGCGGACGCGCTTGGTAGCCTTCCGGAGACTGTGGAGCTCCATCGGCTGCATGGCGGCATCGAGCCAGCGGCGCAGCGCCGGGCGCTTGCTGCACCATCCCCAGGCAGGCGCAAGCTGGTTCTGGCGACCAGCATCGCGGAGACGAGCGTCACGGTCGAAGACGTGCGGATCGTCGTCGACAGCGGCCTTGCCCGCCGCCCGCGCTACGACCGGGGAGCGGGCCTCACTAGGCTCGTCACCGAGCGGGCGAGCCGCGCCGCGGCAACCCAGCGCGCGGGACGTGCGGCGCGCCAGGCTCCGGGGGTTGCGCTTCGCCTGTGGGAGGAGGCGGCCACCGCGTCCATGCCGTCGCACGATCCGCCAGAAATCCTTGAGGCGGACCTGTCGAGCATGCTGCTGACCAGCCTCCTGTGGGGCGAAGCAGACCCCGCGCGCCTCCCGCTGCTCGACGCACCGCCTGCCGCGGCACTCGATGAAGCGCGCCGGCGCTTGGCGGCGCTTGGCGCGACCGATGCAGGCGGCCGCCTGACTGAGCACGGGCGCGCGATTGCCGCGCTGCCGCTTGAGCCCCGGCTGGCGCACATGCTGATCGACGCCCGCGCACGCGGGTTCGGAGCGGCAGCCGCTGACGTCGCTGCGCTACTCACGGAACGGGGCCTGGGAGGCACTGATCCGGACCTTGAAATCGCGGTGGCGCCGTTGGCGTTCCGACCGGTCACCGCGTGCGGACGCAGCGCGACGGCTTGCGTCAGGTTGGCGGCGGCGCCTGCAGATTGCCGATGAGCCCGTCGATTCCGACGCGCTGGCAAAGTCGCTGGCCCTCGCATTTCCCGATCGGCTCTCCCGCCGCCGCGACGCGTCCGGCGAAGCCTGGCAATCCACCGGCGGCCGCGGCTTCCGGCTCGACCCCCTATCTTCGCTCGCTGGGTCCGAGTGGCTCGCGGTCGGCGAGGTGGCGGGGCGCGCGTCGGGGGCGCGGATCCTGTCGGGCTGCGCCATTGTCGAGGAGGCGGTGACCGACCTGTTCGGCGACCGGATCGAGGTCAGACACGAGGCAGGCTTCGATCCGTCCACCCGATCGGTCACTCCAACACGCACCCGGCGCCTCGGAGCGATCCGTCTCGCAAGCGGTCCAGACCTCAATCCAGACCAAGCTGCCATCGAACAGGCGATGGTCAACGGGGTGCGCGAACATGGGCTGGACATGCTTCCGTGGGACGACCGCGCGAGGCAATTGCGGGACCGGGTCGCCTTCGCGCGTCGCTTCACCTCCGACATCTCCTCGCTCGAGAACGCCGCGCTCGTCGAACGGATCGAGGAGTGGTTACCTCCGCTCCTGGCAGGGAAGCGACGTCTGACCGACGTCCCTGCCGCCGCTCTTGCGTCGGCGCTCGATCAGCTCCTCGACTTCAACCACCGCCGAGAGCTCGATCGCCTGGTACCGTCCGAGTTCATAAGCCCGGCCGGAACCCGCCACAGCATCGATTATTCGGCGCCGGCGAGCCCGACGGTCGAGGTCCGGGCCCAGGCTCTGTTCGGGCTCGCGTCCCATCCGACCGTGGCGAACGGGAATGTGCCCCTCGTTCTCGCCATCACCTCGCCCGCGGGTCGGCCAATCCAGACCACCAGGAACCTGCCTGCCTTCTGGTCAGGAAGCTGGCGCGAGGTCGCGAAGGAAATGCGCGGCCGCTACCCGAAGCATCCGTGGCCGGACGATCCCGCTGGCGCTAGCCCGACGCTCCGGACAAAGCGGGCTTCAACGCCGAAACCTTGATTCACCGGCGGCACTTTGCCACGGCGGGCCCATGGCCACCGCACGGATCACGGAACTTGACCGGAAGACGACGCAATCAGGGAAGGCGAATGCCGGACCCTGGCTGCTGGAATTCGAGCGCCGGGAGGCGCTTCGTCCCGATCCTTTAACTGGCTGGAACGGATCAGGGGACACCAATCCACAGGTCCGGATCACCTTCCAGTCCAAGGAAGCCGCCATTGCCTATTGCGACAAGCATGGCCTCCAATATCACATCGTTCCTGCGCCGCCGGTACGGATGAAGCTTCAGGCATACGCCGACAACTTCCGCTGAGGGCGGTTGAACTTCGCCCATAACGAAGGCAAAGCCACCCCGCCGAGCTAGGGGGAGTACTGCGTTTCTTCGACGTCAGGCTGGTCATCGGCACCAGGCCTGAAGCCATCAAGATGATGCCGGTCGCTAATGGGTTGGCCGCCCGTGGCATCAGGCCGACGCTCATCCTCACGGGTCAGCATAGCGGCCTAACCGCCACCGATTTAGGGCTCAGCAGCTTCGACTTGGTCGATGTCGGCTGTCCTGGCGAGCCTGATCCGCATGCGCATGTGCGCCGCGTCAGCAATGCTGTTCGACCGCTGCTCGCAGACGGACCCGATCTGCTGGTCGTGCAGGGTGACACCTCCAGCGCGCTTGGCGGCGCGCTGGCCGGCTTCACCGCCGGTATCGCGGTCGCGCATGTCGAGGCGGGCCTCAGAACGCACGACCTAGGCCTCCCCTGGCCCGAAGAGGAATATCGTGTTGCCATCGACAGACACGCGGACCTGCTATTTGCCCCGACTGAGATTTCCGCAGCCAACCTGCGCGCCGAGCAGGTCCCGGGCGAGATCCACGTCACGGGCAATACCGGTGTCGATGCTTTGCTGGCCATCGAGGCGAAATTGCCTGCTCGCGACTTTCGTGTCGGATCGGTGCCGCGCCTGCTGGTCACCTGCCATCGGCGAGAGAGCTGGAGCGGGGGACTGACGACGATCGCGTCCGCTTTGTTTGCGGTCGCGCGGGAACGGCCCGTCGCTATCGACGTCGTTCTTCACCCCAATCAGCACGTCGCGGCGAAGATGCGAGATTTGCTTCAGCATTGTGCTGGCGTTTCGCTCCTGGAGCCCTGCAGTCACTTGGAGCTCGTGCGGAGGATTCGCGACTGTGACCTCGTGCTCAGCAACTCCGGCGGCGTGCAGGAGGAAGCGCCTACAATCGGTACGCCGTTGCTCGTGCTGCGAGAGAAGACGGAACGGCCCGAAGCGATTGCGTCCGGCAACGCCTTGCTCGTCGGCACTACGGCGGAGCGAATCGTCATCGAGGTGCATCGCCTGCTGGACGACCCAGCTGAACGCCGTCGGATGGCGGCGCGCAGCATGCCTTTCGGCGATGGCCGGTCAGGCCCGAGGATTGCCGCGCTGATCGAAGATTGGCTCGATCGCCGTGAATGCACGGAACTCCTGTCGATGCCGATCATTTCGCCTTCGTGACGACTTCCTAGGGGGGAGCCAAGGAACTGGGGGCGAAATGAAATTTTCAGGAAGCGTAAACCGAATCCTTTGATAAACAGGGAGTTCGCAGCCTGGGGGGCTGCGCTTGGTGCAACCACGGGCGGGGGGAGAAAAGCCACACGGAGACGTAAGCGTGAACATCCAGGCACAGCGGGATTTTATTGATCGCCGGCAGCTCGTTACCGCACTCCGTGCGCTGCGACGCGGCGACTTCAGCGTTCGCTTGCCCGAGGAGGCCGATGGCGTCGACGGTGAGATCGCCAGCCTCTTCAACGAAGTGGTCGGCATGAACGAGGCGATCACCCAGGAGTTCGAGCGTCTCTCAAAGGTTGTCGGTAAGGAAGGCAAGATTACCCAGCGCGCCCGCGTCCGCGGCGCCAGCGGCGGGTGGGACAGCAAGCTTCGTGCCGTCAACGAGTTGATTGACGACATGGTGCAGCCGACGGCGGAAGTCTCGCGCGTGATCGGCGCGGTCGCGAAGGGCGACCTTTCCCAAAGCATGACGGTGGAAATCGACGGACGTCCGCTGCGCGGCGAGTTCCTGCGCATCGGCAAGGTCGTGAACACCATGGTGGACCAGCTGAACGGCTTCGCATCGGAAGTGACGCGCGTGGCGCGCGAAGTGGGCACCGAGGGTAAGCTTGGCGGCCAGGCGAAGGTGAAGGGCGTCGCCGGCACCTGGAAGGATCTCACCGACAACGTGAACGCGATGGCCACCAACCTCACGGGTCAGGTGCGCAACATCGCCGAAGTGACCACCGCCGTGGCCCGCGGCGACCTTTCCAAGAAGATCACCGTGGAGGTGAAGGGCGAAATCTTGGAGCTGAAGAATACCATCAACGTCATGGTGGACCAGCTCAACGGCTTCGCATCGGAAGTGACGCGCGTGGCGCGCGAAGTGGGTACCGAAGGAAAGCTCGGTGGTCAGGCGCAGGTGCCCGGCGTCGCCGGCACGTGGAAGGACCTCACAGACAACGTGAACCTTATGGCCGAGAACCTGACCGGCCAGGTGCGCAACATCGCGGAAGTGACGACCGCCGTGGCTCGCGGCGACTTGTCCAAGAAGATCACCGTCGACGTGAAGGGCGAAATCCTTGAGCTCAAGAACACCATCAACACGATGGTGGACCAGCTTAACGGCTTCGCTTCGGAAGTGACGCGCGTGGCACGCGAAGTGGGCACGGAAGGAAAGCTCGGCGGCCAGGCCCGCGTGGAAGGCGTTGCCGGTACGTGGAAGGACCTCACGGACAACGTGAACCTGATGGCCGAGAACCTGACGGGCCAGGTGCGCAACATCGCCGAGGTGACCACGGCCGTTGCGCGTGGCGACTTGTCGAAGAAAATCACCGTCGACGTGCGCGGCGAAATCCTTGAGCTCAAGGACACCATCAACACGATGGTCGACCAGCTCAACTCGTTCGCTTCGGAAGTGACGCGCGTGGCGCGCGAAGTGGGCTCGGAAGGGAAGCTCGGCGGTCAGGCGCAGGTGGAAGGCGTCGCCGGAACCTGGGCCGACCTTACCGACAACGTGAACCTGATGGCCGACAACCTGACCGGCCAGGTCCGAAACATCGCCGAAGTGACGACCGCGGTCGCCAAGGGTGACTTGTCGAAGAAGATCACCGTGGACGTGAAGGGCGAGATCCTGGAGTTGAAGAACACCATCAACACGATGGTGGACCAGCTGAACGCCTTCGCTGGCGAGGTGACCCGCGTCGCCCGCGAGGTCGGTACTGAAGGTAAGCTCGGCGGCCAGGCGCAGGTGGAAGGCGTTGCCGGCACCTGGGCCGACTTGACGGACAGCGTGAACCTGATGGCCGGCAACCTGACCGGCCAGGTGCGTAACATCGCCGAGGTGACGACCGCCGTCGCGAAGGGCGACTTGTCGAAGAAGATCACGGTGGACGTGAAGGGCGAGATCCTCGAGCTCAAGAACACCATCAACGTCATGGTGGACCAGCTGAACGCTTTCGCCTCCGAGGTGACCCGCGTGGCGCGCGAAGTGGGTACCGAAGGCAAGCTGGGCGGACAGGCGCAGGTGCCGGGCGTCGGTGGCACCTGGAAGGACCTCACCGACAACGTGAACGCCATGGCGGCGAATCTCACCGGGCAGGTGCGTAACATCGCCGAAGTGACCACCGCGGTGGCCTCGGGCGACTTGTCCAAGAAGATCACCGTCGACGTGAAGGGCGAAATCCTCGAGCTGAAGAACACCATCAACACGATGGTGGACCAGCTCAATTCCTTCGCGTCCGAGGTGACCCGCGTGGCGCGCGAAGTGGGTACCGAAGGAAAGCTCGGCGGTCAGGCGCAGGTACGCGGCGTCGGCGGTACGTGGAAGGACCTCACGGACAACGTGAATCTCATGGCCGCGAACCTCACCGGCCAGGTGCGCAACATCGCGGACGTGACCACCGCCGTGGCGAAGGGCGACCTTTCCAAGAAAATCACGGTGGACGTGAAGGGTGAGATTCTCGCGCTCAAAAACACGATCAACACGATGGTGGATCAGCTGAATGCGTTCGCCGGCGAGGTGACCCGTGTGGCCCGCGAAGTCGGCACCGACGGTAAGCTCGGCGGCCAGGCGGCTGTGCCGGGCGTTGGCGGCACGTGGAAGGACCTCACCGACAACGTGAACCTTATGGCCACCAACCTCACCAACCAGGTCCGCGGCATCGCCGAGGTCGTGACCGCGGTGGCGCAGGGCAATTTGAAGCGGAAGCTGACCGTGGACGCGAAGGGCGAGATCGCCGCGCTGGCCGACACGATCAACTTCATGATCGACACGTTGTCGACCTTCGGTGACCAGGTGACCAACATGGCCCGCGAGGTGGGTATCGAAGGCAAGCTCGGCGGACAGGCGAGGGTGCCTGGCGCCGCCGGCCTGTGGCGCGACCTTACCGACAACGTGAACCAGCTCGCCGCCAACCTGACGAACCAGGTGCGATCGATCGCCGAAGTGGCGACGGCCGTGACTAAGGGCGACTTGACCCGCTCCATCGCGGTCGAGGCGTCGGGCGAAATGGCGGCGCTTAAGGACACGATCAACGAGATGATCAGCAACCTGAAGGAGCAGACGCTCAAGAATGCGGAGCAGGATTGGCTCAAGACCAACCTCGCCCGCTTCAGCCGCATGCTTCAGGGCGAACGAGACCTCGCGACGGTCTCGAACCTCATCATGTCGGAGCTCGCCCCGCTGGTGAACGCCCAATATGGCGTGTTCTACGTCACCAAGCGCGAGGAAGAGGAAACCAAGCTCGAGCTGGTCGCCAGCTACGGCGCGGAAACGCCCGACCAGCTGAAGCAGGAATTCCACCTGCGCGAAGGCCTCATCGGGCAAGCGGCGGCGGACCGCCGGCCCATCCTGCTCAAGGACGTACCGCCCGACTTCATCCGCATCGGCTCAGGAATGGGTCATGCGACGCCGTCGAACGTCAACATCCTGCCGGCATTGTTCGAGGATGAAGTGAAGGCGGTGATCGAGCTGGCCTCGTTCAACGAGTTCAACGAGACCCACCAGAACTTCCTCGACCAGCTGATGGAATCGGTCGGCATCGTGCTCAACACGATCGCCGCGACCATGCGCACCGAGGGCCTTCTCAAGCAGTCGCAGCTTCTGACGACGGAGCTCCAGGCGCGCCAGACCGAACTCACCCGCAAGCAGCAGGAGCTGCACGCGACCAACGAGGAACTTCAGGAGAAAGCGCAGCTCCTCGAGAACGAGAAGAAGCAGGTCGAAGCGAAGAATATCGAGATCGAGATGGCGCGGCGCGCGGTCGAGGAAAAGGCCGAACAGCTTGCGCTGACGTCGAAGTACAAGTCCGAGTTCCTTGCGAACATGAGCCACGAGCTCCGGACACCGCTCAACTCGCTGCTCATTCTCTCCAAGCTTCTCGCCGACAATGCCCAAGGCAACCTCAACGAAAAGCAGGTCGAATTCTCGCGCACGATCAATTCGGCGGGCTCAGACCTTCTGAACCTGATCAACGACATCCTCGACCTGTCGAAGATCGAGTCCGGCACCGTGTCGATCGAGGTCGGCGAGATGCCGATGCAGCACCTCAAGCAGCACATGGAGCGGACCTTCCGCCAGCTGGCTGCCGACAAGGGCCTCGATTTCAACGTCAAGTTCGATGGCAAATTGCCGCAGACCGTTCGGACGGACGAGAAGCGGCTCCAGCAGATCGTGCTCAACCTGCTGTCCAACGCGTTCAAGTTCACCTCGAAGGGTAGCGTCACGCTCGGCGTGCGCTGCGCAGCCGGCGGCTGGAGCCCGACGCACCCCGTGCTCAGCAAGGCCGAGCGCGCGATCGAAATTGCCGTCACCGACACGGGCATCGGCATCCCCGACGACAAGCAGAAGCTCATCTTCGAAGCATTCCAGCAGGCGGACGGCACCACCAGCCGCAAATATGGCGGCACTGGTCTCGGCCTCTCGATCAGCCGCGAAATCGCGCGCCTGCTCGGCGGCGAGCTCAAGGTCACTTCGAAGCCGGGCGAGGGCTCGACCTTCACGCTTTACGTCCCGCTTGAAGCCGAAGTCACGGCAAGCACCGCGACGGTTGGAGCGCCCGCGCGCTACGACAATAGCGGTGCCGTCGTTCCCACCGCGCTTCCGACGGGCTTCGAGGTCCAGGACGACCGCGACGAGCTGGGCAAGGATCCGTTCGTGCTGATCGTCGAGGACGACCCGACTTTCGCGACGATCCTACTCGACGCCGCGCACGAGGCGGGCCTCAAGGGGGTCGTGTCGACGGCTGGAGCGGGCACGCTCAACATGGCGCGCAAGCTGCAGCCGACGGCGATCACGCTCGACCTCGGGCTGGCCGACATCGACGGCTTCGTGCTTCTCGACCTCTTGAAGCACGATCCGCAGACGAGCCACGTTCCGATCCACGTGATTTCGGGCGCGGATCGCAGCAAGTCGGTGATCGGGATGGGCGCGTTCGGCGTGACCGACAAGCCTGCCGAGCGTTCGGACCTCGTGCGCGTCTTCACTGAGCTCCGGAAACACGCAAAGGCGAGCAAGCCAAAGCGCAAGGCCAAGGCCGTTCCTGCTCAGTCGACCATTCAGGTGCCCGAGCTCGCAGGTGCGAAGGTGCTGATCGTCGACGACGACATCCGCAACATCTTCTCCCTGACCAGCGTGCTCGAAAGCTACGATGTCGAGGTTCTCCACGCGGAGCGCGGCAAGGACGGCATCCTGATCCTGGAGCAGACCCCGGGCGTCGACGTCGCCTTGATCGACATCATGATGCCGGAAATGGACGGCTATGAGACGATGCAGGAGATCCGGAAGCAGGCGGAGCTTGCGGACTTGCCGTTGATCGCCGTCACGGCGAAGGCGATGAAGGGCGACCGCCAGAAGTGCCTCGACGCCGGCGCGTCCGACTATATCGCGAAGCCGGTGGACATCGAGCTGCTGCTGGCACTGTTGCGTGTGTGGGTTGCGCGTTCGCGTGAAGGCGGGGCAGCTGCGCCGATCCCGCTGGAGGCCGCGGAATAAGCATGAACCGACCCGCGGGTGACATCCCCTCGCCGGCCGCTAACGAGCCGGGGGCGTCCGACGCGCCTTCGGAGGACCGCGCGCGCGTCCTTCTCGTCGACGACGACGAGCGCAACCTGCTCGCCGTGCAGAGCATCCTTGAGGATCTCGGAGAAGTCGTGGCCGCGCGTTCGGGCGAGGAGGCGCTTCGGCACCTGCTGAAGGGCGAATTCGCGGTCATCCTGCTCGACGTCTACATGCCCGGGATGGACGGTTACGAGACTGCCCAGATCATCCGCAACCGCGAGCAGACGAAGGGGATTCCGATCGTCTTCCTATCCGCGGTGAACAAGGAAACCGAGCATCTGATGCGCGGCTATTCGATGGGCGCGGTCGACTATGTGTTCAAGCCGGTCGAGCCCGTCGTGTTGCGCTCGAAGGTTGCGGTCTTCGTCGACCTGTTCGAGAAGACCAAGGAAATCGAGCGCAAGGCCCGACAGGAGCAGGCTCTGCTCGATGCGACGTTGAGGGCAAATGCCGAGCGTCTTCGTGCCGAGCAGGAACTGCGTCTGGCAGAACAGAGGCAGGCGGCGATCATCCAGTCGCTCCCTATGGTGCTTTACCTCGAAGCCTATGACGCCGTGGAGCGACAGCCGCACTATGTGAGTGGTGACTTCAAGGCGATCACCGGCTTCAAGTTCGAGGACATATCGAGCCAGCCCAACATCTGGTTCGAACGCCTGCACGCCGAGGATCGTGACCGCACCATTGCCGCGCTGGAGGCACGCCGGAAGACCGGACGCGCCTCGATCGAATATCGCTGGCAATGCGCGGACGGCTCTTACAAGCACCTGCTCGACCAAGCCGTCCTGCTGAAGGATGCTGAGGGGAGGCCTGTCGAATTTGCCGGCACGCTAACCGACATCAGCGAACAACGGTCGCTCGAAAGCCAGCTCATTCAGGCCCAGAAGATGGACGCGATCGGCAAGCTCACCGGCGGCATCGCGCACGACTTCAACAACCTCCTGGCAGCGGTGATCGGCGGGCTCGGGCTGCTCGACAAGAGGGCCCAGCTCAGCGACGACCAGCGCAAGATCCTGACGATGACCAAGCGCGCGGCCGAGCAGGGCAGCGAACTCGTACGCCGCCTTCTCGCCTTCGCGCGGCGCCAGAAGCTGGAGCCGAAGGCGATCGATCTTGCCGCGTTGCAGGACGCGGTGTGGGACCTTCTCACGCACACGCTCGGCGGCCTTGTGAACATCGAGTGGCAGGCAAGCGACGAGGTGTGGTGCGCGTTCGCCGACCAGGCGCAGCTGGAGCTCGCGCTGGTGAACCTCATCATCAATGCGCGCGACGCAATGCCTGCGGGCGGCAGCGTCACCTTGTCCGCGCGCAACGGGCAGCTCGGTACCGGCAATTGGGCGGACCTTCCGCCCGGCGATTATGTGCAGCTGTGCGTCAAGGACACCGGCACCGGCATCGCCCCTGACGTGCTCGAAAAGGTGATGGAGCCCTTCTTCACGACCAAGGAACTCGGCAAGGGCAGCGGTCTTGGCCTCAGCATGGTCTACGGCTTCGCCAAGCAGTCCAATGGTGCGTTCCGAATCCGGAGCGAGCTTGGGACGGGCACGACGGCGGAGCTGTGGTTGCCGCGCGCTCCCGAGGGCGCGCAGACTGATTCCGCTCCGCCGAAGGAGGAGCCCCGTCGCAAATCGCCACGCAAGCTGCGCATCCTGCTCGTCGACGACCATGCGGAAGTGCGAAACACGACGGCCGCGGTGCTTGAGGACCTCGGGCACAGCGTCGTCGAAGCCGCCAACGGCGCCGACGCAATTAAGGTCCTCAACGAGGGAGACTGTGGCTACGACGTCATGATCAGCGACTATGCGATGCCGCATCTGTCGGGCACGGAGTTCCTGCGCGCCGCCCGGAAGCTCTGTCCCGACGTCCCCGGGCTGATCATTACCGGTTATGCCGAAGCCGACGCGATCAGCGATCGGCCGCAGGGCGTGGAGATCCTCCTCAAGCCCTTCACGGCCAACAAGCTGGAAGCCGTACTCGCGCGGATTTGCGGCGAGCGCACCGCCGCAGCGGCCGCCGCCGAATGATCAGCCGGCGGGAAGCGTCAATCTCGCAAGCAATCCGCCAAGGTCCTCGCTCTCTTCAAGGCTGACCTTCCCGCCGTAGATTTCGGCGACGTCGCGGACGATCGCCAGCCCGAGGCCGGTGCCGGGCTTATCGGTGTCGAGCCGAGCGCCTCGCTGGAAGATCGCCTCTCGTTCCTTTTCGGGGATTCCAGGTCCGTCGTCCTCGATCACGATGTCGACGCGGTCCTTGACGGGCTCGACCGTGACGAAGACGCGTCCCCCGCCATATTTCGCGGCATTTTCGACCAGGTTTCCGATCATCTCGTCCAGGTCCTGCCGCTCGACCCGCACCTGCGCATCATGGGCTCCGGCAATGTCCACGGTGACGCCTTCGTAGAGCCGGTCGACGGCGCGCTGCACGGCTTCCAGGCTTTCCCAGACCCGCGCTCGGGCCTGTGCGGAAGCGCGGCGGCCGATCGCTCGGGCGCGGGCGAGGTGGTGGTCCACCTGGCGCCGCATGACCAAGGACTCGCGGCAGACGGTTTCCGCAAGGTCCGGAGCGCGTGCCGTCGCGGCATTGGTGACGACCGTCAGCGGTGTCTTCAGTGCATGTGCGAGATTGCCGGCATGACGCCTGGCTTCCTCGGCCTGGGCCTCGCTGTGGGCGAGCAGCTGGTTGATTTCCTCCGTGAGCGGCCGGATCTCGGTCGGGAAGTCATGCCCGATACGTGTCTTTGCGCCCGAGCGGATGAGGGCTACTTCGTGCCTCACGCGGCGGAGCGGCCAAAGCCCGTAGAAGGTTTGCAGCGCCGCCAGCACCAGCAACCCGACGCCGAGCGCCGTGAAGCTCCAGGTCAAGGTCGAGCGAAGGCGCCGGATCTGCTCGTCGATCGTCTCGCGCGATTGCGCGACCTGGAAACGCCATCGGGTCTTCGAGCCCGGAAGGATGACGTCCCGCTCGGCGATGCGCAGCGGTTCGGCCGTGCCGGTGGTCGAGAATTCGTCGCTGTCGTAGAGATGCGGATGGACGTCGCCATGGCCTTCGCTGACGCGTAGCCGCCGGTCCCACAGCGACCGGGAGGGGAAGGTCTCCGAGCCCACGCCGCTGATCTGGAAATAGAGGCCCGAATAGGGCTCGATAAACCTCTGATCGGCGGGCGGGCGATTGAAGCGGACTTCGCCGTCCGGACCGATCTCCGACGCAGCGATCAGCGACTTGTTCAGCAGCAGGACGAGCTGGTTGTCGAAATTGTCCACGATCGACCGCGTCAGCACTCGATCGAGCGCGAAGCCGCCGATCAGCAGCAGGGCCGCGATCCACGCCGCGGCGACGACGATCATGCGCCGCGAAAGCGAGCCCGTGCGCCGCCGCTCCCTCAGGGTTTTCCGGGCGACACGCTCATCCGCCGCCGCGGCGGGAGCCGCGGGGCTTTCGACGTTCAAGCCCGCGGTTCCTCCAGGCTGTAGCCGAGGCCGCGGATGGTGGTGATCACGTCAGGTCCGAGCTTCTTGCGGATGCGCGTCACGAACACTTCGATCGTGTTGGAATCGCGGTCGAAATCCTGGTCGTAGATATGCTCGATGAGCTCGGTGCGGCTCACCACCTTGCCCTTGTGGTGCATGAGGTAGGAAAGGAGCTTGTACTCCTGCGCGGTGAGTTTCACCGGCTCGCCGCTCTTGGTGACCTTGCCCGAGCGCGTGTCGAGGCGAATGTCCCCCGCATTGAGCTCGCTGCTCGCATTGCCTGAGGAGCGGCGGATCAGTGCCCGGAGACGCGCGATCAACTCCTCGGTCTGGAACGGCTTGGCGAGATAGTCGTCAGCGCCCGCGTCCAGGCCCGCCACCTTGTCCGACCAGCTGTCGCGGGCGGTGAGGACGAGGACGGGCATCTTGCGTCCCTCCTTGCGCCAGCGGTCGAGGACGGTCAGCCCGTCCACCTCGGGGAGGCCGAGGTCGAGGATCACCGCGTCGTAATTTTCGGTGGAGCCGAGATAATGTCCATCCTCGCCGTCCGTGGCGAGATCGACGGCGTAGCCCGCGCCCTCCAGAGTGGAGCGCAGCTGTCGGCCGAGATTGGGTTCGTCTTCGACGATCAAAACACGCATTCAAATTCCCCGGACCTGTTCATCTTCGCCGTCAACCCGTCTTGCGGCGAGAAGTTGCTTATCCGGAACAATGGGAAGTGGCGCGAGGAAATCAACGCCGCGGCGTGCTACTTGTTCTTGGAACGGCGGATGACGCGGCCCTGGCCGTCGACATCGACCCAAACCACGCGGCCGTTCTGGATGAACTTGAAGCGATAGGTATCGCCGTTCATCTCCGGCCCCAGATAGTCCGCTCCGCCCATTGAGGGCAGGACGCGTCGTTCGAGCATCGGAAGCGGCATCGCACGACCTTGCCGCACGCCCTGGAAGGCGCGCTTCGCATCGCGCGGGGGATCGGCCAGCGCGGGAGCGGAGATCAGGCTCACGCCAAGCGTGGCCAGCAGGAGGGTGCAGAACCTTGTCATCAATACAACTCTCGCCTGCGTTTACCTCGGATGCATTGAATAGCCTATGAATGTGCTGAAATCAGCCGTTCATGTGGTTGTCCCTGTTTGACGCAGGATAGCGGCGTCGTCTGAACCCTTCAGGAACCGCTGCCGATTGGCTAGGGCGCGTCGATGGCTGCGCCAATCCTATCCTACGAAGACCTTGGCCTCATTCAGGGCGAAGGCTGGCTGTTCCGCGACCTTGACCTCTATATCGGAGAGCGGGACCGCCTGGCGCTGATCGGCCGTAACGGCGCGGGCAAGACGACGCTGCTCAAATGCCTTGCCGGCATGGTCGACCCGGACGAAGGCAAGCGGACGATTGTGCCGGGCACGCGGGTCGTCCTGCTCGAGCAGGACCCGAACATGGACGGCTTCGATACGCTCGAGGAATGGGTGCTCCACGGCGGTGACGCGCCCCCGACACATGAGGCTGCAGCCATTGCGGACCAGCTCGGAATCGATCTTTCCCGGCCCACGGCGACGGCAAGTGGTGGCGAACGGAGGCGGGCGGCAATCACGCGGGCGCTCGCACAGGATCCCTCGATCCTGCTGCTCGACGAACCGACCAACCATCTCGACCTCGACGCGATCGAGTGGCTCGAGGAATGGCTGAAGCGCTTCAAGGGTGCGTTCATTGTGATCAGCCACGATCGCACGTTCCTCACGCGCCTCACGCGCAGCACGTTGTGGCTCGACCGCGGCCAGATCAGGCGCGCGGAGATCGGCTTCGGCGGCTTCGAGGCCTGGACGGAGCGCGTCTATGAGGAGGAAGCGCGCGCGGCCGAGAAGCTCGACGCCAAGCTCAAGCTCGAGCTTCACTGGCTCCAGCGCGGCGTGACCGCGCGCCGCCGGCGGAACCAGGGTCGTCTGGCCAAGCTTCACGAAATGCGGGCGCAGCGCGCCGCGATGCTGGGCGCGGCGGGGTCTGCAAAACTCGCGCTCGCGAAGGACGACGTGCGCTCCAAGACCGTTATCGACGCCGAGCAGGTCACCAAGAACTACGGCGACCGCACGATCATCCGCGACTTCACGCTGCGCGTGCAGCGCGGCGACCGCATCGGCGTCGTCGGTCCGAACGGCGCCGGCAAGACGACCTTGCTGAAGCTCCTCACGGGAGAGCTGAAACCGGATACCGGCACCGTCACGCAGGCCAAGACGCTGAGCGGCATCGTGATCGACCAGCAGCGCAAGCTGATGGATCCGACGAAGCGGGTGAAGGACGTGCTCGCCAACGGCGGCGACTGGATCGAGGTCCGCGGCTCAAAGAAGCACATCAAGGGCTATTTGAAGGAGTTCCTGTTCGACCCTTCGCTCGCCGATGCGCCGATCGGCTCGCTGTCGGGTGGTGAGCGGTCGCGCCTGCTCCTCGCGCGCGAGTTCGCTCGGCATGCGAACCTGCTGGTGCTCGACGAGCCGACCAACGATCTCGACATGGAGACGCTCGACCTGCTGCAGGAAGTGATCGCCGACTATGACGGCACGGTCCTGATCGTCAGCCACGACCGCGACTTCCTCGATCGCACGGTCACGATCACGCTGGGCCTGGACGGGTCCGGCAAGGTCGATGTGGTTGCGGGTGGCTACGAAGACTGGGTCCGCAAAAGGTATCAGGATCACCGTTCCACGGCGAAGGCAGCTGCCCAAGGCAATACCAAAGCAGCGCCTTCCGGCGCTCCTGGAACCCGGACCATGCCGGGGAACGGCAAGAAACTCACCTACAAGGACCAGCGCGACTACGACCGCTTGCCGTCGGAAATTGAGCGTCTTGAATCCGCGGTCGCCGCCGACGAAGCAGCGCTATCCGACGCGGAGCTCTACAGCCGCGAGCCCATGCGCTTTGCCGAGCTCACCGAGCGCATTGCGCGCAACCGCGCCGAGATCGAGGCCGCGGAGCTACGCTGGCTGGAAGTTGCCGAGCTGGCGGAGCAGCTCGGCGCCTAAGCGGATAATCGATACTGCTTGAGCAGGTCGTACAGCGTCGGCCGGCTTACGCCCAAGAGCTTTGCTGCGCCCGAGATGTTGTTGTCGGTCCGGCTCAGCGCGTTCCGGATGGCCTTGCGATCGGCGACTTCGCGCGCCGCCCGCAGGTTGATCGGCAGGGGCTGCTCGTCGACGGAGCCGGGAAGGTCCAGGTCGTCGGCCGTGACGCTCTTGCCCTCCGCCATGATCACGGCGCGCTTGATGCGGTTTTCCAGCTCGCGGACGTTGCCGGGCCAGGCATAAAGTCGATCGCTGCAATCGCGTCGGGTGAGAGCGACTGGACCGACGTGTTCAGTTCGCGGCCGAAGCGATTGACGAAGTGCCTTGCGAGAAGGACCGCGTCACCCGAGCGCTCCGCGAGCGACGGGATTTTCACGACGATCTCGGCGAGACGATAATAGAGGTCCTCGCGGAAGCGGCCGTCGGCGATCATCGCCTCGAGGTCCTGATGCGTTGCGCAGACGATGCGTGTGTCGACCGCGATCGGCTGCCGCCCGCCGATCCGTTCGATGACCCGCTCCTGCAGGAAACGCAGCAGCTTGACCTGGAGCGGCAGAGGAATGTCGCCGACCTCGTCGAGGAACAGGGTGCCGCCTTCGGCAAGCTCGATCTTGCCGACGTTCGATTTGACGGCGCCGGTAAAGGCGCCGCGTTCATAGCCGAACAGCTCGGCCTCCAGCAGGTTCTCGGGGATGGCGGCGCAGTTGATCGCGATGAAGCCCCCCTTGCGGCCACTCTTTTCGTGGACCGCGCGCGCGAGCAGCTCCTTGCCGGTGCCGCTTGCGCCGAGCAGCATGACCGACACATCCGCATTGGCGACCCGCTCAATCGTCTTTGCGACCTTGAGCATTTCCGGCGCGGCGGTGACCATCGAGCCGAGGACGGTGCTCGCGACCCCCGTTTCCAGACGCCGGTTCTCAGCTTCGATTTCGTGCAGGTGGAACGCCCGCGCGACGATCAGCCCGAGCTCATCGATGTCGACCGGCTTCTTGTAGAAGTCGTAAGCCCCCATCCCGATCGCTTTCAGAGCGCTTTCGCGCGCGCCGTGCCCGGTCGCGACGATGACCTTCGTGTCGGGCTTCAGCCTGAGGATTTCCTCGAGCGTTGCGAAGCCCTCCTGCGTTCCGTCCGGATCGGGCGGCAGGCCCAGATCCAGCGTCACCACGGCCGGTTCATGCACGCGCAGGGCCTCGATCGCGCTGGGCCGGTCGCCGGCGCACACGACCTTGTAACCTTCGTAGGCCCATTTGAGCTGACGCTGCAGTCCCTCGTCGTCCTCGACGATCAGCAGCACGGGAAGTTCGGGATCGTTGCTCATGCGCGTTTCCGGGACGGTTCGCTTGCGGGCTCTGCAGCCGATAGCGTGATGGTGAAAGTGGTTCCCTTGCCTGGGCTGCTGTCGACTCCGAGCCGCCCGCCCATGGCGGCGACGATCGATCGCGCCTCGAACGCGCCGATCCCGAAGCCGCTCGGCTTCGTCGAAGCAAAGGGCTGGAACAGCCGGTTGCGAACGAAATCGGAGTCCATGCCCACGCCCTTGTCGGCGATGCTGATGACCACGGAAGGATCGGCCGAGGTAACGCGTACGGTCACCGGCACGGTCGACGAGCAGGCTTCGACTGCATTCTGTACGAGGTGGCTCACCGCCTGCTCGAGTGCGGCGCCATCGACTTCTGCCCACACGCTCGCGTCGCCCAGCAGCTGCACCTCGTGATCTCCGCGCTTCGCGGCGATGGCCGCGGTGAGCAACGGGCGGAGCGGCTGCGCCTCGATGCGCTGCACTCGCGACGCGGCTCGCGGCGACAGCCGGGCGAGAAGGTCGTTCATCTTTTCGACAGAACCCTTGAGCGTCGCGATCATGTCGGTGCGGAATTCGGGATTTTCGGCGTGCCGCTCAGCATTGCGGGCGAGCAGCGACAGCTGGCTGACGAGATTCTTCACGTCGTGCAGAATGAAGGCGAAGCGGCGGTTGAATTCCTCGAACCGCTGGGCGTTGGACAAGGCCTCCTGACCGTGCGCCTCGGCTAGCGAGCTCGCGGCCTGTCGGCCCGCGGTCCGCAGCAGGTCGAGGTCCTCCCAGTCGAGAGGCCTGCGATATTCGGGGGCCGCGAGGATGACGATTCCTGTAAGCCGCTCGTGGTGGATCAACGGGATTGCCGCCCAGGCATGAGGTTCGCGGATAATACAGGCCGGGATAGAAATGGCCTTGGCGGCGGCTGTGGCCCAGCCTTCCCGGACGGCCTGGATCTCGAGTGTGTGGCCGCTGCTTTCGACCTGGTTCCAGAAGTCGCCCGCGTCCTCCAACTCGTCTGCCGCAAAATTCGCCGCGGGCCAATTCCATGCCGAGCCGATCGCGAGCGAGCGGCCCCCTTCATTGACGAGGAGAAGTCCACCGGGCGCTTCGACCACGTCGGCAAACGCCTTGACGATCCGCTCGCCGAGCGCCGGCGCGTCCGGACCGGAATGCCCCAATGTCTCGGTGAACCGGAGCCACTCCGTTCGATAGTCGTAGCGATGTTCGAACAGATGCTTTGTGAGCTTCGTCTTGAACCAGCCCCGCGCGCGCGCGCTCGGGATCAGGACCATGGCGCTGACGGTCATCACCGCGAGTACGCCGATCATGAAGGTTGCCGACCAGTCGAACTCCGGTCCCGCGAAGGGCCGTGGCGACGATCGCCATAAGTGCGAAATAAGCGCAGATGGCGAGGAGCGAGAGCGACTGGAACGTCGCTGCGCGCGACAGTTTGATTCGCCATCCCTCGTCGTGGCGTGCGCCCAGCGCGAATAGCGGCGCCGTCAGTGCAACAGCAATGCCGCGCCACTCGAACAGGGAGTGCGCGGTTTTCGAGCCGATGTAGGCGACGGTGTAATAATTGAGGTCGTAGATCCAAATCCAGGACAGGCCGAGCATGGCCAGCCGGATGTGCGAGCGGCTGGCGGGTGCCGCCTGCCCGTAAAAGTTATGCGCCAGGACCAGTGCCCCTGCCGCAGTTGTGATCCTAAGGATCAGGCTTGTCTGCACAAGCGCGTCATCGGGACTTGCGACACCGAGCGCATCGGCGATGAGCTGCATGCCGATGGCGGCCGCGACCGCGCTGTACACGAGCCGGACGCCGTGCTGCCGCTCCGCCCGGACGGCCGACAGGCTGTAGAGGAGAGCCACCCACACGAGGTTGCGGGCGCTTTCCGCAAACGCCGTCAGGGGATCGCCCGGAGTGATCGCCTCGAGCCAGGACCAGCAGGCTGTGACTGCGAATGCACCCAGCAGGAGGCGCTGGCCCGGCTGTCGCGACATGTCGCCGAGCCGCCAAATCAGCAACGATGCGAAAAGGATCGCGGCGAGCGCGTGGCTCCAGAAGGTGATCAGCGCCTCCACGCGACCCCTTCACCACAACAGCATGTCAATTTCGCCGACATGCTGAGGGGTGTCGCTAAATTTTACAAAGAAGTGATGAACGGCCGCGGATTAAGGCCGAGCCACGAGCTCCATTACGTCGAATTGCGACTCGAACCGCGGCTGGGGCATAAGGAGCCGCCAGCGGCCGGTTCCGATACGTTCGACATAGCCGGCGACGTTACGCGTCGGGTCCTGGCCATATTGAAGCGCGCGACGTTCGTCACCGAGCGCCAGGGTTCCCAGGAAAACACTGCGCATGCCGTCATTCGGGAAGATCACGCCCACGTACCGCTGGGACCCGCTAAGCTTCGTGAGGCGCTGCAAGTGCTGGTCCGCGGCCACACGACAGGCGAAGCCGGGGTATGACACGTAGGCGAGATTGCCCTCTCCTTTCGCTCCCAGCTTGATGACGCGGCACTGGTACAGTCCGTTCGGAATCGGGCTTCCAGCAAGCGCGGCATCAGGATTGAGGAGCGCGCCTTCGCGGTCGATCTCAGCGCCATGGCCTTCGCGTCGAGCAGCCTTGAGTGCCTGAACGAAAGTCGCACGCCAGTCGCGCAGCCGCTCCCGATCGTCTTCGTCCGCCACGCGCCGCCACGCCGTCGTGCGTTCTGCGATCACGCCGGAAGGCTGGAGGGCGCCGTTGCAGCCCGAGCAGGCGAGGGAAAGTGCGAGTAGGGACATCATGCGCATCGGTCTCGCTTAAGCCGCCGTCCAGCCGCCGTCGATGCTGAGGTTCGTGCCGGTGATCGAGCGCGCTTCCTCGCGGCACAGGAACACGGCCATCGCCGCGACTTCCTCCGGCGTGACGAAACGCTTCGTCGGCTGTGCGGCAAGCAGCACGTCGTTCATGACCTGCTCGCGGGTCAGGTTGCGCGCCTTCATCGTGTCGGGGATCTGCTTCTCGACCAGCGGGGTCCAGACATAGCCGGGCGAGATGCAGTTGATGGTGATCCCGCTGGTCGCGGTCTCCAGCGCGACAGTCTTGGTGAAGCCGGCGACACCGTGCTTGGCCGCGACGTAAGCCGACTTGTTGGGGGAGGCGACCAGGCTGTGGGCGCTCGCCGTGTTGACGATCCGCCCCCAGCCTTTTTGCTTCATTCCGGGCACCACCAGCCGGGTCGTGTGGAACACGGCGGACAGGTTGATGGCTAGGATCGCCTCCCATTTCTCTGGCGGGAAGTCCTCCACCGGCGACACGTGCTGGATCCCGGCATTGTTGACGAGGATGTCGATCGGCCCGAGCGCGTCCGCGCACCGCGCCATCATCCGCTCAATCTCAGAAGCGTCGGACAGGTCGGCGCCGTCGTGAATCGCGCCGAGCTCCCGGCATTCGCGCTCGATGTCCGCGGGGTCTCCGAAGCCGTTGATCATCAGCTTCGCGCCCTCCGCGGCCAGCGCCTTCGCGATCGCGAGGCCAATGCCCGAGGTCGAACCGGTAACGAGCGCGACTTTGCCTTCGAGGATCATGTCAGCAGGTCTCCTTTGAGGGGCTTCCTCGCGATCCGCGTCGGCAATTGCAACCGGCGCCCCTTCCCGAGCATTACGGCTGTGCAACAGGAGGACTTGCGATGCGGCTTGGCGACGGCCCCAGCAACAATTTCGAGGACCGGACAGGTCAAGGCGGCGGCTTCGGCGGAGGCGGCGGCAATATGCTGGGCTGCCTGCTGCCGCTGGTGGCCAGCCGCTTCGGGATGATTGGGGTGCTCATCCTGCTGCTTGGATATTGCGCCATCACGCAGCTCGGCGGAGGCGGTGGCGGGCTGATCCCGTCTGGACCGACGTCTAGCACGACCGCGCCGAGCGGGCAGTCGACGCTCTCTCCCGAAAATCGCCGCATCCTCACTGGCGTGCTGGAATCCACCGACAGCATCTGGGGGCAGATTTTCCAGCGCTCCGGCGCTCGCTACGTCGAGCCGACGTTGGTGGCCTACACGCGCGGAACGCAGACTGCCTGCGGGTTGGGTCAGGCGGCGATGGGACCATTCTACTGCCCGAACGATCAGCGCATCTACATCGACCCCCAATTCTTCAGCGAGCTGAGCAGCCGCTTCGGTGCCCCTGGAGATTTCGCCCAAGCCTATGTCATCGCGCACGAGGTCGGGCACCATATCCAAAAGCTCGAGGGCACGCTGGATAGCGTACAGTCAACGCAGGCGCGGACCAGCAGAGCCGAAGGCAATGCGATCCAGGTTGGCGTCGAGCTGCAGGCAGATTGCTATGCGGGCGTCTGGGCGGCGAACGCGAAGGATCCGCAGGGCCGCCCTGCGATCGAGCCGGGCGATGTCGAAGAGGGCATGCGCGCTGCCGAAGCGATCGGCGACGACACGCTGCAACGTCAGTCGCAAGGCACGGTCGTCCCGGAAAGCTTCACGCACGGCACCTCGGCCCAGCGGATGAACGCCCTTCAAACCGGCCTGCGGACGGGCAACCCCGCAGCGTGCAAGTTCAACAGCTAGAGCCGGACGAGCATTTTCCCAACGTTCTCGCCCTTGAACAGGCCGAGAAACGCATCAGGCATGTTGTCGAGGCCTTTGACTACGGTCTCGCGCGACTTGACGGTGCCACTTGCCAGCCACGGTCCCATCTCGCCGTAAAACTCGCCCATGCGGGCGAGGTAATCGAGGACGATGAAGCCCTTGAGCATGATACGCGCGGCAATGATGCGCTGGATGAAGCGAACGCTCATCGGCTCGGTCGCATTATAGCCCTCGATCATGCCGCAAATGGCGAAGCGGGCATTGTTCCGCGCGACGGCTAAGGCGGCATCCAAGTGGTCGCCGCCGACATTGTCGAAATAGACGTCGATGCCCTCCGGCGCGGATGCCGCGAGACCCTTCAGGATCGACCCCGCCTTGTAGTCGATGACCTGGTCCGCACCGAGCGAGCGCACGAATTCGCATTTCTCAGGTCCGCCGGCGGAGGCGATGACCGTCATGCCCTTCGCCTTGGCCGCCTGGACCACGACCGAGCCGACGGCACCAGCACCGGCCGACACAAACACGATGTCCCCTTCGCGGGCCTGGGCGACGTCGAACAGCCCAAAATAGGCGGTTGCGCCGGTCACCCCGAGCACGCCGAGGAATTGCTCGGGCGGTACGCCAAGGTTCGGCAGCTTGTTCGCCGCGCGGGCCGGCACCACCGCCTCGTCGCGCCAGCCGGCCATGTGCTGGACGAGGTCGCCCGGCGCGAAGCCTTCCGCCTTGCTTTCGACGACTTCGCCGACCGCGCCGCCTTCCATCGGTTCGCCGACCTGGAACGCCGGGACGTAGCTTTTCACATCGTTCATGCGGCCGCGCATGTAGGGGTCGACCGACAGCCACTGGTTGCGGACGCGGATCATGCCGTCGGCGAGCGGCGGAAGCTCGATCTCCTGCAGCGCGAAATTATCCGGTGTCGGGGTCCCTTGCGGGCGGCTCATCAGGTGCCAGGCGCGCGCCATGATCGGTCCTCCTTTTCGCCGCGGCCATAGGCGGCGAGACCGGCGCAAGAAAGACCCGGCGGCGAAGGGGAGACACCGCCGGGTCTGATCCAGCCTCCCTGGGGCGGAGGCTCAGCTGTCTACCGCCTAGCGGCGATAGGTGCCTTCGAAGCTGCGATCGAGCATGCGCGGGCCCATCTCACCTGAGTCCTCACGCTCGAACAGTGCACGGCTGCGGTTCTCGTCGCGCCAGCGGTTCCGCGCCTGGTCCGATGAGCAATCGAGGATGACTCGGTCGCCCTCGACGCGGTCGATGTCGGAACAGCTCAGCGAATGGTGCGCACCGCCGCTTTCCGGATCCGACTTGGTGAGGATCAGCCGGTCGCCGCGGACCTTGTCTACGGTGCCGACATGCTTCTGGTCGCTACCCAGGACTTCCATATGTTCCCGGATCGTGCCGAGGAGCGAGCGTTTTTGCTGCCGCTTTTCGCGCCAGCTGGCGAAGTCGTCCTCGAACCGCGACGAATGCTCGCGGCGGAAATCGTCATATTCGCGATCGAGCTCGCTCATATGGCGCTGCCGCCAGGAGTCGTAATGCGGATCGTCGTGCCGCGAGCGGTCGGAGCGGTCGGAAGTCCCGGCGCGGCTGGTGCTGCGATAGGGGTCGCGGCTCCACGGGCTTTGCGAGCGATCCCGGTCCGAGCGGTCGTAATCGCCGAACCCGCGTTGCCTGAACTCGGGCCTGGCACGACCGTAGTCGCCGGTCATCGGGCGATAGTCGCGGTCGCGACCGCCGCCGTAGCTGCGCTCACGATCCCAGTCGCGCTCGCGGCTGCTCCAGCGGCCTTCGTCGCGGCTGCGGCCGCCCATCATGAAGCTCCTGTCACGGTCGCCGTGATCCCGATCGCGGTCACGATCCCGGTCCCAGTCGCGGTCCGAACGGGCCGCAGAACTCCAGCCACCTTCCCGTTCCTGCCGCTCCTGATCGTGGCGGCGACGGCGCTCGGTTTCGTCGTCGCCGAACCACGAGGCGATCTCGTCGCCGGCGCGCTCGAAGAATCCGCGATCGTCATCGCGGTCGCCACGCTCGCAATTCCGTTCGCGGCTCTCGTAGCGGTCGTCGGACCATCGGGAGCGTTCATCACGCGGCGCATTCCGCGTGTCGTAACGGTCATAAGCCATATTTCGTCCTCCAGAGGATTGCCGGGCGAACCCGGGGAAACTGGAGTGAAAAACGAACGGTGCCCGATTGCCGTTCCTGACTTATCCCTGTTGCAGCGCGTCAATTCGGCAGGACGAAACCCTGCCGGGACAAGCGATCTGCTGTGTCGCAGGCGAACGTGGCAAACGCATCGGCAAGCGCCTGCCGTATTGGTCTGTCGGAACGGTAGGCCGACCTTCCAGAGGTCAGCCCAGCCTGAGGGCTAATTCGGTTTGGCAGAACTTGAAGTCGAGGGGGTTGGAGACCGCTGTATCGGGCTCCGTACGAACCGGCCCACCACCGGGCCGGGCGGCCGCGACTTCGGCGTATCCGCCGCAGTATTTGGCGCCGGCTTTGCCGCCCAACACTTGGGCACCGCAATAGTCTTTGGGTCGCATGACCAAGTGGCGAAGGACAAGCACGCGCCCATTTCGCAACTCCACCGTCAGATGTCCGTCGGGGCCCACCTGGACGAAGGCCGTGGACAAGGTCCGCCGACCCTGGGCCTCGGCGGGCGAATCTGTCGACCCAGGCCGGGACAGGATTCTCTGCTGCAGACACCGGTTCTGGGACGGGCCCGACGACGGCTTGATCTGGGCTCCCAGTGTTTCTCGCCGCCGGTTTCGGAGCGCCCCCTTCCTCGGCCTGCGCCCGTGCCTCGGTCGAGCCTTCGGCGGTGGTTCCTGGACCCGGACTCGAACTGTGCATGGCAGATTCCTGAGGCGAGGGGGTGCATGCGGCAATCGCCGCGGCAAATGGCAGCAGGATGGCGGTCATCGCGCTTTTCGTGAGCTTGAACACAGCTTCCAAGATTAGGCGATGTGCCATCCAGAGTCACTGGCCGGTTGCACATCCAGTTGAACTGCCGATGTGTTTGACCCTTGATATTTGGCAGATTTCTTTGGCTTCCGACCCTGTCCCAATTTGAAACAGGCCCCCTTCCAACTGGTGCACTTGACCAAGGTAAATTTTCTGTAAATATGCGAGCCACTTAGCTCGATTCCCCAGCCGAATCGCATGTGCGAATCGCGGGGATTTTTCATCTTATGGGGGGTATGACGATGGGCACTTCCGAATTCGGCAACAACGCATCTGGCGAAGATCAGGCCACGCTCTCCTGGGACCCGCTGTCGGAAGTGACTCAAGTAAACGTGGTGAACGGCGACTCCGGAGCCTGGGGCGCTACCATCACCAAAGGCGGTATCAGCGACGCCAACCCTGAAGGTGACCCCATCGGCGTGTTGCTGCCGATGGTCATCAATCCGGACGGAAGCTAGTCGATCACCGGCGACCGCAACGTCGACGCGGCGCTGATCGGCTCCAAGTGGGGCACCCTGAACCTCACTTACAGCTTCCCGACGTCGGGCTCGAACTACAACGGCACCGGCTTCGACAGCAACGGCGTCAGCTTCTACCAGCTCG
Organism: uncultured Alphaproteobacteria bacterium; assembly: GCA_963827675.1. Lineage (GTDB taxonomy): Bacteria > Pseudomonadota > Alphaproteobacteria > Sphingomonadales > Sphingomonadaceae > Sphingomicrobium. The sequence continues at coordinate 569,197 of CAWHBP010000008.1, forward strand.
ACCTGGGCGCGCAGCAGCAGGCGGCGGCGCGCGCGGCCTTCGCCCAGATCTCGGCGGCGACCGGCCTGACGTTCACCGAGATCACCGAGACGGACACGGTCCACGCCAACATCCGCATCTCGCAGACCGGCGACGCCGACGTTCCGTCGGCCTACGGCGGCTTCCCGTCCGACTACGCGCGGCGTCGCGGGCGACATCTGGTTCGGCCGCAACAACCAGCCCTATTACGACCTGGCCGCCCAAGGGCACGTGGGGCTTCTCCACGATGCTGCACGAGATCGGCCACACCATGGGGCTGAAGCACGGGCACCAGGACTACACCAACTCCGACTTGTCCTTCTACTTCGGGACGTTCCCGCGTTTCGGCACCCAGTCGCTGACCCCGGACCGTGACGGCCAGGCCTGGTCGCTGATGACCTATACGCCCGCGCCCTTCACCAACAGCAACTTCGCCGGCGAGAAGGTCAACCAGCCGCAGACCTACATGCAGTACGATCTGGCCGCGCTGCAGTACATGTACGGCGCCAACTATCCACGACCAACGCCGGCGACACGTCTACACGTTGAGCGCAGACGACGGGCGAGATGTTCGTCAACGGCGTCGGCCAGGGCGCCCCGTCGGGCAACAAGATCCTCGCGACCATCTGGGACGGCGGCGGCAATCGACACGATGGATCCAGCAACTACGCCGACGGGGTCACGGTCGACCTGCGTCCGGGCAATTTCTCGACCTTCGACCAGGATCAGCTCGCCAACCACCTGGCATATCAGGGCCTGACAGCGCTTGCGCCGGGCAACATCGCCATGTCGCTGCTGTACAACAACGACGGCCGCTCGCTGATCGAGAACGCCACGCGGCGGCGACGGGCGACGACGTCTTCGTCGGCAACGTCGCCAACAACCTGCTTGACGGCGGCGCCGGCAGCGACACGGTGATCTTCACCAACTCCGACGGGCATCAACGTCACACTGAACGACACCGGTGCCGACGTGATCGTCACGCACGATGGTGAAACCGACACGCTGCGCAGCATCGAGAATATCGGGGGCACCAGCGGCAACGACACGATCACCGGCAACAGCCAGGACAATATCCTGACACGGCGGCTCCGGCGGCCACGGACGTCCTCACCGGCGGCGACGGCGACGACCGCCTGATCGGCGGCGGCTTCACCACCACCACGACCTATTCGGCGCCTTCGCAGCCCGACATCACCAAGGCCCAGGCGACCAACAACGGCAGCATCGCGACGGCCGTGAACACCGCCGGCTCCTTCGACGTCGACGCCAACCCGAACATCACGAACGCGACGTCCGATTCCACACGCCACCATCAATGCCACGGCGTCCGGCGGCACTGTGGAATATTACCGGATCGACGTGACGGCGGCCGGGCAGCAGGCGATCTTCGACATCGACGGAAACGGATCGCTAGCCGACAGCATCCTCGAGCTCGTCAACAGCAGCGGCGTGGTGCTGGCGACCAACGACACGGGTACGGGTGACGCATCACCTCCCGGGCACGACGATGCCTATCTGACCTACACCTTCGCCGACCGCCGGCACCTATTACATCCGCGTAGGCCAATGGACCGGCACCAGCGTTGCCCAGCCGCTGAGCGCGGGGCAGACCTATCAGCTCAACATCTCGCTGCAGGGCGCGGCGGCCGTGACCACCACCGTTCACCGCCAACAACACCAGCAGCGCCGATGCTGGACGGCGGCGAGGGCAACGACTTCCTGCAGGGCACCATCGCCAACGACATCGATCAACGGCGGCGACGGCAACGACACCGCGTCGTTCGCGAACGCCTTCAGCGGCGGCTCCACGACGGGCGTCACGGTCGACCTCAACCTGCAGGGCGCGGCCCAGGACACGGTGGCCGCCGGTTCGGACACGCTGAGCGGCATCGAAAATCTGGTCGGTTCGTCGCTGAACGACACGCTCATCGGTGACGGCAACGACAACGTCATCGAAGGCGGCTCCGGGCAACGACGTCCTCGACGGGCGGCGCCGGCAACGACACCGCTTCCTATGCCGGCGCTCGGCCGGCGTGACGGTCAGCCTTGGCGCACAGGGGGCGGCGCAGAACACGGTCAACGCGGGCACCGACACGCTCAGCGGGTTCGAGAACCTCGCAGGGTTCGGCGTTCAACGACAGCCTGACGGGCGACGCCAACGCCAACACCATCTCGGGCGGCGCGGGCAACGACACGCTCAACCCGGGCGCGAATGCGGGCGGCGCCGTGGACGTGCTGGACGGCGGTGCCGGCACCGACACCGCCTCCTTCGCGGGTCTGGATCGGCGTGACGGCGACGCTGAACGGCGCGGCTGACGGCGACTGCCAGCATCGGCGGCTCGACGATCGCCACCCTGCGCAGCATCGAGAACCTGGTCGGCGGCGCAGGCGCCGACATCCTGACCGGCGACGTCAACGCCAACGTGATCGACGGCGGCCTCGGCGACGACACGCTCGACGGCGGTGACGGGCGTCGACACGCTCTCCTTCGCGAGCAACGGTTCGACGGGCGTCACGGTCAACCTGGCCACGCTGGCTCAGTAACCGGCGCGGGCAACGACACGATCTCGGGCTTCGAGAACGTGCCGGCACCGGCTCGGCGCCGACAACATCACCGGCGACGGCAACGACAACACCTTCTTCGAGGCGGGCGGTGCCGACGTCTACAACGGTGCGGGCGGCTCGGACACGGTGGACTATTCCGCCGCGACCTCGGCAGTGACCGTCAACCTGCGACATGCTCGCGGCCCAGAACACCGGTACGTCCACCGGCATCCGACACCATCGCCAAGTGTCGAGAACGCGATCGGCGCGGCGGCCGTTCGCCAACGTCCTGCCCGGCAACTGCGGCGCGCCAACCGGCTCGTCGGCGGTGCGGCGGCCGACTCATCTGGAAGGCAATAGCGGCAACGACACACTGATCGGCGGCGCCGGCAACGACATCCTGATCGGCGACCTGAACAGCGCGCTTGGACGACGGCGGCGCCGACGTTCTCGAAGGCGGCGCGGGCGCCGACTTCCTGGTCGGCGGGCCAGGGCAACGACATCCTGCGCGGCGGCGACGGCGACGACCTCCTGGTCGGCGGCATCGCGGCCGGCACCTCTGCCGGCGTAGCGAGTTCTTCACCAATGATGGCGGCCAGGACACGTTCGACGGCGGCGAAGGCTCCGACATCGCTTACGCTTATTACACCGACCAGGTCGGCGCGGCATTGTCGGTTCGACATCGGCAACGTGGCCGGCAACAGCGCCATCACCATCAACGGGGTCGATGTCGGGCTCGATGACCAGCATCGAGCGGGTCATCTTCCGCGGCGGCTTCGTCAACGACAACGTCAAGGGCGGCGGCTACGCTCGACAGCCTGGTCGGCAACGCCGGCGACGACGTGCTCGACGGCTGGCTCGGCAACGACACTGCTGTCGGGCGGGCTCGGCAACGACACGCTGATCGGCGGCGAGGGGCTGGACACGGCCACCTACGTCAACTCGACGGCGGGCGTGACCGTCGACCTCCGGATCGCCGGGCGCCCAGAACACGGGCGGCGAAGGCATCGATACGCTGATCGGCATCGAATATCTGACCGGGTCGAACTTCGGCGACACCCTGCGCGGCAACGACGACTTCAACCTGATCATCGACAACGCCGTTTCCGGTGCGGCCGGCCAGACGGACTCGCTGTTCGGCTACGGCGGCAACGACAGCATCCTGGTGACCCGCGCTGCGGCGAACGGTCGCCACCAACATCAACATGGACGGCGGCGACGGCGACGACTTCATCGAGCTGCGCTCGCGGCACGCTGTCGGCGGCCCTGGCGGCGAACGCCGTCGGGCCTGGATCGGCAACACTTACGCCGCACTGGGCACGACGTCGGACGATCGCAACCTCGACATCGTCACGGTCGATGGCGGCGCTGGCAACGACCGGATCGTCCTGACGGCGTGCAAGTCGCGGTGGTCAATGCCGGATCGGGCAACGACACTCTCAGCATCAGCATGCGTGGTGCGGCATCGGAGTCAACAACTACCAGTCACCCTGGGCACCGGGGCGGACATCATCCAGCTCGGCGTCGGCACCGGTGCCGGCGCCAGCACGAGTGGCGATCACGGCCGGACAACGTGTCACCGACTTCGAGGTCGGCAACGCCGGCGACAAGTTCGAGATGACCGAACTTCCTGAACGGCTCGGCCTGACCGGCTACACGGCCAACACCGACGCCTTCGCCAGCGGCCACCTCCGCCTGGTGCAGTCGGGGACCGACCTGCTGCTGCAGGTCGACCGCGACGCCGGCGGGTGCCGCCAATGGCCTCCGTGACCGATCTTCACGATCAGCAACGGCTATACGGGCGGGTTCACGGCCTTCAACTTCGACGGCTTCATCGGCGAACTGACCCTGACGGGCTTCGACGGCGACGAGACCATCACCGGCGCCATCAAGAACGACACCCTGAGTGGCGGCGGCGGCAACGACACGCTGGTCGGCCTGGCCGGGAACGACGTGCTTGACGGTGGTACGGGCGTGGACACGTTGATCGGCGGAACTGGCAACGACTTCTACTATGTCGATGCAACTGCAGACGTCGTGACCGAGGCAGCCAGCGAAGGGACAGACACGGTGTCGGCGTCGGCCAGCTATACGCTGAGCGCGAATGTCGAGAACCTGATCCTGACCGGCACTGCCGCGAACGGGACCGGCAATGCGCTCGACAACAACATCACCGGTAATGCGTCGGCCAACCGTCTCGACGGCGGTGCGGGCGCGGACATCATGGCCGCTGGCCTTGGTAGCGATACCTATGTCGTGGACAATGCTGGCGACGTGGTGACGGAGCTGGCTGGAGAAGGCATCGACACTGTCGAGTTCCTCGCTCAGCTACACCCTCGGCGCGAACCTCGAGAACCTCCTCCTCACCGGCGGCGCGCTCACCGGCACCGGCAATGGTCTCGACAATGTCATCACCGGTAACGCTCTGGGCAACCAGCTCTTCGGCGATCTGGGCAACGACATCCTGCGCGGCGGAGACGGTTATGACTTCATGACCGGCGGCGCCGGAGCCGACACCTTTGTGAACGATCTGAACTCGACAAAGGTCGCGACCAAGCAAGGCAGCATGTCGTTTGATGCAATCACCGACTTCCAGACCGGTGTCGACAAGATCGACCTCCGCGGCATCGACGCCAATACCGGGACGGCCATCGACGATGCCTTCAAGTGGGGCGGCAGCGGCAGGAACGCCGGTGAACTCACCTACAAGACCTATGACAGCGTCACGGGCGCCGAAAATGCGCTCGGTATTGACCTCGACAACAGTCTTTCAGGAAAGGTGACCGTTGTGTTCGGCAACGTCGATGGCGGTAGTAGCTCGGATTTCGCTCTGGTGCTGTACAATACAAGCAGCGTCTCGAGCGGCGACTTCCTGTTCTAAGCTAAACCATCCAATGAGGGGCGCAGCATCAACATGCTGCGCCCCCCTTTTTTTTTGCCGATTGTGCCAACCGACTACCGCGCACGGCTCGCCGGAGCCGGGGCAGCGACCGGCGAGAAGCGGCTGATTTTTACGTGAAAAGCCGGTGGTGGAGCTGAGGGGAATCGAACCCCTGACCTCTGCAGTGCGATTGCAGCGCTCTCCCATCTGAGCTACAGCCCCGCACCGGCGAAGCGGCTCCTTAGCGGCGCTCCGCAAGCGGCGCAATCGCCCCCTCGAAACCGGCATCATTTCTTCGCGGGCGCAGGCTCCTCCGCATCCATGACGGTGGCTTCGAGCCCGGTCGAAGAGGCGTTCACGCTCGCCTGCGTGACGAGCACGGTGGTGCCCGGCGTGATCACGGAGCGCATCGCCTTCACGAAAGCCTCGGGCAGGTGCATCTGCTCGACCCGCTCGGTGCTGATGATCTCCGCCGGCTCGCCCGTGAGGTTGGAAACGCCGACCTGGATCCACTCCGGCTTGGTGCCGCCCGAAAGCGTCATCACCTGGGTCTCGTCCGTCTCCTGGGCCACGACCGCGTGGGCGCGGCCGATCTCATGGCCGTTGCGGAGAACCACGACCTGCTGGTCGCGCGTCGAAATGATGATCGACACCGGACCGGTCGGAGCAGCGTCCGGGTTCCAGGTGAACTTGCCGTCGGGCGACAGGGGCATCGACGGCACCGGCGTGACGCCAGCCATGACCGGCGCAAGCACGCCTGCCGCGGGGCGCTTCACCGGATCTTCGTGGCCGCCGGCGATCACCACCGTGCCGCCCATGGGCGTAATCTCGAACAGCTTCTTCGCAAACTCCATCGGCAAGCGTACGCAGCCGTGGCTGGCGGGATAGCCCGGCAAGTTGCCGGCGTGCATCGCGACGCCCTTCCACGTCAGCCGCTGCTGATAGGGCATGGGCGCGTTGTCGTAGGTGCGCGAGCGGTGGTCCTTGTCCTTCTCGAGGATCGTGAACACCCCGGTCGGTGTCGAATAGCCGTCCTTGCCCGAGGAGATGGTCGACACGCCGATGCGTACGCCGTTGCGGTAGAGGGTTGCCCGCTGCCGCCCGAGATCGACATAGACGAGCACCGGCCCGTCGCGCGCGATCTCCGGCTTGAACACCCATTCGCCCGGCTTCAGCTTGCCTGCCTGCCGCGCGAGCTGCAATTGAGCCGAACTCTTCGCCCCCTGCGCCTGCGCCGGTCCGGAACAGGCCAGCGCCGCGCCCGCCAATGCAATAACCCACAACCTGGCCATGATGTCGCCCCCCTTGCCAGTGGATCTCCATCCATAAACTTGATCTGCCGCAACAAAAAGACGAATCAAATCAGCAAGTATGAGCCGAGGCTTCGCCCTGAGACCCGCTCTGCCTAGAGGTGTTCAAGCGATTGACCCGGCGGGCAAGGAGGCTGGTTTAATCCTAGCTGCCAAAGTTCGCCTTCCACCCGTCCTGCCGCTAGCGCCTTGATGACAGCTATCGACCCATTGCGGACATTAGCCTGGGGGAAGCGACTACCTCGCAGTCCTTTTCCCGTCCGCCCAACAGCTAACGAGCAGGCTTCACGAACTTGAGCGTCATTCGGTCGCTCTCGCCAATGGCGACGTACTTGGCTCGGTCCTTTTCGCCTAGCTGGAGCGAAGGAGGAAGGGTCCAGACGCCATTCGGCCAGTCTGCCGTGTCCTTAGGGTTGGCATTCACATTGGACGACCCTGCAAACCTGAAACCGGCCTGTTCGGCCAAGCGCCGAACGGTCGACGTCTTGATATATCCACTGGTCCGTTCCCGCTCCGCGCTTGCACTTTCGGGGAGGCGATGGTCCACGATACCGAGAACGCCGCCAGGCTTCAGCATCGCGAAGGCCTGCCGAAAGGCCTCGGCGCTATAGTCCCGCTTATCCTCGCGTCGGTAACCCATCCGCCAGTTATGGACGTTTCGGAATGTGAGCACGACATCGGCAGTTCCGTCGGCCACTCTCGTTCCCGCTTGATCGAAGACGGGGAAGTCGGCGACCTGGATAAATCCGTACAGCGCAGGATTGGCCCCCTTGAGCTTTTCGATCCCGCTGCGGCCCCAATCCGGGGCGACGGCGTAGAGCTTGCCACCGCCTGACGAGAGATAAGGGGCGAGGATCTCCGTATACCAGCCGCCGCCTGGCCAAATCTCTACGACCGTATGGGAGGGCCTCACCCCGAAGAAACGGAGTGTTTCGACCGGGTGCCGATATTTGTCGCGAGCAATGTTTGCACGCGTCCTCGTCGAAGCCGCGACTGCTGCTGCCAGCGATCGGTCGAGAGACTGCTGCAAGGGAGCGGCGATCGCAGACGGCGAAAGCGACAACGCCGCAGCGATTAGCAACGCAAATCTGCGCATTTCATGGACCTCCCGTTGTAGTTGGAACGGATGGCCGTTGAGCAGCGGCGAAGCAAGTGAGGTAAGTGCAGATCGCCTACGTCGATTGAAGCCGTTCCTCGCGTCGAATATAAGGAGCGGGTTACAGCGCTTGCACGTTCATTTGCTTGCGCTCGCGGCGCATCGAGAAGCCGATTGCGCCAAATCCCATGAGCATCATGGCCCACGTAGCGGGTTCCGGCACCGCGGCCACGCCATACACGGGGGGTGTCGTGCCGTGCAGGTAGAAGTCAGCCCAAGTCCAGCCAGACGAAGCCGTCGAATTGAAATTCGGGCTCGCCCCATAACCAACGAGGACCCGATCGCTCGTTTCAACTGCGAAGTTAGCAACGCCAGTGGCATTTGCCCAAGGGTTCGTGAAGTTGGCGAGAGAGCTGGGAATGACGATGCTACACAAGTTATCGGCATTTATCGAACATCCTGCCGTCATGGCATAGCTCGTGTCGTAATTGATACCGCCGACGGTCTGGTTAAATACTTGGCTGAGTAAGGCTTGGCCCGCCGCCAAGACTGTTGCATCGGTGAAATCGAAGTCGCTATTGCTATCGCAGCCATTGAAAATGTTCGAACAGGTGCCATCGACGAAATTCACGTCATAAAGCGTGCCATTGATGTTGACGCCCGTCGCTCCGGTAAGCTTGCCAGTGGCGGGATCGATCGTGAGATCGACAGCACTAGCCGGCGAAGCAGCAGTGATCGCGACAGCCGCCACAGCGGCCGAAACCAACGTACGCATGATGAATAACCCCCAGAACCTACGCAAACACGGGGGCCACCCCGCCCGTATCCCCCTGACCAAGCAAGAAGTTAATGGCGAGTCAACGAATAAGCACAGGTTAGTGTCTAATTTTAGGACCTCGGCATAATCGCGTCTGTATGCGAAGGGCGTTCTGACATTAGTGGCGTCTGCGTTCCACGCATTGCGAACATAAATGTCGGCCTCATCGTGACGAAAGGCCACCGGATCGGTCGCAGGCCTTCCTTCGTTTCATCAGGGCTGACGCCTAGCCAACGCGCTCCATGTTCAAGAAAGAATGGGCTGGTTTGCTTTCCGGCTAGCTTCGGCTTCCTTCAGCTGCGCGCTGCGGCCTGCTTTGTCGGCGAGTGCTTGCCATGCGGCTTCCGACCGGCGGTGCCGGTCGCGGACATGGTCGAGTTTTGCCGCTTCCGCCTCGACCCGCGATTGTTCGGCGCGGGCGAGGAAGAAGTCGAGGTTGGAGGAGCGGGCGACGGGTCCCGACAAGGACTAGGCCTCGTTCGCGGCCTCGCCGGAGCTATCGGCATTCGACTGCGGGGCGTTGTCGGCATCCTTGAGGTTCACGGCCGTCATCTTGCCGCGGCGGTCCTGCTCCAGGTCGTAGCTGACGCGCTGGTTCTCGCTGAGCGAGCGCATGCCGCTGCTTTCCAGGGCGCTGACGTGAACGAAGGCGTCTTGTCCACCGCCGTCGGGAGCAATGAAGCCATAGCCCTTGCTGTCGTTGAAGAATTTCACGGTTCCGGTGGTCATAATGTTTTCCTTCTGGTTCGGGACCGAACTGCCGGCCCCTCAGCTAGGAGAGGCATGGAGAAGGAAAGAAGGAGCCGCAAAGCGCCCAAAGACCGTCAAATTGCGACTGATAGCCGTCCTTAGATGGGCCTTCTGCCCGCGATTGTAAGTGCGGTCGCGACGCCTGGCGTCGGAACGTCAGCGCAATTGGGTGCGGGCGTGAGGATTAGGAAGTGAATTTGGGCGGCTCCGTTATTAGGTTTGAACCTCCAATCGTGCTAATGTCTTCTCATCGCGCGAACTTCTGCCTGTAGGCTCTTCCGCGGCTGAGAGACTCGTTGTGCTCCCGCTTACCGAAGGGAGCCCGAAATGGACCTCAACTACCTCTACCACCGTCGCGGGGTCTCGCTCGTCATGGCCGAGCGCGCCAGCTGCGATCGCTCGCGCGACGCGCATCATTCTTTCGCCAATGCCTACGCCGAGCGTATCGCCGAGTGCGTCGCCAGCATCAGGACCTGATCGGATGACCGCGCCCGTCACGCGTATGGAGGCCGCCGAAGATTTGCGTGAGCAGGCGGCATCGTACCGCCGTCTCGCCAAGCGGGCCAGAACGGCATCGGGCGCGGGCGCGCTCGGTGCGGTCGCAGAGCAATTCGACACGGATGCATGCAGGATCGACCCCCGCAGCATGCGCCGATGAACAGACCCAACGGAAAAGAGAACAAAATGAATGTGAATGAGAAGATCGACAATTCGGAGCTTGTCCGTCTCGGAATCGAACGCGTGCAAATCGAAAGCTTCAGGTGGGGCGGCTACCGCTACACCAACGCGAGCGACGCGATCGCGGCTGCCAAGCGGGTTACCAAGCCATGAGCCGCGTGCTGTTGGTAAACCTGGATGAAGGCAAGGTGATTGCGGCATGCCTCGATGAGAAGGTCGGCGTTTCGGCAATCGAACGATTGGCAACCGGCGGTGTCCGGCTCGTTTGCATGAGCAGCCAAGGCACCGAGACGATGAGGGGCAAGCTGAAGCGCCACCTGATCCATGGTGAGGTGAAGCGCGAACCGCACCGGCCGGCAACGCCGTTGTGGTGATGGTCGGGTCGTCTTCATAATGTCGGAAAACTGGCATCAGGAACGCGACCGTTTGGTGCACTTGCTGCGCGCCATCGAGATGGGCGAGGTCACGCACGTCGACGAAACCGATCTTCGCCAATTGCAGGCGACGAACGCGGACAATGTGGCCTGCCTGAAGCAGCGGCTGGCGATGCTCAACGCTCGCCTCGGTTAGAATTGAGAACCGTGAACAGCAAAGGCGAGCTTCTCGTGAACCTGTATCGCTTGCGGTGCAGCTGTGAGGAGCAGCTGACCATCGCCCGAAAGACGGAACGCATGGCGCTTGCCGCCGAGGTTGAAAACCAACTGGCGCTGGTCGACGAAATGATCGAGCGAAGTTGCGGCAGCGAACCATTTCAGCGCCCTCTTCCGGCTTGATGCACCGACCGGAGGAACGCGCGGCACAAATGTTCGTTTGAATGGGCAAGCGTGATCCTACTGTCCTGACCTTGGCAGATCTCACGCAGGAAGCGGTCCGGCACAGGTCTCCGGGCCGTTTCGCTGTCTGGAGGCGCTGGCGTTGCTGGTGCGGAGCTGCCACTCTGATCGCTTCAAATCACGCTCAGGAGGAGAGCAGCCATGGCCAAAGGCCAGCAGAAGTCCAACAAGGAAGCGCGCAAGCCGAAGAAGGCAAAGGTGAAAACGATCGCCGCCAATCCGTCCCAGAAGGGCGGGGCGCGCGGCCTCGAAAATCTGAAGAACGATTAGGGGCGAAACTTCCCAAAGTTCGCACCCCTACGCGTGCGCGTGCGTGGGGAGGGGGTCGAAACGGGGGTTCTTCGACTTTGTGACCTTCCGTCCACTTTGTTGGATTCGCGAACCGCATCGTGCCTCCGGCAAGGAGGCGAACGGCCTCCTGCTCGCCTGTCCCCCGGACAGGCTGCGCGGGCGACCTATCTCAAATCAGGGGCGGTAGGACAGGCCTCGCCGATCCTCGACAAAGCAGCAGAGCTAGTGTCTGCTTTCGACCCATTTCGGACACTAGCGGCCTAGGTCAGCTTCCGCCCAGAGCGGGCATCCTTCGACAATCTCGCGCGCCGCGACCGAAGAGCTTTGCCGAGCGCCGCAGTTTAGCCGAACGGATCAGCCTGGACGTGCCAGCTCGTCGGGATGGTTCCGGAGAATGCTGCCGAATTGTCGACGAACCCGCCGCTGGCGGTTGCCAGCCATTCGACGGCATAGCCGTTGTCTTCGCGCCGCCAGAAAAGATCGTCTCTGCCGTCGCCGTTGTAGTCGCCGGTCGCAGCTACGACCCAAGGCGCGCCTACGCCGGTTGGCGCATTATCCCAGTTGGCAGCAAAGCCGCCGTTGCTGTTACCAAGCCAGTTCACCAGCACGCCGCTGTCGTGCTGCCACATCACGTCGCTCATGCTGTCGCCGTTGAAATCGCCCACGCCGACGATCTGCCACTCGAGTGGAACGCCGAGGTTGGCATAGGTCCAGTTGGTGCTGAAGCCACCAGCATCGTTGCCGAGCCAATTGGTCACGACGCCTTCGCTGCTGCGCCACAGGATGTCGGAATTGCCGTCGCCGTTGAAGTCGCCAGTGCCGACGACGCTCCAGTCGGTGGGGACGTTCGTGCCCGAATTCCCCCAATTGTTCGTGAAGCCGCCGTTTGCCGTGCCGAGCCAATTCGTCAGCGCCCCGCTGCTGTCGCGCCACAGCACATCCTCGCGGCCGTCATCGTTGAAGTCGCCGGCACCAACCACGCTCCAATTGAGCGGGACGAACGAACTCGAGTTTGCGAGATTGGGCGTGAAGCTGCCGCTTCCGCTGCCGAGCCAAGACCCGACTTGGCCATCGGCATTGCGCCATAGGATATCGTCTCGATGGTCGCCGTTGAGTCACCAGTTCCGACGATGCTCCAACTGAGCGGCACATCAATCAGCACGTTAGCAGAATTGGGAACAAACCCGCCGCCCGAGCTACCGAGCCAATTACTCACTGTCCCATCATCGTTGCGCCATAACAGGTCACTGTGGCCGTCGCCGTTGAAGTCGTTCGAAACGTCCTGCGGCGCTGCGACAAGCGTCAGCTGAACGCCGCCACTGGCAGCCGCACTGGCGACGAACGTCCCGGCAGGCGCGTTGTCAAGCGTCAGCGAGCCGCCCGTATAAGTGAGCGTCTGGCCAACGAGGCTGAAGCTGAACTCCGCCAGCGCCGCATCGGTGAATAGGATGCGGTCACCGCTCGTGAAGTCGACAATCGCGTCGCCGTTGAAACCGCCACGCGTATCGCGGAACATGTCTGCGCCAGACCCGCCCGTCAGCACGTCGGCGCCAGCGCCGCCGGTCAGGACGTCATTGCCTTCGCCGCCGTTCAAAAGGTCGTCGCCTCCGGAACCGTCGGCGACGAGTTCCTGGTCGCCGTTTGCGTTCACCGTCCAAACGCCGTCGCCATACAGTTGGTCGTCACCGCCGCCGCCGGCCAGCTCATCCTTCCCGAGCCCGCCGCTCAGGATATTGGCGTTGCCGTTGCCGGTCAGCGTGTCGTGGAGTTCGGCACCGCCAAGATTTTCGATGTTGCTCAGGGTCCAGCTGCCAGTGCCGACCGATTGCGCCTGCCCCTGAAGCGCGAGTGAGACGCTGATCCCGCCGGCATTCTGATAAACCTGAGTATCTGTGTCTGAAAACATGACAGTGTCGATGCCCGACCCACCATCGACGACCTTGTTGCCGCCGCCGACCCATAACAGGTCATCACCGTCACCGCCGGAGATGGTGTCGCTGCCGCCGAAACTGACGATCCAGTTGTTTTGGGCGCTGCCCGTAATTTGATCGTTACCGGCTGTTGTTTTCACGCTTTCGACATTGACGAGCGTGTCGAGACCCTGTCCGGTATTTTGCGGGCCGGTGTTGGTCAGATTGAGTGTGACGCCCGGACCCGTGGAAGAATAGATGACGGCGTCGCGGCCGGCGCCACCGTCATACCGATCGTTACCGTAAACCCCCGTGCTTGATAAACCTTCAGCCAGATTGTCGGACCCGGCACTCCCATAGAGGCTGTCGTTGCCGACACCTCCGCTCATCAGGTCATTGCCATTGTCGCCATACAGAGTGTCGTCGCCGGCATTTCCGAGCAAGACATCGTTGCCGTCATAGCCGTGAAGGGTCTCGTTTCCCGAGGTTGCGAAAACCGTATCGTCCCCGGCAAGCAACGCTTGAAATAACCCGGCGAGATTGTTGGCGTCGGAAAAGGCGTATAATTGTTCTACTGTAATCGACACGCCGGAAGAGCTGAAAAGTGTGACGTCGTCTTGCTTGTAAGTTAGACCGGTGATGACACCGCTGCTCGGCCAGCCGTCTGGCCTTTGAAATTCAAACGACCCGGTGATCAAGAGAGTTCTGATGGGATATTCGTGCTCGTCGACCCAGCTAAAGTTGCTAGTACTAGAGCCCGCAATGATCGGCCACGCCCAAGTGAAAAAGGCGGCGAGTGAATTGTTGGCAACGAACGATTCGATATTGAACCCGGAACTCGGATTAAAGCTACCCATTACGCCACCCCCCTCCCGTGAAACATAAAAACCAATGATTCACGTTGCGTAGCGTGATTGAGCATCAACCAATTGTTGTCAATTCGCTTTTGTCTTCCGTCGCTTACGGCACAAGAAGCAGGTAAACTCGCCGTCAGAACGCTCGCCCGCTTCAGATTGGACTGCCGGCGCACAATTCCGCCTGCCACTTCAGGCGCGCACCAATTCAAAAGCGCGAGTTGGGCTTTTTCGCGAGACACTAATGTCCGCTTTCCACCCATTGCGGACATTACTGACGGGTTAAGTCCCGTCGAAGTCCTCCAGCCACAATTACTAATATCCAGACCAGCATCGTCGGCAGAAGCCAGTCCAGCCACGGGTCCAGCCTCTGCCATACGCGCAAGTCGAACCCACCCCACCAGGGCATGTTTGTTCTTAGGCCACTGCCATAGAGCTCGATCCAACGGTATTCGGCCTGCGTTATTTCACGTGAGATGGCCCAAGCACTCGCGACCAGCGCCCCAGCCATCCAGTTCTTGCAAAGGCGAACGACGAGCAGCTGCAGCAGGACCGCAAGAATGAGGTGCGCAAGGATCTCCATCCGCATGCTTGAACATACCCAATGTCTGCTTTCCACCCAAAGCAGACATAAATGTCGGCTTCATCGTGACGAAAGGCCCCGCGATCGCTCGCGAGGCCTTCGTTGTGTTAGGTCTAGGCCCGGCCTTCGCCGGGGAACAGCTTAGTCCTTATCGTCACCCGTCAGGAACGCAGGCGCGAACTCGGGCGCGGGGCCTTCCTCGCGGCCGCCTTCTCCGCCGCCTTCACGGCGAGGTCCACGGTCGCCACGGCCTTCGCCGCGCGGGCCACGGTCACGGTCACCGCCGCGTCCGCCGCCGCCGCCTTCACGGCGCGGGCCGCGGTCGCGGTCTCCGCCGCGTCCGCCGCCACGGTGACGGTCGCCACGATCACCGCGCGGTCCGCGATCGCCGCCTTCACGCGCTTCGCGCGGCGGGCGGGTGTCTTCCAGCTCGGCGCCGGTTTCCTGGTCGACGAGGCGCATCGACAGGCGGACCTTGCCGCGCTGGTCGACCTCGAGCAGCTTGACCTTGACCTCCTGGCCTTCGCTGAGGACGTCGCGGACGTTCTCGACGCGGTCGTTCTGGATCTCGGACACGTGCACCAGCCCGTCCTTGCCGGGCATGAAGGTCACGAATGCGCCGAAGTCGACGACGCTCGCCACCTTGCCGGTGTAGATGGTGCCGGGCTCCGGCTCCGCGACGATGCCGCGGATCCACTGGCGCGCAGCCTCGATCTGCGTGAGGTCGGACGAGCTGATCTTGATCACGCCCTCGTCGTCGATGTCGACCTTGGCGCCGGTCGTCGCGACGATCTCGCGAATGACCTTGCCGCCGGTGCCGATGACTTCGCGGATCTTGTCCTTGGGGATCGACATCGTCTCGATGCGCGGCGCGTGGGCGCTGAGCTCACCGCGGACTTCGCCGAGGGCCTTGGCCATTTCGCCGAGGATGTGGGCGCGGCCGTCCTTCGCCTGGGCGAGGGCGATGCGCATGATCTCCTCGGTGATGCCGCGAACCTTGATGTCCATCTGCATCGTGGTGATGCCGTTCGACGTACCGGCGACCTTGAAGTCCATGTCGCCGAGGTGATCCTCGTCGCCGAGGATGTCGCTGATCACCGCGAAGTCCTTGCCTTCGAGGATCAGGCCCATCGCGATACCGGCAACCGGAGCCTTGAGCGGAACGCCGGCGTCCATGAGGGCGAGGCTGCCGCCGCAGACCGTCGCCATCGAGCTCGAGCCGTTGGACTCAGTGATGTCGGAGAGGACGCGGATCGTATAGGGGAACTCCTCGACCGTCGGCAGCATCGGGTGGAGCGCGCGCCATGCGAGCTTGCCGTGGCCGACTTCGCGACGCCCCGGAGCGCCGAAGCGTCCGACTTCGCCGACCGAATAGGGCGGGAAGTTATAGTGCAGCATGAAGCGCTGGTAGGAGAGACCCTCCAGACCGTCGATCATCTGCTCGGCTTCCTTGGTGCCGAGCGTCGTGGTGACGATCGCCTGAGTCTCGCCGCGCGTGAACAGGGCCGAGCCGTGCGTGCGCGGCAGGAAGCCGACCATGGATTCGATCGGGCGGACCGTCTTGGTGTCGCGGCCGTCGATGCGGCGGCCTTCCTTGAGGATCGCACCGCGGACGATGTCGGCCTCGAGGCTCTTCACCAGCTTGCCGGCGACGAGCTGCTCCTGCGGGTCGGATTCGATGAAAGCGTCGGCGGCGCGCAGGCGCGCGGCGGTGATGGCTGCCGAACGCTCCGACTTGTTGGTCAGGCGGTAGGCGGCGTCGATGTCGGCGCCGATGAGCTCCTTGAGCTTACCCTTGATCGCGGCCTTGTCGGCCGACGGTGCGAGTTCCCAAGGCTCCTTGGCGGCCTGCTCGGCGAGCTTGATGATCGCATCGACCACCGGCTGCATCGACTTGTGCGCGAACATGACGGCCTTGAGCATCTCGTCTTCCGAGAGCTCCTTGGCTTCGAACTCGACCATCATGACCGCATCGCGGGTGCCGGCGACGACGAGGTCGAGGCGGCCTTCGGCGATCTGCGTCTGGGTCGGGTTGAGGATATACTCACCCTCGTTCGAGAAGCCGACGCGGGCTGCGCCGATCGGGCCCATGAAGGGGACGCCGGACAGGGTGAGGGCGGCCGAAGCGGCGACCATCGCGAGCATGTCGGGCTCGTTCTCGCCGTCGTAGGAGAGGACCTGCGCGATCACGAGGACTTCGTTGTAGAAGCCTTCGGGGAAGAGCGGGCGGATCGGGCGGTCGATGAGGCGGCTGGTCAGCGTTTCCTTTTCGGTCGCGCCGCGCTCACGCTTGAAGAAGCCGCCGGGGATGCGGCCGGCAGCCGAGAATTTTTCCTGGTAGTGGACGGTCAGCGGGAAGAAGTCCTGACCCGGCTTGACCGACTTGGCAGCGGTAACCGCGCAAAGCACCACGGTTTCGCCGAGGGTCGCGAGCACCGCGCCGTCGGCCTGGCGGGCAACGCGGCCCGTTTCGAGCTTGAGGGTTTTTCCACCCCACTCGATTTCGACAGTTTTCGTATTGAACATTTTCGTTCCTTCAGTCCCGGCGGCCGGATGCCAGCCGGTTCAGCAATTGCAGGCTAGCCGGCCTGCTGCGGTTCGGGGCGCCATATGGCCCCATGGACGCCCCGCCGAATTGCGGGACTGAACATGTGCGAAGCGGCCCGCTTGGGGCCGCTCCTGAAACTTTACTTGCGGAGGCCGAGCTTCCCGATCAGGTCGGTGTAGCGCTGCTCGTCCTTGCCACGAAGGTAGTCGAGGAGCGAACGGCGCTGGTTGACCATCATCAGCAGGCCGCGACGGCTATGGTTGTCCTTCGCGTGGCTCTTGAAGTGCTGGGTCAGGTTGTTGATGCGCTCGGTCAGGATCGCGACCTGGACTTCCGGCGAACCGGTGTCGCCCTTGCCCTGGGCATGTTCCTTGATCAGCGCGGTCTTGCGCTCGGCGGTAATCGACATCGGCTAACTCCTTATCTCTATAGGTTGAACCCCCGGACGACCGTGAGGCCGTCGGCCGTTGCTTCGACCAGCGCGACCGGAGTTCCCTCCAGCATCGCCATGCAAAGCCCCGGCTGTTCGGGGAACCCGGCAAGCTTCTGCCCATGACGGAGCAGTTGGGCCTGGTCGGGGGTGACAGGGAGGGCCGGGATGTCGTCCAGCGCCGCTTGAAGCGGAACTACCGCCCTTGTCAGTTGCCGCGCCTTAGCGGCTTCGCTCAGAAAGTCCAGCGAAATGGCCTGTTCGAGAGCGAACGGGCCGGCGCGGGTCCTCCTCAACATGGTGACGTGGCCGACCGTGTTCAACGCATGGGCGATGTCGCGGGCAAGGCTGCGGATGTAGGTGCCTTTGGATACGGTGGCGGAGAGGGTGACCGAATCCTCGGAGCAGCCGAAGGTGCGGAGCTCGTGAATGACAGTACGCCGCGGCTTCATCTCCAGCTGCTCGCCGGCGCGGGCGAGCTTGTAGGCCGCTTTGCCTTCGATCTTGAGCGCTGAGTAGATAGGCGGAACCTGATCGATCTCGCCGGTGAAGCGCGGCAGAATGGCTTCGACCTGCGCCACTGTTGGCCGGACGTCGCTCTTGGCGATGACCTCGCCCTCAAGGTCCAGCGTGTCCGTTTCCTCGCCGAAGCGGATCGTGAATTCGTAGCACTTGGTCGCGTCGAGCATCCGGCCCGCGAGCTTGGTCGCTTCGCCTAGCGCAATGGGGAGCACGCCGCTCGCGAGTGGGTCGAGCGTGCCGCCGTGTCCGACCTTCGTCTTAGGCTCGCCCGCCTCGCGGAGCAGGCGCTTCACCGCGCCGACGGCCTGCGTTGAGCCCAGCCCCAGAGGCTTATCGAGGATGATCCAGCCGTGGAGCACAGGTCAGCAGCGGCCGCCCTTCGCCGGATTGAAGTTGCCAATGCGCACCGCCGCGGCTTTCTGCGGCCAGTTCTCCAGAGCAGGCTGATTGTTGGCCGGAAGCGTGCAGCTGCGCGCCGCGACGGCCTTACCCTCCGCATCGATCAGCTGCGTATCGAACGTGTAACCCTGGGCGCTGTTGTTGGTGATCGTCATCATCGTGCCGAACGCCGCGCGCACGGAGACCTTTACCTGGCCGCGCGGGGGCGCGGTTTCTGGCGCAACCTTTCTTGCATTTGCAGGCTGGCCGCGGTCGATCCTGAAGAGCCAGGTTTCGCCGGTTCGTACGGTCAGCGGCGCCGCGGCCGCGAGGGCAGGTATCGCGGCGAGTGCCAAAGCCAGGAGCGGCCGGGTCACCGTCGCGCCAATCCCAGACTGAGCTGGCGTGCCTCGCCTTCGCGCAGGTGCTCGAAGAAGTGCTTGCGACATAGCGCGATGTAGCGGTCGTTGCCGCCGATCTCCGTCTGCGCGCCCGCGGCGACGGCCTTGCCTTCCTCGTCGACGCGCAGGTTCATCGTCGCCTTGCGGCCGCACTCGCACACGGCCTTGAGTTCGACCATGGAGTCCGCGAGCGCGAGCAATGCCGCCGAGCCGGGGAAGAGCTTGCCCTGAAAGTCGGTGCGCAGCCCGTAGCAGAGCACCGGGATGCTCAGGCGGTCCGCGACCTCGCACAGCTGGAGCACGTGCCGCTGCGACAGGAATTGCGCCTCGTCTACCAGGATGCAGTCGAGCTTGCGACGTTTCAGCTCGTCGGAGATGGCATCAAATAGGTCGACGCTCTCGTCATAGACGTGCGCCGGCGCGGACAGCGCGATGCGCGAGCCGATGACGCCGGCACCGGCGCGGTCGTCGAGCTTCGCGGTCCACAGCATCGTTTCCATGCCGCGCTCGCGATAGTTGAAGTCGGCCTGCAGCAGGGTCGTCGACTTCCCCGCATTCATCGCCGCATAGTAGAAATAGAGCTTGGCCATGGGCGCGTGCTTAGCGCGGTCACGGCGTCTCCGCTAACGTCTGCTTCCGACCCATTGCGCCCGGCCGCTTCTTAGGCATGATGACCGCCGAACCTCAGCGGGCCGGAAAGCAATGATCTTTGCGGCACTGATGGTGGCATCCTTACAAGTTGCCGCACCGGAACCTGCTTCGCCACGCGCTGAAGTGAATGCCGCGAACATTCGATGGGTCGATGCGACCCGGCGGCAGGATTTTGCCTTGCTTCGTCAGATGATGGCACCCGACTATGTGGTCATCTACCATGATGGCAAACGTGCTGACTTGCCGACTTGGCTTGGGCGCTTCCGAAAAATTCGGATGCTCGACTGCGGAGCCACAATTATTAATTTCCGGGTGGTCGGTTCCGATGCTGTCGAGGCGACGGTCTCAGCCTATTGGGACGCCATTCTCGGTAATGGTAAGCCGTTCCGCGAAACCTACATCGCGCGCGACACCTGGAATTGTCGCGAAGGACGTTGGGTGGTCGTGCGTCGCGACGTCATCGATATGCGACTTTTGGACTGACTTAGATCGCCGCCCACCAAAGAGTGTCTACACGGAGCCGTGTGGCGGCCCTGGAGAGCCGCTTCGAGAGAAAACCCGCATTGTTATGGTATGATGAAGCACGCCATTGCGGAGAAACGCGAAAGGCGGGGTCATGCGCAAACTACATTTCGTCACGGCGTTGACGTTGCTTGCACCAATGGCGGTCGCCGGACAGGCGCCGGCAGGGAATACTCCGGCACCGAAACCTGATGAGGTGACGGTGATCGGACGGCAGCCCCCGAACACGAAGCTGGTGTGCGAGACGTTCGTTCATACAGGGTCGGTGAAACGCAAGAAAATCTGCAAAACTCAGGCCGAGTTCGACGCCGTGCATGATCAAAGCCTGATCGAGTTCCAGCGCCGGGACGATCGTCAACTCAGGTATCGGCAGATGCGTCAGTCGTGTCAGATAGCGGGAAGGTGCTAACGGCTTTTCCGGTGAAGGAACGTCCGCTTTCCACCCAAAGCCGACATTAGCCGGGCCACTCGCTTTTCAGGACCGCGAACAGCACGGTGTCGCGCACGTGGCCGTTCCAGGTGATGCGGTCGGCGCGGAGGAGACCTTCGCGCACGGCACCGAGTTTCTTCATCGCGGTCTGGCTGCGCGCGTTTCTGCGGTCGACGCGGAACTCGACGCGGCGGATGCCGCAGTCGAATGCGCGCTGCAGCATCATGTCCTTCACGCGGCGGTTGAAGCCGGTGCCGCGGAATTTAGGGCGATAGTAGGTCCCGCCGATTTCAAGGCACTGCCGGCCTTCGTCGATGCCGAGGAAGCTCGACATGCCTGCCAGCTCGTCGCCTTCGAACAGCACGAACATGCGGTTGCGCGGGTGGGAGGTGTAGGTCTCGACGCTCTCGTCGAAGCCGTCGGGACCGAAGTTGTTGGCGTAGATTTGCCAGATCTCGCCGTCTTCGGCGCAGGCGGCTTTTAGCGCGGCGCGGTGTTCTTCATGGAACAGATCGGCACGGCAGCCGTCGCCGGTCATCGGTTTGTCGAGTTCATCCATTTCCAGCGATTGGACCGTCACGGAGTAAATCCGTGACGTTGATCCGTTCGGACCTGGTCCGCCGGTCGGCCGGTCCTCACCGTCTCTTCGCGCTGGCTCGCGATTGCTATGCAATCGTTCACCTGCGCTCGGCAGATCGGACTCATTCCTCGCCGAGGTCCTGTGCGACTTTGTCCGAGCGCAAAATGCGGTCGATGTGGGTGCCTTCATCGAAGCTTTCGTCGGCGATGAACTTGAGCTTCGCGGCATATTTCATGCGCACGCGACGGGCGACTTCGCGCTGGAGGAAGGCGGTGTTCTGACGCAGGGCCTTGAGCACCGCTTCCTCGTCCTGGCCGAGCAGCGGTTTCACGAAGACCGTCGCGTGGCGGAGGTCGGGCGACATGCGCACTTCGGTGACGCTGACGAGGTGCGATTGGAGCACATCGTCATGCACGTCGCCGCGCTGGAGCAGCTCGCTCAGGATGTGGCGCACCTGCTCGCCGACGCGGAGCAGGCGGACGCTGCGGCCTTCGGGGGTTTCGGTGCGACGCATAAACTTAGCCCCTCCCCTGGAAGGGGAGGGGTTGGGGTGGGGTGATACATTCGAAAGTGGCGGCGTGCTTCATTGACCTCACCCTCACCCCAGCCTCCCCCATCAAGGGGGAGGGGGAGGAACTACAGCGTCCGGGCGCGCTCCTCGACCTCGAAGACCTCAAGGCTGTCGCCCGGCTTGATGTCGTTGGTGTCGGCAAGCAGCACACCGCACTCGAGGCCCGATGTGACTTCGGCCACGTCGTCCTTGAAGCGCCGCAGCGAGCTGATCGTCGTCTTGGAGACGATGACGTCCTCGCGCGTGAGGCGGGCGTTGAGGCCCTTGCGGATGACGCCTTCGAGGACGAGCAGGCCGGCGGCCTTGTCCTTCTTGCCGGCCGGGAAGACTTCCTGGACCTTGGCGCGGCCGACGACCGTCTCGATGATCTCGGGACCGAGCTCGCCCGCCATCGCCGACTTCACCCAGTCGGTGAGGTGGTAGATGACGTCGTAGTAGCGGAACTCGACCTTGTTGCGGTCCGCGACCTCGCGCGCCTTGGCGTTCGGGCGAACGTTGAAGCCGATGATCGGCGCGCCGCTCGCGGATGCCAAAGTGACGTCGCTTTCGGTGATCGCACCGACGCCCGAATGAAGGACGCGTACGCGCACCTCGTCGGTCGACAGGCGGTTGAGTGCGTGGACGATCGCTTCGACCGATCCCTGCACGTCGGCTTTGATCACCAAGGGCACTTCCGCGACCGTCGAGGCATGGTTCGCGAACATGTTCTCGAGGCTCATCGGCGCGGAAGTCGTCCGCTTCCGGTCGATCACGCCCTGGCGATAAGCCGCGACCTCACGGGCGCGTGCCTCATTCTCGACGACCGTGAACGGGTCACCTGCGGACGGCACGGCTGAAAGGCCGAGGACTTCAACGGGCATGGACGGTCCGGCTTCCTTCACCTGACGCCCGTGATCGTCGACCAGCGCGCGGACCTTGCCGCTCGATGCGCCCGCAACGAAGACGTCGCCGACGCGCAGCGTGCCGCGCTCGACGAGCACGGTCGCAAGCGGGCCGCGGCCCTTGTCGAGCTTGGCTTCGATGACCGTGCCTTCGGCGGCGCGGTCGGGATTCGCCTTGATCTCGAGGATCTCTGCCTGGAGCTGGATCGCTTCCAGCAGCTTGTCGAGGTTGGTCTTTTCCTTCGCGGAAACTTCGACGTCCTGGACGTCGCCGCCCATGTCCTCGACGATGATCTCGTGCTGCAGCAGCTCCTCGCGGACTTTCTGCGGCTTGGCATCCGGCTTATCGATCTTGTTGATCGCAATGATCATCGGCACGCCGGCCGCCTTGGTGTGGTTGATCGCCTCGATCGTCTGCGGGCGAAGGCCGTCGTCGGCCGCCACTACCAGGATGACGATGTCGGTGACGTTGGCGCCGCGGGCGCGCATCTCCGAGAAAGCCTCGTGGCCCGGCGTGTCGAGGAAGGTGACCTTCGACTTGTCGGGCAGGCTGACCTGGTAGGCGCCGATATGCTGCGTGATGCCGCCGGCTTCGCCGGACTGGACGGACGCGCCGCGGATGGCGTCGAGCAGGGACGTCTTGCCGTGGTCGACGTGACCCATGATCGTAACCACCGGCGGACGCGGCTGGAGCGTGTCATCGGCGTCCACGTCGGACGTGGTGTCGATATCGACGTCGGCGTCGCTGACGCGCTTGATGCGGTGGCCGAACTCGGTGACCAGCAGCTCGGCCGTGTCCTGGTCGATGGTCTGCGTCAGCGTGACCGGCGAGCCCATCTTGAAGAGGGCCTTGACGAGGTCGGCGCCGCGCTCGGCCATGCGGTTGGCGAGCTCCTGAACGGTGATGGCTTCTGGTACGACCACGTCGCGGACCTGCTTGGTCGCGGGGCCTGTCTCCATGTGGTGGCGCTTTTCCTTCTCGCGGGCGCGGCGGAGCGCGGCGAGCGAGCGGGCGCGGCTCTCGTCCTCGTCCGAAAGCGCGCGCGAAACGGTGAGCTTGCCGGAGTGACGGCGGTCGTCACGGCCTCGACTTGGGCGCGACGGTTCCGGTCTTTTGGGTGCGGGCGCCTGGCCCGGGCGGCGGAAGCTGCGCTCTTCCGTTTCCTCGCGGGCCGGAGCAGCTGCTGGCTGGGCTTCATCGACCGCCGGCTCGGCCGTAGCGGCGAGGGCTTCCTCTTGGGCACGACGAGCGGCTTCTTCGGCTGCAGCCTCTTCGGCGCGGCGGTTCTCTTCGGCGCGGCGCCGCTCTTCTTCATTGGCGGAGCTCTTGGCCTGCTCCTCGCGCCGACGCGCTTCCTCGAGCGCGGTCATGCGCGCTTCGTCGGCCTCGCGCAGGAGCCTGGCCTGCAATTCCATGCGGGTGGTGATGTCGTCCTGCGGCGACGGCTTGCGCGCCGCCGGAGCGGCAGGCTTGGGCGCTGGCGCGGGCGCAGGAGCCTCGGCGGCCGGCGCGGGAGCCTCGGGCGGGGGCGCTTCGCCCGGGCGGCCGAGGATGCGGCGCTTCTTGACCTCAACGACGACCGTGTTGGAGCGGCCGTGGCTGAAGCTCTGCTTGACCTTGCCGGTCTCGACCGTGCGCTTGAGGCCCAGCGGCGGCCGGGTGCCAAGCTTCGGTTTTTCGGTCTGGTCTGCCATTCTATTCCTTCGTCAAATCTGCTTCAGCCGAGCCGGTCCTCAAGGCGGGTTCTCCGCCTTCCGGACCACGATCGGGGCCAGTGAAAGCCCGCCACCGGGCAAGCGCGTGTAGGACACGCGAAGCGGCAGCGGGATCGGTCAGGGCAGCATGTACCACATTTTCGCGGCCCAGTGCCATGGACAAGATAGTGCGCCCCTCGGGGAATATCATCCCCTGGGCTTCGCCCCCGCCGACCCGCCACGCCTGGTCGAGGCTGCGGTTCCCGTCCTCACCCGCATCAGCGGCGTGGAGGAGCAGGCGGACCTTGCCCGCGCGCGCCGCGGTCTCGATGCGATCGGAGCCGTTGATGAGGTTGCCGGCGCGCGCTTCCATGCCGAGCCGGTCGAGTGCGGTTTGGCGGAGCGCCTGCTCTGTTCGCTCCCCGAGGTCGGCGGAGACTTCAACCGCATTGGTCTTGAACGCGCGCTGGAGAGCGGCCTTGAGCTTGCCCTTGGCGTTGGCTTCGTCGAGCTCCGTACGGGTGACGCCGATCCACGCGCCACGCCCTGGCGCCCGGGCGCGCACGTCCGGCGCGACCGCCCCGTCGGGGCCCAGGGCGAGCCGGATCAGCTCGTCCTTGGCAGCCTTGCGGCGCGACAGGATGCAGGTGCGTTCGGGATCGCCGTTCCCCGGCGCAGGCCGGGGTCCCGGAGCGCCCGAAGGGGCCCCTGTGGCAGCGCCGTGGGCCCCGGCCTGCGCCGGGGAACCGACTAGATCAGTATCATTGCGAGGATTCCGCATCGGCGGCCTCCTCAGTCTGAGCTGCCGCGTCCTCGTCCTCGAACCAGTGCGCGCGGGCGGCCATGATGATCTCGTTGCCCTGCTCGTCGCTCAGGCCATATTCGGCGAGGAGCCCGCCCTTGTCCTCGGGCCGGTTGCTCGGCTCGCGCTGGCGGCGCTGCTCGGGCCGCTTCTTCTGGATCAGCTCGTCGGTCGCGAGGTCGGCGAGGTCGTCGAGCGTCTTGATGCCCGCCTTGCCGAGCGTGACCAGCATCGCTTCGGTGAGGTGCGGAAGCTCGGCGAGGGCATCTTCGACGCCCAGGCCGCGGCGCTCTTCGCGAGACTTGGCTTCGCGGCGCTCGAGCGCTTCGGTCGCACGGCTCTGCAGCTCGGTCGCGATGTCCTCGTCGAGACCTTCGATGGTCGCGATCTCGTCGACCTGCACGTAGGCGACTTCCTCGAGGCTGGTGAAGCCTTCCGCGACGAGCAGCTGCGACAGCGTCTCGTCGACGTCGAGCTCGTTCTGGAAGAGCGCGGAGCGTTCGACGAACTCGCGCTGGCGCTTCTCGCTCGCGTCGGCCTCGGTGAGGATATCGATCTGCGACACGGTGAGCTGGCTTGCCAGGCGCACGTTCTGGCCGCGGCGGCCGATTGCGAGGCTGAGCTGGTCGTCGGGAACGACCACCTCTATGCGGCTTTCTTCCTCGTCGATCACGACGCGGCTGACGGTCGCCGGCTGGAGCGCGTTGACAACGAAGGTCGCCGTATCCTGGCTCCAGGGAATGATGTCGATCTTTTCACCCTGCAGCTCCTGAACGACGGCCTGCACGCGGCTGCCCTTCATGCCGACGCAGGCGCCAACGGGATCGATCGAGCTGTCGTGGCTGATCACGCCGATCTTGGCGCGGCTGCCCGGATCGCGCGCCGCGGCCTTGATCTCGATGATGCCGTCGTAAATCTCCGGCACTTCCTGCGCGAACAGCTTCTTCATGAAGTCCGGATGCGCGCGGCTGAGGAAGATCTGCGGGCCGCGGGCTTCGCGGCGCACGGCCATGATCAGCGAGCGGATGCGGTCGCCGACGCGAACCATCTCGCGCGGGATCTGCTGGTCGCGGCGGATGACGCCCTCAGCCCGGCCAAGGTCGACGACGACGTGACCGAACTCGACGCGCTTGACGACGCCGGTGATGATCTCGCCAGCGCGGTCCTTGAATTCTTCATGCTGGCGCTCGCGCTCGGCGTCGCGAACCTTCTGGAAGATCACCTGCTTGGCAGCCTGGGCGGCGATGCGGCCGAACTCGATCGGCGGCAGCGGGTCGACGATGAAGTCGCCGACGGCGGCGCCCTTCTGGAGTTTCTGCGCGCCCTTTTCGTCGATCTGCTTGAAATGATCCTCGGGCTCTTCGACGACTTCCAGGACGCGCCACAGGCGAAGGTCGCCGGTCTCGGCGTCGAGTTTCGCGCGGATGTCGTTCTCGGCGCCGTAGCGGGCGCGGGCGGCGCGCTGGATTGCGTCCTCCATGGCCTCGATGACGATGCCCTTGTCGATCAGCTTTTCGCGCGCGACCGCGTCGGCGATCGCGATCAGCTCAGCCTTGTTGGCGCTGACGGCAGCGGGTGCGGTGGCCATTCGAATTATTCCTCTACGGTCTGAATTGAATCGGCGCCCTCGGTGCTGAGGGGCGCGGTGGCGTTGATGAGCTTGTCGGTCAAGAGAAGCTTGGCCGACGAGATGTCCGAGAAAAGGAAGGCATGCGCCTGGCCGCTCTTGTCGGTCAGGGCGACGTGGTCGTCCTCGATCCCCACGAGCGTTCCTGAATATTGCTTCCGGCCCTCGCTCTGCTCACGCAGCGTGATGCGGGCCTCGTAGCCGGCCCAGTCCTGATAGTCTTTCAGACGGGTCAACGGGCGGTCAATGCCCGGCGAGCTGACTTCCAGGCGATAACTGCCCTCGATCGGGTCGCACAGGTCGAGCACTTCGGAGAGCCGGCGCGAGATGCGCTCGCAATCGGCGAGGGCGAGCTGACGCGTGTCGGGCCGCTCGGCCATGATCTGAAGCGTCGGGTCCGAGGTTCCGCCGACCATGGCCACACGTACGAGATCGTAGCCGAGGTTCTTCACCTCGGGCTCGATCATCCGCTCAAGACCGTCAATATCGGCCACTTATACTCCACGTCGTGAAACCAAACGTCTCTCGGACCGGAGCCGTGGGGCCCCAGCCTCGGGCATCTGACGATGTCGAGGAGAGAGCTGCGATATAGGCTTGCGGCGGGACTTAGGCAAGCAGAGCCTAGCGCCCGAGCGCGCGGTTCTCTTCCCGGATGCGGACGGCGAGGCCGGCGGCATTGAGCAGGGTGAAAATGAGGGCGACCTGCCACAGCCCGAAGACGAGCGGCAGCACCGCAATCTCGCCGACCACGACCAGGTAATTGGGATGATTGACCCAGCGGTAGGGACCGCGGACGACCAGCGGTTCGCCGGGCAGGATGATGATGCGCGTCGTCCAACGCGGCCCGAGGGAAGTCAGCACCCAGATCCGTGCGAGCTCGAGCAGGACGAACATCGCAAGCCAGAAGCCGTCCACCGGGCGGCCAGGGGCGAGCCACCAGAGGACGATGAGCCACAGCGCATGGACGGCGACGATCGGCGCATAGTGCCAAGCTCCGACCTCATGCGCGCCCCGGGCCAGCAGCCGCCGTTCGTTGCGGTTAGACAGCCACAGCTCGCCCATGCGCTGGAGCGTGACAGCCAAGAGGATGATGACAGTGAGGCTCATGCGGCTTCGAGCATCAGCCCCGCGCAGGTGAAACCGGGTCCGAAAGCGGTCATCATCACGCGATTGGGAAGGCC
The DNA here is from genome assembly GCA_963827675.1 of uncultured Alphaproteobacteria bacterium. GTDB lineage: Bacteria > Pseudomonadota > Alphaproteobacteria > Sphingomonadales > Sphingomonadaceae > Sphingomicrobium. The sequence continues at coordinate 596,984 of CAWHBP010000008.1, forward strand.
CTGCTGAAGCAAGCGGTCGAGCACGAACAGCACGGTCGGCGCGCTCATATTGCCATAGTCGCGCAGCACCCCGCGCTCGAGGTTGAGCTCGCCCTGATTGAGCTTCAGCGCGGTCTCGATCGCGTCGATCACCTTCACGCCGCCGGGGTGGCAGCAGAAGCGGTCGATGTCGGCGCGGGAGACGCCGAGCTTCGCGCACATGTCGTCGACGGTCTGCGCGAGATGCTCTTCGATAAAGGGCGGGATCGCCCGGTCGAAGACGACGGCGAGGCCGGGATCCTCGACGTCCCAGCCCATGATGCGCTGCGTATCCGGGAACAGTTTTTCGGCGGAGCCGGTAATGCGTGCGAGGCTGTGCTCGCCCGCCGTCACCACGGCGGCGGCAGCGCCATCGCCGAACAAGGCCGTCGCCACGACTGCGGCAGGATCGTCGCTGTCGAGGCGGATCGAGATCGAGCAGGTTTCGACGGTCACGAACAGCCAGTTCGAACCCGGATCGGCGGCGGCCATTCGCGAAGCGGTGGCGAGGCCGTTGACGCCGCCTGCGCAGCCAAGCCCGAACACAGGCAATCGCCGCACATCCTCGCGGAGGCCCATGGCGGGCCCGACGCGAGCCTCCAGGCTGGGGGTCGCAATGCCGGTGGTCGAAACGGTGACGACTCCGTCGATGTCGCGCGGTTTCAGGCCGGCCTTTTCGATGGCGGCTCCAGCGGCCTCGACGAACAAGCGCTGGGACGCTTCCATGTAAAGGGCGTTGCGGTCATGCCAGCCGTGGCTGCCCATGTACCAGTCTTGCGAAGCAACGATGTGGCGTTTGGCGATCCCGGCATTGTCGAATACGCCGGAAAGCCGATCGAACAGGGCCTTCTTTCCGCCGAAGGCTTCGCGGGCGAGGAGCTTGGCTTCCTGTTGCTCGATCACATCCGGCGGAACTGCTGTGGCAAGTGAGAGTAGGCTACAGGGTCGCATGAATGCCCTTCAGTTTCCCTCACCCGTTACGAGAATGGAACAGTGCCCATGAACCTACGCGGAATAGTAGCTGGCCTTGTAGTCGTACTTGGCGCCTGCGGCTCTGCGCCTTCGGCTAACGCAGGGCAATCCTCTGCGGAGCGTCCGTTCACCGAAGCGCCGGTCACGACGTTCGATGCGCCCTGGGCGATGGCTTTCCTGCCGGGCTCGGGCGTGCCGATGACCAATATGGCCCTGGTGACGGAGAAGGGCGGCAAGCTCTGGCTCGTCGATGTGACGAATGGCCGCAAGCAACAGGTGAGCGGCATTCCCGCGGTCAAGGTGGCAGGGCAGGGCGGTCTCGGCGATGTCGTCGCGCATCCCGACTTCGCGGGCAATCAGCGCATCTACCTGAGCTTCGTGGAGGCCGGGCCGAACGGCACGAGCGGCGCGGCGCTGGGCTATGGACGCCTGGTCCTCGGTCAGGACCAGCCGCGCATAGACGGCTTCAAGGTCATCTGGCGCCAGGAGCCGAAAGTCGCCGGCGACGGCCACTTCAGCCACCGCATCGCCTTCGCGCCGGACGGGACGATGTTCGTCAGTTCCGGAGACCGGCAAGAAATGGACCCGGCCCAGGACAAGAACGTGGACCTGGGCAAGGTGATTCACATGACCGCGGAAGGCCAGCGGATCGGCGGCCGATATTACACGATGGGCCATCGCAACCTGCTCGGCATCGCTTTCGCGCCGGACGGACGGCTGTGGGAAACGGAGATGGGACCGAAGGGGGGCGATGAGCTGAACCTCATCGTCCAGGGACGCAATTACGGCTGGCCGCGAGCATCCTATGGCTCGCATTACGACGGACGCGAAATCCCGGACAATCATAAAAGCCGCAGGTTCGAGGAGCCCAAACTGTGGTGGAACCCGTCGATCAGCCCGAGCTCGCTGCTGATCTATACCGGCGACCTCTTCCCCGAGTGGAAGGACGATGCGCTCATCGGCGCCTTGTCGGGACAGGCCTTCATCCGTGTCGACATCGCCGGCGACAAGGCCCGCAAGGCTGACCAGTGGGACATGGGAGCCCGCATCCGCGCCGTCGACCAGGGCCCGCGCGGCGAGGTCTATCTGCTGGAAGATGGGCCGGGAGCGCGACTCCTACGGCTCGAACCCAAGCGCTAACGCGCAGTAAGGCCGAGCTTTCGAGCTTCCTCACGGAGCAGCCGCAGCCCGCCGTCCTGCTCGATGAACAGCCGCTGGCACATGCCGCCGAACGTAAAGGTCGATGGCGGGGATTTTTCGGCTCGTTTCCGGATCGCTGTGCCGCCCATGCCGGCCGGATAGGGACGGGGATCATAGAGGATTACGACCCGGCGCTCACCGGCACGCGGAAAATCATCACAACTGGATTCCGGCGCCCAGTCGATCATTCCGCTTGATGACCGCCTGAAATGACGTTCGACGCGGAATGTCGAGGGCGCTTTGCCGGAGTACAGGCGAGTGACTCTATACTGCTCCCCGCGCATCGCCCTCACATCCATGGCCGCGATGCGTTCAACTTCGACCACAGCGATGGCGGCCTTGAGATTCTCGCGCGTCCATTCGCGCTTCTGCCGGTCACCGCGCGGGCCGATGCAAGTGCAGGCTTGCGCGGCACCCTCGACAGCGAGCCCCAGCGCAAGGGCCAGCAACAGTTTACGCATCACCGCCTCCTGTAGCGCAGATAGTAAGGCCTGCGCCCTTCCCTGCGGGACTTTGCCCCATAGCGGGTTTCGATCCAACCGCCGGACGGTTCGAGGAAATCTCTGGGCCGCTCGGCGAGCCAGTCGAACTGGTGCTGGTGCCGCTGCATGATCATCAGCGACCAGTTGAGATAGGTCGGATCGTCCGTAGCAAGGCGGAATTCTCCGTTCGGCCTGAGCTTCGCAGCGAACAGATCGACGGGGCGGTCGTTGACCATGCGCCGCTTGGCGTGCCGCGCCTTCGGCCATGGGTCGGGGTGGAGCAGGTAGAGGAAGCTCAAGGCGCCGTCGGGTACGCGCTGGAGGATCTCGAGCGCATCGCCACGCCAGAGGCGCACGTTGGTCAAATGCCGGTCGCGGATGTGGCCGAGCGCGGTGGCGACTCCGTTGAGGAACGGCTCCGCGCCAATGAAGCAGTGATCGGGGAGCATGTCGGCGCGGTCGACCAGGTGCTCGCCCGAACCAAAGCCGATCTCGAAATGCAGCGGACGAGCCTCGCCGAACAGGGCGGCGGCAGTGATTTCGCCTTCGGCCGGAACCTCGATCTGCGGAAGAAGCTTTTCGACCAGCTCCGCCTGCCCCTTGCGCAGCTTATGCCCGCTCGACCGGCCATAGAGGCGGTTGAGGGTCAGGGGATCGCCGGGCTTGTTCGCGGTCATTGCGGGCCGCCTAGTCGCTCAGGCGGCGCTTCATCAAGGGAACCTCGCCGCCCCTCAGCGCGTCCAATGCGGCGACAGGACGAGGAGAGCGACATGGCTACGAGACACGAAGGCCCGCACGGCGACCATCCGCGCAGCACTGCTCAGATCGGCGGCCACCCCATCCACCCGATGCTGGTGCCGTTTCCGATCGTCTGTTTCGTATTCACTCTGGTCGTTGATGTCGTCTTCCTGAAGACCGGCGATCCGATGTGGGCCGATGCGTCGCGCTGGCTGCTGGGGATCGGCATCGTGATGGCTGCACTCGCGGCCACGACGGGACTCATCGACTTCATGGGCGACGACCGCATCCGGCGTCTGGGCCATGCGCTTCAGCACATGCTGGCCAATGTCGTGGTCGTGGTCATCGAGATCGTGAATCTCGTGACGAGACTCAGAAACGACGACGGGATCGGCGGTTTGGGGGTCTACCTCTCCGCGGCCGCCGTCCTCATTCTTCTATTCAGCGGTTGGCGCGGCGGAGATCTGGTCTTCCGCCACGGTGTCGGCGTTCACGACCGACCCAACACCTAACCCTTAGGCCGCGACGGCGGCCTTGAGATCCTCCACCAGGTCGACGCGCTCCCACGGGAAGCTGTCCCCTTCCGCCTTGCGCCCGAAGTGGCCGTAGGCCGCGGTCGCGGCGTAGATCGGCTTGTTGAGCCCGAGGTGCGTGCGGATGCCTCGGGGGGTCAGGCGGCCAAGCTTGCCGATGCTGCCGATCGCTTCCTCGATCTTGTCGTCGCCGACTGTGCCGGTGCCGTGCGTGTCGACGTAGAGCGACAGCGGCTCGGAAATACCGATCGCATAGGCGAGCTGGATCGTGCAGCGGCGCGCGAGACCCGCGGCGACGATGTTCTTCGCAAGGTAGCGCGCGGCATAAGCGGCGGAGCGGTCGACCTTGGTCGGGTCCTTGCCTGAGAATGCGCCGCCGCCGTGGGGCGCTGCACCGCCGTAAGTGTCGACGATGATCTTGCGTCCGGTGACGCCGGCATCGCCGTCGGGCCCGCCAATCTCAAAGCTGCCGGTCGGGTTGATGTGGTAGACGGTCTCGTTGCCGAGCAGCTGCTGCGGCATCACGCGCGAAACGACGTCTTTCACATAAGCGTGGAGCTCGGCCTGCTTCTCGCCGCGGTCGTAGCCGGGCTTGTGCTGGGTCGAAACGACGATCGCCGTCGCCTTGGCCGGCTTGCCTTCCTCGAAGCGCAAGGTGACCTGGCTCTTGGCGTCCGGCTCGAGGAACGGCGCGGCGCCGCTGTGGCGGTCCTTGGCCATCTCCAACAGGATCTTGTGGCTGTAATCGAGCGTGGCCGGCATCAGGTCCGGAGTCTCGTCGCAGGCGAAACCGAACATAATGCCCTGGTCGCCTGCGCCCTCTTCCTTGTCCTCGGCGGCGTCGACGCCCTGCGCAATGTGCGCGGACTGCGGGTGCAGGTGGTTGGCGAAATCGAGGCGGTCCCAGTGGAAGCCGTCCTGCTCATAGCCGATCGTTTTCACGACGCCGCGCACGGCCTGCTCGATCTCTTCGCGCACGCCCGGCGCCCAGTTGCCGGCCTCGTCCATGATGCCCTGGCCGCGGATCTCGCCGGCGAGGACGACGCGGTTGGTCGTCGTCATCGTCTCGCAAGCGACGCGCGCTTCGGGGTCTTTGGCGAGAAACAGATCGACGATCGCGTCGGAAATCTGGTCCGCGACTTTGTCCGGATGACCTTCGGAAACCGATTCGGAAGTGAACAAGTAAGAGCTGCGCATGAGCGAGAGCGAGTCCTTCGATGTGGGATATAAGGAAGTCTTTATATGTGCTCTAGCGACGAGGGCGGACGAGCACAATGCCGGCGAATATCAATGCGAAGCCGAGCAGGATCGGAAGGATATTTCCGAGCCTAGCGAAGGGCGTAGCCGAATTCGCGGGTGGCGGCAGGACGGCATCGATGACGCCGGCCGTCCCCCACGGCAGCTCCTTCACGACATTGCCGCGCGCGTCGATCACGGCGCTCACTCCGGTCGGAGTTGCGCGGAGCACGGGCAGGCCTTCCTCGGCCGCGCGGAGCCGCGCCTGGGCAAGGTGCTGCGGCGGGCCCCAACGCCCGAACCAGGCGTCGTTCGACGGATTGAAGATGAACGCGGGCCTGTTCCGCTGGTCGACGACATGGCCCGAGAAAATGATCTCGTAGCAGAGCTGGAAGCCGACCTTGCCCCATTGCTCCCCGAGCTCGATTGTGCGCGGCCCCGGCCCGGACGTGAAATCGACATCACCGGGAGCGAGGCGCGACAGGCCGATCGCCGAAAGGAGCGGGCGCATGGGCAGATATTCGCCGTAGGGCACGAGGTGCGCCTTGTCGTAGCGCCCGAGGATCCGGCCGCCCGACCCGAGGGCATAGACGCTGTTGGCGGCACCATCGACGTTCACGCCGTCCCGCGCGGAGATCGCTATCCCGCCGGTGAGAAGCACATCGCCCGGCCCTAGCAGCGCGGTCGCGCGTGTCCGCTCGAACTGGGCCATGGCCTGATGCTGATCGGTCCGCGCGTCCTCGACCGGACCGGTGATCGCGGCTTCGGGCCACAGGAGGAGCCGCCCCTCGGAGCCTGCCGGGCCGGAAAGCGTTGCGAGGCGGCGCGCGGCCACGTCCGCGAAGCCAGGGCGCCACTTGTCCTGCTGGCCGATGTTGGGCTGGACGATGCGAACGTTGCGCACGGTGAGCGGGTCGGCGGGCACCGCCGAGGAGGGCAGGAGCCACAGCACCGCCGTGACTCCGAACACCGCAACGAGCGGGAGCCAACGGCGGTAATATTCGAGCCAGATGGCTCCGCCGAGCAGGACCATAAGCCCTGACATCGCGTAGGTTCCAAGCAACGGAGCAATCCCGATGAGCGGCGTTGGGACAAGCGCCGCGGCGGCCGGATTCCAAGGGAAACCGGTGAACATCGTCCCGCGCAGCCATTCCGTGATCGCCCATGCCCCGCCGAGGACAAGGAGGAGCGCGACGCGGTTCTTGCGTCCGAAGCGCCACGCAAGGCCGGCCGCGAGTGCGGGATAGACCGCAAGGTACAGCGAGAGCAGCACCACCGCGATCCAGCCAAGCCATGCCGGCATGGCCGCCTGGAAGGTGAAGGCGGTGGCGATCCAGTTCAGCCCGACCACGAACTGGCCGACGCCGAAGGCCCAGCCCGTGAGAAGGCCGCGCCACAACGTCTTGGCGCGGCAGACGAGTTCGCAAAGCAACCCGAATGCAATCGGCAGCAGCGGCCACCAGTCGGTCGGCGCGAAAGCGAATGCGGACAGGGCGCCTGTTACAAAGGCGTAAAGCACGTACACCATCGGGAGCGATGGCTAGCCGTTACTGCGGGTTAACGAAAGCCTCGACAATCGGCCCTGTCCCAAGCAGGTGCGGTGCCATGACGTTGCCGCCGTTCCACCTCGCTTTTCCGGTCGACGATCTAGCCGCCTCACGCCGTTTCTACGGCGAGCTGCTCGGTTGCCCGGAGGGACGAAGCGCCGACCGCTGGATCGACTTCGACCTATTCGGCCATCAGGTCGTCGCCCATCTCGCGCCGGAGCGTGTGGCGCAGCGGTCGACGAACACCGTCGATGGCGAGGACGTGCCGGTGCCGCACTTCGGCGTCGTGCTTCCGATGGAGCAGTGGAAGGTCCTTGCGGCGCGTCTCACTGCGGCGAGGGTCAATTTCGTAATTGAGCCGACGGTGCGTTTTGCCGGCCAGCCGGGAGAGCAGGCGACGATGTTCCTTTTCGATCCCGCGGGCAATGCTCTCGAGTTCAAGGCGATGGCCGACCCGGCCAAGCTCTTCGCTAAGACCTAGCCTTCGATCCGCTTTGGCTCCGGCGCATGGAGCCGGACGCGGATGATCCGGCGGGGGTCGGAGTCCAATGCTTCGAGGCGCCAGCCCGACGGATGGATCACGCATTCACCCTTGGCGGGAATGTGCCCGGCGAGGATGAACACCAGGCCGCCAAGCGTGTCGACTTCGTCGTCCTGGGTCGAAAGGCGGGCGTCCACGGCGGTCGCGAGCTCGTCGAGCTCGATGCGGGCATCGGCATCCCAAACGCCTTCGTCGACCATCGTGAGCAAGCCCGCCTCGGCCTCGTCATGCTCGTCCTCGATGTCGCCGACGATCTCCTCGACGACGTCCTCGATGGTCACGAGCCCCTCGGTCCCGCCGAATTCATCGACGACGATCGCAAGGTGGGTGCGCTGGTGGCGCATGCGGGCGAGCAGGTCGATCACGCCCATCGATTCCGGGACGAACAGCGGCTCGCGCATCAGCGCGGCGAAGGAGCGGTCGCGGCTCGGATCGTCGCTGGCGAGGAATACGTCTTTGATGTGGATCATGCCGACCACATCGTCGAGGCTTTCACCATAGACGGGCAGGCGGCTGTGGCCCGCTTCGGCGAAGGCGCGAATGAGGCCGTCGAAGGTGATGTTGGACGGCACCGCCAAGATGTCGCCCCGAGTTACGCAAATGTCGCCGGCGGTCTGCTCCCCGAAATGGAGCAGGTTGCGGAGCATCTGCCGCTCGGCGGGCGACAGGTCGCCTGCAATCGGCCGCGCATCCTCCGCTTCATCGATCGCTTCCTCGATCTCCGCTCGCAAAGTCGGCTCCGAGTTCGCCTCCGAAGATGAGATGGCGCATGCCGCGCCACAGGCGTGAGCCGCCGTCGTCCTGACGCGTCGCCATCAGGCGGTCACCTCGTATGGATTGGCGATGCCAAGGCGGGCGAGAGCGCGGATTTCGCGGGCTTCCATGTCGGCAGCTTCGGAATCCTGATGATGATCGTAACCGAGCAGGTGCAGCGTTCCATGAACCAGGAGGTGCGTGGCATGGTCCTCGACCGTCACGCCCTTGTCCGCGGCCTCGGCCTGGCAGACGCCTTTCGCGAGGACGATATCACCGAGCAAGAGTTCCGGAACCGGCAGTGCCGGTTCGCCGAAATCGCCTGTCTCGGCCAAGGGAAAGGAGAGTACGTTCGTGGGCTTGTCCTTGCCGCGCCATTGGGAATTGAGTGCCCGCACCTCTTCGTCGCCGGTCAGCCTGATCGAAATCTCAACCGCGCGGGGAGAGGTGGCAAGGTCGGGGTATTCGCTCTCGGCGATGGCCGCGACCGCGGCGCGTCGCGCGAGATCGTCCCACGCGCTGCTACTGTCCCATTCCTCGTCGGATTCGACGGCAACCTCGAGCATCATCGGCCGGGCCCTTCATAGGCCTCGACGATCCGGCCGACGAGCGGGTGGCGGACGACGTCCGCGGCGGTGAACTGGACCACGGATATGCCTTTGACGCGCTCAAGCTTTCCGACAGCGTCGGCAAGTCCCGACTTGCTGGGATCGGGAAGGTCGACCTGATGCGGATCGCCGCAGATCACCATGCGCGCGCGCATGCCGAAGCGGGTCAGGAACATCTTCATCTGCAGCGGCGTGGTGTTCTGCGCCTCGTCGAGGATGATGAAGGCGTCATTGAGCGTGCGGCCGCGCATGAAGGCGATCGGCGCGATCTCGATCTCGCCCGACGCGATGCGGCGCTCGACCTGCTCGGTCGGGAGCATGTCATAGAGCGCATCATAGAGCGGGCGGAGATAGGGATCGACCTTCTCCTTCATGTCGCCCGGAAGGAAGCCGAGCCGTTCGCCCGCTTCCACGGCCGGGCGCGACAGGATCAGGCGATCGACGCTGCCCGTGATCAGCTGCGACACGGCCTGGGCGACCGCGAGATAGGTCTTGCCGGTACCAGCAGGCCCGAGCGCGAAGATCATGTCGTCGCGGCCGAGCGCTTCCATGTAGGTGGTCTGGACGGCGGAGCGCGGAACGATCGTCTTCTTGCGCGTCCGGATCATCACGCGCGGCGCCGACGTCACTTCCTCCTGGACGATGCCTTCAAGATTCGGCTGGGCGGCCATGCCGAGCACGGCTTCGACCGCTTCAGCATCCACGTCGTGGCCGCTGTCCAGGCGATTGTAGAGCCCGATCAGGACGTCGCGAGCGCGGGCGGCGGCATCGGCCTCGCCTTCGATCTGCACCTTGTTGCCACGCGCGGCGATATGCACGCCCAGGCGGTTCTCGATGGTGATCAGGTGCCGGTCATAGTCGCCGAACAAGGGCCCGAGCAGGTAAGGCTGGTCGAACTCCAGCTCCAGGCGGGCGCGGTCGGGGACGGCGGCGAGGTCGCGGCGGGCCATCAGGCGGCAACTTTCTGAAGCATTGCGCCGGTCAGGCTGTTCGGTCCGGCTTGGACAAGCGTAACGTCGATGAGATCGCCAAGCGCGGCGGACGTTTCCACGTGCACCGACTGAAGCCATGGCGTCTTGCCGATCATCTGGCCCTCGTGCCTGCCCTTGCGTTCGATCAGGACCTGGGTGTCGGTGCCGACCTTCGAGCGGTTGAACGCCAGCTGGTGGGTGTTGATCCGCTCCTGCAGACGCTGGAGCCGCTCATCCATGACTTCGCGCGCGATCTGGTCCTCCATGGTTGCGGCGGGGGTTCCCGGCCGCGGGCTGTACTTGAACGAATAGGCCGACGCGTAGCGGACTTCATCGACCAGCTTCAGCGTCGCTTCGAAATCCTCGTCCGTCTCGCCAGGGAAGCCGACGATGAAATCGCCGGATAAGGCGATGTCGGAGCGGGCCGCACGCATCTTCTCCAGAGTAACGAGATAGGTTTCGACCGTATGACTGCGGTTCATCGCCTTGAGGATGCGGTTGCTGCCCGACTGCACGGGCAAGTGCAGGTACGGCATGAGCTTGGGAACCTCGCTGTGCGCCGCGATCAGCGCGTCGGTCATGTCGGCGGGATGGCTCGTGGTGTAGCGGATCCGCTCCAGTCCATCGATCGTCGCCAATTCCCGCGCGAGCTCGGCAAGGCCGCGGCTGCCATCCGTCCACGCGTTCACGTTCTGGCCGAGCAGGACGATTTCACGCGCACCGGCGTCCACCAGCGAATGGGCCTCGGCTATAATGTCGCTCCACGGCCGGGAGATTTCGGCGCCGCGGGTATAGGGCACGACGCAGTAGGTGCAGAATTTGTCGCAGCCTTCCTGAACGGTAAGGAAAGCGGACGGCGCGGCGCGCCGGCGCGCGGGAAGCGCGTAGAACTTGGCCGCGGCCGGCATGTCCGTGTCGACCGGGCGTGCTCCGCGGGCCGCTTGTGCGACCATGTCGGGAAGACGGTGATAGGCCTGCGGGCCGACGACGATGTCGATGAGCTGGGAGCGCCGTTTGGCCTCGACGCCTTCCGCCTGGGCGACGCAGCCGGCGAGCGCGATCATCGGTTTCGATCCGTCCTCTCGCTTCAGGCGACCGACGTCGGAATAGGCCTTTTCGGCAGCCTTCTCGCGGATGTGGCAGGTGTTGAGCACGACCAGGTCCGCGTCGAGCGCGTCGTCCGCGGCGGTCATGCCCTGCTGGGCCAGCATCTCGGCCATCCGCTCGCCGTCATAGACGTTCATCTGGCAGCCGAAGCTTTTGATTTTGAAAGTCTTGGGAGTCATTCACTTCCGACTATAGGCGAGTGGGTCGCTAACTTGAAGCCGAGTGTCGTGCCGATCGCTTCGCGCGCCTCGTGCGCCAATTGTTTGCGATCGAGTGAGCGGGCAAGCGGCGGCAGAAGGTGGAGGGTGACGGGCAGGGTGCCGCGCCTGCCGAGGACCCGCAGGATGTTGTTCTTGCCCGGCTCGTGCCACCAGCCGACCTCGGTCGCGGCCCGACCATACTCCAGGGCGACCGGGCGGATCCGAACATCCTTGGCAGCGAAGTTCGCGGCCTCGAGCAGGGTCGAGCGGAAGGGCAGGAGGTGATCGCCGGGGCCGGTAGTTCCTTCCGGGAAGACGGCGACTGGCTTATCCAGCGAGAGCGACCTGGCGACCTCGATCGCCTGGTCCTTGGCGCCCTTGCGGTGGGTGCGCTTCACGTAAACGGTCGCGTTCTGGTCGGCGAGCCAGTGGATGAACGGGTGGCCGAGCTGGTCCTTCGAGACGAAGGCGCATTTCGTCCACCCGCCGAGCACGAGGATATCGAGCCAGCTGGTGTGATTGGCGACGATCAGGCTGTGCCGTCCGACCTTGCGGCCCTTCACTCTCACGCGCGCTCCGATGATCCACGCGGCCGCGGCAAGGAAGCGCGGGGGCCATGGCGAGCGACCGCGTAAGAACTTGGTGGCGATGTGAACCGGCGCGAGAGCCGCCAGCAACAGCACGAGGCCGGCGATGCGCAGGACAGCGCGGCCGTTCAGGCGGACATTCGCCTCTTTAGCGATCGCGATTGAGGGCGACGCCGTAGAGCTCCATCCGATGATCGACCAGGCGGAAGCCGAGCTTTTCGGCGATCCGTTTCTGCAATGCTTCCAGCTCATCGTCGACGAACTCGATCACGTTGCCGGTCTCGACGTCGATGAGATGGTCGTGGTGCGCTTCGGATGCGGCCTCGTAACGCGAACGCCCATCGCCGAACTCATGCCGTTCGAGGATTCCGGCCTCCTCGAACAGGCGGACGGTCCGATAGACGGTGGCGATTGAGATGTTCGGATCGACCGCCGACGCCCGTGCGTGCAGCGTTTCAACGTCGGGATGATCTTCGCTGTCGCCGAGCACGCGCGCGATGACCTTGCGCTGCTCGGTGATCCGCAATCCCTTGTCGGCGCATAGCGCCTCGATATCGATGGTGCGGCTCATGCCAGCAAAATAGGCATGGCGCCGCACATCGTCCAGCGCACGGCGCGCATTTTACTTGGTGCCGCGCGTCCTTTTTCGCTTCGTCCCGAGGCCGATCGATTTGGCAAGTGTGCGCCGCTGCTCGGCATAGTTCGGAGCGACCATCGGATAGTCGGCCGACAGTCCCCACTTCTGGCGATACTGGTCGGGAGTCAGGTTGTAGTGGGTCATCAGGTGCCGCTTTAGCATCTTAAGACGCTTTCCGTCCTCGAGGCAGACGATGTAGTCCGGCTTGATGGACGAGCGGATCGAAACCTTCGGCTCAGGCCTCGGTTCGGGGGCGGCGGTCACGCCGGAAATACCCGTCAGCGCACCGTGAACGTTCTGAATAAGACTCGGTAAGTCATTGACTGCAACGCTATTATTGCTGACGTGCGCGGCAACGATGTCCGCGGTAAGTGTGAGCAGCGTGTCTTCGGCGGCTGCATTGTCGGCCATTTTCAATTCCTAAATTCGAGCAGAGACCACGCGCAGTCTTCGACTGCACGTGTCTTTGCTTTTATTCCTCGGCGAGGAACGGCGCAATGTCTGTCAGGACTTTGTCTGCCCCGATTTAAGACTAGAGGTCTTGGGCGAGTGTCAGCGCGTCGAAACGCCTTCCATCCGGCGCATGATAATAGTTGCGCCGGCGCCCAACCGGCTGAAAACCTGCGCCTTGATACATACCTACAGCGGGATTTCCGTCGCGGACTTCGAGATGAACCCGTGCCGCGCCGCGGCTTCTGGCGCGGTCGATGAAGTCATCGAGCAGACGCCCACCGACGCCCTCCCGGTGCCGGCTCGGAAGCACGCCAAGCAGGAGCAGCTCGGATTCGTCGGCAACGCTGCGGGACAGTGAAAAGCCGATCGTCTCGCCGGTCCGGCAATCCCCTGCGATAACGAGCAAGACGCCGTTCATCGGCAGGATTCCGGCGCATTGTGAGCGGGTCCATGCTTCGCCGAAGCGGTCGCCGAATGCCGCGTTCATGACCTGCATGACGAAATCGAGGTCGGTCGAATCGCCGGAACGCAGGCGCACCGCGCTGTCGATCGCGGGGGTCGCCATCAGGCCGCTTCTTTCGCACGCGCGTCGGGGGCGCGGGCGTAGACCGGCTTCGGTGGAAGGGTCCAACTCGTTTCCGGAAGGCGCAGCGCGTCGGACGCGGAAGGCAAAGCTTCTCGGGCTTCGCCCCAGCCGCGGGCATCGACGAGTTGCCGGGCGCCCGATCCGACAACCAGACTTGAAGACGTCGCCGCGGCGGCGGCGGACGGGAGGAGGTTGCGAAGCTCCGAAACGGGTTTGCCGCCTTCGAACTCCTGCACGAACAGCTCACCATGGCCACCGATCACTGCGACGGCCAGCTCTTGCTCGTCCGCGCCCCCGGCCAGGAGCGCCAGCGATGACATGCCGGCAAGGTTGACGCCCCAGCCAATCGCCATGCCCTGCGCAGCGGCGATGCCGACGCGGATGCCGGTGAAGCTGCCGGGGCCGACACCGACCAGGATGCGATCGGGAGAACGCCCTGCGAGCAGCTCGCCGATCATCGGCACGAGGCGCTCGGAATGGCCGCGGCCGATCATCTCGTCAGCGTGCGCGACGCAAGCGCCGGAACCGTCGAACAAGGCGGCGGTGCAGGCTGCGGTCGACGTGTCGAGCGCGAGAATCATAGAGGGGATTGTGGGCACATGCGGCGCGAAGCCGCAACCCCGTCGCTCAGACGGCTTCTACCGACTCAACTTCGGGCACGTAGTGGCGGATCAGACTTTCGATGCCGCGCTTCAGCGTGACCGTCGAAGACGGGCATCCCGAGCAGGCACCGTGCATGGAGAGAAAGAGCCTGCCGCCCCGGTAGCCCTTGTAGGCGATATCGCCGCCGTCCTGGGCGACGGCAGGCCGGACCCGGGTTTCGATCAGCTCCTTGATCTGGTCGATGATGTCCGCATCCGCGGGGTCCTCGTCGAAGTCGGTATCGTCCGCTACGTGGATGCCTGCGGCGCTCCCCGGAGCGAAGAGCGGAGCCTGGCTGACGAAATGGTCAAGCAGGGTCTCGATCACCAGCGGCTCGAGATCCGTCCATGACACCGCCGGCGCCGCCGTGACGGAAATGAAGTCGCGGCCGTAGAAGACGCCTTCGACCATGCCGCTGTCGAAGAGGGCGGCCGCGAGGGGCGAGGCCTCCGCTGACTCGCGGTCGGCGAAGTCGCGAGTGCCAGCCTCCATGACGGTCTGCTCGGGCAGGAACTTGCGCGTTGCGGGGTTCGGGGTCTGTTCGGTGCGGATCAGCATGCCCGCGATGTGGTCACCGGCGGGCCGTCGATCAAGTGCTGGCGAACGGCGGCGCGCCGGCGACGATCCAGCGGGTCACCGCGAAAGCGACCGCCAAACAGATGAGCGCGACCCACCATCTTCCGCGCTTCATCGGTTCGGTTCCAGGATCAAGCACGGCTCGGCCCGTGATCATGGGCTTCGTCAGGCCGCGCCCGCGCAAACGGTAGAAGAGGATGGCGGCGATGTGCAGGACGATCAGCGCCAGGACGACGTTGAACCAAAACTCGTGGATGTCCCGCGCTTCATCCGATGCATCGGAGCTGATCATTCCGGCCAGAGGACCCGCGTAGATGCCGTCTTCGTCCTGAGACAGCAGGCCCAGACCGACCTGGATTAAGACTGCGCCGAGTAACGCGACGACGCTAAGCGCACCGGGCGGCGTGTGGCCAATCCCCGTCCATTTGCCGTGCAGATAATCGAGCACTCCACGCGGGCCGCGCACGAAACTGGCAAAGCGGGCGGTCGAGCTGCCGACGACGCCCCACAACAGCCGGAACAGCAGCAGCGTCAGGATCGCAAAGCCCGACCACAGATGCCAATCGGTGTGGTGGTTCTCAATCGACCACCAGCTGAATGCGACCAGCGCGGCGAGCAGCCAGTGGACCAGCCGAACCGGCAGGTCCCAGACCGGCTGGGTCGAGGGTCCGTCGCTCAGTGCTTCATCTCCGCGCGATACTTGTCGTGGCAGGCCTTGCAGCTCTGCCCGAGGTTCCCGAACCGCGCCTTGATCGCGCCGACGTCATTGCCCTTCGCCGCTGTGTTGAAGGCGAGGGCCGCTTTCTGGAACGCCGCGACCTTGGCGGCGAAGTCCTGCGGGTTCTGCCAGATTTCGGGCTTGGCGCCCGTCTTGCCGACGTTGGGACCGGTGCCGGCGGGGAACCAGCCGGAGGATTTCTGCGCAAGGCTGGCCATCTGGGCCGCAGACGCGCGGACCGCGCCAAGGTCCGGCGAGCCCTTATCGAGCTCCCGCTTCAGGGCCTTGGTCGCCTTGCCGATCAACTCCATGCCTTCGTGGCGCTCGTGCATGAATTTCTTCGCCTCATCGCCGCTGACCGGCTTCGCGGCCAGCAGGACCATGGCGTTGGTCGCGGTGGTATTGGCGGTCGGGTCGGGACGGGACTTGTCGCTAAGGTTGGCCTGCGCATTGTTGCTCTGGCTGGTTTCGGAACCGCCACACGCGGCCAGCAACGTGACTGCCCCGGCGGCCGCAAACATCGCAATGCGCATCAACCCACTCCTTATTGTTGGTCAGGCACTTTCCAGCTGTCGTCGATCATCTTGATGATGCCGGAAAAATCCTTGTTTGCGCCGCCCCGGTCGACGAAGCGCTGATATAGCTCCTCCGCTTCCGCGCCCATCGGCGTGTAGGCTCCGACGCTCTGCGCCGCATCGGCCGCCAGCTTCAGATCCTTCAGCATCAGCGCGGCAGCGAAGCCGCCTTCGTAATCGTGGTCGGCCGGCGTATCCGGGCCGACGCCCGGGACCGGGGCGTAGCTCGTCATCGACCAGCTCTGGCCGGACGCCTTGGAGGAGATATCGAAGAAGACCTGCGGGTCGAGCCCCAGCTTCTGCGCGAGCACGAACGCCTCGCAGGTCGCGACCATGGTCGCGCCCAGGATCATGTTGTTGCAGATTTTCGCCGCTTGGCCCGCACCGAGTTCGCCGGCATGGATCACGGCCTTGGCCATCGGCTCGAGAATTTCCTTGGCCCGCTCGAAATCGCCGTCGTTGCCGCCGACCATGAAGGTCAGCGCGCCACCGGCGGCTGCGGCGATGCCGCCCGAGACGGGTGCGTCGACGAAGGTGAAGCCCTGGCGCCGCATGGCCTCGCCCACCTCGCGCGCGCTGGCGACGTCGATCGTCGAGCAATCGATCAGCAGCGTGCCGGGATTGGCGTTCGGCGCAATGTCATTTTCGTAGACCGCGCGGACATGCTTGGCGGCGGGGAGCATGGTGATGACGACGTCTGCATCCTTGCACGCCTCAGCAGTCGAGGACGCGGCCTTGCAGCCTTTGCCGACTGCCTGTTGAACAGCCTCGGGCACAAGGTCGAAGGCGTGGACTTCGTGGCCAGCCTTGGCGAGGTTCGGCGCCATACCGCCGCCCATGTGGCCGAGGCCGATGAATGCGATCTTCGCCATCGTCTCAGCGCCCCTTCCAGTTGCCCGGTCGCTTGTCGACGAACGCGGTCATGCCTTCCTTCTGGTCTTCGGTGCCGAACAGGCCGTGGAACAGGCGGCGCTCGAAGCGGATGCCCTGGCTGAGCGGGATTTCGAAAGTCGCGTTGACCATCTCCTTAGTCGCGATTGCCGCGAGCGGAGCCATCGACGCGATCGCTTCCGCGGTCTTGAGCGCTTCGTCGAGTAACGCCGCGGCAGGCACGACCTTGGCGACCAAGCCGGAGCGCTCGGCTTCCGCCGCGTCCATCATGCGGCCGGTCAGGCACATCTCCATCGCCTTGGCCTTGCCGATGGCCCAGGTGAGGCGCTGCGACCCGCCCATGCCTGGCGTGACGCCGAGCTTGATCTCGGGCTGGCCGAACTTCGCGCTGTCCGCGGCGATGATGAAGTCGGCCATCATCGCGACCTCGCAGCCACCGCCGAGCGCGTAACCCGAAACCGCGGCGATCCAGGGCTTGCGGATCGCGGTGACCTTTTCCCAACCAGCGAAGAAGTCCGACGAATACATGTCGGCGAACAGTTGCTGCTGCATCTCCTTGATGTCGGCGCCTGCCGCGAAGGCCTTTTCGGAGCCCGTCAGGACGAGGCAGCGCTGGGCGGGATCGGCGTCATAGGCCGCGAAGACCTCGGTCAGTTCCTTCAGCACCTGCGTGTTGAGGGCGTTCAGCGCCTGCGGACGGTTCAAGGTGACAAGAGTCACCGCGCCGCGCTGCTCGACCAGGACCGTATCGTAGCTCATCGTCACTCCTCAGAAATCGAACGGCCGCCACTGCTCCTCAATCGGGAGCGGCTCGAAAAACGCCTCGACGTCGCGGTCGCCGATGACCTCGGGCCGTGACGGGCGCCAATTGGGCTTGTTGTCCTTGTCGATCAGGAGAGCGCGGACGCCTTCCTTGAAATCGGGATGGTGGATCAGGCGGACCATGATGCCATATTCCATCCGCATCTCGTCGACGAAGTGGAGCTGGTAAGGGCTCTCCTGCAGCAGCTTGAGGCTGACCTTGCAGGCGATCGGCGACTTGGCGCGGATCGTCGCCGCTTCCTTGGCGGCCCACTCGTCGCCTTCCGCAGCGCCTGCGTCGAGCGCGTCGAGAATGTCCTCCAGGCGGTCCGACGCGAAGTAGCGGTCGATCTTGCGCAGATTGTCCATGATCTTCGCGGCGGGAACGTAATCGTCGCTCAACTCGTCGAGCACCGCCTGGGTGCGGAACGGCTGCTCGATAATCCGTTCCTTGGCTTCCTCAAGCCGGTCGGAAGGAAGGTAATGGGTGGCGAGACGCAGCCTGAGGCATTCCGCACCGTCGAGCCGCGCGCCCGTCAGCGCGAGGAACTGCGCCAGTCGGCCACGAAGCCGCGACAGGTACCGCCCGCCGCCGACGTCCGGGAAGATGCCGATCGTCGTTTCCGGCATCGCCAGAACCGTCCGCTCGGTCGCAACGCGATAGCGGCAGGGGAGCGCGATCCCGACGCCGCCGCCCATGGTAATGCCATCCATGAAGGCCACGCCGGGCTTGGCGTAGGTATATTCGAGGTGGTTGAGCCGATATTCGTCGAAGAAGAAGGCGCGCGCCGCCGCCTCATGCCCTTCCACATCCTGGCTGATGTTGACGACGTCGCCGCCCGCGCAAAAGCCGCGACCCTCGGTGTGGTCGATCAGGATGATCCGAACGTCCGGGTCGTCGCGCCATTCGATCAGCGCGTTGGCCATGTCGCGGACCATCTGCCGATTGAGGCTGTGCAGCGCCTTCGGCCGGTTGAGGCGCAAGCGCCCGGCGAGGCCTTGCTTCTGGGTCAGCACGTCCTGTGAACTTACGGGCATATCCATCACGGCATCATCGCGTAACGGCCCGGCGCGGGCTCGATCGGCGACTTAGGGCTACGCGCGGCGACCGTCTTGCGACTACCCTTGCCGGTCAGCCACTTGGTCCACCACGGCCACCAGCTGCCCTCGTGGCGCGTGGCGGTTTCGAGCCATTGCTTGGCATCGGCGGGCTGCGTGGCGTTGGTCCAATAGCCGTGCTTGTTCGCGGCCGGAGGGTTGATCACCCCTGCATTGTGGCCGGATCCGCCGAGGACGAACTCGGCGCCGAGATGAACCGCGCCGCGATAGACGGCATCCCAGGCAGACACGTGATCGTCCTTGAGCGCGATGACGAGCATCGGCGTTTCGATTGCGCCGAGGTCGATCGGCGTGCCGTGGACCGTGAACCCAGCGGGCTCGCGCAGCTTGTTGTCGAGGAGAAGGTCGCGATTGTAGCTCTTGAGGAAGGCGGCCGGGATGCGCGCGCCGTCTTCGAACCAATAGAGCAGGTCGGACGGCGGGGCCGGGCGGTCTAGCAGGTAGTGGTTCACGACGGACGACCAGATCAGGTCGTTGGCGCGCATCGCAGCGAACAGCCGCTGCAACTCCAGGCTGTCTGCATAGCCCTGCGCTTCGAGATGATCCTCAAGGGCGGTGAGATGGCTTTCATGTACGAAGGCCGCCCAGTCGCGCATGTCGGAGAAATCGACCAGCGAGCCGATGAGCGTCGCGGAATTCACATCCTTCGCGCGGCCGTTCGCGGCCAGCCAGGCGAGGGCGATGGCAACCAGAGTACCGCCAAGGCAGAACGAGAAGAGGTCGGGGGCGGTGCTTGTGCGCTTGCGCACCTCGCCGATTGCCTCGACGACGCCCGAGAGGACATAATCCTCGACGCTCTTTTCCTTGAGATCCGTGCCCGGATTGACCCAACTGATCACAAACACTGTGCGGCCCTCATCGGCGAGCCATTTGACGAGGCTTTGCCGCGGCACGAGGTCGATCATGTAATAGCGGTTCACCAGCGGCGGCACGTAAAGCAGAGGCTCAGCCGCGACCTTCTCCGTCGCCGGATCGTACTGGATCAGCTGGAACAGCTCGTTTTCATAGACGACCGCGCCCGGCGTGGCGGCGATGGTCTTGCCCTTTTCGAAGGCGTTCGGATCCGTTCTGCGCTGGACGATGCCCTTCCCGCTGCCGACGTCTTCCAGCAGGTTGAGAAAGCCCTGGACGAGGTTCGCGCCGCCGGTTTCTTTCGTCCGCTGAACAACTTCCGGGTTGGTCGCAACGAAGTTCGTTGGCGCGATCGCATTCAGATATTGATCGAGCAGGAAGCGGGCCATCGCACCTTGCGAACCATTGCCGGCGGTCTTCCCGACCGTTTCGCGAAGCTGCTTCGACGCGAGAAGATAGGCGTCGCGGATCGCCCGGTAATAAGGATCGTCCTGCCATTCCTGCGCAGAGAAGCGCCGGTCGCGGGGCTTGTCGCTCGGCGCGCCCGACATCGCGCCGGTCCAGAAGTCGCTCCACTGCTTGGCCGCCTCCAGCTGCACGTTGAGCAGTTCGGCCGGCCGTGCGGCAAGGCCGATGGCGGTCTCGCCCGCGGCCTGGGCGAGAGCGAACGGGTCGAACGGAAGGGTCGGCTTGCTGTTCGCCATGACTATTGCCGAAGCATGTCGCGGCTGACGATCACGCGCATGATCTGGTTGGTGCCTTCGAGGATCGAGTGGACGCGGAGGTCGCGCCAGAAGCGCTCGATCGGATAGTCCTGCAAATAGCCGTAGCCGCCGTGAAGCTGCAGCGCGCGGTCGACGACGGACGAGCCGGTGTCGGTGGCGAGGCGCTTGGCCATGGCCGCGAAGCGGGTCTTGTCGGGTGCATTCGCGGTGACCTTCGCGGCCGCGACGTAGAGCAGGTAGCGCGCCGCCTGAAGCTCCGTTTCCATGTCGGCGAGCGTGAATTGGGTTGCCTGGAAGTCGGAAATCGCCGTTCCGAACTGCTTGCGGTCCTTGGTGTAATTGACGGCTTCGTCGAGGCAGCGCTGGGCGCCGCCGAGCGAGCAGGCGCCAATGTTTAGCCGTCCCCCGTCGAGGCCCATCATAGCGATGCGGAAGCCTTCGCCTTCGGCGCCGACGCGGTTGGCGACAGGTACCCGCACCTCATCGAAATTGACCTGGGCGGTCGGCTGCGAATGCCAGCCGAGCTTCTTTTCCTGCGCTCCGAAGCTGACGCCCTTCATGTCCTTATCGATGACCAGCGCGGTAATGCCCTTGGGCCCTTCCTCGCCGGTGCGGACCATGGTCACGTAGACTTCGTTCTCGCCGCCGCCTGAAATGAAGGCCTTGGAGCCGCGTCACCACATAATGGTCGCCGTCGAGCACCGCCTTGGTCTTGAGCGCCGCCGCATCGGAGCCGGACGATGGCTCGGTCAGGCAATAGCTGCCCATCCGCTCCATGCCGATCATCGACGGAAGATATTTCTGCTTCACCTCGGCCGAGCCAAAGCGGTCGATCATCCAGCTCGCCATGTTGTGGATCGAAATGAAGGCGCTCGTCGACGGGCAGCCGTAGGCCATCGCTTCCATGATCAGCGCGGCCTCGAGCCGGCCCAGGCCGATGCCGCCGCTTTCCTCGCTGACGTAGATCGCGCCGAAGCCGAGCTCCGCGGCTTCGCGGATCGTGTCGCGCGGGAAGATGTGCTTCTCGTCCCACTCGGCAGCGAACGGCGTGATTGCGTCCGCAGTGAACTTGCGCGCCATCTCCTGGATCTGGAGCTGGTCGTCGGTGAGGTCGAATTGGGTCATTGCGCGGGCGCTCTAGCCCGCGCTTTCCCACTGAAGCAATCCTTCGGACCAAGCGACGGTCAGTAACTGTCGGTCTGGTTGTCCGGAGCGTTGATCGCTCCGTTCGCGTCAGGGCTGTCGCTGCCATTGATGAGCTCTTCGGTCGAGGCCCCGCTGCTTTCGTCTGGCGGCACAGCCTCGATGTCGGCGTTGGCAGGGATGTTGCCGCTGTCGATGAAGACGTTTTGATCCTGCGCGGGCTGTTGCTCCTTGCATGCGGACAACAGTGCCAGCCCGGCCGACGCCAGAAGGAAACTTCGTGCAGCAGAGCGCATGGTCAATCTCCGCATCATCAAAGCGGAGAACGCACGGACAAACGGCTGTATCCAGTGGCGCCGTCAATGGCTCCGCGCGCTCAGGCAGTCGTTCTCATCGCCCCCGTCGTCGAAGACGGTCTTGGTGAAGAACCAGCTGTCCCGCTTGAAGCCGCGGAAGTCGCCGCTGGTAAAGCGGAGACCGTAGGTCGTGTCGTCCGTCAGCAGATAGTTGACCCCGGTTCCGACGCTCTGCTCGGTCACGGCCGCGGAGCCATCCCTCAGGACTACTTTGCCCGGTTCGGGCCGAGCGCCCGTCACAATGTTGATCTCACGTCCGCCGAGGAGGAGCCGGGTCGCCTGCGGCGCCTGGCCCTGCGGAAGCACCAGCGCGCGGTCGCCCGGAGCGAGCATCACGCGATATCCGCCGCCACAATAATAGCCTGGCCCGACATACTCGACGGTCCGCGGACCGGTCCATTGGATCAGCGTCGCCGCTGCAATCGCTACAAATAACATGATTGGGACCCCCCCTTTTTACTCAAACTAACCCATGGTCGGGATGATGAAGGCGCTTTCCCGCATGCGCGCCGCCGTCGGGCCAGCGCTGGGTCACGACCTTGTTCTTGGTCCAGAAGCGCAGGCCTTCCATGCCGTACTGGCCGATGTCGCCGAAGCCCGAGCGCTTCCAGCCGCCGAAGCTGTGGTAGGCGACCGGCACCGGGATCGGCACGTTGATGCCGACCATGCCGACGTTGACGCGCGCCGCGAACTCGCGCGCGGCATGGCCGTTGCGGGTGAAGATCGCGACGCCATTGCCGTACTCATGCTCGGACGGAAGGCGCACGGCCTCCTCGAAGTCCTTCGGCGCGGACCATCTGCAGCACCGGGCCGAAGATCTCTTCCTGGTAGGTGCGGAAGCTCGGCTTCACGTGGTCGAAGAAGGTCGGGCCGATGAAGAAGCCTTCCTCGTGGCCCTGCAGCTTGAAGCCGCGGCCGTCGACGACGAGCTCGGCGCCTTCGTCGATGCCCATCTGGATGTAGCCCTCGATGCGCTCCTTGTGCGCCTTGCTGACGACCGGGCCGTAATGCGCGTCCGGATCGGTCGAGACGCCGACGCGCAAGCCCCTCGATCGCCGGGATCAGCTTCTCGCGCAGCGCATCGGCGGTCTTCTCGCCGACCGGGACGACGACCGGCAGCGCCATGCAGCGCTCGCCGGCCGAGCCGAAGGCGGCGCCGGCGAGGTCGTTGACGACCTGGTCGAGGTCGGCGTCGGGCATGACGATGCCGTGGTTCTTGGCCCCGCCGAAGGCCTGCACGCGCTTCCCGTTCGCGGTGCCGCGGGAGTAGATGTAGTGGGCGATGTCGCGACGAGCCGACGAAGCTCACCGCCTCGATGTCGGGATGGTCGAGGATCGCGTCGACCATCTCCTTGTCGCCGTGGACGACGTTGAGGATGCCGTCGGGCAGGCCGGCTTCCATCATCAGCTCGGCAAGGCGCACCGGCACGGTCGGGTCGCGCTCGGACGGCTTGAGGATGAAGGCGTTGCCGCAGGCGATCGCCATGCCGAACATCCACATCGGGATCATCGCCGGGAAGTTGAACGGGGTGATGCCGGCGCCGATGCCGAGCGGCTGGCGCATCGAATAGACGTCGATGCCCGGGCCGGCGCCCTGCGGTATATTCGCCCTTCAGCGCCTGCGGGATGCCGCAGGCAGAATTCGATCACCTCGAGCCCGCGCTGGATGTCGCCCTTGGCGTCGGCGATGACCTTGCCGTGCTCGCTGACGAGAGCAGCTCGGCGAGCTCGTCCATGTTGCGCTCGACCAGCTCCTTGAACTTGAACATGACGCGGGCGCGGCGCTGCGGGTTGGTCGCGGCCCAGGCGGGCTGCGCGGCCATTGGCGGCGTCGACCGCCTTCTGGAGATCGGCGGCGGTGCCGAGGCGGACCTGGGCCTGGACCTGGCCCTGGTTGGGGTCGAACACGTCGCCCTGGCGCTCGCCGGAAGCGAAGCTGGAACCGCCGATGAAATGGTCGATGCTGCGAAGCATTTATACGCGTCCTGAGTTTGGTGAGCTGGAGTTGCGGCCGCACTAGACCCACGGAGACGCGTTGGGAAGTTGGCGGAGGCCCGACCCTTTGGGCCGGGCGGAACGGTCTCGCTTAGGGATTTGCTCTCGTTCATGAGGACGCCAAGCACGTTGAACCACTTGATTTCACGGAGCATGTCCGGGATCAAATCCGGTTAGGGGGACATATATCCGTGACGATCAACGTGGTGCGCTCGACTGAAAACTCGGACGCCCGAGAGCGGCGAATTTGGATCGCGATCATCGTATCGGGATTTCCTGCTGCGCGCGGTCTGGGCTGCGCTGATCCCCGTGCAGCCCATCTCCGACAGCAGCGCCTACGACGAGCTGGCCTGGAACCTCGCCTCCAAGGGTGTCTACGCCTGGAATACGGGCGAGTTCACCGCTTACTGGCCGGTCGGAACGTCCTTCATCTACTCACTGCTGTTTCGCCTGTTCGGTCACGACTACGCGCCAATCGCGGCCCTGAATGCGCTGCTCAGCATCCCCACGCTGGTGCTGATCATGACGCTGGCGCGAAAGTGGATATCGGCGACGGCTGCAATGGCGGCCGGCGCATTGTTTGCCTTCTGGCCGATGCAGATTTAGTTCACGTCGATCATGGCGTCCGAGCTGATCTTCAATCTGCTGACATTGTTCGCCTTGTGGCTCGCGCTCGAAGCGAACTTCCGGTCGACGCTCGTCCGCGCAATTGTGGTCGGCCTCGTGCTGGCGGCTGACAGCTACGTGCGCGTCCATGCTCTGCTTTTCATCCTTCTCATCCCTGTGGCGCTTCTCTGGCGTCGGAGGATGAACTGGCGCGATCTCGCGATTTTCACAGCTGTGGCAGGCGTGACGATGGCCGTCTGCATCGCTCCCTGGACGCTCCGCAACGAGCGCGTGCTTGGCGAGCCGTTCCTCATTGCATCGAATGGCGGGGCGGCAACCTGGGCAGGCAATAACCCGCAGTCGACAGGCGAATGCATGCCGTTCCCGGACGATGTGACGCAGCTAAGCGAGGCCGAGCGGGACCGCGTGCTGGCGGCACGGACCAAGAGCTTCATACGGGAGAACCCGGGCCGGTTCGTACAGCTGTCCGCGCAGAGGCTGTTCCTGACCTACAACCGTGAAACCATGGGTATCGTCTGGAACGCAGATTTCCTCTCGCGGTATGTCTCGCCGAGCGGGATCATGGCGGCCAAGATCGTCTCGACCCTGTATTGGCTGGGCGCGCTCGCTCTTGCGATCGTCGGATTGGCTCTAGTCCTGCTGCGCGAACGTTGGCGCGGCTCTGTTCCACCCCGGTGTCATGTTCTGGGCCTATTTCGCTGCTGTGCATGCGGTCACCCAGGCGTCGGACCGTTATCACCTTCCCAGCGTGCCCTACATGGCCATGCTAGCCGGTCTGGCGATAGCTGCGGCCTGGCAGCATTGGAATTCAGGCCGGCAGGCTCGGGCAGGCGAGGGGATGCACTGCCGAGCACGCATAAGGCTCGGCGGCGACCACTTCGGAGATTTAGAACTGGCGGCGGCACTGCGATGCCGCCGCCGATCGACTTACTTGTCCTTCGCCATCTTCGCGCGATAGGCCTCGATGCTGATCGGACGGCCGAGGAACTCCTCGACCAGTTCGGCTGCAGGCTTCGTCCCGCCGCGGGCCAGCACCAGATCGCGATAGCGGGCGGCCGTCGCCGGATCGCGAAGACCCTTCTTCTCGAATTCGGTGAACATGTCGTCGGCCATCACAACCGACCAGCGGTAAGTGTAATACGCCGCCGCGTACCCGCCGAGGTGGCTGAACGCGTCCTGGAACTGGGAATAGGGCGCCGGCGGGATCATGTCGTACTTGGCCTGGGCGGTCCGGGCCGCCTCGCCGAGATCCGCGGGCGCGGGGCGCAGGTAATATTGCAGTGAGGTGTTCGACAGGCCGAGCTGGCGCATGTCGTCCATGCCGATGCTGAAATAGCGCGCGTTATTCATCTTCTCGACGAGCTCGCGCGGGATGGGCTGCCCCGCGGCATTCACGGCGAAGCCCTTCAGCGTGTCATAGTCGTAGACCCAGTTCTCGAGCATTTGCGACGGGGCCTCGGCGAAGTCCCATTCGGTGGCGACGCCGCTCTGATAGGCCCAGCGCTGGTTCTGGCCGCCGAAGATGCCGTGCAGCAGGTGGCCGAACTCATGCAGGAAGGTGACGACCTCCTGATGCTCCATCAGGCCGGTGTCGTGCTTGCCCGCCGGGAAGTTCATCACCAGCGCTCCGACGGGGACTTGCCCAGCGAACACCGGTTCGAAGTCCCACCGCATTGGCATGCTCGTACTTGCCGGGGCGCGGGTGGGAATCGAGGATGAAGCGGCCGATTAGCTTGCCCTTGTCATAGACCTCGTAGGTTTCGACCAGCTTATCCCAGGTCGGCGTCTTCCAGGGGCGAATGTCGACGCTGAACAGGTCTTCCGTGAGCTGGAGGATGCCGTCGCGGACATTGTCGTAGGCGAAGTAGTTGCGCGCTTCCTGCCGGTCGTAGCCGTAGGACTGCTTCTGCACGAGGCGCCCGACATATGTGTTGTCCCAGGGCTGAAGCTTGGTCGCGCCGGGTTGTAGCTGCTGCAGCACCGCAAGCTTCTTCGCGTAATCGCGCTCGGCCGCGGGCTTCGCCGCCGCGACCATCTGGTCGAGCAGCGACTGCACCTTCTCCGGCGTGTTCAGCATCCGGTCTTCGAAGTTGAGCGTCGCATAGTTCGGACGCCCGACCAGCTTCGCGAGCTCGTCCCGCGTGTTGATCAGGTCGCGCAGCACGGGCTCGTTCAGCGGGTGCGCGCGCAGCTGGTACTCGCGGTAGAAGCGCTGACGAACGTCCGCGCTCTTCGCGTAGGTCATGACCGGAACATAGTCGGTGCTGTCGGTCTTCAGCGTGATCTTGCCGTCCAGGCCGGGCTTGTGCGCGTCGATGAAGTCCTGCGGCAGTCCGTCCAGCTCGGCCGGCGTGACGGTGATGGTCCGCTGGCCCTTCGGGATATTGGCGGAGAACTGCGTCGAGAGCTTCGAACTCACGCTCCGAGAGTTCCTGCGCCTTGGCGCGGCCGGCCTCGTCGAGGCCGATACCGGACCGTTCGAAGGCTCCGAGCGCACGCGACAGGAACCATTTCGTCGGGGCATCCGTCGGCGCTTCAATCGCCTTCAGGCGCTCATAGATCGGGCGCGAAAGCGAAAGCTTGGTGTACTCGGCCGCGATGCGGACCTCGCATTGCTCGCCGGCGGTCCGGCTCGCCTCGGTCGGCATCACCTCGCGGTAGAGGGTCGCTTCGCCGGAAGCGTCGCCGAGCAGCTGATAGATGCGGTCGAAGGCCGCGAGCGTGGTGTTGACGCTGGCCTTGCCCTTGGACGTCTCGAGCGCCTTGCGCATCGTGGTGCTGCGCGTGACGAACATATCGCAGCGTTGAGCGATCGCCTTCGCGCTGGGAGTACCGGTCAGGATCGGCGGGCTGATGGGCGCGGCGGCTGCTGCGGACGCGAGGCTCGAACCGACGAGCATCAGAGCAAATTTCAAACGCATGACGAGAGTCCCCCTAATGACGGCGCGACCGTAGCGAAGGGGTTTGGGCGCGACAATCGCGAAGCCTTGTGCTGCGATGCGCGTTGATGGCCGGGAAGGAGCAGACATGGCTGGCGGATGGACCCGCGACGGTGCGGTGCAGGACCAGATCGACGACACGGTGAAGGATGCGATCCTTCGCGCGCGGGCGCTGACTCCGCAGGGCGAGAGCGCCGAGGAATGCGACGATTGCGGCGAGCCGATCCCGAAGAAGCGGCGCGAGGCGCTGCCGGGCGTGCGTACATGTATCGCCTGCCAGTCCGAGCGCGACAAGGCAGTGGTGCACTCCACGATCAATCGGCGCGGCAGCAAGGATAGCCAGCTGCGCTAGGCGCGGTTACGGCCCTGGCCATGCCCAGCAAGCGCCCCACCGGCCTTCCCAGCCGCAAGCAGATCCTCGATTTCATCGCCTCGTCGGACCAGCCGGCGGGCAAGCGCGAGATCGCGCGGGCGTTCGGCTTGTCCGGCCAGACCAAGATCGAGCTCAAGCGATTGTTGAAAGACATGGCGGACGAGGGGCTGATCGACAGCTCGCCGGGCCGCGCCTTCCACCAGGCTGGGGGCGTGCCGAAGGTGACGGTGCTGCGCGTCGCGCAGGTCGACGACAGCGGCAATGTGTTCGCTGTTCCGGAACAATGGCATGCGGAAGGCCCGCCGCCGCGGCTTCGGGTCATCGAGCGCGGGCAAGCGCAGCGCGCTTGGCATCGGCGACCGCGTGCTCGCTCGCGACCGAGAGCAGAAGGGGCAGGGGTGGGTCGCCCATCCGCTCAAGAAGCTCGAGCGGTCGGCGGAGCTGGTCCTGGGAGTCGTGAAGCGCGAGGGCGACCGCTTCTGGCTGTCACCCGTCGACAAACGCGAGCGGCGTGAGCTGTCCATCAGCGACGTGAAGGACGCCGAGCCCGGCGACCTCGTGCTGTGCGAGGTGACGGGCCGGCCGCCGCGGGTCAGCGCACGCGTCGATGCCGTGCTCGGCGATCCGTTCGCGCCCCGCAGCTTCAGCCTGATTGCGATCCACAAGCATGGCCTCCGGCACGAGTTCGCGCAGGAGGCAATCGACGAGGCGCATCGCGTCGCCAAGCAGCCGCTCGGCGATCGCGAGGACCTGACACATTTGCCGATCGTCGCGATCGATCCCGCGGACGCGCGCGACCATGACGATGCGATCTGGGCCACGCCCGACGATGACGACGACAATGCGGGGGGCTGGAAGGCGATCGTCGCGATTGCCGACGTCAGCTTCTACGTGCGGCCGGGATCGGAGCTCGACCGGGAGGCGCGGGCGCGCGGCAACAGCGTCTATTTCCCCGACCGTGTTGTGCCGATGCTGCCCGAGGAACTGTC
Organism: uncultured Alphaproteobacteria bacterium; assembly: GCA_963827675.1. Classification (GTDB taxonomy): domain Bacteria; phylum Pseudomonadota; class Alphaproteobacteria; order Sphingomonadales; family Sphingomonadaceae; genus Sphingomicrobium. Next base: position 625,474 of record CAWHBP010000008.1, read on the forward strand.
GGCGGATATCTGTTCGCTGAAGGCCGGCGAGCCGCGGGCCGCAATGGCCTGCCACCTCAAGATCGCGAAGGATGGCACGCTCAAAAGCTGGCGTTTCACACGGGCGAAGATTTGTGTCTCCGCAAACATTGCCTACGAGGATGCGCAGGCTGCGATCGACGCTTCGGAGGAAGAGCGGATCGAGGTTTCATCGCCGACCTGCTCGATGCCTCCAATCGAGGGCGCGGTTCCGCGGGAGATCGTCGAACAGGCGCTAAAGCCCTTGTGGGGCGCATGGCGCGCGTTGTTCGCCGCGCGCAACAAGCGCGAGCCGCTCGAGCTCGACATCCCCGAGCGGCGCGTGATGCTCGACGAAAAGGGCCGCATCACCTCGATCGCGCCGCGCGACCGGCTCGACGCGCACCGGCTGGTCGAGGACTTCATGATCGCGGCGAACGTGGCTGCCGCGCGCGCGCTCGAGGCAAAAAAGGCGCCGGTCATGTACCGCGTCCACGAGCCGCCGAGCCGCGAGAAGCTGGTCGCGCTGAAGGACTATCTCGCGACCTTCGGAGTTGAGTTCACCCTAGGGCAGGTGATCAAGCCGGGCACGTTCAACCGGATCATCGAACGCGTCGGCGATGGCGACGGACGCGATGAGATTATGGAGCAGTTGCTGCGGACCCAGATGCAGGCGCGCTACGGGCCGGAGCGGCTCGGCCATTTCGGCCTGAGCCTGGCGACCTACGCGCACTTCACGTCGCCGATCCGGCGCTACGCCGACCTGCTCGTGCACCGCGCGCTGGTGAAGGCCTACAAGCTGGGCGACGGCGGCCTTCCGCCGGGCGATGAGGAGCGGTTCGAACAGATCGGCGAACAGATCTCGATGCTCGAGCGTCGCGCCATGGAGGCCGAGCGCGAGACGATCGATCGCTACGTCGCAGCCTTCCTTGCCGACCAGGTCGGACAACTCGTGGAGTGCCGGATCACCGGCGTGCAGCCGTTCGGCTTCTTCGCGACGGTCGAGGGTCTGGGCGGCGACGGGCTCGTGCTCGCGAAGGACCTGGGACAGGAATATTTCCGCTACGACGAGGCGGCGCGATTAGCTGGTGGGTGACGAGACGGGCGAAACTTATCGCGTCGGGCAGAGGCTGACTCTCCGGCTCGCGGAAGCGAACCCTGTTTCGGGCTCACTACGCTTCGAGTTGCCCGAGGGCAGCTATGGCGGCCGCTCGCCGCCGGTCAGGCGCGACCGCGTGCGAACGACTGGCCGCCGTGGCCGGCCCTCCAACATCCGGCACCAGGGTCGCGGCCGCCGCTGATTTTCGCTATGCCACCGGCTCGAAACGGGGGTTTTGAACATGGCGAGACTGTTGCGCTGGGCAGCCTACGGGCTGGCCTCGGTCGTCGGATTGATCCTGATCGCGGCTGCGGCCGTCTGGCTGATCTCGTCGCACAAGTTCACGTCCAAGGCCGAGGCGCGGCCCGAGCGGCTGGCGCAGCCGACTGCCGCGCAACTCGCGGACGGCGAACGGCAGGCGCGCGTGCTCGGCTGTTACAGCTGCCACGGCGAAGGGCTGCGCGGGAACAAGATGTTCGACGAGCCGAACGTCGGGACGATCTGGGCCTCGAACCTGACGCGTGTCGCAGCGCATGCAACCGACGAGCAGCTGGCGCGCGCCATCCGCCAGGGTATCGGCGTCGACGGCCGCACGCTCTTCATCATGGAGTCCGAGGCGTATCAGCACCTCACCGATCAGGAGGTCGCGGCGCTGATCGCGCGCATCCGTTCGCTCCCCGCGGGTGGCACTGATACGCCGCGCAACAGCTATGGGCCGATCGGCCGGCTGGGCGTGGTCCTCGGCAAGTTCCGGACGGCGCCCGAGCTCGTTGCGGAATATGCCACTAAGGAGCCGCTTCACATCGCCGGCCACGACGCGGGCCATCGGCTGGCCGTGTTGAACTGTTCGGGCTGCCACAACGCCGACCTTACGGGCAAGGAAGTGAAGCCGGGCGAGGCAGCACCCGATTTGTCGATCGTCGGCGGGTACGATCTTGCTCAATTCACGACGCTGATGCGGACGGGGAAGCCCGCGGGCGGCCAGAAGCTCAAGCTGATGGCGACGGTGGCGCGCTCAGACCTCAGCCACATGACCGACGAGGAAATTGCGCAGCTCTACGGCTATCTCGAAGCGCGGGCGCAGAAGCTCAGCCGCTGAGCGTGCGTCGAAACCTTTGCGGTCGAGGAGTATTGGGGTTCAAGAAGGGAGCGGCCCCATGCCCTACAAGATCGCAATCCTCGTCGGCAGCCTGCGCGAAGGCAGCATCAACAAGAAGGTCGCGCGCTCGATCTGCGCCCTGCGCGACAATCTCGATTGCTCGATCGTCGATATCGGCAGCCTGCCGCTGTACAACCAGGATCACGACGCCAACCCGCCGCAGGAATATGTCCGGTTCCGCGAGCAGATCGGGCAGGCGGACGGCGTTCTGTTCGTCAGCCCCGAATATAATCGCGGCATCCCCGGCGTCTTGAAGAACGCCATCGACGTCGGCTCGCGGCCCTACGGCCAGAGCGTGTTCGACAAGAAGCCGGCGGCGATCGTCACCGCCTCACCCGGCTCGGTCGGCGGCTTCGGTGCCAACCACCAGATCCGTCAGGCCGCGGTCTTCCTGAACATGCCGGTGATGCAGCAGCCGGAGGCCTATCTCGGCCACGTCAGCGACGACAGTTTCGACGAGAGCGGCTGCTTGAAGGAAGGGCCGCTGAAAGAGATTATCAAAGGTCTCGCGCAGGCATTCCACGACTGGGTCGAGATGATCCACCGTTCGCGCCAGCTGCTGGCCGAGGATTCCGCCCACCGGGAGAAGGAGCGGGCACACGCTTGATCCTTCTGGCGGCCTCCAAAGTCCGCCGATAAGTCGACGTAACGAGTAACCTTTGGAGAAGCACTTCATGGAATTCACCTGGCTCTCGCGGTGGCAGCCGCAGCTGCACGCCGTGTTGCGTATCGTGACCGGGCTGCTTTTCATGGAGCACGGGACCCAGAAGTTCCTGTCGTTTCCTCCCGGAGAAGCGGCCGGCATGGGTCTCGCGCTGAACAGCCTCGGCGCTTACGCCGGGATCATCGAGCTGCTGTGCGGCTTCCTCGTTGCGATCGGCCTGTTTACGCGGCCGGCGGCGTTCCTTGCCTCAGGCACGATGGCCGTGGCTTACTGGTATGCGCACGCGCCGCAGAACTTCTTCCCCGTCAACAATAAGGGCGACGCGGCGATCCTTTACTGCTTCGTGTTCCTCTACCTCGCGGCCGCCGGCCCGGGCCCGTGGAGCGTGGACGGCGCAAGGTACCGATCCGCGGTCAGGTGACTTTTGCGCGCTCGTGAAAGCGCGGCTGATCCCATTCTCGCGTATCCAGGATCGCAGCGAGGATCTCCGCCGCGCGCACCATTTCGGAGAAGCGATTGTAGAGCGGTGCGAATCCGAAGCGCATGAGGTCCGGGGCACGGAAATCACCGATGACGCCGCGCGCGATCAGCGCCTGCATGACCGCGTAGCCGTGCTGATGAGCGAAGACGACATGGCTACCGCGCTCGTGAGGGTCCCGAGGACTTTCGAGCCGAAGCTGGGAGCCGCAGCGCGCCTCCACCTCGGTGACGAAGAGCTCGGATAGCCGGCGTGACTTCGCGGCAAGGTCGTGCATCGCGACGCCTTCGAAGGTGGACAGACCCGCATCCAATGCGGCCAGCGCGAGGATCGACGGCGTGCCCGTCAGGAAACGAAGGATCCCGGATGCGGGCCGGTACGCATCGTCGAAAGCGAACGGATCCGCATGGCCCATCCAGCCCTGGATGGGAGAGCCGAGCTCCTCCTGGAGCTGTTCCGCTACGAACAGGAAGGCCGGAGCGCCGGGCCCGCCATTCAGATATTTGTAGCCGCAACCGACGGCGAGGTCGCAGTCGCTTCCGGCAAGGTCGAGCTCGACGGCACCGGCGCTGTGCGACAGGTCCCAAACGGTGAGCGCCCCGGAGGCATGAGCCGCGGCGTTGATCGCGCGCATGTCGTGGAGCGCGGCGCTGCGATAATCGACGTGAGTCAGGGTTACGGCGGCCGTGTTCGTGTCGATCGCGCCCGCGATTTGATCGGCGGGAAGCGCCTTCAGCTCCAATCCGAGCATGTCGCAGACGCTGTGTGCGACATAGAGATCCGTTGGGAAATTCTGCTGCTGGGTGAGCAAACCGCTCCGTCCCGGCCTGGCGCGCGCGGCCGCGGCCAGAAGCTTGAACAGGCACACGCTCGTTAAGTCCGCGATCAGCAGCTCGCTTGGCCTTGCATTCACAATGGGAGCGAGTTTCGCGGCGATCTGAAGTCGGCCAGTCGATCCAGTTATGCTTTGTCCAGCTCGCGATGAGGTCTTGGCCCCATTGTCGTTGGGCCGTCTCGATCAGCGCGCGCGGTGCACTCCGCGGCAGCGCGCCGAGTGAGTTGCCGTCGAGATAGATCGTGCCGTCTGGAAGCTCGAAGCGCTCGCGCGTGAAGGCGAGCGGGTCAGCGGCGTCGAGCAGCTCGGCTTCGGCCGGTGTCACAGCTTCGGAAGGGTGACGCCCTTCTGGCCCATATATTTGCCGGCGCGGTCGGCGTAGCTGACTTCGCAGGGCTCGTTGCCCTGCAGGAAGAGGAACTGGCACGCGCCTTCGTTGGCGTAGACCTTGGCGGGCAGCGGGGTCGTGTTGCTGAACTCCAGCGTCACATGGCCTTCCCAGCCAGGCTCGAGCGGCGTCACGTTCACGATGATCCCGCAGCGCGCATAGGTCGACTTGCCGAGGCAGATGACGAGCACGTCGCGCGGCACGCGGAAATATTCGACCGTCCGCGCGAGCGCGAAGCTGTTGGGCGGAATGATGCAGCAATCGGTCTGCCGGTCGACGAAGCTGTTGGACGCAAAATCCTTCGGGTCGACCGTTGCTAAGTCGACGTTGGTGAAGATCTTGAACTCGTCTGCGACGCGCGCGTCATAGCCGTAGGATGAGAGGCCATAGCTGATGCAGCCCTCGCGACGCTGCGCCTCTACGAACGGCTCGATCATGCCGTTGGTCTGCGCCTGCTCACGAATCCAGCGGTCGGATAAAATCGCCATGACGAGTGCGTAACGGGACGGTCCGAACGCATCAATTTGACCCGGATTATTTCTGTGGATGACGGCCGTTTCGCATAACCCCGACTTCCTGTGGCCGGGCATGCAATTCGTGCACATCCTATCCACAGTTGTGCTACATATGTTCCGCTTGGGTGTGGGGCCATGACAAGCGTAGGGGACCGTCATGGCTGAAGTCATCCGTATCGCTGAGTCCGTGTCCGTCGAGGGGACTCAGGCCCTCCCGCAAAATATCGAAGCCGAAGCGGCGCTCCTGGGCGCTTTGATGATCGACAACCGGTTGGTCGAGGACGTTCAGCTAAAATTACGCCCTGACCACTTCTTCGAACCGTTGCATGGGCGTATCTACGAAGCAATTCTGCGGATGACGGACGCGAACCAAGTCGCCAATCCGGTGACTCTCGTCCGCTGTTCGATTCCGATAAATCAATAAAAGAAGTTGGCGGCCCGGCCTATTTGGCGCAATTGACCGGATCGGGCGCGGCTGTGATCGGCGCACGGGACTTCGCGCAACAGATCTACGATCTGGCGTTGCTCCGGGCACTGGTCGGCGTAGGCCGCGACCTGGTCGAAGGCGCGCTCGACACGAGTGAGGATGTTGCCCCCCTCGCTCAAATCGAGCGCGCCGAGACCGAGTTGTACAAGGTGGCTGAGGCGGGGGGAGCCGAGGGCAAGGCAAAGTCCTTCGCCGAAGCCACCAAGGAAGCGCTCGAAATGGCCGAGCGCGCGCTCAATAGCGGTGGCCACCTGTCCGGCTTTACGACCGGTCTCGACGCGCTGAACGCGAAGATCGGCGGCCTCCACAAATCGGACCTGATCATCGTTGCCGGCCGCCCGGGCATGGGCAAGTCGGCGCTGGGCACCAACATGGCATTCGCTGCGGCGCGCCGGTTCCTCCGCGACGCGGAAGAGGGAGTCGACGCGGGAAAATCGGCCGGAGCGCCGGCAGCGCTGTTCAGCCTCGAAATGTCGGCGGACCAGCTCGCGACGCGTATCCTGTCCGAGCAATCGGGGATCACGTCGGAGAATCTGCGCACGGGCCGCATCACGCAGCAGGAGTTCCGCGAACTCGCGCGGGCGGCCGCGGAGCTGCAGAGTCTCCCACTCTACATCGACGACACGCCCGGCCTGACGATCGCCGCGCTGCGTACCCGCGCGCGGCGTCTCAAGCGGCAGAAGAATATCGGCGTCATCGTCGTCGACTATCTGCAGCTGCTGCAAGGGAGCGGGCGCAACGGGAGCGAGAATCGCGTTCAGGAAATCTCGGAGATCAGCCGCGGCCTGAAGCAGCTCGCGAAGGAGCTGGATGTGCCCGGTGATCGGCCTCTCGCAGCTCAGCCGTGCGGTCGAGCAGCGCGAGGACAAAAGGCCGCAGCTGTCCGACCTCCGCGAATCCGGCTCGATCGAGCAGGACGCCGATATCGTGCTCTTCATCTACCGCGAGGATTATTACCTCAAGGCCGTCGAGCCTGACATGCCGTCGCCGAACGAAACCGAGAAGCTGGCGAAATACGAAGAGTGGAACGCCAAGTATGCGGCGGCGGCCGGCAAGGCTGAAGTGATCGTCGCCAAGCAGCGTCACGGTTCCACCGGCATCGTCCGCGTCCGCTTCGACGGGCGCATCACCAAGTTCAGCGACGCCGCCGACGAAGGATATCTGCCGGAAATGCGCAGCTAGGCTCGCGCGACCGGTCCTGGGGAGGGGGATGAGGGCGTCGGCCGTGGGACCGGCGCCCTCAGTCCATTCGGGCTAGGGCCCGACGTCCTCGGCTTGCGGCTCCAGCGGTCGGCGGGCAGCGCCCCGCACGAGGCCGAGCGCCATCGCGACGTCATCGTCCCAGCCGTACACGTCGGGCCGGAACTGCACGCGGCCGCCGTCATAAAAAGCGGTATGATAGAGCAGGCGGACCGGGATTTCGGTCTTCAGCTTCACCCAGGTTTCATCGCCGCTCGCCAGCGCTTCCTCGAACTTGCCGAACACATCGTCCTGCTCGGTGAGCAAGGCGGCAAATCCGAGCGCATTTTCGACGCGGACGCAGCCGTGGCTGCGATGGCGCTCGGGATGCGCGAACAAGGCCTTGGCGGGCGTATCGTGCAGGTAGATCTGCTGGGGATTTTCCATGTCGAACTTCACGAGGCCGAGTGAATTTTCCTCGCCCGACTGCTGGACGAAGCGGCCGTTCTCATTGCGAAGTTGTTTTCCTGCAGCCAGCCCCGGCCTTGGTCGCGAGTTCCTTCGCCGCGATGGAATCCGGCACGCGCCACTTCGGATTGGCGACCAGCCGCGAGAAGGGCGCCTGCAGCTGCGGCGTCTGCTTGTCGCGCTCGCCAACGACGACGTTGCGGCGATCGACCTGCCGGCCATCCCGCCAGTATTCCAGGAAGGCCGCCGCCGTATTCACGTCGATCCGCGTCTTCGGCGGATCGCGCTCCAGCCACCGCAAGCGTTCCATGTTGATCGCAGCCTGCCGTGCAAGGCCGGCCGGTCCGAGGTTGAGCGCATCGAGCGTCGTCGCGCCGACAATGCCGTCGGACTTGATGCTCCAATCGGCCTGCAATTTCTTGACGGCCTGGACGAGGCCTCGATCGTAGCGCTGCGCTGTCATGCCGCTGCCGGGCAGATAACCCATCGCTGCATAGAAGAAGCAGCGATCGCAGGGAATTCGCGGATCATGCTTTCCAGGCTTGATCGGCTTGCCGTCGGGGATCGGCTGCGCTTCACTTGGGCCGCGCGCCGCAGGTAGTCGATGTGAGCCTCGCTGAGGGCCCGATACTCTTCCGTCTGCGGTGGCAGGGACGCATACCAGCCCTCGAGATTTCCCTCTTCGAGCGCTCCGGCGAGGCCCTTCGCGACGTCCGCTTTCGGCCGGGGAATGGTGTAGACCGCGCTGATCTTCTTCGGATCGGCGTAACCCTGCACGAGGGCGGCCGCGTAGCGGAGCGCCGCCTGGGTCAAGGCCGCCTCCGCTTCGCCGGGTCCTTCGGCAGCTCGCCCTTCAGGAACAGGTCCGGCTTCAAGCCATTGGCGGGCGCGCCAGCGATGATCGCAACGAGCGCCTTTTCGGCCTTCTTGTCCCAGGCGTCCTTCCACTCCCGAGCGCCATGGAAAGCACGCGCCTGGGGATCGCCGCGGTCGATTGAAGGGCGGCGCTTTCGGCCTTCGCGCCTCCGAACGGAAGGTTGTCGCCGCATGCAGCGATGGACACGCTCAACCCGGCAAGAATGAGGGCCTTGCCCGCCCAAACAAATGATTTCACAGGCTATCGAACGTCAGTGCAGAAGAAATCGATCCACGCTCTGTTCCGCTGTGGGTCAGTCTTCCTGCATGTTGGGGTCGCGCAGGCCCTCGCCGATCGCCGCGCGGACGCGGTCGGCCTCGCTGCTGGTTACCGGGTAGGCGCAATAGTCGGCCGCGTAGAAGGCACTCGGCCGGTGGTTGCCCGATAGCCCGACGCCGCCGAACGGGGCGTTGGACGGGGCGCCGTTGGTTGGCTTGTTCCAATTGATGACCCCGGCGCGGACGTTCGCCCAGAATTTGTCGTACATGTCCGGGCTGCCGCCGACCAGGCTCGCGGCAAGCCCGAAGCGGGTATTGTTCGCTTCCTCGATCGCCGCGTCGAAATCCTGCACCCGGACGACCTGCAGCACAGGCCCGAAAATCTCCTCGTCGGGCCGGTCGCTGACGTCGGTCACGTCGATCAGTCGCAGGCGTCAGGAAAGGGCCGATCCTCGAACGGCCGGTCGAGCCGGCGCAGCGGCTTTCCGCCCTTCATCATCAGGTTGAGCCATTGTTCCTGGACATGGTCGGCCGGCGGCGATCGTCGATAGCGGGCCCATGAAGGGCTGCGGGTCGGCGAACGGCTCGATCGACGATCATCCGGTCGAGCAGCGTCTGGACAGCCTCAAGCAGCTCCTTTCGTGACCGTCTTCGACGATCAGCCGCCGCGCCGCGGTGCAGCGCTGTCCGGCCGACAGATAGGCGGACTGCACGACGATCGCGGCTGCCGCCTCGATATCCTTCGGCGTGCCACACGACCAGCGGATTGTTGCCTCCGAGCTCCAGCGCGAGGATCTTCTGCGGTGTTTCCGCAAACTGCTTGTGGAGCGGGCTGCCCGGCGCGCGCCGAGCCGGTGAACAGCAGGCCGTCGATGCCGGGCTGGCCGGCAAGCGCGCGACCTTCGTCCGGCCCGCCGATCAGCAGGCGGACGACGCCTTCCGGAATCTTGGCTTCGTGAAAGCAGCGGACCAGGAATTCGCCGATCGCCGGCGTCTTCTCGGACGGTTTGAAAACGACCGCATTGCCGGCGATCAGCGCCGGGACGATGTGGCCGTTGGGCAGGTGCGCGGGGAAATTGTACGGTCCGAGCACGGCGAGCACGCCATGCGGCTTGTGGCGGACCGCGATCCTTGTTGCCCATTGCCGCCTCGAGTTTCCGCTGCGGCGTCCGCTCGGCATAAGCGTCGATGGAGATCTGGACCTTGTTGACCACAGCGCCGACTTCTGTCCGCGCTTCCCAGAACGGCTTGCCGGTCTCCTTCGAAATCAGCTCGGCAAATTCGGCTCCTCGCGTGCGGACGACGTTGGCAAAGCGGCGCAGCGCCTCGATCCGGAAGGAAACGGAGTGAGCGGCCCATGCCGGCCAGGCGGCGCGGGCAGCGGCGACCTCCGCTGCGGCGTCGCCGATCTTGCCCGACCAGATCTCTTCGCCAGTCGCGGGATTATGGGAAGCGAGGTTCTCGGTCACGGTCGCGCGCTCCACGGTCGCGCTGCTTCGTCAAGCTGCCGGTTCGTCCTGCTCCATCGCTTCGCCCATTCGGCGGATGGCTGTAATCTTGTCATCGAGCGGCCGCCAGTCGTCCCTTTCGGCGATTGCCGACCAGATCGCCTCGACCTCCTCGATATGCATCGAACAGGGTGCCGGCGTCGGACCAATAGGGATGCGGCTGAGCGGACCTTCCGCCTTCCAGCGAGCGGCGAGCGCCCGGAAGTCGGGCCAGGGTAACGCTCGGGTCCGGGATCGCGGCCGCCGCGCCAGTCGAAGAAGATGCGGTCGATCGGCGCATGCACGCGTTGCCAAGTGCCTTAATTAGGGCGGCCGCGACCGCCGTTCGTCCTCGCATCCGCCAGCGACGCCGAGCCGTTGAGCATGCTTCGACGAGAGTGTCCTCGAACCGCTGGCTCCAGCCGTCGAGCAAGTCGGAAAGCCGGCGCTTCGGTGATAAGCGACAGGCAACCGGCCAGCTGCGCCAGGTCCCAATGGATCGCCTCGGGTTGCCGGCCGAATGCGTAGAGCCCGTAATGGTCGAAATAGGCGGCGGTGAACTCCGGGTCCCAGTCGGGCGTGAACCGCCACGGGCCATAATCGAAGCTTTCGCCGGTAATGTTGATATTGTCGCTGTTGAGCACGCCGTGGACGAAGCCCGCGGCGAGATAGGAAGCGGCGAGCTGCGCGGTTGCAGCGGATGACGAGATCGAAGAGCTAAAGCGCGTTTTGCGCGCATCGACTTTCGGTTCTTCCGAGTAGAGAGTGCCGAGGCAATATCGAACCAGCCTGTTGATGCTTGTCGGTCGCCCGAAGAAGGCCAGCCTCTGGAACGTGCCGATACGAATATGGCCGTGGCTTAGCCGAGTTAGCACCGCCGAGCGGGTCGGCGAGGGCTCGTCGCCGCGCTCCAGCGCTTCGCCGGTTTCAAACAGCGCGAAGCTCTTCGAGGTGTTGACCCCCAAGGCCTCGAGCATCTCGGTTGCCAAGTACTTCCCGGACCCCGCCTTTGAGCGTCAGTCGGCCGTCGGCATGCCGGCTGTAAGGCGTCTGGCCGGAGCCCTTCGTGCCGAGATCGAGCAGCCGTCCGCCATCGTCGCGAAGCTGCGCGAAGAGAAAGCCGCGGCCGTCGCCGATCTCCGGGTTGTACA
>CAWHBP010000009.1:0-619335 GCA_963827675.1 uncultured Alphaproteobacteria bacterium
GGCGATCTGGGTAGACCGGCTGCAGGACCCCAATCTCGTTGTTCACCAGCATGACCGCGACCAGCAGGGTCCGGTCATCGAGCTCCCTCTCGAGCAGCTTGAGGTCGAGCCGGCCGTCTTCGCCTACGGGCAAGACCTGAGGTCCACGCCGTAGGACGAAAGCCACTCGCACGTATCGAGGACTGCGGCATGTTCGGTGGCGACCGTGATGATCCGTTTTCGCTCCGGCTTGATCGCCAGCGCGGTCTCCACGATCCGCGGATCGCCCAGTTGATCGACTCGGTCGCACTCCCGGTGAAGGCGACGTGCCGTCGTCGAGCCCGATTGCCTCCTCGACCTGTTTGCGAGCCACCTCGATCGCGGCTTCCGCCTCGCGGCCCCAGCGCGATGGTGAGTGCGGGTTCGCGAACCGATCCGCCACCCAGGGCTGCATCGCGTCGGCAACTTCGGGGGCAACCGGCGTCGTCGCCTGGTAATCGAGGTAGATCATGCCGCCTCCGCCCTACTTCAACTCCGGATTCGCCGCCATTCGCTGAGGAAGCGGTCGATTTCGGCCTCGGTCGTGTACGGACCGAAGCTGATGCGAAGGAAGCTGCCCGCAATCTCCGGCGCGACCTGCATGGCGGCGAGCACCCCACTCGCCTTCATCTTGCCCGATGAGCAGGCGCTCCCAGCCGAAGCAGCAATGCCCGCGAGGTCGAGCTGGACGAGGAGCGCAGCATTGGATGCGCCCGGCATTGCGACGGACCCGATGGTCGCAATCCGCGGTGCATCTTCACCGATGACGAGCCCACCTGCTTCCTTCACGCCCTCATCGAGGCGACGGCGCAGTGAACCAGACGTTCCATGTCGTACGGGCGAGCTGCAAGCGCGGCCGCGAAGCCGAGCGCGGCGGGCGCGTCCTGCGTCCCTCGACGATAGCCCTTCTCCTGCCCGCCGACGGCTTCGAGCGTCGCCAGATCCTTGACCAGCAGGACGCCGACGCCCGGCGGGCCGCCGAGCTTGTGCGCGCGAGACGGCGATGAAGTCGGCGTCGGGCAGCGGCAAGTTTGCCCGCGCTCTGCGCGCAGTCGGCCAGAAGCAGCGCGCCGGCGGCGCGGACCTTTTCCGCGATGCGCTCGATCGGCTGAATGATCGCCGGTTTCATTGTTGACCTGCTGGATCGCAACCAGCGCCGGCCCGCGCGACAAGATTTCGTCGAGCGCCTGCTCGTCGATCGAGCCGCCGGGCGAGACCGGGATGACGTTCGACCCGACGCCCATCGCGTGCGGCACGATCGGATGTTCGGTCGCGCCATGGGCCCGCCCGGCGATGCGCCCCGCACTCGCCACGATCTCGATGGCTTCGCTCGCGCCGCTGGTGAAGATGACGTCATGCCGCCAGTCGAGGACCTCGCGATGGTCGCTCGCGCTTCCTCGAGCAGGGCGCGCGAGGTTCTTCCCTCGCTGTGCGGCGAACTCGGGTTGGCCCATTTTTCAAATGCGCGCGCAACGGCTTCCCGCGCTTCGGGGAGAATCGGCGTCGTCGCCGCATGGTCGAGGTAGACTCGTTCGGAAGCGCTCAAAAGCCGTGGTATTCCTGCCGATTGCCACATCAAGAGCCGCCCCTATATAGGACCCACGCCGCAACGCACCCGCGTTGGCGGCTCTTTTTCGTACGCGAGCACAAGCACCCATGCCCGAAGTGATTTTCCCCGGCCCCGAGGGCCGTCTCGAAGGACGTTTCAGCCCCGGCCCCGGCCCGCGCGCGCCGGTCGCGCTGATCCTCCACCCGCACCCGCAGGGCGGCGGCACGATGAACAACGCGATCGTGCTGGCGCTCTACAAGACCTTCGTCCGGCGCGGCTTCGCGACCCTGCGCTTCAACTTCCGCGGCGTCGGCAAGAGCCAGGGCGTGTTCGACAACGGCATCGGCGAGCTGTCGCGACGCCGCCTCCGCGCTCGACTGGGTGCAGAGATCCATCCCGAGGCCGAGACACCTGGATCGCCGGCTTCAGCTTCGGCGCCTGGATCGGCATGCAACTGCTGATGCGCCGGCCCGAGGCGCGCGGCTTCATCTCGATCGCGCCGCCGGCGAACATGTACGATTTCTCGCTTCCTCGCCCCCTGCCCCTCCTCGGGCATCATCATCCAGGGCGAGGCCGACGAGGTGGTGACGCCGATCGCGGTCCAGAAGCTGGTCGACAAGCTGCGCACCCAGCGGCACATCACCATCGATCACAAGACGATCCCGGGCGCGAACCACTTCTTCGCCAACGAGATGGACCAGCTGATGAAGGCGGTGGACGACTATCTCGACATGCGGCTTGCCGACTGACCCGATCAAGCCACTCACACCGTCCAGATCGTCACGGTCGTGACTGCCGCCGTCAGCGGCTGACGCGCTTCAGGTTGACTGACCAGGCCGTAACTCCCCTCGGCAACGGCGTCGGGTAAAGCGCCAAGCGATCTCCGGCCAGCTCGAACTTCCGCTCACGAGTGGTCCCGGCGAGACCGGGCGAATGCCCGAATTCCATGTCGAACATTATCTTGCCCGCCAAAGCGTCGACTCGATAGCGTGCGCAATAGACGACCATCTGGTCGAACAGGGCGTGCGCCTCCGCATCGGTCGGCGCCGGCGCGGTCCAGGGCGGTCGGTCCGAGTTACTGAACACCGTGCACATGCGGCCGGCACTATCGTACATCATGTAGCCGGCCGGATGATCTCCGAGATCGGGATCCGGTCTGACCGAGCCGTCGGTCAGCGTCTGCCGGGTCGAGACCAGCTGCCATGTCCCGACTAGGTCTGGACCGGCGGCCGGGGGCTGCGCAGCGGCTAGTGTTGGAATTGCCAGCACGACCGCCAATGTTGCACCAATTCTCATTCTACCCTCCCAATTCTTGAGGCCCGCCTAGCTCAAATCGTCCAGATCATCACGTTCATGACCAGTACGAGGGCCGCGACGATCATCAGGATCCCGCGGGCTCTCGTCCGATCACTGAGTGCGAGCTTCACGCCCCCTCCGGCGAGGATCAGCGCGGCAATCATCGCGATCGCCATCGCAATCGATGAAAAATTATCCATTCTGCTCGTCAGATTTCACGAAGACTTAACCAAGAACGCGCCAAAGTCGCTTGCATGCCGAACTCCGAGCAGCAGGCGCGCCTCAATGAGGCCTTCGAACGGATCGAAGAGACAATCCTTCCTTGTATCGCCATGATGCTCGAAACGCTGCATCGACGCGTCCGAGGCCGTCGCCGAAGGGGAACGCCGCTTTTTGGTCGGTGAACTCCAGACCCTGGCCGCCGAACTCGAGGAGCTGACCCAGGCGGTCGAGCGCTCGAGCCCCGGCTTCGTCGAACCCGGCGAATTCAAAACGCGCAACGTCGCTTAAGCGGCGGCGACGATCCGCGCGTGGAGCGCCGGATCGACGTTTCCGCCCGAGATGACCACGACGGTGCCGTCACGCGACGGAACCTTCCCCGCCAGGAGTGCTGCCAATGCGGCCGCTCCGCCCGGCTCGACGACAAGCTCATGGCGCTGCCAGGCGAAGCGCATCGCCTCCGCAGCTTCATCGTCGGTCACCGACAGCAGGCGTGGCGCGACGCTCGCGGAGGATGCCGTAGGTAATCGGCGAGACCTCGGAGTTTGCAGCGCGTCGAGAGATCGGTCGGGTGCGTCCGGGGCTACGGGAACGATCTCTCCAAGCTCCAAGCGACCTCTTCATGTCGTCCCAGCCTTGCGGCTCGACGCAGACGATCTCGGCGTCCGCAACGGCAAGGGCAATTCCCGACGCGAGTCCGCCTCCGCCGCACGGAATCACGATGCGGCGGTGGCGAACGTCCGAGCTGGTTCGACGATCTCGACGCCGGCCGTGCCCTGCCCTGCCACGATCGCGGGTCGTCGAAGCTCGGGACGACGATCGCTCCGGTTTCCTCGGAAGATACGCGCAGCGATCGCTTCGCGGCTCTCGGTGCGCCGATCGTAGAATACGATCTCCGCGCCTTCCGCGCGTGTGCCCTCGACTTTCACGGGCGGAGCGTCGGACGGCATCACGATCACGGCCCTGATTCCCAGTCGCCGGGCGGCAATGGCCACTCCCCGCGCATGATTTCCCGACGAGAAGGCGACGACGCCCCTTTCCCGCTCCTCCGCCGATAGCTGGAGCAGCCGGTTGGTCGCTCCGCGCAGCTTGAAGGCGCCACCCGTCTGCAGGGATTCGCATTTCAGCCAGATGCGGGCGCCTCCGACCTCGCTCTCGATGAGCGGCGTTCGTTCCACCAGGCCAGAAATCCGCTCCGCGCGGCTACGACATCGTCGCGAGTGACGATGACAGCTCCATCCAAGTCGTTGATCTTCATGTCATTTCGATCAACCGTTGCAGTTTGGCGACAAAAGTTCCTTGAGATCGCGGCCGCAGAAGCCAAAAAATCTTTACTTCACCGACCCCCGTCCATATATCGCGCCTCCGCTGCCCCATGGGACTTCCAACCGCAAGGCAGCTTTCGTCGAACTACCCAGTTGGAGGTCCCTTGAGTTGCACAAGCATCATCGCGCGCTGGGGCTAGCCGCCGCCCCTCCGGTAACGATGCGGTGCCGATATCGCTAAGATGCGTCCGGTCCAGCCGGTGACGCTTCTCCGTCCGCATGCCGCGCGCCGCGCGGCCCGCTTCTTCGTCGACAATTTCCCGGGCCGCTCGCTTTATGCGGTGAAGGCGAATCCCTCGCCCGAGCTGCTGCAGCATCCTGTGGGAAGAGGGCGTCACGCATTATGACGTCGCGTCGATCGGCGAAGTTCGCCTGGTCGCACGAGACGCTCCCGAAGCCGTGCTGTGCTTCATGCACCCGGTGAAGGCCGAGGAAGCCATCGCCGAGGCCTATTTCGATCATGACGTGAGGACGTTCAGCCTCGATACGATCGAGGAGCTGGAGAAGATCGTCCGCGCGACCTCGACAGACGGCGTTGCCGCGACCGATCTCAACCTGCTCGTCCGCCTCCAGGTCAGCTACGAGCATGCGCAAGCTCAGCCTCGCGTGCCAAGTTCGGCGCGCAGCCCCAGGACGTGAAGCGCCTTGCTGTTCGCCGCCCGCCAGGCTTCGGACGCGCTCGGCATCTGCTTCCACGTTGGCAGCCAGGCGATGTCGCCGGCCGCTTATGCCGAAGCGATGGGCCGCGTTCGCGACGCGATCGTCGAAGCTGCGGTCACGGTCGACATCGTCGATGTCGGCGGCGGATTCCCGTCGACCTATCCGGGCATGGAGCCGCCCGCCGCTCGAAGCTTATTTCGAGGTCATTCACGACGCCTTCGAAGCGCTGCCGATCAGCTACTCGGCCGAACTGTGGTGCGAGCCGGGCCGTGCGCTGTGCGCGGAATATGCGAGCCTCCTCGTTCGCGTCGAAAAGCGCCGCGGAAGCGAGCTCTACATCAACGACGGCGCCTATGGCGCTTTGTTCGACGCGGCGCACATCGGCTGGCGCTATCCGGTGCGAGCTCCTCCGCGACGGCGGCTCGCATGTTCGCCCGATGGAGTTCAGCTTCTACGGCCCGACGTGCGACGACCTCGACCATATGGCCGGCCCGTTCGAGCTTCCGGGCGACGTCGATGCCGGCGATTATATCGAAGTCGGCATGCTCGGCGCCTATGGCTGCGCGATGCGCACAGCATTCAACGGCTTCGGCGCGGACCGCACCGAGATCGTCGACGACGAGCCGATGGCGAAGCCTTTACGGAGCCAGGCGCCGGCCATGCGTTCGAACGTCGTAAAGCTGTAGAGTCCCTCCCGCTCCGGCGGGAGGTCCGTCGGGGTGACGCTGTCCCCCGCAACAAAACGACATGCCCTTCACTGGTCTCGCGCTGTCGGCGCGGCAACCGCTGGAGCATAGATGGCAACCGAAACGCTGAACAAGATTCAGGACGCAGAGCGTGATCAACGACACGCGCAAGGCGGAGCTGCTGTCGAGCCCGATCGAGCATATCGACATCACCAAGTTCGATGCGCGCCCGATCATCGATGCGATGGGCAAGATGAGCTTCACCAGCCGCGACCTGTCGCGCGCCACCGGCATCTACAACCCGATGCTCGAGGACAAGGATTGCTCGATCATCCTGGTGATCGCCGGCTCGACCTCGGCCGGCGGCTGCATGGATCTCTATGCCGAGCTCGTGCAGTCCAACATGGTCGACGCGATCGTCGCCACCGGCGCCACGATCGTCGACATGGATTTCTTCGAAGCGCTTGGCCACAAACACTACCAAGCCAATGAAATTCCTGACGATGATACGCTGCGTTCGCTCTACATCGACCGCATCTACGACACCTATATCGACGAAGCAGCAACTGCAGGATTGCGACTTCACGATCGGCAAGATCGCCGACAGCCTGGAGCCGCGCGCCCTACTCGAGCCGCGCGTTCATTCGCGAGATGGGCAAGTGGCTGAGCGAGGGCAACGCCAAGAAGGAGGGCAGCCTCGTCCAGCTCGCCTACGAGCATGACGTGCCGATCTTCTGCCCGGCGTTCGTCGATTCACTCGGCCGGCTTCGGCCTCGTCAAGCATCAGGTCGACGCGATGAAGCGCGGCGGCCATTACATGGTGCTCGACGCGATCGCCGACTTCCGCGAGCTCACCGACATCAAGATCAAGGCCGGCACCACCGGCCTGCTGATGATCGGCGGCGGCGTTCCGAAGAACTTCACGCAGGACACCGTCGTTTGCGCCGAAATCCTCGGCCACGACGACGTCGAAGTGCACAAATACGCGGTACAGATCACGGTCGCCGACGTGCGCGACGGCGCCTGCTCTTCCTCGACGCTCCAGGAAGCAGCGAGCTGGGGCAAGGTCTCGACCGCCATGGAGCAGATGGTGTTCGCAGAGGCGACTTAGCGTCCTTCCGCTGCTCGCCAGCGACGCCTGGCACCGCGGTGCGTGGCGCAACCGCGAGAAGCGGCGTTTCGCGAAGCTTTTCGATTAAGACTGGAACTTAGGCGAGCAGTGCGCGGCGAAGAATGCCGGACACTGCTCGCTGAGCATTATCGACATTCGTCAAAACGATCGTGGTGAGCGCCGGCTTCGACACCATATCGAGCTGGCTCGTCGCTCCCCGCGTACCGCCATTATGTCCGAAGGTCTCCACCCCGTTCACGCGGAGTAGCCCGAAGCCGTACCCGTAACCCTCGATCGGTCCTCCAGGCGGCATTTCGTCGACATGACGTCGCGTCATTAGCTTCAGGGTATTCGGCCGGACCAGCCGGCCCGTCCTCAAGGCACGGGTGAACTGCAGCAAGTCAGGCACGCTCGAATAAACACCGCCGGCCGGCGTGCCGCGCAAACCGCCGCTGACAGGCTCCCACTTCGGCTGAGGCGTGCATTGTGAAGGCGGCCTGGCGGAACAGCCCTTCGTGTAGCCACGGGCGTCATTTCGTCCGAGCCGATCAGTGCTCGTGTGCGACGTTTGCCGCATACCCGCAGGCCGATAGACGAGCTCCTCAACTGCCGTGAAGTAATCCTTGTTGAGGATGCTTTCGATCACAGCTCCGAGAAGCACGTAGCCGTTGTTGCTGTAACCGTAGGCGGAGCCGATCGGTAACCTCGGCTGATCCTGCAGAACCGCCTGCATATAATCTGTTACCGTTCGTCCCTCACGTTCAAGGCGAGGATAGATTGGAGAGCCGAAATAGTTCCCCAGCCCTGAGCGGTGCGTGAGCAGATGGTCGATGGTGATCGGGCCGAAGATTTGGGCAGGCCGCTGACGTAACGCGTCACGGCGTCCTGAAAATTGAGGCGCCCCTTCTCGGCCAGTCTCGCGACTGCCAGCGCCGTGAACATTTTGCCCATCGAGGCCAAATTGAATTGCGTGTCGACGCGGTTGGGAACGCCGTTAGCGCGATCCGCCATTCCATATGCTCGCTCGAACAGCACATCATTGCCCAGCGCAACCGCGACCGCTCCTGACAAGACGTCGTCCGCGGCAAGCCTGTCGAGCCGTTTCCTCGCTTCCCCTCCTTCGCCGAACTGAAGTTTGATGCGTTCGCGAAGCACGCCTTCGCTCGGCGCGGGTCGTCCAGAGGAAGTTTGGGCGCGAAGTGGCGCCGCAGCTACAATTGCGAGAGAGGCTGCCAGAAGCTCCCGTCTAGAGGCGTTCGGCGGGGTGAATGAATGCATTTGCGGACCCTTGAAAGACGCTTGCGCCTTATCCGCACCTGCGAGCTCCCGTCCCTTACCACTTCTTGCGAATTTGCTGCGACCTTGGAAAAGCGTCGAGCGTGCGCCGCTTGCCCCTCCCCCTCGACGGAACTCTGCCGGCCCCGATGTGCAACAGGATCATCGTCCGCCTGGCACGATCGGCCTCGAGATGCTCGGTCAGCAGGGATTTGCCCATGCTGAGGGTGGTCATCGAAGGAGAGGAATATTTCGACATCGACAATCGGCGCTACCGGCTCGCCTCCGGTCGGATGATGCTTGTACCTAGGGGTCGTCCAATGACCGTCCACGCCACCAAGGGCACCCGGAGCGCGTCGATGGAACTGCATGGCAATGAAGCCTGCAGCTCCGCCTTTCCCGGACCGGTCTTGCTTCCGCTCATAAGCCATCCCGTCGGCGAATGGCTCCAACAGGCAGCCACAGCGCTCCATGACGGCGCCGAGGACGCGCGCAGCTCTGCCGCGTCGGAGGCTCTTTTAAATCTGTCGTGGAGGATCGCCGACCTCACCCAAGCTTGCCTTGGCAAGATGGCGCGCGTCGATGCGGTGAAGGACATCACGCGCCTGGACCTTGTTGGCCGGGTGGAGTTCAAGCTCGGGCCCATCTCGACGCCAATCTTCATCGCGCGGTGCCGTTATGGGAACTCGAAAAGGTCGCGCGACTTTCGGGGTTCCATCTCAGCCGCGCGTTTCGGGACGTGGTCGGCGTTGCACCGGCGGCGTACCACCGCAGCCAGCGGATGGAACAGGCATTGGAAATGCTCCGCTCGGGGCAACCGGCGGCACTCGTTGGAAAAAGGCTCGGATTTGCGAGTGGCGCGAGCTTCTCACGAGCCTTTGCTCGCTACCATGGCCAGCCGCCTGGCCGGTCCTCAAACGGGCACCCCTTGAGTCCTCGATATAAATGAACGACCAATCCAGATCTCAGGGGGAGGATCTCCATGTCGTACAGTCCAATACTCGTGCCGGTTGTCGCGTTGGTGGCGTGGACGTTGGTTATCATGGTGTGGATGGGGTTCGCGCGGCGGCGAGCCTTCGCCCAGATGGGCATCACCTGGGGAACGATCCCGCGCGGCTCACGCGGTGCGAACCTGGACGGCAGAGCGCCGGACGAAGCGCAGTGGCCATCGCACAATTACAATCACCTGATGGAGCAGCCGACGATCTTCTACGCGATCGCGCTGACGCTCGCGCTGATGGGCATGGGAACCGGGATCAACTACTGGCTCGCATGGGGCTATGTTGGCTTCCGCATCGTGCACAGCATCGTCCAGTGCACCGTGAACATCGTGTCGATCCGTTTTCCGCTGTTCCTGCTGGCCTCATTCTGCCTGCTCGGATTGACCGTTCATGCCGGGGCGCGAATCCTGCACGATTGCGGAATTCTCTAGCGGGAGAAGCAGGCTGCGAGTTCGACGTGGGTTGACCATCTGAACTGGCCGACAGGCCGGATCCACTCGAGAGCGTAGCCGCCGTCGACGAGCATTCTGGCGTCACGCGCAAAGGTCGCGGGATTGCAGCTGACGTAGGCGATGCGCCCAACGGCTGACTTGGCGAGCGCCGTGACTTGCTCCTCGGCGCCGGCGCGAGGCGGATCGAGCACTACGCCGTCGAAGGCTGCCAATTCCTCCCGCGCAAGCGGACGGCGATAGAGGTCGCGATGTTCAACAGTCATACTAGGAGCAGCTCGTTTGAGGGCAGCGGCCGCATCACGCGATGCTTCGGCGGCATATGCGGCCTTCGTGGCCAGCGCGAAGGTGCCGAGCCCGGCAAACAGGTCGGCGATGCGTTTCGCGTCGCCGGCGGCCTCGGTGACAGCGCCTGCAAGCGCCTCCTCACCGTCGACCGTCGCCTGCAGAAACCCGCCCACGGGAAATGCGACCGGAATACCGGACAGGCTGATCGTCGCGGGCACTGGCTCGTAGAGCGTCTCAGCCCCAAAGCCCTGGTCGATCGACAGGCGTGCCAACGCCTGGGCCTCGCAAAAGACGGTCAACGCTTCCATCGCAGCGAGTCCCTGAGGCTCGACACCCTTCAGGGTGACGTCAACGCCTTGGTCCACGACCGTCAACTGCACTTCGGCGGTGGGGCGCGATTGCAGAAGGTCGCCCAGCAATCCCCTCAGCGGATCAACCAAGGCGACCAGCTCGGGCCGCAGGATATGGTCCTCCCGCATATCGACGATGCGGTGCGACTTGGCTGCGTTGAAGCCGATGACGGCCCCCTTTCCGACCTTCAGCGCTCGCAGCGACGCGCGGCGGCGGCTGTTCGGCGGCGACAGGTGCGGTTCGCGGATCTCGGTCTCGAGCGAATGCTGAGCCAGCGCGGTTTGGACCCGCGAGACGAGGTAGCCACCGTAGGCGACGTCATCGACATGCTGGAGCTGGCACCCGCCGCATTCCGGGAAATGACGGCACGGCGGCACCTGGTGATGCGGCCCGGGGGCGAGTGAACCGTCATCCAGTAGCCGGTCTCCGGGCACACCGAACGGAACATGACGGCCACTGGCGGTCACGCCATCGCCGCGCGCGGCGATCCGGACGATCGGGTCGCTCACTCGACGAGCGCGAGTGCCTGTGGGATGGCAGCGGCCAAATCGTCGGCGATCATGTTAGCGCCCGCGATCTCGGCGGCCCGGCCATGCAGCCAGACCCCGGCGCTGGCGGCCTCGAAAGCCGGCAGGCCGCGCGCGCGCATCGCTGCAATGATCCCGGAGAGGACGTCGCCCGTCCCGGCGGTCGCGAGCCACGCGGGAGCCGGCGGAGCAAAGCCCAGCCGGCCATCCGGCGCTGCGACAAGGGTGGCGGGCCCTTTCAAGACGACCACTGCTCCGCTCAACCGCGCGGCTTCCAGCGCCCGATCAGGCTTCGTTCCCGACAGGTCGGGAAACAGCCGGCGAAATTCGCCTTCATGCGGAGTGATGATCGCATCCTGCTCTTTGAGCCGCTCATAGTCGCCCAGGAAGCTGATCCCGTCCGCGTCGATGACCTTCGGCGCACGCGACGTCAGAGCAAGCGTGAGGACTTCCGGGCTGTCGCCCATGCCGGGACCGATCAGCAGGCAATCGATGCGCTCGTCGTTCACCTCGGCAGTGTCGGTTTGCACGACCGCAGCGGGGAGCCCTTCGATGCCGCGCGATGTGCTCACCCGGACGTAGCCGGCGCCCGACCTGGACGCGGCGCTCGCTGCCAATGCGATCGCTCCCGGCATCTTTCCAGCGAGCAGGTGAACGAGCCCGCGCGTAAATTTGTTCGCCTTTGCTTCGACGGGCGGGAGCTCGGGCCTGGCTATCTCGTGCCACCGATCGCTGACGGGGATGCCGATGTCCGCCAGGATGAGGCGCCCACACTTGTGCATCGCCTCGTCGAGCAGATGCGCAGGCTTCAGGGCGCCGAAACTGACCGTCAGGTCGTAGGCCGTGAGCGAATTGAGCAATGCTCCAGAATCCGTTTCGACACCGCTCGGAACATCGCACGCCACCGACACGACCGCCTCGTCCGTCATTATCGAGAGCAATCGACTTGTCGGGCCGTCGAGCCCGCGAGTGAGCCCCGTCCCGAACAGCGCATCGATGATGAGGGGCGAGCCTTCAGTCTCCGGCGACAGCAGTTCGACTTCGCCCTGCCATCGGCCACGCGCCCATTGTGCGGCTGCGCTCTTGGGATCCGAGATCGCCGCGACGCGCACTTGTACGCCTCGCTCCACGAGGTGGCGGGCGGCAACGTAGCCGTCGCCCCCGTTGTTGCCCGGTCCGCACAGGATCAGAGTCGGGATCGGCCCCGCAAACCGGTAGGTGGCCTCGGCAAGGCCCGCTCCCGCCCCCTCCATCAATTGTTCGACCGTGGTTCCGGCATCGATCGCCGCTTGCTCGGCAGCGCGCATTTGCTCGGCGGTCAGGATCGGGCGCGGTGACGTCATGGCGCGCGCGTCTAACGCAAGAAGCTGGCGAGACGCCACCATTCGTCCGGAACGCGCGCGGCCGCTGCGTCGCGATCTTCCTCGGTCTCGAACAGGGCGAAGCAGGTCGCGCCCGACCCCGACATCCGAGCGAAGCTGGCGCCTTGCTGATCGCCGAGCCATGTCAGGACGATGCCGATTTGCGGAACGCGCCTCGTCGCCGGCTCCTCCAGGTCATTCCGTCCGTCCCGCCAGCCGGTGAGAGGACCTCGATCGACCCCGTCCCAAGACGCGAAGACCTCGGCGGTCGAAAGCGGGGCCCTCGGGTTCACCAACAGCACGGGGCTTCCGGAGAGGTCACCGATGTCGAACGGCGAAAGCTGGTCGCCGGCCCCCTCTCCCCGGCTCGGGAGGCTCAACAAGCAGGCGGGTACATCGCTGCCAAGGACTGGTGCCACGGCCGCCGCATGATCGGGGTCGATGCGCCAGAGCGAAGTGAGAAGCCGAAGCGCCGCCGCCGCGTCCGCCGAACCGCCGCCGATCCCCGAGGCGACCGGCAATCTCTTGTCGAGTGTTATGGCCGCGCCTTTCCGGACTCCAGCGGCTCGGGCCAAGGCCTTCGCGGCTTTCAGCACCAGATTGTCTTCTGTCTCGCTCAGCTCGGACGCAAATGGCCCTGTAATCGCGAGACTGAGCGCATCCGCGGCGCATGCGCTGAGCCGGTCGCCATCGACGCAGAAGGCGAACAGGGTTTCGATCGCATGCCGCCCGTCAGAAAGCTTTCCTCTGACGTGCAGCGCGAGATTGAGTTTCGCCGGCGCGATCTCCTGCGCGGGCGGGGATTCGTGGCTCAAGGCGCTGCGTTTGCCGTCGTCAAACCAGAAGCGAGCTTGGCCCGTACCCGCGCCGCGACTTCGTCGTCGGCAACGACAAGGGCGGCGTTCCATGCGAAGCGGGCCTGGAACCGACGTCCCGACTGGTAGAGCGCGTCACCGAGATGCTCCTGGATTTCGGGCTGGTCGGGATCCTTCTCTGCCGCCCGCTGCAGCGTTGCGATGGCGTCATCAGTCTTGCCGCGCTTGAACTGCGCCCAGCCAAGGGAGTTGGTGATCGACGCATTGTCCGGTGCAAGTTCGCTCGCCCGGCGGATCATCGCTTCTGCAGCGTCGAGGTCCTCGTGATGCTCGAGCTTCGCATAGCCCATGAAGTTCAGAAGCAACGGCTGGTCCGGCGACAGCGCCAAGGCTTGCTGGAGCGATTGCTTGGCTTCCGGCCACCGCCCCGATTGTTCGAGCGCGTCGGCCTGAAGCAGGAGCAAAGGCCATAATTGCACGCCCATCCCCTGAGCCCGCCCCAAGGCCACGGCCCTGGCGTAGGCGGCCGCCGCCTGATCGTGCCGCTTCATCGCCTGGAGGACGTCGCCCAGTCGGGAAAAATCGTTTGCCGTGGCGTCCTGGGCGCTCGCGGCCACGGCTGCTGTGCCATAAGCTTCGTTCAGGCGCTGATTGTCGGTCAGGATCTTGACCTGGACGTCGCGAACTTGCCCAATCAACGCGGTGTCGCGTGGAATTGAGCCCAGAAGCGCGAGCGCTTCGGCGGTGCGTCCCTGCGCATCCAGAAGCAGGGCGAGCAATGTTGTTGTGCTGCTGTTCTTCGGATCGGCGAAGCGCGCAACCTGGACCAGTCCCACGGGGGGCGCAGACCGCTGAACTCGCGCGATCTCACCAGCGAACGCGGTGAGGACTTCGCTCAAAGCCTTCGGGGCGGTGTCGATCGACTCCCCGCTCCGCTTGCCTGAGAGAATGCGTCGCCGTGCGGCCGGCGCGTCGCCGCCCAGTCCTTCGATCATGACTAGCGCACGATCGCGGTCGCCAGCCGCGAGAAAGCCATCCGCCAATGCGAGCCTAAGCCGGTTCTCCCTGGCTCCGGCGACTCCGACGGCGCGCCGCGCGAGCGGCTCCGCCTCAGCGGTCCGCCGAAACTTCAGGAGGATCAGCGCTTCATGCTCGGAGCGCAGTGGGCTCAACAGGCTGTTCGCCGGAATCTCGCCGAGCAACGTCAGGGCGCGATCGGCATCGCCGCGGTCTGCCGCATCCCAGGCCCGGATGAGAGGCGCAAGAAAGCTCAGGTCTCCACTGTCGGAACCGGCTAGAAGCCAGGCGACGGCACGTTCGGCCTGCCTGCGCTTGACCGCGTCGGCAACCAGCAGCAGCCTGCCGTCGGTCGGGAGCTTTGCGGCAGGGATCTTCGTCGCAACGCTCAGCGCTAGCTCCATCTGTCCCGCCCCCAGCGCTTCCATCAGCGCCTTACGGGCGAGGTCGATCTGGTCCGGCTGATTTTCCGACAAGGCGGCGAGAAGCGCCGCGGCGCGCGAATGGTCGCCGCTCATCGAGGCGGCACGAGCCTCAACATAAGTCCGGGCGGGATCCGAAACCGTCGACGCGCCGGCGGCCGCCGGGGTCAGCGCGCACGCCACCAGGGCAGTTCCGGTGAGCCACTTACATGTTCGGGTAATTGGGGCCTCCACCGCCTTCTGGGGTGACCCAGTTGATGTTCTGGGTCGGATCCTTGATGTCGCAAGTCTTGCAGTGAACGCAGTTTTGAGCGTTGATTTGCAGCCTCGCTTCACCGCTGTCGGTCTCCACGAATTCGTAGACGCCTGCCGGACAATAGCGCTGTTCTGGTCCGGCATATACAGGCAGGTTGATCGCCGTCGGTATGTCGGCGTCCTTGAGCGTCAGATGAACCGGCTGATCCTCCTCATGGTTCGTGTTGGACACGAACACCGACCCCAGACGATCGAACGTCAGCACGCCATCCGGTTTCGGATAGTCGATCGGCTTGGCCGCATCCTTGCGCTTGAGCGATAGATTGTCGGCCTTGTTCTTGAGCGTCCACGGCAAGCTAATGCCGAGATGCCCCAGCCACATGTCGAGACCGGCATAAAGCGTTCCTAAGGTGCCGCCCCAATGCGCAACCGCGGGCTGGGCGTTTCGGACGGTCTTGAGCTCCTTGACGATCCAGCTCTTGTGAAGGGCAGTCGGATAGCTTTCCAGGACGTCTCCTGATCGGTCTGCGGCAATGGCATCGAAAGCGGCTTCCGCCGCGAGCATCCCCGACTTCATCGCCGTGTGCGTGCCCTTGATGCGTGGCACGTTCACAAATCCAGCCGAGCAGCCGATCAGAGCGCCGCCCGGGAACACGAGCTTCGGGATTGCCTGGTACCCGCCCTCGTTGATCGCGCGCGCACCGTAGGAGACGCGGCGGCCGCCCTCGATTTCGGCGCGGATCGCCGGATGGGTCTTCCAGCGCTGCATTTCCTCGAAAGGAGAGAGGTAGGGATTGGCATAATCCAGCGCCACGACAAAGCCGAGCGCCACCTGGTTGTTTTCCTGGTGATAGAGGAAGCCACCGCCCCACGCGTCCTTGAGGGGCCAGCCTTGCGTATGGATCACTCGACCCGGTTTATGCTTTTCAGGAGGAACGTCCCACAATTCCTTGATTCCAAGACCGAAAACCTGCGGCCCACTCTCGTCGCGAAGTGCGAACAGCTCGGTCAGCCGCTTGGTGAGATGGCCGCGCGCGCCCTCGGCGAAGAAGGTGTACCGGGCATGCAGCTCGATGCCCGGCTGGTAATCGGCCCGGTGGCTCCCGTCGCGGGCAATCCCCATGTCGCCGGTCGCCACGCCCTTCACCGACCCATCGTCGTTGTAGAGGATTTCTGCCGCTGGGAATCCGGGGAAGATCTCGACCCCCAGTTCCTCCGCCTGCCCCGCAAACCAGCGGCACAAATTGCCGAGGCTCAGCGTGTAGGTGCCCTTGTTCCGCATGAAGGGCGGCATCGTCCATTCGGGGAATCCGAGCTTGCCACCGGCGCTGAGCACCCAGTGGTGGTTCTCGGTCACCGGCACGGTCAGCGGTGCACGCCTGTCCTTCCAGTCCGGAATGAGCTCGTTGAGCGCCTTGGGATCGATCACCGCGCCGGAAAGGATGTGCGCGCCAATCTCGCTGCCCTTTTCGAGCACGCAGACCGAGACGTCGTGTCCGGCCTCAGCGGCCAGCTGCTTCAGGCGGATCGCCGCGCTCAGCCCCGCCGGCCCGCCGCCGACGATGACCACGTCATATTGCATGGATTCGCGTTCGCTCATGCGCTCCTCTCTAATCGCCGCTTCGCGCGGAGATCGTCGCGTCTCGTCGCGTCCCCCACACAATTCGACTCGTCTGCCCTGCCAATTCCTTGACCATGGCGTCAATGGCGCGCGACAAAAGCCTGATGGGTGGGGATGAGGCATCGCTGGGCTTTGCCGAGGCACGTAGCGCGCTTGCGTGGTGGCTCGAGGCCGGCGTCGACATCGCCGTCCAGGAAGAGCCCCGCGATTGGCTGGCGCCTGTTACGTCGCGCGCCAAGCCTGCTGCAGAGCCCGAACCCCAATCTAATCTTGTTCAACCGAGTCAGGAGACCCTTGCGGAGCTTCGCGATTGGCTTGCGAGCAGCGTGCAGCTGCCTTTGGCCGGGCCCGGCGCGAAGCGAGTGCTCCCCCAGGGCCCCGAAGATGCCGCGATCATGCTGATCAGCGACTCTCCTGCCCTTGAGGACGCGGCCGCGGGCCAGCCCATCGGCGGTGAATCCTGGAAGCTGACCGAGCGAATGCTCGCGGCCATTGGTATTCCTGCGGACCAGGCGTACAGTGCTTCGCTCTCCTGCTTTCATTCCCCCGGTGCGCGCATGACTCCCGCAGAGCGCGAAGCTTGCGCGGAAATCGCTCGCAAGCACGTGTCGTTGGTGAAGCCCAAGCGGCTGTTACTATTGGGCGAAGGTCCCGCGCAGGCTTTGCTCGGCAAGCCCCTGCCCCTGGCGCGTGGCCATGTTCACAAGGTCGAAGGCGTCCGTGCGGTCGCGACGTTCCACCCGCGCCAGTTGGTTAATCAACCTTCAAACAAATCGTTGGCATGGAAGGACCTGCTGCTTCTGATGGAGGACGAATCTTGAAAGCTGGGCTGCTCGCGTTCGGAGCATTGATCTGGGCAGCGCCCCTCTCCGCGCAGGCGCAAGATCCGCTCGCGCCGATGGCACCGCAGACCGGCTTGATCACCAACAGCGCCAACCAGCCCGCGCCGGCGATCGCGACTCCGTCCGCAAATCTCCAGCCTTTGTCGCCGCCCACCCCGGCGCCGGCGGCGACGGTCGCCGTGCCGCGCGACTGGCGCAGCGTTTTCGATGCGATCGACCTCGGCAACTGGGCCGTGGCGCGAGCCGGCATCGCGGCGCTCCCGCCGAGCATTCTCACGCCTCTTGCGAAGGCCGAACTCTACACGGCCAAAAATTCACCGGCTGTCGACGCGGCCTCTCTCCAGGCTCTCATCGCGCAGGCGCCCGAGCTGCCGCAGGCCGAGCAGCTCGCGACCCTGGCCTACAGGCGCGGCGTGGCGACGCTGCTGGTCGTTCCGCGGCGGACACTGGTGAACCTCGGTGCGGCGCCCGTACGCTACCGCACCCGGCCCGTTCAGGGAGAACCCTACGCGGACGAACTCCGGACCATTCTCGACCCGCTGGTCAAGGCCGACGATGCCGGGAGCGCCGAGGCACAGCTTCTCGTCTATGCGCCGAGCCTGTCTGTCGAGGCTCGCGCCGAGGCGGCTCACCGTGTGGCTTTCATGTATTACGTGCGCGGGCTCGACATGGACGCCCGCCGGGTCGCCGACACCTGGCGCCAGGGTGCAAGGAGCGAATGGGCCGCGCAGGCCGCGTGGGTGTCCGGCCTCGCCTCATGGCGGCTCAACGATTGCGAATTTGCGTCGCGCGCTTTCCAGCAGGCATCCACCTACGCGCAGCAGCGTGAGCTCCGCGCCGGGGCGCTCTACTGGACGGCCCGTTCGGAGCAGGCTTGTGGCCGCCCTCGGGCTGTTGCGCCATTCCTGAAGGCTGCAGCCGCATCCGCGGAAAGCTTCTACGGCCTCGTCGCCCGCGAAACGCTGGGCATCGAAACCAAGCTGCCGCAGGACCCGCACACCTCCTACGATCCGCCCATTGCCCAGCTGCCCAACGTTCAGCGCGCGATGGAGCTGGTAAAGATCGGCGAACCGGCTCTTGCCGAGGAGCTGCTTCGGCACCAGGCCAAGATCGGCAATCCATCCGAGCACCATGCGCTCATCCAGCTCGCCAAGCGGCTCGACTTGCCGGCGGCCCAACTGTGGCTGGCCAACAACGGACAACCCGGGGCTCGCTCCGACGCCGCGGACCGTTATCCCAACCCGCGCTGGAGCCCCGTCAACGGCTGGCGGGTCGATCCCGCGCTCGCATTCGGCCACATCGTCCAGGAGTTGGCGTTCCGGCGCACCGCCGTCAGCACGGCCGGCGCGGTCGGCTTGATGCAGGTCCTGCCGACCACTGCCCAGCTCGTCTCTCGGAACCGCAACGTGCCCTATTACAGCGGTGCGCTCACTGATCCGCGATACAATCTCGCGTTCGGGCAGGGTTTTATCGAGATGATGCGCGGCTCGTCCGCAACCGCCGGACAGCTCCCGCGCGTGATTGCCTCCTACAACGCGGGTCCCCTGCCCGTCGCGCGCTGGGCTGCGATCAACCACAAGGGCGATCCGATGCTGTGGATCGAGTCCATCCCTTATTGGGAGACCCGCTACTACGTCCCCGCAGTGCTGCGGAACATGTGGGTCTATCAAGGCCTCAACGGCGAACAGACGCCGACGTTGAAGGCGATTGCGGAGCATCGCTGGCCCGTTTTCCCCATGGGCATGACCCGCCTGTCCCACTGAGTACGTTCTTGTTTTGTTCCGATTACCGGCGTAGTATCGCCGGATGCCGGTCGAGTTCGAACACAGGCCGCGGGGCAACCCGCAACCCCACGCCCACGCGCTTCAATCTTCGGGAGCGCTCAACGGAAGGCGATTGGCTCGACCAGGTCGAAGCGCTCGACGGCGTGCCAAGGCGCCGGACGACCGTCACCATCGAGCGCCCAAAGTCGATCCTGACGCGCAATAGCTCGCCCGACATCGGCTTCGATCGTTCCGTGAACGCGTATCGGGGCTGCGAGCACGGCTGCATCTATTGTTTCGCGCGGCCGACGCACGCCTACCACGACCTTTCGCCGGGCATCGACTTCGAATTGCGACTGTTCGTGAAGCCTGACGCAGCACAGCTGCTGCACACGGCCCTCTCGAGGCCTGGATATGAGTGCCGGCCCATCGCAATGGGCACCAACACCGATCCCTATCAGCCGATCGAGGAACGATGGCGGATCACCCGCTCCGTGATTGAGCTCCTGCTCGAGACACGGCATCCCTTTACGATCACGACCAAATCCGACCGCGTGCTTCGCGACCTCGATCTTCTCAAGCAGGCCGCGGACCTGCGCATCTGCTCCGTTGCGCTTTCGGTGACGTCACTCGATCCGAAGGTGGCTCGAACATTGGAGCCGCGAGCGCCCCAGCCGCGCAAACGGCTCGCGGCGGTAAAGGCCCTCAACGACGCAGGCGTGCCGTGCTTCGTAGCCATCGCGCCAGTGGTTCCGCAGATCACGGACCATGAGCTCGAGCATATCGTCGAAGCCGCCGTGGAGGCGGGAGCGCCTGGCGGCTTCTACCTTCCGGTTCGCCTGCCCCATGAAGTCGCGCCGCTGTTCCGCGCCTGGCTCGACGAACATTATCCGGACCGCGCCGCCAAGGTCATGGCCACGATCCGGTCGCTGCGAGGCGGACGGGACAACGACCCGAGCTTCTTCAGTCGTATGCGGGGCCAGGGGCCATGGGCAGACCTTCTGCGGACGCGGTTCGAGAAGGCGGCCAAGAAATACGGGCTCCAGCAAGCCAGGTTCGGCTTGCGGACCGATTTGTTCGAACCGCCGCAGGGCAATCAGATGCGCCTTCTTTGATCGATCAATCGTCAGATTTTATCGACGGTTGATCGTGACATCGGCAATGCCCCTGCTACGCGGCGAAGCATGAATCGCACTCTCCTCACAGCAGTATTGCTCGCATCCGCCACTGCCGCCACAGCTCAGTCTCAGCGGCCCTCCATCCAGGTCGATCCCAAGGTCGCAGCTCTCCGTGATGCCGCCCTAAAGGACGACTACGCCTGGGACATCACCGAAGGCCTGACCACCGAGGTCGGCCAGCGACTTGCCGGCACCGACGCCGAAGCCCGGGCCCGTGCCTGGGGCGTCGCCAAGCTGCGCTCGCTCGGTTTCTCCAACGTCCGCGTCGAAACTTTCGACATGCCGATTTGGACTCGCGGGCCGGAAAGCGCGCAAATCTTCGCGCCCTTCCCTCAAAAGCTCGTCGTGGCTGCGCTGGGCAACAGCGCATCAACGCCTCCGGAAGGCATCACCGGCGAGGTTGTGGGCTTCGACTCCCTGGCTGCCCTTGAAGCTGCTCCGGACTCGCTCGTGCGGGGCAAGATCGTCTTTGTCTCCCATGCCATGCCGCGCACGATGGACGGTTCGGGCTACGGCTATTTCGGCGGTCCGCGACGCCAGGGCCCCACCATCGCCAGTCGCAAGGGTGCGATCGCCATCGTCATCCGCTCGATCGGCACCGACTATCATCGCAATCCCCACACGGGCGCGATGGCCTTCGCGGAGGGCGTTCGTCCGATCCCCGCCGGCGCGCTGCCGCTTCCGGACGCGGAGCAGCTGCAGCGCATCCTGAAGCGCGGCAAGCCCGTGACGATGCGCCTGGTGCTCATGAGTTCAAACGGGTCGCGGACAGTCCGGGAATGTGATCGCCGAAGTGCCGGGCCGCGATCCTTCCTTGCCTCCCATCGTCGTCGGCGGCCACCTCGATAGCTGGGACCAGGGTACCGGCGCGATCGACGACGCGTCGGGCGTGGCGATCGCGGCTGCGGCGGCCAAGCGCATCATGGATGCCGGCCGGCCGCTGCGCACCATCCGCGTGGTCTGGTTCGGAGCGGAAGAGCCAGGCCTCTTCGGTGGCGCCGACTATTTGAAGCGTCACGGAAAAGAGCCGCACTACGCGCTCGCCGAAAGCGATTTCGGAGCTGACCGCATCTGGCGGGTTAACAGCAGGCTCGGCAAGGACCGCGAGACGGAGGCGCGTACCCTGCAGGCTGCGCTGGCACCTCTGGGTATCGTTCCGGGCGCGCTTGACGATGCGGAAGGATCGGACATCGGGCCGATGCTGGAAGCCGGCGCGCCCGGTGTCGGGCTGAGCCAGGACGGCACCCACTATTTCGACGTCCACCACACGCCCGACGATACGCTCGATAAGATCGATCCGGAGGCGCTGCGTCAGAATGTCGCCGCCTGGACGGCGATGCTGGCGGTACTGTCAGGCGGAATTGAACCGCAACCGAAACAGCCGAAGCGGCGTTGAGGTCGGCAAAACAAGGGAGGACCCCCAATGCGTATCCTTTTTGCCATTCCGATTCTGCTGCTCGGCGCCTGCCAGGTCAGCAAGGACGACGCCAACGGCACGACCAGCGTCACCTACAATAGCGACGTCGCCGAAAATGCAGCAGCCGATATCGGCAACACGGCGCAGAACATCGGCGCGGATATCGCCAACGACGTCCAGCGGACCGGAGACAAGATCCAGAACAAGGTCGACAACACGGACGTCGACGTGAACGTCAACACGGACGTGAAGACCGAGAACACGGCTGCGAATAACGCGCACTGATCCGATTATTAGAGGTTGGTCGGGGAGACAGGATTTGAACCTGCGACCCTCTGCTCCCAAAGCGTAATCTGGCTTTTCGGGATATTGCAGACGTTCCATTTCGGCAGTTTTCCGCCATTTTCTGTCGTTCACGGCGTTGCATTATTTTCAGGGTACTTCGCAAAAATGTAACCCGGGGTTACACGGTCTCCGGTCTTTGCCCGTCTTGCAGATGGTCGGAGAGCCGGGGCGGCACGGGGCACACCGGGTGACATTCCGGAAGAAGGTCGTTAACCAGGCAACTTGCCGAAAAGGAACGACACGCGACGTGGCGAAAACACTCCTCACCGATGCGAAGATCAGGGGCATCAAGCCCGCGCCCGGCGAGCGGGTCGAATATCCCGACAGGCTAGTCGAAGGGCTGCGCCTCCGGGTATCGGGCCGGACAAAGACATGGGCGCTGCGCGTGCGCTCGGCGGCAAGGTCCGGACATTCACGCTCGGCGAGTTCGGCGACGAACCGGGGCAGCTCGGCGTCGCCGATGCCCGGACGCGGGGCGCGGAGATCCGTAAGGCGGCGCGCAAGGGCGACATTCCAGCGCCCGCGCTGTCGAAGCGCCGCGACACGTCGAACCTGCTGCGCGACAGGTCGACATTTTCCAGCAGCCGCTACGCCGCCGAGCGGGTCAAGCGGCCCGAAGCCTATCGCTGGATGTTCGACAAATATGTCCTGCCGCATCCTCGGCGATCGGGACATCACGCGGATCAAGCGTCGCGAGCTGGCCGACTTTCTCGACCTGATCGCCGACAAGCATGGCTGACCACCGCCCGGCGCGTCGGCGGACTGCTCAAACGGCTGTTCAAGTTCGCTGCCGGTCGTGACGTGATCGAGACCGACCCGGCGCAGGCGCTGATGCTGCCCGGTCCGAGAAGCAGCGCGAGCGGACGCTGACCGAAAAGGAGATCAAGGCGTTGTGGCTGGCGACCGACCCGGCGACCAAGCCGGACGAACGGAACAAGGCGGGCCGCATCAAGCCGCACCCCTCGGACTATCCATGGGGTGCCATACTTCCGTCTGCTGCTGCTCACCGGGCAGCGCCGGTCCGAGGTCGCGAATATGCGCTGGTCTGCCATCGACCTCGAGGCGCGGACGTGGACCCTGGAGGCCGCAGAAGTGAAGTCGGCGCGAGCGCATATCGTGCCGCTCTCGCCGCTGGCGGCCGACCTGTTGCGCTCGCTTCCGCGCATTCGCGTCGATCGGCGAGAACGGCGAAGCAATGCCGTGCGACTGGGTGCTGACGACCAATGGCCGCGACGCCAATCGCCGACTTCAGCAAGCCGAAGGGCTGGCTCGACGAGGCCATGCTGAAGGCGCTCGGCAAGCTGCCGCATTGGCAGGTCCACGACTTGCGGCGGACGGTCAGCACGAACCTGGCGCGGCTCGGCGTCGACCCGTTCGTCCGTCGCCGGGTGCTCAACCACGCGCTGACCGGCGTCGACGCGATCTATGACCGGCACGATATCTCGAACCCAAGCGCAGGCGCTGGACCTTTGGGCGGTCGAGATCGAGCGCATCGTCGGCATCCGCCCGGCCCCGAAAATGTGGTGGCGACCGCGGCTGACCGGCCTCTCACGAATCAAGTTGCTGAGACACCGGCGGACCTGTGAGGCGCTGAACTGCCCGTTCTGGGCTAGCTCGCATTTCGTAGAAACAGCTCTGAAGAAATATGGGAGTTTTTTGAAGCGCGGGACGAAGAAGACGCGCATAAAAGGTCGTAATTTCAGTCGTCGGTTAAAAGGCCTTTTGAAATCAGACACCTATGGGTGTAGATTTTGCAGGCCGTCGCAGTCCTCGTTGCAGGTGGAGGTGGCCTTGCCCGACATCGACTCCGATTGTGCCGAAGCCGGAGGATCATCCGGGTTACGGGCTTTGTCCGACACAACCATCTGGCGGGAGCAGCGCGAGGGGCGCTTCCCTTCCGTTTGGAATTGCTGTCGCCGCGCCGCGTCGGGCTTCGGCTTTCGAAGCTGGACTGAGTGGTTGGACGGTCGTCGCGATTGGAAGCGCGACCGCGAGCGCGGAGTCCAGGCGGCTTGAAATGGAAAGCCCCCCACCGTCGCGATGGCGACGACAGGGGCGGTGTTCAGCCTGACAGCGAACTTCGCTCCTCTAGGCCTGACGATCCTGCGCCTCGACGGCAGATCAATGCGCGCCTTCGCATCCGCAGGTCAGGCGACAGCGAGACGACGCTCGCGCTGCGCCAGCAGCTGTGGGACGCGCACGGCTTCGCCAGCGATAGAGCCAGTGGCGCGCAGTCGGAACCGGCTCGCGATCTCTTCTTGCTGGTCGCCGACACGGCTACCCGCTGGATTTTTACTGACGCACCTGACGATGCCCTCGAAGAACTCGTAGACACGCTGCGCGGCCAGGTTGAGAGCGCGGCGGAGTTCGAGCGGTTCGCACGGTTCCAGCGCGCATCATGAACGACGCGGCCTCCGACCGGCTCGTCCAGATGCCGCCCGTCGAGGCCGCTGCAAACAGCGAAGACTTGCTGGCTGGCGGCGCTGGCCCGGAGGACTGGGCCGCAGTGCCTCCACGGGAGATGCGTTTCATCCTTCCCGGCTGGATCGTGCGCGGTGCCGCTGGGCTGCTCGGCGGACCCGATGGCGTCGGCAAGTCGCTGCTCGGCCAGCAGCTCGCGACGTCCTGCGCAGCCGGAGCGCCGTTCCTCGGCCTGCCGGTCCAGCGTGTCAGGGCGCTCTACGTCACCTGCGAGGATCCGAGCGAGGAGCTTCATCGGCGGCAGGTGTCGATCAACGTCGCTCTCGGGCTGCAGATGGACGGTCTGAAGGGCTGGTTGCGGACCCACTCCCTGAAGGGGCAGCTCAACAACGAGCTGGCCGAGGTCGACGCCAAAGGCAGCCTGCACCCGACCAAGCGCTACCGCCAGCTCAAGGCGACGGCGCTGGCGTTCGGCGCGCAACTGGTGGTGGTCGACAATGCCGCCCACGTCTTCCCTGGCAATGAGAACGTCCGCCACGACGTCGCCGCCTTCCTCGGCCTGCTCGGCGGGCTGTCCGAGGACATCGACGGGGCCGTTGTCCTCTTGGCCCACCCCAACAAGCAGCACGGCCAAGGCTACAAGCAGGGCAACGAATATAGCGGCAGCACGGGCTGGAGCGCCCACGTTCGCAACCGGCTGTTCCTCGACTGGACGGGCCAGGACGATGCCCCTGCTGACCCGGACGAGCGAGTGCTGCGGCGCTCGAAGGCCAACTATGCGGCCCGTGGCGAGGAAATCCGCTGCCGGTGGCACGGCTGGGCATTCGTCCGCCCGGAGGACTTGCCACCCGATAAGCGGATCGCGCTCGAGGAGACGGCACGGGCAAGTGGCGACAACGAGCTGTTCCTCGCCTGCCTGCGGGAGCGCAATCGGCAGCAGCGGGCCGTTTCCGAGCTTAGGAATTCGCGGACCTATGCGCCGAACGAGTTCGCCAAGATGCCGGAGTTGAAGGGCATCGGCAAAGACCGTCTCGAAGCGGCGTTGGACCGGCTGTTCCGCATCGACCAGATCGAGCGCGGCTATCTCTGGCGGAGCGACGGCAAAGACCGCGAAGGGATCAGGGAAAAGGCTGCCGCCGAGTTGCCCGCCGAGTTGCCGCGCACACTTCCCGCCGAGTTCCCGCCGAGTAGAGACGCCGAGTTCCGGCGCTCACACACCTATCCCCTAAGGGGATATCAGGCGGGGCCTTGAAGGCACCCCGCCGATATCCGGGGAAGACTGGGTTCGCTTGGCGGGCGGCCGAGCAGCGGACTCGAACGAGCCGAGCGCCACCGAGGCGGAAGCAGGCTGACGCGCCGCTCATCCCCACCTGCGCGGGCTGCGACCAGCCTTCCGCCAGACCAGATCGGGCAATTCTACTGCACCAAGCGCTGCCGCTCGGCGGCGAAAAGAGGGGCAGAGGCGGCGGCAGGCCGAGCGCCTCGCGGCTGGGCAGGCCGAAGAACCCCAGATCACCCGTGAACTCATCGAAGAAGGAGCCTGATGATGACGAGTCCGAAAGAAACCATTCAGCGCACAATGGAGCGGGTTCTCGACGAGTGGCCGGATGACGAGGTGATCAGCGCCACCTCGTTGGCGGCGGCGACTCGGCAAAATGGCATCAATGCGAGCAGCTGGGAGATCAGGAGCGGGCTGTTCTCGAACGCGAGACCGTGGCCTTTTGGACCATGGCGCACGACCTGCTCACCGCCCGCTACGGCGACGGGGAAAATCTGGCGACCGTCAAGCCGGGCGAAGGACAGTTCGAGCGGCGAATGCGCGAGTACTGCAACTGGCAAGCGAAGCAGCCCATCACAAGGACGCCGACGAGTGGCGGCAGCGGCGGACGTGGCGGGCTACGCCGATATCACGCTGGAGCAAGCAGCACAATGGCTGGATCGCACGGGCAAGGAGGCGCTGGGTGAAGGCCGCGCTCTAGAGCGCGCACTGCGCGTCGTCGGGAACTTGATCTCGGTGATCGACGGAGGCAAGGGAGGCGGCAGCGACGCAGCCTGAATGGCGCGACCCGACGCAGGCCGAGCAGGAGGAGATCGCGATGCGGGCCGATTTCGTCGAGGTCGCCGAGCGGCTGCGGCGGGAGGGCCACCGACCGACCTGATCGCCAGCGCGCTTGGCGCTGAGAGCCAGCGCCGACATCGTCACCTGCCTGTTCGGCATTCACCGCGGTGCCGAGCTGGTTCACGCTGCAGGCGGAGTCGACCGCCGCACGGCTGCTGGAGTGGCGGACGAAGGGGTGAATTGATCCGGTAGCCGGATACCGTATGATCCGCCCTGCCGGAGCGTCGTGTATCGCGCCGAGGACCGCCCCTGCGTGTCGCATCGGCTGAACACCGGAACTTCGGGTCCACAGCTGTTGAGGCGCGCCATGGAATACGCGGCATCCCCATTCGAAATTAAGCAGATCGGCGACAGCGGCCACATCGAGGGCCTGCTCGCCGGCTTCAGCGACGTCGACCACGGCGGCGACCAGCTGCTCCCCGGCTGCCTCACCAAGTCGCCTCGCGTCGCGCACGGCGCCGCTGCCGATGCTGCTCCACCACGACACTCCACAAGCCCATCGGCGCGTGGAGGGAATGGAGCGAGCGGTCGGACTGGCCTCTACGTCAAGGGCGGGCTGACGCTCGCCAGTCGCGACGCGCAGGAGGCCCACGCGCTCGCCAAGGACGGCGCGCTCACCGGCCTGTCCATCGGCTGGCATGCCCAAGCGCGTCGACCATCGACAGCGACGGCACCCGGCTGGTCGCCGAGGCCGAGCTGTTCGAAGGCAGCCTCGTCGCCGTGCCGATGAACGACCGCGCGCGGGTGACGCGCGATCAAGGCCATCGCCAGCGCCCGCGACATCGCCGAGCTGCTGCAGGCGAGCCGGCATGTCGGGCGCGCAAGGCCGCGAGCTGCTGCGGGCGCGGCATGGAATCGGCCAATCGGAGGCGAGGCGACTGACACCGAGCGACGAGCTCGACGAGGCACACCATCGCGGCCCTCGAAGGCCTCCGCCTCCCGGATCGAGGCCAAGGATGGAGGAAGACGATGAACGCGATCCTGAAGAGAATTCACCGACGCCATCGAGAAGCAGCTCGGCGCGTCTCGACGCCGAAATGAAGGCGGCGCTCGAAAAGGTCGGCATCACCACCATGCGCCTCGCCGAGATCGAGCAGAAGCTCGCCCGCGCGGGACCCGAGGGCGGCAGCGGCCATCGCCAAGAGCCTCGGCGAGCAGTTCATCGAGCGCGAGAGCGTTCAGGGGTTCCTCGCCGACGTCAGCGCCGGTCGCCGCGTCGGCGTCGAGGTCAAGGCGATCATCACCTCGACGCCGACTCCCGGTCTCGGCGCGGCGGCGCGCTCGGTCGTGCCCGAGCGTCGACGCGACCTACGTCGGGCCGCAGCGCCGGCTGACCGTCCGCGACCTGCTGCCGACGATTCAGGTCAGCTCCGGCTCGGTCGAATATGCCAAGCGGAAGACCTTCACCAACGCGGCGGCGACCGTCGCCGAAGGCGCGCTGAAGCCGCAGACCGATCTCGAATACGAGCTGGTCACCGAGCCGATCCGGACGATCGCCGCCTGGGTCCTCGCCTCGCGCCAGATTCTCGACGACGCGCCGCAGCTGCGCGGGTCTGATCGACACCGACCTGCTCTACGGCCTCGCGCTACGCCGAGGAGCTGCAGCTGCTCCACGGCGACAACACCGGGACCGACCTGAACGGCATCTACACGCAGGCGACGGCCTTCGCGGCGGGCTCGCTCGATCATCGCCAGCGCGACCAAGCTCGACGTCATCGGCGCGGCGATGCTGCAGAACGCGCTCGCCGAGGAGCCGGTCACCGGGATCGTCGTCCATCCTGCCGACTGGGCGTCGATGCGCCTGCTGAAGAACGCGGACGGCGAATATGTCATGGGTCCGCCGCGGTGCGGACGTCGAGCCGCGCCTGTTCGGAGCGCCTGCCGTGGTCACGCAGGCGATGATCGCGGGCAAGTTCCTCGTCGGGAACTTCGAGCGCGGCGACGCTCTACGACCGCATGACGCGCGCGGGTCGAGGTCTCGACCGAGGACAGCGACAACTTCCGCAAGAACCTGGTCACCCTGCTGGCCGAGGAGCGCATCGGCCTCGCGGTGAAGAACCCGCTCGCCTTCACGAAGGGCGACTTCGCGGCGGCGATCACCGACCTCGCGAGTAGGCGGCATGAAGATCGAGGCGCGCGGCATCGCAGGTCTTCGCGCCTCGAAGGTGCGGTGGCGGGTTCCTTCAGCATGGCCACCGCATCGCATAGCATACTGAAGAGGGTCGCGGTGGCGGTTCTCGGACACTGCGCTGTCGACGATTTTGCTGGCTATTCGAGGAAGAAGATGCCGACCCGAGGCGCGAGCTGCAGCAGGAGAGCATCGCCTTCGCGCTGGCGCTCGACCGGAAGCGCAAGGGCCAGCGACAGAACAAAAGAAAACCCCCGACGGTCGCATAAACGGCGGGGGTCTCCTTTACGGTCGGTATGCGCCCGACCGAGGGCGCGGATTTCTCCCGAGCCACTGCTGGAAGGAATGATAGCCGCCCGCTGCGCTTGGCAAGGGCTTTTGGCGGCGGACTTCGCTGTGTCAGCTTTCGACCCAAAGCTGACCCTAGCTTCGCTCGCTTTCCCATTGCGAACTTTGAAAGCTCCATCACGCCGAATTGGCAAAATGGTTAATGATATGATAACAGCGCTGGCGCAGCCGGGGGGTCAATGCATGGCCATCAAGATCACATCGGTTCTCGCACTTGCCTTAGCCGGTGCTTCACTTTGGGCAGCTGAACCGTGCTTTGCGACCACGACAGCGGATCCATCAGGCGACATCCTGAGCACGTATATCGGGCCGGTCGGGCCGGACCTCGACATTCTACAGTTCACCGCAGAGATTTAGGGAAGTAATTTCTTTCTACAGGTCTTAGTAAACGGGCAAGTTGGGACAACTCCTAATACGGTCTACCTCTTCGGAATCGACCGAGGAGCAGGATTCAATCCTTTTGGGGCTTTTCGACCTAAACTGCTCCTTTGATGCAACCATGACTCTCCGGTCTGCTACCCAAACGGGTGAGGTACTCCTCTTTACAGGAGGAGTGGTCGTTACCACGACGCCATTGCCTAGGTGCGATCACAATCTCCGGCAACACTATTTCGGCCGTTGTCCCGATCTCCATGTTCCCGAGCACGGGGTTCGCAGCGGAAGATTACACATTCATTCTTTGGTCGCGAACACCGACCCCACCAACTCCGCAGCTGGGAATAGCCGACTTCGCACCCAACCAAGGCGCTGTTTCGCTGGTTCCAGAACCCGTCACTTGGATGATGATGCTGGTGGGATTTGGTGCGATCGGCCTGGGTCTTCGCCGGGAAGGACGACGCAGACTTTCCCAGCAAGCGGTCTAACGTCAGCTTTCCACCCATTGCGGACATAGCGGCGAACGTCTGCTTTCGACCCAAAGCAGACATTGTGGCTTTTGGTTTGCTAGAGGCTAAGTCAGTGTGCGTGCTGCTTGTTGCCTTTCCATTTGCCACAACTCTTGTGTTGCAACCCGAAAAAGTGCTCTGAGCTTCCGAAAAGCACTTTGCTAACGATGGCGCGCCCCGCGAAAAGGCCGCTGGGCTATCGTGGGCGATGGTGCCAGAACCTGTTGTTCTGCTGGTTGAAGATGAAGCGCTGCATCCTTGGTCGCTCAAGATGCACTAGAAGCTGGTGGCTATTCGGTGCTGCCGGTTCAACTTGCTTCAAGGCGCTCGACATTCTCGACAGGCGTAGTGCCGAGCTGGCGGGACTGGTTACAGACATTCGGCTGCCCGGTGGCCCTGATGGCTGGGACATCGCCCGACGCGCCCGCGAGCTGAAGGCCGACCTTCCAGTTGTATATGTTATGGGCGACAGCGCAGCCGATGGCCGGGAAAGGTGTGCCCAACAGCGTCGTGGTTCAGAAACCGTACGCCGGCGCAGATAGCTCCTCACCGCAATCTCGACGCCGATGATACCGGCTGAGACGAATAGGACGAGCTAGCGTCAGCTTTCCACCCATTGCTGCAGCTAGCGCGAGCTGGGGCGGGGATCATTGAAAGTCTGGAGCCGCTCGACGCCGGACAGGCCCGGTCCCTTGCGGTGCGGTAATCGCGACAATTTTGAGGTTTTTCGCCGGGCAAAAATCTGTAATCCTAGTGGCTGCTTTGGGTGGAAAGCTGACACTACAGCAACCGCTTCGCCCCGCGCAGGCCAACGATACGGCCTTCCTCCAAGACCGGTACTGCAAGGACTCTGATCGAGCGGCTCTCGCCTTCTGGAGGGACAATCTCTGCATCGAGGAGAAACCCAAGCTTACGAGTTAGCGCATAAGTTCGCACACGCTCCAGCGCGTCGCGTGAAGCGGCTGCATAGCGCGCGACCGCCTCGGCGCGAGCAACGGGTGTCCCGGGAGGAAAACCGAACAGCTCGTAGACCTTCTCCGACCAGGTCAGTCGATCTTCGTTGAAGATATCGCATTTCCACAAGGCAACATCCCCATCGAGATTCTTCTCATCGAAGGTGGCCGCAGTCGCGTGCGTTAGAACGTGCCCCTTGGAAAACACACCTCTTGGCTCCTCAAAAAAGAGGGTACGCAGCAAGTAGTTCACCGCAACGGCCTCGCGTCAAAGGGTCTCGTTGTTACAACATTGTATATTGCGCCTGCCTAAGGCGGCAACCCGATCCTGAATGTCTGCAATGGGTCGAAAGCTGCCACTAGTGATTTCGGCTTTTGACGGACCGTTCCGCCCCGCATATCCCCGCGATGCCGATGCCGCCGACCCCGCCCACCTCGACCTGGTGTATCCGTTGTCGGAAGGCGCTCGGCCCGCACAAGGGCTGGTTCGGCCCCGAGTGCCAGTGCGGCAAGCCAGCAGTCGACACGCATCGACGCGCTCACAGCATAAGCACAGGCACGCGAAGACCCTGACGTGGAGTTCTCCAGCTTAACCCCATCCACCCCTAGGGATCGTTTTGCGGATTTCTTGCGTCTCGATCAAGGGGCTCTAAGAGGTGCAAGGGTGGGAGGTTCGAGTGTTCCTTTACCGCTTATATTTCGACGGCGAGCATTTCAGCGGTTTTCGAAAGTTCGCGGCTGCTGATGACGCTCACCAATTTTACAAGCTGATCGAATGTATCGAGGTCTTAATCGCGAACTGTGGTGGGAGAGCAGCTCTCAAACGATGGATGGATAGAGCAGCAGGCGTCCCTTCCGTCCAAGACGCACCCTTGCGAAGGAACGCGCACACCCCGCTACAGTCGCGCTAGGATGCGCTCGTCAGCGGCGATCCCAGCCTCGCGAGTTGGTTCACCGCCAAGTAGCTCAGGCCCCGGCCGTTAAATATCTCTTCAATTGCTCGCGACGAACTCGCGCCTGAAGGCGTCAGTGTCCTGGCCAGGGACGGGAACTCGAAGTCTGCGCGATCTGGTTCTCGATTGCGCGAGGCTCGTGAAGATTTTATCCAGCTGATCAGCAGTAGAGTTCAGGCGAGTTGACAGTCAGACTGATCTGCAAGCTGCAGGCGATCACGTCCGCCAGC
Source organism: uncultured Alphaproteobacteria bacterium (assembly GCA_963827675.1). Lineage (GTDB taxonomy): Bacteria > Pseudomonadota > Alphaproteobacteria > Sphingomonadales > Sphingomonadaceae > Sphingomicrobium. The sequence continues at coordinate 31,828 of CAWHBP010000009.1, forward strand.
AGCGCGTCGAGGGCAGGCTGTGGTTGTGGGATGGATCACGCAAACGGGGCCTCCATGCTGGCACTGGCCATCGCAATTGAACGCGATTACAGTGGCTTGAATACCAGTAAGTCTGACTTAGCGCTCCCTCAGCGGACGAACTCGCGCCTGAAGGCGTCAGCATCCTCTTCACGCTCGAACCCGATGACTGTCGCACGACTTTTTTGTCGACAGGACGAAGGTACAGGCGTGCCTGCAGAGCCACGCTGCGATGCGCTGCTCGCGGCTGTTCGGATAAGGCTGGAGGGGGATCGATCTGCGATCACTGCAGCCATCGCTGTAAGATGCGTTCGATGCGTTGGTGGCCAGTGCCAGTCACTTTGAAGTCGATGGTGTCGATGGCAGTCAGGATAATCCAGACCGTGATCGCGCTCGTCCCAGTTGTCTGGGCCGCACTCGACGACCTTGATGCCGAGCGAGGCTTCGCGGGTTGCCACTTCACTATCGTCACAAGCGCCCTCGTCGCAGTCCTGCGACGCGAGCCACTGCGACAGCACCTCTGCGACCTTCGCTGCAGGGCCGAGGTTCTGGCACCAGACGTCGCGGCCTGCAGGCGAGCAGGCCCAGACGCAGCCATCCTCGTCAGGCCCCTCCAGCTGGAACAGCGCCTCCTGCGCGCAATCGTCTTCCATTGCCTGCTCATCTCCTCCTCGGGTCGATTTTTGATCGAAGGCCCGACGCGCCGCAGCTGAAATCGTCATGCGGCCAGCACATTTTTTCTCGCGCTGATCGCGCTCGCGGCTGCGAGGGCAGCAAGCCGACGCGCCGGGATCGAGTCACCGGGCTGGCGCAGCTGGCTGTGTTCTCGCGCTACGGCGAGCAAGCGACGTGCGGAGCTACGCCTTTTTGCGACAGAGCACCTCAATCGACTGCACCACCGCTTCAGCCCGCTCGAGTTCGCCAAGATCAAAATGGTGGTGCACCGTCTGAAGGCAGCGAAGGACCATGCGGCCCGCTACCGGCAAAAGCTCGTGGAGATAGGTCGGTTCAATAACCCAAAATCCGGGCCTCGGATGCTCAAATCGATCTCGAACTTTGTCGAGCTTGCCGAGTGCTTCAGCTTCCGGTTCCGAAACCTCAAGAGGTTTCCCGTCCATTCCAGCTTACTCTGCATCGCCTTTTGGATCAGCGCCTCGAGGGACATGACGCGATCACTTCGGGGCATGGGCGAAACACCATCTTGGAGAAACTCGATCCACTTTCGCTCGAGCCGTTGATCGTATGCGCCGACGCCCATGCCGCCAGCCAGCCCCGCCGTGAGAGCAGCTTGCAACGAGTGGTGGATGGACTTCGCCGCCTGCGCCAACCGCAATGGCTCGTCCGAGCTTAAGCGAATTGCGTCTCGCAATCGCGCAGATAGAGCAGGGCAACTTGCTCAGCCGTAACGGTCGGCCACTGGCTGGTAAGGCCGTCTGCATCGAGGCCTCCCATCTCGAACGGTATCTCATTCGAGCCGTCGCTCATCGCCCTCCCCTTCGGAACGTAGCCCAGATTGTAGCCCCGACGTGAAATCTGGATTGCTGGGCGTGTGCTAAGTCATTGAAAAGATGGTCGGGGAGACAGGATTCGAACCTGCGACCCTCTGCTCCCAAAGCAGATGCGCTACCAGGCTGCGCCACTCCCCGATCGCCTGCCAGTTAGCGGCGGATCATCATGCTCGCCAATCCCCGGATTGCTCGCGCGTGATAACTGGTGGGCCCGGCAGGATTCGAACCTACAACCTAGCCGTTATGAGCGGCCGGCTCTACCGTTGAGCTACAGGCCCTCCCCGGCGTCGGAATCGATAGCGGCGGGCATTACGCAAGTCACGCACGGGGAACAACCAGCGCGAGCGAGGTCCCGCTGACTGCAAGGTCTCCTCCGGCGATGCGCGCAAGCCCGCGGACCAGGCGCAGCGAGAAACCGGCGAGGCTGCGACCGCCCTCCGTGGCCGGAATGCCATCGAACAGCAGTTCATCGGGAATGCTGCGAAGCGAGGCTGGCCGCGAAATCGAAAGGCGGCATTGTGCCGGGCCCTGCTCGATCCCGACCCGCAGATGCTCGCCGGCGGCGGCGTTTTCGATCATCGCCGTCCCGAATCGTATGATCAGGCGGTCGGCGATCTCCGGCTCGAGGGCGGCGACGCAATCGCCGGGCGGCGACGCCAGCTCTAGCTCGACGCCTCGCGCCGCGGCAGCCTCGCCCAGCTTTTCACCGGCCGTTCGAAGCGACACTCCGAGGTCCGCTCGCGGAGTTCCGCTTCCACCGGAATGCACCTTGGCCGCGAAATCGAGATCGTCGATCGCAGCAAGCAGCAGGTGTGCCTGCGCGACGATCTCGCCCGCACGCTCCCGATAGCGATGGTCGGCGGGACCCAGATATTGGCCCTGGATGATTTCAGCGAAACCGATGATCGCGTTCAGCGGAGTTTTGATCTCATGAACCAGTTCGCGGAGCGAATCGGGATCCGCGAGCATGTCCTGGGTGCTTTCGGTGCGCGCACGCGGCGGCGCCGATTCGCGTTGGGCAATGCCGCGATAGCCGGCGAATCTGCCATCGGTGGGGTCGAACGCAGGGAGACCGCTGATCTTCCAGGACCCGGCGACGAGCCCTTCGCCAGCGACTTTCAGCTCAGCATCCCGGAACGGTGCGCGGCGGGCGAAGGCGCGGACGACCTCCTCATCGACACGCTCGTAGTCGGCGTCGAGGACCCGTGCGATCGAGCGCCCGATCAAAGCACCCCGCGGAGCGCCTTCGACCCACGCGATTTCGCCGCTCGGCCCGCATTCCCAGCGGAACATCGTGGGCGCCTCGGCCGGCATAGTCTCCGCAACTGCCCAACGCTGGACTCCGCGGCTCCGGCGGCGTCGCTCGATGCGCGCGACGACGTCGCTCAATGAGGGTACAGCAGTCCGCGCTGGCGTCGCCGCCGGCTGCCGCCCAATCGGAGTTTCGGCCTGCGCAGGCTGTGGCGGTGCCGCGGGAGCTGGAGGTGCGGCGGTCGCAACCTCCGAATGAAGCGCCTCGATGAACTGCCGGGTCTCGTCATCCGAGAGGCTCAGCAGCGCTCGCCATTGCGCGAGGTCCAACGTGGCCGCGGCAAGAACCGGCGCGGACACCGCCAGGCGGTCAGAAACCAGATATTCGATCAGCGCGAACGGCAGGGGCCGGCCCGCCACCGCCCGCGCCGCCGCAGCGCGCAAATCCTCATCAATCGCGGGAGCGTCGGCGCGGATGGTATCGAGCGCCTGCGCGACGATCGGGCTGTCGCTTTCCGGTCCTGCGCGCGCAACGAGGTCCACCAGCTGGCGCCACCGTACGGCGGCGTCATGCCGGTCGCCCGCGGGCTGGCTCAATACCGTCAGCAGACGATCGTCGAAACGCACCTTTCAGCCGAATCCTTCAGACGCACAGGCAACAGGCTCTACGCGAGCGTTTACCTTGCGCTAAGAAGGAGCTGTTTAACCATCCCGAAACGGGACGGTGCTGATCTCTGTTGCTTTGGTGAAGAAACAGGCGCCGACTGCCCCGGCGCCTGAGCGTCAAGCTTGGCGCTGGACGTAGAGCAGCCAGAACTTCGCCGCGTCGGCATAAGTCCCCGACACGGTGTTGAGGGCTGCCACCGCCCCGGCCTTGTCGCCTGAGCGGGCGAGCGCCTCGCCGAGACGAAGATTGGCGAGATCCTTGTCGACACCCTTGGCGAGCGCCTGGCGATAGAGCTCTGCAGCCTTTGCGTAATCGCCTGCGCCGTAATAACGATCGCCAACGCGCAGGAACGCGGTGGGGGCCGCGGCGCCCCTCTCAGCTGCGGCCAAGTCTGAGCTGGAGGGAACCTTGCCCTTCACTCCATCCATGAGCGACGCGACATATTTGTCCGAGGCCTTGAGCTGGCCCGCGGCAATTCCGGCATCGACCGCGGCCTTGGCTTCACCATAGTTCGCCTGCTCGTAGGCTTTCTCCGCATAGAGTTGGTAATCGAGGCCCTGCTGCAGGGCGCCGGTGACCATCGCCAGTCGCAGGATGTCGAAGATGTCCGGGGACGTGTTCGTGCGAAGGTTGCGGTAGATGGCGATCGAGTTCTGCCAGCTGCTCGGGCTCGGGTAGGCAGCCAGCCACTGCCTCGAGAGCTCGACGGTGTTCGGGGCCTTCGCTTCGTAAGCGAGCGCCACCGCGCGGCGGTACATTGCTTCTTCCGGCTTTCGCCCAGCGGCGACGTTGGCCTGGATGGTGCGCTGCAGAGCGGTCGCCGCGTCGCTCGGCTTGCCCTGCGCCGCCCGGACCTCCGCGATCATGATGTTCGGTTCAGAAGCTGTAGGATCCAGCGCGAGCTGGCGCTGGTAGGCCGCAACGGCCTGATCATACTGCTTCGCATTGTAATAAGAGCCGCCAAGGGCGCCATAGAGCTTCGAAAGTTCGGGCGCGGGCATCAGGCCCGATGAGGCAATGGATTCGATCGCCGCCGCGCTTCCAGCGACGTCGTTCGTCTTCGCCGCGGCCTGGAGCTGCAAGCGCCCGATCCAGTAGCGATCCTCCTTCGTCGCCGCGACGGCCTGCGCGGCGGCAAGCCGTGCCGGGATGTTGGCTACGTCGTTCGCATTCACTGCCGTTTGGAGGTTCGCGATGGCCTGGCGCGCCTTGTTGGACGGCTGGATCGCACTTGTTTGGGTGGCTGGAGCCTGCTGCTGGTCGGACGGCTTCTGAACGGGTTGGGGGACCCCATACATGGTCCCGGTAGGTTGCGCGAACGACGCCGTGGACGTGGTTGCGAAGGCAATGACGAGGGCGGTCAAAACGGGCTTCATGCGACGGTCTCCGCTCTGGAGCTGTGGGAATTGCGGTCGCCAATAGTGCCGCGTGCTTCAGAGGCCAAGTCATGACGATCGCCGGCCTCAGCGCCCACGCGCGCGTATGCGCATACACGCGCGCGGGGTGGTCTTCGGCAATCCGATGCACTAGGCAGGAAATGGGGGCAGCCGTCAGCGCGCATTCCCCGCGTGTACCCTTAACGACAGGACTTTTTCTTGGCCACCAGCCGCCGGTCGACGACCGCAACGACATTCCCAAGCCGCCTTCGGGCGGCGATCACGACATCGCGCCCATCTCCATCGTCGAGGAGATGAAGACCAGCTACCTCGATTACGCGATGAGCGTCATCGTGAGCCGCGCGCTGCCCGACGTGCGCGACGGCCTGAAGCCGGTCCACCGCCGTATCCTCTACGCCTGTCAGGAGGCCGGTTACGTCGCTGGGCGGCCCTATCGTAAGTCGAGCCGCATCGTCGGTGACGTCATGGGTAAGTATCACCCGCACGGCGACAGCGCGATCTACGACGCCCTCGCCCGGATGACCCAGGACTGGTCGATGCGCGTGCCCCTGATCGACGGTCAGGGCAACTTCGGCTCGATGGACCCCGATCCGCCCGCGGCCATGCGTTACACGGAAGCAAGGCTGGCGAAGGTCGCCAACTTCCTGCTCGGCGACATCGACCGCGACACCGTCGACTTCACGCCCAATTATGACGCCTCGGAGCGCGAGCCCCAGGTCCTCCCTGCCCGCTTCCCCAACCTCCTCGTGAACGGCGCCGGCGGCATTGCCGTGGGCATGGCGACCAACATCCCGCCGCACAATCTCGGCGAGGTCCTCGCTGCCTGCCGCGCCTATATCGAAGATCCGGCAATCAGCTCCGAAGGCCTGATGGAGCATGTGAAGGGCCCGGACTTCCCGACCGGCGGCTTCATCCTCGGCCAGGCCGGGATTCGCGGCGCCTATACCGCCGGACGCGGATCGATCATGCTTCGTTCGCGCCACCATGTCGAAGAAGGCCGTGGCGACCGCCGCTCGATCGTCCTCACGGAGATTCCCTACCAGGTCGGCAAGAACGGTCTGGTCGAAAAGATCGCCGAGGCCGCCAAGGACAAAAGGATCGAAGGCGTCTCGGACATCCGCGACGAATCCAACCGCGAAGGCGTCCGCATCGTCATCGATCTGAAGCGCGACGCGACCCCAGACGTCGTGCTCAATCAGTTGTGGCGCCACACGCCCGCCCAATCGAGCTTCCCGGCGAACATGCTCGCAATTCGTGGCGGCAAGCCCGAGACGCTGACGCTGCGCGATTTCATCGAGGCGTTCATCCGCTTCCGCGAAGAAGTCATCACGCGTCGCTCGAAGTTCGAGCTGCTCAAGGCCCGCGAACGCGCCCACATCTTGCTTGGTCTCGTTGTCGCCGTGACGAACCTCGACGAAGTGGTGAAGCTGATCCGCAGCTCGGCGAGCCCGGCCGAAGCTCGCGAAAAGCTGCTCGCCCGCGAATGGGCCGGCGACCAGATCCGCCCCTACATCCAGCTGGTCGAAGCGGTGGAGCCGCAAGCTGCCGGCGAGGTCTACAGGCTGTCCGAAGCACAGGTGAAAGCGATCCTCGAGCTCCGCCTCCACCGTCTCACGGCACTCGGCCGCGACGAGATCGGGAGCGAGCTCGAAGGCCTTGCCAAGAGCATCGGCGAACTCCTCGAAATCCTCGCCAATCGCGCCCGCCTCTACGAGGTGATGCGTGAGGAGTTCGACGAAGTCGAATCCGAGTTCGTGACCCCGCGCATGTCCGAACTCGCCCCTGCCGCCGACGGCATCGAGGACGAGGACCTGATCGAGCGCGAGGAAATGGTGATCACAGTCACCATGGGCGGCTACATCAAGCGCACGCCCCTCGCCCTGTTCCGCGAGCAAAAGCGCGGCGGCAAGGGCCGCGCCGGAATGGCGACCAAGGAAGAGGATGCCGTTACCGCCCTGTTCGTCACCTCGACGCACAATCCGGTGCTGTTCTTCTCCAACCTCGGCCGCGTGTACCGGATGAAGGTATGGAGGCTTCCCGAAGGAGGCCCGAACACCAAGGGCCGCCCGATGGTAAACCTGCTCCCGCTGCGGGAGGGCGAATCGATTTCGACCGTCCTGCCGCTTCCCGAGGATGAAACCGAATGGGGCGGGCTGCACATCATGTTCGCAACCGCGCACGGGACGGTGCGCCGCAACAGCATGGCGGCATTCACCAACATCCCGACCGCGGGCAAGATCGCGATGCGCTTCGGAACCGGCCCCGCTGAAGAAGCGGAATCAGGATGACAACGACGACCAGCAGGTCGACCCCACCGACCGGCTTATCGGCGTTTCCCTGCTGATGGAGGACGACGACGTCCTCCTCGCGACGCGCCACGGCAAGGCGATCCGCTTCATGGCCACCGATGTTCGCGAGTTTCAGTCGCGCACGTCGACCGGCGTTCGCGGCATCCGCCTGGCGAGCGGCGACGAAGTGATCTCCATGTCGATCCTGCACCGCGTCGGCACCAGCCAGGAGGAGCGCGAGGCCTATCTCCGCTTCGCTCCGTGGAAGGGCGAGAAGGAGGGTGAATGCTCGCTCTCCGCCGACCGCATCAGCGAACTGCACGACAAGGAGCAGTTCATCCTCACCGTCACCGAGAACGGCTACGGCAAGCGCTCCTCCGCTTACGAGTATCGCCGCACGAACCGCGGCGGCCAGGGCATCACCAACATCGACACGTCCGCCCGCAACGGCTGCGTCGTCGCCAGCTTCCCCGCCTTCCGGGAGAGCAGCTGATGCTGGTCACGGACCAGGGCAAGATGATCCGCACGACCGTGGGGGATATCCGGATTGCGGGACGCAGCACGATGGGTGTCACCATCTTCCGCGTCGCCGACAACGAACATGTCGTCAGCGTCGCGAAGATTGAGGAGAGCGAAGAGGAAGAAATCGAGCTCGAGGGCGGCGAAGAGATCGCTCCCACAGACGATGCGGTCATCGGCGAAAGCGAGCTTGAGAAGCCCGCCGATCCGGAGCAGGAGTAATCATCTACGCGGGCGATGCCGGCGGCACCGCTCGACCGATGATCGTCCGGTGCGGAGAAAGCTGCGACGAACAGTGGAAACCGCATCGGGCCGGGTCGCGTTCTCCTAGGAACACCGTTCAAGGAGTAAGCCTTTATGCCCCTTCCCAACAATGCGCTGGTCCTGGTTGCTGACGGAACGAAGGTTCTGTTCCTCCGAAACCATGGCGACGAAAATCAGATCGACCTCCGCACGGAGGCGCACGACCAGCGTGAGGACCGGAAGGACCGCGAGATCAAGACGGACGCTCCGGGCACGACCAAGCAGAGCTTTGGCTATGGCCGGTCGACCTACGAGGAACCCGACTTCCAGCAGCAGGAAGAGGACCGCTGGATCAAGGACGCGGCGGACGACCTCAAGGCGCGTGTGCTTCGAAACGACTTCGATGCGCTTGCGATCGTTGCGCCGCCCAAGGCGCTCGGCATCCTCAAAAAGTCGCTCCACAAGGAAGTGGAGAAAAGGATCGTCTGCACGGTGAACAAGGAAATGAGCGGCCGCCCGATCCCCGACATCGAGGCCCTGCTCAACGGCCACACCAAGCCGGAAGAACTTCCGATCGCCTGAGCGCGCCGGTCAGGCGAATAGGTCGACCACCTCGGCATCGGCAGCGACCGAGTCGAGGAGCAATGTGCGGTGGCAATGCCGCGGGTCGCGCTCGAAGCACAGCAAGGCGCTTGGTTTTTCCGCCGCGAGCTCCAGCATCTGCGCGGACTCTGCCATGGCCTCGGGAAGCTCGAGTTGACCGGCGTAGATGCGCTCCATCTCAGCGTGGCGTCCCGCTCGCGCGGCGTTCCGGCCATCCGCCGGGGTTCCAAGCGCCTTCAGGTGCACATATTCGATCCCGGCCTCCTCCAGCGCGCCGCGAAGCGGGGTCTTTGAGAAACCGGGGCGCCTCGAAAGCGGCAGCGCGCGCACGTCGATAACGCGCTGAACGCCAGCACCCTGCAGCGCGGAGATGAACTCCGGCATCGTCGTGCCTTCGTAGCCGATGGTGAAGATGCGCATCCGCGCTGGATAGCGCCGTCGCACGGGACTAACAGCCCCGCATGTCCTTCGACATCCACATCATCGGCGGCGGCCTCGCCGGTTCGGAAGCCGCTTGGCAACTGGCCGAGGCGGGAATCCGCGTGCGCCTCAGCGAAATGCGCGGCGGCGGCGACATGACGCCTGCGCATCAGACCGATCGCCTGGCGGAGATGGTTTGCTCGAACAGCTTCCGAAGCGACGATGCCGAGCACAATGCCGTCGGCCTGATCCACCAGGAGATGCGCGCGCTTGGTTCGCTGGTCATGCGCGCGGCCGACAAGCACCGCGTTCCGGCGGGGTCGGCCCTCGCCGTCGACCGCGACGAGTTTGCCGCCGAGGTCACGCAGGCCGTCGAAGGCCACCCCAACATCACCATCGTCCGCGAGCGCGTCGACAGCCTCCCCGACCATCCGACCATCATCGCTACCGGCCCCCTAACGGGTTCGGCGCTCGCGGAAGCGATTGCGGCCGAGACCGGCGAAGGCGCGCTCGCCTTCTTCGACGCGATCGCACCCATCGTCCACCGCGACAGCATCGACATGGACGTCGCCTGGATGGCCGCCCGCTGGGACAAGGGCGGCAAGGACTATGTGAACTGCCCGATGGACAAGGCGCAGTACGAGGATTTCGTGGCTGCGCTGGTCGACGGCGAGAAGATGGCCTTCAAGGATTGGGAGCAGGACACGCCATATTTCGAAGGCTGCATGCCGATCGAAGTGATGGCGGAGCGCGGGCCCGAGACTCTGCGCTACGGCCCGATGAAGCCGACCGGGCTCGACAATCCTCGCACGGGGCGTTGGCCCTATGCGGTTGTCCAGCTTCGCCAGGATAATGCGCTCGGCACCTTGTGGAACATGGTCGGCTTCCAGACCAAGCTGAAACACGGCGAGCAGGTCCGCATCTTCCGCACGATCCCGGGCCTCGAAAATGCCGAGTTCGCACGGCTCGGCGGCATCCACCGCAACAGCTTCATCAACTCGCCCCGCCTGCTCGACCGCGAGCTGCGCCTCAAGTCCAAGCGCAACATCCGCTTCGCCGGGCAGATCACGGGCTGCGAGGGCTATGTCGAAAGCGCTGCCGTCGGGCTGATGGCTGCGAAGTTTGCTGCGGCGGAACTCACTGGGGATTCCCTGCCCTCGCCGCCTCCCGAGACCTCGCTGGGCGCCCTGCTCGGCCACATCACCGGGGGCGCCGATGCCGAGACCTTCCAGCCGATGAACGTCAATTTCGGACTGATGCCGCCGATCCCGGGCCGCTCGAAGAAGGCCGACCGCAAGAAAGCTTATACCGACCGCGCCCGCGCCGCCCTTGCCGAATGGCTGGAGCGAACCGCGGTCACCGAACCGGCTTAATCGAACTCCATCGTCGAAATAAGCTCGGTCATCCGGAACAGCCGCGCCCGGATCTCCTCGGGCACCGTGTCCGGCAGGCGCTCGGCAATCGTGTCGCGAGCTTCGAAATAGCCGGCTTTCACACGCACCAGCTCCATCGACCAGTCGGGAAAGCTGCGCTGCGCGATCCGGTGCCGGTCGCGAACTTCGAGACCCGTATGCCGCAGATCTCGGCGAAGCCTTTCGAGCAGGTCATCGATCGCATCGCGCGCGCCCTCGACGATCTGCAGGAAGTGCGTTCCGTTGAACACCAGCAGTCCCGTAATGCCGTCGAGCGCGTTCAGCTCCCGCGCCGCGCGATGGATGTCTTCCAGGTCTGAAGCCTGGAGATCCAGCCGGGCAAGGCTCGTATAGGTAAGCGACGTTATATCCATATCGGACCGGCGATAGTTGCAAAGCGCAACGGCTCAAGCCCGTAACGTCGGGTTCAAGACAGATTTAACCGATGTGGCCCGTTTCAAGACAAAAGTTTGCGCCAGGTTGCTAACAAGCGCAGCGTTTCTTCTTCGGCGGCGGTGGAGCGGTCGTCGCATACTCAGCGGGAGTGAGCCAGCCGCTACGGTCCGAATCGGCGCCCTTGAACTTCTGGATGGACTTCACTGCCCATTCGTCGAAGCCGAGCATCCCGTCCCCGTTGGAATCGAGCTTGGCGAAAGCCTTGCGCCGCGGGGCAAGGACCTCCTCGCCCTCGATCCTGCCGTTCTTGTCCTTGTCGGCGCGGCTGAACCGCTTATCCTCCCTGCTTTTCGGGCTCGCCTCCGGAGCTTCGAGAGGCTGACGAGCGCGGAACACCGAGGTGCCAGATGCGTGGGCGGGAGGAGCAGCGGGAAGCTGCGGATTTTCGGCAGCGCGGGACTGCCAGAATAGGAATGCACCGGTCAGGAAGAGAAAACAGGCCGCAGCCCCGCCGAGGAAACGCGCCAAGAGGCACCTCCATTACATCGGAGATTCGGCGCGGTTCATGTCCAATGTGAAACGAAGTCTGTCAATTGCGCGGGATCGCCCCACGAATGCGATGCCCAAGCGCCGCCCCGACGCGGCCGAGGCGCCCGCCGGGGCGCAGGTCATAGGCTGCAAGCGCTGCCAATACCGTGAGCGGCCGGACTTTCCGCATCACATGTCTCGGGACCTCGTTCAGCGCGGTGCGGGCGGCGTTGCACAAGTAGCTTCGGGACTCGGGGTCGCTGCAATGGCTGGCGGCATCCACCAGGGACCACAATGCCCCTGCGGCCTCTGCCTCGGAGGGCTCGGCACCCAGAAGACGAGCACCAATGCCGAACAACAGCCGTCCTCGCTGGCGCAGTCCCTCGGCAACGCGCACGCCCCAGGGGAACGGATCAAGCAGCGGCAGCCAGGCATCTTCAAGCCTGGACAGCTCCACGCCGCTGATGTCGCGCTCAACCAACTGATGCTTGATTGCGCGAAGCCGCGGTTCGCCTGCCGGCGGCTCGCCCACGTCGAGCTCTTCAAGCCGTTCGCGCCACCAGGCCATCCGGATCGCGCCCAAACGCGCATCAGATGTGGTCGCCACGACATCGGCGAATGCGAGATCGAGGTTCCAGAGGGTCGCGATAGCCGGCCTGACCTGCGACGGCGTGGCTTCAAGGGCCGTCAGTCGGTCGGGGTCGAGCCGCCGCTCAGCGATAGCAGACGGCTTTCACCGCCTCGACGACCTGCGAGGCCTTGATCAGCGCCAGCTTCTCGAGGTTCGCGGCATAGGGCAGCGGCACGTCGACGTCCGTCACACGCATCACCGGCGCGTCGAGGTCGTCGAAGCCCTCGGTCATCGCAATCGCGATGATCTCTGAGCTGATCGAGCAGGTCGGCCAGCCTTCCTCGACGACGACCATGCGGTTGGTGCGCTTGAGGCTCTCGATCACCGTCGCTTTGTCCAGCGGACGCAGCGTCCGCAGGTCGATCACCTCGGCGTTGATGCCCTGCGCCATCAGCTCCTGTGCGGCTTCGAGCGCAACGCCGACTCCGATCGAATAGCTGACGATCGTCACGTCCTTGCCCGGACGAACGATCCGCGCCTTGCCGATGGGCAGGACGTAGTCGTCGAGCTCCGGCACGTCGAAATGCTGGCCGTAAAGCAACTCGTTCTCAAGGAAGACCACCGGGTCCTCGCTGCGGATCGCCGACTTCATCAGGCCCTTCGCATCGGCTGCGCTGTACGGTGCGATGACGATGAGACCCGGTACGCTGGCGTACCACGGGCCATAATTTTGGCTGTGCTGCGCCCCGACGCGCGCTGCGGCGCCGTTCGGCCCGCGGAACACGATCGGGCAGCGCATCTGCCCACCGGACATGTAATTGGTCTTCGCGGCCGAATTGATGATGTGGTCGATGGCCTGCATCGCGAAGTTGAAGGTCATGAACTCGACGATCGGCCGAAGCCCGCCCATTGCGGCGCCGGACCCAATGCCCGCGAAGCCATATTCGGTGATTGGCGTGTCAACGACGCGCTTCGCGCCGAATTCCTCGAGAAGACCCTGCGTGACCTTGTACGCGCCCTGGTACTCGGCGACCTCTTCACCCATCACGAAGACGCGCTCGTCGCGGCGCATCTCTTCGGCCATAGCGTCGCGCAGCGCCTCACGCAGGGTCACGGACACCAGCGGCGTGCCTTCGGGCACCTCCGGCTCGTCGCGTGTGGCGGCAACATCGGCCACGAGATCGCGGGCTGCGGTCTCGAAGACGTGGGGTGCCGAAAGGCCCTCAGCTTGCTGCGATTCCGGCGCAGGTATCGACGGCTCTTCCTTCATCGCCGGCTCCGGCGCCTCAGCCGCAGGGGCCGCTGGAGCGGCGCTGACATCCTCGCCGTCACTAGCCAGAAGCGCGATCGGCGCTCCGACCTTCACGCCATCGGTGCCTTCCGCGACCAGGATCTTGGCGATCTTGCCTTCGTCGACGGCTTCGAACTCCATCGTCGCCTTATCGGTCTCGATCTCGGCGAGGATGTCGCCCGATTTGACGTCATCGCCTTCCTTGACCAGCCATTTGGCAAGCGTGCCCTCCTCCATGGTCGGGCGACAGCGCGGGCATCTTCAGCTCGACGGGCATCAGTAGCTCTCCACCAGGACGTCAGTGTAGAGTTCAGACGGTGCGGGCTCCGGCGCCTCTTCAGCAAACTTCGCAGCTCCGACGACGATGTCCTTGATTTCCTTGTCGATCGCCTTGAGCTCCTCCGCTTTGACGCCAAGCGCTTCAAGGTCCCGTTCGGCATGGGCAATCGGGTCGCGATGTTCGCGTACGTCCTGCACTTCCTCGCGCGTCCGGTACTTCGCGGGATCCGACATCGAATGGCCGCGGTAGCGGTAGGTGTTAAACTCCATGATGACCGGCCCTTTGCCGCCGCGCACCCAGTCGAGCGCGACCTCCGCCGCGCCACGCACCGCCAGAACGTCCATGCCGTCGACCTGCATGCCGGGGATTCGGAAGCTTTCGCCGCGCCGATAGAGCAACGGTTCGGAATGCGAGCGCTTCACGCTCGTCCCCATCGCATAATTGTTATTCTCGATCGCGTAGATGACCGGCAGGTTCCACAGCTTCGCCATGTTGAAGAACTCGTAGACCTGGCCCTGGTTGACGGCGCCATCGCCGAGGTAGGCCACGCAGACGCCTCCATCCTCGGCATACTTGTGCTTGAACGCGAGGCCGGTCCCGAGAGCGACCTGCGCTCCGACGATCCCGTGACCGCCGTAGAAGCCATGCTCGACACTGAACATGTGCATCGACCCGCCCTTGCCCTTGGAGATGCCCGCTGCGCGCCCGGTCAGCTCCGCCATGATCACCTTGGGGTCGATTCCGTAGGCCAGCATGTGCCCGTGGTCGCGATAGCCGGTGATGACGCTGTCCTTGCCGACCGTCATCGCCGACTGAAGGCCGACGCCGACCGCTTCCTGCCCGATATACAGATGGCAGAAGCCGCCGATCAGGCCGAGGCCGTAGAGCTGCCCCGCCCGCTCCTCGAAGCGGCGGATGAGAAGCATCTCACGATAGAGCTGGAGCAGCTCCTCCTTCGACGCCTTGTAGCGTTGCGCTTGCGGAGGCCGGGGGATGTCCGGCTGCTCGGCTGCGGCTGAAACGGCGGCTTTCTTCGCGGAACGCGCCACTTGCGACCTCTCTTCTGGGTAAGCGCGCGGAGCTATAGGAGCGACCCGCGGCGCGAGGCAATGGTCAGTCGCCCGCCACCAACGCCGCAATCACCCATTTCCCGCCGCGGTTCTGCAAAAACATGCGGTAATAAGCCGGGTTGTAGAGCTCCTCGGAAAAGAGCCAGCCTTCCCGGCCATCCTGCAGCCGCACCTTGGTCTGGGCGCCCTTGCTCTGGTCGACCGCCTTCACGACGTCCCATGCGAGCTTCGCGATCGGCCGGCTGCCCGGATCCGGCCCGCTGCGCAGTGTCGCCGCCGGCGAGATCACCACGAATTTGTCGAAAAGGTCTTCATCGTCCTCAGGCTCGAATTGCATGGTCAGCGACGGAATGGCGAAGCCCTCATCCGACGCCGCACACCCCAGCGCCAGGATTTTGCGCAGGAGCGGCCAGATCTCACTGTCGGCCGGACTATCCAGCCCCCAGGCCTCGATGAAGGCCTTGGGGCCCTCACCTCCCCCGAAGTTCACGATCACATTGGGCGCGAGCATCGCGAGCAATGCCTGACGGTCTTTCCTCGCTACGGCTTGTCTCAGCTGCTCGCGGAAAGTGGTGAAACCAGGTTCGGAGCTGCATTCATCGACGGGTGGTAGCTTAGGCGGAAATGCCTGGGCGGCCGTGGCCAGCCCAAGCGCAGCGAGACCGAGGGCGAGGACCCTCATCACTCAATCGAGCGGGATGATCACCTCGTCCGGACGCACGAGGCCTAGGTCCTTGCGTACTAGCTCATCGGCAATGTCGGGATCGGCCTTGCGCGGGTCCAGCAGCGCGGACCGATGCCGCATCTGAGCCCGCTGCGCCTCGAGGAGCACGAGCTCAGCTTGCCGCTCCTGCAGCGCACGATGATAGCCGCCCCAGGCGAGGATTCCGTTCGGCCCGGCAATCGCATGGCCGGCGAAGGTGCCAACGACGATCAGCGCAAGCGCCGGCAATGCCGCGCGCCGGATCAGCTGAAAAATCGGCTTCCCACCCCTCATGACGTCATGAGAATCATGAAGGGGTTACTAAGGCAAGTAAAAAGAATGCTTTGGTGAATATCTCTGGGATAAAATTGTGGATCAGCTCGGCTTATAGGCCTTGAGCGCCGCGCGCCCCGGGTAGATCGCGGCATCGCCCAGCTCTTCCTCGATCCGCAGCAACTGGTTGTACTTCGCCGTTCGGTCCGAGCGTGCAAGGCTACCGGTCTTGATCTGTCCGCAGCTGAGCGCGACTGCCAGGTCGGCGATGGTCGAATCCTCCGTCTCGCCGGAGCGATGCGACATTACCGCCGTGTAGCCTGACGACTGGGCCAGGCGCACCGCCTGGATGGTCTCGGTCAGGCTGCCGATCTGGTTGACCTTCACCAGAATCGAGTTGGCGATGCCGTCAGTGATCCCCTGCTGGAGCCGCTTCACGTTGGTGACGAACAGGTCGTCGCCGACAAGCTGAACGCGATGGCCCAATCGCTCCGTCAGCGCCTTCCACCCTTCCATGTCGTCCTCGCCCATGCCGTCCTCAATCGAGGCGATCGGATAGTCCGAGGCGAGCGCGGTGAGATAATCGGCCATCTCCACCGGAGAGAGCGATTTGCCTTCGCCTTCCATGCGATAGGCGCCGTCCTTGAAGAATTCCGTCGAAGCGCAATCGAGCGCGAGCAGCACGTCGTCGCCGAGCGTGTAACCGGCTCACTCGACGGCTCGTCCAATGAAGTCGAGCGCCTCGCGGGCCGAATTGATCGCCGGAGCGAACCCGCCTTCGTCGCCCACCGCCGTCGAAAGGCCCGCCTGATGAAGCGCGGACTTGAGTGCGTGGAAGATTTCCGCCCCGCAGCGCAGCCCCTCGGCGAAGCTGTCCGCGCCGACCGGCATCACCATGAACTCCTGGAAGTCGATGGCATTGTCCGCATGCGCCCCGCCGTTGAGGATGTTCATCATCGGCACGGGCAGCACATTCGACTCTACGCCGCCGACGTAGCGATAGAGCGGCAGACCCCGCGCATCGGCGGCCGCCTTCGCCGTCGCCAGGCGACACGCCCAAGATCGCATTGGCCCCCAACCGGCCTTTGTTCTCGCTTCCATCGAGGGCGAGCATCGCGGCGTCGATCTCGGCCTGGTCCTCGGCGTCGAGCCCGATCACTTCGTCTGCGATGTCGCCGTTGACCGCCTCAACCGCCTTGCCGACGCCCTTGCCGCCCCAGCGGCTTTTGTCGCCGTCGCGCAATTCGACGGCCTCATGAGCGCCGGTCGAAGCTCCCGAAGGAACCGCCGCGCGGCCCATGCTTCCGTCCTCGAGCGTGACGTCCACCTCGACGGTCGGATTGCCGCGGCTGTCGAGGATCTGGCGGGCGTGGACGTCGACGATCAGGGTCATGCTCTTCTTTCTTTGCGCGAACGTAATGATATTGATGGGCGAATTGGGCGTATAGGCGTCGCGTTCGGACGTGCAACTTTCGCTTCCGGCAACCGGAACGAAGGCTGCGGGCACCGTGTTCAAGCCTCAAAGGAGGACTGGCCCATGGTCGAAGTAATTGGTGACGACAGAAGTGATGCATTGCCCGAGGGAACGGACACGGTAATTCAGGGCGCGGCGAGCTCTGGCGAAACGGGAACGGTGACCGTCGAGGAGACGTCCGACGTGATTGACAGAGAGATTATCGGAGCCGGCAACGCAGGCGCGACCACGACTAGCAGCAGCGGCAGTGGCAGCAGCCAGGGCCTCGCCGACCGCTTCCGCAGCGGCCGCGAGGAGCTCACCACTCAAGCCGGCGAGCGAGCGCGGGGAATCGTCACCCAGGGCCTTGAACGCACGTCAGAAGCGCTCGCCAACGTTTCGCGGATGGTCGGCGACACTGCCGACGGGATTGAGGAACGCCTTGGCGCCGAATATGGCGATTATGCCCGCCGCGCGGCTGGCGCGATCGAGGATGTGGCGAACAGCATTGCCGCCAAGGATCCGGACGAGCTCATTGACGATACGCGCAACTTCGTCCGCAACTCGCCCGGGATCGCCCTCGCAGGTGCAGCGGTCGTCGGCTTCGTCCTCGCCCGCCTGATCAAGAGCGGGATGGCGCCGTCGGACGACGAGGACGACGCTTGAGGAGCCCGAACAACTGATGCTCAAGCCGGTCGATACCGGGCAGCAGCCGCCTGAACGGCCTATCGGTGAGCTCGTCCACGAGCTGATCGAGGATGGAAAGGCGTATGCGCGGGCCGAGGTCGGCCTGGTCAAGGCGATCGCGACCACGAAAGGCAAGGCGCTCGCCTTGCCGGCTGCACTGCTCGGAGTCGCCTTCGTCCTTGCCCTGGCAGCGGTCACCGCCCTTGCCGTCGGCGTCGTGCTGGCGCTTGCGAAGTTCATCGGGCCGCTCGCGGCGGGCTTTGTCGGGATGCTGATCTTCCTCGCCATGGCCGGCGGGTTGGGCTGGTATGGCGTGCAGCGGTTCAAGCGGGACCTGTGATGGGCGAGCGCCCTGATACCCCGCAGGTCGCCGCGGCAAGGATCGAGGTTGAGCGCGCGCGCGGCCGGCTGATCGAAACCGTGCAGGAGCTTCAGGAGCGAATGAGCCCGAAGGTGTTGGCCCGCAACACCTGGCAGGGCGCCAAGGAAAAGGGCGCCGACCTCGCGGAGGATGCCGTGGACGTCGTCCGTGCGCGGCCCTTGGCGACCGGCGGTGTCGTCGCCGCGCTCACCATGTTCCTTGCGCGGGAGCCGTTGATGGACCTGGCCGGGTCCCTTTTCAGCGGCGCCAAGGAGAAACGAAAATCACGGAAAGCCCGAAAGGCTGCACCGAAGAAAGACCAGACGGAGAAAGCAGAATGAGTGACAATCGTACGCCGAGCGCCGAGGAATTTCAGGGCGGCGACGGCCGCCGCAGCGCCATCGACGCCTATGGCGCCCGCGAACGGGTCTCGAACACGCTGAGCGAAGCGCCGCTCATCGCGCTCGCGGGTGGACTGGCTGCCGGAGCGCTGATCGCCGCTCTCCTCCCCCGCACGGGAACTGAGACCCGAGCCCTTCGCCCGACGGCAAAGCGCGTCAAGGACAGCGCTCGCGCGGCCTATCAGGCGGCCCGCGACACCGGCACGGAAAGGCTGGGCGAACTCGGCCTCAACCGCGAGCGCGCGGAGGAGACGATCCGCTCGTTCCTGTCCGACGTCACTGGCGCTGCGCGCGCTTCGGGCGAAGCTGCGCTCGACGCCGCGCGCAAAGGCTGACGTCGGCGATGAAAAGCTGCTAGCGGCCCCGGCATGAGCAAGCTTCATCTGGTGTTCGGCGGCCGGGTCAAGGACCCGCAGGGCCTCGACTTCGACCTTAACACCATCGACCTGGTCGGCGTTTTCGACAGCTATGCCGCTGCCGAGGATGCGTGGCGAGGAAGCGCGCAACGCACGGTGGACGACGCCGAGATGAAATATGTCGTCGTGCACCTCCACCGCCTGCTCGAACCCGAGGGCGATGGTCTGTCGCGGCCGAAACAGCCGGCCGGCGGCTAAGCCTTGCGGTAGTGGAAGAGCAATAGCGGCCGCTGCAGCAGCAGTCCCGCCGCGAAGCCTCCGATGTGCGCGGGCGTCGCCAGCAGGTAGCCCTGCCCGCCCGCCAACCAGCCCATCATCACCTGGAGCACGACCCAGGCGACCATCAGCCACACGACGTTGATCCAGCGGTTGACGCGCAGGTTGTTGGTGAACGGCCTGGGCCGCCCGAAGCTCAGGGCGAAGGCGCCGATAACCGCGCTAATCGCTCCGCTCGCACCGATCATCGGAACGATCGAGGCCGGGCTCGACAGCCACTGCAGCAGCGCGGACGAATAGGCCCCAACGAGATACAGCATGATGAGCCCGGTCCGCCCGAGCACCCGCTCCACCTGCGTTCCGCACCAGATGAACACCAGCAGGTTGAAGCCCACATGCACCAATCCGCCGTGCACGAGGGTGGAGGTCAGAGGCGAAAGGAACGCCGGCACCGCGTAGGGCAGCGTCACCAGCCCACTGAACCGCGCCGGTATGAATCCAAGCGCAAGCGTAGCCTGGTCCGAAAGCCCTGCGAGCATTGCAAACAGCCAGGCGAGCGCGGTGATCGCCGTGATCGCAACCGTGGCGGTGCGTGGGATCTGACCCATCTCGGGGATCAGACGAATTCGATCTTCTTGATCGCGTAGTAGCGGTCGCCCGACGGGGTCGAGACCTCGACCTCCTCGCCGACCTGTCGCCCGATCAATGCACGTCCGAGCGGCGAATTGTAGCTGATGCGCCCCTGGTTGGCGTCCGCCTCTACCTGGCCGACGAGCTGGTACTTCACCTTCTTCTCATCCTCGTCGAGCAGCGTCACGGTGGCCCCGAACACGACCTTGTCGCCGGACAGGGTCGTCGGATCGATCACCATGGCGCGGCTGAGGCGGTCCTCAAGGTCGGCGATCGTCGCCTCGACCTGGCCCTGGCGCTCCTTTGCGGCATGATATTCGGCGTTTTCGCTAAGGTCGCCATGGGCGCGGGCTTCCTCGATTGCCTCGACGATGGTCGGGCGCTCCTCGCGCTGGAGTCGCCTCAGCTCGTCCGTCAGCTTGCGGTGGCCCTCGGGCAGCATCGGCACCTTTTCGGCACTCGCCATTATCTAAACCCTTTTCAAAACCCTGCCGGAGCGCGCCGTGGCAGCGCGCACGATCCAGGCAAATTGTCGGTGGAAGCTCTGTCTTAAGCCGCGGAATAATAGGATTGGAGCGACGCGACTTCAAGCGCGTGCCCACGGACTGCCTCAATGGCTCGACCGGCGGCCAGGCTCGCCGGCGCGGTCGTGAAGTATGGCACCTTGCGCTGAAGCGCCGTGGCGCGGATCGAATGGCTGTCTTTCAGCGACTGCCACCCCTCGGTCGTGTTGAAGACGAGCGCAACGTCGCCGTCGAGCAGCCGGTCGACGATGTGCGGCCGCCCCTGCGCCACTTTGTTCACCCGCTCGACCGGAATCCCCTTCTCGGCGAGGTGCGCCGCCGTTCCCCCGGTCGCAATGATCGAGAAGCCCAGCTCGACCAGCTTTTCGGCAGCGGGGATGATATTGTCCTTGTCGGCGTCCTTCACCGATATGAACGCCGTGCCGCCCTGCGGCAGGATCATGCCCGCGCCGAGCAGCGCCTTGGCGAATGCGATATCGAAATCGCGATCAATTCCCATAACTTCGCCCGTGCTCTTCATTTCCGGTCCGAGGACTGGATCGGTGCCCGGGAAGCGCGCGAAGGGGAACACGGACTCCTTTACCGCGATGTAATTCGAGATGCGCCGGACCTCGCCCAGATCGCTGAGCTTTTCGCCGGTCATCACCCGGGCGGCCATCTTGGCGAGCGGCGTGCCCACCGCTTTGGCGACGAACGGCACCGTCCGGCTCGCCCGCGGGTTGACCTCGATCAGATAGACCTCGTCCTCCTTGACCGCGAACTGGACGTTCATCAGGCCCTTGACCTTCAGCGCCAGCGCGAGCTCGCGCGCCTGCCGCTCGATCTCGGCAACGACGCGGTTGTCGAGGCTGTGCGGCGGGATCGCGCAGGCGCTGTCGCCCGAGTGGACGCCGGCCTCCTCGATATGCTGGAGCACGCCGCAGACAACGACGTCCGTGCCGTCGCAGATGGCGTCCACGTCCACTTCAATCGCGTCGCGCAAATAGCGATCGATCAGGACCGGCGAGTTGCCCGAAACCTGCACCGCGGTCGCGATGTAATGGTCGAGCTGCTGCGGCCCGTCGACGATCTCCATGCCGCGCCCTCCGAGCACGTAGGACGGCCTGAGAAGCACCGGATAGCCGATCCGCTCCGCGACCCGCAGCGCCTCGTCGCGGCTGCGCGCGATCCCGTTCGCCGGCTGCTTGAGGTCGAGCTTCTGCACCAGCGCCGCGAATCGCTCGCGATCTTCCGCCAGGTCGATGCTGTCGGGCGAAGTCCCGAGAATCGTCACGCCCGCGGCCTGCAGCTCCGCCGCAAGTTTCAACGGTGTCTGACCGCCCAGCTGGACGATCACGCCCAGAAGCTCGCCCTTTTCCTGCTCGCGCCGGACGATCTCCAGCACGTCCTCGGCCGTCAGCGGCTCGAAATAGAGGCGGTCGGACGTGTCCGGGTCGGTAGAAACCGTCTCCGGGTTGCAGTTGACCATGATGGTCTCGAAGCCGGCGCCCTTCTGCTCACCCCGATCACGGCCGAGCGCGAAGGCGGCGTGGCAGCAGCAATAATCGAACTCGATCCCCTGCCCGATGCGGTTCGGCCCGCCGCCGAGGATCATCACCTTGCGCCGATCGCTGACCTCGGCCTCGTCCTCCGGCTCGCCGAACAGGGGCGCCTCATAAGTCGAGTAGAGATACGGCGTCGTCGCATCGAACTCCGCGGCGCAGCTGTCGATGCGCTTGAAGACAGGCTTCACGCCGAGCCGCAGGCGGTGGGTACGAACCTCATCCTCGGTGATCCCGCCGGTCATCGCCCGCATCGCGCTGTGCACGGTGCCCGAGCCGCCCGCCGCCACGGCCTCGCTCATCTCCCGCTGCACATGTGCCGAGCGGAGCGCGAGCTGCGCGAGCCGGGCATCGGCAAACCCCATAGCCTTGAGCCGGCGCATGGCCCTGGCGTCGCTCGGAAGGCCCTTGGCGCGAACCTCCTCCTCGGCCTGGACGATCTCCTCCAAGCGTCTGAGGAACCAGGGATCGAAGCCTGCAATCTCGTTGATCCGCTCGACCGTGAAGCCCTGGCGCAGCGCCTCCGCCGCAACCAGCAGCCGGTCCGGCGTGGATCGCGCCAGCGCGCGCTCGATTTCCGAGGGATCCGCGCCTTCCAGCTCGCGCACGCGGTCGAGGCCGCACAGGCCCGTCTCCAGCCCGCGCAGCGCCTTCTGCAGGCTCTCGGCGAAGTTGCGGCCG
This sequence comes from uncultured Alphaproteobacteria bacterium, assembly GCA_963827675.1. Lineage (GTDB taxonomy): Bacteria > Pseudomonadota > Alphaproteobacteria > Sphingomonadales > Sphingomonadaceae > Sphingomicrobium. The sequence goes on from CAWHBP010000009.1 coordinate 54,176, forward strand.
ATCGCCATCACCTCGCCCACCGACTTCATCGCGGTCGACAGCAAAGGCTCCGCGCCCTTGAACTTCTCGAACGCGAAGCGCGGCACCTTGGTCACGACATAATCGATGGTCGGTTCGAAGCTCGCCGGCGTCGCACCCCCGGTAATGTCGTTGGCGATCTCGTCGAGCGTGTACCCGACCGCGAGGCGCGCGGCGACCTTGGCAATGGGAAAGCCGGTCGCCTTGGAGGCCAGCGCGGACGATCGCGAAACGCGCGGATTCATCTCGATCACAACCATTCGCCCGGTCTTCGGATCGACTGCGAACTGGACATTGGAACCGCCTGTTTCAACGCCGATTTCTCTCAGCACGGCAATCGATGCCGAGCGCATTCGCTGATATTCCTTGTCGGTCAGCGTCAGCGCCGGCGCGACGGTGATCGAGTCGCCCGTATGCACGCCCATCGGATCGATATTCTCGATCGAGCAGATGATGATGGCATTGTCCGCGCGGTCGCGGACCACTTCCATCTCATATTCCTTCCAGCCGACCAGGCTCTCGTCGATCAGCACCTCCGTGGTCGGTGACGCCTCCAGCCCCGTACGCACGAAATGCTCATATTCGTCGCGGTTGTAGGCGATGCCGCCACCGGTGCCGCCGAGCGTGAAGCTGGGCCGGATGACGGCGGGAAGCCCGACCGTCTCCAGCGCGGCCGCTGCCTCCTCCATCGAATGGACGATTGCCGAGCGCGGGCTTTCGAGCCCGATCCTGTCCATCGCGTCCCGGAACTTCTCCCGGTCCTCGGCCTTCTCGATCGCCTGCGCGTTCGCCCCGATCAGCTCGATCCCAAGCCGGTCGAGCGTCCCGTCCTTGTAGAGGTCGAGCGCAGTGTTGAGCGCCGTCTGCCCGCCCATCGTCGGGAGCAGGGCGTCAGGCCGCTCCTTCTCGAGGATCTTGGTGACGATCGCCGGCGTGATCGGCTCGATATAGGTCGCGTCCGCCAGCTCCGGGTCGGTCATGATCGTCGCCGGGTTCGAATTGACGACGATGACGCGATAGCCCTCAGCCCTCAGCGCCTTGACCGCCTGGCTTCCCGAATAGTCGAATTCGGCCGCCTGCCCGATGACGATCGGCCCCGCGCCGATGATCATGATCGAAGATATGTCGGTCCGCTTAGGCATTGACCAAACTCCCCCTCTCCCCTTTGCGGGAGAGGATGGGCCCGAAGGGCTCGGGTGAGGGGGCGTAGTGGCAAGGCACCATTTCCTGACCAGCAGGTCCCGAGCGCTGCGCAAGAACTCGACCGACGCGGAACGCAAACTCTGGAGCATCCTTCGCAATCGGCAGCTGTGCGGCGTCAAATTCCGCAAGCAGGTCGAGATCGACGGTTACATCGTCGATTTCATGTGCCCCGAAAGGCGGTTGATCATCGAAGTTGACGGTGGCCAGCACACACCCGAACGGGATGCGCGCCGGACTGCTTATCTGGAGAGCCAGGGTTTTCGCCTTATCCGCTTCTGGAATAATGATGTGCTGGAGAATCCGGACGGTGTTTGGTCGGAGATCGAGACGGCTCTCACCACGCCCCCTCACCCGACCCGCTGATGCGGGCCACCCTCTCCCGCAAAGGGGAGAGGGAATTTTCGCGGAAATGTCGGTGCGTTTGGGCATCAGCTCTTGGGCTCGCTTGCTGGGATTTGCTCGACCTGGGGCTCATTGATCGCATTGATGGTCACCAGCGTCAGGTGATTGCGCCGCGCCCACTCATAGACGCAGCGCCGCTGCTCCGGCTTGGGCGCGACGCGATAGAGGAACAGCAAGCGCTTCTCCTCGGCCTCCTGCACGATCTCGCCGTATGACAGGCCGCAAGACCGAGCGACGTCGTTCAGCTGCGCCTCGGTATGCAGCTGGGCGGTAGCACAGGCAGTGAGCGTAAAAGTCGCTGCCAAGGCGACGCACGCTCTCTTCACTTCATCATCCCGACGAACTTCTCGAATAGATAGAAACTGTCCTGCGGCCCCGGGCTCGCCTCGGGATGATACTGGACGCTGAACGCCGGGCGGTCGGTCAACTCGATCCCGCAATTGCTGCCGTCGAACAGCGACACATGCGTCTCGCGCACATTCTCCGGCATGCCCTCGCGCTCCACCGCGAAGCCGTGGTTCATGCTAGTGATCTCGACCTGGCCGTCCGACAGGCGCTTCACCGGATGGTTGGCGCCGCGGTGGCCCTGGAACATCTTGCTCGTCCGCCCGCCGACCGCGAGCGCAAGCATCTGGTGACCGAGGCAGATGCCGAACAACGGCTTCTTGGTCTCCAGCATCTGCCGGATCACCGGAACCGCATATTCGCCGGTGGCCGCCGGATCGCCCGGCCCGTTCGACAGGAAGAAACCGTCCGGCTCGTGCGCCATGATCTCGTCGAACGACGCGGTTGCAGGCACCACTGTAACCCGAGCCCCCGCCTCAACAAGGTTGCGGAAGATATTGCGTTTGTTGCCGTAATCCACGGCGACGACATGCGGACGGCTCTCATCCTCACCGCCCAGTTCATATCCCTGGCCCCAGGCCCATTTTCCGCCCGTCCAGCGCTCGACCTGAAGCCGGCTGACCTCCTTGGCGAGGTCCATGCCCTCGAGCCCCGGCCACTCAGCTGCGAGTTTCTGCAGTGCCTCGAGATCGAACTGTCCGTCCGCACGGTGCGCCACCGCAATCGTTGGCGGGCCTTCGGTGCGCACCAGCTTGGTCAACGCACGCGTATCGACCCCCGCGACACCGATCCGGCCCCATTTGCGCATCCAGTCGGCAAATCCCTGGTTCGCCCGGTAATTGCTCGGCTCGGTGACGACCTCGCGCACCAGCGCAGCGAGCGCATGCGCCTCCCCGGCTTCGACGTCCTCGTCGTTGGCGCCGACATTGCCGATGTGCGGGAAGGTGAAGGCGATGACCTGCTTCGCGTAGGAAGGATCGGTCATCACTTCCTGGTAGCCGGTCATGGCGGTGTTGAAGCACAGCTCCCCGACCGCCTCGCCTTCCGCGCCGAAGCCCTGACCCCAGATCGTGCGGCCGTCGGCGAAGACCACGACTCCCGTCGCGCCCTCGGGTCGGGGCGCGTGCAGGGGTCGTACGTCGGCCATGGGCGGAGGAGCCTTCCGTCAGGAGTTTTCGGCGATGTCGCTAAGGCGTTGCCGCTATGCGCATTGATGCCCCGGGTCAACGTCTGGTCAGGCCGAAAGTCGGCCGCTAGGGCTGGTCGTTTCCGAACAGAGACGAACCCCCATGATCCGCGACGACATCAAGGCTGCGACCATCACCGCCATGAAAAGCGGCGACAAGGAAACGACCGCGACGCTCCGCCTGGCCCAGGCCGCGATCAAGAATCGCGACATCGAAGCCCGCACCGGCGGCGCCCCCGCTGACGACGACGCGCTCGTCACCGAAGTCCTGCAGAAGATGATCAAGCAGCGCCGCGAATTGGCGGAGGTCTACCGCAAGGGCAATCGCGAGGACCGCGCCGCGGCCGAGGAAGGCGAAATCGCGGTCATCGAGCGCTTCCTGCCCGCGCAGTTGAGCGACGAGGACGCGCAGGCGCAAATCCGCGCGATCATCGCCGAAACCGGCGCGTCGAGCATGAAGGACATGGGCCGCGTCATGGCTCTGGTGAAGGAGCGGCTCGGCACCAGCATCGAGCCCGCACGCGCCTCCGGCCTGGTGAAGGCCGCGCTCAGCTAAAGCCGCGCATGAAAAAGGCCCCGCCGCATCGAGCGGCGGAGCCAAATGAAGCCTTACTGATGACTATCTTGCCGCAGCGGCACGCGCTCCGGTGTCTCCGCCTCCGGCGAGGCCGGTGAACCCTTCCATCACGAGCTCGTAAAGAAAGATCGCCAAAGCCGTCGCAAGCGCACCGGCAGCACCCATCTGCAGGTTGCCGGCCACTGCTGTAAGCTGCGTCCCGATCGCTGGAAGCTGGCCCAGGGCTGTGCCGACAATCGGCAACGCTATGACGAGCGCCGCGAGCAGGACCATCCTGTCCCTCGGCACGGCGAGGCCTGCAACCAGGCCAAGCACGACGAGGACCAACGGCACATTCATCATGCTAAGCGCAACGAACCCCGCAACGATTGCGAGTACGATATAGAGAGCGCGGGCGAGCCCGCCGATTTTCTTCAGCATAAATCCCCTCCCCTGAATTGCCGCTCAGCGATCTGACGCCGCTGTGTGTCGGACGGACGACAGATTAACCTCGTTTGCCTCGTTTCGTGCATGGAATGAATCGTTTGAATTCAAGCGCCTGTGCGCAGGGAGCGGCGCGACGCGCGTTCCCGACCTGTGGATAACTCGCTCGCTGCGGGTTGCGGGGCGGCGATTTGCGCATAGGGTCGAATCGTGACCCTTTCACCCGCGTTCCTCGACGAATTGCGCGCGCGAACCGTGCTGTCTGCCGTGATCGCGCCGTCGGTGAAGCTGATCCGCGCCGGGCCGCGAGTGGAAGGCCTGCTGCCCGTTCCACAACGAAAAGACGCCGAGCTTCACGGTCAACGACGACAAGGGCTTCTACCATTGCTTCGGCTGCGGGGCGCACGGCGACGCGATCCGCTTCCTGACCGACAACCGCGGCATGCAGTTCATGGACGCGGTGAAAGATCTGGCGGCCAAGGCCGGGCTCGACGTCCCCGCACCCGATCCCCGGGCCCAGGAACGCGCGGAGCGGGCCTCGACCCTCACCGACGTCATGGGCGAAGTCGCCAAATGGTATGCCGAGCAGTTGCAAGGCATCGCCGGCGCCGACGCCCGCGAATATCTGAAACGCCGCGGCATCGACCAGGCGACGGTCGAGCGCTTCGGCATCGGCCTCGCTCCAGACGGCCGCAACGTTCTCAAGCGTGCGCTCGAAAAGCTCGGCGAGGACAAGCTCGTCGAAACCGGCATGCTCGATCCAGCCCGAGGAAGCAGGCAAGGACAGCTACGACCGCTTCCGCGGGCGCCTGATGATCCCGATCCGCGACCCGCGCGGCCGCGTCATCGCGTTCGGCGGCCGCATCCTCGGCGAGGGCGAGCCCAAGTACCTGAACTCTCCCGACACGCCGCTCTTCGACAAGGGCCGCACGCTCTACAACATCGACCGCGCCAGCCCGGCGAGCCGCTCTGCCAAGCGGCTGATCGTCGTCGAAGGCTATATGGACGTCATCGCCCTCGACCGCGCCGGCATCGCGCGAGGCCGTCGCGCCCAACGGCACGGCCGTCACCGAGGCGCAGCTCGAGCGGATGTGGCGCCTCGACCCCTCGCCGATCCTGTGCTTCGACGGCGACAATGCCGGCAAGAAGGCCGCGATCCGCGCGGCGCTTCGCGCTCTCCCCCACATCGGCCCCGGACCGGACGCTCGCGCTTCGTCGAGCTGCCCGCCGGCCAGGACCCCGACGACGTCGTCCGCAAGCGGCGGCCGTGAAGCCATCGAAGCGCTGCTCGCCAATCCCGAGCCGCTCGATGCGCGCCTGTGGCGCCACGAGGTCGAGGCCGAGCCGCTGACCACGCCCGAAGCCTGGGCGGGCCTCAAGCAGCGCCTCGATCGCCCATGCCAGCGCCATCGGCCATGCCGACCTGTCGCGCATCTACCGCGAGGACTGGCTCGACCGCTTCTTCGAGCTGCGCCGCCCGGAAGGCGCGCCCGCTCGCGCCCCCTTCGCGCCCCAGCGCCGCGGCAGCTTCAAGAACGGCCGCTTCGTGCCGCCCGAGCCGCCCGTCGGCGGCGAGGCGCGCGCCATCGCCTCCTCCGGCATCGACGCCCCGACAGCTCGCGCCCTGATCCTCGGTTTCGCCAATTTCCCGAGGAGCTGCCGGCCCATTGCGAGCAGCTCGCCGCGCTTCCGATCGCCGACAAGAGCACCGCGCGCGTCCGCGACGAGCTGGTCAACGCCGCCTTCTCCGGCGCTGCGCTTGATCGTGAGGCCCTCGCCACCATATTGGCCGCCGATGGAGCACCGGGCGGCAGAAGCCCCGAGCGCCATGGGCTTTTCCTTCACCCGCCGCGACAGCGACCCGGACCGCGCCCGAAGCGATCTGGCGGCGGCGGTCGAGATCATCGCCGCGGCGGAGGAAGTGGAAAAGGCCCTTGAAGAGGCAACCGAACGGCTGAAGCGGGATATGACCGACGAGGCCTCGATGAACAGCAGCGCCTGATCCAGGCGCAGCACGGATTGAAGGCAAAGGCTGGCGCACCTCGCCGGCACCGATTAAGCGGCGGAACTTATGGCGAAAAACGAAGCAACCAGGAAGTCGACGCGGCCGAAGCGGGCGATGCCCCGCTGATCGACCTCAACGACGCATCGATCAAGAAGATGATCGCCCGCGCCAAGAAGCGCGGCGTCGTCACCTCGACGAGCTCAACGAGGCCCTGCCGCAGGACCAGATGTCGTCCGAGCAGATCGAGGACGTCATGTCCGCGCTCAACGACATGGGCATCAACGTCGTCGAGAATCGACGAGGATGGCGAGGACGACGAGGAAGACGACAAGGACGACGGACCCGCCGCCGAGGACGAGGTCGACCCGCTCGACGACGGCGGCCCCCGCCCCGCCGCCGCGGTCAAGAAAGAGCCGACCGACCGCACCGACGATCCCGTCCGCATGTACCTGCGCGAGATGGGCGCGGTGGAACTCCTCTCCCGCGAGGGCGAGATCGCGATCGCCAAGCGCATCGAGGCCGGCCGCGACACATGATCTGGGGCCTGTGCGAAAGCCCGATCACCTTCGACGCCATCATCGGCTGGTCGAACGCGCTCAACGAAGGCCGCATGCAGCTGCGCGAGATCATCGATCTCGAAGCGATGCTGTCCAAGGGCCCGACGGCCGAGCAGCTCAACGCAGAGCGAAGAAGGCGGCGAAGGCGCGGAAGGCGAGATCAGCGAGAAGACCGCCGGCCCTTCGATCAAGGAAGAGGAAGAGGTCGCCGACGAGCCCGAGGCCGACCGCAACGAAGACGACGAGGACATGGTCGATCGTCGCACCGCCCCGCAGGCGGAGGAAGAGGACGAGGACAACACCTTGTCGCTCGCCCAGATGGAGGAAACCCTCAAGCCGCAGGCGCTCGAGAAGTTCGCCGAGATCACCGCGATCTACAAGAAGTTCTCCAAGGTCCAGGGCGCCCGCATGGGCGCGCTCCAGGCCGGCAACGATTTCCCTGCGAACGACGAAAAGAAGTATCAGAAGCTGCGCGAGGACCTCACCGCGCAGGTCGAAAGCGTGCAGTTCCACGGCTCGAAGATCGAAGCGCTCGTCGACGCCCTCTACGGCTACAACCGCCGCCTGACCGCGCTCGGCGGCCAGATGCTGCGCCTCGCCGAGCGCCACCGCGTCCCGCGCAGGGCCTTCCTCGAAAGCTACATGGGCAATGAGCTCGACGAGGGCTGGCTCGACAGTGCCGCGAAGATCGACAAGAAATGGGCCGCCTTCGCCTCTGCCGAAAGCGACACGGTCGAGCGCATCCGCACCGAGATCAGCGCCATCGCCAACGCGACCGGCACTTCGCTCGGCGAGTTCCGGCGCATCGTCAACATGGTCCAGAAGGCGGAGCGCGAAGCCCGCATCGCCAAGAAGGAAATGGTCGAAGCGAACCTCCGCCTCGTCATCTCCATCGCCAAGAAATACACCAACCGCGGCCTGCAGTTCCTGGACCTCATCCAGGAAGGCAATATCGGCCTGATGAAGGCGGTCGATAAGTTCGAATACCGCCGCGGCTACAAGTTCTCGACCTACGCGACGTGGTGGATCCGGCAGGCGATCACCCGCTCGATCGCCGACCAGGCGCGCACCATCCGCATCCCGGTCCACATGATCGAAACGATCAACAAGCTGGTCCGCACGGGCCGCCAGTTCCTGCACGAAACCGGCCGCGAAGCGACGCCCGAGGAGCTCGCCGAGCGCCTCTCCATGCCGCTCGAAAAGGTCCGCAAGGTCCTCAAGATCGCCAAGGAGCCGATCAGCCTCGAAACCCCGATCGGCGACGAGGAAGACAGCCACCTCGGCGACTTCATCGAGGACAAGAACGCCGTCATCCCGGTCGACGCCGCGATCCAGTCCAACCTCAAGGAAACGGTCACCCGCGTCCTCGCCAGCCTAACCCCGCGCGAAGAGCGCGTGCTCCGCATGCGCTTCGGCATCGGCATGAACACCGATCACACGCTGGAGGAAGTCGGCCAGCAGTTCAGCGTGACCCGCGAGCGTATCCGGCAGATCGAGGCGAAGGCTTTGCGCAAGCTGAAGCACCCGTCGCGCTCGCGCAAAATGAGAAGTTTTCTCGACCAATAACAAAAAGGGCGGGAAGCCACTGGCCTCCCGCCCTTTCTAATTCCAGCTAAGCCAGATTACATCGCTTCGGTGCGTGCCCGCGTCGAGCTATGCCCGCCGTTGCGATACAGGATCTCGCGCGCCGTTTCGGCCGAAACGCCGGCGGTGTCGCCGTCAACCGACAGGAAATAGCCGCCCTGCTTGATGCGGTCCTCGTAATAGGTCGCGTCGTCGTCGCTCACGCCATGCTTGCTGAGCAGGCCCGAAATGCCGCCCGCAAGCGCGCCGACGCCCGCTCCGATGGCGGCAGCCTCCGGCACGGCCGAGGCAGCGATGGCGCCCGCAGCGGCCAGCGGGCCGACGCCGGGGATCGCGAGTGCGGCAATGCCCAGAAGCCCGCCGGCCACCGCGCCGCCGATGGCGCCCTTCGCCGCGCCGCTCTTGTTCATGTCGTCATCGTCGATGCCGCCGCTGGTGTCGTTCTGCTCGCCGTGGCGGCCGATGATGGAGATGGAATCCTCAGCTACGCCGGCGGACCGAAGCTCGGTCAGGGCACGTTCGGCCTCTTCGCGGCTGTCGAACACGGCGGATGCAATACGCTCACTCATGGAATATCTCCTGTGGGTGTTGGATCGGGCAAGGTTTTGCCCGCGCTGTAACAACCAGCGGTGAGCGGCGACGTTCCCGGGTGTCGTATGGGGCGGCTTGGGGGCTGTCCTACAACGGCTCCAGAATGTAGGCGGCCATGACGCTTAAGCTCCATAGGGAAGATTTATCATGGATCGCGTCCAGATCGATCTGGAAATATGGGCGCGGACCAACTGCGGAAGCTTTACGCGGACGTGAAAGCGCTGAAATGAGCCACCAGACCTGCCCAAGTTGAAGGTGGACGTGGAAATACTGAACATCCCTGACGAACTCCGACGCATTTGGCGACAAGAGGAGATCCCGGTCATTGTCCGAAAAGGTGTGGGATTCGTTCTGAAGTTGAAGCTGCCTCACCCGAAGCCAGACGATTTCGAATGGCAAAGAGCCACCCGCGCATGGCTTCAGCAGCTACGACCCCGTGGCCGAGCGCCTGAATGGAAAAACAAAACTAACGGATTTGAACTCCCGCAGTCTTGGTTCGATGATCTGGTTTCAGGCCTGCTCCACCGTTACCGAAAACTGTACGTGATCCAGCCGTATAGGGAGCAGGAAAAGTGCGCTTCGAAATGCATGAACGCGCACGGCCACGAGTGCCAATGCTCGTGTATGGGTGCAAACCACGGGCAAGGTGGCCCAGATGGAATTTGGTTCGAAGTTTCGGATACATTCGCCACCCGCTGGGGTGAGCAGCACTTGGCTTGCCGGTTGATGGTCAAGAAATAGCGCCCCGTCATGGGAGTAAATCCCGTGACGTCAGTCCTGTCCGCTTCGCGGCAGGCTGGCCGGCGCTGCGCGGCTCTACGCGCTGGCTCGCGATTGCTTCGCAATCCCTCCCCTGCGCTCGGTCGCTCGCGCATTAACGCCATGTTTGCGCGCATCCCCTAGCGGGCGCTCATGCCGAAGCTCATCCCAATCCTCATCGCCGCCGCCGCCGTTGCAGCCTGCCAGCCAAGCAGCGCCGAGCAGTCCAGCCCGCCCTCGGAAGAAATGGAGCAGCTCAAGACCTGGCTGAGGCAGCTCAAAGCCGACGATCCGGACACCGCCCGCTTGCTCGTGCGGGAGTGCATGGCGGAGGGCGGCTCCTTGTTCTCGGACGAGGGCAAGCTGCAGATCTCGCGCTGCATGCACCGCAAATATGACGAGGGTGTCCGGGGCGAGAGGAAGGGATGGGAGTAAATCCCGTGAAGTCAGTCCTGTCGCTCCCGCTGGTCGCGCAGGCTGGCCGGCGCTGCGCGGCTCTACGCGCTACCTCCCGATTGCTTCGCAGTCCCTCCACTGCGCTCGGTAGTTCGCAATAAAAGCGTCACAATTGCTTCCTAGGCCACCGGCCGGGGGACATGATGACGCACCACACCGACCAGCCGCCGCTCGCCCGCCGAATCGCGGCGGAAGGCGTGGGCTCCTTCTTCCTCTTCGCCTGCGTGATCGGCTCCGGCATCATGGCCGAAAACCTGTCGGGCGGGAACGATGCGGTCGCCCTGATAGGAAATTCCCTAGCGACCGGCGCGATCCTGTTCGTCCTGATCACCATGTTCGGGCCGATCTCCGGCGCGCACATGAACCCGGCGGTGAGCCTCGTCGCCGCATCACGCGGTGAGCTTCGCTGGGGCGATGCCGCCGCTTACATCGCCGCGCAGCTCGCGTTCGGGATTCTCGGCGCCTGGGCCGCGCACCTGATGTTCGGCCTGCCGACGCTACAGCTTTCGGTGAAGGCGCGCACCGGGCTCGGCCAGGGCGTCGGCGAGGCGATCGCGACTTTCGGCCTGATCCTGACGATCCTCGGCACCGTCCGCTACCGGCGCGAGTGGGTGCCGGCCAGCGTCGCGCTCTACATCACCGCCGCTTACTGGTTCACCTCATCGACTAGCTTCTCCAACCCGGCCATCACCGTCGCGCGCAGCCTCACCAACACCTTCGCGGGCATCGCGCCCCACGACGTGCCGCTCTTCATTGTGGCGCAGTTGCTCGGCGCGGCCTGCGCGGCGTGGGTGGCACGGTGGCTGTTCGACCCCGAATGATGGAGTGACGGCGACCTCGCAATTCTGCTTGGTCACTAATCCATGTTACAATGCACCTGCTCGGTACCATCGAACGATGGGAGGGCATCATGCACCTCACGACAAACCGGACCCTGCTCGCCTCCATCGGATTGGCGGCGCTCGGCCTCACGGCAATCGCGTCCGTCCAGTCCTCCGCGCAACCGACGCCTCCGCCGGTCCAGCTCCAGAAGTGGATCCAGAGCGTGCCCAATCGGGCCATGGCGCCCTGCCCGCTGACGGCCGCAGCCGGAACCGCGGAAGTACCCTACTTCGGCTTTGCGCCGGGGATCGCGATGCAGTCCTGCCTGCTGGACGGTCCATACGATTGGGACGGCAAGAAATGGTATATTCAGCGGATGCAGGGGGTGAACACGCCGCCGCGCGAAGTCGTTCGCGTATGCAGCCCCTCCGCCGTGCGGACCGATGCCAGCATATTCGTCGCCGGACCATGCCGGACCACGAAGGGTGCGGGCCCGCGCGGCTGCGAAATCTGCAGGGTCGCGGGCGTTCCGGAGAAATAAGGAGCCGTCACGGGAGTAAATCCCGTGACGTCAGTCCTGTCCGCTTCGCGGCAGGCTGGCCGGCGCTCGCTGGCTCTACGCGCTGCTCCGGCGACGCTTTGCGTCGGCGGCGCTGCGATCGGCAGCTCGCGCTTTCCTACACGCCCTCTTCTGTGGCTTATCATCCCGGATGCGCGGATTGGGCCTCATCATGGACTGGCGGCGAGGGTCGGCGGCTGGCGCATTCGAACAAAGGTCACAAAGTCGAAGGACCCCCGTTTCGACCCACTACCGGGCGGGCAAAGCGGTCGCTCCAATCCCTCCGCCCTCACGCACGCGCACGCGTTGGCCTGTGAACTTTGTGAAGTTTGGCTGGCGTGCGCCAAAGCGAACGCCTCCGGGACTGGACCCGGAGGCGCCACGGTTATTTCAGGCCCTTCGCCATGTTGAGGTGCGCCGTCACCGTCGGGACCAGCCCGCTGGCGAAGGTCTTCAGCTGCGCATTGTCGCCCGACGCCGCATAAGCGTTGAGCGCGTCGAGCGCCTTCTGGTGCGCCTCTGCCTGCGCCGACGCATAGGCGCTGTCGAACGCGCTTCCGTTCACGCCCTTCAGGCTGTCGAGCTTTGCCTGCTGCTCGGCGCTGAGCGCGTCGTCCGGGGTGACGGCGGGGCTCATTCCGGCGAGCGTGCTCTTCAGCTTGGCGGTCAATTCCGTGTGTGCGCTGATCATCTTGGTCGCGAAGCTCTTCACCGCGGCCGAGCTGGCGGCCGTCGCGGCGAGCCTGGAGCTTTCGATCTCGAACCGGTCGCTTGCCGCTGCCGCGTTCGCGAAGCCCTGCGCCGTCAGCGGCGAAGGCGCGGCCGCGGCGTCATTTCCGCTGGCCATGTTGAGGTCGGTGTTTTCGGTAGCGACGTTCATGTCGGTGGCGGCGTTGTTGGTCGCCGCATCTTTCTTGTTGCAGGCGGTCAGCGCGAGCGCCGTTCCGCACAACAAAATCAGGACTTTGTTGGACATCGTTTCTCTCCTCGTCGCGCCACAACGAGCCGGTTCGGATGCCGTTCCTGTCGGCTCTCACGGACCCCGACGCGGCAGCTTTCGTTGAGGCTTTGCGTAACCCGAAAGGAATGAGTGATGAGCGTCTTCGGCAACATCCTGAACAAGATCTTCCATCATCCGAAGGCGCAGGGGCAGGCTGCGCCGCAGGCCGGAACGCCGACTCCCAACCCCGCGCCTTCCGATCCCGCCGCCGCCCAGGGCGACACCGCGACCGCGACCGCGCCGCCCCCGGCACAGAACGTCGACGTCGGCGCCGTGCTGACCGAGATGGCCTCGATGAAGGACGGCGGAGGCAATTATCAGACGTCGATCGTCGACCTCCTCAAGCTGCTCGACCTCGATTCCAGCCTGACTGCCCGCAAGGAGCTCGCGGACGAGCTTGGCGTGCATGCCGGTGAGGACGGCAGCGCCGAGCAGAATATCGCGCTCCACAAAGCGGTGATGCAGAAGCTCGCCGAGAATGGCGGCGTGGTGCCCGACAGCATGCGGAACTGACGCGCGGTCTGGCGCACGGCGGAACGCTGCAACGGCGGGCAAACTATGCTAAGTACGCCACCGTCGTTGCGAGTCGTTCGCAACCTGAGCCGGGGGGTGTAACCTTAAGGAGGTTACGCCGATGACCAGGACGCAGCTTGCACTGGCGCTCGTCTCATTCGTCGCCAGCGCTCCCCTGACCGCCCAGAGCCTCACCGTCAGTGATCCGGTCGGCGACTTCAACCTGCCCTACTATGTCGGAGTCCAGAACCTCGGCCTCGACGTCACCAGCTTCACGGTGAGCTTCGACGGCACCAACTTCACGCTCGCCGCAACGATGGCGGGCACGATCGATCCGACGCTCGTGGACGGCGCCTACGTGATCGGCGTGGACACCGGCACCGCCGCCTCGCCCGGCCCGTTTGCGAACGTCGGCAACCCCGACGTCATCTTCAACCGCGTGATTGCCCTCAACGGCCAGACGGAAGTTGCCACGCTCAGCGGCACTCCGCTCACCGCGGATATCACCGGCAACGCGTTCAGCATCATCGTGCCGGTCGCTCTGTTCGGCGCGACGCCGTTGAACCCGCTCGAATATGGCTGGAACCTGTGGCCGCGCGACGGCGCCGGCAACACCCGCATTTCCGACTTCGCGCCGGACAATTCGGTACTCCGGTTGGTGCCGGAGCCGGGGACGTGGATGACAATGCTCCTGGGCTTCGCACTGGTCGGAACCGCATTCCGCAAGCGAAGGCGGCTGGCGGCCGCCTGATCCCGTCGGGCCGCGTCGGCTTTCCTACACCGGCCCATTTGTGCCTTACGATGGGAATGGCGAAGCGCAGCCCTATCCGCCAGTGCGAACTTAAGCGAAGTTACGGGCCGCTCGGCTTTTACTCGCGCGGCGAATCCGGTCCGAGGATGAAGGGGCCGGGGCGGTGGTTGAGCTGCGCCTCATATTCCAGCGCGAGCCGTTCCAGCGCGTCGCGGGTCGCGTCGTCCGTCATTTCGCTCGCGAGGCGGCGGCAACGGGCGATCAATTGCTGGAGCTGTTCGTCGTTCACCATCACCGGTCCGCGCGTTCCCCCGGACCCGTGCTCAAATGCTGAAACGTGCGCGACGCAATCGCAGTTCCGCCGTTCCTGCCCGACCCGGTCGACCGTCGGGGCTCATTCGCGTTCACTACATCTTGGTATGCCGTAAGTTTATGGGCTAAAGAATGCGTATCGGCTCTCAACGCGGGGTAGTTCACATGACCAGGAATGTCGGACCGGAAGATCGTGTCGTTCGTATCGTCGTCGCGCTCGGTCTCGGGATCGTCGTTTATCTCGGCTACCTCGAGGGCATCGCAGGGATCGTCGCGGGCGTGCTCGCAGCTTATCTGTTGATCACCGGCCTCCTCTCGCGCTGCATCGTCTACAAGGCGATCGACGTCGACACTTCCATCCAGGAACAGCCTTACTCGACCACCGACGACCGCGCGGGCCTCTAGCCATCCTCTTGAGGGTGCCCGGCCACCAATCGTGGCAGCCAAACCGTTAACCAGGTCTCGCAATTCGCCGCTAACTCGGGCGCGGTAAACAGATCCTACGCAGCGCCGCTCCATCTTTAGCGAGCTCGGGCGGCGCTGCGACCAACCGGACTGTTGAAGCCCTGCCCTCCTCGCTCCCAAGCCCGGGCAGGGCTTCCTTCCCCCTCCGGCGCTTTCGGCGATAAGCCGGGCGCATGTGCAATCTCTACACCCAGACGAAATCGGTCGATGAGGTCGCCCGGATCTTCCGCGAGCTGCAGATGCCGATCGTCTTTCCCGAAGGCCTGCCGAACCTCGCGCCGCGCGACATCGCGATCACCGATCCTGGCGTCATCGTCCGCCCTGCACAGCCGGACAGCGATGCCTACGACTTCTTGGTGCGCCGTTGGAGCTGGCCCGGTCCGGGCGGGAAGCCCGTCTACAATTTCCGCTCCGACGGCCGCGAATTTCCGTCGGGCCGTTGCCTGATCGTCGCCGACGGTTTCTACGAGTTCACGGCTTCCGCCGACCCGAAGCAGAAGCGGAAGGATCGCTGGCTGCTCACTTCTGCGGACGGCGGCATGCTTGGGATCGCCGGCCTGACGCGGACAGTGCCCGACATCGGCGAGGCTTTCACCATGCTGACGACCGAGCCTGGCGAGGACGTTGCGCCTTACCACAGCCGCCAGGTCGCGGTGGTTCCGCAGGATGCCTGGCGTGCATGGCTGGATGGCTCCGCTCCGGCTGCCGACCTGCTGAAGCCTCTCCAGGCGGGGTCTCTCGCAGTTTCGCTCGCGCCCCGCCAGACGGCGGGACCAGCGCTCGTTTAGTCAATTAGCGAACGCTGCATGTAAACGGAATCGAGCCAGCGGCCGAACTTGAAGCCCACGGCGCGCAGCCGTCCAACTTCGGCGAAGCCGCAGGACAAGTGGAGCCGGACGGAAGCCGGTTCCGCTCCGCCAATCACCGCAATCATGGTCCGAAACCCGGCAGCTGCCGATCCGTCCATAAGCTCCCGCAACAGCGCCTTACCAATTCCCTGGCCAGTCCGATCGGGATCGACGTAGATGCTGTTCTCGCAGGTGTATTGATACGCCGCGCGGTCGCGAAACTGGGTCGCATAGGCATAGCCCGCAATTTGCCCATCCACGTCGGCACCGAGGTAAGGCCATCCGGCTGCGAGCACCCCGCGGATCTTCCCGCCGATGAAGTCCACGCTGGGCGGTTCGGTATCGTAGGACGCGGTGCCGTGGAGCACGTGGTGCGCGTAGATCGCCTGAACCGCCTCCGCATCGCGCTCGTCTGCGTCCCTGACGGTGACATCCATCGCCAAGCCCATTGGCATTGCCGTTCGGGGCGCGGCAAGGTGAACATCCAACGCTTTCACTCGCGGTTCACGTCGCGACACGCTAGTCCCGCTCCGACGCGACGCATCCAACAACTCACCCTTGCCAGCCTATAGCCTCCGCTCGCCCTACGCCCGGACGCCGCTTCAGCGGCGGCTGTTTGGCCTTGCCCTGGCGGTTGGCATCAACCTTTTACTGCTGTTCGTGCTCCTGGGGCTCGGCGTCGTCCCGCCACCCTCGTTCAAGGGATCTCCGGGGATCGTGGTCGACCTCATTCCCGAAAGCCGAAGCACGGCGCCCAACCGCTCGCGGAAGGCTGAGTCCATCCGTCCTCGAGCGCAGGAGCAGAGGCCTGTCCCCAAGCCACCCCAAATCATCCTCCCGGTGAAACCGACGATCACGCCGTCTCAGCAGAGCGACAAGGCACTACCCTGGGTCGAGATGAGCAGCGCCGACATGGCCGCGGCGGACATTTCGAAAATGACCACCACCCAGTCCGGCAGCGCCGGCGATAGCGAAGCAGTCGGGCACGGTCCAAACGGTGAAGTGCTTTACGAGGCGGAATGGGCACGTCGCCCAACGAGTGCCGAGCTTGGAGGCTACCTGCCGACGAATGCGCCGGACGGATACGGACTGATCGCTTGCAAGACCGTTCCCGGCAATCGCGTCGACGATTGCATCGCGCTCGACCAATATCCGCGCGGGTCGCGTCTCGCCGGCGCGGTGCTCAACGCAGCCTGGCAATTCCGGGTCAAGCCGCCGCGCAAGGGCGGCCGTCCGCTGATCGGCTCCTGGGTGCAGATCCGGATCGATTATATTGGAAGGTCGCGCCGCCTTTAGTCACCGTGCCTAGCGCAACGGCAGGCGCACGACTTTGTCGTCATCCGCGAAAAGGCCGGCGAGCGCGGTGGCGATATCGGCTTGGCCGAACGGCTTGGCGAGCCTCGCGAGATGCAGCACTTCGTCCGTTGGGCCGGTGTAGCCCGTGATGAGCAAAACCGGCACGCCTGCAAAGCTTTTCGCCACGCTCCGCGCGAGCGCGCCGCCGTTCATGCCTGGCATCATGTAATCCGTGATGACGACATCCACTGACAACCCATCACGAAGCCGCGTCAGCGCTTCCGGGCCGCTGGCGGCTTCGACGACATCGTGGCCCAGATCACGGATCATCTCGGCAGTCGCAGTGCGGACAATTTCCTCGTCGTCGACCAGCAGGACCGACAGCCGCCGGTCGATCGAATGCACCGACTCCGATGGCCGCCTTGCTTTCGGCTGGCGCACCTTCGGCGGCGACCGGGAGGTACAGGTCGACGCGCGTGCCCTCTCCCGGCGCGCTGGTGAGCGCGAATCCGCCGCCCAGCTGCGCCGCAAGGCCGTGGACCATCGAAAGCCCGAGCCCGGTGCCGCGTCCGAATTCCTTGGTCGAGAAGAACGGTTCGATCGCACGAACGACCGTGTCCTGATCCATTCCGCAGCCGGCGTCGATCACCGACAGGCGTACGTACAGGCCCGGCTTCAGTTTCGGTTCCGAACGGGGGCCGATCGCCACGTTCCTCGGCGAGGATGGTGAGAGACCCAGCCCTCGGGCATCGCATCGCGGGCGTTGACGCACAGGTTGAGGATGGCGAGCTCCAGCTGGTTCGGGATCGGCCACTGCCGCCGGCAGCTCGGAATCGCAGCGAAGGTGGATCTCGATCGTCGGACCTACGGAGCTCGCAATCAGGTCGCGCATGCCGGACAGCAAGGCCGCGATATCGACCGGCTGCGTTTGCAGCGCCTGGCGGCGGGCAAAGCCAAGCAGCCGCTGGAGCAGAGTCTTGGCCCGTTCGGCAGCCTGAAGCGCATTCGCGAGCAGGCGCGCGGAGCGCTCGTCGGTCAGCCGCATATTTGCGCTGGAGCATGTCGAGCGCGCCGGTGATCGGCGTCAGCAGATTGTTGAAGTCGTGCGCCACGCCGCCGGTCAGCTGGCCGAGCGTCTCCAGCTTCTGGGCCTCGTGCAGCTGCGCGACCGCGGACGCATGCTCTGCCGTCCGCTCTTCGACGCCGGCGCTCGAGATCCGTTGCGAGCTGGTTCAATTCCTCGAGGCGTCGCACGCGCCTCATACTGCCGGCGGCGGCCGCGCATCGCCGATTGGGCGAGGCTGACGAAGGTCGTCGGGTGGAACGGCCGTTCGAGGAAAGTCACGTTGCCGAGCAGCTCAAGGAACCGCCCAGCCTCGGGGTTCCGCTCCAAGCCCGCCGCCCCGCTGGGTGAGTAGGACGAATGGAAAGTCGGACCATTCGGGTTGGGCGTCCAGCCACTGCGGACAAAGCGTTAGAGGCTGGACCCGCTGATCGCTTCTTCCGTCACGATGCCGAAGCCTGCCCCGGCGCGCAGCTGTTCGACCAGATCGAGCGACGTCGGTCGACGATTTCGCTTCGGAAGCCCGCCTCGGCCAGCATGTCGCGTGCAACTGGGCGCGTCCCGGCCAATGCGGCGCGAGGATCAACCCGCGTTCGGAGACATCATGAGTCATTCGGCCGTCTTTTCCAGCAGCTTGCTCGCGCTCTTCGACCAATTCGGGAACGCCGCGCAGGACGCCCTGGAAGCCCATCAGCGGGTCGCCAAGGGTAATGCCCGCTGTGGTCGATCTGATATTCGCGGATCGTGTCCTCATGCGCGCCTGTGCGCTTCTTGATCACGGAGATCGCGCGGCGCACTCGCCCAAAGGCCTCGAAATAGCGCAGCAGGACAACAGTATCCGCGAGGTAGGTGACGTCGACCGGCGACTTGCATGTCGCCGACCAGTCCGTGCTGCGCGACCGTCAGGAAGGTCGAGGCGCCCTGCCGGTTCAGATATTGCAGCAGCTCGTGCATGTGCAGGATCAGGGCCTGCTCCTCCGGCATCGCCGCCTGATAGCCGTTGAGGCTGTCGATCACGACTGTCTGAGCCTTGTTCACCTCGACGCAATGGCGAACGCGCTCCGACAGTTCGCCCGGCGTCAGCTCGGCCGCGTCGATCTGCTCGATGGCGAGCTTCCCGGAATCGACCAACTCCTGCAGGTCGATGCCGACGCCCTTGGCCCGCTCGAACAATAAGCCGAGTTCCTCGTCGAACACGAACATCGCCGCGTTCTCGCCGCGGTTGACCGCGCCCGACGACGAAGGTCAGAGCGAGAAGCGACTTGCCGGTGCCTGCCGGGCCGAGAATGAGGACGCTCGAACCGCGCTCGACACCTCCGCCGAGGAGGGCATTCAGTTCCGGCGAATCCGTCGAGCAGCACCTCGCGCTTGAATGGCTTGCGGT
The DNA here is from genome assembly GCA_963827675.1 of uncultured Alphaproteobacteria bacterium. Classification (GTDB taxonomy): domain Bacteria; phylum Pseudomonadota; class Alphaproteobacteria; order Sphingomonadales; family Sphingomonadaceae; genus Sphingomicrobium. The sequence goes on from CAWHBP010000009.1 coordinate 73,295, forward strand.
GCTCGGCCGAGACGAGCCGCGGGAAGACCCGCACTCCGCCGGTGTCGATGACGAAATCGTGATAGCCGCCGCGGTAGCGCTGGCCACGATATTTGATGACCCGCAAACGGCGTCGCTCGGCGCCATATTCCGGCGAAAGCTCTTCGAGCCGGATCACGCCGTGGGCGACGCTGTGCATTGTCCGGTCGTTCGCCTCGCTGGAAAGGTCATCGAGCATCAGCACCGTCGCGCCGCTTCGCGCGAAATAATGCTTCAGCGCGAGGATCTGCCGCCGGTACCGAAGCGAGGATTGGGCCAGCAGCCGGATCTCCGACAGGCTGTCGAGGACCACCCGCTTAGGCTTCACCTTCTCGAACGCTTCGAAAATGCGCTTGGTGGTCTCCCCCAGCTCAAGGTCCGACGAATAAAGGAGGCTTTGCTGCTGATCCTCATCGAGCAGGCTTTCCGGTGGGACCAGCTCGAAAATGTCGACACCTTCGAGAGACCAGCCGTGCGAAGCCGCGCCGGCGCGCAACTCGTCCTCGGTTTCGGATAGGGTGATGTAGAGCGACCGTTCTCCGGCCTCCGCTCCCGCCATCAGGAACTGGGTCGCGATCGTCGTTTTGCCTGTCCCCGGGCTGCCCTCCAGCAAGAAAAGGCGAGATCGCGTCAGCCCGCCGACGGTGATGTCGTCCAGGCCCTGCACGCCCAAATTCGCCTTTTCATTATGGTCCGGCACTAAGTCGCTCCTGTGTTTTCAGCAGACGGCATCAACGCCAGCAACAGCCGTAACGATCCGAGATCCGCAAGACCAATGTGAGACTACGCGGCCGTTCTCACTGCGCTGGCTCGCCCTCAGGTGCTCCGCGGGCGAGCTTGTCAGGCAAGCTCTCGCCTTCTGCCGTAAACGCCAGGCTGACCGAGTTGATGCAATATCGCTCGCCGGTCGGCGGCGGCCCGTCGGGGAAGACATGGCCCTGGTGCCCACCGCATCGCGCGCAGACGATTTCCGTCCGGACCATGCCATAGCTGGTATCGCTAATCGTCTTGAGGTGTCCTTCAGCGAACGGCTGGGTGAAGCTCGGCCAGCCTGTTCCGCTCTCGAACTTGGTGCCGCCGTGGAAAAGCGGAAGGCCGCACAGCCGGCAGGTGAAGACGCCCGGACGCTTTTCGTTCAGGAAGACGCCGCAAAAAGGCGCTTCCGTGCCGTGCTGCAGGAGGACATGGCGTTCTTCGTCGTTGAGGTCGGCGACGAGTTGCTCGAACTGTTCATCGGTCGGAGGAGTGAGGTCGAAGGTGGTGGCGTCGGCGGCGAGATCCTGGGGCATCGTCGGGTCCTTTGCGGCTGCGCTGGCCATTATCACGGGACCGGCGACCGCACAGCCTGTGTTGACGCAGGAAGCGGCACTTGCCGAGGACGCTGCCCAATATGCGGCCCAACATGGTGTGCCAGGCGGCGAAGCTCTCCGCCGGCTTCAAGCGCAGCAGGCCAGCGTGCCGGTGACGGAGCAGATTGCGAACGAATTCGCCTCACGGCTTGCAGGCATATCGATCGAGCATTCGCCACAATATCGGATCGTCGTTTTCCTGACCGGGACCGAACCGGTGGCGGACCGGAGTGCCGGCGGCGTGCCGATCGTTTTCCGCACCGGGGCCCGGGCGACGCGTTCACAGGCGGTAGCGGCAATGCGCAAGCATCTCATCGACTTCCGCGCGGCGCTCCCAGGCGCTCGCGGTGCCGGATATGACCAGCGTACGGGAGAGGTCGTCCTGCTTGTCACGAGTGCCGACGCGCGGCGCTTCGGAGCGGACGCGATCCGCGCCCGGGCCGAACAGCTCAGCGGAGTTCCGGTCCGCGTTCAGATCAATCAGCTGATCGAACAGAATCTGCGGGTGGACGGCGGAGCTCGCCTCGAAGGGGTCAACAGCCTGACGGGCCGGCGAAGCGTCTGCACCAGCGGTTTCGTCGTCACCGACGGCGAGCGCACGGGCATAGCAACCGCGGCCCACTGCCCCGACGATCTTTCATACCGTGATCCTGATGGCGCAGTCGTTGAGCTGCCTTTTTTCGCGCAGGCCGGAGCTGGCTATCAAGATGTGCAGATCAACCTGAGCCCAGAGCCGGGCGCGCCCTTATTTTATTCAAACCGGGGCGCGGACTCGCTTCGCAGCCTGGTCACGTGGCGCAACCGCGACAGCACTCGTGCCGGAGACTTCGTCTGCCACTTCGGAGATAGCTCGGGCTATAGCTGCGCGGAGGTGCAGCTGACCGACTATGCACCGCGCGGAGAGCTCTGCGGCGGTCCCTGTTCGCCTACCTGGGTGACCGTCGCGGGCCCAGGCTGCATCGCCGGCGACAGTGGCGGCCCGGTATTCAGCGGCGGCGTGGCCTTCGGGATCGCGAAAGGCGTCAACCGCTCGGCCGACGGACGCTGCCTCTTCTATTATTACATGTCGACGGATTATCTGCCGCAACCCTGGCGGCTGATGGTCGGCGCGGAGGTTAGGCGGCCGCGACCAGGTCGCCGCGCTTTTGATCCGAACCGGGAACGGGCTCGGCAGCGTCGTCACCGAGCTTAACGATCCGATTCTTTGCGTCGACATGGACCACGCGCGGCTTCAACGTGCGCGCTTCCGCATCGTCGAGCACGGCATAGCTCATGATGATCACGAGATCGCCGGGATGGACGAGATGCGCTGCGGCGCCATTGATCCCAATGACCCCGCTGCCCGCCTCGCCCGGAATGACATAGGTCTCGATTCGCGCGCCGTTGGTGATGTCGACGATCGCCACCTGCTCACCCTCGAGCAGATCCGCCGCTTCCATCAGGGCGGCGTCGAGCGTGACCGAGCCGACATAATCGAGGTCGGCCTGCGTCACCGTCGCACGGTGGATCTTCGACTTCATCATGATCCGCTGCACAGCCATGACTCCCTAGTGCGGCCCATCAATCGGGCGCGCCTCTAGCAGATTGTCGATGAATGGACACTGTTCAAGTGCTGCGCTGCAATATCGCACTTGCAACATGAGGTGTGCATTCCCAACTGTTGCGGCCGGGAATTGGTGGAAATTGCGAACATTCCGCCGAGACGCAAAAGCTAACCTACTGAAAACTCGAATATTTTCACTTTGGCACGGCTCTTGCTCTGTGAGGGACATAAAGTTTGGCAAAGGAGCTTTGGACCATGTCCGCGCAGGAAAATTCAGTCCCCGTTACTCTTCGGGCTCACACCATTTTAGGCGTTTGCGAAGCGATTGGCGAGGATTTCGGCTTCAATCCCGTGCTCCTGCGCGTGCCCTTGGCTGCGTCCGTCCTGATCAGCCCGATGTGGGCGATCGGCGCCTATCTGATGCTCGGAGCGGTTGTCCTGCTGTCGCGGGTCCTGTTCCCGAAGCAGCGTGTCGCCGCCGCGGTTGAGACTGAAGAACTAGCGCAAGTTCAGGCCGTCGAGCAGGAGCTGTCGCTCGCGGCCTGACGATCAATAGGCTGATCGGGCCGCCGCGCGCGCTTCAAGAATATCCAACAGGCCGCGGTGCTGCAGTAGCAGCTGCTCTCCACCAAAGCCGAGCGCGCGTTCGCTGGCCGGCGTATCGGCGGCACGATGGATCACCTCGATGATCGAGTTTTCATCGGGAAGCGACGGCGCCGGGCATTCGAGGCCGACACGCGCGGCGGCGCGATCCAGCAGCCGGCGGATTGCCCACCAGTCGCAGATCAGGCTGGTCGCCGCGCCCAATGCGCAGCCCTTCCGCTCGGAAGTCGCAAGCGTTTCCAGCGCGTGACGAGCGGCCACTAGGCTCGCTTCGGTCTCCCTGGCGCCGGGAGTGCTCGGGAGCGGTCCAACGGCCGACGTCAGGCGAACGACGTACAGTCGCTCGCGTTCGAACGCTTCGCCTGCACGCTCGAGCCAGGGCTTGGCGCCTGCGTTTGCACAGCGTTGAAGCGCAATTTCGACAAGCCCGGGATAGCGGCCGTGGAGGCTGCAAAGGAGGTGCACCGCATCGGCGAGATCGCTCGCCGCATACGGCCCCACTGCTTCGAGGAGGCCATTGAGATGAGGATGGCGCGCGCAACCGCCTTCCGCAACGCGGACTAGCTGTGCTTCGGCAACACTGACCGGCTGTTGGTTGACCGACCGGTTGATCGCCATTCCTTTCCCCTAGTCCCAAGCAGGCTCACGAGAACCTTTGTGCCACACCTTCTAACGCAAGGGCGTAAAGAGGAGGTTTATGGCCGCGTAATGAATCAGCGACGGAAGTTAATCGTCGCGGTACGCCAACTCGAAGTTGCCCCAGCGACGGCCCTTCACCCACAAAGGCACGTAAATGTTCTTCACCGGGATCTTCTTGTCGCCCAGCTCCATCCGGTAAGTGGCGAGCGTCGCCGGCCGGTCGCTTGCGAGCGCCATGCGGGTCTGGTCGTCGATCATGATGCGGCGGTTGCGGCAGTGGGCGTCGTTCCACACCGGATCGGGTCCCTGCGGATGGCTGCGCTCCGACAGGTGCGTCGGGAGATAGCCGTTCATGTCGCCGATTGCGGTGCCGATGATGCGGCCATCGGCTGCTTTCATCCGGTCGAGGACCGGGCGGACTTCGCGGTCGGCCGTCTCGTTGAAACGCACCCGGTACTGAACGGGGTTCGTCCCCTCCATGATCTGGTAATCGCGATCGAAGACGTCCTCCAGGCTGATTTCCCCGAATCAATCGCCTGTTCGATTGCTGCCTGGACCTCGCGGCAACCTTCCTGCGCCTTCAGGATGAAGGGAGTGTCGTCGATTTCGGCCCCTGAATTGGCGAGCGTGTCGAGCATCGTGTTCGACAACATCTCGAGGTGCGCGAGTCGCTTCTGGGCGCTGAGCAGCTCACTGCCGTTGGCCCGGGCGTCGCCGGCGAAGTCCGTAAGGCCCGCTTTGACGCGATCGACGCTGGTCTGAATCATGCTGGTCGAATGCGCGATGCCCTCGGTCTGGCGATCGACCATCCCGACAATCTCGGTGACCTCGCGGACGGTTTCGCTGATCGTGCTGAAGCCCGACTGAGCGGCACGGCTGCGCTCGACGCCGGTCTTGATCTCGGTGGTGACGGCTCCGGCTTCCCGGGTCAGCTCGCCGATGGTCGAGGCGATCTGGCTGGTCGCCGCGCGCGTGTCGTGCGCAAGCTTCTTCACTTCGGCAGCGACGACGGCGAAGCTGCGGCCGGCGTCCCCTGCCCGCGCTGCCTCGATGGTCGCGTTCAGCGCAAGCATGTTGGTTTTGCGGGCGATCGTCTCGATAGTCGAAGAGACGGTCTGCACCTGGCTCATCGCCGTTGCGAAGCCCGCCATGCGTTCGCCGAGCTGGACGATCAGGTCGGTAAGCCCCTTGAAGCCCTCGATCGTGCCTTCGATGGCCTCGCGTCCGGCATCGAGCTTGGCCTTTGCCTGCTCGGACAACAATCTCGCCTCGTCGGTGGAATCGGACACCCGTCCCTGGTCGCCGAGCAGGCGCGTCGTCACTTCCTCGAGCTGATCGAGCATCTTGAGATGCTCACCGATACGTTGGCCAACGCCTTTCACGTAACCGGAGACGTCGCTGCACTCCATGGACAACGACCCGCAATCGCGCGCGACTGCGCGGATCGCATTTTCAGTGACTTCCTCGATCCCCTGAGTGGCCATCGAGCCGGGCTCCCCAATCAAATTCGAGGAGCGGCATACGGAAGGACCTCCTACTTCTTGGTTAACCACGCCTTCGAGGCGGGTCAGTAAATCAGGTGAGGCTTCCGCTCATCGGCCCAGGCTTCTTCGTCAGGCAGCGTCACGGCATCTAGATCTCCCGCAGCCGAACTGGGGTCGTCCACCCACTCGCGCAACAGCGGAGAGCCGTTGATCACGTCGATCGCGAGCTTGTCGAATTCATATTCGTACGGGAAGTCGCGCCACAGCCCATAGTCGGGATAGAGGCGGCGGATCGCCTTGAACGCGAGGGCCTGGAGCCGCCACGGCTTGAATGCCTCGTGGTCGTAGAACGGCCCCTCGGCGTGGATGAACACGCCCCGGCACAGCTCACCCACATGCTTGTGGAACGTCGGCTGGAAATAGATGTCGCGAAGCTTGCAGCCAGCGAGCCATTGCGGCGCGAAGCGCTCCATGTCGGCAATGACATCGCGCGGTTCGATGTCGGGGGCACCGAACAACTCCAGCGGCCGCGTTGTGCCCCTGCCTTCGCTGAACGTCGCTCCTTCGAGCATGACCGTGCCGGCATAAGCGCGCGCCATGTTCAGATTCGCGGCATTGGGGCTTGGATTGATCCAGACCCTATCCTCTGGCCAACCGAAGCCTGGACCTTCGCTGGGTCGCCAGCCTTCCATTTCGATCACGCGATAGTCCACGTCGAGCTTGAAATGGTCGATGAACCAGCGGCCGAGCTCTCCCAGCGTCATGCCGTGGCGCATCGGCATCGGTCCGGCGCCGACGAAGCTTTCCCAGCCCGGCCGGAGGGTCAGGCCTTCGATTGGTCGCCCCGCCGGATTGGGACGATCGAGAATCCATACGCTTTTGCCGTGCTCGGCCGCGGCTTCGAGGACGTAAAGCAAGGTCGTGACGTAAGTGTAGATGCGGCAGCCCAGGTCCTGGAGGTCGATCAGGATCGTGTCGAACGTCCCCATCGACTGGCCGCTCGGACGTCGGACTTCGCCATAGAGACTGAAAACTGGGATACCGTAGGTCGGGTCGGTGAAGTCCGGCGACTCCATCATATTGTCCTGGAGGTCGCCGCGCACGCCATGCTGCGGGCCGAAGACGGCGGACATCTTGAGACCGGATGCCACGAGCGCATCCAGGCTGTGCGTCAAGTCCTTCGTCACCGAGGCCGGGTGCGCCAACAGCGCAACGCGCTTGCCTTCCAGCGGGCGGCGAAGCTCTGCCTCGGCGAGGAGCCGGTCGATTCCGAACAAGGTCATGACGGCTGCTTAGGGAAGGTGCGCGGCGAAGCAACCGGGGTCGTGGAAGTCGGGCTTATCGGCGGGATGTGCGAGCGCCCAATAGGATTTCGTGCCGTCCTTTTCCTCGAGCACGACCGAGAGGCCCAGTTCCCAGTTCGTATCAGCGGGAACGGCAATCGTCGCGCCCAAAGCCCACCAGGTGAGATTGTCCTCCATACGGATGTAGGGCTCGCCGTCGATCTCGGCCGGAGCCATGTCGTCACGATAACGAGAGAAATCGTACGCCGCCCAGTCGCCGGACGGAGCAAAATTCCACTCGCGATAATTTTCCTCGCCCAAAGGTCGCAGGAAGGCTTCGAAACAGGTCGTCTTCCACAGTTCGTCGGCACGGTGAGGCTCATCAGTCACCGAGATGACGAAACGCCCTGCGGGAGCGCCAACGCCGAACCAGATATTCGTGGTGGCGACCGCAGCGAGCGACGCGGCATGATCGACCGTGGCCCACACTTTGAATTCCGGATTGCCGGGCGGATTGGCCGGATGCGGCACGAGGTTCAATTGCATCGGCCCATGGTAGCAGCGCGAAGAGCATGACGCTAAGCGGCAACCATGACCGAATACCGTTCCACCCTTTTGAAGCTGCTCGACGAGCGTGGCTACATCCACCAGGTGACCGATGCCGAAGCGCTGGACGCATTGGCGAGCAAGGAGGTCGTGAGCGCATATATCGGCTTCGATGCAACTGCGCCGAGCCTTCACGTCGGCAGCCTCGTTCAGATCATGATGCTTCGACGCCTCCAGCAGGCAGGCCACCGGCCAATCGTGCTGATGGGCGGCGGAACGACAAAGGTCGGCGATCCATCGGGCAAGGACGAAAGCCGGAAGCTGCTTACCAACGAAGAGATCGATGCCAATATCGCCGGCATCCGCCGGGTATTCGAACGCTTCCTGACCTTCGGCGACGGGCCGTCCGACGCCGTGATGATGAACAACGCCGAGTGGCTCGACGGGCTTCAGTACATCCAGTTCCTGCGCGAGGTTGGCAGGCACTTCACGATCAACCGGATGCTCACCTTCGAAAGCGTCAAGCTGCGGCTCGACCGCGAGCAGCCGATGACGTTCCTCGAGTTCAATTACATGATCCTCCAGGCCTACGACTTCCTGGAGCTGTCACGGCTGGCGGGCTGCCGCGTGCAGATGGGCGGGTCCGACCAGTGGGGCAATATCGTCAACGGGATCGAGCTTGGGCGGCGGATCGACGCAACCGAGCTGTACGGCGTCACGACGCCGCTGATCACCACCGCCGACGGGGCGAAAATGGGCAAGACCGCGCAAGGAGCGGTCTGGCTTAACCCCGAACTCCTCAGCCCCTACGATTATTGGCAATTCTGGCGGAACACGCAGGACGCCGACGTCGGGCGGTTCCTTCGCCTGTTCACCGACCTGCCACTCGACGAAATCGGCCGCTTGGAAGGACTGGCGGGCGCTGAGATCAACGAGGCCAAGATCGTGCTTGCGACCGAAGCCACGGCCATGCTGCACGGACGTGAGGCGGCGAACGTCGCGAGGCAGACTGCCCAGCAGACGTTCGAGGGCGGCGGCACGGGAGAAGATCTCCCTACGCTATCGGTTGGCGACGGGATGAACATCGCGCACGCGCTCACCGCGCTGGGCTTCACGCCGTCTAACAAGGAGGCGAAGCGCAAGATCGCCGAAGGTGCAGTACGCCTCGACGACGCGGTCGTGAGCGATGCGGGCCTGACCGTGACGGCAAGCGGCGAGCCAATGAAGCTCAGCCTTGGCCGCAAGAAGCACGGTCTGCTGGTACGCTAGCTCCGGCGCACGAGGACGACACCCGCAATCACCAGTAACGCGCCGGCGACGCGACCTAAGCTCAGCGGATCGCGCGGGAGGTCCATGGCCCCGATATGGTCCAGCCACAGCGCCATGGCGATCTGGCCGGCAATGCCGATGGTGATGAGCGAGGCGAGGCCAATCTTCGGCGCTGCATAAGCGGCGACAGCGACATAGACGGCGCCATAGGCTCCGCCGAGCCAGGCATAGGCCGGCAGTCCGGCGAAAGCCGCGCTGCGCGGACGAGGCCCGGTTGCGAGCCACACGATGAGCAGGCTGATCGTCCCCACGGCGAAAGAGATCAGCGCGGCGAGCACAGGCGATCCGCCAGCGCGGGCCAGAATCGCGTTCGTCGGCGCCTGCAGCGAGATCATCCCGCCCGCGAACAAGACCAGCAGGATGGGCAACATCATTCCGGGATTCATGCGCGTTTCCTCATCCTGACCTCAGCAGTCCAACCGCCTGGTCCCGCTCAAACAGATACAGACAAATTCGCGCGGCCTGCCCCCGTGGGCCGGCGAGGCCGCCGTCCCGCTCGAGAAGCAGCTGAGCGTCGCTTTGCGCGATGGGCGCGAGAGACTGAACGTCCTCGGCGGTCGCCACGCGAAAGCCTTCCTCGCCGGACTGACGAGTGCCGAGGATTTCACCCGGGCCCCGCAGCCGTAAATCCTCTTCTGCAATTCGGAAGCCGTCGTTGGTCTCGCGCATGAGGGCAAGGCGCGCACGACCGACGTCGGTGAGTGTCTGCCCGCGGATCAGCAGGCAAGTGCTCTTCCCCTCCCCGCGCCCGACGCGGCCGCGCAATTGGTGAAGCTGGGCGAGGCCGAACCGCTCGGCACCCTCGACCACCATGAGCGTCGCATTGGGCACGTCGACGCCAACTTCGATGACTGTCGTCGCGACGAGCACCGCGAGCTCGCCCGAGGTGAAACGCGCCATGACGGCGTCCTTGTCGGGACCTTTCATGCGGCCATGGACTAGCCCGACTTTGTCCTCTCCGAAGCGCTGGCGAAGAATGCGCGCGCGTTCCTCGGCGGCGGCCGCATCGCTCTTCTCGCTCTCCTCGACCAGTGGGCACACCCAATAGGCCTGACCGCCGCTCGCGATGTGGCGGCCGAGGCCGTCGACCACGTCTGCCAAGCGCTCCTCGCTGATCACGCGCGTTTCGACCGGCGTGCGGCCCGGCGGCATCTCGTCGATGCGGCTGACGTCCATTTCGCCATATTGCGTGAGCGTCAGCGTCCGCGGGATCGGCGTCGCAGTCATGACCAGCAGGTGCGGCGGATGCTCGGCCTTCGAGGAAAGGAGAAGGCGCTGCGACACGCCGAAGCGATGCTGCTCATCGATCACGGCAAGGCCGAGGTTCTTGTACGCGACCTTCTCCTGGAAGATCGCGTGCGTGCCGACGAGGATGTCGATCGTGCCTTCGGCGAGGCCCATCAGGACGCTTTCCCTGGCGCGGCCCTTCTCGCGGCCGGTGAGGATCGCGACGCGCACCCCGATGCTGTCGAGCTGGCCGAGCAAGGTCGAATGATGCTGGCGCGCGAGGATCTCTGTCGGGGCGAGCAACGCCGCCTGCGCGCCGAATTCGACGGCGGCGAGCATCGCAAAGACGGCGACCAGCGTCTTTCCTGACCCGACATCACCCTGGAGGAGGCGAAGCATAGGGGCGGGCTGGGCCATGTCGCCGTGGATCTCTCCGATGACGCGGCGCTGGGCGCCAGTTAGGACATAGGGAAGCTTCAGGCGGTCGCTCAGCTGGCCCGTGCCTGGCAGAGGCACCGTCCGGTGACGGCGTTGTGACTGGCGCAGCAGTAGTAACGCCAGCTGGTTCGCGAAGATCTCGTCATAGGCGAGCCGCTTGCGAGCGTCCTCGGCGCCCGGCTCGCGGTGGGCCAAGGCGACAGACGCCCGCCAGCCATTCCACGATTCCCGTGACGCAAGACCCGGCTCGATCCATTCCGGAAGCTCGGGCGCACGCTCCATCGCCGACGCGGCCAGTTCGCCCATGCGACGGTTCGTCATCCCCTCGGTCAACGGATAGACCGGCTCGCGGATCGCTGGGGCGGGCCCCTTCCCCGGCTCGGCGACCTCAGGATGGATGATCTGCCATTCGTCGCCATAGGCCTCGAGCTTGCCGGAGATGATGCGTTTTTCGCCCATCGGAAGGCTGCGCTTCGCCCAGCCGGGATTGTTGAAATAGATGAGGCTGATCGTGTTGCCGTCGCTGTCGGAGGCGAAGACGCGCATGGGCCCGCGCCCGGAGCGGTTCTCCCGCGTCTGATAGGGTGTCAGTTCAAGGATGACATTGCATCCGAGCAGCGCAGCGCTGGCCGCCGGCGCGTTGATGCGTTCGATCGCGCCGATCGGCAGATGATAAAGCAGGTCGGCGACGCGAGTGAGGTCGAGGCGCTTGAGCAGCTTGGCGACCTGCGGACCGACGCCGCGCAGAGTTTCGGCTTCGGCGAACAATGGATTCAGGATTTCCGGGCGCATCAGCGCACGCCCATCAACAGTTCCGGATGCTTTTGGAAGTGGGCCGCGATCGAGTCGAACAGATCGCGCGCCGGAGGCCGGCGCAGCACCGCGCGCCTGCCCACAAGGTAGATGGGCACGTCCCACTCCTCGCGCGGCGGGAAGCAGCGAACGATGTCCGGATCGCCGTCCCCGATCGTGCAGGGAAGCGCCGACAAGGCGGCGCCGGAGGCAATAGCCGATTTGATCGCTCGGTAATTGTTGCACTGCGTGGGCCGCTGGTTGTCGGACGCCAGGGATTCGAGCCACTGATAAATGGGCAGGGTTCCCGGTGTGCCTGTGACCAGGGCCAAGGGATGACCGGCAACCTCGTCGGTCGATCGCGGCCGCTCGTTGTCGGGCATGTGGGCGCTGGCATAGATCGTCCAGCCCGACGGCGGCAGCTCATGGACCACGATCTCGTCGCTTACGGGCCGGTCCCGTCCGCGCACGCCGATGTCCGCCTCTCCGCGCGCCAGATCGTAGATGTGATCGCTGGCGAGAAGCTGTGCCTGGACGCGCGGCCATCGGCAACGGAAGTCGCGCAGGACCGGAACGAGAAGCTGCTCGAAATGATCGAGGAAGGTCACGCGAATGAGGTTGAGCTCGGCGCCGGACAAAGCATCGACCTCCGCCGTGAATTCGCAAATCGATCGCTCGATCTGCTGAGCGGCCGCAAACAGGCCGTGAGCCGCCTCGGTCGGGGTCAGGCCGGTGGGAGTCCGCTCGAACAGGTTCAGCTTGAGCGCCTGCTCCAATGCCGCAATCCGGCGGACGACGGTGGGCTGGCTGACACCGAGCGCCGCCGCCGCGCGGCCGGTTGTACGCTCGCGATAAAGCGCCAGGAAGACGGCGATATCGTCCCATGCGAACATGCGGGCACCCCACCGGCCAGCTATTCACATTTGTATAAGGCGTTGCAAGCATATCGATTGTACCCGGATTTAACGAGGCGTAGCCGCAGCCCCGCGAAAAGGGAGCACCTCACATGTTGAAGATTTCGATCGGCCTCGCGGCTGCGTCCGCGGGCGCCTTTGCATTGGCGATCCCGATTGCTGCGCAAGCGCCGTCGGGGGAGCCAAGCCTCGAAGAGGTGCGGGCGGCGACCGCGCGATTCCAGGACGTGAAGGTGGCGCTGGCCGAAGGCTATGTCCGCGACCCGATGAACGTCTGCGACACGGCCGACATGATGGGCAAGCCGGCCAAGCTCGGCGCAATGGGCATCCATTTCTTTCGCCCCGACCTCCTCGGCATCTCGGCGCCGCCAAATCCGCGCGTAGACGGCGATGGAAAACACACCGATTTCCTGAAGCCAGCCATCCTGATCTACGAGCCGCAGACGGACGGATCGCTAAAGCTGGTCGCCGTCGAGAACCTGGTATTCCAGAAGTCCTGGCATGCGGCCGGCCACGCGCGACCGCCGAGCTACCAGGGCGTCGCCTATGACAATATGAAGGACGACCCGGCGACGAAGATCGATGAAGCGCACATGTTCGAGCCGCATTACGATCGGCACGTATGGCTTTATCGGGGCAATCCCAACGGCATGTATGCGCAGTTCAACCCGAACGTCAGCTGCAAGGCGCACGGGGGCGCCAACCACGTCGCGATGAAGTAAGGCGAGCGGCCTTCCTTTGGAGGCCGCTCCTCACTACATCGCAGGCATGCTTCCAGACGAGGAATACAAGCGCCTTCACTGGCGCGCGCACCATCGCGGCACGCGCGAGGCCGATATGCTCGTCGGCGGGTTCTTCGACGCTCATCATGCGTCCTGGAGCGCGGACGAGCGCGCGCTGTTCGCCGACATGCTCAATGAGCAGGACGTCGACATCATGGCCTGGGCACACGGAACCGCCGTGGCGCCGGAGCGCTTCGAAGGTTCCATGATCGATGCGCTGAAGAAGCTCGACTACATCCGGATCGCGCGGTGATGGAGCCGTTGCAGCGCGTCCTCCGCGCCGACCAGCCGCTGACTCTTGCGGGCGTGCCATCCGGTTTCCTGCCGTGGCTTGCGGCGGACCTCGCTCGCGCCGCGCATGGGGGGATCAGGGGCGGCCGAGCCGTCGTCGTCGCCGCCGACGAAGCCGCGATGCGCGCTCTCGCGGAAACCGTCCCGTTGTTCGCGCCCGAGGTCGAAGTTCTGACCCTGCCCGGGTGGGATTGCCTTCCTTACGACCGTGCGTCCCCTGCCCTGCGTGTGATGGCCGAGCGGCTGGCTACGCTCAACGCGCTTCAAGCCAAGCGAGAAAAGCCGCAGCTGCTGGTGACGACGGCAAGCGCGGCGACGCAGCGTGCCCTGACGCCGTTCCGCATACGCCAGCTGACCCGGCGGATCGCCGAGGGCGAACGGATCGAGCGCGAGACGCTGATCCAGCAGTTGAACGCCCTCGGTTACCAGCGGACCGACACGGTCGCCGAGCACGGCGAATATGCGGTGCGCGGTTCGCTGATCGACGTCTTCCCAGCGGGCGAGGACTTTGCCCTGCGCCTGGATTTCTTCGGGGATGAGATCGACACCCTGCGCCGCTTCGATCCAGCGGACCAACGCTCAACGGACAAGGCCGAAGGGTTCACTTTGATGCCTGCATCCGAGGCGCTGCTCGATGATGCCAGCATCAAGCGCTTCCGCTCGAGCTACCGCGAGAAGTTCGGCGCTACCGCGACGCAGGACCCGCTTTACCAGGCCCTTTCGGAAGGGCGCCGAATGGCGGGCATGGAGCACTGGCTGCCGCTCCTCGAGGAGAAGCTCGCGACCCTATTCGATCATCTCGGCGAGAATGACATCATCGTTCGCGACGCGGGCGCAGACAAGGCGCTCGAATCCCGGCGCGAGGCGATCGAGGATTATTACAACAATCGCGTGCGGGCGATGGAGGCCGAGCCGGGTAGCTATCGACCGCTCAAGCCGCAGTCGCTCTACGTCCTCAACGGCGACTGGGACGCGCTGACCAGCGATTGGGCGGTTCATCGCACGTCGCCCTTCCCGGAACCCGAATCGGCCAGCACGATCAGCTTCGATGTCGAACCGGCCCGCGATTTCGCGCCTGAACGCGCGCAGCAGGCGAACGTCTATGAAGCGGTCGCGGCCCATGTCGCGAAGCTGCGAAGAAGCGGCCACAAAGTCGTGCTCGCGAGCTACACCAAGGGCGCCCGGGAGCGTCTGCTCGGGCTGCTCGAAGACCATGGGCTGAAATCGCACAAGCTCGCCGACACCTGGCAGGAAGCGCTGGGAAGCAAGACCCAGCCCGCGCTGTTGGTCCTTCCGCTCGAGCACGGGTTCACGACGCCCGATGTCGCGGTCCTCACCGAGCAGGACATGCTCGGCGACCGGCTCGTTCGGCGGCGCAAGCGGCGCAAGGCCGCCGACGCCTTCCTGCACGAGCTTGCGACGCTTTCGCCCGGCGACCTCGTCGTCCACGCCGACCACGGCATCGGTCGTTACGAGGGGCTGACCCAGATCCCGGTCAGCAAGGTCCCGCACGACTGCGTCGCGCTGGAATATTCGCGCGGCGACAAGCTCTACGTGCCCGTCGAGAATATCGAATTGCTGTCGCGCTACGGCAACGAGAGCGAAGGCGTCAGCCTCGATAGCCTCGGCGGCGAAGCCTGGCAGCGGCGCAAGGCGAAAATGAAGGAGCGCATCCGCGAAATTGCGGGCGAGCTCATCAAAACGGCAGCCATGCGCGCCACGCGTGCCGGCGTGATTGCAGCGCCGGACGCGAGCTACCCGCAATTCGTCGACCGCTTCCCTTATGAGGAAACCGACGACCAGGATCGTGCGATCGAGGAAGTCCTTGGAGACCTCGAGGCCGGCAAGCCGATGGACCGCCTCGTTTGCGGCGACGTCGGCTTTGGAAAAACGGAGGTCGCGCTTCGCGCCGCCTTCGTGATGGCGATGTCCGGCAAGCAGGTTGCGCTCGTTTGTCCGACGACGCTCCTTGCGCGGCAGCACTACAGGAATTTCGTCGACCGGCTCCACGGCTTCCCGATGAACGTCGGACGACTTTCGCGGCTCGTGCCCGCGGCGGAAGCGAAGAAGACGAAAGAGGGTATTTCGGACGGCACGATCGACATTGTGATCGGCACGCATGCGATCCTCGCCAAGGGCATCGATTTCAAGCGGCTGGGTCTGGTGATCGTCGATGAGGAGCAGCACTTCGGCGTCGCGCACAAGGAGCGGCTGAAGGCGCTCAAGGCCGACGTCCACGTGCTCACGCTCACGGCCACGCCAATCCCACGGACCCTTCAGATGGCGATGTCGGGCTTGCGTGACCTCAGCGTGATCCAGACGCCTCCGGTCGATCGCCTGGCGGTCCGCACCTACGTCACGCCTTTCGACGGAGTCGTGCTGCGTGAAGCACTCCTGCGCGAGCACTATCGCGGCGGACAAAGCTTCTTCGTCGTACCGCGGGTCGCAGACCTCCCCGACATCGAGGAATGGCTGCGCGGGCAGGTGCCGGAAGTGAACGTCGTAACCGCTCACGGGCAGATGAGCCCAACCGAAGTCGAAGAGAAGATGAGCGCCTTCTACGACCGGAAGTACGACGTGCTGCTGTCCACCACCATCGTGGAAAGCGGGCTCGACATCCCCAGCGCGAACACCCTCGTCGTTTATCGATCGGACCGCTTCGGCCTTGCGCAGCTCTATCAGCTTCGCGGTCGCGTCGGGCGATCGAAGACGCGCGCTTATGCCTATCTCACCATGCCGACGAATCGCTCCATCACGGAAGCGGCGCAGAAGCGGCTGCAGGTGCTTGCCGAGCTCGACAGCCTCGGCGCCGGCTTCCAGCTGGCGAGCCACGACCTGGATATCCGCGGCGCGGGCAACCTGCTTGGCGACGAGCAGTCCGGCCATATCAAGGAGGTCGGTTTCGAGCTCTACCAGGCGATGCTCGAGGACGCGATCATAGAGGTGAAGGCAGGCGGAACGCAGCGCACCGAGGAATTAACGCCGCAGATCAGCGTCGATGCTCCCATCATGATCCCCGAGCAATATGTCCCGGACCTCGACCTGCGCATGGGCCTGTACCGGCGGCTCGGCGAGCTCGAAGACCGTCAGGCCATCGATGCGTTCGCGGCCGAGATGATCGACCGTTTCGGCGCCCTGCCCGAAGAGACTGCAAACCTCATGAAGATCGTCGAGGTGAAGCTGAACTGCCGCCAGGCGATGATCGCGAAGCTGGACACTGGTCCGAAGGGTGCCGTCGTGACCTTCGCGGACGGCGGCTTCCCCGATCTGCAGGGTCTGCTCGGCTACATGGATCGGCTCAAGGGCTCGGCCAAGCTTCGGCCTGACAGCAAGCTTGCCGTAAGCCGCGATTGGAGCACGCCGGATGCACGGTTGACGGGGCGCTCCAGCTTTCGCGGGGGCTCGCGCGAACGGTCGCCGCCGGCCAGTCCGCGAAGAAGAAGGAGCTGGAAGCGGCTTAGGCCGCGGCGCCGACCTCGACCTGCGCAGCGGCAACGAAGCGCGTCAGCTCTTCATGGGTCAGCGCGCCAGCACCGAGGAAACCCTGGTAGAGGTCGCAGCCCCAGTCGGCGAGCAGAACGAGCTGTCCGGTGCTTTCCACGCCCTCGACGACCACTTGAAGCCCAAGCTCGCGTGCAAGCTGGATCATGGCCTTGACGACGATCCGGTCGCGGGACTTGCCGACGATATGGGTGATCAGGCCCCGGTCGATCTTCAGCATGTCGAGGGGAAGCGAGATCAGGTAAGCGAGGCTTGCATAGCCGGTGCCGAAATCGTCCACGGCAATCGTGATCCCGGCGTCGCGCAAGCGCGTCAGGCGCTCCGCGATCTGCGGGTGGTCGACGAGCAGCGCGCTTTCGGTGATCTCGACCGTTACGCGCTTGGGATCGATGCCCGCGCTTTCGATCTCCTCAAGCAGCCACTGTTCGTAATTTTCTCGTGCCAAGTCCTGCGGAAGGAGGTTGAGCGAGACCTTCAGGCCCTTGAGCGGCCCTTCCCAAACACTGGCGCAGCGAAGTGCCTTTCGCTGGACCAGCCTCGACAGCCGTTCATCCAGCCTTGCCGCCGTTGCCCGCGCGAACAGCGCCTCGGCTGAGGGCACGATCGACGATCGCGCCAGCGCCTCGGCGCCGACGATCCGCCCCGTGCTCGGCTGGATCAATGGCTGATAAAGAACTTCGATCTGTTCCTGCGCGATCGCGCATTCCAGGAGCAGGTCCTGGACGGGAGCGGCAGGCGCCGATGTTGCCCGATCGGACGCCCGCCTCCCCCACTCGAAAATTGTTTCCATCCCCGGCATGCCAAGTCGATTAACGCTCAGCCGGATGCGACGGAACCGCGTGTTACGGCCTCGACCCGAAACGGTACAGTGACGCGACCCGCTTCTCCTCTTATGTTCACCGGCATTTGGACGGCCAGGAGCGGCGAGTGAACGCGGACGCGCCCAAGAAAAATGAGGACCGGCAACGCGTTGATCTGCGCTCCGCTGGAATCGGCCTCGTATCATCGCACACCGAAGTCGCGGCCGCCGCCGGAACGCTGCTTCGCCAGCGTTACGATTTTGCGCCTCTGGAAGAAGCAGAGACAATCGTCGCGCTCGGCGGCGACGGCTTCATGCTTCAGACGCTGCACGCGATGCTCAACGAAGGCCGCTCGACGCCGGTCTTCGGGATGAATCGTGGCACCGTCGGATTCCTGATGAACGACTGGCGGATCGACTGCCTGCCCGAAAGGATTGCCGGGGCGAAGGCCATTCGGGTGGCGCCGCTGGAGATGAAAGCGACGACCGTCGCCGGGGACACGCGCGTCCACGCGGCCATCAATGAGGTGTCTCTGCTGCGCGAGACGCGCCAGACCGCCAAATTAGAGATCTCGGTCAACGGGCGCGTCGCCCTGCCCGAGCTGGCCTGCGATGGAGTGCTGGTGGCGACGCCCGCGGGTTCGACGGCTTATAACCTGTCCGCCCACGGCCCGATCCTGCCGCTTCAGGCGAAGATGCTGGCGCTGACGCCGATCAGCCCGTTCCGCCCGCGACGCTGGTCTGGAGCGATCCTCCCGGACGACACCGCCGTATGCATGCGGGTGCTGGAGGCCGAGAATCGGCCGGTATCCGCCGTGGCCGACCAGATGGAGGTTCGCGACGTATCCAAGGTCGAAGTGCGGCTAGACCGTGAGCGCTCGCTCACCTTGCTGTTCGATCCCGAGCATGCGCTCGACGAGCGGATCGCGATGGAGCAATTCGCGACTTGATGACTTGCCTTTAGGGAAGTCTCCGCTATCTAGCCCGCCTGCCCTGCAGCTTGGTCTGCGAGGCTGCTCCCCGGTAGCTCAGCGGTAGAGCATCCGACTGTTAATCGGACGGCCGCCTGTTCGAAATCAGGCCCGGGGAGCCATTTCTTAGTTTTCGTGACCTGAGCGCCACAAGGCGCCGGTCAGCGGCTCCAGCAGATATTGAAGCGCGGTGCGGCTGCGCACCTTCATGACCGTTTCGACCGGAAGCCCCGGACGAAGTTCACCCTGTCCGAGCACGGAACGAACCCGGTTGAGCTCTGCCTCCGGCACGACGATTTCTGCACGGAAGTATGTGTGACCCGACTTTTCATCGGTGAAACTGTCGGCCGATACGGTGCGTACCGTCCCCTTGATGAGCGGCAACTGATTGTTGTGGACGCTCAGGAACCGCACCTGAGCCACCTGGCCGGGATAGGCGTCGTCGGCGTCAGTCGGCGCAAGCTGCGTCTGGATAATTAGCTCTTTCCCATCGGGGACAATGTCCATCAGCTTCTGTCCCGCAGCGACGACACCGCCGATGGTGAAGACCTGTAGGCCCACGACCTGGCCACTGACCGGAGCGCGGACCAGCGAGTGCTGAAGCTGTTCGCGCGTGGCCACGAGCTTCGGAATTGTCTCGGACAGTTTCGACTGCGTTTCCTTCAGGTCTGCTTCGACCTGCTCGAGGCGCGAGCGCGAGACACTAAGCGATTGCATCCGGGTCTCACCTATGCCCTCTCCCGCCTGGGCGAATTGGGCCGTCATTTGCGCTTCCTGCCCTTTAAGATCCGCCGCCGCGCGTTCGAGCGCCCGCACGCGGTTCATCGATGCGAAGCCCTTCTCGGCCACCTTTTTGAGACCCACGAGCTCCTCGGCGATAAGTCTTTGCTGTTCGATCAGGGCTTCGCGCTGTTTGACGTAGCCGCCCTGCTGCTGAACAAGTTGCTGAGCGCGTTGGCCAAGCACCGAATGCTGGGCCGACGTCGAGCCGGACCGTGCGCGCATCTCCGACCGCTGCAGCTGAAGCACTTCTGTGGCCAGTTCCCGGTCGGCAGGGCTCAGGGTTGCAAATTCGGCTGGCGGCGCAAAATCGGAGCGCCCAGTCCGCTCTGCCATCAAACGAGCGCGCTGGGCCAGCAAAGTGAGATAGTCGCTCGTCAACGCGCGCTCGGAGGCCTTGAGCTCGGGTGCCGACAGCTCGATGATCACATCGCCGGCCTTGACGTGCTGGCCGTCGCGCGCCCGGATCGCCGTGACCACGCCTCCGTCTCGATGCTGCACGGTCTGCCGGTTCCCCGCGACGGCGATCTGACCAGTCGCATGGACACCGGCATCGAGCGGCACGAACGCAGCCCAACCAAGGAAAACAACGAAGAAAGCGGCTGCGATTATCGAACCGACGCGAATCTCACGACGAGGGTTTCCGGCCTCGCTGTGCACCGGCGAGGTGAGGACCAGCGCGTCGCTCATGCTGCATTCTCCGCTTTCTTTGGGCCGGCCAGGCGCGCAACGACTTCCTTCGCTGGCCCAATCATCCGGGGCTTGCCGTCCTCCAGCACAAGCAGGCGGTCCACGGTGGACAATACGCCGCGGCGGTGTGCGATCACGATCACCGTCGCTCCGCGGGCACGAGCGTTCCCGATCGCCTTGACCAGCGCGGCCTCGCCATCCTGGTCGAGGAAGGCATTCGGCTCGTCGAGCAGAATGAGGCGCGGCAGGCCGTATAGGGCCCGCGCCAGCGCCACGCGCTGCGCCTGGCCCGCGGAGAGGCCGGTGCCCATCAGTCCAAGCTCGGTATCATAACCCTTCGGAAGCTGCAGGATCAGGTCGTGGACCCCCGCTTCCTTCGCGGCCGCAACCACAGCTTCGTCGACCCGGCACGCGTCCTCCGAACCCGACGCCTTCTCGAAGCGCGAGATGTTCTCTTTGATCGTGCCTTCGAACAACGAAGGCTCCTGAGGCATGTAACCCAGGTACTGGCCGAGCTCGTCCGGATCCCAATCGGCCAGGCGAGCGCCATCGATCCGGACGGTTCCAACCGTCGGCGGCATGGCGCCAACGAGGATCTTGCCGAGCGTCGTCTTGCCGGAGCCGCTTGGCCCGATGATGCCCAGAATCTGTCCGGGATCGGCACGCATGCTGATGCCCATCAGGACCGGGCGGCCCTCGCGACCGCGGACGCCAACCTCCTCGACGGTCAGCACACCGGACGGAACCGGGAGCGCGGTGTAGGAGCGCTGCTCGTCCATGCCGTCGAAAGTGCGGGCGAGCCGGATCGTTGCCGCGCGCGCCATGGCGAGCGAGGACCAGGCACCGATGATGCTTTCGATCGGCTGAAGCGCCCGGCTGAGCAGGACAGACGATGCGATGATCGCGCCCGACGAAATCTTCCCGTCGATCGCTAGCAGTGCGCCCGCGCCAAGCGCCGCAGACTGAATGAACAAGCGGAAGAAGCGGCTCGAGGCCGTCAGCTTGCTGCCGGCGAACTGCGCATTGACCATGTTGGACAGCGCGATCCGCCGGTGCCCAAGCTGCCGCTCGACCATCGCGGCCGTCATTCCAAGGCCTTTGACGGTCGTTCCGTGGGTCGCCGTAGCCTGCTGGCTATTATGGGCGGACGCCATTGCGGAGCTCGCGATCTCCATCTTCTTCTGGGTCGCACGCTGGTTGAGCCAGGCGAGGCTCACCAGGAGCACGGACGCAAGGACCGCGAGGATGCCGATCCAGAAGTGCAGCATGAAGGCCACGAGGAGGAATACCGGAGTCCACGGCAGGTCGAAGATGGCGGCGATGGCCGGCGTGCCCATCGCGCTCCGAACCGAATCGAAATCGCGCATGGCCTGACCCGCCGCGCCGGAATCGGTAGCCATCATCTGCTTGAGAATACGAGGCGCGAGCAGGGCATCGACCCGCTCGCTCGCCCGGACAAGGAGGCGGTTGCGGACCATGTCGAGTGCCGAAAGCGTCAACAGCGCCAGGGCCAGCGCGAGCGTCACGAACAGCAGGGTCGTTTTGCCGCCGGTCGGCACCACCCGGTCGTAGACTTGCAGCATGTACAAAGTCGGCGCGAGGTACAGGATGTTGATCAGCAAGCTGAAGCCAGCTGCCGCGACGAAATGCTCGCGACAGTCAGCCAGCGCTTCCGACATCATGCGCGGCAGTTGCACCCCGGCGAGCTTCATCGGCGCTCACCAGCCACACGGAAGCAATGCGAGATGCGCGAAGGCTGCATCAATTTAAGAACTCCCCTACCGCGGTCGCGGCTCCAACATGCACGGCAGCGACTGCTCGTCCAAGCGCGCTTATCTGCAACAAAATCAAGGCAATGTAAAAGATTGTCCCTTGCTGGGACGTGACTAGCCTTCGAGCGCGGCCATGAGCGACGCATTGCCGCCGGCAGCGGTCGTGTCGATGCAGGTGACCCGCTCGGTCGCGAAACGCGCGACATAATGCGGACCGCCGGCCTTCGGGCCAGTGCCGCTGAGGCCTTCACCCCCGAAAGGCTGGCTCTCGACGACGGCGCCGATCTGGTTCCGGTTGACGTAGAAATTGCCGACCCGGGCGTACTT
This sequence comes from uncultured Alphaproteobacteria bacterium, assembly GCA_963827675.1. Lineage (GTDB taxonomy): Bacteria > Pseudomonadota > Alphaproteobacteria > Sphingomonadales > Sphingomonadaceae > Sphingomicrobium. The sequence goes on from CAWHBP010000009.1 coordinate 95,373, forward strand.
TTCGACATAGTCGCGAACAGTGTCGATCCGGCTCTGAAGGCCGAGCGTCAGGCCGAAACCGGTTGTGTTGATCGCCTCGACCACTTTGTCGAGCTTATTGCCAGCGAAACGGACGACGTGCAGGATCGCGCCAAAGTTCTCCTGATTCAATTGGCTTAGCGACTTTATTTCATAGAATGCGGGAGCAACAAAGCATCCGTTATCGGCTTCAGTCGGCGCTTTCAGCCGGCAAATTTTCTTCGCATTCTTGTCGAGCCACTTGATGTGGTCATCGAGCGCCTTTTTCGCAGCCTCGTCGATTACGGGGCCAACATCGGTCGCCAGGTCGCTCGGATCGCCGACCGTGAGCGCCTCCATCGCGCCGGTGATCATCTTGATCATGCTATCGGCGACATCTTCCTGAACGAACAACACCCTCAGGGCGGAGCAGCGCTGTCCGGCGCTCTGGAATGCCGAGGAAATGACGTCGCGAGTCACCTGTTCCGGCAGCGCAGAGCTATCGACGATCATCGCATTCTGCCCGCCGGTTTCGGCGACGAACGGGATGATCGGCCCGCCGCGCTCGGCCAGCGTGCGGTTGATCGTGCGAGCGGTCTCGGTGGAGCCGGTGAAAACGACGCCTGCAAGCAGCGGATGCTCTGTCAGCGTCCCGCCGACTACCCTGCCGGAGCCGGGTGCAAGCTGGACTACGTATTTGGGAATTCCAGCCTGATGCATCAGCTCTATCGCCAGGGCGGCGATCAGCGGCGTTTGCCCGGCCGGTTTGGCAATGACGGCATTGCCCGCCGCTAACGGTGCGGACACGAGACCCGTGAAGATCGCGAGCGGGAAATTCCACGGGGAAATGGCCGCGATCACGCCCCTGCCTTGCAACCTGAGTTCGTTCTGCTCGCCCGTTGGGCCCGGAAGTGGAAGCGGCTTTGTGAACTGGCGTCGCGCCTCGGACGCGTAGAAGCGGAGGAAATCCACCGCCTCGCGCAGTTCCAGCACACCGTCTATTAACGTCTTCCCGGCTTCACGGGTGCAGAGCGAGAAGAACTCCTCCGCGTGCTCCTCGTAGAGATCGGCCGTGCGTTCGAGCAGCTTCGCCCGGGCTTCACCGCCGAGCCCGTCCCATTCAACCTGCACGGCATGTCCGGCACGAACCATTCGATCGACCTCGGCGGCAGTCGCCTCGAACGTCGTCCCCACCGTGATCCTGTGATCATGTGGTGAGACGATCGGCCTGGCCTCGCCCTTTCCGAACCCAGGCTTTGCGGTCCAGCTGCGGGCCTCGAGCGCCTGCAGTCGATTGAGCAGGGGCTCGCGCACGAGCGGGTCCGACAGGTCGACACCCGCGCTGTTATGACGTTGCTGTCCAAACAGATCGGGCGGAAGGGCGATCTTGGGGTTACGCTTGGGTGTAAGCGCATCGAGCTCATCGACGGGGTCCTTGATCAGCTCCTCTAGCGAAACCTGCTCGTCTGCGATCCGGTTCACGAAGCTGGAATTCGCGCCGTTCTCGAGGAGGCGGCGCACGAGATAGGCAAGCAACTCCTTGTGGCTGCCCACCGGCGCATAGATGCGGACCGGAGTTCGCTTGTCGCCGATCGCTTCTTCGAGGTTGGCGAGCTCTTCGTAGAGCTCCTCGCCCATTCCGTGCAGCCGTTGGAATTCGAAGTCGCGCCCCGCTGCAAGCGCCTTGATCTGTCCGATCGTGTTGGCGTTGTGCGTCGCGAACGCCGGATAGATGACGTCGCTCGCATCGATCAGCGCCTTCGCGCAGGCGAGATAGGAAACGTCGGTTGCGACCTTGCGCGTGAACACAGGGTAGTCGGTAAGGCCGCTGACCTGCGCAGCCTTGATCTCGGTGTCCCAGTAAGCGCCCTTGACGAGGCGAACCATCAGCTTGCGCCCGTGCGCCCGCGCGGCTTCGATGACCCAGTCGCACAGCGGCGCCGCACGTTTCTGATAAGCCTGGATCGCGATCCCAAAGCCGCCCCAGCCATTGGCGAACAGCTCGTCATCGGCAAGCAGCGCCTCAAAGGCGGTGAGCTGAAGTTCGAGCCGATCCGCCTCCTCCGCGTCGATCGTGAAGTGCACGTCGGCGCGGGACGCCGCGAGCGCCAGCTCGCGAAGCACCGGCACAACCGAAGCTACCGCTTCGTCAGCATGCGCAAATTCGAACCGGGGATGGAGCGCCGTCAGCTTGACGGAGATGCCTGGGGACGCGCGAAAACCGCCGTGTGCCTGACGCGCGATTTCAGCCAGCGCACTCCGGTATGCGTCCGCGTAGCGCTCCGCATCCTCGTAAGTCTTGGCCGCTTCTCCAAGCATGTCGAAGCTGTGGCTGAGGCCCTGCTTTCGCTCAGGCTCGGCCCGCTTCAGCGCTTCGTCGATCGTCCGGCCGAAGACGAAATTACGGCCGAGGATTTTCATTGCCTCACGAACCGCGGTGCGGACCACGGGCTCGCCAAGGCGGCCGATCGCCCGGCCGAGCGCTGCGCGCCAATTGCCCGACCGGTCGTTGGCGCCTTCGAGCACCTTGCCGGTGAGAAGGAGCGAAAAGGTCGCCGCATTGACGAAGGAACTGTCGGAGCGGCCGAGCTTGTCGGACCAATCTGGCCCGGACAACTTGTCCGCGATCAACTCGTCCGCGGTATGCGCGTCCGGGATCCGCAGCAGCGCCTCGGCCAGACACATCATGGCGATGCCCTCGTCCGAGCCGAGATCATAGGCCTGAAGAAATGCGTCGACACCAGATGGCTTGTGAGCGCGCACGCCCTTCACGAGCGCGCGCGCGACCGCCGCTGCTTCGCGCCGAGTTTCTGGATCGAGCCGCGCCTGCTGAATGCGTTCCGCGACGACCTGCTCCTCGTCAGGCCGGTAGGCGCGCCTTAATTCGCCCCGATCAATCGCGCTGGCGGACGTTTTGCGCGCCGGCCGGGCACGACCGTGGCCGCGACCTACGCCAGCTGTCCGTGGCAATGCTTGTACTTCCGGCCGGATCCGCACGGACATGGCGCATTGCGGCTGACGGGCGCCTCGATGACCCCGCCTTCCGCTTCCCGTTGCGGAAGTGCGGGCCGCGGGATGTTCAAAGGCGGGAGGTCGGCCAGCATTGTTCCAGAGGACGCGTCGATGTCGGCGCTGTTATCGTCACCGGAGAACGGATCCAGGTGCTGCGTGATGAAGTCGGGAAGGACCGGCGGCGGCGGCGCCGCGAGCTGAACCTGAGCGCGCATGAGCAGCCGCGTCACTTCCTCGCGGATCGAAACAAGTAGCCGTTCAAACAGCAGGAATGCTTCCTGCTTATATTCGTCGATCGGCTTCTTCTGCGCGTAGCTGCGAAGGTGGATGACCTGCCGCAGCGCGTCCAGCGTTGCGAGATGCTCCTTCCAATGATGATCGAGGGTCTGGATCAGGACCTGCTTTTCCACATCATTCCAGCGGGCCGGCTCGACCGTCTCGAGCTTCGCTGCCATCGCTTCATCGGCGAGCTGCTGGACACGCTCCGCGACCATGTCCGGATCGACCGCCTCTTCTTCCAGCCATTCGTCGATCGGCGGCTGGAGCCCGAATACGGCGTCGATGCTTTCCTTGAGGCCGGCGACATCCCACTGCTCGGGATAGGTCCCTTCCGGGCAGCTCACGGCAACGATCGCCGCGGCTGTCTCCGTGCGCATGTCGTTGATGACATCGCTGACCAATTCGGCATCCATGATGTCGGCACGCTGCTCGTAGATGACCTTGCGTTGGTCGTTCATCACGTCGTCGAACTCGACGACCTGCTTGCGGATGTCGTAGTTCCGAGCCTCTACCTTTTTCTGCGCGGTCTCGATCGCCTTCGAGATCCACGGGGACACGATCGCTTCGCCGTCCTCGAGATTCTTGTTCATCAGCCGCGCGAACATGGTCTGCGGACCGAAGATGCGCAGCAGGTCGTCGTCGAGGCTGAGATAGAAGCGCGAAAGGCCGGGGTCGCCCTGGCGTCCTGAGCGGCCGCGCAGCTGGTTGTCGATGCGCCGGCTTTCGTGACGCTCGGTGCCGAGGACGTACAGGCCGCCCGCTTCGAGCACACGGCGCTTCTCGTCGACAATCTCGGCACGGACCTTTTCGGCCTGCGCGTCATACTCCGGCGTTCCGCTTACGAATTCCGAGAATTCGTCCAACATGCGAAAATCGAGGTTGCCGCCGAGTTGAATATCGGTGCCGCGGCCGGCCATGTTGGTGGCGATCGTAACGGCACCCATGCGGCCCGCCTGCGCCACGATATGCGCTTCCTGCTCGTGGAAGCGGGCGTTCAGAACTGAGTGCTTGATGCCTTCGCGATCCAGAAATTCCGACAGCATCTCCGACTTCTCGATCGAGACCGTGCCGACGAGAACCGGCTGCCCGCCCTCCTGCTTGACCTTGATCTCCTTGGCGATCGCCGCGAACTTCTCGGGCATCGACTTGTAGAATTCGTCGTCCTCGTCGCGTCGCAGCACGGGCACGTTGGTCGGAATCGACACGACGTTCATCTTGTAGATGTCGAAGAATTCCGGCGCCTCGGTCATCGCCGTTCCGGTCATCCCCGACAGCTTCGGGTACATGCGGAAGTAATTCTGGAAGGTGATCGAGGCGAGCGTCTGGTTCTCGGGCTCAATGTTGACGCCTTCCTTGGCCTCGACCGCCTGGTGAAGTCCGTCGGACCAGCGGCGCCCTTCCATCATGCGGCCGGTGAACTCGTCGATGATGACGACCTGACCGTCTTTCACGATATAGTCGATGTCCTTCTTGAACATGACGTTCGCCTTGAGCGCCTGGTTCAAGTGATGGACGGCCTGAGTGTTGACGACGTCGTAGAGGTTACGGCCCTCGATGAGGCCCGCTTCCTCGAGCATCCGTTCGGCCTTTTCCGTGCCGTCCTCAGTCAGGACAACGCTCTTCTGCTTCTCGTCCTTCTCGTAATCTTCGACGACAAAGGTTTTCACGACCTGGTCGACCAGCATGTAGAGCTCCGACTTGTCGTCGGTCGGGCCCGAGATGATCAACGGCGTGCGGGCTTCGTCGATCAGGATCGAGTCCACCTCGTCGACAATCGCGAAATTGAACGGCCGTTGGACCATCTGCTCGCGCGAATATTTCATATTGTCGCGCAGGTAATCGAAACCGAGCTCGTTGTTCGTCGCGTAGGTAATGTCGCAGGTGTAAGCGTCGCGCCGCTCCTGGTCGGACAGGTTGGGAATGATCACTCCGACCGTCATCCCGAGGAAACGGTAGATCTGTCCCATCCACTCCGCGTCGCGGCGGGCGAGATAGTCGTTGACCGTAACGACGTGGACGCCTTTGCCCTCGAGCGCGTTCAGATAGACTGCGAGCGTCGCGACGAGCGTCTTGCCCTCGCCGGTCTTCATCTCGGCAATCTCACCGCGATGAAGGGCAATGCCGCCAATCAGCTGGACGTCATAATGGCGCTGGCCGAGCGTCCGGATCGCGGCTTCTCGTACAGTGGCGAACGCTTCCGGCAGCAGCGCATCAAGTTTCTCGCCATTTGTGAGGCGTTGCCGAAAGACCTCAGTCTGGCCCCGCAGCTCGTCGTCCGTCAGCGCGGAGATGTTCGGTTCGAATCCATTGACCGCGTCGACATATTTGCCGAGGCTGCGGACATAGCGATCGTTGGCCGATCCGAAGATGCTCTTTGCCACTGAGGCGAACATGGAATTCCCTTAAAAACCCGAGCGTTCAGGATCGGGCGAAATCCTCTCGCCGACGCGCTGGGAAACTGTCGCGGGCGATGTAAGGAGCGCCCCAGCCGTAGTCAATTAATCGGAGGCAAGTCATGGGTCTGACAGGCAGGTGTATGTGCGGTGCCGTCCGATACGAGCTTGAAAGCGATCCGTTCGACGCCGGCTGGTGCCATTGCCGCACGTGCCAGCTCACTAGCGGCGCGCCCGGAATGGTCTTTGCAAGCGTTCCCGAAGGCGACCTCGTCTGGACGAGCGGCGCCGAAAAGGTGAAGTCCGTAGCCTCCTCAAGCTTCGGGCATCGCGAGTTCTGCGGCGACTGCGGAACGCCTTTCCTGATGAAGGTCGATCATCAGCCGGAAACGGTGGACTTCAGCGTGGTCACGCTGGACGAGCCAGGTGCCGTTGCGCCCGGCTTTCACATTTTCTGGGGAAGCAGGGTGCCGTGGTTCGAGCCGCGGGACGATCTCCCGCGGCACGACAAGTTCAGGCCTGATACGCGAGGTCTAAAGGGAACCCAGCTGCCGGGCGAGTGACTAGAGGTTGCCCTCGAGCCATTGCTGGATCTGGCTCCGCGGAGCGGCGCCGACCTTCTGCGCGACCGGCTGACCGCCCTTGAACAGCAGCATGGTCGGGATCCCGCGCACGCCGTAGCGGCCGGGGATGTCCGGATTCTCGTCGATGTTGAGCTTGGCGACGGTGACCTTGTCGCCAAGGTCGTTCGAGATTTCCTCGAGCGCCGGGGCGATCATTCGGCAGGGCCCGCACCACTCCGCCCAGAAGTCGACAAGAACAGGACCCTCCGCTCCGAGCACATCGGTGGCGAAACTCTGGTCAGTGACGGTCTTGGTGGCCATGGCGGGGATTCTCCGGGAGTCGAATGCTAGCGGTCATATGGGCAGTTCGCTTCCACCTCTCAAGACGGCAGTTCGAACAGTTGAGGTCCGGCGGTGTAGAGCAGCGCCGCCCTGATATCGCGCCCGGGGAAGATGACGTGCAATGCGGCGAGATAAGCGTCCATCTGCGCGCGATGCGCGACCGGAATGTCCGCTTCTCCATGCGGTACGCGGCCCGTCTTGAAATCGAGCACGGACACGCGCCGCTCCTCGATCAGCAGCCGGTCGGCGGTCCCCGCGATGACTCGCCCATCAGGCAGGGTGGCGGCTAGTGGCGCTTCCCCGAGCGACCCAGGGCCGAATAGCGCCGAGAAGCGCGGGTCAGACAGAACTCCGCAAACCTGCTCGGCGATCTCGGAGCGCTCGGCGGCATCAGTGACCGAAGCCGACCGTTCGAGCCAAACGAGCGCCCTTTCCCGTCGTTGCGCCGGTTCCACGTCGGCAAGGCGCTCGAGGAGCTGGTGGATCAAGGTGCCGCGGCGGGCCGCAACGCGCGATGCGGCGCTCGGCGGCGGGGACGGCTCCTTGTCCTCGGCAAGCTGCGAGGGAGCGAGGGGGCGTGCCGGACGAGGCTCCGCCGGCGCAGGCGCCCTCGCCCAATCGGGCACCGGCAGCGGACTCCGAATCCCCCTGGCCGCGCGAGCTGGGACGTTTCGCACCGGAACATCGCCGCGATAGCGCGTAACGGCGCTCCAGCGCTCATCAGGCTCCGGCGCTGCGCCGAGCGAGGACAGCGCGCGTTCAACCTGCTTGTGCCAGCTGTTTTCGGGATTTCCGCGGCTTGGCTCGATTCCCGCCACCACCAGCCGCTCGCTCGCTCTCGTCATTGCGACATACAACAGCCGCCAATGCTCCTGCAGGTCGCGCGACTGCTCGTCGGCGGCGATCACGTCGAAGGGCGGCATCAGCTCCGCCTTCTTCGGCCTGATGACCGGGACCTTCTCACCCCCGATCGGCAGGTCGAGCGGAGGATTGCGCTTGCCGAGGTTAGCTGGATCGGCAGTGGCATCGGCGAGGATCACGTAGGGCGCTTCCAGGCCTTTGGCGCCGTGGACAGTCATCACCCGAACGGCATTCGCGCGCTCGGAAGGATCGCGCAGGATTTCCACATCGCCGCGTCCGAACCAGGCGTAGAATCTCTCCAGTGACGGCGCTTCCTTTCGCTCGAACTCGAGCGCGGCGGTCATCAGCTCGTCGATCGGGTCGCGAGCCGCCAGGCCCAGGCGGGCATAGAGTTCTGTTCCGACCCTGGAGGGGACCGGACAGGATCGTTTCCAAAAAGCGGGACGGCGTCACATAGTCCGCCATCGCCAGCAGTTCGCCGAGCTGCGCATGCGCAGCCGCGAAATCCTCGCGTTCGCCGGCCCGGTCGCGCAGACGTCGCCACAGTGGCGCCTTCTCGCGGCCGTAAGCGAGATCGAACAGCTGCTCCTGCGTCCAGCCGATCAAGGGCGATACGAGCAAGTTTGCGAGATTGAGATCGTCCAGCGGCTGCACCGCAAACTTCACAGCGGCCAAGAGGTCGCGCACCGCGAACGGCTTCGAGAGGAACAACCGGTCGATACCCGCGACCGGCACCCGTCGCTGGAACAGGCGCGCGACGATGAGCGACGCAAGCTCGCCTCGGCTCCGGACCAAGATCAGGATATCGCCCGCTGTCAGGGGCCGCTTGGTCGAGTCGAGGACGGGCGCCTCGTCGATCCAAGCCCGTACCTGCTCAGCGATCCGGTCGGCATATTGCCGAGCGTCGGCATCGAGCCAGCCTTCCTCGACTTCGTCACCGTCCTCATCCTCGCCGAGCGTGAACGGCTTCCACAGCTCCACGAGGCCGGGGCGGCCCGAATGGTGCGCGACGTGCGGCGGTGGGAGTTCCGGCAATTTCATGGCGCCGAAGCCGAGGTCCCGGATCACTGCATCGACGGTATCCAGCACCGGTTGCGCGGAACGGTAGCTCGCGTTGATGAAGAGGTCGCGGAACTCCAGTGCGGACTCGTCCTCGGCGCGCAACTCCTCGGAACGCTGGCGGGCCAGGTTGCGCATGCGGTCGAATTCTTCGGGCCGGGTCCCCTGGAACCCGTAGATTGCCTGCTTGAAGTCGCCGACCATGAAGAGCGTGCGCATGCGCCGGTCGCCCTCCGGAGCGCCGGCGAAATATTCTTCGACGATGTTCCACACGATGTCCCATTGCGCCGGGTTCGTGTCCTGGGCTTCATCGACGAGGACATGGTCGGTGCGCTGGTCGAGCTTGTAACGGACCCACTGACCCATTCCGGGCTGGGCCAGCAGCTCACGGGTCCAGCGGATAAGATCGTCGAAGTCGGCGACGCCCGCAGCGCGCTTGGCGCGGGCGTAGGCGCGCGCGAACGCCTGCCCGGCGCGAAGGCCGGCAGCAATGTCGCGGGCCAGGCGCGCGCCGTTCTGGATCTCCAGCAGTTCGCCGATCAGGTTGGCCAGGCGGCCCGCATGGGCTTCGTAATGAGGCTCGGCCTTCGCCTGGCCGGTGGACACGCGCAGCGTATCCTTGTCCGTTAGGACGACCTTCCGAAGGTCCGTTAGAGCGGCTGCACGCTCGATCGGGGTGAGCGAGAGCCAGTCTTCAATGACCTCTGCATGTCCCAGGCCGGTCTGTGCACCCCACCGCCGGTTTGCATCCGCAACCGCTCGAAGCAGGTCGCAGTCGAACCGGTCATCGCCGCAATGGTGCGCGAGATAATCTTCCAGCGAGTCATCGGGCAGGTTCATCAGCGCGCGAACCTTGGCGTCGATCGTTCCCGCTGGGCCGAGCGCCGTCAGCGCCTCGTGCGACCTCGCGCAACGCATCAGATATTCAACCGTGGCCATCTCGCCGAGCCGGAGGCTGAGGCATTGCACGTCCCGGAGCAGCTGCTCGTTCCCGCCGGCCTCTGCGTCCGCAAGGAGAGTGGCTAGCGTGGTTCGGCCAAGTTCCTGCTCCGTGCGTCCCTCCAGCGGCTGGAAGCCCGGAGCAATTCCCGCCTCTGCCGGAAAGGACGCGAGCAAGGTCTGCGCGAATGCATGGATGGTCTGGATCCGCAGGCCGCCAGGGGCTTCGAGGACCTTCGCGAACAGGCGCCGCGCGCGACGCATCGTCAGGGGATCATTCGGCTCGCTGAGCGCGAAGAGATCCTTCTTCAGATCCGTGTCCTTCATCCGCACCCAGACGGCGAGCCGGGCGCCAATGCGGTTGGCCATTTCGGCCGCAGCGGCCTTGGTGAAGGTCAGGCAAAGGATCGTCTCGGGCGCCGCACCCGACAGCAGCAGCCGCAACACGCGGCCGGTCAGCACCTGCGTTTTGCCCGTGCCTGCCGATGCCGAGAGCGCCGCGTGCGCGCGCGGATCGGCGGCGCGGGCCTGATCACCCTGCAGCTGATGAAGCGCCTTGATCCGGTTGGACATCAGGCGGGCGCTTTCATAAATGACCGCCAAGGGAGCTGGACATGGCCGAGAACGAGAAAGACGACGCGAGCGACCAGAGGCGCGCAAAGCTGGTGAGGGCCGGATTCGCGGTCGGAATCGGCTCGGCCGCGATCGTCGCTGCGCTGCTTTACGCGTCCAAGGTCAAGAAGAAGCCGCGCACTTAGCGTCATTCGCGGCCGTACCATTCTTCGAGCCGCATCAGCTGATCATAGTCGCCATAGGGCGCGTAGGCCGGATTCAGCTTGGCCGTGAATTCCTTCTCGCCGGTTAGATAATCCGCGGCCGCGGCGCGGAAATGCGCTTCAGCGTGCTCGAGAAATTCCGCGGCGCCGAGTTCCTTGTCGGCGGCAACACGCTTGCCGAACCGCTGCCGGTCCTTGATCAACGACCAATATTCGTGGGCTTGCGGTTCGCCGCGCACGTCAGGAAAGCCGCCAGCCCGTGCGATGAGGCCGAGAAGGCCGAGCTGGAGGACGAAGCCTTCCCCGACCGCTCTGCGCGACGGCGGCTTGCCCGTCTTGTAATCGACGATCGCAAGGCCACCCGTGGAGGTCGCGTCGATCCGGTCGGCCTTGCCATGGACGGTCACGCCGGCGATCTCGGTCTCTCCGCTGATCTCGGCCCGTATAGGCAGCCTGCCCTCCTCGCGATCCTCGACCTCCTGCTCGCCGATCCATTTGATCGCTTCACGCAGCCGCGGGGCCCACAGCGCGCGCAACATCGGATGGATCGTCTCGCCCCGAAGCAGCGCCTCGGCGCGCGGCAGGAGCTTCTCGGGATCGCAATCGTCCTCCTTGAGCCAGTCTTCGAGCACCTTGTGGACGGCAATGCCCTTCCACTTCGCGCTATGGTCGGCGTCGAGTGGGTCGAGGCCGCGAAGGCCGAGCATCGCCTGGGCGTAGAAGGCGAATGGATCAGCCTTGAGCCTGTCGACGGAAGTCACCGATATTCGCCGCGGCCTTAGCTCTCGTGACGGACGTGGCCGCGGCCTGGCCACCGGCTCGGCAGCCCCCGGGTCGTCGAGCACGGTAACGAGACGCTCGAGCCGCGTTTCACGCGTGATCCCGCCGGTCATGGCTTCCAGTCGTAGCCAGAAGCGCGATGCAACCGTCGGCGAGCGCTCGTTCCGGCGCGCGCGCGTGACAAGAACTTGAGGCGCACCAAGCGCACTTGCGAAATCATGCGCCGAAAGGCCGGTCCGGAATTCAAGCCCGGGAAGCCCGAGGTTGGCGCGGATCTTCGGCGCGAGCCACGGATCGGGTGACGGAGCCGCCGGCCACACCCCTTCGTTCAAGCCTCCGAGGACCATGAGGTCCGCCTGCTGCAGCCGCGCTTCCAGAAGGCCCCAGATGAAGATGCGGGGATGACCACCGTACGACGGACGGACGCGGGGCTGGTCGAGCAGGTCCCGCAACATCGGCACAGCATCTTCGGCGACGATCGTCGTGGAAGCCGCGGCACCCATGTCCTGGAGTCGGTCAGCAACTCCGACGCCATGCGGCCGTCTCGGCCCCGCCAGGCCCGGTCCTGAGCAAGGCGGGTCGCTGCCGCGGCAAGTTCGGTGGCGAACTGGGCGAGGCCGACCGGCTTGGCGAGGAGTGCCGCGATCGGCTCGACCTGCTCTCGTATCTTCGACCAATCGCGAGCGGCAGGCTTGTCGCGGAAGTGTCGGTCGAGGCCGTCGAGGCCAATTGCGGGGCGAGGCCCGCGCAATGCGAGGTCGAGCCTGCGCACGGCGTCGAGCCATCCGAGGCGGTTCTCGCCCTCGCCGCCGACGAGCGGGTGTTTCAGCAGCGCGAGCAACGGCACCGGGGCGAGCTCTTCGGCCGCGGCAGACGCAATCGCGAGGAGCAAGGTGCCCGAGGGAGTCTCGCTCAGCGCAAGGCCGGCGCTGTCATCGGCCTCAATGTTCCACCGGCGGAGCAGCGCCGACACCCGTCTCGCGAGCATCCGGTCGGGAGTGACCAGCGCCGCCGTGCGCTCCGGGTGTCTCGAGCGCTTCGCGCAGCGCCAGCGCGATCCCCTGCGCCTCGGCGGCCGCGTCGGCAAATTCGGCAGCGCGCACACCACTCAGGCGGCGTTCGACCGGCTTGAGAGCGCTCCATTTGTCGCTGAATTCGGCCGCGGTCATCGCATTGGCGACCGCCCGCGCTCGCACGGCCGGCGATGCCGCACGTCCGCTTGCCGGCCAGACGTCGACTTCCCCACGCGCAACGCCGATCCGGTCGAGCAGCAGCTTCAATTGATATTGCGGATGGGTCTGCTCGCCGCGCCCGCGCTCGTCCGGCCCGAGGCCTTCCCACTCCTCCTCCGGCAGGATGTTCGCCAGGCTGAGCGCGGGAAGTACCACCATTCCCTCCGGCATCCGCGCCACGCGGTGCAGCAGCGCCGCGATGGCCGGAGCGGTCGTGGTAATTCCGGCCGCGACCGTGAAGCCAAGTGGTGGGCGGTCGCGCCACCGCTCGGACAACGCCGTGAGCAGCCGGTTGCGCCGTTCCGCCAGGTCGACGAGCCCCAAGTGCTGCAATCGCTTTGGCCAGATTTCGACGATGGCCCTGAGACGTTCCAACGACACTTCCCAGTGCCCCGCAATGTCGCCGGCATCGGCGGCAGCTCTTGCCAGTTCCTGTGGGTCGACCCGCTCGACGAGCAGAGCTATCGAGCGTCCGGGCCAGGTCCCGCGCCAGCCGAAATGCTTCCGCGCTGCCCGCCGCCTCGTCCTTTACGAGCTCGGTCAACATGAGCAGGCGCTCAAGAGGCTCGATCGCGGCCGGGACCTGTTCACTCTCCTCGATCGACTCGAGAGCGCCGCCCATCCGCTCGTTCAGGTCGGGGTCCCCCACCGGAATGAGCCGCGGTAGCAGCAGCCCCGTGCCGCTCGCGCGGACGAAGGCATCCGTCACTGCTCGGACGGCGCGATTGTTGGGCAGCAGGATACGTCCCGAGCGAGGCCGAGCGGATCGCCTCCGAAGCGCCTGATCAATCCAACGGCCAATGCGTCCGCGAAGGATCGGTTGGCGGGGATGGTGAAGACTGCCGGCCGCACGGCAGCCAGTTCAGGCATTCTCGAGGGCCGCTTCCGTCATGGGGATCGCTTTTGGCGTTCCGACGTCGAACCATAGCCCCTGGTGGACAGCACCGAAGCAACGGCCTTCCTCGATCGCGCGATCCCACAGGATGTTCGTCGAGAACGAACCTTCGGGCGCATCCCGCAGCAGACGCTTCGAGAGCATCTGGATCCCGGTGTAGACGAATGGCGCGACATGGCTTCGGTCGCGTCGCCTGAGCCGGCCGGAACGGTCCATGTGAAAGTCGCCCATGCCCCGATGGTTCTCGGCGCGCGCGAGCGGCACCAGGAGCAGCAACGCGTCCATTTTGGCGTCGTCCCAGTGCGAAGCGAGCAGCTTCAGCGTGTCAGCGGGGCCGTCGACCCAGAGGTTGTCACTGTTCACCGCGATGAATGGGTCGGCATCGATCAGCGGCTCGGCGTGGATCAGTCCGCCGCCGGTTTCGAGCAGCAAGGGCCGCTCGTCCGAGATTCGGACCTCCAGCCCATGGGCGCGGGTCGCGAGATGCGCCTCCACTGCGTCGGCGAGATAGTGAACGTTCACGACCACCTTCTTCACGCCCGCCGCGCGGAGCCGATCGAGCACATGGTCGAGCAGCGGCTTGCCGCCGACTTCGATCAACGGCTTCGGCCTGGTTGCAGTCAGCGGGCGCATGCGTTTGCCAAGGCCTGCAGCCATAACCATCGCGGTCTCCGGAACCTCTGCCATCACTTCGGCGCGGAGGCTGAGCGCGCGCTTGGTCTGCTTCATGCCGCTTGCTTCCATGGTTGGCGGCGATGCTCGGGCGCAATGTTCGAGTCGAACCAACTGCGGACGGGCGCCAAGTCGGGCTGGGCGAGATCGCGTTCGAGCAAGCCCCACATCCGCGGCTGAAATTGCCTGTAGTGAGGCTTGTCGTCCCGCTTCCAGAGCCGCGTGAAGACTCCAAGGATCCGTGTATTCCGCTGTGCTGCCAGCACCCAGTAAGCGCGCTCGAACTCCGGCCCATGACCGGTACCGGCGATGTAGCGATCGATCATCGCTCGCTCGACATCGACTGGAACGTCCCGTCGCGCATCCTCAAGCACCGAAGCGAGATCGTAGGAGGGGTGCCCGGCGAGCGCGTCCTGGAAATCGAGGAGCCCGAAGTGACCGACGCCCTCCCGGTCACCGATCAACATGATATTTTCTGCGTGATAGTCGCGAAGGACCGTGACCGGGGCAAGTCCATCGCTAGCCACCGGCGTCAGCACTTCTCTCCAAGCCGTCCTGTATCCCTCAATATCCACGTTCGCGCCGACCGCAGGGCAATACCAGTCGGTGAAGAGCTCCAATTCCGCCAGCCATTGGTCCAGCCCGTGCTCCGGGAGACCCGCCATCGGAGGATGGCGATGCAGGTGGACCAGGACGTCGGTCGCAAGCTCATACAGTTCCCTCTCGCATCCGGGGTCCGTGTCGAGCGTCTCCCGAAGCCGGGCGCTGCCGAAATCGCCGAGCAGGAGCAGGCCCTTGTCGAGGTCGCGCGCGAGGATTTCCGGGGCGCTCAGGCCACATGAAGCGAGCCATTCGGCAACGGCGATGAACGGTCGCGGATCTTCGTTCGGCGGAGGAGCATCCATGAGGACCGCGGTGCGATCGCCCTCGACGACCCGGAAATAGCGGCGGAACGATGCATCGCCGGCGAGGGGCAGAATTTGAGCGCCGGCCCAGCCGCTTGCGGCCAGGAATTCGGGCGCATGCGCCGGAGGTTTCATCGTGGGGGCCATCGACCTTCCCATGACGGGGGGACCTTGGCTGTCAAGATTCTGTCGCCGTTGCCGGCAAATTCGAGGGACAGGCTGAGTGCTTCCGGCCACATGTCTGCTCCAGCGCGCTCGGGCCATTCTACGAGAAGCACCGCATCCACGGCCGCGTCGAGCCCGAGTTCCTCGATTTCCGTGGCGTCTTCGATTCGGTACAGGTCGACGTGCCACACGGGCGGGTCCACATCCTCATACGGCTGGACGATCGCGAAGCTCGGGCTGGGCACCTCGTCCGCGTGGCCCCTCGCGGCCAGGAATCCCCGAGCCAGCGCGGTCTTCCCGACGCCGAGTGGCCCGGACAGGGTGATCACGTCCCCCGCCCTCGCCGCTCTTGCCAAAGCCGCGCCGAACTTCCCCGTCGTCTCCTCGCTGTCGAGGATCATTTGGAGCCACGAGGAATGGTCAGCGTCACCTGAGTGCCGCTGCCCTTGCTCGAACTCGAGCTCGACCTGTCCGCCATGCGCCTCGATAAACTGGCGCGTCAGCGGCAGTCCGAGGCCGAGAGCCGCCTCGCCCCTGACGCCGGCTTCGACGACCCGGTCGAAGCGGTCGAACACGCGCGGCATGTCCTCGGGCGCGATGCCGGAGCCGTTGTCGGAGATTCGGATCACGGCCTTCTCATCGTCTCCGTCGGCAGTAAGAAGAATGCGCCCCTTTCGGTCGGTGTAAGCAAGCGCATTGGCGAGAACATGCTCGACCGACTCACGCAGCCGGCGTGCGTCGCCGAAGACATAGCCGGCCGCCGGGGAGATTTCCGCCTCGAGCTTTTGCGACTTCTCAGCGGCGCGCGCTCGGCCCGTCTCGAGCGCAGCACGGCACAAGCCGGCCACGTCGACGCGTTCCCGCTCGAGCGCGATGCCGCGCATGTCAGCCGTCGTCAGGTCGAGCACATCGTTGATAAGCTTCGACAGCCGGTCGACCGAACTCGAGGATGGCGGCAACGTAGTCGTCGCCTTTCGCACTCAGCTTGCCTGCATAGCCGCCGGCGAGGAGCTCGGCGAAGCCTCCTATCGATGTCAGCGGCGTCCTGAGCTCGTAGCTCATGTTGGCGACGAAGTCGGTCTTGACGCGATCGGCTTCCTCAAGAGCGGTCGCGCGTTCGCGCAGTGCAGCCTCGATGCGGCTCGAAGTCGGTCACGTCGATCATCGTGAAGAGCGCATTGCCGTCGGGCAGCGGTACGGCCGCGAACTGGAAATGACGCCCATCGGTCATCGAAATTCGGCCGTTGGACGATTGACGCTCGTTCGTCGTCTGGCGGACCATTTCGCGGATCTGCGCTGCCGCCGTGGGATTGACCAGCTTGCGCGCCATCGCCGGCACGAGCTCGTCAACGCGCGGATGTTCCGCCAGCCACTCCTCGTCCAGCTCCCAGTCCTCGAGGAACCGCCGGTTCCAGAGATAGAGCCGTCCGTCGCTCGCGAAGACGCTGATCGCTTCGAAGAGATTGTCGAACGTCGCCGCCCGAACACGCAGAAGCGTGTCGCGCGCGGAGGCGAGCCGCAATTGCTCGGTGCGATCCTCGAGGAACAGCCTGAGGCCGCCATCCGGAAGCGCCTGGGCGACCACGCGGATATGGTCACCATTGGGGAGCGACCATTCTTCCTCCACGACTTCGGTGGCGCTCGTAAACCACTCCCGTCGCTCATTTTTCCAGGCGGGATAGTCGCGGACTTCGGGCAGGCGTTGATGCTCGCGCATGCGGTCAAGAAGCCGGTCGAACTCCGGCTGCTCGGCCAGCCATTCGGGATCGAGCTGGGTCATGACCGCGAACGGCCGGTTGAAGAAGCTCAAGCTTCGGTCAGCATCGAACTGAGCCGTGCCAGCCGTCATCCGGTCCGCCAGCTCGCGCTGCAATTCCATATGGCGCGAAAGTTCGGTTCGGGCGTCCTCGAGATCCTGAACATCGACAGCGAAACCGGCGACTGCACCCGTCGAGAGCGGCACGTTGACGATGCGAAGCATGCGCCGTTCTCCGCGCAGGATCGCCGGCTGCATCAGCGAAACGATCCGCCCCGTTTCCTGGGCCTTGCGCGCGGTCGCGGCCGCGCTGTTCTCGCCTTCCTCGTCGATCAGCTCGAAACCGCGTTCAATCACTTCGTTGGCGTCCGTCCCCTCGACTGCGTGGACGAAGGAACTGTTGACCAGACCGAGCTTCAGATCGGGACCCCGATACCACATCGGAAATGGCGCTGCTTCGATCAGGTGTGTCAGCGAATTAAGCGCCGCCTCGGTCTGGCGTAGCCGCAGCGCGAGCCGCGATCGCTCCTCTTCCCCCGCGCTGGTATCGACGAACCAAAGGAGCAGCGTCCCGTTGGCTTCCGGCTCGGGCGCGAGGCCTCCTCGAACCTCGAAGATCCGGCCCGACGGGCTCGTCCGCACCTTGCGGGAAATCCGCCCCGCCGAGAGGCGCGCAGCTTCCAGATCATCCTTCAAGAAACCGAAATCCTCGGCAAGGATACCGCTGTCGTCGCCAACCAGTTCCGCGAGACGCGTGGGCGTGCCTTGAAGGCCCAGATCGCGTGCGAGATGCGCGTCCACCTCAATCTTTTGATCAGGCCGTACGACCATCGGCCGTGCCGGGTTCAGCTCCAGGAGCGTGGCGTTCGCACGGGCAGCGCCAAGCACCTGCTCCGCCATGCGGAAGCGACGTGCCGCAATCACGGTCATAGACACGGCAAGCGCCAGCCACAGCAGCGCGAGTGCCACAATCGCGACGGTCGTTGCGCCGAGAGCGCTCATGGATGCTGCCCGCTAACCCCCTGCCCAAAGTCATAGGGCGAAGCACAGCACAAAAGAAAGGGTGGGAAACCTAAGGCTTCCCACCCCTGCCTTGCGATCCGGCGGAGCTTAGTAGCGATAATGGTCGGGCTTGAAGGGCCCTTCGGCCGACACGCCGATGTAGCTCGCCTGCTTGTCGTTGAGCGTCGTCAGCTTCACGCCCAGCTTGTCGAGGTGAAGGCGCGCAACCTTCTCGTCGAGATGCTTCGGGAGGACGTAGACGTCGTTCTTATACTGGTCGGAACGGGTCCACAGCTCGATCTGGGCAATCACCTGGTTGGTGAAGCTCGAGCTCATGACGAAGCTCGGGTGACCCGTCGCATTGCCGAGGTTCACGAGGCGGCCCTTCGACAGGACGATAATCTTCTTGCCGTCCGGAAACTCGACCTCGTCGACCTGCGGCTTGATCTCGGTCCACTTCATGTTGCTGAGCGCACCGATCTGAATCTCGCTGTCGAAGTGGCCGATGTTGCAGACGATGGCCATGTTCTTCATCGCCCGCATATGGTCCACGGTGATGACGTCCATGTTGCCGGTGGCGGTGACGAAGATGTCGGCGCGCTTGGTCGCCTCTTCCATCGTCACGACCTCATAGCCTTCCATTGCGGCCTGAAGCGCGCAGATCGGATCGATCTCGGTCACCAGCACGCGAGCACCGCCGTTGCGGAGCGAGGCAGCCGAGCCCTTGCCGACATCGCCATAGCCCGCGACGCAGGCGACCTTGCCGGCCAGCATGACGTCGGTCGCACGACGGATCGCGTCGACGAGGCTTTCCTTGCAGCCGTAGAGATTGTCGAACTTCGACTTGGTGACACTGTCGTTGACGTTGATCGCCGGGAACGGGAGCTTGCCCTGCTTCGCCAGCTCGTAGAGGCGGTGCACGCCCGTGGTAGTCTCTTCCGACACGCCCTTGATCGCCTCGACCGTCTTGGTGAGGTAACCCGGACGCTCGGCGAGGAAGCGCTTCAGCGTCGCGACGAAGATTTCCTCTTCCTCGTTCGACGGCGTGAACAGCGTTTCGCCGTTCTCGACGCGGTGGCCCCACAGCGCGAACATCGTCGCGTCGCCGCCGTCGTCGAGGATCATGTTGCAGGTGGTGTCCTGGCCCCAATCGAAGATGCGGACGACATAATCCCAATATTCTTCGAGCGTTTCGCCCTTGATCGCGAACACCGGAATCTCGCGCGCCGCGATCGCAGCTGCGGCATGATCCTGTGTCGAGTAGATATTGCACGAGGCCCAACGCACTTCCGCCCCGAGATCGACCAGCGTCTCGATAAGGACGGCGGTCTGGATCGTCATGTGAAGCGATCCGGTGACGCGCGCGCCCTTGAGCGGCTTCGACGCGCCGAACTCCTCGCGCAGCGCCATCAGGCCCGGCATTTCCGTCTCGGCGATCTCGATTTCCTTGCGGCCGAAATCGGCGAGACCGAGGTCCTTCACGACATAGTCGTTGAAACGGGATTCAGCCTGGGTCGCCACGTGTAATTCTCCGATTGATTGATGCGCGCGTCTTGAGCGCGGGGTCGGCGCAGCCGTTAGACGCGACAGCTTCGAAAGGCAAATATAAAGATATCTTTATATGTTGAAATCTAAGCGGCGCCGGTCTCGCTTGCAAGCAGGCGCGGGTCGATCCCTTCCGCCTTGAACGCCGCGCCCCATCGCTCGTCAGTCGGAGTGTCGAATAGGATCCTGGGTTCGCCGCGCGCCGCGAACCAGCCGTGCCGGGTCATTTCCTCGTCAAGCTGTCCTTCGCCCCAACCGGCATAACCGAGCGCGGCGATCCATTGCGCGGGACCTCGGCCCTCCGCAATGGCGCGAAGCACGTCGATAGTGCCGGTCATGGCAAAAATCTGACCGTTCTCGCCGTTCACCTGGAGCGTGTCCTGCCCGCCCCAGTCGGAAGAATGAAGCACGAAACCCCGTCCCGGTTCCACCGGCCCGCCGTGATGCACGGCACAATCGGGCGCCTCCCCCGGCTCGATCTCCAGCTGGCGCAGCAGTCCGCGGAACGTGATCCCGGAGCGCTTGTGCCCAACGCCAACACCGATCGCGCCATTTTCGTCATGGACGCACAGCGCGATGACCGCACGTTCGAAGCGGGGATCCGCCATTCCCGGCATTGCGAGCAACAGTTTGCCGGACAGGAAACTCGGTTGATCAACCACGACACGACAATGAGCCGGTGCGGCGCGGCGAGCAAGGCTTGAGGCCGCCGTACGCCGAGCCTATCTGCCGTCTCATCCTCTCTCGACGGAGACCATCCATGACCATCCAAGTGGGCGATCGCCTGCCCGACGTGCCTCTCGCAATCGCCGGTGCCGACGGACCGCAGCCGACCACCAGCGGCGAATATTTTCGCGGCAAGCGCGTGGCGCTGTTTGCGGTGCCAGGTGCCTACACGCCCACCTGTTCGGCACGGCACCTGCCTTCGTATGTCGATAAAACGCAGGAGCTGAAGGGGCAGGGCATCGACGAGATTGCCTGCGTGTCCGTCAACGATCCCTTCGTCATGGCGGCGTGGGGTAAGTCGGACGGCTCCGACGACATCACCATGCTCGCCGACGGCAACGGCGCGTTTGCCGACGCGGTCGGTCTCGCCATGGACGGCAGCAAATTCGGCATGGGCAAGCGCTCCCAACGCTACTCGATGATCGTCAACGACGGCGTGGTTGAGCAGCTCAACGTCGAGGCTCCGGGCGATTATCGCGCGTCAAGCGCCGAAACAATGTTGGATCAGCTCGCGACGGCGTGAAGCTCACCGCTGTAGCGGCTCTCCTCACCGCTGTGCGCGTCGAAAGCCGCGCAACAGCGCGACCGCTCAATCGTTTAACTGGAACGAGTGCGAAATCATTCAAGGAGGAACGATATGGCGAGAAACAACAATCGTGGCAGCAGCAACCGCAGCACGAGCAACCGCGGCGGCAACAATCCGACGGGTCGAAACCAATATAGCGGCGGCGTGATGGACATGGCGCGCGATCGTCCGATGGCGGCAGCAGCCGTCGCGGCCGGCGCGGCGGCGGCCGGGCTTTTCCTATGGTCGAAGCGCAGCCAGATCAGCGATCAGCTGAGCAACCTTAGCGATCAGATCGGCGAATGGCGCGAAGGCATGGGCTCAAGCAGCAATGAGTTCGGCGACGACACCGGCGGATTGGCATCGGGTCAGAGCAGCAGCTCGCAGCGCGGCATGAGCGAAACTAGCGGCGGCAACGCCGGCCTCGGCGCCACCAGCGGCGGCGGATCGCGCGGCAGTACGAGCGGCCGTGGACGTGCCAAGTCCACTCCCACCACGCAGCTGTAACTGCCTAACACTCACCACAAGGGGCGCCTCCGGGCGCCCCTTTTTCATGCGGCAGGAAGCGCGCGATGGCCTCGCCGAACTCGGGCTTGGTGACCGAGCTCATGTGCGTACCAGGCACTTCGACGAAGACGGCGTTGGGAAGCACGTTGGCCAGTTCTTCGGCCGAGCCATTGTCATCATCTTCGCTGCCGCACACGACGAGGGTAGGCATGGTGAAGGCCTGGAGCCAATCGATGAACGCATCCTCGAACGTTTCGAGGAGCAGTGCAGCGGCGACCCGGTCGACCTTTTGACTTTTCATGAACTGGATCGACAGCCAGTGCGGGTCGCCGCGCTGGACCCGATCGAACATGGCGATGGCGTCGACGAAGAATTCCTTCCGCCGCTTCCAGTTGCGCAAGCCTTCGAGCCCCGCGCCACCGAGAATTGCATGCTGCGGCCGCATGCCCTCGCCCACCGCCTCGACGGTCGTGCGCGCACCCAGCGAAAACCCGCCGAGGTCGAAATCTGTCAGGCCAAGAAGGGCGACCAGCTCGCGCACGTCCCGAGCCAGGATCCCGCGCGGATAATTTTCGGGTTCTTGCGGCTTTGCGCTCAGCCCATGCGCACGGTGGTCGGGCATGATGACCCGAAAGCCCGCCGCAGCGATACGGTCGGCATGGCCGAACCGGATCCAATTCATCTGCGCGTCGGAGAACAGACCATGCAGCAGGATGACCGGTCTGCCCTGTCCGACCTCATGATAGGCGAGCTGAACGCCGTCCGAGGCAGTCCAGAAATGCGTTGAGGCTTCCGTCACTCCGGCAGCTTGCCCGTTGCCGCGATCCATTTGTCGACTAGCTTCTGATGCTCTTCGGTCCGGATTTCCTTCAGGCCCTCGGTGTTGAGCCATGCCCGGCGCATGCTCTCCGCGCCAAAATGGTGCTTCGGCACGAATCTCGAGGGGTCGTCGAAGCTGGCAACCGTGAGGTCCATGTTCGGGCTGTCGTCCTTGAACTGAAAGCCGAACGAGGTGCCGCACTCGCGACAATAAGGCCGCCGCGCAATCGGAGAGCTGTCGTACCAGTCCGGCTCGCGCTCCCAGGTGACGTCGGCCCGCTTGACGCCCTTGAACGCGATCGAGATCGACCCGGTCGAGCGCTGGCACATGCGGCAATGGCAGAGATAGGCGTCGTCGCTGTCGATCTTAGCAGTGTAACGGATGCGGCCGCATGCACAGCCGCCGGTCATTTCCGCCTGCTCCGCCAATTTAGGCGGCTTTCTGAAGATGCTTGCGGCCGAGAAGCTCGGCGATCTGGATCGCGTTCAGCGCGGCACCCTTGCGCAAATTGTCGCTGACGACCCAGAGGCTGAGACCATTTTCGACCGTCGGGTCCTCCCGCACGCGGCTTACGAAGGTCGCATAGTCGCCTACGCATTCCACCGGCGTGACGTAGCCGCCGTCCTCGCGCTTATCGACGAGCATGACACCCGGCGCCTCGCGCAGGATCCTCTGCGCCTCTTTCGCCGAGATCTCGTTCTCGAACTCGATATTCACAGCCTCTGAGTGCCCAACGAAGACCGGAACACGAACGCAGGTCGCCGTGACCTTGATCGACGGATCGAGGATCTTCTTGGTCTCGACCACCATCTTCCATTCTTCCTTCGTCGAGCCATCATCCAGGAAGACATCGATGTGGGGGATCACGTTGAAGGCGATCTGCTTGGTGTAGTGAGACGGCTCGTTGGCGTCGCCGACGAAGATGTTGCGGGACTGTTCGAACAGCTCGTCCATACCCGCTTTGCCCGACCCGGAGACGGACTGGTAGGTCGCGACGACCACGCGCTTGATCTTCGCCACGTCGTGCAGCGGCTTGAGCGCCACGACGAGCTGGGCGGTCGAGCAGTTCGGGTTGGCGATGATGTTCTTCTTGCGATAGCCGGCAATTGCCTCGGGATTCACCTCGGGCACGATCAGCGGCACGTCCGGATCCATGCGATAAAGCGAGCTGTTGTCGATGACCGTGCAGCCAGCGGCCGCAGCCTTGGGCGCATAGACCTTCGATACCTCGGAACCCGCGGCAAACAGCGCGATGTCCCACCCGGTAAAATCGAAATGCTCGAGGTTCTTCACCTTCAGCGTCTTGCCGCTATCGCCGAAGTCGATGACGTCACCGGTCGACCGCGCGGACGCCAGCGCGACAACTTCGTCCAGCGGGAATTGACGCTCCGCGAGGATGTTCAGCATCTCGCGCCCGACATTGCCAGTCGCTCCGACGACTGCGACCCGGTAACCCATTTTCACTCTCCAGCTGGCTTGGCCGCCCCCTAACCGAAGGCTGCGGCGAAAGCGATATGGCCCTTCCCGCACGCCGGCCAAGAGCTCTTGAAACTTCCCAAAGTTCGCAAGCCTACGCGCGTATGCGCCTTTGGCCGAATGCAGTGACGCGAGTGGGTCGAAACGAAGGGTCTTCCACTTCCTCCACTTCGTTGGCTTTCGGCCCGCGCGGCTCACCGCTTCGATAAAGGCACAAAAGGGTCCCTGTAGGACAGCGAATTCGCCCGGCGGGTGGGCGGGCTCTGACAGAACTCGCGTCGCTTGTGGTATGACAGCCTCAGGCGCCCGGCGCCTGTTGCACCGGACGGCACGCTCGAAGGAGGTGTCATGGCGACCAAGACGATGCGTAGCGGAGCGGCTGCTCCCACGAAAACGATCCCAGTCCGGAAGATCACGAACGACGATCTGAGATTATCTCTCGCGCAGGGGATGAACGACTTCCTCGCAATGCGCGGCGACTTGTTCTTCGCGGGTCTGATCTACACGTTGATCGGCATTGCGGCCGTGGTGATGACAACCAACGAGCCCCTCATGCCGTTTTTCTTCCCTGTTGTTGCGGGCGTGGGCCTCCTCGGCCCTATCGCCGCCGTCGGCTTCTACGAACTCGCGCGCCGGCGACAGAATGGCCAGACTAACGACAATTGGTCGCACTTTTTCGATGTGCTGAAGCGCCCCGCCGCGGACGACATGGGTATCGTTGCCGCCGTTCTCCTGGTCATCTTCCTCGGGTGGCTACTCGCCGCTGGCCTTCTCTATGCGCTGCTCTTCGGCTGGGCGACGCCGACGTCCGTGGAAGGCTTCCTGTCGACCGTCTTCACGACTCCGAAGGGCTGGGCGCTGATCGTGCTCGGGGCGGCGATCGGCGCGGCGTTCGGCTGGCTCGTCCTGTCTCTGAGCGTGGCCTCGCTGCCGCTGCTCGTCGACTGCGATGTGGGCGCTTCCGAAGCGATCTCGACGTCCTGGCGGGCGACGCAGGCCAACAAAAGCGAGATGTTTCGCTGGGGCCTGATCGTCACCGGGCTGCTGATCCTCGGCTCCGCGCCGCTCTTTGTCGGGCTGGCGTTCGTTCTGCCGTGGCTCGGCTATTCGACCTGGCACCTCTACACGCGCCTGGTGGACCGCGAGGCGATCGCCGGCAGGCGCTGCGACTAGTTCCGGGACTTGCCGCGCACCTTGTCGTCGAGGAACCGCATGATGGTCGTCCAGACGTGCGTCTGCGGGCCCTCGCCGGCGATCGCATGGGTGGCGCCGGGATAGGCCATCATCTCGAACGGCCGCTTGCCCTGCTGCAGGCGCGCGTAAAGCTCGGTGCTGTTCTGGAAGACAACATTGTCGTCCGACATGCCGTGGACGAGGAGCAATGGGTCGGTGATCTTCACTGCATCGTCGAGCGCGTTCGATGAGCGGTACGGCCCGTAGTCTTTCGACGGGTCACCGAGGTAACGCTCGGTATAGGCCGTATCGTAGAGCTCCCACTTGGTAACCGGAGCGACCGCGACGCCTGCCGCAAAAGCGCCCGGCGCCTTCTCGAGCAGCTTCAGCGTCATGTAGCCGCCGTATGACCAGCCCATCACCGCGACCTTCGAAGGATCGACGAAGGGCTGGCGCTTGAGCCAGTCGAGCCCCACGAGCTGGTCCTTCACCTCCGCGTCGCCGAGCGAGCGATAGATGGCGGTCTCGAACTTCGTCCCGCGGCGGTTCGTGCCGCGATTATCGATGGTGAAAACGATCCAGCCTTTGTCGACCATCGCCTGATGCAGCGGAAGCGCGCCGTACCAATCGTCCTTCACCTGCTGTCCGTGCGGACCCCCGTAGACGAAGAAGAAGACGGGATAGCGCTTCCCCGGCCGCCGTGGCGGCGACAGCATCCGGTAGTGAAGGACCGTGCCCTCCGGCGAGGTGACGGTGCCGAGCGTCGGGCGGACGTGGCTGTCCAGATAGGGCGCATAGGGATGAGCGGCGTTGAGGGGGTTCTCTTCCACCCAGGCGAGCCGCTTGCCGGTGGCATCGGCCAAATAGGTCTGGCTGGGCTGCGTCGGGCTTGACCGGGTCACGAGCGCATGCGTGGCGCCCTTGTCCATCTCCATGCTGTTGTACCAGCCGGTTTCGGTCACCCGGACGGGAGAGCCGGGCTGAACATAGCTGACCGAATAGAGCTGCTGTTCGATCGGCGTCTCCGCCGTCCCCGTGAAGAAAACCCGCTTGCTGGCCTCATCCACGCCAGCGATCTTCTCGACCGCCCAGTCGCCTCGCGTGAGCTGCGTCCACTGGCCGTTGTTCCAGCGATAGAGATGCGGGTAGCCGCTTCGCTCTGAGGACCAGATCAGGCTGCCGTCCTTCAGCGGCTTGAAGTTGTCGGTCAGGTTCACCCAGATCGGCGAAGTTTCGGAGAACAGGACCGTCGATCGGCCGGTCTTCGGATCGACCCGGAGCATGTCGAGGCGCTTCTGGTCGCGGCTCAGGCACTGAACATAGACACTACGCCCGTCCTTCGCCCAATCGACGCGCGCGAGATAATAGTCAGGATTGCTGCCGAGATCCGCCTTCACCCTCGACTTGCCGTCAGGAGTCATCAGGAACAGGTCGACGATGGCGTTCCTGGTGCCGGCCGCCGGATAGCGCTGCTCGATGAGCTCCGTGCCCGACGCGCCGATCGCCGCGCGTTTCACGACGGCGACGGGGCTTTCATCGACACGCGCGACGGCGATGTAGCGATCGTCGGGTGACCACCAGTATCCGGTGTCACGATCGAGTTCTTCCTGCGCCACGAACTCGGACGCGCCCCAGCTCAGCGTCTTGCCGCCGTTAGTGGTCAGAGCGCGCGCTTTCCCCGTCGCGGCGTCCATCACGTAGAAATTCTGGTCGCGCAGGAAGGAGAAATAGCGCCCGGTCTCGGAGACCTTGGGATCGATTTCGGTCTGCTTCGTCTCGGTTAGACGCCGAACCTTTCCGTCGAGGGTCGCGACAAACAGGTCGCCATCAATCGGCACCAAGATCGATCGCGAATCCGGCGCCCAGCCATATTCAACGATGCCCTTCGTCCCCGCGATGCGCGCCCGCTCGCGCCGCATCTTCTCTTCCTCGGAAATCTCGCCGCCCGACCCAATCTTCTGGGAATCGACGAGCATGCGCTGCGTGCCCGTGGCCGTATCGATCGCCCACAGGTCGTAGCGCTCTTTGTCATCGGCGCGGTTCTTGAGGAGCGTCACGAACTTGCCGTCCGGCGACAACTTCGCCTTGCGCGGCGCAGGCCCGCTCAGCGACGGACTGGAGAAGACGCGTTCGAGTGGAAGGTCGGTTGCCCAGACAGGGGCGGCAACGCTGGCGACAAGCAAAAGACAGGCGAACTTTTTGTACATGGCCGCACCGTTAGGGCCGCTCGCCAAAAAGAAAAGGCGGAGCCCGAAGGCCCCGCCTCTCTTTGTTGCCTGAGGACGAGCTTAGGCTTCGGAAGCCTTCTCGGCGGACTTCGAAGCACCTGCTTCGCGGCGCGGATCGCGGCGCTCGGCGATGCGAGCGGCCTTACCGGTGCGGCCACGCAGGTAGTAGAGCTTGGCGCGGCGGACGTCGCCGCGGCGCACGACCTCGATCTTGTCGATGATCGGCGAATAAAGCGGGAAGACGCGCTCGACGCCCTCGCCGAAGGAAATCTTGCGGACGGTGAAGCTTGAGCCGACGCCCTTGTTGGCGCGGGCGATGCAGACGCCCTCGAAAGCCTGGACGCGGCTGCGGTCACCTTCGATGACCTTCACGCCGACACGGAGCGTATCGCCCGGACGGAATTCGGGGATGTTCTTGTCGGCGGTCAGCGCATCAATGGCTTCGCGCTCGAGAGTCTCGATCAGGTTCATTTCAATCAGCCTTCGTATCTCGTCGCCGCGCGCCAGAGGGCGGTGCCTGCGATGCGCCCCCGTGGCGCTCGATCAGGTCCGGCCGCCTTAGCCGTGTATCTTCGATCGCGCGTTCGTGTCGCCACGTCGCGATCTTCGCATGATCCCCCGACCGCAGCACTTCGGGGATCGTGCGCCCTTCCCATGTAACAGGCCGGGTATAGTGCGGATATTCGAGAAGCCCCTGCTCGAAGCTTTCCTCCTCACCGCTGGAGGCCGCGCCCATTACCCCGGGAAGCAGTCTCACGCAAGCATCGAGGATGACCATTGCGCCGACCTCACCGCCCGAGAGCACATAATCGCCGATCGACACCGGCTCGAGCGCCCGGGCTTCGAAGATCCGCTCGTCGAATCCCTCGAAGCGGCCGCACAGCAGGATCACGCCCTTGCCGCCCGCAATCTCGCGCACCCGATGTTGGGTGAGCGGCGAGCCGCGTGGCGTCAGCGCGAGCATCGGCCGGCCATCGGCAACGCTGTCCAGCGCCGACGCGAGCACGTCCGGGCGAAGCACCATTCCTGCGCCCCCGCCGGCGGGCGTGTCGTCAACGCTCCGATGCTTGTCGGTCGCGAAGTCGCGAATGTTGCGGGTCTCCAGTTTCCACAGGCCCTCCTGAAGCGCTCTGCCTGCAAGGCTCGTCCCAAGCGGCCCCGGGAACATGTCCGGGTAGAGCGTCAAGACGGAGGCGCGAAATGTCACTGCCTTCGCTTTCGGTTCGCGAGTGCCGCTCCGACCAAGCCACCAGCGAACCCGAGCAACGCGAAAATTGCGCCCACCGTACCAGTCGCGGCGAGAGCCAGGTCTCCCATGCCCCCATGCACTTCGGAACCGGAAAACTGGACGATTGCGAGACCCACCAGCGTCAGCGAGATCACGACGCCCGGCAGCCACGAAGCAGCGACCAGCATCCGCTTCCGCGGACTCCATTTGGGACGCAGCTGCAGAAGCAGAGCGGAGAAGGCCATGCCCATGATCACGGCGAGCGCGAAGGCGATGAAGAGCATCGACCAGTTCATGGCGCGGGCGCTAGTCGGGAACTGCCGGTGCGGCAATCCATTGGGCAGCGGATGGAAGAACCTGTTCTCGATTGCCTGATCGTCGGTGGCGGCCCCGCCGGATTGACCGCCGCCATCTATCTCGCGCGGTTCCACCTCGACATCCTCGTCATCGACGGTGGGAAGAGCCGCGCCGCCTGGATCCCCTGCACGCGCAACCACGCGGGCTTTCCCGACGGGATCAAGGGCACGGAGTTGCTCCAGCGCATGCGCGACCACGCGTGCCGCTACGGCGCGAAAGTCCAGACGGAACATGTGACCAGGCTCGAGCGCGATGAGCAAACGGGGCTGTTCACCGCAACCTGGGGTTCGGGCGAAGCCAAGGCGCGAACCGTCCTGCTTGCGACAGGGGTGAGCAACCGCAGGCCGCCGATGGACGAGGAACTGCACGACGACGCTCTCGCCCGCGGGCTCGTCCGCTACTGCCCTATCTGCGACGGCTATGAAGTGACCGACAAAAAGGTGGGCGTGATCGGCAGTGACAGCCGCGGCGTTGCCGAGGCACTCTTCATCCGCAGCTTCACTGCGGACGTGACGTTGATCGCCCCCGACAAGGCGCTGAAGCTCAAGCCGGAAGACCACGAGAAACTTAAGAACGCGGGCATCAAATGCGTCGACGGCCCTACGCAGGCCGTGGCCATCCCGGACGGGTGCATCGTCGTGGACACCGCCGAAGGTCATTACACCTTCGACAGCATCTATCCTGCGCTAGGCTCCGACACGCACACCCAGCTCGCCGAGATGGTCGGCGCGACCCTGGCAAAGGATGGCTGCATCCTCTGCGACGATCACCAGCGCGCCAGCGTGCCGGGACTCTATGCCGCGGGAGACGTGGTCCACGGTCTGGACCAGATCAGCCACGCCATGGGCGAAGGCGGCGTCGCAGCAACCACGATCCGCAATGATCTCTGTTCGCGAGAGCCGCGCTGGCGGAAACCGGTTCAAGAGATGGAGAAAGCTGGCGAAGGCAGTTGAACGCATTGCTGTATTGCATCAGTAATACAGTGTGATAGGCTTCCGGTCAGTTCCGGGAGATCGAATGTGCGTATCAGGTTGTTGATCATGGGCACCCTAGCCCTCGCGTCGTGCCAGGCGCAGCAGAAGCCAATTGTGACCGGACCGACCGTTTCGGTGACTTTGAGCGAACAGTGGAAGTTGGGAGACTCGCCCGGTCGCCAGGCGGCGTTCAGCCCGGATGGCAGGCTGCTCGCCGCAAGCCTTGCTTCCGGCGACGTCACGGTTCGCGGTACGAACGATTGGAAGGTCGTCGGCAGCTTCAATCACGCTGGCGGAGCGACGTCTCTCGCCTTTAGCCCGGATAGCCGCATCCTCTACACAGCTGGCTATGACGGCCGCGTACATGTGTGGGATCTCCGTACCGGCAGGCAAAAGGTCGAGTCACAGGTTGCGTCCGGTACCATCTGGAGCGTCGACATTTCACCGGACGGACGCTGGCTCGCTGCCAGTGGTGAAGACAAACTTGTTCGCTTAGTCCCCCTCGGTCAGCCAGGCGTCCGTTCGAGGACCCTTCGAGGACATGACCGAAATGTCTGGGAAGTGCGATTCAGCCCGCGCGGCGATCAACTTGCTAGCGGGAGCTTCGACGAAACCGCGCGGCTGTGGAGTGCAAGCGGAAAGCCCCAAAAGGTTCTGATTGGCCATAGCGAGGCCGTGGTCAGCCTGGGTTACAGCCCTGACGGGAACCTGCTGGCGACGAGCGGCGACGATTCCACAATCCGATTCTGGCATCGGGCGGACGGCTCGGCGGCACGGACGATCAACGCCGGCAATCACGTCTACAAGGTGAACTTCAGTCCGGACGGACGCTGGTTAGCGAGCTCGGTCCGCGCCCGCGGACCGACCGGGACGTTGTGGCATCAGCTCACAGGAAGCGGCGGTGCGGCAACACCGCTTCGGATCTGGCGTGTCCGAGACGGTGCGCTCGTAGCGGCGCTTCCCCACCCAACCGATGTCTTCTCGGTGAGTTACAGTCCCGACGGCCGCTTCATCGCGACGACGGACGACGACGGCACTCTAAGGGTGTGGAAGATAGGCTAGGCGAGAAATTCCGGGTCGATCACCACCCTGTCCGCCTCGAGGTCGGCAATGCCATTCCGGAACGGGATCAGCGAGCGCTTCTCGCCATGCCCAACCTCAAGAAGGTCGCCGGCGCCGTAATTCTCGACGGCGGTGATCTCGCCGATCGCGTTCCCGTCGCGATCGACGGCAGGAAGGCCGATCAGGTCTGCGTGGTAATATTCGCCGTCCTCAAGCGGGGGCAGCGCGGAGCGATCGATTTCGACCAGCGAACCGCGAAGCGCTTCGGCGGCGCTGCGGTCTCCGGTGCCCTCGAAGCGAGCGACCGCGGTCTTACCGCCGTCGCGAATAAAAAGGAGGCGCCGTTCGACGCCTCCCACGAACAACTTCTCGTAACGCAACAGGCTTTCGACGCTGTCGCTGAAAAGCTTCAGCCGAAGCTCGCCCTTCACGCCATGCGCGCCTGCGACCGCAGCGAGAGCGATGCGGCGCTCGCTGCGGTCCGGTGCAGTCATTAGGCCTTCTCGGCAGCGCCCTCGGCGGGCTCTTCTGACGATTCACCCTCGGCGACGGCTTCGACACTCTCCGGCGACCCTTCAGTCGGCGGATTGACGTCATCGGCGCCTTCGGCCGGCGCCTCGCCGGATTCCGCCTCGGCAGTCGGGACTTCAGCAGCAGACTCCTCGGTGGTCTCGGCCGGCGCTTCTTCAGTCGTCACTTCCTCAGCGGCCGGAGCTTGCTCGGCAGTCTCTTCGGCAACCTGCTCGGCCTCGGCGGTCGGCTCGGCCGTGGCGGCCTCGACCTCTTCAGCGACGACGGCTTCGGCTTCTTCCTGCGGAGCGGCGGCGGCCTCGGCGGCCTCCGCTTCCTTCGCGACGCGGGCTTCGGCGCGCTCCTTGGCCTTCTCGCCCGGCTCCGCCTTCTGCGGATTGTTGCGGGCCGCACGCTCGCGGATGCCGGCGGCATCGAGGAAGCGCAGGACGCGGTCCGACGGCTGCGCGCCAACGCTCAGCCAGTGCGAAATGCGGTCGGTGTCGAGCTTCACGCGCTCGGGCAAATCCTTCGCGAGGAGCGGGTTGTAGGTGCCGACCTTCTCGATGAAGCGGCCATCACGCGCGTTGCGGCTGTCCGCGACGACGATGCGATAATAGGGGCGCTTCTTCGAGCCGCCCCGTGAAAGACGAATTGCAACTGCCATTATAACTTCCTTTCGTAAATCACTCTATTTCTTTGAAAACTTGTCGAACCCCGGCGGCAGGTTAAACGGTGACGCTCCGCCCAATCCCGGCAGGCCGGCACCCGCTCCTCCGCCAAGGTTGGGGAGGCCGCCCGGCGGCAGCGCGCCCGGAGGCGCAAGGCCGCCAAGCGCGCCTTCAAGCCCACCCTTGTTGAACATGGCCGCCAGCTTGCCGAAGCCGCCCATTTTCTTGAGACGCTTCATCGCGGTGGACATTTCCTGATGCATCTTCAGGAGCTTGTTGATCTCCTGGACCGTCGTTCCGCTGCCCTTGGCGATGCGGATCTTGCGTTTGGCGTTGATGACTTCTGGCTTGGCGCGCTCCTTCGCCGTCATGGACGAGAGCATTGCTTCCATGTGGACGAGCGCCTTGCTGTCCTGCGCTTTGTCCATCGCCCCCTTCATGCCCTTGAGGCCGGGCATCATGCCCGCCAGCGCGCCAAGGCCGCCCATGCGCTGCATCTGCCGGAGCTGCATCCAGAGGTCGTCGAGGTCGAACTTGCCCTTGGCCATCTTGGCCGCGAGCTTTTCCGCGTCCTCGGCCTGGATCGTCTCGGCCGCGCGCTCGACCAGGCTGACAACGTCGCCCATGCCGAGGATGCGGCCGGCGACCCGCTCCGGATGGAAGGCCTCAAGCTTGTCGAGCGCCTCGCCGACGCCTGCGAATTTGATCGCCTTGCCGGTGACCGCGCGCATCGACAGCGCAGCGCCGCCGCGGGCATCGCCGTCCATACGGGTAAGGATCACGCCGGAAACGTCGACTTCGCCCGCAAAACCCTTGGCGACATTGACGGCGTCCTGACCGGTCAGGGAGTCGACGACGAGCAGGATCTCGGTCGGGTCGGAGGCGGAGGCCACGGCCTTCATCTCGCCCATCAGCTGATCGTCCACGTGGAGACGGCCGGCCGTGTCGAGCATGACGACATCGTAACCCTGCAGTTTGGCAGACTGGATCGCGCGCTTGGCGATCTCGACCGGCTGCTGGCCTGCGACGATCGGTAGCGTGTCCACGTTCGTCTGCCGACCAAGGACCGCCAGCTGCTCCTGAGCGGCCGGACGGGCAACGTCGAGCGATGCCATTAGCACGCGCTTGCGCTCACGCTCCGTCAGGCGCTTCGCGAGCTTCGCAGTGGTCGTCGTCTTACCCGAGCCCTGAAGGCCGATCATCATGACGACAGCGGGCGGAGTTACAGCGAGATTGAGTTCAGCAGTCTCGGCGCCGAGCGTCTCGACCAGGGCGTCATGGACATATTTGACGACCATCTGGCCCGGTGTGACCGAACGCAGGACTTCCTGGCCGACGGCCTTTTCAGTGACCTGGTCGACGAAATCGCGAGCGACGGGGAGTGCGACGTCGGCCTCGAGCAAGGCTACGCGCACCTCGCGCATGGCCGCGCGGACATCGGCCTCCGTGAGCGCGCCGCGCCCGCGGAGCCGGTCGAATACGCTGCCGAGCCGATCGCTCAACGTGTCGAACATTCAAATCTCCCGACGATGCCTCGCGCCCATATGGGCATGCAAAACGCAAAATACGCCGGCGGACGAAACCTCGTCAGCCAGCGTGCACGCGTCGCAACCCTCAGGATCGCTCAGCATCGATGTTGTCGAAAACGACGGGTGGGCGCATAGCGGCATGACGGTCCAGAGGCAACCCGCGTGGTTTTCACCGATGACCAAAGTCTCGATGCACAGCGCCGGTGCACAGGCCGGCGAAACGGTTGACGAGCCCAGCCTCTCCGCGCGCGCGTTCGAGCCTTACACCCGATCGGTCTTCATCGAGGCAGGCCTTGAACCAGGAATGCGCGTTCTGGATGCCTGGAGCGCCGGCGGCGACGTCGCCTTCATCGCTGGGGAAATCGTAGGGCCATATGGAGAAGTTGTCGGCTTCGATCAGTCACCCGAACCTGTAGCCTATGCCAGCAGGAGGGCTGCCGCCCGCGGCCTCACCAACGTGAGATTTGTCCAAGCCGACGTTGCCGCTTTGCCCTTCGAAGCCGAATTTGACGCAGTCGTTGGCCGCATCGTCCTCGTCTATCGAGTGGACCCCGTCTCCGACTTGAAAGCGCTCCTCCACTACCTCAAGCCGGGCGGCCTGGTCGTCTTCCAGGAAACCGACTTGCTCACCGGTAAGACGGTCCCAACGGCGCCTGTCGTCGAGGAGGTTCGGGACTGGATGCTCGATGCCTTCGCTCACGCCGGCATCGAGATGGAAATGGGGCACAAGCTCTACCAGACCTTCAAGGCTGCCGGCCTCGGTCCGCCTCGGATGGAAATCGACGGCTTCATCGGCGGTGTCGAAGACATATCGCCCGCGTTATTCGCCAGGGTCGTGCGGACGCTGCTGCCGCAGCTCGAGGACAAAGGCCTCGCGACGGCCGAACAGGTACAAATCGACACGCTCGAAGATCGGATGCGCGCGGACCTGGCGAAAACCGGCGGCGTGATGTCGACGCCGCTGCTGATCGGCGCCTGGTCGCGCCTGTCAGCCAGCACTGCGAATTTCGCATGAGCTCAGAATCCACCGAGTTCCTGCTCGGCCATCCGCAGAGCGAGCACGAGACCCTCAGCGTCCTTTCGCGCACCTTCCAGACCTTCACACGGCAGCAGTTCGCCGAAGCCGGCCTCAAAGAGGGCATGAGCGTACTGGAAATCGGTAGCGGCGGCGATGTCGCCTTGATCGCTGGCGAGTTCGTAGGCCGTTCCGGATCGGTCGTCGGCATCGAGCAATCACGCGCTGCGGTCGACTATGCCACGCACCTGGCCGCTGTGAGAGGCCTGGACAACGTCAAGTTCATCGAGGCTAACATCGAGCAGGACTTGTCGTTCGATACCCAGTTCGACGCTCTGGTAGGCCGAATCATACTTATGTTCCTACCGTCTCCGGCGGTTACGTTGAGGCGGCTGGCCCGCCACGTCCGCCCCGGCGAACTCGTGATCTTTCAGGAACCGGACATGTCGTGGGCGAAATCAGTGCCGAACGTCCCCTCAGTCGAGCAAGCGGCAGGGTGGATGCAAGAGGTGTTCCGAGTCTCGGGCGCTGACAGCGAATTCGGCCCTAAACTTCACGGGATCTTCAAGGCCGCGGGCCTTCCCGCCCCCCAGATGCGGGTCGACGGGCGCATTTATGGAAGCGAGGGGGATGGTCCCGCACTTCTCGCTGAAAGCATTCGGGCGATGCTGCCCGCAATCGAGCAATTGAAACTCGCCACGGCAGACGAGGTCAGCATCAAAACGCTGGAGGACCGGATTCGCGTTGAACTGGGTGCCGCCGACGCGACGATGTCCAGCCCGCTGCTAGTGAGTGCCTGGGTTCGCCTTCCCGACTAGAACTTGGGCTTGCCCTTCGGTTTGCGAGGGCGGCTCGGAGTGCCCGGCCCGCGCGGCTTGTCTTGCCCCGCGCCCGATCCCGGACCTCGCCGCGGGCCGCGCGGCGGCCCGCGCCGATCCGGCGAACCCGGCGCATGCCGCTGCCGCTCCGGCACGCGGTCCATTGGCCGCGCTGCCTGTATCTGCTGGCGCGGTCCCACCGCATAGCCTTCCTTGAGCAGCTGCGTGAAAGCCGTGCGCGTGCTCTCCGCGATCGCGTCCTGCAGTTCCTTGGGAAGGTCGGCGAACGTCACATTCGCGATGAATCGCCTGAACGTCGCGCAAAAGCTGGTTCGGTAGCCCTTTCGAGGCAGTCTTGAGTGCGGCGATGCCGTCGAGAATCGCCGAGAAGACGATCGATTGCATGACCTCGTTTGCGGATCTCGTCATTTCGGCCCTACTCGCGGCTGGTGGACTAAGTCCGGGCCGCTCCCTAAGTCACGCGCCCGATGCGGCGGCACTTCCACAAGATGCATGGGCTCGGCAATGATTTCGTGATCATTGATGCCCGCGAGCAGGCGTTCGACGTCACACCGGCACTTGCGCGCGGCATTGCCGACCGGCGCACCGGCGTCGGTTGCGACCAGCTGATCGTTCTCGAACCGAGCGAT
The DNA here is from genome assembly GCA_963827675.1 of uncultured Alphaproteobacteria bacterium. GTDB lineage: Bacteria > Pseudomonadota > Alphaproteobacteria > Sphingomonadales > Sphingomonadaceae > Sphingomicrobium. The sequence goes on from CAWHBP010000009.1 coordinate 130,855, forward strand.
CGCGCCGACCTCAGGATGCGAATCTGGAACGGTGACGGCGGCGAGGTCGAAAGCTGCGGCAATGCAACGCGCTGCGTCATCCAGCTCACGGGTGCAAAGAGCATCGATAGCGGCGGTGGCCTGCTTCAGGGTGAACAGCTGGGCGAAGAGGTCGAGGTCAGCCTGGGTGAGCCGAGATTCGCATGGGATGAGGTGCCCCTCGCCTATGCGATGGACACCAGCACCCTGCCCATGGCGTGGGACGGACTTGAAAACCCGCAAGCGCTCAGCGTCGGCAATCCCCATGTCGTCTTCTTCGTCGACGACTTGGATACCGTCCCGATCGAGGAGTTGGGTCCACGCATCGAGAATGACGCGGCGTTTCCGGAGCGCATCAACGTCAATGTTGCTCAAGTCGGCAATGACGGCATCCAGATCAAGACTTGGGAGCGTGGCGCGGGCCTGACGCTGGCCTGTGGAACTGGCGCGTGCGCAACGGCGGTGGCGGCGATCAAGTCGAAGCGCGCCACCTCGCCGGTGAGGGTCGCTATGCCGGGCGGCTCCTTGACCGTCTCGTGGGCGCCGGGAGAGCCGATCCGGATGCGCGGCGGCGCAACACACGTGTTCCAGGGCGAGCTCGACCTCGAGGCCCTCAAATGAGCGTCGAGACGATTACCCTCGGGTGCCGTCTGAACTTCGCGGAGAGCGAGACCATCGCCCGGGAGGCGCCGGCGGATGAGGACTGGGTCATCGTCAACAGCTGCGCCGTGACCAATGAAGCGGTCCGCCAGACTCGCCAGGCGATCCGGCGCGCACATCGACAACGGCCAAGCGCAAAGATCCTAGTCACCGGATGCGCCGCCGAATTGGATACGACGTCCTTCGAGAAGATGCCGGAAGTTGAGCGAGTCGTTGGAAATACGAACAAACTCAGCGCCTTCATGTCGTCTGACGCCATGACGCCAGTCCCGACCGGTCTGCTCGCCAAGGTGAAGAGCTTCGTCGCAATCCAAACCGGCTGCGATCACCGCTGCACCTTCTGTTCGATCTGGCAGGCGCGCGGCCCCAGCCGCTCCTTGTCCTTCGAAGCCATCCGCGACGCCGTGGCCAAGGAGATCGACCGCGGCGCGAAGGAGATCGTTCTGACTGGCGTCGACATCACCGACTATGAAGGCGGCCTCGGTGCGCTTTGCCAGCGGCTGCTCGCCGCCGAACCACGCCTGGCGCGGCTTCGGCTAAGCTCGCTCGACAGCATCGAGATCGACGAAGCGCTTCACGAACTCGTCGCCGGCGAGCCCAGGCTGATGCCGCACTTCCATTTGTCGCTGCAGGCCGGGGACGAGATGATCTTGAAGCGCATGAAGCGCCGGCACAGCCGCGGCGATGCCGTCCGCACTGTCGAGCGTATCAAAACCGCTCGCGCGGACGCGACCATCGGCGCCGACCTCATCGCCGGATTTCCAACAGAAACTGAAGAGATGGCTGTACACACTCTGAAATTATTGGACGATTGCGACATCGTCGCAGCGCACATCTTCCCGTTCTCACCGCGCCCGAACACGCCGGCGGCAAGGATGCCGCAGCTTCCTCGCGAGCTGGTGAAGGCGCGGGCAGCACGGCTGCGTCAGTCGGCGGCCGAGCGCCGGACCAGCTGGCTGGACAGCTTGGTTGGCACCACGCAGCCAGTGTTGGTCGAAGGCGAGAACCAGGGCCACACGGATAGCTTCGCGCCAATCGCGATCGAGGGAGCCAAGCGCGGCGAGGCCGGTCTGGCGCACATCACGTGCCGCGATGGCGATCATTTAACGGCGGTCTGGGCATGAGTTGGCTCGATCGCCTGCGCGGCGGCTTCAGCAAGACCGCCGAGCGGGTTGCTGACAATCTCACGGGCCTCACCAGCCGCGCCGCACTCGACACGTCCACGCTCGACGACATCGAAGAGGCGTTGATTGCTTCTGACCTCGGACCGGAGGCCTCGCGCCGCATTCGCGAGGCCATTGCCCGGCAGAAGTTCGAACGGCTCGACGAGCGCGGCCTTCGCTCGATCCTCGCCGAAGAGATCGAGAAGATCTTGAGTCCAGTCGCAAAGCCACTGGAAGTCTGGGGCTTTCCGCGCCCCCACGTGATCCTGGTGATCGGCGTCAACGGCTCCGGCAAGACGACGACCATCGGCAAGCTCGGCCAATGGCTCAAGGAGCAGGACTATGGCGTCCTGCTTGCCGCCGGGGACACATTCCGCGCCGCCGCTATCGAACAATTGAGAATCTGGGGCGACCGCATCGGTGCGCCCGTGATCTCCGGCAAGGAAGGCGGCGACGCGGCCGGCATCGTCTTTGACGGCGTCAAGCAGGCCACTGCACAGGGAATCGACGTTCTCGTCGTCGATACGGCGGGACGCCTCCAGAACAAATCGCACCTGATGGAGGAGCTGACGAAGATCCGCCGCGTCCTTGGCCGCCTCAATCCCGAAGCACCTCAGGACGTGCTCCTGGTCCTGGACGCGACCACCGGGCAAAACGCGCTTGCGCAGGTGGAGGTGTTCCGCGAGAGCGCAGGCGTGACGGGGCTCATCATGACCAAGCTCGATGGCACTGCGCGCGGGGGCGTGCTTGTCGCGGCGGCCGAGCGCTTCGGGCTTCCGATCCATGCGATCGGCGTCGGCGAGAAAGCTGACGATCTGCGACCGTTCGATGCGCGTGCAGTCGCTCGCGCAATCGCCGGGCTTCCCCCCGAATGACAGACCGGCAAGAGCCGCAGGGCGGCGCCAAGCTCCTGATCGACTTAGGCCCGCTGCTCGTTTTCTTCCTCGTGAATTTCCTCGCTCCGGTGCCCGCCGTCGCGAAGATCTTCGTCGCAACCGGCGCCTTCATGGTCGCGATGATCGCGGCGATGATCTTCTCGGCGATCCGCTATCGGCAAATCTCGCCTCTGCTGTGGTTTTCCGGCGTGATGGTCGTCCTTCTGGGCGGCCTCACGATCTGGCTCCACGACGAGACCTTCATCAAGATGAAGCCGACCATCTACTATGCGCTCGTGGCCGGCCTGCTGACGTTCGGACTGCTCACTGATCGGCCGCTGCTGAAACGCGTTCTCGGCTCGGCCTATCCGGGCCTGGACCAGACGGGCTGGGCCAAGCTGACGCGGAACTGGGCGCTGTTCTTTGCCTTCATGGCGGTGGTGAACGAAGCCGTGTGGCGGAACAGCTCCACGCAGTTCTGGATCGGTTTCAAGATTTGGGGTGCGATCCCCCTCACCTTCCTCTTTGCGGCGGCGAACATCCCCATGCTCCTCAAGCACGGGCTGATGAAGGAAGATGCCGTTCCGGCAGAACCCGGACCGGTCGAATGAACGACCCAGTCCTCTCGATCCGCGCGCTGCACAAGGAATATGGGACCGGCGTGCAGGCGCTGAAATCGGTCGATCTCGATATCCGCCGCGGGGAGATCTTCGCGCTCCTCGGCCCGAATGGCGCAGGTAAGACGACGCTGATCAACATCATCTGCGGCATCGTCACGCCGAGCAGCGGCGAGGTCCTGATCGACGGTCGGAACTGGCAGTCTGACTATCGCTACGCGAGGGAGCGCATCGGACTCGTCCCACAGGAGCTGACGACCGAGGCGTTCGAGCCCGTCCAGCGGACCGTAACCTTCTCGCGCGGATTGTTCGGGAAACCGCGTGACGACGCGAAGATCGAGGAGCTGCTCAAACGTCTGTCGTTGTGGGACAAACGCAAGACGATCATGATGCAGCTTTCGGGCGGCATGAAGCGGCGGGTCATGATCGCCAAGGCGCTCAGCCACGAGCCGGACATCCTTTTCCTCGACGAGCCCACGGCTGGTGTGGACGTAGAGCTCCGCCGCGACATGTGGGAGGTCGTCCGCAAGCTCCGCGAGGGCGGTACGACGATCATACTGACCACGCATTACATCGAGGAGGCCGAGGAAATGGCCGACCGCGTCGGCGTGATCACCCGCGGCGAATTGATCGCGGTGGATGAGAAGCGCGCCCTGATGCGGCAGCTGGGCAGGAAGACGCTCGACATCATGCTTGCCGATGAGATGAGCGCCATTCCGCCCGAACTTTCCGAATGGAACCTCAAGCTCGAAGGCGACGGGCACATTCTCTGTTACGAGTTCGACAGCAACGCCGAGCGGACTGGAATTGCCTCGCTGATGCGCCGGCTCACCGACCTCGGCATCACCTACAAGGACCTGTCGACGCACCAGTCGAGCCTCGAGGACATCTTCGTCGAGCTCGTTCACCGCCCGAGGGCCGACGCATGAACTGGCATGGCATTGGCGCCATCTACAAATTCGAGATGGCGCGCTGGGGACGCACACTCTGGCAGAGCCTGATCACGCCGGTGATCACGACAGCGCTCTATTTCGTCGTGTTCGGAGCGGCGATTGGCAGTCGCATGACCGACATGGATGGGATCAGCTTCGGTGCCTTTATCGTGCCGGGCCTGACCCTTCTGTCGGTCTTCATGCAATCAATCTTCAACGCGAGCTTCGGCATTTATTTTCCGAAGTTTACGGGGACGATCTACGAACTTCTCTCAGCACCGATCTCGAGCTTTGAGGCGGTCCTCGCCTATGTCGGCGCGGCCGTGACCAAGTCGGTCATCCTGGCGCTCGTCACGCTTGCGACGGCAATCTTCTTCGTCGACGTCCGAGTGGATCACCCGCTGGCGATGCTGCTGTTCCTCATCGGCATCAGCACCGGTTTCTGTCTCTTCGGCTTCGCGATCGGCGTCTGGGCGCAGAATTTCGAGCAGCTACAAATCATCCCGATGCTGGTCATCACGCCCCTGACCTTCCTCGGCGGCGCCTTTTACTCGGTGAACGCATTGAGCGAGCCGTTCCGGACGATCACCCTCTTCAACCCGATCGTCCACGTGATCAGCGGCTTCCGCTGGAGCTTCTATTCGATCGCGGATGTGCCGGTGTGGTCGAGTGTGCTCGTCACCCTGGCGATCATCGCCGTCTGCATGGCGGTGATCGCCTGGATGTTCCGGACCGGATACCGGCTCAAGCAGTAAGCTCGGGCGACTTCGCCTCGGACCCTTCCTGGTCGGCGCGATCGAAACCCTTTCCGTCGAGGTTCTGCGCGATGAAATCCCAGTTCACGATGCTCGAGAGGACCGACTGCGCGAAGCGCGGCCGTTCGTTGCGATAATCAATGTAATAGGCGTGTTCCCACACATCGAGCGTGAAGAGCGGCTGCATTCCATCATGGACGATCGGCGTGTCCGCGTCGTGAAGCGAAGTGATCTTCAGCTGATCGCGGTCGAGCACGAGCCAGGCCCAGCCATTGGAGAAGTGGTTGACGGCCTCCTCCTGCAACTTCTGCAGAAGCTGCTCCTCGCCGCCGAACCCGTCCTGGATCAGCTGCGCGAGGCGCCCGCTCGGCTTCTGCCCCTCCGAAGGCGCGAGACACTGCCAGTAGAAGCTGTGGTTCCACAGCTGCGCGCTGTTGTTGAACAGCTTGGCATTGCCCGCCGATTTGGCCTCCTTGACCACGTCCGTAAGGGCAGCGCTGCTGAGCTTCGGTAGGTCGCCGATCAGCTCGTTCGTCTTGGTGACATAGGCGCGGTGGTGCTTGCCCCAATGGAACTCGAGCGTCTCGGCGGACATAACGGGCGCCAGAGCGTCCTTCGCATAGGGAAGTTCGGGCAGCTGGAAGGGCATGTGAGGCAACTCCTTGAAGCGCCGGAGCCCGCGACGGGCTCGGCATTGTGGCCCCCGCCCCGATCCAGCGCTCACATGCTTGCGCAGCCGAGAATTTCAACCCTAGAAACGACCACGTAGCGACCGACCACGGTGAAGGGGGAGAATATGGGGAAGTTTTTCGAGAATATCGGCCTGGTGCTGATCGCGGGCATAGCCCTCGCCGTCCTGATCGCGGTGTTCCCGGACTCGGGCTACCGCCCACCCACGGGGGACCTACTGAACGGCGTCCTGCAATGGCTGCACGTCTTCTTCGGCATCACCTGGATCGGGCTGCTCTATTATTTCAATTTCGTGCAGATCCCGACGATGCCGACCGTACCGGCGGAGCTGAAGCCGGGCGTCTCCAAATATATCGCGCCAAGCGCCCTCTTCTACTTCCGCTGGGGCGCGGTGTTCACGGTGCTCACCGGGGCGCTTCTCGCCTGGTCTTATCATGAGCTTCACGAAGGCCTGACGCTGCAGCCGGAAGCGCGGCTCATCGGGATCGGCATGTGGCTGGCGCTGATCATGGCCGCCAACGTCTGGTTCGTGATCTGGCCGAACCAGAAGCGGGCGCTCGGTATTGTTCAGGTGGAAGATACGTTGAAGGCAAAATCGGCACGTACGGCGATGATTGCCTCGCGGATCAACACGATGCTGTCGATCCCGATGCTTCTCGCGATGACCAACGCGCACTAGCCGGCGCGTTCGCCTCTCGGCCGGAGCCTTCCTGCTCGGAATCCGCAGCTTCAGCCCGCGGCCTCGGCGTCGAGAAGCTTGTGACGTTTCAGCGCGTGACGCAGCTGGTCGTAGCTGAGGCTCAGCGCGGCCGCCGTCGCGCGCTGATTGAAACGATTCCGGCGAAGCGCGTCCTCGAGAAGCTGTCGCTCGTAAGTCGACACCGACGCACGGAAGTCGCTGGTTGAGGCGGGCGGCGGCAACGGTGCCGCCGGGGCCGGTATCGTCGGTGCGATCTCTTCAGCCGCTTCGGTCTTGGCCGGCACGATTTGCGACACGCCGACGATTGCTCCGGTCGGCGCCCAGGGTGAGCTGAACGGATCGAACACGATCTCGTCCACGGCGCGCTCCGGATCTTCGTGCCTGTACACCGCGCGTTCGACGACGTTGCGAAGCTCGCGCACGTTTCCGGGCCAGCGATAGACTTCGAGTTCGGCCAGGGCGCGATGGCTGAACCCAGGCCAGTTCGGCCAATCGAGTTCGACCGCCATGCGCCGGCCAAAATGCTCCGCGAGAAGCGGGACGTCACCCTGGCGAGCGCGCAGCGGCGGCAAGGTGATCACCTCGAACGACAATCGATCCAGCAAGTCCGCCCGAAATCGCCCTTTGTCGACTTGCATCGGCAAGCTCTCGTTCGTCGCGGCAACGATGCGCACGTCGACGGAGATGGGCTTAGACGCGCCGATACGCGTGATCTCGCCATATTCGACGGCGCGCAGCAGCCGGTCTTGCGCGGGCATCGACAGGGTGCCGAGCTCGTCGAGGAACAAAGTACCGCTGTCCGCCTCCTCGAAGCGGCCGTGACGTGTCTTGGCCGCGCCGGTGAAGCTTCCGGCTTCATGACCAAACAGCTCCGCCTCGATCAAATTCTCCGGCAGCGCGGCGCAGTTCATGATAATGAGCGGGCCGGCCCATCTGGACGACAAGTGGTGCAGACGCTCGGCGATCAATTCCTTGCCGGTGCCGCGCTCCCCGATCACGAGGACCGGCCGGTTGAGTGGCGCGGCGCGGCTGGCGCGTTCGACTGCGTCGAGGAACGCGAGGCTCTGCCCGATGAATTGATCCGCGCGTTCCAAACCGGTCTCTCCAGAATTCGGACCGACTGTTGGTGGCAAATCCCACGATTTGGCAAGGATTTTTGGCGGTTTTCCGTCCATCAAATTTAAGAAACGTCAGGTGTCAGCGTTTTCCGCCTGAATGGCACACCTCTTGTATAGGAATATGCAGGTTTAGGGCCCTAATTGTCGATTTGCGGAGTTATGAATGAGCATCTTTTCCCGAACACGGGACATCTTCGCGGCGAACATCACCGAGATGCTCGACCGGTCGGAAGACCCGGCGAAGATGATCCGAATGGTCATCCTGGAGATGGAAGAAACGCTGGTCGACGTTCGCGCCTCGGCCGCCCGCTGCATTGCCGACGGCAAGGAAATGCGCCGCGCACTGAACCGTCTCGACGAACTTCAGAGGAATTGGACAGAGAAGGCCGAGCTGGCGCTGAGCAAGGATCGCGAAGACCTCGCGAAGGCCGCGCTCCTCGAACGCCAGAAAGCCGCGGACATGGCGGACGGCCTGCGCGCTGAGATCAAGAGCATCGACGACACGCTCAAGGGCTATGAAGCGGACATCGCCAAGCTTCAGGGCAAGCTGCGCGAGGCCCGCGCCCGGCAGAACGCCATTGCGACGCGTTTCGAGAGCGCTGTCACGCGCGCCCGCGCTCGCGAGTTGCTCAACGGCAATCGCACCGAAGACGCCTTCTCGAAATTCGAGCTGCTGGAGCGCCGCGCAGATTTCGCCGAGGGGCGTGCGGATGCGCTCGGGATGAGCGGGCCGAAGAGCCTCGAAGAAGAAATCGCAGAACTAAAGGCCGCGGAGTCGGTCGACAAAGAGCTTGAGGCGATGAAGGCCGCGCTCAAGGCAAAGGGGAAGTAACTTGGATCTCACTGCAGTTGTCATCGTCCCGATCCTGTTCATCGGGCTGCCCTGGCTGATCTTTCACTACATCACGAAGTGGAAGACCTCCGCGACACTCACCTCCGGCGACGAGAAGTTGCTGGATGAACTTCACGATGCCGCCAAGCGCCTCGACGACAGGCTCTGCACGATCGAGCGCATCATGACCGCCGAAAATCCGAATTGGCGCCAGCAATGCCTACCCGGCCGCGACGTCAATCAGCGCCTGCTCGCAGACGGTGAGTGACATGGAACCTGGTCGCTACCCCGCTCCTCAAGAGCGATCCAACCAGCCGGGTTATCTGACCGAACAGCCGGCAAGCCAGACCCGCTTCTACCGGGACAAGCGCAACGGCAAGCTGTTCGGCATCTGTGCGGGCCTAGCCGACTACACCGGCTTCGACGTCAGCCTCGTGAGAGTGTCCTTCCTGGCTGCAGTCTTCCTTAGCGGCGGCGGCATCCTGCCATTCTACTTCATCGCGGCGATGGTGACGCCGACTAAGCCGTTCGCGCTGGAGAGGGTGGACCAGGAAGAGAAGCACTTCTGGCAGGGTGTCCGGGCATCGCCGGCACGAGCCGCGCGCGACATCCGCTCGCGCTTCAAGGACATCGATCGCCGTCTCGCGGATATTGAAAGCTACGTGACCACTGAGAACCGGTCCCTCGCCAAGGAGATCGAAGCGCTCGCGATCGAGAAGGGAGACAAAGCATGATGGGTCCGGGGGAAGTGATGATCGCGCTGATCGTAATCGGCCTTCCGATCATCCTGCTGATGGTGATCGCAAACCGCTTCTTCCGCCTTCGCGAGAAGAAGCTGGAGGTCGAGGCTAGTCTCGCCGCGGAAAAAGCGGCGCAATATGCCTCGCGCAGCCATGAGCTGGAGGAGCGCGTTCGCGTGCTCGAGCAGATCGTCACCGACCGTGGCGCCGAAACCGCCGCGCAGATCGAAGCGCTTCGGGCTCCCAAGCGGCGGATCGCCAGCAAAACGACCGTCGGCGGCGAAACGGCTGCTTGAATCGCCTGGCAGCGCTCACGAGATGACTTCTCGCAGAAGGGGCATGGTCGATGGATAATATCGCAAGCTGGATCTGGGTGCTGATCCCACTCGCCGCGATCGGCATTGCTCCTTTCAAGATGTGGCTGCGCGTCAAGGAGCGGCAGATCGAGGCGCAATCGGGCCTCGCCGCCGAGAAAAGCGCGCAATATGCCCAGCATGTCGAACGGATCGAGGCGCGCCTGAGAGTCCTCGAACAGATTGCGACCGATAGCGGTGTGCAGACTGCGGCGCAGATCGAAGCGCTCCGCGATCAGGCCCGAATTCCCACCGAGGAAAAGACCCAATGAATCCGATGGAGTTCGTACTCGCCATCCTTTTCATGGTGCTCGTGTTCGGGGTGATCAAACAACGCACGAATGTCCGCCATCGCTGGGAGCATCCCGACGGTGAGGATAGCCGGGAGACGCTCCGGCTTCGCGAAGAAGTCCGCGAGCTGCAGGAGCGCATCAAGGTTCTCGAGCGGATCACGGTCGAGAAAGAGAATAGCCTCGCCAAGGAAATCGAGTCGCTCCGCGACAGATAAGAATGTAGGTCCCGACGTATGGTCGGCCTCCCCCCACTGCGCGAAGTCCTCGAGGAATATGAGCTCGTCGACGCCGAGGATCGCTACCGCCTGTTGATCGATCTCGGGCGGCAGCTGGAACTGATGCCGGACGCGCTCAAGACGGATGCAACGAAAGTTCGCGGCTGCGCGGCTTCAGTTTGGGTCTACCCGATGGCGCAGGAAGGCCGGCTCCATTTTCTCGCCGACAGCAATGCGGCGATCACCAAGGGGGTCGTCGCGCTCGTGTTGAGCGCGGTACAGGACAAGCCCGCTGCCGAAGTCGCCCATATGGACGTCACCGCGGCACTGGCACCCTTCGAGCTTTCGAAGCATCTGAGCGCGAACCGCACGCAAGGCGTCCCCAACATGATCGCGCTGGTGAAGAGCACAGCGGAGCGATACGCGACCGCGGCGTAGAGGCCGCGTCGGACTGGAAAGCAGCTGTCTGCTGTGCCAGCATCAACCAGTAAGGCGACAATCGGGAACGCAATGGAAAACGATTTAATCAGATCGAGCGGCACCAATACGCTCGTGGACATATGGATCGACGGGAAGCTCCGCGGGATTTGCGTCTCACACCAGGCGATTGGGGCCTATCTTGGTTTCGACCAGGCGTCGGGCATGACGGAGCAGGATCGGTGCGAATTCGTCCGTAATCACCTTCCGCTCGTGGTTACGGCAGCAAAGGACATTCTGAGAGTGGAGGACCCGGCTGCCGATAGCGTTATCATCGACGTCGACGAGCTGCCCCGACCTGACGGCAAGGCCGGAGATCGGCGCAAAACCGACCGTCGAAAAACCGATCGCCGCAAGACCGCCCGGCCGCTTAGCGCGGAGCCTGACCGACGCCGCAGCCCTCGTCGCCAAGGCGAGCGCAGGTCTCCACCGCCAAAGCAGGATGCGCCCTAAGCGGCTTTGCCGTTCTTCCGCTCTTCGGCCTTCTTCAGGACATCGTACGCAGCCTGGACCTGCTTGAAGCGCTTGGCCGCTTCCTCATCGCCCGGGTTTGCGTCGGGATGGGTTTCCTTCACCAGCCGGCGATGCGCCGACTTCACCGCTTTGAAGTCGGCGTCGCTCTCCAGTTCCAGCGCGTCGAGCGCACGCATTTCGTCTCGGCTGCGGTTGCCGTCCCCTGGTCCGCCCCAACCCCAGTGAGCCGACTTGCGGAACGCTGAGGCACCGCTCTCTTCCTCGGCCGCGCGCCGAGCGGCTTCCTCCGGACTCAGGCCGGCGAAGTAATTCCAGTTCTTGTTGTATTCGGCCGCGTGCGATTCGCAGAAATACCAGCGCTCAGGACTGTTCGGCGCCTTGGGCGCGGGACGGTCGCCGGGCTGGGTGCAGCCCTCGCGGTCGCACAGGCGCACCTTCGCCGCTTCGCGGCCTTTGCCGTAGGACCGCCAGCGCGGGAATCCCCAGTCGTCCGATCTCGATTGCCGAGCCATAGTCTTCCTTCAACCGTCATTGCGAGGAGCGAAGCGACGAAGCAATCCAGCAAACGACGTCTGGATTGCTTCGCTGCACTCGCAATGACGAAAATTCGCCAGAGGGCCTGTAAGCCGGGTTCTGTCCATCACGCGTGAGCGTGACTGTGCGGCCATTCCTCTAGGGGACGGGTCGCCCCGCCCCTCAAGCAACCAACCCGGGCAGCGAGCCGGAACCAGGCCCATATGCCGCCCCTATTCGGTCTTGCACCCGGTGGGGTTTACCGTGCCGGCCCCGTTGCCGCGACCGCGGTGCGCTCTTGCCGCACCCTTTCGACCTTACCCCGCCGAAGCGAGGCGGTGTCCTTTCTGTGGCACTATCCCTGATGCGCCTTCGCCGAAGCTAGCGACGCACCGCCGGGCGTTACCCGGCACCGTGGTTCCATGGAGCCCGGACTTTCCTCGTGAGAGCAAGCTCCCCCGCGGCCGCCCGGCCCTCTGGCGCTGGGACATATAGGTCGATGAGAGACGCGATGCGAGTCAGCGCGCCAATGTCTGTTGCGGGTGGAAAGCGGACGTTGCTCCCAGCAACGCTGCGGCGCGATGAGAACGATTCGGGATCAGGGATTCAAATGAGTCCGCAAAGGCCGTTAACGGTTTGTTGACTTTGCGTTAATTCTTGCGCAGACCAATGGTTTAGCGATTCCCCAAGGGGTCGTGGGGAGGAATGAAATGCGTTTGATGCTTTCTGCCGCTGCGGCGGCACTCATGCTCGCCGTCGCTTCGCCGGCTGCTGCACAGGTAACGCTTGTCGATGCGACCAATATTCCGGCACAGGTTTCGACGCCTTCTGCCACGCTGGACCCCACGCAGTCGTTCACGGCAACTTCGACTTCGAGCGTGTTGACCATCGGGGGCTATGATGTTCCGGGCGCGTTCGTCTTGGCAAATATTCTACTGGCGACGAGTTCGGCTCCCACGGTCAACGTTCTTGGGGAGCATTTCACCTACACGCCAGCGGCGGTGTCTCCGCTTGCCTCGGAGGGCAATCTCGGCATTTACGGCACTCGCGACCTCGCCTTCATGGGCGGCGCTGTCGGTAGCTACGACACGTTCACGCAGACGTTCAACACGACGGTCGGCACCACCTACAACCTGAGCTACCTGTTCACCCTTACCACTTGCGGAGGGTGCTCGTCGGGCCCGAACGGCCTGCGCATTACGGCGGGTGACGCAGCAGCGGCTCCGGGTCCGGTGCCGGAACCGGCAACGTGGGCCATGATGCTCTTGGGCTTCGGTGGCATCGGCTACTCGATGCGCCGCCAGCGCAAGATAGCGCTCGCCGCTTAATAACGACACTGCGAGGACTTAGACACTCCCACGCAGGAAAGGGGAGCGCTTCGTGGCGCCCCCTTTTTTTTCCAAGGACTTCCGGAACCGTCAGAAGCAGAGGCTCAGCTAGCGTCTGCAACGGGTCGCAAGCAGACATTGGCCGGCGCGCCTTTTTCACTTCCTAGCCGATGCAGCACCCATAGGTCGCCGATGGCAGCGAGCTCACGGGATCGGCTCGGCCCCGCGGCAAGATTTGTCAGTGCTAACATCAGTGAAGATTCGAAGTGTTGCGAGGTTGAGGAACGAGCAACGGAATTAGAAGCGAATGGACTTACTGAGGCCGGGGCAGCAACAAGGCCAGCAGCTTCGCCCGGCACTCGCCGTCGATGATGCCGTCGATCAAGTCAGGCCGAAACCGGCGCTGGAAGGCGATCACCGCTTTTTGCTGATCCGTGACGTCGTAGCCGAAGCGCTCGAGTGCCAGCAGGAAGCCCGCATCCGTCCAGTACGGGTCGATCAGGTCGCGCGTCGGGCTGGGAAGCGCGAGGCGGCGCTTGGCGAGGGCATGCCACGGGAACAGTTCGCCCGGATCCTCCTTGCGCGCCGGCGCGATGTCTGAATGGCCTACGACATCGCCACGGCCGATCCCGTGTCGCTCCTTGATGTCGGCGACCAAGGGTATGAGCGACGCGACCTGCTCGTCTGGAAACGGCATATAACCGAACTCGTGGCCGGGATTGACGATCTCGATGCCGATACTGGCCGAATTGACGTCGGTGATGCCGCGCCAGCGTGACTTGCCGGCATGCCAGGCCCGGTTCGCTTCATCGACCATGCGATAGACCGTCCCGTCTTCGTCCACGAGATAGTGACAAGAAACCTTCGCCTCAGGCGAGGTCAATCGGTCGAGCGCGCCCTGGCAGTCGGGCATGCCCGTATAGTGGAGCACGATCATCGAGACCGGCAGCACCCGCTCGTCGAAGTTCGGCGATGGAAGGTCGATACAGTCGAGCACGCCGCAGTTGGCGCACAGCAACGGCAGTGCGGTCAAGCCCCGGAAACAGCTCTCCGGTCGGCGCCGGTGCGTTTATCGACGCGCGAACCGTCGCCGATGAGGCGATACAGACCGCGCGCTTCGACATCGCTGCCGAGCTTGTTCGTTTGGCCGATGACCGTCTCACCGGCTCCGAGCATCAGCCATCCATCAACGGCCATCGATGCCGCGAGACGCTCGAAGGCAAGGGCCTTCTTCTCGGGATTGAGGTACAGCAGAACGTTGCGGCACAGGACGATGTCGAATTCACCCGGATGCGGCGGCGGCTCGAGCAGGTTGTGGACCTGGAAGCGGACCGGCTTGCGCAGCGGCTCGACCGCGCGCCATCCGTCGGCGCACTCCTCGAACCATTTGATCATCTGGTTGATGCCGAGGCCGCGCTGGACCTCGAATTGGCTGTAAATGCCGCCCCTGGCGCGGTCGACGCATCCCGTGGAAACGTCGGTGCCAAGGATGTCGACCGTCCAGCCGGCCCATTGCTGGGGGTTTTCGGCAAACAGCATGGCGAGCGAGTAGGTCTCCTGCCCCGTCGAGCAGCCCGCGGACCAGATCCTGATGCGCTTGTTCTTGTCACGCATCTTTTGGAGCTCAGGCAGAGCGTGGCGCTGCAGCAGGTCGAACGGAGACCGGTCACGGAAGAAGTAGGTTTCGTTGTTGAGCAGCGCTTCGACCACCTTCTGCGACAGGCTCGGCTCCTTGCCCATGACCAGGATGGTGATCAGCTCGTCAAGCGTCGCGATCCCGCGCTCGCGAAGGAGCGAGGCAAGCGCGGTCTCGATCCGCCACCTGCGGCTCATCGTCAGTTGCTGTCCGGTACGCGCTTCGAGCAGACCCGCGAGGATCCGGCTCGAACTATCACTTATCTGCAAGTCGGATGCTCCTCGGTACGCCCACTGATCCGCCGGGCAATCTTGTCCGGCGGCAAAACAGCGCACGCCAGCCCGGCTTCGAGAATTGCGCGCGGCATCCCCCACACCGCGCAGCTCGCTTCGTCCTGAGCGATCACCGACCCGCCACAAGCGACCAGCCGCGACGCGCCCTCGACGCCGTCCCGGCCCATGCCGGTGAGGACGACTCCCAGCGCGCCGGTATTGAAGACTGCTCCAACAGACGCGAACATTGGGTCGAGCGAGGGCATGCAGCCGCTTATGCTTCGCCCGTGGGTGAGCCGGATCATGACCGCCCGATCAACCGGTTCGACCGTCAGGTGTGCGTCCCCCGGAGCAAGAAACACCGTGTCCGGTCGGAGCCGCATGCCGTCCTCGGCGACGACGCACTCGCGCCCTGCGATCGTGCTGAGTTGGCGCGCGAATACCGGCATGAACGCGGCTGGCAGGTGCTGGGTGACGAGAATCGGGACACCGATCCTTTTGGGCAGCCCGTGGAATAGAACGCCGAGCGCGTGGATCCCGCCGGTCGACGCTCCCACAGCGAGGATGTCGATCGGGTCGGCCGGCATCGCGCGCAGCTCCGGCTTTGATCCCACCTTCGGAAGCGGCGAGCGTTCCAGAATCGGAGCCGCCGCGTAGCCAAGCGCCTTGAGCTTAGCGGTGAGAATTTCAGAGAACCGGCCATTGAAGCGGCCGGTGCCGGGCTTTGGCAGGGTGTCTGCAGCGCCTTGCGCAAGCGCGGCCACAGTCTGCTCCGCCCCCTTTTCCGCAAGGGAAGATACGATCATGACTTTCGCGCCGCCGGCGGCGGCAATGATGCGCGGAATCGACTTGAGACCACCCGCTCCGGGCATTTCCAGATCGAGGATCACGATATCGACGCGGACTTGGTCGAGCGCCTCGATGGCGTCCTCGGCCGTCCCCGCGACGGCGCAGATCTCGAATGCCGGATCGCTTTCGATCATGCGCGACAGGACAGCCCGGGCAACCGTCGAATCGTCGACGAGCATCAGGCGAATGCGTCTGCGTGACGGGCGCGGGTCCTGGAAGCGGTCCCGCGATCTGGCGAGCGCCCGCTCCACGGCAGCTAGCTCAGGCGACGCCGACGAGCTGGAGCTTGATGTGCAGCGTCTCGCGATCGAAGGGCTTCATGACATATTCGTCGGCACCCGCTTCGAGCGCCGCGCGAATGTGCGCCATGTCGTTCTCGGTCGTGCAGAACACCACTTTCGGCTGATCCGAATGGCCGCGCTGGCGGAGGAGCTTCAGGAACTCCATCCCGCTCATCACCGGCATGTTCCAGTCGAGCAGGACGACGTCCGGCATCTTCGTTTCGCAGCGAGTCAGGGCTTCCTGGCCGTCACCAGCCTCGTCGACTTCGAATTCGAGGGTCTCGAGAATGTGCCGCGCAACCTTGCGGATCACCTTGGAGTCATCGACGATCAAACAGCTTTTCATGCTTGGCTTCCCGCTACGATACTGTGGTCATTAAACTTGAAGGGTAACGAATAACTTAAGCAGCGGCCTTCGCTTCGATGCCCGCGATGAGGGCGCCAACGTCGACGAGCAGCAGCGGTCCGCTCTCGGTCTCGATCATGCCGAGGGAGACGCGCTCCCAGCCTTCGCCCATTGCGGCCCGAATGGGTTGCGGCTCGGAAACAGCCTCGACGACGTCTTCCACGAGATCGACGAGCAGCGCGTAATGATGGCCGTCCAGCTCAACTACGGCTGCTTCCCGAATTCCATCGGAGCAATCCGTCTCCCCTAGGTTTAGCGATCGCATGCAGTCGACCACCGTCAGCACGCGACTGCGCAACGCGGAAAGGCCCGCGATGTGCTGGGGCGCGCGGGGCACGGGAATGAGCGTGTCCAGCTCGACTACGGATTCCACTGCGGCAGCTGGAAGCGCGACGCGCTCGCCACCGATCGTGACGACAAGCAAAAGCTCGTTCATTTGCCCCTCCCTGCGCCCGCCGACTTGAGCGCGACCAAAAGGCCGGCACGATCATAGCGATAGATACTCTGGTCTTTCTTGTCGGTTGTCTCAGGGTCGGTGCGCAGCCAGATGGTCTTCCCGAAGCCCTCTGGCGGCAATTCCTCGCCGACTGCGGCAATGACAACGTCGGCCTTTTCCTCGTCGGCGTCGTCGATAATGCGATACCCCGCCGCCTCGATCATCGGTCGCAGCATGTTCTGCATCCACGGGTCCCAGCACGGAACAAGGCAAACGAGCTGCTCCGTCGTCCGGGCCGCAGTGCCGACGTGGGCGGAGAAAAGCCAATGCGCGTCGACCAGCTCGGCCGGCTCGCCATTGATCAGCGTAACGCCGCTGACTTCTCCGAGACGATCGGCGTGGATGACGTCATTGTCGATCGACGCGAAATCGATGACTTCGGCGAAGGCATAGCCGATCTCGTGCGAACCATCGTTGAGGCGGAACAGGCGGATCTTGTCCGTTTCCAGCTCCTCGGATTCGGCGCCTGCAAGAGGCAGGATTGCGTCGCCAAGCTGAACTCGAAGATGTCCAGCCGCCTGACGAACTGCGCTGACTGGGACTTCCTCGATCCGGTCGACGACCGCGAGGCGCAGCGCGCGACGCCCGCCGTCGAGGCCCCGGAAGAGCAACACAGGCGTCGCCTGCGACGCGACGGCCATCGCATTTTCGGCAATCCGCGCGGAGCGTTCCTGGACCTCGAGGCGCACCCCGCCCACGTCCGCGAGGCCTGCGGGATCGAACAGAAGAATGGGGCTGCCGTCATCGGCGAGCGTGGTGCCCGCGTAAAGGCCAGTCGCCATGATTGCCGGCGCTGCGGGTTTTACAACCAGTTCTTCGTGATCGTGGATCCGGTCGACAGAAAGCGCGTAAACGTCACCGCCCGCGGGACGAAGGACAACCAGTGTACGGTCCTTCGGATCGATGCCGCTTTCGAGGCCGAGGACGTCGGCGAGCGACACTTCGGGCACGCGGCGGCCGCGGATCGTGGCGACGCCGGCGCCGCCGATATGCTCAAGCGTGACGAACTCGCCATTGGCGCGGACGATCTCGTCGATGGCGGAGCGCGGAATGGCAAAATGCTGCTTGCCGATGGAAACCGTCAGCGCTGGGATGATCGTGAGGGTGAGCGGCACTCGGAGCGTCATCCGCGTGCCTTCACCGGGGCGGCTGTCGACTTCGACGATCCCGCCAATCCGTTCTACGTTCGAGCGGACGACGTCCATGCCGACGCCGCGCCCGGAAATTGAGGTCACTTGCTTTGCGGTTGAAAGTCCCGCCTCGAAGATCAGCGCCAGCTGCTCTCGCGGCGAAAGCTGCGCCGCATCCGACTTGCTCACGACGCCGCTCGACACCGCCTTGTCGACCAGCTTCTTGCCGTCGATGCCGCGACCGTCGTCATGGATGTCGATCAGGATCTGGTTGCCCGACTGCCGTGCCGACACCGCCAGCAGGCCAATCTCGCGCTTTCCCGCCTTCAGCCTTTCGGCCGGCGTTTCAATCCCATGATCGACGGCGTTACGAATGATGTGCGTCAGCGGGTCCCTGATCATCTCGATCATCTCGCGATCGAGCTCGACGTCGCCGCCCTCGACATCGACAAGCACTTGCTTGCCGAGCTCCGTCGACAGGTCACGGACCATGCGCGGAAGACCCACGAAAAGGTTCTCTATCCGCTGCATGCGCGTCCGCGTGATCGCGTCGCGCATCTCGGCGATGATCGCCGAAAGCCGTTCGAACGCCCCATCGACCGGGACGTCGGTTGGCGATTCGCGCAGGCGCCTCGCCAGCTCATTGCGGGCCAGCACCATGTCCGAGACGGTACTCATGACGCGATCGAGCAGCTCGACCGAAAGCCGAATGGTGCGGGGACCTGCCGACGCCTTCCCCTGACCGTCGGCCGCGGCCACAGCGATCGGCGCGGCGGCGCCTTCCGCGCCCGGGGCCAGTGCCGCGATCAGTGCGCTGTCGTCACCGGCCGGCATATCTTCGCCCGCTTCGATGGCAGCGACCATTTCCGCGATGCGATCGATGATGCCAAGTACGGCACTGACCAGCGCTCCATCCGGTACCCGCCGGCCGGCGCGGCAGTCGGCAAGCGCATCTTCCGCAGCATGACTGAGCGCTTCGAGGCGCGGGAATTCGAAGAAGCCGCAATTGCCCTTCACGGTGTGGACGAAGCGGAAAATGCTATCGAGGCGCGCGCGGTCGTCGGGCTGAGCCTCCCAAGCGACAATCTCGCCGCCCAAGGCTTCGAGCATTTCGCGGCATTCGGCTACGAAATCGGCAATCAGATCATCCATTGGCGTGAAAGGCCCCCGGCGCTGCAACGCTTCGGCTTATGCCGGGGAGGTGTTAACGCTGCGTTATCCCTGTCGGGGGAGCGTTGCCCCAATCAGAAGCATCGGATTCGACGCATCCGAAAGCTGGATCGTTCCGCCTGCTTCGGCCGCGAGGCTGTGCGCGAGCCAGGCACCGGCGGCGCGGGGCTCGATGGTTCCGCCGCTCCCGCCCCTCGCGAGTGTTTCGCGTAGAATGGGGTCGAGCAAGAATTCGCGGCCCCTCCGCGCGAATGACGAGCTCGATCTCGCCATCCCTGCTTTCCGCGCCGACGTCGAGGCGGCCGCCGCGGACAAGTGCGTCGCCGGCAAGCAGAGCCAGGTTAAGCAACAGCTTCACGGCTCCCTTGGAAAGCTTTTCCGCGCTGACCACCCAGCCGAGTTCGATGCGCCGCTCCGCTCCGAATACGCCTTCGAGCGCGACCTGAGCCTCGTGGGTGTCGATTTCCTCGCCGAAACCACCGGCTGCGCCGAAGGCCAGGCGGAAGAACTTCAGCTTGTTGGCGGAAGCCCGCGCGCTGTCCTCGAGAAGCTCGAGGCACTTTTCACGCATTTCCGGATCGTCCTCGTCCGCAAGCAGCTCAATACCATTGTTGAGCGCCCCCACGGGGGACATCAGGTCGTGGCAAAGCCTCGAACACAAGAGACTGGCGAGATCGACCGCATTCATCTGAAGCGCTTCCATGGGGCAGAGCTTAAACCCAATCAAGGTTAAGAGGTCGTTTACTTTGGGATGGGATTGAACCGCCGCCGTTCCAACCCATATCGTTGACGTGGGGGGTAGTCAGACGATCGATATTCGCCTGCAGCCTGCGCACGCGGGCTGGCGCCTCGACCGTGCGCTTGCGGACGCCGCACCGACGATCTCCCGCGAACGACTGAAAGCGTTGATCCGAAGTGGAGCCGTCGAGGCCTCGGGCAAGCCGCTGCGGGATCCGGCAACGAAGGTTCGCGGTGACGAAAGCTTCCGCGTCGTAGTTCCGGAGCCCACGCCTGCCCACAACGAACCGCAAGACATTCCGCTGAACATCGTGTTCGAGGACGACCACCTCCTCGTGGTAGACAAGCCGGCGGGTTTGGTCGTGCACCCTGCCGCAGGGAATCTCGACGGCACGCTGGTGAACGCCCTGCTGCATCATTGCGGCGGCAGCCTTTCGGGGATCGGCGGGGTCGCGCGGCCGGGCATTGTCCACCGGATCGACAAAGATACTTCAGGGCTTCTTGTCGTCGCCAAGACCGACGTTGCGCATGAAGGCCTGGCGAAGCAGTTCGCGGCCCACTCGATCGACCGGCGCTACCTGGCCATCGTCACGGGCGTTCCCAAGGCGAGCGAAGGCGTAGTCGATGCATCCCTCGCGCGCTCTTCCACCAACCGGAAGAAGATCGCGATCGTCGAAAGCGATCGAGGAAAGCGGGCCGTGACCCACTGGAAACGGCTCGATCTGCTGAAGGACGCGGCGCTGGTCCAGTGCCGGCTCGAGACCGGCCGAACGCATCAGGTCCGCGTGCACATGGCATCGATCGGGCATCCGCTCATGGGTGACCCGGTCTACGGCCGCTCAGGAAAGACGCACGGCAAACTGTTGAAGGAACTCGAATTTCATCGCCAGGCGCTGCACGCCGCGGAGCTTGGCTTCATTCATCCGGTAACAAAGCAGCGGCTGTCGTTCGCCAGTCCCATGCCGCCTGACATGCAGGAACTGTTCAACGCGCTTGGTGTATAAGGTTTAACTCGCTAGGGCGGTCGGCCAGTCTAACTGATCCGCTCTCGTAAAAGGGAGAAAGACGAACAATATGGCTCAAGGAAAAGGGATCGTCTCAATCCCCGCGTCCGGCGGGGAGGCCGGACTCAACCGCTATCTATCCGAGATCAAGAAATTCCCGATCCTCTCTCCGGAGGAAGAATATATGCTCGCCAAGCGCTGGCGCGAGCATAACGACACCGAAGCGGCAGCGAAGCTCGTCAATTCCCACCTCCGCCTCGTGGCGAAGATCGCCATGGGCTACCGCGGCTACGGCCTCCCAGTCAGCGAGCTGATCAGCGAAGGCAATATCGGCCTGATGCAGGGCGTGAAGAAGTTCGAGCCCGACCGGGGCTTCCGCCTCGCCACCTACGCCATGTGGTGGATCCGGGCCTCGATCCAGGAATTCATCCTGCGCTCGTGGAGCCTAGTGAAGATGGGCACCACGGCCGCGCAGAAGAAGCTGTTCTTCAACCTGCGCCGGATGAAGAACCAGATCGACGCTTTCGAGGAAGGCGACCTCAAGCCCGAGGCAGTGGCGAAGATCGCGACCGATCTCGGGGTGACCGAGGACGAGGTCATCTCGATAAATCGCCGGATGGGCATGGGCGGCGACACCAGCCTCAATGCCCCGCTGAAGGGCGACGAAGGCGGCGAGAACCAGTGGCAGGATTTCCTGGTCGATAGCGGGCCCCTTCAGGACGAGCGGATCGCCGAGGACGAGGAAAGTCGCGTTCGTCACGACCTTTTGATGAGTGCCCTCGAAGGTCTGAACGACCGCGAGAAGCACATCCTGATGGAACGCCGCCTCGCGGACGAGCCTAAAACACTCGAAGAGCTCAGCCAGGTCTATGGCGTAAGCCGTGAGCGGATCCGGCAGATCGAGGTGCGCGCCTTCGAGAAGCTGCAGGCTGGCTTGCTGAAGCTCGCGGGGGAGCGGCGGCTGCTTCCGGCTGCCTAGTCGGACCCGCTGGACGCCAGTAAGGACCGATAGCGACAAGTTCCGCCAGCCGCTCATCCGCGCTCTCGAGAATGGCTGCCCGACGGCCCTCTTCGACTAGTCGCGGATCGGAAATGCCGCTTTCCGCGGCGAGTCGCGCGGCCAGCGCCATGTCGTTAAGCGCTCCTAGGTCATCCTGGAGGGCCTCAAGGGTTGCGTGAAATGGCTTGCGCCTGTGGTCCACGTCCGAATTGATCGAGCGCAGGAACTCCAGCACGTAGCGGAACTGCTTGGTCCGCAACCGAAACCGGTGCCGCCGCTCCTCGGTCATTTGAGACAAAGCCACGGAGGGGTTGCTGATCTTCGACCACGCTTTCTCCAGCCGCCGCGCGGCGAAGCCGTCGATCGGCTGTGCCGCCGATGCGCGCTGGCGCCACTTCCCAATGAACGCCCACCGGAGCAGCCTCGACATCAACGTGAGGAATCGCCGGGATTTCAGCATCGCCGCAACACGGGCGTATCCCTGATCGCGCCTTCGTTCGATCTGTCGCAAATCGATCGCGTGATCGCGGGCCAGCGTCAGGAACACGTCGAGATTTCTCGTTTCGCCAAGGATCCGGCTGCACCAGCGAAGGTCTCTCGATAGCGATCGATAGCGGCGGCTGTTTCGAAGGATCGGGCGGAACAGCTGAAAAGCGGAGCGCAACCTGCGCATTGCCACACGGGCTTGGTGAAGAGCTTCGGGCATCCGGCGTTCCACCAGCATCGCCTCGTTCGCCCGGAAGTGCTGAAGGCAGGAGAGAACGATCGTCGTGAATGCGTCGGCGATCGACAATTCCTTTCCGAGATCGATCCGACCCGCCTTCCTGGGCTGAGGACGCTGCAGACGCTCGGCGTCCTCCGGAGCAAGCTCCAGGTTCAACTCGATTTCGCGATGCGTTTCCATAGGCTGCAATCTCAGGCCGCAGCGGTGTAGCAGCAATCGGTCTCACTACTGACGCTGCGCCACATGATCTGTGACGTCCTCAGTCTTCGCGCTTGAGCGATTGCTTCCATCCGCGCCCTGGAATCTCGAGCAGCAAGTCGGCGGTTCGGCCGGACTGCGGGCCGCTGTTCACATCGTCGGGCTCGGCTGCAGTTGAGGCTGTCATGTTCCGCTAACCAGCTGGATTGGCTCGCGTTACCGGGCACTGCGGCGATTATGCCGAGACCCTCTTGCCAACGGCAGCAAACAGGCGGACGGTGGACGATCCAGACGGCGCCGAGCGCCCTTTGCGAAGAGCGACTCCCGCGCCCGTAAACCGGACGAAGGAGAATCGCATGGCTGGAGAATCCACAAAAGGCACCCGAGTAATCGCGCTGGTGGGACCCGCCGGCGCAGGAAAGACCAGCCTTGCCGAAGCGATGCTGTTCGCAGCTGGCGCCACCGACCGCCTAGGGTCGACGGCCAACGGCTCCAGCATTGGAGATTCCAGTCCGGAGAGTCGCCAGCGCGGTGGTTCGACGGAGCTCAACCTCTACAATTTCAAGTATCTTGGCGACGATTTCGCCATTCTCGACGTGCCCGGATCGATCGGGTTCGCAGCCGACGGCGCACGGGCGCTTGCCGTCGCCGACGTGGCGATCGTCGTCGTGGATCCCGATCCCGCGCGGGCTCCCCTAGCCGCCCCTGCGCTTCGCGCGCTCGACGAGCTGGGCATCCCGCACCTCGTCTTCGTCAACCGGATCGACCAGGCGCACGGCCGCATCCGGGACCTCCTGTCAGCGCTGCAGCCGATCAGCGTCTCGCCGCTCATCGCCCGGCAAATTCCGATATGGGACGGCGAAAAGGTCAGCGGCTTCGTCGATCTCGCTCTCGAGCGGGCGTTCAAATATCGCGCGGGTCAGGAGTCCGAACGCATCGAGATCCCGGCCGAGATCCAAGAGCGTGAGATCGAGGCGCGCACGCACATGCTCGAACAGCTCGCCGACCACGACGACGAGCTTCTCGAACAGCTGCTGATGGACGAGACTCCGGCGCCTCAAAAGATTTTCCAGGATCTGGCCCGCGAAACCGGAGAGAATCTGGGCGTCTCCGTGCTGTTCGGATCGGCCAACAGCTCCTGGGGAGTTCGGCGCCTTCTCAAGGCGCTGCGGCACGAAGCGCCGAACGCAGCGGCAGCGGCCAAGCGGCTCAGCGTCAGCGGTCCCTCGCTTTACGTGTTCAAGGTGCTTCATGCGCCGATCGGCCGACTCGCACTGTCACGAGCACTCGGCGGTCACGTCGGCGAAGGATCCGACGGCAAGACAGCCGACGGCGGACATGCCCGCGTCGGCTCCCTGTTCAAGGTACAAGGGGAAAAGACGCAGAAGGTCGGCGAGGCACGGGACGGCGACATCGTCGCCGTCGCCAAGCTGGACACCGCCAAGGCGGGACAATGGCTCGGCTCCGGCGCCGTGCCGCCGGACCTCGAGATCGACTATCCTGCGCGCAACTGCGCGATCGCCATCGAGCCAGCCGATCGCAAGGATGACGTGAAGCTGTCCGGCGCCCTGCAGCGCTTGCTCGAGGAGGATGGCGGCCTCGTCGTCGAGCATGACGAAGCCAATCACGAGATCCGGTTGAAGGGTGTCAACGAGGAGCATCTGAACACAGTGCTTGCTCGCCTCAAACGGCGGTACGGCGTGGACGTGAAGTCCCACGCCCCCGCAGTCGGTTACCGCGAGTCTATCCGCAAGCCCGTCCGGCAGCATGGCCGCCACAAGAAGCAATCGGGCGGCCACGGCCAGTTCGGGGACGTCATCATCGAAATCCGCCCGCTCAGCCGCGGCGAGGGCTTCCACTTCGAGGAGAAAATCCACGGCGGCTCCGTTCCGAAGCAGTGGATACCCGCTGTCGAAGACGGCGTTCGTGAAGCGATGGACAAGGGTCCTCTGGGATTCAACGTCGTGGACGTCGCGGTCAGCCTGGTCGACGGTAACTACCACAGCGTCGACAGCTCGGAGCTCGCATTCCGCCTCGCCGGCCGCATCGCGATGCAGGAAGCGCTGGCGGCGGCACAGCCCCACCTCCTCGAGCCCATGCACAAGCTCACAGTCGTTTGCCCATCGAGCGCGACCAGCCGGATCACCTCGGCAGTTGCCGGCCGGCGCGGGCAGATGCTCGGCATGGGGCCGCGCGACGGCTGGGCCGGTTGGGACCGCATCGAGGCATTGATCCCCGAGGCGGAATTGAGCGGACTCGAAGCCGAACTGCGGTCGCAGAGCCAGGGACTTGCGACCTATGAAGCGGAGTTCGACCATCTCGCCGAGCTCAACGGTCCATTGGCCGACAAAGTTATCAAGCAGCGGGTGCCTGAGCCCGCGTAAGCTCAACGTCATTGCGAGCAGGGCGAAGCAATCCACACGATTGGATTGCTTGGCCGCTTGCGCTCGTCGCAATGATTCCTACACCCACTGGCCATGAAGCACTGGTTCAAAGACCAGCATCTGCGGTCGCTGCTGAAGAACAGCAGCTACCTTGCCGCGTCGCGCGTAGTCGCGGCGATCGCAGGCATTGCGACTGTTTCCCTCGCGGCTCACGGGCTCGGTGTGCTGATGTTCGGCGCACTGATCCTGATCACCAGTTACGCGAAGGCGGTTAGCGGGCTTAGCAAGTTCCAGTCCTGGCAGCTGATCGTCCGCTACGGCGGGCGGGTGCTTCACGGCAATCCGGACGACTTCAAGACGTCGACCGGCTTTGCGTTCGCGCTGGATGCGATCAGCGGCGTCGGGGGCATGCTCGTCGCCGTAGCGCTACTGCCACTGGTTGCAGCCTGGGTTGGGATTACCCCAGACCAGCTGTGGCTCGCGTTGCTCTATTGCACGCTTCTGCCGACGATGGGCGCGGCTACGCCAAGCGGCGTTCTTCGCTCGCTCGACCGGTTCGACCTTATAAGCTGGCAAGGCACCATCACGCCCATCACTCGGGTGATACTGGTGGCGATCGCCTATGCCACGGGGGCACCGTTCTCAGCCTACGTTGCTGCCTGGTACGTCACGGACTTGGCCGGCGACCTCTATCTCTGGTTCCTCGCCTGGCGCGAGCTGCGCCGCCAGGGCCTGATGGAAGGCATCCGTCCGACCCTGCGCCCAGAATCTCTCCCCGGCGCTTGGCGCTTCGCCATTCACGTCAATCTGACCGCCAGCGTCCAGGCCGGGTGGGGACCAATCGCGCGGTTGATCGTCGGCGGCCTGCTCGGGGCAACCGGCGCCGCCCTTTTCCGGGTCGCGTCGACCTTGGCAGACAGCGCCGCCAAACCGGCGGAGCTGCTTGCCAAGGCCTTCTACCCGGAGGTCGTGCGCATGGACCTGACGACCAAGAAGCCGTGGAATTTAATGTTGCGGGTTACGGCGCTTGCCGGGGCAATGGCGTTGCTTGCGATTGCCATTGTGTTGCTGGGCGGGAAGCCCCTCGTATCCCTGCTTTTCGGTAATGAATTCCTTGGCGCCTATGATCCTCTCATGGTTCTGATGCTGGTGCCGTTCATCGGCGTGCTCACCTTCCCGCTTCCGCCGATGCTGTACGCTCTCGACCGCCCCGACGCTCCGTTGAAGGCGCGTTTGTCCGGCATGATCGTCTACCTTGCGATCGTGGCGCCACTCTGCTGGCACTTCGGCATCATCGGGGCGGCAATAGCCTTCGTCGTCGGCAATGCCGCGACTTCGCTCGTCATGATGTGGCAACTCAAACAGGAGTACCGGCGCGTGCGGCCAGCCAAGGCGGAAGCGCGCTAGAGAGTCGTCTCCTCGAACCCACGCTCTTTCACCAGGTGATCGAGTTTCACAAGCGTAGTCAGCAGGCCTTCCATCCGATCGAGCGGCCAGGCGTTCGGACCGTCAGACTTCGCGCTTGTTGGGTCGGGGTGAGTTTCCATGAACAATCCGGCGACGCCCGTCGCGACCGCGGCACGCGCAAGCACCGGCACGAATTCGCGCTGGCCGCCGGAGCTTGTCCCCTGCCCACCCGGAAGCTGTACCGAGTGGGTGGCGTCGAAAACCACGGGGCAGCCGGTCTCGCGCATGATCGACAAGCTGCGCATGTCGGAAACGAGATTGTTGTAACCGAACGAGACACCCCGCTCGCAGACCATGATCGTCTCTTCGTTGACTCCCGCAGCCTGTGCCGCGTTGCGCGCCTTGTCGACGACATTCTTCATGTCGTGAGGCGCCATGAACTGCGCCTTTTTGATGTTCACCGGTTTGCCCGAGGCCGCGACTGCGTGGATGAAATCGGTCTGCCGCGCGAGGAACGCGGGAGTTTGAAGGACGTCGACGACATTCGCGACCGGCTCGATCTGCGGAATGTCGTGCACGTCAGTGAGGATCGGCACTCCAAGCGCGTCTCGAACCTTTTCGAGGACACGCAGCCCCTCATCCAGCCCGGGGCCGCGAAAGCTCCTGTCCGACGAGCGGTTCGCCTTGTCGAAGCTCGATTTGAAGATGAACATGAGCCCGAGCTTGTCGGTAATGCGCTTCAGCGTCTCGGCCGTGCGCAGCTGAAGCTCCTCGCTTTCAACGACGCAGGGCCCGGCGATTAGGAAGAAGGGCTGGTCGAGCCCGATCTTGCGTCCAAGTAACTGCATTGCGCTTCTCTAGGCGAGCCCGTCGACGACCGCCACCGGCTGCCAGCCGGGAAGCCCATTGCGCTCCCCGAATTCCTCCGGGAACGGCTCGCCCGCGTGAATGCCACCCGTCACGAACACCGCATCGAAGCCCATCCGCGCAGCGCCTAGCACGTCGGTCTGGAGCCCGTCGCCCACGGCAAGAACCTCATCGTGCGGAGGGTTCCCGGCAACGTGCAGTGCGTGGCGATAAATCGCCTCATGGGGCTTTCCGTACCAGGTCACACGGCCACCCAGCATCGCATAAAGGTCCGCGATCGCGCCCGCGCACGCCTCGGGAATGCCGCCGCGAATCACGAGGCGGTCGGGGTTGAGGCAGTGCATGTGAACGTCGCGCTCGACCCAGCGTTCGAGGTCGGCGCGATAGTCTTCCGGCTTCGGGCGTTGCGGCGTGACACCAGTGCAAGCGAGATCCGTGAAGACATCGCGATCTTCGATCCGAACGCCTCTGCATTCCATAATCTCGCGATCGCCCGCCGTGCCGACGAAGCCCACCGGCTTGCCGAGTTCCTTAAGTGCCTCGATCCCCGCTTCGCCGCTCGTGGCCACCGCGTCGTAAGCTTCGCGTGGCAGCCCAATGCGGGCAAGCTGCTGCTCGACTGCGTCGGCAGTTCGGGGCGCATTCGTCAGGAGCAGGACAGATCTCCCCTGCTCTCGCCATTGCATAAGTCGCTCGGCCGCCCCTGGATACAGCTGAACGCCGTCATGCACGACGCCCCACACATCGCACAGGATCAGGCGGTACTTGGCATCCAGCCCGTCCCAAACCTTCATTCGAGGCCAGCTTCAGCGAGCGCCTGCTCGATCGGCTCGACGTCCTCCGGATTGTTGAGCTCGCGCAACGCGAACGGAGGCGTCTGCACGTCGACGACGGCGACCGGAATGCCGGCTACGAGAAAGCGGAGTTGCTCCAGGCCTTCCAGTGTCTCAAGCTCGCTCACCGGCGTCGCGACATAGCGCTCCAGCGCTTCGGGACGATAGGCATAAACGCCCACGTGAAGCCTGACGGGCGACACTTCCGCATCCAACGCTCCGTCCGGCAGATGCGGGACAATGCGCTTCGAGAAGTAGAGTGCGTGATGCTGGTCGTTGGTCACCACGGTGGTTCCGCCGACGCGACCCGCCGCCTCTTCCGCCTGCAATACGCGGACCTCGGTCGTTCGAAGCCTCATCGCCGGGGTTGCGACCAGAGCATCCTGGTCGTCGCGCATGCGGTCGATCAACGCTTCGACGAACCCGGGCGGCGTCAGCAATGCGTCTCCCTGGAAGTTGATGATCAGGTCCGGGTGGTGAAGCGACGGAAGCGCCTCGGCGCAGCGTTCCGTGCCGTTGCGGCACTCGGGCGAGGTCATGATCACTCCAACCCCATGATGGGTGCAGGCGTCCGCGATCCGCTCGTCGTCGGTAACGACAAAGACGGTGGAGACCCCTCGTACCCGTCGTGCAGCTTCAACACTGCGGAGGATCAGAGGCTTTGGGGTGCCCTGGGCTCCGCGCAACTCTGCCAAAGGCTTGCCCGGATATCGCGTCGACGCATAGCGCGCCGGGATCAGGATCACCGCGTTCATCGGGGTGGAGGGCAGTCGTGGATATGAAGAACGCCAACCGGCTTCTTCCCTCGCTCATCTTCGTCGACGACGAAGATGGCGGTGATCCGGTGTTCCTCGAACAGTGTGAGTGCCTCGTCCACGAGTGAATCCGGAGCGATCGTCTTCGGATCGCGAGTCATGAACTCGGCGGCGCTGTGATCAAGGCCTCTTTCGATGTTGCGGCGCAGGTCGCCGTCCGTGATGACGCCAAGCAGGTAACCCGCCTCGTCCGTGACGCCGATCACGCCCAGCCTCTTCCCGGACATTTCGACGACGACGTCATGCATGTTGCTGCTGGCCTGCGTGAGCGGCAAGCCCTTCCCGCCGTGCATGAGACGCCGCACGAGCTTCAGCCGGGCGCCAAGTGAGCCGCCGGGGTGAAGCCGGCCAAAGTCCGCGCGAGTAAATCCCTTCTGCTGCATCACGGTCATGGCAAGGGCATCGCCAAGCGCCAGGGTCATCGTCGTCGACGTGGTCGGAGCTACCGCTTCCGGGCCGACTTCCCGCCAGTGCGGCAGTACAAGTGGTGCTTTTGCCGCCCCCGCAAGCATGGAGCCGCTGTTGCCCGTGATGGCAATGATCGGGATGCCTACGCGTTCGAAGTGATCGATGACGGGGTCGAGCTCGGCTGTTTCGCCGCTCTGCGAGATCAGGATTGCGACGTCGCCCCTGGCGGCCATGCCGAGGTCGCCGTGAATTGCTTCGGCAAGGTGCAGGAACGTCGCGGTGGTCCCCGTTGAGGCGAAAGTCGCGGCAATCTTGCGCGCAATGTGGCCAGACTTGCCGAGACCGCTGACGATGAGTTTGCCATTGCAGGCCAGGATCAGCTCGATCGAACGCTCGAACTGCTCGCCGAGGCTGTCCGCCAGGGCGTCGAGCGCACGCGCCTCGTCGTGGAGGATTTCCCTCCCGAACTCGAGTGTGCCGCTTCCCTCGCCGGACTTATTCATTGCGCTGCCTGCGGCTCTGCCATGCCGTGCGAAACTTCATCGCGTGGCTCGCCCGCGGAAATCACCTGCGCGGCAACCAGATCGCCGGTGACGTTCAAAGTTGTCCGGCACATGTCGAGAAAACGATCGACACCCAGAACGAGCGCAATCGCCTGCGGATCTATGCCGACCATGGCCAGGATCAACGCCACCACCGGTAGCGAGCCAGCCGGAACTCCCGCCGTGCCGATGCCGCCGAGAATGCAGACCAGCATCACCATCAGCTGCTGCCCCAGGCTTAGCTCAATCCCGAAGAACTGCGCGAGGAAGATGACGGTCACGCCCTCGAACATCGCCGTCCCGTTCTGGTTCGCCGTAGCCCCAATCGTCAACACGAAGCGCGAAACCCTCCGGGGAAGCGCGAGATTGTGCTCGGCAACGCGCAGGGCTGTCGGAAGCGTCGCGTTCGACGAGGCGGTGGAAAAGGCCATCACCATCGCCTCCTGAATTTCGCGGAAGAAGGTGATGGGGTTCTTGCGACCGAGCGTGGCTAGAAGCGCGGGATAGACGACCAGCATCTGGATACCGAGCGCAAGGAGCACCACGCCGACGTAGGCGGACAGGCGGAGCAGCAAATCCCAGCCGAACAAGGCGGCGAGGTTGAACATGAAACATGCGACCGCGATCGGCGCCAGGCGGATAACGATCAAGATGAGCTTCATCGTCACGTCGAACAGGCCTTCGAACCCGCGTTGAAGGGTGCGGGCAGCCGGAGTATCGGTGATCAGCAGGCCGATGCCGAAGAACAGGGCGAAGAACATCACGGACAAATCGCGCTGTTGCTGCCCATGACCTCGATAAGGTTGTTCGGGATGATGTGGACGAAGGCATCGACACCGGATGGCTGATCGGCCCCGCCCTTGACGATTTCAGCCGCCCTGCCGCCGGATTCCGCGAGCATCTGGTCGGCTGCGGCGCGGTCGACGCCGGCGCCTGGCTGGAAGAGGTTTACCACTGCGAGGCTGACAGCAACCGCGATCGAAGACACGATTACGGTATAAGCGAGGGTTCGAAGCCCGACGCGTTTCAGCGACCGAACTTCTTTCATCTCGGAAATGCCCACAACGAGGGCCGAGAAAAGCAACGGCAGTACGAGCATGAAGATCAGGCGGAGGAAAACCTGTCCGATTGGCTGTGTCACATATGTCGTGACGGCCTCCACCCAGGCCGCACCGCGCTGGGTCGAATAAACAATCAGGCCGCCACCGAGACCGACGAGGAAGCCGATCAGCATCTGCCATTGCAGCTCAAGCCCGCGCTTTTTGGGCGATTGCGCCATTCCCGCTCCCTTGCAAACTTCGGGTTTCGCTTTGCGGGCACTGCCCGAAAGGTCAAGCGCTGCTGCCGAAGGGATCGTCTATGCTTGGCGGCGGTCGGGAGAAGAACTTCGGCCCGCTCGCGGTCATGTAAAAGCAATCCTCGAGCCGCACGCCAAACTTACCGGGAAGATAGATGCCCGGTTCGTTCGAGAAGCACATGCCCGGTGCCAGACGCGTGGTTTCGCCATGCACGAGGTTCACCGGTTCGTGCCCCTCCATGCCGATCCCGTGGCCCGTGCGATGGGACAGTCCGGGCAGAGAGTAGCCCGGACCGTAGCCCCAGCTCTCGTATGCGCGGCGGACCGCGTCGTCGACGCTGCCCGCAGTGGCCCCGAGCTTCGCTGCTGCGATGGCGATGTCCTGCCCGCGGCGAACCTGTGTCCAGACCTTGCGCTGCTGCGCACTAGGGTCGGCACCGAATACGAAAGTGCGCGAGATATCGGCCTGATAGCCGTTCACCGAGCAGCCGCAGTCGAGCAGGACGATGTCGCCGCGCTTCAGCTCCTGCGGCTTGCCGGTTCCATGGGGTAGTGCGCTCGACGGGCCGAAGAGAATCAGGGTCCACGGGTTCGTGCCGCCGAACCCCGCAATGGCGTCATTGAACAGCTGCTCGATGACCTGTGGCGAGAAGCCCTCGCAAATCTGTGGATGGATTGCGCGATAGGCTGCGATCGTTACGTCCGCCGCCGCCTGCATCAGCGCGAGCTCAGCGGGCGTCTTGATCATCCGAAGCGCGCGGACCACCGGGTCGGCACTCACTACGCGCACTTGCGGCAACTGCTGCCGCAGCCGATCGAGAATGAAGAAGCGATTGGTCTCCTCAAAGCCAATGGATGACCCCGAGACCTTCCGCTCTGCGAGAAAGTCGGCGACCAGCTTGAGCGGCTCCTCATCCTCGTTCCAGGTCCGGATCTCCGCCGGAACCTTGAGGCTTTCCTCGACGGAGGGCTTTTCGAAGAAGGGCGTGACAATGATCGGGTCGCCCTCTGCCGGAATGACCGCCGCCGTAAGCCGCTCGGACCGCCACCACTGGACTCCGGTGAAATAATCGAGGCTCGGACCCGGCTCGATGACGATCGCGCCGATCCCATGCCCTTGCATAAGCGTGCGGGCCTTGTTCAGCCGTTGTAGCCGCTCGTCACGCCCGATCGGCGGTGGCAGCTTCATCCGGACATAGTCCGTCGCTCCAGCAACGCTCGATATGCCGGTTAGGGAAGCTATCCCCGCCGCAAGAAAGCCGCTGCCGCCGGTTTTGAGGAATGTGCGGCGTCGCATCCGCGTCGCCCGGGTCGCTTCGTCGTTCATCGGTCCCACTGTTGCACGGCAAGGCTCAATCGGCCAGCAGGCGCCCTCCCATGTTCGAATCGGCATTCCAGGATGGCGTGAAGCGCCCCGGCACGCGCGAGATGACGGTGATGCTGGCCGGGCTGATGGCGCTCAACGCGTTCGCGATCGATGCGATGATCCCGGCCCTGCCGGACATCGGTCGGTCGCTCCACGTGTCGGAGGAGAATGACCGGCAACTCGTCGTCATCGCCTACTTCCTCGGCTTCGCCTCGACGCAGCTGCTGTGGGGCCCGCTCGCCGACCGGTTCGGCCGCAAGCCCGTCCTTGCCTGGGGCGTGAGCCTTTACGGCATCTTTGCGCTCCTTTGTGCCTTTGCCTGGAGCTTTCCGCTGCTCATTGCGGGCCGGGTCGCGATGGGCGCGTCCGCGGCGGTGACGCGCGTGCTCGTCGTGGCGATGGTCCGCGACCTGTTCGAGGCCGAGGCCATGGCAAGAGTGATGAGCCTCGTCTTCATGGTCTTCATGCTGGTGCCAGTCCTAGCCCCGAACATCGGGCAAGCGATCCTGCTGTTCGCGCCATGGCAGGCAATCTTTCTGGTGCTTGCTGGCTATGCGCTGCTGATGCTCGGCTGGTCGTGGATGCGCCTGCCGGAAACGTTGCACCCGGAGTTCCGCCGTTCGCTCGACTGGCGTGAGACGACCAGCGCGATGGCACAAACGATCCGCGACCCGCTGTCGCGCGGCTACACGCTGGCGATGACGATCAGCTTCTCGGCGCTGATCGCCTACATCTCCTCGATCCAGCAGATCGTATTCGATGCCTTCCACGAAGGCCGCTACATCGGTCTCGTCTTCGCCTGCATCGCGGCGCCGATGGCGCTCGCCTCATGGCTGAACTCGCGCTTCGTCGGCCGGTTCGGTCTGCGGCGCGTTGGTCATACTGCAGCCGTAGCGCTCGCCGTGGTGACGGCGCTTCATGCCGCCGTCGCGCTTGCCGGCTACGAAACGCTCACGACCTTCATCATCCTGCAGGGCCTGACGATGGCATGCTTCGCCTTCACCTCTTCCAACTTCGGGACGCTGGCGATGGAGAATATGGCGCCGATCGCCGGAACGGCTTCGTCGGTCCAGGGCGTGGTCGGAACTGTTGGCGCAGCCTTGCTGGGTTTCCTCATCGGCCAGGCGTTCGACGGGACCGTGCTGCCGTTCCTGGTCGGCGTGGCACTCTGCGCGACCGGCGGCTTGCTGATCGTGGTCCTTACAGAGCCAAGGCGGCTCTTCGCGCCGATCACTTCGCGCGAGGAACCGCCCTGTATTGCAGAGGATTTGGGCTAACCCTTTACTCAGCCGCCAGATCTTCTTCACCCGGACCAACCATCAGCGCTTCGCCGACTTTCTCGGTGCGGCCGCGGATCGCATTTTCGATGCGCATCGCGACGTCCGGATTTTCCTTAAGGTAGACCTTGGCGTTCTCGCGGCCCTGACCGATGCGCACCAAGTCGTAGCTGAACCAGGCCCCCGATTTCTCGACGATCCCGGCCTTGACGCCCAGGTCGAGGATCTCGCCGACCTTGGACACGCCCTCGCCGTACATGATGTCGAACTCAACCTGCTTGAACGGCGGTGCGACCTTGTTCTTCACGACCTTCACGCGCGTCGCATTGCCGACGATATCGTCGCGGTCCTTGATCTGACCCGTGCGGCGGATGTCGAGACGCACCGACGCGTAGAACTTCAGCGCATTGCCGCCGGTCGTCGTCTCCGGATTACCGTACATGACACCGATCTTCATGCGGACCTGGTTGATGAAGATCACCGTGCAGCGCGAGCGGCTGATCGACCCGGTGAGCTTGCGCAGCGCCTGGCTCATGAGGCGCGCCTGCAGGCCAACGTGGCTGTCGCCCATCTCGCCCTCGATCTCGGCCCGCGGGACCAAGGCCGCGACCGAGTCCACGACCAGCACGTCGATCGCGTTCGAGCGAACGAGCGTGTCGACAATCTCGAGCGCCTGCTCGCCGGTGTCCGGCTGCGACACGATCAGCTCGTCGATGTCGACACCCAGCTTCTTGGCATAGACCGGATCGAGCGCATGTTCTGCGTCCACGAAAGCAGCCGTTCCGCCGCCCTTTTGCGCCTCAGCGATGGCATGCAGTGCGAGGGTGGTTTTGCCCGAGCTTTCCGGCCCATAAATCTCAATCACGCGGCCGCGCGGCAGGCCGCCGACGCCGAGCGCGATATCGAGCCCGAGGCTGCCGGTCGAGATCGTCTCGACCTCCATCTTCTCGCGGCTGCCGAGCTTCATTGCCGAGCCCTTGCCGAATGCGCGATCGATCTGGGCGAGCGCCGCCTCGAGCGCCTTCTGCCGGTCCGTGCTGGGGGATTCCATATTGCTACCGATGACTTTCAACTGCGCTGCCATGTCCCCTGTCTCCCTTGTCTTTGCAAGCTTCGCTCAATCACTGGCGGTCCGAACATCCGCCTCGATGACACTTGCGTATCCTATTTGTTCCAGTGGAACAAGAGAAGAACATGAGCTTAAGGGCACCGCTCCAGACAGCCTTCAGGATCAAGCGGTCGACGCCAGAAAGCACGCCGAAGCGTCCGTCGATCAATTCGCCCGTTCGTCGTTCTGTGCTCATTCCGGGAGCTATTTCGACTACGTTTGTAGTCACCATCCCATTACCGGACGTCCGCCGTTCAGTCTCGGAGAAGAATCATATGAACCGCATGCTCAGCTTCTTGGCCCTCGCCACCATGACTGCCTCGTCCGACGTGGCCGCGCAGCGACGTGGGCCACCGCCCCCGCCGCCCCGGACGGATCTGTCGGCGCTCAACGACGACTTCGATGGGGCCCAGCTGGCGCCCAAATGGAGCCGCTTCGACCAGCGCTTCGGATGGCCCGACAAGCTCAAGAAGATCGATGTCGGTGCAACGACCAAAGGCGCGCTCCATCTGGAGCCGTATCACGGCGCATGGGTGCGCGATCTCAATGCCCCTTTCCTGTTCCAGACGATCGAAGGGGACTTCGACGTGCGCGCTCGGGTGCGAGTGCGCGGGGTGAACAGCGAAACGCCGGGCGGCACCTGGTCGCTCGGCGGTCTCATGGCGCGCGTGCCGAACCAGCTCGATGCGCGCACGTGGGAGCCGCGACGCGAGAATTGGCACTTCATCACGACTGGTGTGGGCCTCGAGCGCAGCCGCGCGGTGACCGAGACCAAGGGCACCTACAACAGCTATTCTTCGCTCAAACTAAGGCCGTTGCAGCCGGGATGGGTCGAGCTCCGCCTGGTCCGCGTTGGAATGACGTTGTTCGCGCTCGCTCGACCGGCGGGTGCGACTGAGTGGCAGCTTCGGGACCGATTCTACCGGATGGAACCCAATCCCAACATGCAGGTGGGGCTGATCGCCTACACCACCAGTGACGATGTTCCTCCTGGCCGGGAGGATCCGATGCAGGAAAATGCGACCGTAAACAAAGATGCGAAAGTCGACATGGCGATGGACGTCGACTGGATCCGATTCTCCCGGCCGAAACCTGAGATCGACTGGAACTGGCAAAGCCAGGTCCGTGAGCATCCGCTCGCCGACCCGAACCTCGCAGAAGCTGAGGTCCTTCGCGCCCTCGGCGCTTAAGCAGCCGCGTCGCGATCGACTGCCGACCATGATATGAGCGCCTCGACAGGGGGCGCTCATGGCTGCACCGGACTCTCGTTCGGGAGGAGAACTCGTCCGGGTTCTCGGAATCATCTTTGGCCTCGCGGCCGTCATCGGTGGTTCCGTTGGCCAGGGCATTCTCCGAACGCCGGGCATCGTTGCCGGCGCAGTCCCTGACCCGGCGCTGATCCTACTTTTATGGATTGTTGGAGGCGCGATCGCAGCCATCAGTGCGGTGGCCTTTGCAGAGCTCGGAGCTGCGATCCCTCATGCGGGCGGACCGTACATATTCGCGCGTCGCGCATTCGGGCCAAGCACCGGCATTGCCATCGGTTGGGCTGACTGGCTCAACACAATCTCAGCGCAGGCCTTCATGGCCGTCGTCATCGCCGAGTTCCTCCACCGGCTCGGGGTCGCTGCGACCGTGCCTCAGTCGGTCCTCGCGCCCGCGATGATCGCCCTGGTTCTCGGCATTAACTGGATGCACACACGCATTTGCGGGTCGAGCCAGTCACTCGGATCGGCAATCAAAGGCTTCTTCCTGATTGGCCTGGTGCTTGTGCTGTTCCTCGCCCCCGGTTCCGCCGCACCAAAGACCGATGCCGGCGCTGCCAGCGCGTCGATGGCGATCGGCGTCGGTGCAATCATCGTCGCTCTGCGAGCAGTCCAGAACACTTACGACGGCTGGAACAACTGCATTTATTTCTCAGAGGAAATGCACTCGCCGCATCACTGCGTGCCGCGCGCCCTTTTCGGAGGCATCGCGCTCGTCACGCTGCTCTACGTCCTGGTCAACGCCGCAGTGCTGCATGTCCTGTCCCCCGCAGCCATGGCCGGCTCCAAATTCGCCGCGGCGGATGCGCTTGGACAAGTCGTTGGAGACCAAGCGGAAATTGCCTTGACGATATTCGGCGTGATCTCGGTCGCGGCGATTCTCAATCTGCAGGTCATGTTTTCGGGACGCATCGCGCTCGCCATGGCGCGAGACCGCGTGCTTCCGTCGGCGCTGACGAAGGTTTCAACGGGAGGCAGCCCGCGGGTCGCCCTGCTCACCACCACCCTGCTGTCTGCCGCATTTGCGGCGTCGGGCACGTACGAGCAGCTGATCGCGCTCAACGTCGCCCTCGGCGTTCTCACGAACCTCGCTGTAACGCTTTCCGTCCTGCGCCTGCGACGAACTGAACCGCAGCTTCAGCGGCCATGGCGATCACCGTTCTACCCAATGCCCATCCTGCTATCCGCGCTGATCAACGTCCTGCTTCTGGGTGCGCTGATCTACGAAGATCCGGTTCACAGCCTACTGGGGACAGGCTTCGCCTGCATTATCGGACTGCTGTACGGGGTCGCTGAACGAGTGCGGCGGCCGGCCCACGCAACGGCAACCTGACGAGGTCAGGTCGGCGTCACCTCGCCGGCACCCGTGCCGGAATTGTCGCCAGCGTCGGGCCGCTTGTCGAACACCTCGTCGATGATGCCGAAAACCTTGGCCTCGTCCGCCTCGAGGAACTTGTCGCGATCCATTGCCTTTTCGATCTCCTCGATCGGCTGGCCGGTGTACTTGGCGTAAAGCTCGTTCAGGCGCTGGCGCATGCGCAGGATCTCGCGCGCCTGGATCTCGATGTCCGCGGCCATGCCCTGGGCGCCGCCCGAAGGCTGGTGGACCATGATGCGGCTGTTAGTCAGCGCCACGCGCATGCCGGGTTCGCCCGCAGCGAGCAGGAAGCTGCCCATCGACGCGGCCTGGCCGATGCACACCGTGCTGATCTTAGGCCGGATGTATTGCATCGTGTCGTGGATCGCGAGCCCCGCGGTGACGACGCCGCCGGGACTGTTGATGTACATGAACACGTCCTTCTTCGGGTTCTCGAACTCGAGGAAGAGCAGCTGGGCGGTGATCAGCGAGGCCATGTGATCCTCGATCGGCCCCGTGATGAAGACGATCCGCTCGCGCAGCAGCCGGGAATAGATGTCGAAGCTGCGCTCGCCCCGGTTCGACTGTTCGATAACGATGGGAACGAGCTGCGAGACGATGTCCTGATGATCAAGCACGGGGAGAGGATCCTTTATTGCTGGTCCAGCCTACATCGGCGCGAACCGCGGGGAGTTCAAGCTGAGCGCGTCAGGCGCAGCCGGGCGCATGCTGGGCGAGATAGAACAGGCGACGGATCTCGCGGCGGCCGCGCGTTACGGTGTCGAGGATGAGCCCCGCGAAGAAGCAGAGCACGGCGATGATAGTCATGCCGGTGACGAGGATCGCCGTCGGGACCCGCGGCACAAGGCCGGTGTGGACATAGGTGATGACCAGCGGGATGGCGAGGACGATGGCAGCCGCGAGGAGCAAGGCTCCAACTGAACCGTAGAAGAGCGCCGGCCGCTCGACCCGGTAAAGCGTGCCGATCGTCTTCAGGATGCGCCAGCCGTCGGAAAAAGTAGACAGCTTGGACTCCGAGCCTTCGGGCCGGGCGCCATAGCTGGTTTCTATCTCGCCGACGGGCATCCGAAGTTCGAGCGCATGGACGCTCATCTCCGTCTCGATCTCGAAGCCCGAGGAGAGAACCGGAAAGCTCTTCACGAAGCGGCGCGAGAAGACGCGATAGCCGGAGAAAATATCGTTGAAGCTGCGCCCGAAGAGGCTGGAGAGGAGGCCGGTGAACAGCCTGTTCCCGAGGACGTGCCCGCCGCGATAGGCCTCTTTCTCTTCGTGCTGCCGTGTGCCGACCACCATGTCCAACTGGTCTTCGAACAGGAGCTGCACCATCGCCGGTGCCGCCTTGGGATCGTAGGTCAGGTCACCGTCGGCCATGACGTAAACATCCGCGTCGATGTCGGCGAACATGCGCCTGACGACATGGCCCTTGCCCTGCTGGCGCTCGGTACGGACCACCGCGCCGGCCTCGGCGGCAAGCTCCCGCGTCCGGTCGCGGCTGTTGTTGTCGTAGACGTAGATCGTGGCCGAAGGCAGCGCGGCGCGGAAGCCCGCGATCGTGGCACCGATCGCGGCTTCCTCATTGTAGCAGGGCAGGAGCACGGCAATGCTCGGTTGCTTCTGCGCGGCCATCAACTCCCCCACCCATTCGGGCCGAGCGCATCGAAGCCCTGCCCTTTCCGTCACGTTAGAGAGCAGAGCAGGCCTTCGACAAGCTCAGGGCGAACGGAAGTTACTTGCTCTTCTTCGCTGGGGCCTTTTTGGCGGCCGGCTTGGCTTCCGCCTTCGCCTGCGATGCCTTCTTGCCCGGCTCGTCCTTTAGCGGTTTCGCCGGCTTCGGCTTGGCCGAGGCCTTTTCCACTGGACCCTTAGCTGGCTCTTCCGGCTGCGGCTCGCTCTCGGCCTTCTTGGCCGCGGGCTTCTTCGCAGTGGCCTTCTTCGCCTTCGGCTTCTCGGCGTGGTCATGGCCGCAACCAGGGCCGTGCACATGGCCTTCTTCGCTCTCAAGGTCCGCCTCGAGCTGTTCGCGCGTAGCGCTGCGGTCGGTCACGTTCGCCTTGGAGAACAGGAAGTCGACGACCTTGTCCTCGTAGAGCGGAGCACGAAGCTGCGCCGCGAACATCGGGTTCTGCTGAACCGCCTCGAGGAACCGATCACGGTCCTTCCCCTGATATTGGGCAGCCGCCTGCATGATCAGGTTGCGCATTTCCTGCTCGGTGATCTGGACGCCGTTTGCGGCGCCGATTTCGGACAGCAGCAGGCCGAGGCGCACGCGGCGCTCGGCGATACTGCGATACTCGGACGCATCCTTTTCGATTTCCGCGAGCGCGGCCGCGGAATCTTCCTCATGGCCCGCCTCGTGGCGGAGCTGCGCAAGGATGTTCTCGTGCTCGGCCTCGACCATCAATTCCGGAACCTGGAAGTCGTGGCGGTCGGCGAGCTGGTCGAGCAGCTGGCGCTTCATGTGCGTGCGGGTGAGCTGGTTGAGCTCCTGACCCTGCTGGTCGCGGATCAGGCCCTTCAGCTGGTCGAGGCTCTGGAGCCCGAGCGACTTCGCGAACTCTTCGTCGAGCTTCGTCTCGCCACTGGTCTTCACGCCCTTGACCGTAACCGCGAACATCGCCGGCTTCCCAGCCAGGTTCGCCACCGGATAATCGTCCGGAAAGGCGACGTTCACTTCACGCGTGTCGCCGGCCTTCGTTCCGACGAGCTGATCCTCGAAGCCGGGGATGAGCCGGCCCGAGCCGAGCTCGACCTGCATGTCCTCGCCCTTGCCACCTTCGAACGGCTTGCCGTCGACTTCGCCCTCATAATCGATGACCACGAGGTCGCCCTCAGCGGCGA
This sequence comes from uncultured Alphaproteobacteria bacterium, assembly GCA_963827675.1. GTDB lineage: Bacteria > Pseudomonadota > Alphaproteobacteria > Sphingomonadales > Sphingomonadaceae > Sphingomicrobium. The sequence continues at coordinate 171,297 of CAWHBP010000009.1, forward strand.
CGTGCTTCTTCGGGGTATCCTCCCAGCGCTTGTTCGAGCTGGAGAGCTGCTTGAGCTGCTCGTCGACCGCAGTGTCGTCCGCCTCGACGGTCAGCCGCTCGAGCGAAATGTCTTCGATTTGCGGCGTTGGAATTTCCGGAAGCGCCTCAAGACGCACCGTGACCTCGGCATCCTTGCCAGGCTCGTAGCCCTCCTCCAGCTCGACCTGCGGCTGGAGCGCCGGACGGATGTTCTTCTCGGTGAGGAGCTGCTGGACGCCTTCCTGGACGGCGCCGTTCAGCGCTTCGCCCTGCAGGCTGTCGCCGTGCATCTTGCGGATGAGGTTCGGCGGGACCTTGCCGGGGCGGAAGCCGGGCATGCGGATCTGCGGGGCAAGCCGCTTCACTTCCTGATCGACCCGCGCCTCGATGTCCTTGGCGGGGATGGTCAGCATGAAGGCGCGCTTCAGGCCCTCATTCTCGGTCTCAACGGTCTTGATGCTCACGTTATCGGATCCTGAAAAAATTTGCCGTTCATGGCGCAGATTGGTGCGCGCGGAGGGACTCGAACCCCCACATCTTTCGACAACAGGACCTAAACCTGCCGCGTCTACCAATTCCGCCACGCGCGCGGACGCTTGAAGGTGCGCGGCCTATAGCAAGGATGGCCCAGCGGGCAACCCGCAGCCGTCAGCAGCGTTGCGATCCTCAAGGAGAGTCCGATGCAGCAACTTCCACCATTCCCTGAAACGCCGCCACAGCCGCCCGCCGAGCCGAGCCAGCCTGGCCAGCCCGTCGAGCCGCCGCCCGAAACGCCGCCCCAGGGGCCGGACATCGACGTACCAACGCCGCCGTCGCCGGGAACGGACCCCTCGCCGGGCCCGATCTCGCCCGTCAGCTAGCCTAGGCGTTCAGCGGAAGCGACGATCGCTTCGAAATCCGGAAGCGTCGCGTCGTAATAATGCGACCGCGCCGCATCCATCAGGATCAGGTAGAGCTTGCCGTCGATGACGGCGCCAACCGCGCGCCCGCGGCGCCACAGCTCATCCGTGTCGAGATGCTCATAGTCCCACTGGAAGCCGTTCCCGCCCAGGAAAGGCCGCGGCTGCAGTGATACGGTGTTGAGCTGAACCGCCCCGCCCTTGATTCGGTACAGGCTCTCCAGCATCGCCGCGATCTCCGGGGCTGTCATGTTTGAGAGGAACCGCGGCACCTGCTGGTCTGCAGTGCGCCGCTGGCGGATCAGTTCCCGATTGTTCTTCATGCCGCTGATGAAGCTGATCCCGTCGAGGATCGGCCCGTTCAGCGTCCAGTCCTCGACGTCGCGGACGTCGGAGAAGAGCATCCTGCGATGCCGGTTATAGTTGCGCGGCGGAACGACGGACATCTGCCCGTCGCCGACCCTCACGCGCTGGACGCGGACCAGCGCATAGTCGCTGAAGCCGGATTCTCCCGCACCGATCTCCGCTGCAGGCCGTCAGGGCCGTGGAACTGGCGAGAACGGCAATGATACAGATACGCTTCATGAGTTCCGCCCTCCTCAACCGACCATCTGCCGCACCCACGCGGCATCTGGCGCATTCGGCTTGATCATCAGATAGCGGGCAAACGCCGCCTTCGCCTCATTAGGCCGACCCTGCTTCATCAACGTGATGCCGTGCCACCGCCACGCGTCCGCAGGTGCGTCGGGATAGATGACCGCCGCAGCGTAGCTCTGGCCCGCCCGAACATCATCGCCCGGCCGGTTCCGGAGCCGCCAGACTTCGCCCTCGTAGAAGCGAAGCAGACCGTTCCAGCCGTCCTGGGCCAGAGTTTGGATCAGGTACTGGCTGGCGCCCGGGTCGTTCAGCTTCACCTGGTCGTCGAGGAGGCTGGGTCGGATCTCGCCAATCGTCGAGAGATATCGGGCCCGGCCGTTGTCATATGCGCGTCCTGGCACGGTCACTTGCGCGGCATCGAAACGAAGGTCGCGCATCCGGGCATCGGACGACGGGTGCGTGTCGAACAGCGATCCGCGCTGCCGACGCTTACCGCGATAGCTGGCGCTCGCTGTTTCCTCCCGAATCAGCTGGTCCCAGATGTTCGCCATCTCGACAGGTGCGAGGCCGTTGTCCGCGAGGAGCTTCACGCCCATCGCGTCCGCCTCGGCTTCCATGTCACGGCTGTATTTGAACAGGGTCAGCAAGGTGCCGAGCTGCGCAAGCTGCACATAATCCCCGAGGTAGACGCCCGCCCCCGCCCCGGCGACACCCGCGAGCATCGAACCGATTGCGAGAATGTCGGTCTTGCGCCGCGTGTCGCGCCAGGCGCGGATCTGGTGGCGGCGCAGGAAGTGCCCCGCTTCGTGGGCGATGACGCCAGCAAGCTGCGCCTCGTTGCGCATGCGCAGCAGCAGGCCCGAAAAGATGACCGCGAATCCGCTTGGGAACATCATCGCGTTGAAGTCCGGAATTCGCGCGAGATAGATGCGAAAGTCCTTGGCCGCCGGGCCCCCGACGGTACCGATGAGGTTCTTCAGATAGCCGGTCAGCTTCGGGTCCTGGATCAGCAGGTTCGAGCCGGAGATCTCCTCCTCGGCCCGCTCCATCAGCTGCCAGATACCGATTTCGTCCTTTTCTGTAGGACGGTAGCCGGGTCCGATCAGCGGGACCATATCCTGCGGCCGAGGGCGCGCTTGCGCGACGCCAGCGTGGAGCGAAGCGGCGGCAGCCGCGCCGCCGACCAACATCGACCGTCGCGTGATTTCAAGACAGCGCGTGCACATCAGCGCGTCTCCTTCGCCTGGGCCTGAACTTGGCGAACCGCTTGGCCCGGCTTCATCCGGCCAAGGAGCCGGTCGACCATTTGGGCAGCACCAGCCGGCGTGCGGAGGTCTCCGAACGCAATCCCCGGCACCTGGCTGCCCGCGATGACGACGTTGAACCAGACGACCTCACCCGTCTTCAGGTCCACGAGCGACGCGTAGTCGATCTGCTGGGCGCCGCCGATGTTGGGAGCGCAGAAGCCCACGATGCAGCCCGCTAGTCCGAGCACCCCGAGCACGATCCGGCCGCGGGACGCAACCTGGTCCTCCGCATGCAAGAACAGCGCATAATCATAGCCAGTCTTCTGGCCCAGCCGAACGGCTTGCTGCCCAAGCGTCCAGTCGAGACCCTTCCCGCGCTTGGTAGGCAAATAGTCGCCAAGATATTTGTGAATGACGATCGACTGGGCGACCGACGCATTGAGCCGCTCGACCTCTGCAAGCTCTTCGGGAGTCACGCCCGGCAGCTCGTTCCGCCGCTCGACAAAGGTCACGTTCCCGCCGCGCGTCGCCTGCTGGTTCCGGATCGCCTGAACGATGCTGGCCCGCGCCTGGTCCGTCCAGTCCGCGCGGGGCTCGACCATGCCGCCGGTCGTAATCGACCCGACGGTCACGTCGGGGCGAAGCACCAGCAGCTTGTAGTTGCCCTGCGGCGGCGTGAACTGAACGTCAGCATATTGCTGCGTCTGGACACAGGCGCTCGCAGACACGCTGAGCGCCAGCGCGAGGGCTAGACCCCGGTTTCGCATATCAAACCCCTCCACTGGGAAGCATGTCGTGCGTCCCCAGACTTAGACGTGCCGATTTATGCCTGAATGAGAGATGAAAGAAAAGCGCGTGTTTTTAGATGGTTAGCGCGTCGGACACACATTGCCGAGGACATTGTCCAGGCAGCGGCCATCGATGGCCGGCGCGCCAAGCGGCAAACCCAGCATCGCGGCGAGAGTCGGCATGATGTCCACGGTCTCGACGGCGTCCTCCCGTGCGGAGGGGGAAAGGCCCTTTCGCCAGAACGCAATCGGCACGCGGCGGTCATAGTCCCACGGGCTGCCGTGCGTGGCAGCGTATCGGCTCGTGTCCACTACCGGCATGATGTGAGGCTTCAGCATCACTACGATGTCCCCTGACCGTTCGGGATCGAAAGATGCCCGCGCTTTCTGCAAGAGTGTCCAGGCGGCGGGGCTGCCGGAGGGCGTGGCAGTCTTCGCAATCTGTTCCCGCGAATAGGCCGCGGCGACCTGCGGATGGGCGCGATACTCGGCGAGTGCTGTAGTCAGCGCACGCGTGCGATCTGAGCCTTTGACTCCCTGATCGATAAAGACGTCCCCGTTGAAGTCGCCGATCAACACGGGGCCTGCGAGCGCGAGCTTCTGGCCGATCCGCTTGCCCATGGCCGTTGCCCCTAGCGCCGGGTCGACCCGGGCGGCATCAGCCACGCCACGCGCTCGCAAGCGCTCGGGGAGGTCGAGACCCCCATGATCGGCGCTGAGCGCAACTGCGTAATCCACGCCAGTCCGGTCGAGGAACGACAGGAAGTCGCCAATTTCCCGGTCAAGCTCGAGCAGTTGGAGACACATTTCCTGGCCGCCAGGGCCGTAGATGTGGCCGACATAGTCCGTGCCCGACAGGCTGATCGCGAGAAGGTCCGGCGAGGACCCCCTGCCCAGGTTCATTTCCTGAACCATCCCCGCAGCGAGGGCGAGTGTCGAGGCATCGAACTGGGGTGAGGCCCGGAAGCCCGTCGCGTCTCCCGCCGTTCGCGCCAGCGTCCCGGCGCCCACAACCTTGCCGCTGCCCTCCAGCGTGACCGGCTGCGCCTTTTGCGAACAGAAGGGGGGCGGCTGCAGCCCCTCGCCCGGCGCGGCGAGCATGGCCCCGACGGCTGAATTGGCCTGTGCCACGACCTGTGGCGGCGTGTAGCCAGACAGATCCGTGACGAATTGCTTCCCGTTCCAATACCAGCGCTGGTCGGCGCGATGACCGGACATCATCACGGCCGCCCGATCCTTGCCCGAAATTGCGACGTTGCGGGAACCGGGCCATGCGGCCTTCATCCGGTCGCCAAGAGTCGGCACGCGCAAGTGTTTGTCGGAGACTTTATAATCGACCGACGAAGTACCCGGCACGAGCGGGTCCTCAGCGCAATAAACGAACTTGTCGGACCGGCTGAGCGACTGGTTGAGCCACTGGTTGGCAATGATCCCGGTCGTCGCAGGCCGGCCCCCGGTCAGCAACGTGGAATGACCCGGACAAGTCTCGGTCGCTGCATGGCTTTGATAACCGTTGCGGAACACCGTCCCCATCCCGAGCCGGGCAAGCCCCCGCGTGAACTGCGGCCGGTACTCGTCCCACAAGTCTGCCGAGAACTGGTCGATCGAAATGACCACTAGCAGCTTGGGTCGTGCTGCCGGAACCGGAAGCGGCGGCGTCGCGGCGCTTGCGGTGGTCGAAAGCGCCGCCAATGCGGCCAGAAACTTCAGTCGCATGGACACGCTCCCGATTGAACAGTCAGTTCGTCACCCCAGCTTGGCCCGAAGGCGCTCGTTGACGACCTGCGGATTGGCCTTGCCCGCCATGGCCTTCATCGTCTGGCCGACGAAGAAGCCGAACAGCTGCTGCTTGCCACCCTGATATTCCGCCACCTTGTCAGAATTGGCCGCGAGAATCTTGTCGATCTCCGCGTCGATCGCGCCGGTGTCGCTGGTCTGCTTGAGCCCGCGCTCCTTGACGATCTTCGACGGCGCCTCGCCGGTTTCGAGCATGATCTCGAAGACCTGCTTGGCGATGGTGCCGCTGATCGTGCCGTCAGCAACGAGCTTCAGCAGTTCGGCTGCCTCTTCGGGCGAGATTGGCGTGTCCGTAATGCTCTCGCCCCGGCGGTTGAGCGCTCCGAACAGCTCGGCAACGACCCAGTTCGCGCCCTGCTTGGGCTCGGCTCCCGCTTTTAGCAGCCCGTCGAACCAGCGCGCGATCTCGACTTCGGCTGTCAGCACGCCGGCGTTATATGGGGTAATGCCAAGGTCCTCGTAGCGCTTGCGCTTCGCGTCAGGCAGTTCCGGCAAGCTCGCGCGGCATGCCTCGAGGAAGGCGTCGTCCAGCTCCAGCGGAAGAAGGTCGGGATCCGGGAAATAACGATAATCGTGGGCGTCTTCCTTGGAGCGCAGCGGCCGGGTCACGCCCTTGTCCGGGTCGAACAGCCGGGTTTCCTGGGCGACCTTGCCGCCCTCCTCGATCAGCTCAACCTGGCGCTTCGCCTCATGCTCGACGACAGCCATGACGAAACGGACGCTGTTGACGTTCTTCGTCTCGGTCCGCGTACCGAATTCCTCGCCTGGCTTGCGCACGCTGACGTTGACGTCCGCGCGCATCGAGCCTTCCTCCATATTGCCGTCGCACGAGCCGACGTAGCGCAGGATCGCCCGCAGCTTCCGGAGGTATGCCCCTGCTTCCGCGGGAGAACGCATGTCCGGACGCGACACGATCTCCATCAGCGCGACGCCGCAGCGGTTGAGGTCGACGTAGCTCATCGTCGGATGCTGGTCGTGCATCAGCTTGCCAGCATCCTGCTCTACGTGGATGCGCTCGATGCCGATGCGCTTGGCGCTGGCCTCGTCCTTCTCGTCGAGAAGGATCTCGACCTCGCCCTCGCCGACAAGCGGATGATAAAGCTGGCTGATCTGATAGCCCTGCGGAAGGTCGGCGTAGAAATAGTTCTTCCGGTCGAACCGGCTCCAGCGGTTGATTTTCGCGTCGAGCGCCATGCCCGTGCGTACCGCCTGCCGGATGCACTCCTGGTTCGGCACCGGGAGCATGCCGGGCATCGCCGCGTCGACCAGGCTGACCTGTGAGTTCGGCTCCGCGCCAAACGCCGTAGCCGCGCCGGAGAACAGCTTGGCGTTGGACACGACCTGCGCATGGACCTCGAGGCCGACCACGACCTCCCACTCGCCAGTCTCGCTCTTGATGCGGAAAGGTGCGTTAGCGTCAGCCATCGTTACCACCACTTGTCCGGTTTCGCGGTGAAACCCGCGCGTTCCTCGATCGCCAGGCCGGCGTTCAGTACCGTCTGCTCGTCGAGCTCATTGCCGATCAGGTGCAGACCGAGCGGTAGTCCGTGCTCGTCTAGCCCGCCCGGCACGCTCATCGCGGGCAGGCCCGCAAGACTTGCCGGAACCGCGAACACGTCGTTCAGGTACATGGCGAGCGGATCGGTCGTCTCGCCGATGCCGAACGCTGCCGACGGCGCGGTCGGGGTCAGGATGACGTCACACTGCTCGAACGCCTTGCGGAAGTCGTCCTTGATCAGTGCCCTCACCTTCTGCGCCTTCGTGAAATAGGCGTCGTAGAAGCCGGCCGAGAGTACGTAAGTGCCAATCATGATCCGGCGCTTCACCTCGGCGCCGAAGCCCTGCGCGCGCGTCGCGGAATACATGGCGTCGAGATTGCCGCCGTCCGGCGTGTCGCGCAGCCCGTAGCGGACGCCGTCATAACGGGCGAGGTTCGACGAGGCCTCGGCAGGGGCGATGATGTAGTAGGTCGGAAGCGCGTACTTCGTGTGCGGCAGGCTGATCTCTACCGGCGTCGCGCCCGCTTCCTTCAGCCATTCGATGCCGCGATCCCACAGAGCGTTGATCTCGCCGGGGACGCCGTCGATGCGATATTCTTTCGGGATGCCGACGCGCTTGCCGCGGAGATCGCTCGATAAATTCGCTTCCCACTGCGGAACCGGAAGGTCGAGGGAGGTGGAGTCCTTGAGATCGAAGCCGGCCATAGCTTCGAGCAGGATGGCGCAGTCGCGGACAGTCTTGGCCATCGGCCCGGCCTGGTCGAGCGAGCTGGCGAAGGCGACGACGCCCCAGCGCGAACAACGGCCATAGGTCGGCTTGATCCCGCAGATGCCCGTGAAGGCCGCCGGCTGGCGGATGGAACCGCCCGTGTCCGTGCCCGTCGCGCCCGCCGCGATGTTGGCAGCTACGGCGGCAGAGGATCCTCCTGAGGAACCGCCCGGCGTTAGGCCGACGTTGCTTCCCTGCCTGCGCCACGGGCTGAGTACCGGGCCGTAAGCGCTCGTTTCGTTGGACGAGCCCATGGCGAACTCGTCCATGTTGAGCTTGCCCAGCATCCCCGCCCCTGCCTGGCGCAGGTTCGCGGTGACCGTGCTCTCGTAGGGCGGCTTGAAGCCCTTGAGGATGCGGCTCCCGGCGGTGGAGTCCACGCCCCGCGTCGCGAACAGGTCCTTGATGCCGAGCGGAATGCCCGCAAGCGACCCGGGCTGACCGGAGCCCCTGGCACTGTCCGCTGCGTCAGCGGCCGCGAGCGCGTCTTCCGGGGTTTCGACGGTATAGGCGTTGAGGGCGCGGGCTGCAGCGACTGCACCGTTATACGCCTCCGCCACCTCGCGTGCGGAAAATTCGCCCGAGCGGAAACCGTCGCGGAGCTCAGCGATCGTCTTGGCGGTCAGCTCGCTCATTCGATCACCTTTGGCACTGCGAAGAAGCCGTGCTGGGCTTCGGGGGCGTTCAGAAGCACTTCGTCGCGGATGTCGCCATCGTTGACGACATCGTCACGCAGCCGCAGCTTCTGGTCGATGACCGCGGTCAGCGGCTCCACACCATCCGTGTTCACCTCGCCGAGCTGCTCGACCCAATCGAGGATGTTGTTGAGCTCTGGCACAAGGCGCTGCAGCTCCTCGTCGCTCATCGCGATCCGGGCGAGCCGCGCGATATGGCGGACCTGTTCGTTCGTCACTGACATGATGGGGCGGCGGATAGCCGCGAGGCCAGAGAGCGGCAAGCCGACGGAAGCAACGCAAAGTGGAAAATCGGCGGTTAAGCGATCTGATTCTTCCCGATGCACCGGGCGCGCAAAGGAAAAATGCCAACGATCGCGGTTAGCAAAGTACTAACCGACGCCTCGCCGCCCTCCGTCGGTGCACGCTGCCGGGCAATCAACGCCTACAAACAGGGTTAAATTGCCGGAAACCGGATGTCTTCAACGCCTCTTCGGACCCTGCGGAGCATTCTGCGCTCCTCGTTTTTGAAGTGGGGAACCAAGATGCGTACTCGTTTTTATCTCGCGGCAGCTGCCGCAACCCTCGCCGCGGCTTCACCAGCCGCTGCACAGGTCGTCACCGCCACGGGTAATCCGCAGGCGCGTGGAGTCGTCGTGCTGCCGCTGACGCTCAGCAAGACGTCTGATCTCGACTTCGGCACTGTGATCGCCAGCACCACCGTTGCGGGCACCGTTGTCATCAATGCCGACGACGGCAGCCGCTCGGTCACGGGCGGCGTCGTCGGGGTACCGGGCTATCCGGGAAGCCGCGCGCTCTTCCAGGGCGCCGGCACCGCGGGGCAGGCCGTCCTTCTGACGCTGCAGGCTCCGGCCGTCCTCACGAGCGGCCCGAACTCGGTGACGGTCAATGACATGTTCTTTGATACGGGGGGTGCCAGCGCCGTGAACGGCGTGACCGGCTATCTCGAAACGGCGCGCACCATCAACGGCACCGGCGCGTTCGAAGTCGGTGTCGGCGGTGACTTCGCGATCGCCGCGAACCAGCCCAACGGCCTCTACACGGCACCGTTCATCGTCACCGCTGAGTACCAATAACCACTGGTTCAGCAACGGGAGGGCGGCTGCGGATCTCAATTCCGCGGCCGCCCTTTCGTTTGAGCCCGGCACCTCGCTTGCGGGCAATTCCGCGCTCACCTACGGCGCCCGCCCATGTGCGCTCGCCAATTCCTGATTGCGATTTTCATGTTGGTCCTGCTCGCCGTCGCAGGCGCGTTCGCGATCTATGAGTGGGGCGGGAACGTCCTCCTCAAGCAAGCGACCCCCAAGGGTCATTTCGAAGCGCCGCCGACGGCCGGCGGCCCGGACTATGCGCAGTCAAACAACTGGCTTGCCCGCCCCGACATGGACCCCAGCTCCAATCCGGCTGAATGGCGCCCTGCGAACTGGCCGGCACCGCAAGCTGGGCCCAAGCGCGTTGCGGTCTTCTTCGTTCATCCCACCAGCTACCTCGAGCGCGACCAGTGGAACGCAGCGCTCTCGCCCGGCGGTCAGACCGAATTCCGAACCCGCCTGTTCGTCGAGAGCCAGGCGAGCGCATTCAACAACGTCGCGGACGTCTGGGCCCCACGGTATCGCCAGGCTGCGTTTGGTGCTTTCCTCTTGAAGAGTGACGACGCCCGCAAGGCGCTCGACCTCGCCTATGCCGACGTAAGCCGTGCTTTCGACGAGTTCCTCAAACGTGTCGGGCCGAGCAGGCCGATCATCCTCGCAGGCCATAGCCAAGGCGCTCTGCACATTGCCCGCCTCCTCGCCGACCGCCGCGCCGAGCTGGGCGGACGGTTGGTGGCCGCTTATGCTGTCGGCTGGCCGCTCAGCGTCGCCGCCGACCTCCCCGCTTTCGGCCTGCCGCCCTGCCGAAGCGCGGCGCAGGTGTCCTGCGTGCTCTCCTGGCAAAGCTTCGGCCAGCCCGCCAATCCGGACATGATCATGGATACCTGGGCCGGAACGCGCGGATCGACGGGGATCAAGCGCACCCAGGCCGACCTGCTGTGCGTGAACCCGATCACCGGGACGCAGAACGGCGCAGCGCCCCCTCAAGCCAACCCGGGGACCCTCATCCCCGCGGCGGACTTCAGCAGCGCGACCTTGGAGGCCGGAACTCTGGGGGCCCATTGTGAAAAGGGTCTGCTCATCCTCGACGGTGAACTTCCGTCTGTCGGGCCCTTCGTGCTTCCGGGCAATAATTATCATCCCTACGACTACGCGCTTTTCTGGGGCGCTGTAGCGCAGGACGCCGGTCGGAGGACCGAAGCTTGGCAGCGCTGATCACAACCAGCGCCAGCGACTTTCGCGCCGCTCTTCCCACCAGCGGCAAGCTGGCCGGGCTCGACGTTGGAACCAAGACCGTTGGCCTCGCAACGTGCGACGCGGGGTGGCACTTCGCCGGGCCCGCCGAGACCATCCGGCGGGCCAAGTTCACGCAAGATCTCGCGGCGCTGCAAAATTTCATTTTACGTGATAACATCGTCGGCTTAGTCGTTGGCTTACCGCTGAACATGGACGGCACGGACAGCCCTCGAACGCAGTCGGTACGAGCCTTCGCGCGCAATCTGGAGCCCTTGCAGTTGCCACTCCTGCTGTGGGACGAGCGCTGGTCGACGCAAGCCGTTGAGCGCGCAATGATTTCCGCCGATGTCAGCCGGGCGAAGCGCGCCGAGAAAGTGGATGCGCTTGCTGCCGCGCATATCCTACAGGGAGCGATCGACGCGCTAGCCAACCTTCCGGACCCGCAATAAGCCGGTTCCTCGTGGACCTACTCTCCATCGATTCGCTGTCCGACGCGCAGATCGGGATGATCCTCGACCAGGCGGAGCGTTGGTTCGTGGCGACCCGCGAAGAGCGCCTGGAAGAGCGGCTCGCCGGCCGGATCGTCTTCAACCTCTTCTACGAAAGCTCGACGCGAACCGCGATGTCCTTCGCCACGGCGGCACACCGGCTCGGCGCCTCGGCGATCTCGCTCTCAGTCGAGCATTCGTCGGTGAAGAAGGGCGAGACGCTCGAAGATACCGCCCGGACCCTGAATGCAATGCGGCCTGATGCAGTCGTGATCCGCCATCGCGACAATGGCGCGCCAGCGACTGTTGCCGCGATCATGGAAGCGCCCGTCATCAATGCCGGAGACGGAACCAACGAGCATCCCACGCAAGCGCTTCTTGATGCTGCAGCTATCCGCAAGCATTTCGGCCAAATCGAAGGACTTACGGTCGCTATTTGCGGCGACATCCGGCATAGCCGGGTCGCTCGGTCCAACGCCAAGCTCCTGCCGCGCCTGGGAGCTGAGGTTCGCTTGGCCGGGCCCCCTGAACTCATGCCCGCCGACGCTCCGGGTCTTTCAATCAACGAAGCCATCGCCGGCGCGGATGTCGTGATGATGCTCCGCGTCCAGCGGGAACGCCTGGAACAGGAGCTCGGGGACCGGCCTGGGGAATATCTCGAGCGCTACGGGCTAACGCAATCGCGACTTGCGACCGCGAAATCACATTCCGTTGTGATGCACCCGGGGCCGATGAACCGGGGCGTAGAGATCGATCCGGCCGTGGCCGACGATCCCCAACGCTCCCTGATCACACTTCAGGTTGAAATGGGCGTGGCCGTGCGAATGGCCTGCCTCGAGATGCTTGTCGGCGGGTCCGCTTAGCTAGAAGCGAATTGGACCGGCGCGTCGCCCGCGAAGTTGCGGACGAAGCAGCTGCCGCCCGAACGACGCAGCGACGAGCAGAGCGCGAATGCTTCATTGACGCTGCCGAAGCCCTTCACGGACAGGCGGTACACAGTACCACGCTGGCTCGCGAAGCGCGCACTCATGGGCGTGTAACCCTGGAGCGAGCGATACTTGCGCGCAGCCTTGTTCCAGGCCGCGAGAACGCTCTTGGAGTTCCCGTATGCTCCCAGCTGAACGACGGCGCTCGATGAGCCGCGCTTGGCGGAAGCCGTGCGGAAAGTCGCAGCCTTCGTCGGAGCAACAGCCTTGCGCCCTGCTGTCGCCTTTGCGGCCTTGCGCGGCTGTACCTCGACGAACGGCATCGCCATGGGTGGCGGAGCAGCCTCGGCGACCACGGCTGGCGCCGGAGCAGCTTCAGCGAGTTCCACGGGCCGTGCGGGCGGCGGAGGAACGACCTCCGCAACCTGCTGCTCGACAGGAGCCTGAACCGGAGCAGGCGTGGCCGCCTGAGCCATTTGCGTGTCAGTCCGGCGCAGTGCGAGCTGGACCGGCTGGCCCGGATCCACGGCAGAGGGAGTTACACCAACCAGCGCCGCGACCGCGGTCGATTGCGCACCTGGCGCCGCCATCTGCATCCACTGCTGGATGCGGGCATCGAGCTCGTCGGCGGGCACATCCTGAGCCGCAACGGCGCGGGCGTTGGTCCAGTCCCCGCTCAGCGCAAGCGCTAGCGCGAGGTTCTGGCGAACCCGGGAGTCTGCCCCACCTTCGCGAGCCGCAGCCTCAAGGACCTGGATCGCATCGGCGGGACGGCCGGCAAGCGCAACAGCCAGGCCGTAGTCCGCGGCATCGAGAACGTCCCGTCCGGCTTCAAGGAAGGTCAGCGCCTCGTTGTTCTTGCCAAGGGCAATCTCAACCAGCGCAAGCTTCAGGACCACCTGGGGCTGATTCGAATAGAGCGAGAGCGAGTCCTTGTAGGCCCCCTCGGCCGACTTGAAGCGGCCGCCAGCGAAATAGGCGCTGCCGAGAAGGGCGCGGAAACCCGCATCGCTCGGCGTCCGGGCAACCGCACGTTCGGCGAAGTCGATCGCCGCCGGGACGTTATTCGAATTGAGCGCGGCCATCGCCCTGGTGGCAAGACCGATTTCGCCGTGCGCCTTGCCACCGAAACCGGCAGTTTGGACGTTCGTCGAGGACGTCGCGCATCCACCGACCACGGAGGCGAGTGCGATGAGCGACAGTGCTGAGCCGAACCGGACAGGCTTGGACATGGCGTTACCCCTTGCGTTTGGCCTTGGTGGCCATTGCATCGAGTTCAGGCATCGCCTCCAGAAACCTGTCCAACGCGTCCGTAACGAACTGCTGAGCTGACCGTCCGCCCATGGCACAGGCGAGTCGCAGCTTGAGGTGTCGTTCCGGGTCGAGTCGCAGGGTGAATGCGGCCTTCCCTTTGCTCCCAGGTGCAGAGCGGGGCTTGGGCATGCGCCTTGGTGCAGGCACAGCCACAGCGACCGGCGGAATGACGACAGCAGCTTCAGCATGTTCGTCAGGTTCGGCCCGCTCTGCGGTTTCGTCAATTTCTTCTTCAGATTCTTCCGCTTCCGCGCCGTTGAATCTGTGGACAATTTCCGCCTGCTGGTCGTGAACCGGCGATTGGACAGGAGTTCAGGCCCGTCGGATGCACCGCGCGCGGGTGCTCGACGATGTCTTCGCCGAAGGCGTCATGCGACTCGTCGCGCGGCGCCACGGCCGGCTTCGGCGGTTCGAAGCCCATGTCGTTCCAGCCAAGATCCTCGAGATTTCCGCTGACCTGGCCGAAGCCCTGCGGGCGCATGGCCGGGCGAGCCGCGCCCTTGCGTGCGAGAAGTCCGGAAGAGAGAGAAGCGATAGGCTTGGGTTCGTTCACCTCGCCGGCTCCTTACTGGCCGACGACGCGACGACCGAAGCCGCCGACGGGACGCGGACTGGCCTGGCTGATGCCGGGCGCCGCGCCTGGCGCAGCGAACACCGTGCGGCGGAAATTCTTTTCAAGACGATCCGAGATGTAATCCCACAGCTCGATCACTTCCTTCGCTGACCGGCCCGAGGGATCGATTTCCATGACCGTGCGGCCGTCGATCATCGAGGCCGCGAAATCTGTGCGGTGGTGAAGCGTGACCGGAGCCACCGTGCCGTGCTGCGAAAGCGCCACGGCCGCTTCATACGTAATCTTAGCTTTCGGCGTTGCCGCGTTGACAACGAATATCAAAGGCTTGCCCGCGCGATCGCAAAGATCGACCGTCGCACCGACGGCGCGAAGGTCGTGCGGGCTCGGACGAGTCGGGATGACAATCAGCTCGGCGACCGCGATGACGCTCTGGATCGCCATGGTAATTGCAGGAGGAGTATCGATGACGGCAAGGCGGAAGCCCTGCTGGCGGAGGACCTCGAGATCGCTCGCGAGACGCGCAACGGTGGTCTGGGCAAAGGCCGGCATATCGGCTTCACGCTCGTTCCACCAATCGGCAAGGCTGCCCTGGGGGTCGATGTCGATCAGGCAGACAGGGCCCGCCCCCGACATCTGCGCCTGCACCGCAAGATGACCGGACAAGGTCGTTTTACCCGACCCGCCCTTCTGCGATGCCATTGCCAAGACGCGCATGCTGTTCCCCTCGCCCTTTGACGTCGAATTCAAGGGTTGAGTGGCACCGCACCATCTAAAATCTGGTTAACACTGTTACGACCCTATTTGAGGATAAGTCCGTTCTCGCACCCCCTCGCCCCGGGCCTGAATCAAGCGAGTTGCGGTTCATCGGCGCTCCGCTAAAGCTCCGGCCCGGAGTGGGTTCGACGATGGTTCACAAGTACTTAGTTGCGGTTGCTTTTCTAAGCGTACTAACCGCAGCGCCGCTACCGGCGCAGACGGTAAGAGCGGGGATCGAGGCGTGGCAACACGCGGATTACGAGCGCGCCGTCGCTATCTGGCGACCGCTTGCGGAAAAGGGCGACCAGGATGCTGCGTTCAACCTGGGCCAGGCTTATCGGCTTGGCCGAGGGGTGACCATCAGCCTGGGCGCGGCAAAGACCTGGTTCGAGCGGGCTGCAGCGAAAGGCCATCTCGACGCCCAGACGACGCTGGGACTCATGCTGTTCGAGAATGGCGATCGGACCGGGGGCCTGCGTTGGCTCCGCGTCGCGGCCGAGAAAGGCGAGCCCCGTGCCCTGCTCGTGTACGGCACCGCCCTCTTCAATGGCGACGGGACCAAACGCGATCCGCTGCTCGGTTATGCCTACGTAAGCCGGGCGGCCGCGCAGGGGCTGTTGCCCGCTCAATCAACGCTTGAGCAACTCGATCAAATTCTACCCGTAGACCAGCGCAAGAAAGCGGTGGCGATGGCCATGGCGAAGGCCAAGGCAGCACCTCCGCCCCGGTCAAAACCTGCTGGCACGCCTCGCAAGGCGGCCGTCCCGGCTGCGGCCCCAGCGAAACAGGCTCCTCCCGTGGCGGCGCCATCGGAGGGCCCTGCCGGGCAGGCAAGCGGCCCGTGGCGCATACAGCTCGGCGCCTTCTCGCAGCGCGGCGCCGCCGAAGGACTTTTCCGCAAGGTGTCAGGAGCCCTTCCGGGAAAACGAGCTTTCTATGTCCCCGCTGGGGCCGTCACTCGCCTGCAGGTCGGGCCTTTTGCGACGCGAGCCGCTGCATCCGCCGCATGTAGTGGACTGACCGCCCGCGGCCAGGCGTGCTTCCCAGTGGCCGTCGGGTCCGCCCGCTAGCCGCGGAACCAGTCGCGACGGCGAACGCCCTGCACCCAAAGCAAGGCGTCGAGGCCGTGATGCCGGAGCTCCGCATCCGCCACTTCGATAAGTGCCGGCTTGGCCCGGAACGCAACCCCTAGTCCGGCCTCCTCGATCATCAGGGCGTCGTTGGCTCCGTCACCCACGCACAGGACCTCATGCCGCTCCAGGCCCAGCTGCTCCCGGGCCTCGATGAGCGCATCGCGCTTGGCCATGGCATCGACAATGGGATCCCCGACCTCGCCGCTCAGCTTGCCGCCGGCGAACACGAGCCGGTTCGCCCTCACCCGGTCGAAGCCGACAACCTTCGCAACCGGTTCGGCAAAGGAGAGAAATCCGCCAGAGACAAGCAGACAGGATGACCCGCCCGCACGCATGGTTTGAACCAGCGTCTCCGCTCCCGCCGTCAGGTGGACCCGTTCGTCCAGGCAGCGGCTCAGCGCGCGCTGATCGAGGCCAGCGAGCAGCCGCACGCGCTCGCGCAGGGCTCCTGAAAAATCCAGCTCGCCCTGCATCGCCCGCTCGGTGATTCGCGCGACTTTGTCCTTCAGGCCGGCATAGTCCGCGAGTTCGTCGATGCACTCCTGGCCAATAATGGTCGAATCCATGTCTGCGACCAGCAGTCTGCGCCAGCGCGGCTCGCCACCCTGAACCACGACATCGAGTCCGTCGATCTGGTCGAGCGCCCACCTCGCGCCTTTGACGTCGCCCGAGAAATTGAGGTCCGCCGCCTCGCCTTCGTCGATCCATTGGTGAAAGGCGGCCTTCGGATCGAGTTCGCGCAGCAGGCCGAGCGCCCGGTCGACCATCCTGTCATTGAGCCTTCCGGCTGCTATCAGCGTCGCAATGGCCATCCGTTCGGCGAATCCTCCGCTCGCTCTAATTGCGGGACCGACGGCGAGCGGCAAGTCGGCACTTGCATTGACGCTGGCGGAGCGGATCAACGGCGTCCTCATCAATGCCGATAGCGCCCAGGTTTATCGCGAATTGCCGATCCTGAGCGCGGGCCCGACGGCCAAGGATTACGCGCGGGCGGATCATCGCCTGTACGGCTTCCAGGATGGAGCCCTGCCCTGTTCCGCAGCGGATTGGGCCACACGAGCGCGAACGGAGATCACCGATGTCCATGCTCAAGGCCGGTTACCGATCCTTGTCGGGGGCACGGGCTTTTACATCCGAACTCTTCTCGATGGCATCGCCCCCGTTCCTGAGATCGACCTGGCGATCCGGCATGCGATCCGCGAAGCGTCGACGGAGGAAAACCGTCGCCGGCTCGCCGAGCTCGATCCCGGCGCCTGGGCGAAGCTCAAGCCCGCCGACAAGGCCCGGATCGCGCGGGCCTTGGAGGTCGTACTGTCAACCAGCAGGCCACTTGCTGAATGGCAACAGGACCGCACCGGCGGCATCGCGAACGATATCGACCTGAGTCCGCTCGTGCTGCTGCCGCCCCGGGAATGGCTATATCAAAGGTGCGATGACCGTTTCAGCCGCATGATCGACCAAGGAGCCGTTCAAGAAGTGCAGGCTCTGCTAGCGCGCGACCTCGACTCCAGCCTACCGATAATGCGGGCCATTGGCGTTCGCGAAATTGCATCTTTCCTCCGCGGCGACGCTTCAGTCGACGAGGCCATTGCAGCGGGACAGCAGGCCACGCGGCGCTACGCAAAGCGCCAATATACCTGGTTTGCACATCAGCCGCCGGCGGAATGGCACCGGTTCCATGAGCCGGTGGACGCCGCGGCCTTTCCGCGAGCGCTGGAACTGGTCGAAACGGAAGCCTAGGCCACGCCGATGGACATGCTGCGCGAAGCCGACATCGACCCCGGACCCCTCGAAGGCAAGCGGGTTGCGATCCTCGGCTATGGCAACCAGGGCCGCGCGCAGGCACTGAACCTGCACGACAGTGGAGCCGACGTCGTGGTGGGGCTTCGGGGCGGGTCGGCAAGCCTGGTCGACGCAGCAGCGGCCGGACTGCAGACTGCCTTGGTCGAGGACGCTGTTCTATCGGCCGACGTCGTGATGCTCCTGGCGCCGGACGAAGCGCACGGGTCGATCTATCGAGAAATCGAGCCTCGGATGCGAGGGGGTGCGGCGCTCGGCTTCAGCCACGGCCTGTCCGTCCGTTTCGGCTTCATCGCTCCCCGCGCCGACCTCGACGTCTTCCTGATCGCACCCAAGGGCCCGGGAACAGCGCTGCGCTCGCTGTACCAGCAGGGCAAAGGCATGATCGCGCTATGGGCTGTTGAGCAGGACGCGACGGGCAATGCAGCCAGTATCGCGCTCGCTTATGGGCGTGCCATCGGATGCGCCCGCGCTGGGCTCATCGCGTCGAGCTTCGCAGAGGAGGCGGAAGCCGACCTTTTCAACGAGCAGGCTGTCGTGTGGGGCGGCATTCCCGAACTGCTCGCCGCGGGCTTCGACACGCTAACGAGCGCGGGATTCTCACCCGAGGTCGCCTATCTCGAATGCGTGGGCGAACTGAAGCTTATCGCCGATTTGGTCGAAGAACGAGGGATCGCCGGGATGCGAGAGGCCATATCGAACACGGCGGAACTCGGTGCCGTGCTCGGCGGAAAGCGAATTGTCGACGATTCGGTCCGCCGGCGCATGGAGGAAATCCTTCGGGAGATCCGTGAGGGCCGGTTCGCTGATGAGCTACGGAATGAAGAAGCGGAGGGATATCCTCGCCTGAACCAATCTCGCATCGCCGCTCGTCAGACCGTACTTGAGCAGGTCTTCGAGAAATTGAACCGCAGATCCTGATCTTGCCGCTGCGGCGGGGTCGATAGAAAAAGGGCGCCGCGGATAACCGCGGCGCCCTCTCTTTTACGTTAGCCGTTTGGCTTAGCCGCGCTCGGGAGCCGGCTCGGGCGGCGGCGGAGGCGGAGGCGGCGCCGGGCAGGCGTCCGTCGCCAGGATCACCGAACCGTCCGGGCAGGTCTGCGTAGCAGGAGGCGGCGGCGGAGGCGGTGGCGGAGGCGGAGGCGGCGGCGGCGCGGCAAGCCGGCCGAAGCGAATGCCGCCCACGAGCACGACCTGGTGCTTGGAGTAGCCGCTGCCGTAGTGCGAGTAACGATACTCCGGACCACCGTAGATACGGCCATTGCCGAAGGTCGCGCCAATACCCAGGCGGTAGCCGCCGAGATTGCGCTTACTGCTTGAGCGGGTTTCCAGCACTTCTCCGCTGAAGAGATCGACGTCGTAGAAACGCTCCTTGACGGTCCAATTGGTGTAACCGGCCTTGGCGTACACGACCGCGCTGTCGCCGAGGGCAAGGCTGCCCCGAAGACCGAGATAGAGATCAGTTGAGCCCTTGGTGTCGTACCGACGGCGGAAATTCAAAGTCTCGTAGTAGTAGATCGTCCCCATCGTCGTGGAAGACTGGCGAGTCCGGATCGAAGAGGCTCGCTGCAAAGCCTTCCGTGGTCTCGACGCTGGTGTTCGAAGCCTCGATATCGATGCCCAGCGCGAAGTTGCCGCCCATGGCGAAATCGTAACCGGCGCCGATGCCGTAAACGAACGCTTCATCGCGCGACTTCGCGAAACCGTAGGAGATGCTGTCGACGGTTTCTTCGCAGTAATAGTCGACACAAGCGTCGACGCTTTCCGTAAACGACCGACCGCGGGTCATCATCTTGTCGTAGCCGGCGAAGATTTCGATGCGCGGCCCCGACGGGATCCCCTGGGCGAGAGCCGGGGTGCTAGCCAGCGCAGCCACTGCGACTGAGCTGAGAGCGAGAATTTTTATCACTTAAGACCCTCCTGTTAAGTCGTTTCCGACCTGAAAAGCGGGGAACATATGTGACAATTCCGCTGCGACCGCTAGCGTCCTAAGGCGCAAAATGGTCGAAATCGTGTCGATTATTCACAAACCGTGGCAACAAAACCACTGTCGGCGGGCGGGCGCCCTACGCAGGTTTAGTGCGAAAGCGCCTTGGGCCGATCGCCGGTGCTCGCGCGTTCAAGATACAATCGCTGCATCTTCCGATGAGCTTCTGCACCCTCCGGGGTTGGGGCGGCCGTTGCGAGCTCCTGCTCCTCGGCCGCGCGCCGGGCGAAGTAGATGCGGCTGTCGTTTTCCATGCCCCGGGCTCCTCTTCAGGATGAGGGCAATTAGCAGGATTGGGACCGAAAGTCGCGGCTCAAGCTTGCGCTTCGGCCTTCTGGTCGCGCTCCCGGTCGATCGCTTCGACGACGATGCGCCGCGCGTCCTCGGCATTGCCCCAGTGCCCGACGCGCACCCACTTTTCGGCTTCGAGATCCTTATAGTGGGTGAAGAAATGCTCGATCTGCTGAAGGACGATGGACGGCAGATCCTGGCGCTCTCCGACGTCCGAATAATAAGGAAAGGTCGAGTCTACGGGCACGCAAATCAGCTTTTCGTCCCCGCCATGTTCGTCCTCGAGGTTCAGCACGCCGATCGGCCTTGCGCGGACGACGCAGCCGGGAACGAAGGAGGAGCGCGCGATCACCAGCGCGTCGAGAGGATCGCCGTCCGGTGAGAGCGTGTGCGGCACGAAGCCGTAATTGGCCGGATAGCGCATTGGCGTGTGGAGGATGCGGTCCACGAACAGAGCGCCCGACTTCTTGTCGAACTCATATTTGACCGGTTCGCCGCCGACCGGGACTTCGATGATGACGTTGATGCTGCTCGGCGGATCGTCGCCGACAGGGATAAGGTCGATGTTCAAAGTAACGGAATCCTGCGTTCGAATAGTGCAAGGCCCAGGAACAGGGCCACGATACTGATGCCCACCGAGCCGGCGATATAGCCGGCGGCAAGGGCGTAGCTGTGGCGCTCCACTAGAAGAGCCGCGTCCAGGGAGAAAGCGGAAAAAGTCGTGAAGCCGCCGAGAATACCGGTGGTCAGGAAGAGGCGCATGTCCTGCGCGATGCCCGGACGGAAGGCGAAGTAACCTGCGAGCAGGCCCATCACGAACGATCCGACGACGTTCACGATCAGCGTGCCGAACGGAAAACCGTGGCCGAACAACCGGGCGGCAGCGACACTCATCCCGTGGCGCAAGGCGCCCCCAATACCGGCGCCCAGGAAGACAATCAGATAAGGCATGGAGGGACCGCTTAACGCCGGCCGAAAAGTTTTTCGATTTCCGAATGACCGAGTTTCACCCAGGTCGGCCGGCCATGGTTGCACTGACCCGATCGCGGCGTCACCTCCATTTCGCGCAGCAGGGCATTCATCTCCGCCACGGACAGGACTCGCCCCGCGCGCACCGACCCGTGGCAGGCGATCGTCGCCGTCACATGATCGAGCTTGTCGCGAAGGCTCATGGGTCCGCCCAGCTCGGCGATCTCACCCGCAAGGTCCGCAAGCAAAGCTGCCGGATCGGTCTTTCCAAGAGCGGCGGGGACGGATCGCACAAGCATCGCCGCCGGACCAAATCGCTCAAGCTCGAGACCCATGGCGGCAAGCTCGGCGGTAGCGGCGTCAAGCCGGTCACAATCAGGCTCGTCGAGCTCGACGACTTCGGGCATCAAGAGCGCCTGCCCTGTGACCGCACCGGCAGCACCGGCCGCTCGCATGCGCTCGAGCACCAGCCGCTCGTGAGCCGCATGCTGATCGACGATAACGAGGCCGTCTTCGGCCTCGGCCACGATATAGGTTGCGGCCACTTGTCCGCGCGCCACGCCCAAGGGGTAACTCGGCACCGGCTCGACCGCCGGCTCCGCGCGACCGGCAGGCGCGTGCTTGAAAAGCTCGCTGGCCTCCGCGACGACGTTTGCGAGCTGCGCTGGGGCCCAGCTCTCTCCCTTGCCCCCGTCGGCGCGCTGGGCAGGATGACGCCCAAGCTGGTCATCATAGCTGGCGCTCGTCGTCCACATCACCGGCGCCGCAGCTTGCTCCCTGGCGGCGCTGCGCTGGCTTTCCTCATCAAGGGCTCTTCGGAGGCCCCCGACGATCAGGCCTCGAACTGCCGACGGATCGCGAAACCGGACTTCCGTCTTCGCGGGATGGACGTTGACGTCGACGTCTTGCAGCGGGACGTCGAGGAACAGCGCCGCGATGGGATGACGGTCGCGCGCGATGAGGTCGCGGTAGGCGGCGCGCAATGCGCCTACCAGCAAACGATCCTTCACCGGCCGCGAATTGACGAACAGGAACTGCTGGTCCGCTAAGCCGCGGTTGAAGGTCGGCAGGCTAATGACCCCGGTGAGCCGAAGGCCCTCTCGCGCGCAATCGATACCAACGCCATGCCGGTCCAACTCATGCGCGAGCAAGGCCGCGACGCGCGCCGGTGCATCGGAAGGCTGAAGGCTGAGCACGCTCCGTCCGTCATGCTCCAGGGTAAAGGCGACGTCGCTGCGCGCCATGGCCAGCCGCTTCACGGCATCCTGGCACGCTGCATATTCGGCGCGAGGGCTGCGCAGGAACTTCCGGCGCGCCGGCACCTTGTCGAACAGCCCCTCGACCCGGATCCGTGTCCCCGGCGGCAGTGCCGCTGGCCCCTCGCCCGCAGGTTCGCCATGGTCGATCTCGATCCGCCAGCCATCGGAGCCACGAACCCGGCTTTCAAGCGTCAGCCGCGACACGCTCGCGATCGATGGCAGCGCCTCGCCGCGAAAGCCGAAGCTCGTGACCTGGTCGATCGCGTCGCTGGCCAGCTTGGACGTGGCGTGCCGTTCGAGCGAGAGGCGCATTTCCTCGGCGCTCATCCCGCAGCCGTCGTCGGCGACCTCGATCAGTTCGAGTCCGCCCGCCGAGAGCCGAATCGAAACCCGCGTCGCGCCAGCGTCGAGCGAGTTTTCCACAAGTTCTTTCAACGCACTAGCCGGACGCTCGACTACCTCACCGGCAGCGATGCGATTGATGAGCTCGGGCGGCAGCCTTCTTATTGACATGTTAACCAATCCTAGCCCATCGAAGGCGTGCCGGCGAAGCACTGATTTTTCGCGGAAATTCAGCGCGCATTCAACGGAAAGTGTTCAACGGGAAGTTAAGCTTCGGGCAGTGTCCGCGGCCTTCCGGGGATTAGGCGAGAGCGGGGATTTCAATGTTCTGGACGCGTTGGTTCAAGTGGATGTCGCACGACATGGCGATCGATCTGGGAACCGCCAATACACTTGTCTACGTGCGCGGTCGCGGGATCGTCCTCAATGAGCCGTCGGTGGTCGCGATCGAAACGATCAACGGCGTGAAGAAGGTCAAGGCCGTTGGCGACGATGCCAAGCTGATGATGGGCAAGACCCCAGACCAGATCGAGGCCATCCGCCCGCTTCGCGACGGCGTCATCGCCGACATCGATGTCGCCGAGCAGATGATCAAGCACTTCATCCACAAGGTACACGGCGGCAAGATGCGCGCCTGGCGCTTTCCGGAAATCGTGATTTGCGTCCCGTCGGGTTCCACTTCGGTCGAGCGCCGCGCGATCCGCGACGCTGCATCGAACGCGGGCGCAAGCGCAGTCTTCCTGATCGAAGAGCCCATGGCTGCTGCGATCGGCGCCGACATGCCGGTCACGCAGCCGATCGGATCGATGGTCGTCGACATCGGCGGCGGCACCACCGAGGTCGCCGTACTTTCGCTGCGCGGCCTCGCTTACACCACGTCGGTCCGCGTCGGCGGCGACAAGATGGACGAGGCGATCAGCTCCTACGTCCGCCGCAACCACAACCTCCTGATCGGCGAAGCGACGGCCGAGCGGATCAAGAAGGAAGTCGGCATCGCCAAGCCGCCGGTCGACGGCATCGGCAAGACGGTCCACATCAAGGGCCGCGACCTGGTCAACGGCGTGCCCAAGGAAATCTCGATCAACCAGGGCCAGATCGCCGAGGCGCTATCGGAGCCGGTCGGAACGATCGTCGAAGGTGTCCGCATCGCGCTCGAGAACACGGCGCCGGAGCTCGCCGCCGACATCTGCGACCAGGGCATCGTGCTCACGGGCGGCGGCGCTCTCCTCCAGGGCCTCGACGAAGTGCTGCGCGACGAGACCGGCCTTCCCGTCACGGTCGCCGACGATCCGCTCACCTGCGTCGCGCTCGGCACCGGCCGGGCGCTGGAGGAAGAGCAGTTCCGCGGCGTGCTGCAAACGGCCTAGCGAGGACATAACCGGTGGCGACCGCGCGTCCCGGCTGGTCGCGGCGGGCCCAGTACGGGCTCTTCTTCAGCTTTCTCGCGGTGATCGCCGGCATCGTTGTCGGCGTGATCCTGCTCACGCTGTCGCTCGTATCGCCAAAATCCTTCAATACCGTCCGCGGCGCGGCGCTTGACCTGACCGCGCCGATCACGGGGGCGCTTCACGAGGTCACCGCAACCGCGGGTGGCCTCTTTACCGGCGCCGGCAATTATTGGGATGCCGCCAACCAGAACGCGAAGCTTAAGCGCGAACGCCAGGCCATGCTTCACCGCATGGTCGAAGCGAAAGCAATCTTGCAGGAGAACCGCCAGCTCAAGGCGACGCTGCAGTTGCGCGAACGTGAGCCAGAATACGGTCGCGACGGGGCGCATTGTCGGCTCCTCCTTCAACAGCCCGCGGCGTTTCGCGATCCTTTCGGCAGGATCGACGGACGGCGTGCGCATCGGAATGCCGGTCCGCTCGGCAGACGGCCTGGTCGGGCAGGATCATCGACGCGGGGGCACTTGCCTCACGCGTGCTTCTCGTCTCCGACCGCGCGAACATTGTGCCAGCCCGCCTCCTACGCGGCGGCAGCCCTGTGATCTCCCAGGGCCGCGGCGACGGCACGATCGATGTGCGGCCGCTCGAAGTCGGGCGCAATCCGTTCAAGCGTGGGGACATCATCATCACGTCGGGCACGGGCGGACTATATCCACCGCTCGTTCCAATCGCTCGTGTTGTGAAGCTGGATGACGACGGAGCGATCGCCCTACCCCTCGCCGACCCGGCGAACACCAGTTTCGCGATGGTCGAACCGCCCTTCGAACCCGCTGCAATAGCTGCGGAGTCCGCTCTCTCCGCGGAGACGCCCTGATGGTTCGCGCGGCGCTCACGGGTAGGCACCGGATCGGCCGCGAGCCTGTGCCCTATGCGCCGTACGTGCCGGCTGCGTCGGTGGTCGTCGCATCGCTGTTGGCCGCCCTGCCGATTATCTCCAGTTCGGGCTGGTATCCGGATTTCGGCTACCTTGTCCTCATCAGCTGGCGCCTGCTGCGCGCCGACCCGTGGCCGGCCTGGTGGGCCGCTCCGCTCGGCCTCATCAACGACCTGTTCACGGGCTACCCAATAGGTCTCTCGGTCGTCTTGTGGAGCGCTTCGATGCTGGTCCTTGACCTCATCGATCGCCGCACGATGTGGCGCGACTACTGGACGAATGGCTTCTGGCGGCGGTGCTCCTTGCGATCGATCAATGGCTTCAGTGGCGTATCGCCGCAATGACCGGTGCTAGGTTGCCCTATTTCGCGATCGTGCCGCCGCTGGTCATCTCGATTTGCGTATTCCCGGCCAGCGCCTGGATCGTGTCGCGGATTGATGCGTGGAGGCTGGGGCGATGAAGCACGTTCGCTTCACCAACGCCCACCAGTCGATCACCTTCTCGCGCCGAATGATGCTGCTCGGCGGTGCCCAGGCGGCAGTTGGCGCCATGCTGATCGGTCGGATGGGCTGGCTGGCGGTCGCGCAGAACGAGAAGTACCAGCTCCTGTCCGAGAGCAATCGCGTGCAGCTGATCCCGGTCCCGCCGCGCCGCGGCTGGCTCATCGACCGCCAAGGCAAGCCGATCGCGATCAACAGGCGAGCTTCCGGGTCGACATCATCCCGCAACAGCTGGTCGATGGCCCGAGGGTACGTGGCGCAGCTTGCCCAGCTGATGCAGCTCCACCCCGATGAGGTGGACCGGATCAATGCGGAGCTGGCGACCTCCGCGGTTTCCGGCCGGTCTCGGTCGCGGACAACGTGCCCTACGAGCAATATGCCGCCGTCACTGTTCGCCTCCCGGAGCTTCCCGGGCGTTCGCGGCACGAGGCTTCACTCGTTTCTACCCTGCCGGCGCCGCGGTTGGTCAGCTCGTCGGATATGTCGGTGCTGCTTCCGCGACCGAATATGAGAAAGAAGGAAAGAACCCGCTGCTGCTCGTGCCCGGCGTAAAAATCGGCAAGGAAGGGCTTGAAGAGACGCTTGGAATCGAACGCTTCGCGGAGAGCCCGGCGGGCAGCGCGTCGAAATCACTGCGCGCGGCAAGCTGGTCCGCGAGCTCGACCCCAAGCCCGACAGAAGCGGCAGGACCGTCCAGCTCGCGATCGACGCCGATCTGCAGGAATTCACCGCCCGCCGCATGGGCGAGGAATCCGGCTCCTGCGTCATCCTCGACTGCCTGACCGGCGACATCCTGGCGATGGTCTCCATGCCCGCATACGACCCCAACAGCTTTTCCGACGGCATCGGCCGGACCGAGTGGAAGACGCTGTCGGAGGACCCGCGCAAGCCGCTGCTCAACAAGGTCCTCAACGCACTCTACCCGCCCGGCTCGACGATCAAGCCGATGGGCGGCGCTGGCACTGCAACAGCACGGCATCGACCCGAAGGACCATATCTTCTGCGGCGGCGGCTACCAGCTCGGGAATCGCTTCTTCCGCTGCCTCGGCCGGCACGGAAGCGTGGACATGCACCGGGCGATCGCCAAGAGCTGCAACACCTATTTCTACGCGATGGCCAATCGCATCGGCTACGACAAGATCGCGCCGATGGCGCGAGCAGCTCGGCCTCGGGCAGAAGTTCGATCTGCCCGTCGTCAGCCAGAATTACGGCACCATGCCCGACAGCGAATGGAAGCGCGCGCAAGTACGAACAGAACAAGCGCCTGATCGAACGGCCCGGACTGGACCAGTTCCGACACGCTCAACGCAGCGATCGGCCAGGGCTTCCTGATCGTCAATCCGCTTCAGCTGGCCGTCATGTCGGCGCGCATCGCTTCCGGCCGCGACATCCAGCCGCTGCTGATCGGAGTGCACAAGCAGGAGCCGGCGCGCTGATCGGCCTCGATCCGAAGCATCTCGAGACGGTCGCGGCCGGCATGTGGGAGGTGGTCAACGGCGACGGCACCGCGGGCGCCAGCCGCCTGCCCTTCCCCGACATCCAGATGAGCGGGAAGACCGGCACCGCCCAGGTTCGCCGGCTCGCCGCAAGCGCAACGCCGTGGCCAGGGCGGCGACTGGAAATATCGCGACCACGGCCTGTTCGTCTTCTTCGCGCCCGTCCGACAAGCCGCGCTACGCCGGCGCCGTCGTCATCGAGCATGGCATGGGCGGGGCCCGCGCGGCCGCGCCCGTCGCCAAGGATGCGCTCACCTTCCTGTTCGACCGCAACAAGGCGATGCAATCGCTGGCCGCGCTCGAAGAACAATGGGGCGGCACGCTGGCTGAGCGCACCGCTCGACGTGCAGCGGCGGTGAAGGCCGCCGCGGCAGGCGCCGCATGATCACTTCGGCGATCATCCCCCGGCCGCTGGCGCGGCTCCCGTGGCGGCTGATCTTCCTCGTCGCTGGCATCGGCCACTTACGGGCTGATGGTCCTTTATTCAGCGGCCGGCGGATCGCTGCAGCCCTGGGCCATGAAGCAGGGGCATCGTGTTCCTTTTCTTCCTCGCCGTCGCGGTCGGCATGTCCTGGCTGCGAGAAGGCGACGATCAAGGCCTTCGTCTTCCCGGTCTACATCGTCATCGTGCTGCATGCTGATCGCCGTCGATGTCCTCGGCTTTGCTGCCAAGGGCGCGCAGCGGTGGATCGATTTCGGGCCGATCAGCCTCCAGCCGTCCGAATTCATGAAGCCGGCGATCGCGCTGACGCTGGCCCGCTTCTACGAGCTTCTGCCAGCCGGCGACATGCGGAACTGGCGCGGCGATCTGGCCGGCGATGCTGCTGCTCGGCGTTCCCGGCCTTCCTGATCCTCGTTCAGCCCGACCTCGGGACGTGCATCATGGTCGTTCTCGTGCGGACTGACCGTCATGTTCCTTGCCGGCGTTCCCATGTGGCTGTTCATGGCGCCGGTGGCTGCGATCGCGCGTCGCTGCCCCGATCGTCTACCGATGCTGCACGGCTACCAGCGCAAGCGCATCGACACTTTCCTCGATCCGGAAAGCGACCCGCTCGGCGCCGGCTACCACATTGCCCAGTCGAAAATCGCGATCGGTTCGGGCGGCATTTGGGGCAAGGGCTACCTCAACGGCAGCCAGAGCCACCTCGATTACCTTCCCGAAGGCCATACCGACTTCGCCTTCGCCGCCCTTGGTCGAGGAATGGGGACTGGTCGGCGGAATCATCCTGATCCTGGCGTTCGGGCTGTCATTCGCTGGGGCATGAAGGTCGGCGCGAACGCGCGCACGCGGTTCGCGCAGCTCTCGGCGGCGGGGCTAACCGCCTGCATCTTCTTCTACGCCTCGATCAACCTGATGATGGTGATGGGTCTCGCTCCGGTCGTCGGAGTGCCGCTGCCCCTGATCAGCTATCGGCGGCTCTGCGGTGATGACTGTGATGCATATGCCTGGGAATGCTCATGGCGCTCGAGCGGCAGCAACGCACGGCTTCGCGCGGCGGATAGTCCCTTGAACCGGCGAGGTTGCGCACCACCTAAGCCCATGCTACCGGCGCCGCCGCTCAAGGCGAGATTTGACCGCCAGAGCATCCGCCTCACGGCAGTGGACGCATAGCTCAGTTGGTAGAGCAGCTGACTCTTAATCAGCGGGTCCTAGGTTCGAGCCCTAGTGCGTCCACCACTTTCTCTCTCGTAAGAACAAATCCATAGCAGTGGTCTTGCCACCGGCTAAAAAGGACCCGCGCGCCCGGTGCTAGCCGGAAAATTGCTAGGCCGTGGAATGTGCGACTGCGGTGATTGCGTGTTGATCCGCGCCCTTGGCAACCGATGCCGCCCCGAAACGCTATGGGGGGGTGAGCACTAAAGCAGTTTCAGATCAGCGCTGGTGGACAGTCCAGCAAGGGACCGGCCCGGTCCTGGCGACCGCGATCCACGACGGCCACGGCCTTCGCGCCGAAATCGCGCGCGAAATGGCGCTCGACGATGCCGACCGGCTGCGTGAGGAGGACCCGTTCACAGGCGAGGCGGTGCGCGATGTCCCCTTCCACATCATCGTCCACCGCTCGCGCTTCGAATTTGATCTCAACCGCGGTGCGGAAGGCGCGATCTACCGCACGCCTGAGCAATGCTGGGGCCTCAAGGTTTGGAAGTCGGAGGAATTGGACGAGCAGCTGGCGAGCGCGTCGCTCGCGATCCACCGGGATTATTACACGATGCTGGGCGCACAGCTCGACGGGCTCGCCGGCCGGCACGAGCGCTTCGTGGTCATCGACGCCCACAGCTACAACCACCGCCGCGACGGGCCGGGTTCTTCGCCCACACCGCAGGAGAAAGCGCCTGACGTCAACATCGGCACCTTCTCGATGCCGCGGGAGCAATGGGCGTTCCTGCTCGACCCGCTGATGCAGGCGATGCGCGACTTCAACTTCAACGGCCGCCGCCTCGACGTCCGCGAGAATGTCGCTTTTCAGGGCAAGGGCGAGCAGGCCCGCTTCATCCACGGGCGCTACCCGGGGCGTGGCTGCGCAATCGCGCTCGAGTTCAAGAAGTTCTTCATGGACGAATGGAGCGGCGAGCCCGACCCCGCCGAGCTGGCAGCGATGCGCGCATTCACATCCCACGTCGCCGCCGTCGCAGAAGAGCTGCTGCTGCGATGACCCGCCCTCGCCTCCACCTCGCGCGGGACCCGTTCGAGCCCGAGTTCGGCAAGCGCGGCGAGCTTCGGCAGCCGGTCGGCGAGTTTGGCCGCGTGCATCTGGATCGCTGGCTGCCGTTCATCGTCCTCCACCGCTCGTCGGATCCGTCGCGCAGCATCGCCCGGCGCGTAGCGGTCAACAGCCCCGCTTACCTCGTGTGGTCGCCCAGCGATGATGCCGTCGCCCAGCAGGCGTTCTCAGCGATCGCCGATGCCGTCCAAGAACGCTTCGGCTGCCTTATGGTGGTCACTGTTGACGACGCCCCGTGGAAGGCGATGCCGGAAGGCTCGCAGAAGCTGCCGCCTTTCGACTTCACGATCAGCGCTTCGGGCGGGGCAAACACGCGCCAAGCGTTCGATTGTCTTATCGATGCGCTTCGCCAGATGAGCATCGACCTGCGCGAACCGGAGGTTAGCGTCGGCGACGCGCGGCCCGCGCCCCTCGACATGGAAGGCTGCGGCCGAATTGACCGGCTGGCGGTGGTCATCCCGCAAATTCACCGGGGCGGCGAAAATATCTTCTACCCGCAGCTGACCCACGAGCTTGCGGTCGCGGTCGGCGACGCGCTGCTCAAAGCGACTTGCGAGTTTATCTCGGCGAGCCAGGCGGGACCGCCCCCCCACTACCGCTCACTTGGCCGAAGCGCCTTCCTGGCCGCGGCTCTGGACGCCGACAAACGCCTCGACCGGGTCGCGCGCAGCTTCGATTTCCTGCTGTCGGTGTCGCCAATCAATAGCCGCGAGGCGATGGAGCGCTTTTTCGGCGAGCGGCGCGGACACGGCGCCGAAGTTCCGGTACCGGCCGCTGACGGTCGATCCCGACGCCGCCAAGCGCGATTTGTACGCGGTCGACCTGTCGATCCTCGAGGATCCTCTGCTCGAGCGGCTGCTGTCGGAAAAGCGGCAGGAGCTCGACCATCAGCTGACCATGCTTGCAACGCGCAACACGCCGGCGTTTCAGGCGGCTTCGCTGCTTCATTACGGCACCGTCGGCTCGCGCCTTCGCGAAGACGCGCTCACGATCCTCGCCGGCACCGCCCAGCCGCCGCAACCGAAGGACGCGGATCGGCGCATCTGAAGTCGCGGAGGCCGCTCGGGCGCTGGTCGCGAAATACAAGGCGATAGACCCGGCCTTCGACCCGACCGTTGAAATCCGCGACGACGTCGGCAGCTTGCTCGGTCTCGGGCGGCAAGTTGATGATCGCGAGCGGCACTTCGATGCTGCGCTCGCGGCTCGACGCGCTGTTGAGCCACGAAGTCAGTGTCCACCTGCTCACTCACTTCAACGGCGCAGCGCAGGGCCTGACTGTCTTCCGCACGGGTCTTGCCCACTACGAAGGCGTACAGGAGGGACTTGGCGTGTTCGCCGAGTGGGCGGTCGGCGGGCTTTCCGGGACTCGCATGCGGCTCCTCGCCGGACGCGTGCTGGCGGTCGACGCGATGCTCGACGGCGCCGAGTTCGTCGACGTCTACCGGATGCTCGCGGACGAGTATGGCCTGCCGCGCAAGCCAGCATTCGACGTGACGGCGCGCGTGTTCCGTTCGGGCGGTTTTGCCAAGGACCTCATCTACCTCCAGGGCTTTCGGAACGTGATCGAGCTGGTGTCGGCCGGCACGTCGCTCACTCCCTTCTGGATCGGCAAGATCGCCACCGGCCATGTCGAGGCGATCGAGGAACTGCTGCAGCGCGGGCTGGTCCGCCGCCCCTGTTCGAGCCGGAGTTCCTGCAGCGCGACGACGTCCAGCGCCGTATCGCCAGCATCGGCAGTGAGGCCTCGTTCAACAAAATTTTCGGTGTGGAGTGACCAAGCACATGATGATCGCCTTCTTCGTCAACGACATCGAGCGTGAATTTCCGAATTACACGACGACCGTGCTTGCCCACCAGGCGGCGAGCCGCGGTCACAGCGTTTGCTACGTCACCCCGGGCGACTTCGCCCTCAATGCCGACGACAGCTTGTCGGTCCACGGCCGTTTCCTCCCCAAACGCAAGTATAAGGACCGGGCGGAATTCTTCGAAACGTTGAAAGACCCGAAAGCGGTCAAGATCGAGCGGCTGGACGTCACCGACATCGACGTGCTGATGCTGCGCAACGATCCTTCGATCGATCCCGGGACGCCTTGGGCGATGGAAGCCGGCATCCTTTTCGGCCGCGAGGCGGTGCGGCGCGGGGTCATCGTTCTCAACGACCCCGACAGCCTGGGCCGCGCGATCAACAAGCTCTATTTCCAAAGCTTCCCTGTCGAAGCGCGGGCCGAAACGCTGATCACCAAGCACGCGTCCGACATCAAGGCCTTCGCCAAGGCCCATCGCGGCAACATCATCCTCAAACCCCTGCAAGGGTCGGGCGGGAGTGGTGTGTTCAAGCTCGATCCGGAAAACAGCGCCAACCTGAACCAGATGATCGAGGCGATCGGCCGCGACGGCTACATCATCGCGCAGGCCTATGTGCCCGCCGCCAAAAAGGGCGACATACGGCTTCTTCATCATGAACGGCTGGCCGCTTGAGGTTGACGGCAAGTATGCCGCGCTCCGGCGGGTCGCTGCGAAAGACGACATCCGCTCGAACATCCATGCCGGCGGCAAGGCGGAAGCCGTGGACATCGGCAAGACCGAGCTTGCCGTGGCCGAGATGATCCGGCCCAAGCTGATCACCGACGGCATGTTCCTCGTCGGGATCGACATCGTCGGCGACAAGATCCTGGAAGTGAACGTGTTCTCGCCGGGCAACCTCGAAAGCTGCTCAAAGCTAGCAGGCGTAGATTTCGCAGTGCCCGTACTCGATGCGGTCGAGCGCAAGGCGGCGATCAAGGCGCAATATGCCAAGGAATTCGACAACCGGCATTTGGCTATACTCTGAACGCGACACGGTCCGCGCAGACCTTGAGGCTATGGGTAAAAATCGCGCGGCTGACCATTGCGATCATGGTCCCCACGGCCGTAACGGTCATCCTGGTGGCATTTTTCGGCAAGGAAACGCGGGGGCGCGATCTCAGGGAACTTGACCCGGACGGGCACACTTTCGCGGCGTCAGGATTCTAGCGCCATGCTGGAGAAGGCGTCGACGCTTCTCTTGTTTGGCGCGACCGGCGATCTTGCGAGGCGCATGCTCCTGCCCTCGCTCTATGGGCTCGATTCCGACGGCCTGCTTCCCGGCAATCTGCGGATCATCGGGACCGCACGAACGGACCTGGACGATAGCGCGTTCCGCAGCCGCGCCGCCGAGGCGCTTCGCGAGCACCTGCCCTCAGGCTTCTTCCGGGAGGACGTTGCGAGCCGCTTCCTTGATCGCCTCCAATATGTCCCGTTGGACATTCAGGACGCCTCAGGCTTCGTGCGGCTGGCGCAGACTGTGGGCGACCCGTGCGACGGCGTCGCCATCTTCCTTTCCACCGCACCGTCGCTGTTCAAGCCCACTATCGACGGTCTCGCGGCCGCAGGGCTGGCTTGTCCGACCGTCCGCATGGCCTTGGAAAAGCCGCTGGGGCACGATCTCGAAGTCCAGCCGCCAGATCAACGACGCCGTAGCGGCGGCCTTCCCGGAGGAGCGAACGTTCCGGATCGATCATTACCTCGGCAAGGAAACCGTCCAAAACCTCCTCGCACTCCGATTTGCGAATTCGATGTTCGAGCCGTTGTGGAACAACGCGCATATCGACCACATCCAGATCACCGTGGCGGAAACTGTCGGCGTTGAAGGCCGCGGCGACTATTACGACGGCGCGGGTGCGCTTCGAGACATGGTGCAGAACCATATGCTCCAGCTGCTCGCATTGGTCGCCATGGAGCCGCCGACGAATTTCGACCCGACCGCGGTCCGCGACGAGAAGGTCAAGGTGCTGCGGGCGCTTCGCCCGATGACGGCCGATGAAGCCGAAGCGCTCACCGTAACAGGCCAGTACGGCCGCGGCGCGATCGATAGGGAACCTGTGGCCGGCTACGCGGAAGAGATCGACCACGACAGCCCAACCGAGACCTTCGTCGCGCTGAAGGCGCACGTCGACAACTGGCGCTGGAAAGGCGTTCCCTTCTATCTTCGCACCGGCAAACGCATGCCCCAGCGTGACACCGAAATCTTCATCCAGTTCAAGGACGTACCCTACTCGATCTTCGCCGCTCGCGGCGCGACGACCCGGCCGAACAAGTTGGTCATCGGCTTGCAGCCGGAAGAGACGATCAGCCTGTTCCTGATGGCGAAAACTCCCGGCCTCGACCGCCAAGGCGTGCGGCTTCGCGAGATCCCGCTCGACATCGGCCTCGCCAATGCCTTCAGCGAATACCGGCGCCGAATTGCCTATGAACGACTCCTGCTCGACCTCATCGAGGGCGACCCAACGCTATTCGTCCGACGCGACGAGGTTGAAGCCCAATGGTCCTGGATCGATGGGATTCGCGCTGCGTGGAAGGAACGCGCCATCGAACCGCGCCCCTATGCAGCAGGTACCTGGGGACCGTCGGCATCGATCGCGCTCACGGAGCGCGACGGCATCAGCTGGCACGAGTAACATGCGGCCATGAGCGTTCACCCGACCATCGCTGCCGTCACGGACAGGATCATCGAACGGTCGAAGCCGACGCGGCGGCGCTATCTCGAACTCATGGCGGACCAGAAGGACCGCGGGATCAGCCGGCCGCGCCTCAGCTGTGGGAATTTCGCGCACGGCTTCGCGGCATCCGGTGACGACAAGGCGGTGATCAGCACGTTCGCGGGGCCAAACATCGGCATCGTCACGGCCTACAATGACATGCTGTCCGCGCATCAGCCCTACGGCCGGTACCCGGAACAGATGAAAATCTTCGCCCGCGAAGCCGGGGCGACTGCGCAGGTGGCGGGGGGAGTTCCCGCGATGTGCGACGGCGTCACCCAGGGACAGCCAGGCATGGACCTGTCGCTATTCAGCCGTGACGTGATCGCGATGGGCACCGCTGTCGCGCTCAGCCACGGTATGTTCGATGCCGCGGCGTTGCTTGGAATCTGCGACAAGATCGTGCCCGGGCTGCTGATCGGCGCCCTGCGCTTCGGCCATTTGCCGATGCTTTTCGTTCCCGGCGGCCCGATGCCGTCCGGTCTGCCGAACAAGGAGAAGCAGCGGGTTCGGCAACTCTACGCCGAGGGCAAGGCCGGCAAGGACGAGCTGCTGCAGGCCGAGAGCCGCTCCTATCACTCACCCGGCACCTGCACCTTCTATGGGACCGCGAATTCCAACCAGATGATGATGGAGCTGATGGGCCTGCACGTGCCCAATGCGGCGTTCATCAACCCCAATACGCCACTTCGGCAGGCGCTGACCCGCGCGGCGGTGCATCGGCTTGCCGAGCTTGGCCGCGACGGCGAACGACCGCTGTCCCAGGTCGTCGACGAGAGGGCTGTCGTGAACGCGCTCGTCGGCCTGCTGGCAACGGGCGGCTCCACCAACCATGCCATTCACCTGCCGGCGATTGGGCGCGCTGCCGGGATCGTCATCGACTGGCAGGATTTCGACGAGCTCTCGGCGGTCGTGCCCCTGATCGCGAGGGTCTACCCAAACGGGGCCAAGGACGTGAACGACTTCCAGGACGCCGGAGGAATGGCCTTCGTCACCTACACCTTGAGGCGCGAGGGATTGATCCACGCAGACACTCTGACTGCCGGCGCGGACTCGATGGACGCCTGGATCGGCAATCCTGAGCTGCATGGCGACGAACTGATCTGGAGGCCGGCCGAGGAAAGCGCCGACATCGACATGCTTCGTCCAGTCACGGACCCGTTCCAGTCCGACGGCGGCATGCGGCTGGTCCGGGGCAATCTTGGCCGGGCAATCACGAAGGTTAGCGCGGTCGATTCGGAAAGGTGGTCAGTCGAAGCTCCAGCGCGCTGTTTCGCCGATCAGTCGGAAGTGCTCGACGCGTTCCAGGCCGGCGAGCTCAACCGTGACGTTGTCGTGGTGGTGCGCTTTCAGGGGCCGCGCGCCAACGGCATGCCGGAACTTCACAAGCTCACGCCGGCGCTTGGGGTGGTGCAGGACCGCGGCTTCCGTGTCGCACTCCTCACGGACGGACGCATGTCCGGCGCGAGCGGGAAGGTCCTTAGCGGCATTCACTGCTCGCCCGAGGCGCTGCCGGACGGGCCGCTGTCCCGCATTCGCGACGGCGATATCATTCGGCTAGACGCCCGCAGCGGCGAACTCGAGGCCGTCGGCGTGGATCTGGGAAGCCGGCCTCCCGCCAACTCGCCGCCTCCGCCGGTCGGCACAGGCCGCGAGCTGTTTGCGTTGATGCGCTCGCATGCGAGCGGCGCGGAAGTCGGCGCGTCCGCGATGCTGGACGCGATGGGCCTCGAGCAAACGTGACCGCCGCATGACCATCGACAAGATCATGCGCATGGCGCCGGTGATCCCGGTGCTGGTTCTCGAAGGGGCCGGCGACTGGGCAGCTCTCGCCCAAACATTCGTTTCGGCTGGCCTCCCCGTTCTCGAAGTCACCCTGAGGACGCCGGAGGCGCTCGACGCCATTCGCGTCATGTCGCAGGTGCCGGGCGTCATCGTTGGCGCCGGGACGGTGTTGAACGAGCGCCAGCTCGACCTCGCTAACGAGGCCGGCAGCCGCTTCATCGTCTCCCCCGGACTGACCGAGCCGCTTGCAAAAACCGCGATCAAGTCCGGTACGGCCTATTTGCCGGGTGTCGCGACGGCTGGAGAGGTGATGCGGGGTCTCGACCTTGGACTTGATCGCTTCAAGTTCTTTCCCGCGGAAGCGGCTGGCGGAATGCCGGCGCTCAAGGCGCTGTCCGGACCCTTCCACAATGTCCGCTTTTGCCCGACGGGCGGAATCCGTCCCGACACGGCCGGAGCATGGCTCGTATTAGCCACAGTCCTTTGCGTCGGAGGCACATGGCTCTACCGGGGACCACAGGACGAGCTGGAGGTAGTAGGTGAGCGAGCCAGACTGGCGAGTGCGCTTCGGCGCGAGGCTGCCCAGCCATCAGATTGATGCCGAAACGGCTGTCACTTTCGTCGGCGCATTCGCGCCGTTAGTCGAAAGCAACCGAGATT
This sequence comes from uncultured Alphaproteobacteria bacterium, assembly GCA_963827675.1. GTDB lineage: Bacteria > Pseudomonadota > Alphaproteobacteria > Sphingomonadales > Sphingomonadaceae > Sphingomicrobium. The sequence goes on from CAWHBP010000009.1 coordinate 207,813, forward strand.
AAGCGCAAGAGTTACCCTAGCCGCCTGCCGACGTTCATCTTCGGTGCGCCAGTAGCTCCCGAACATCTTGCAAATCGCGTTCCCAGGAGAAAAGGCGCGCCTCTGTGAAGTCCTGTAATCCGGTCTGGCTGGCTCGCACCGGCACGATGGCGTTGGTCGGGGCCAGCCTGGTCCTGGCGAGCTGCGGCGAGAGCGATCCCCAGTCACAAGGAGGCGGGCCCGGCGGTCGCGGCGGCCCAAGCGGGCCCGTGACGGTCGGCTACGTGGTCGTCCAGCAAGGCAGTTCCCCGATCAAGCAGGACCTGCCGGGCCGCGTTTCCGCCTATCAAGTCTCCGACGTCCGCCCGCAGGTCTCCGGCGTCATCCTCCGCCGGCTGTTCCGCGAAGGATCGTTCGTCCGGCAGGGGCAGACGCTCTATCAGATCGACCCCAGCGTCTATAACGCCCAGGCCGCGCAGGCGCAGGCGAACCTCCAGAGCGCTCGCGCGCCAGGCCGAAGCCGCGCGCACCCTCGCCTCGCGCTACCGGCCGCTGGCCGAGCAGGAGGCGATCTCCAAGCAGGATTATACCAACGCGGTGGCCCAGGCGCGCCAGGCCGATGCCGCAGTCGCGCAGAACAACGCCGCGGTCCGCAGCGCGCAGATCAACCTGCGCTTCACCAGGGTGCCGGCGCCGATCACCGGGCGCATCGGCCTATCGAACGTCACCGAAGGCGCGCTGGTCACCGCCAACCAGCCCGAAGCGCTGGCGACGATCACGCGGCTCGACCCGGTCTACGTCGACATCCAGCAGTCGGCTGCCGACCTACTCGGCGCTCCGCCAGGCGCTGGCGCAGGGCGGGGCGACGCCGACGGCGGCGCAGGTGCGCCTGAAGCTGCCGGACGGGTCCGATTACGGTTACACGGGCACGGTCGAATTCAGCCAGGTGCTGGTCGACCAGACCACGGGGACGCGTGACGATCCGGGCGCGGTTCCCCAATCCGCAGTCGCTGCTGCTTCCTGGAATGTTCGTCACCGCCCAGTTCGCCCAGGCGATCGACACTTCGGCCTTCCTGGTGCCCCAGTCAGCGGTCATTCGCGATCCGAGGGGCAATGCGACCGTCTGGGTGGTCGGGCCGGGCAATCGCGCCGTGCAGCGGGTCGTCGTCGCGGAGCGCACCCAGGGCACATATTGGGTAGTGACGCAGGGCCTCGCGCCGGGCGAGAAGGTCATCACGCAGGGCACCGCGAACCTGCGCGACGGCGCGCAGATCAAGCCGGTGCCGGCGAGCGCGCCCGCAGCGCGTAAAGGCGCCGCCTCCCGGCGCCACGCCGCCGAAAGCAGGCTCGGGCAGGTCCGGCTAGCGCATGTCGAGGCTCTTCATCGATCGCCCGATCTTCGCATGGGTGATCGCGATCATCATCATGCTGATGGGGATCGGCGCGATCGTATCGCTTCCGATCGCGCAATATCCCGACGTCGCGCCGACCCAGGTCAACGTCCGCGCGAGCTATCCAGGGGCCTCCGCCGAAACGCTTGAAGAACAGCGTCACCCAGGTGCTCGAGCGCCAGCTCACCGGCATCGACGGCCTGCTCTATTTCCAGTCGTCATCGACCTCGCGCGGCCAGGTGAACATCACCGCGATGTTCGAGAAGGGCGTCAATCCCGACATCGCCCAGGTCCAGGTCAACAACCGTCCAGCAGGCGATCGCCCGCCTGCCGCAGCAGGTCCAGCAGCAGGGCGTTACGGTCACCAAGAGCTCGCCCGACTTCCTGATGATCGTCGGCGTCTATGACGAGACGGACAGAAGCACGAACTTCGACGTCTCGGACTGGCTGACAACGAACTTGCAGGATGACCTATCGCGCATCGACGGCGTCGGCGACGTCAACGTGTTCGGCGCGCCTTATGCGATGCGCATCTGGCTCGACCCGCACAAGCTGGCCGGCTTCAACCTGATGCCCGGGCGACGTCATCACGGCGGTCCAGAACCAGAACACCGAGGTGGCCGCGGGCGAGATCGGCGGCATGCCGCAGCCACAGGGGCAGCTGCTCAACGCAACGGTCACCGCGCAGCTCGCGGCTGCAGACGCCCGAACAGTTCCGTAACATCATCGTCAAGGCCGACGCTTCGGGCGCTCGGGTGACACTAGGCGACGTGGCGCGGGTCGAGCTTGGCGCGGAAAATTATGCGGTCAGGACGCGGGTCAACGGCCATCCGGGCGCCGGCATGGGCATCTTCCTGGAGCCCGCCGCAAATGCGTTACGGACGGCGGAGCTGGTCAAGGAGAGGGTCGAGCAAATCGCTCCGCGGATGCCCGCCGGCTACCGCTACGCATACGCCAACGACACGACGAACTTCATCAAGCTGTCGATCGAAGAGGTCGTAAAGACGCTGATCGAGGCGATCATCCTCGTCGTGATCGTGATGTTCGTCTTCCTACAAAGCTGGCGCGCCACGTTGATCCCGTTCATCGCGGTTCCGGTGGTGCTGCTCGGCACATTCGCGGTGCTCTACTTCCTCGGCTTCTCAATCAACACGATGACGCTGTTCGGCCTCGTCCTCGCGACCGGTCTGCTCGTCGACGACGCGATCGTCGTGGTCGAGAACGTCGAGCGCTTGCTCGACGAAAATCCGGAGATGAGCCCGCGCGAAGCGACGATCGAGTCCATGAAGCAGATCCAGGTGGCGCTGATCGCCATCGCGCTCGCGCTCTCCGCGGTGTTCCTTCCGATGGTCTTCTTCGGCGGATCGACCGGCGTCATCTACCGCCAATTCTCCGCCACCATCGTCTCGGCCATGGCCTTGTCGGTCTTCGTCGCGCTGACGCTGAGCCCCGCGATTGCAGCCAATCTCCTCAAGCGCAGCCACGCGACAGTCGACCAGACCTGGCTTGGGCGCCGGTCGCCAAAGGTCGCTCAATCCATCGAAAGGGCGCGTCAGAAATTCAACCGGGGCTTCGACCGCCTCGTTCACTGGTACGTTTCCACGGTCCAAAGGGTTGTCGACCGAAAATGGTTGTTTCTCGGCATCTATGCGGCGGTCTGCGTCCTGCTGGTGATGCTGTTCGTGCGCCTTCCCACGGGTTTCCTGCCCACCGAGGACCAGGGCGCCGCGTCCGTCCAGTTCCGGCTTCCGGCCGGCGCCACGATGACTCGGACGGCCGAAGTCCAGGAAACTGTCGAACGCTATTTCCTTCAGGGCCCCGAGAAGGACAATGTCATGACCTACTTCACCGTGGCCGGCGGCGGCCAGGGTGCAGCGGGACAGAACACAGGGCAGGCGTTCGTCAATCTCGCCCCGTTCGACGATCGCCATGGTTCCGAGGAATTCGGCCGATGCGATCGTCGAGCGGGCCGGCGCGGCGTTTCGCGGACTGCGCGATGCGCAGGTGTTCGCGCTCGTTCCCGGAGCCATCAGGGGCCTCGGCCAGTCGACCGGCTTCACGATGGAAATCCAGAATACCGGCAGCCTCAGCCAATCGGAGTTTCAGGCAGCGCGCGACCGGCTGTTGGCCACGGCTTCGGCAGATCCGAGCCTTGCATCGGTCCGGCAGAGCGAACTGCCGGACGTCGCGAGCCTGAAGGTCGACATCAACCAGCAACGGCTGTCGGCGCTCGGCCTGACAGCAGGTGACGTGAACAACACGCTGTCAACGGCCTGGGGCGGCCGCTACGTCAACGACTTCATCGACCGCGGGCGCGTGAAGCGCGTCTACGTCCAGGGCGACGCGCCGTACCGGGCCGAGCCGGACGACATCGACCAGTGGTTCGTCCGGAACGCGCAGGGGGGCATGGTTCCCTTCTCCTCCTTTGCCCAGACCGACTGGATGACCACCCCGACCAGCCTGGCGCGGTTCCAGGGCTATTCCTCATACGAACTTCAGGGACAGGGCGCGCGCGGGGTGAGCTCCGGCCAAGCCATGGACCGGATGGAGGAACTCGCCTCGCAGATCCCCGGCATCAGCGTCGCCTGGGCGGGGCAGTCGCTGCAGGAACGGCTTTCCTCCGGCCAGGCTCCGATCCTTTATGGCGTCGCCCTGATCGTGGTGTTCCTGTGCCTCGCCGCGCTTTACGAGAGCTGGTCGATCCCGGTCGCGGTGCTGCTCGTCGTCCCGCTCGGCCTTGTCGGGTCGATCTTCGCCGTGACGCTCCGCGGCCTCGAGAACGACGTCTATCTGCAGGTCGGCCTCATCACGACCATGGGACTGTCAGCGAAGAACGCCATCCTAATGGTTGAGTTCGCCGAACGCGCCGAGCGCGAGGGCAAGCGCGTGATCGAAGCCGCGATCGAGGCGGCCCGCATCCGCTTGCGGCCGATCCTGATGACGAGCTTCGCGTTCATCTTCGGCGTGCTCCCGCTTGCGCTTGCGACAGGCGCGGGCGCCAACAGCCGGGCCGCCATCGGCACTGCCGTGATCGGTGGTATGCTGACGGCGACGATCCTCGCCATCTTCTACATCCCCTTCTTCTTCGTGCTCGTGCGGCGCGGCGTTCGGGATGGCGTGAAGATCGTCCGCGAGCGCCTGCGCAGACGCAGGGAGGCCCAGGCTTGAAGCGCTTCGCTGCCCTCCTTGCGCTAACGGCCACGGCGTGCGCGACGATGGAACCGAAGCTCGGTCGGGCCGATCCGGCGATCCCGCCGTCATGGCCGGCCGGGAGTACGGCGCTCGCCCAGGCTGAGGCCAACCTTCCGGCTCTGACCTACAAGCAGATCTTCACCGACCGCCGCCTCCAGACACTAATCGAGCAGGCACTGGTCAACAACCGCGACCTGATGGCGGCGGCGTCGAATATCGCGGCCGCGCGCGAGCAGTATCGAATTCAACGCGCGCAACAGTTTCCGCAGGTCGACGCGCAAGCGGGCGTTGCGGTGACAGGAGACAGTTCGGACGACTTCAGCACGCAATATCAGCTCGGCGTCGGCGTCCCGAATTTCGAAATCGACCTATTCGGCCGCGTGCGCTCGCTCACGCAGGCGCAATTGCAGCAGTATCTCGCCACCGAAGCCGGCGCGCGCTCCACGCGCCTCACGCTCGTCTCGGATGTTGCCGACGCCTGGCTCAACTACGCGGCGGACTCCAGCCTCCTGCTGATCGCGCAAAAAACGATCGAGAGCGCTCAGTATAGCGTTCGGCTGACCCGGCTGAGGCTCGAAGGCGGCATCGCGGCGCGCACGGACCTCGACCAGGCTGAGCTGATCCTGGCACAAGCCGAGGTGGATCTTGCGCAGCAGAAGACGCTGATCGCGCAGGACGTCAACGTGCTTCAGCTTCTGGTTGGGAGGCCGATCGCCCCTTCCCTGTTGCCTGGCTCGATCGACGACGCCACGCCTGCAATCGCGGAGGTGCCAGCGGGACTGGACTCCTATGTCCTCCTTCGCCGCCCGGACGTCCTTCAAGCGGAGTACCAGCTGAGAGCTGCCAACGCGAACATCGGAGCGGCCCGTGCCGCGTTGTTCCCGCGGATCACGCTGACTGGGCTGGTCGGCCTCGCGAGCTCTGCGCTGGGCGGCCTCTTCACGGGTGGAGCATTTGGGGCAAGCGCGGGCGCAAATGCGACGTACAGCATCTTCCAGGCGGGAGCCGCCAAGGCCAACGTCCGTCTCACAGAAGCTCAGCGCAACGCCACCCTGTCAAGCTACCAGCGCGCTGTGCAGACGGCCTTCCGGGAAGTCGCAGACGCACTGGCGCGCAGGGCGACGATGGACGCGCAACTGGGCGCTGCCCAGAGGCAGCAGGCCGCGGGCGCCGACAGCTACATGCTGACCGAGGTGCGTTATCGCGCCGGGATCGACCCGTTTCTCAATGTGTTGCTGGCGCAGCGAGCTTATTACACGGCTCAAACGGCGCTGGTGCAGACCAAGGCGACAGCCGCCCATAACCGCGTCGCGCTATATGAATCGCTTGGTGGAGACGCGCTTCTGCAAACCGCGCCCGTCTGCCCGGTCGATTACGTCAATGGATCACAGGGCGCCACGCTCGTGACCAATTGCTCGCGCACCGTCACGCCCTGAACGGTGTAGCCCCACGCGCAAGCAGCCCCTAAGGGGCCGTCATGGCTGTTCTTGTTACCGGGGCTGCGGGGTTCATCGGATCGCACACGGCACGCACGCTTCTCGAGCGCGGCGAGGACGTGGTCGGCATCGACAATTTCAACGACTATTACGATCCCGCACTCAAGCGAGCGCGCGTGGATCAGCTCACGCAGCAATACGGCAATCGCGTCCGTGTGCTCGAGGTCGATTTCGCGGACGCCGATGCTTTGTCCTCGGTGATGGACCAAAACCCCTGCGACCGCATCGTCCATCTCGGGGCCCAGGCGGGCGTCCGGTACAGCATCGAGCATCCCCAGGCCTATGTGACCGCCAATCTCGTCGGCCACTGCAACATGCTGGAGCTCGCGCGGCAACGTGAGGTGCGGCATTTCGTCTACGCCTCCTCCTCTTCCGTTTATGGCGGCAACAAGAGTTCTCCCATTCCGGGTGGAGGACCGCGTCGACCACCCCCTTTCGATGTATGCGGCGACGAAGAAGGCGGACGAACTCCTCACCGAATCCTATTCGAGCCTGTACCGGCTACCGGCGACGGGCCTTCGCTTCTTCACGGTCTATGGCCCATGGGGCCGTCCGGACATGGCCATGTGGATCTTCACCAAGGCCCTGTTCGCCGGCGAACCGCTTCCGCTCTACAACGGCGGAGCCATGCGGCGGGACTTCACCTACATCGACGATATCGTCCGCGGCGTCGTCGCCTGCCTCGACGCTCCGCCGATCGACGATGGGGCGGCGAAGGCCGGCGGGAGCACCGTGCCACACGCCTTGTACAATATCGGCAACAGCCGCAGCGAAGACCTGATGCGCGTCGTCGCCCTCCTCGAAGAGGCTAGCGGCAAAAATGCGCTATTGAATCCCCAGCCGATGCAGGCGGGCGACGTGAAGGATACGTTCGCCGACATCAGCGCGATCGCGCGGGACCACGGCTTCTCGCCATCCACGAGCATCGACGAAGGCGTTCCGCGGTTCGTTTCCTGGTACCGCGATTACCATGGTCTCTAACCCATGAGCCTTCCGCCGATCCTGGCCGGGCTGCGCATCCCCGTGATCGCATCGCCGATGTTCATCGTGTCGAATCCGAAGCTGGTCATTGCGCAATGCACTGCGGGCATCGTCGGGAGTTTTCCTGCCCTAAATGCGCGCCCTGCCGAGAAACTCGACGACTGGCTTCACGAGATCACCGAAACGCTCGCCGCCTGGAACCGCGACCATCCTGACCGACCTGCAGCGCCGTTCGCCGTCAACCAGATCGTGCACCGCTCCAACGACCGTTTCGAGCACGACATGGAAGTCTGCGCGAAGTGGAAAGTGCCGATCGTCATCACATCGCTCGGCGCCCGGGTTGAGCTCAACGACGCGGTCCACTCATGGGGCGGCATCACCCTGCACGACGTCATCGACGACCGTTTCGCGCGAAAGGCCGTCGAGAAGGGGGCGGACGGAATCATAGCAGTGGCCTCTGGCGCTGGCGGGCACGCGGGTCGCTGGTCGCCATTCGCCCTGATCCAGGAGATCCGGCAATGGTTCAGCGGGCCGCTGATCCTGTCCGGTGCCATCGCCAACGGCGGGTCGGTGCTTGCCGCGCAGGCGGCCGGCGCGGATCTGGCTTACGTCGGCTCGCCCTTCATCGCGACCGAGGAAGCCACTGCGCCGGATGCGTACAAGCAGGCGATCGTCGACAGCGGTGCGGCGGACATCGTTTACAGCGACTTGTTCACCGGCGTTCACGGCAACTATCTGCGCTCATCGATCGCGAACGCGGGGCTCGACCCGGATAATCTCGCCGGCGTCGATCCGACTGCGATGAAATTCGGCAGCGAAGGATCGTCCAAGTCGAAGGCGTGGAAGGACATCTGGGGATCCGGCCAGGGGATCGGGGTGATCGACGGTGTCCGGCCCGCGGCCGAATATATCGACCTGCTTGCCGAGCAATATGCCGCCGCGAAAGCGCGGCTCTGCGCTAACTGATCGCTTCCAGTGCCTGGCGCCACTTGCCCGGCATCTCGACGGGCCGGCGAGACGTTCGATCGACCAGCACGTGCACGAACTCGCCTTGCGCCGCGGCTTGCGGCTCGCCTTCAGCGAAGACGCCGATCCGGTAGCGAACACTCGATCGGCCGAGCTGAGCGACACCGAGACCCACCTCGACCTGCTGGGGAAAGGCCAGTGGCGTAAAGTAAGCGCAGCGCGTCTCGACGACGAGCGCGATCGGATCGCCATTCTGGATGTCGAGCAGCCCCTGCTCCACGAGCCAGGCATTCACCGCGGTATCGAACCACTGGTAGAAGACCGTGTTGTTCACGTGGCCGTAGGCGTCGTTGTCGGCCCAACGCGTGGTGAAAGCCTTCCAGGCCTGGAACTCTGATCGCGCTGCCGGCGCTTCCCGGCTCACCAGGCCGCCTCGTACAGGCGCTGGGCGTCGCTTTCCGTGATCTCGCACGGATTGTTCACAAGAAGGCGCGTCTGTTTCATCGCCTCTCTTGCAAGAACCGGCGCCTCCTCAAACGCGATGCCGTGATCGCGCAGCCGCAATGCGAGTCCGGTCCGACGGGCGAGATCGTCGAGACGCTCGATCAGAAGCGCCGTGCGGCTCTGAGTGCCCTGCCCCGCGCAATCGGGTTCGAGGATCTCCGCGAGCTCGGCATAATGGTCCCGCGCCGCCTCGGCGTTGTGCGCAAGCACATGCCGCAACATCAGTGCATTCGTCAGCCCATGCGGAAGATGGTGAAGGCCACCGAGCGGATAAGCCAGCGCGTGCACGCCAGCGACCGGCGCATTGGAGAAGGCGAGACCCGCAAGATGTGCGCCGAGCAACATGGCGGAGCGCGCTTCGACATCGCCGGGCTGCTCAATGACGGTCAGCAGGTTGCTGCTCAGCAATCGAAGCGCCTCGCGAGCAAGGGCGTCCGATAGCGGGTTCTTCAGCCGTGCCGACGTATAGGCTTCGACCGCATGGACGATGGCGTCGATACCGGTCGCGGCCGTCACATGAGCCGGAAGCCCTAGTGTCAGCGTCGCATCGAGCACGGCCCAGTCGGCGATCAGCGGAGTCGAGTTCACGGCGAGCTTCACACCGCCCTCGCAGGTGATCACCGAAATGGGCGTCGCTTCCGACCCAGTACCGGCGGTGGTCGGGACCAGCGCCAAGGGCAGCCGCTGGCCTGTGGCCAGCCCTACGCCCCAGGTCTGGTCGAGATCGTCGCCCGAGCCGAGGAGGTAAGCGGCGAGCTTGGCGACATCCATCGGACTTCCCCCGCCCACGGCGACAACGGACGTGGCTCCTGCCGAGCGGCCCGCATCGACCGCGGCCAGCAGCGTGTCCTTCGACGGATCGGCTTCCACGGAGTCGAACAGAACGACCGACCGGCCTGCGCCAATCGCCTCCTGATACGACTTCGTCAGGCCGAGCCGCGTCAGCTCCGCGTCGGTCACCAAGAGGCAACCACCGGGCGGAAGCTTCTCCGCCAGTGCCTCTGCCTGGTCTGGTCCCGCGAGGAGCCGCGGTCCGGGATGGAATGTGAACGGCCGCATGGCCGCGTTGTTAGAGGCTCTGGCCGCCGAGTCCACGTTCCAGCCGGCCCATCAAGGCACGAGCCGGGCTTTGCGGAATCTCCACGTCGGCGCTGCCCTCCTCAATGCGCTTGATGCGCGCATAGAGGTCCGCGCTGGCATTGATCAGCCGCTGGGCGGCGGGCGGGAGCTGGTCGACCACTGCCGGATCGCTGTCCTGGGCATTGCCGAGACGCCGTTCAGGCCGCCGCCCTTCGATCATGGCGATTTCGCCCGACTCGATCGCCCGCTGGGTCAGCAGCCATGCGACGATGTGCATGATGCGCGTGGTCACCTTGAGCGACTCGCACGCGAAGCCGACGCGAGCAAACGGGTCCAGGGACTGCCGCTCGTCACGGCCGGCGTCGTCGAAATAGGAACGCGCCTCGTCCGCCAGGAGCATCGCCTCCGTGTAAAGCGCGTTGATGAGCCGCGACGTTATGCGCACCTGCGGCTGCTGCTCTTCCGATTCTTCCATCATCGTCAAACTGCCACCGTTGCTTTGCCCTGAAAACGTTGGAGTCGCTCGCTAGGCGCGGCTTACGTACCTTCTGTCTTCAAAAGGGACGTAATGCCGGCACTTTGTCTCGATATAGGACATTCAGGCGATGATGTCGGGCGTATTCGAATCGAGCATCCGCTGGATTTCGTCTTTCAGCCGCAGCTTCCGCCGCTTCAGCCGGGCCAGTTCGAGCTGGTCGATCGCCCCTCCCTCCGACAACGCGGCGATCTGCTCGTCGAGCAGGCGATGCTCGGCACGGAGCAGTTCGAGGCCTGGAGTGGGTTCGTCGTCGTTCATCGCCATCGAAGTCTAGCGCAGCCATAGGTATCAAGGAACTTAAAGCCAGTCTCGACAGCCCGCGCCGCGAAGCCGCCGAGTTGTGCAAACGCCCGCGACAATCGAGGAGATTCGTGGTTTATTGCGGGGTGGTGACACTAGCCTGAAAGGAACGACACCAATGGACAAGGCAATGGTCGAGGAACTGGAGTCCAAGCACGCCGCTCTCCACGCTCTCATCGAAGAGGAAGAGCATAGGGCCCATCCCGACGACGACCTTCTCCACCGCCTCAAGAAAGAGAAGCTTAAGCTGAAGGACGAACTAGCCGGCCACCTCACGCATTAGAGGCGGCCTTTTTTGTGCGCGGCGACTCAGGGTCGCCGCGCCGTAAAACCTCTTAGTCGTCGCGAGAAACGCGCTCGACGCGTTCGTGGCACTCCTGCGCCTCAAGCGTCATCGTCGCGACCGGTCGCGCCTCGAGGCGAGCCAGCGAGATCGGCTCGCCGGTCACTTCGCAATAACCGTACTCGCCCTCGTAGAGGCGCCGGATCGCGCAATCGATCTTTGAGATGAGCTTGCGCTGGCGATCGCGGGTGCGCAGCTCGATCGACCAGTCGGTCTCGCTCGATGCACGATCCGCAATGTCCGGCTCACGAAGCGAGTCGACCTGGAGCTGCGCCATCGTCTGACGTGATTCCTCGACGATCGCTTCTTTCCAGGCCTTCAACTTCCGCAGGAAGTAGGCGCGGTGCTTGCCGCACATGAATTCTTCGCCGTCCGACGGGCAATAGCCCTCCGGAAGAATGATCCGATCGAATGGTTCGAAATTACTGCCGCCGTACAGGTCGACAAGTGCCGTAGCCATATTTCCTCCCCCGCACTTGGACAGCCGCATCCCCCGCGACATCCAAAGAACGCCGCCGCCTGCTGCGGCCGGCCCATCCGGTGCAGCCGGAGGCGATTGAGACTGGCTTCTGCGGGACTTGCCCACACAAGCCGGTCATCCCCAACGCGGGCTATAGATAGCGCCAGAAGCCTTAACAAGCACTGACGAAACAACAGTGAAGAAATCGCCAAGCTGTTGCGAATATGGCGCATTTTTCAACCGGTTGCGGGCGTGCGGATGCTCGCCCATAGCGGTGTCCAAATGCGCATTCTCCTGACCAACGACGACGGTATCAACGCCCGCGGCCTCAAGCTGCTCGAAGCGGTTGCACGCAAGCTGAGCGACGACATTTGGATCGTCGCGCCCACCGAAGAGCAGTCCGGCGCCGGGCATTCGCTGACGCTGACGACACCGGTGCGGCTTCGCCGTCATGACGAGCGGCGCTTCTCGGTGACCGGCACGCCGACCGACGCGGTCATGCTCGCTCTTGCGCATATCATGAAGGACTCGCCGCCGGACGTGATCATGTCGGGGATCAACCGTGGCGCCAACCTCGCCGAAGACGTCACCTATTCCGGCACGGTGTCGGCGGCGATGGAAGGCGCCCTCGCCGGCGTCCGCTCGATCGCTCTAAGCCAGGCCTATTCGCGTGAAGGCATGGGAGACACCGTGCCCTTTGCCGCGGCGGAGGCCTGGGCGGCGCGGGTCCTCGCGCCCTTGCTCGAGTTCGAGATGGAGCCAGGCTCGTTGGTCAACGTCAACTTTCCCGCGCTTCCTCCCGAGGACGTGAAGGGCATCCGTGTCTGCCGGCAGGGCATTCGCGATTACGGCCGCCTGAGAATCGTTCAACGGACCGACCCGCGCGGTTACGATTATTATTGGTTCGGCCTCGGCCCGATGGTCCAAACGCCGGGACATTCCACCGACCTCGAGGCGATTGCTGATGGCTATGTGTCGGTCACGCCCCTTCACCTCGACCTGACGCACGACGCGTCGTTACGGGCTCTGGACGAACAGTTCGAGCCCGCGTCCTAGCGGTCGATGCTGAAAGTTTTGGACTAGGCTTAGCGGCCGCGCTCGCCAGCGGATGACGGTGGTGGAGTGTTCGTCGCCTGCGCGAGCCAGGTCGACGTCGCATTGCACGAGCTGGTGAGGGTCACCGGCGTTCCAGCTTGGAAGGGACCGGCGTAAGGCCAACACTCGTTCGCCGAACCATTGTTGAGGCAGAGCTGCCCGCTGGCCGCCGTCCAGGTCCCGGGCACGGCAGTGCCACCGGCGCTGATCATGCGCGCATTCCCGCCGGCATCGAGATAGACCGTATTCGTAACGCCGTTGGTCGTCACCTGGATCGGCTGCCCGATCACCTCGGATGCCGGCGTCCCGGAGGACTGGGCTGAAACTGCTGCCGCCGAAGACATGAGACCGACAACGGCCGCGGTTCGAAGGAGAGTGCCAATCGTCATTGCGCGTTCCTTGACCGAAACCTCGATCAACCCGGACTGCTGGGCTGACCCTGGTTGTTGTTGTTGCCATTGCCGTTGACGGCGAGGAACAGGCCCACGCCAATAGCAATCGCCGCCAAGCCAAGCAGCAGCGGAGTAACGCCATAACCCCCGGCAGCGGGCACGACCGCCTCCGCAGGAGGCGGCGGAGCGCTGGCGACAGGCGGCGGAGCGTCAACCACCGGAAGGACGCAGCCAGTCGGCGCGGCCTGCCCCGCGGCAGCTGCCGCAGCAGCGCCGCACACGGCGGCGGCAGGTGCTCCTCCGCTGAGGACCGTCAAGGTGGCCCAAGGGCTGATCTGCTGATCGGTAGTGGAGCTGGCCGCCAAGGCTCCTGTCGAGCTGAACATCAGAGCGCTCGAGGCGATTATGCCTACGACATACTTCAACCGAGCACCGGCCATGATCACTCCCCTGGCGCAACGAACGCGCGTTCGTGCAGAGATTCAATCAACAACCTTTAGTCCATTCTAAGGTTGCATTCCACCGCCTTGAAGGAAATTCTTCTTACATTCGTTAACCGTATGCTTTGCTCAAGCGCGCACTATGCCGCAGCCGCGCTTGGCATTTTCTGCTCGCGGAGCCAGGCCTGGAACATCAGTACGGACCATAAGGCCCCGGCCGCGTCCTCCCTGCCGTTCAAGTGCGACTTCCAGCGGCCCGCGACCAAGTCCGCGTCGAACCAGCCGTCGGCTTTGAGAGAGCGGCTGTCGAGCAGATCCTCCGCCCAGTCGCGGAGGGGTCCCTTGATCCACTCTCCGATCGGCACCGCGAACCCGGCTTTGGGCCGGTCGACGAGATGCCTCGGAACATGACGGGCGAGCAGTTTCCGGAGGATCAGCTTCCCTCCGCCCGGTCCGAACTTCATGGCAAACGGGATGCGTGCAGCCAGTTCGGCCACGCGATGGTCCAGGAACGGAACGCGCGTCTCCAGGCTCACCGCCATCGACGCGCGGTCGACTTTGCACAGGATGTCATCGGGCAGGTACGAGACCGCATCGCAATACATCATCCGCATGGCGTCCGGCGCAGGGCTGCAAAGGTTCAAGTCGAACGGCAGGCTCGCCGCGCCCGCGCCAATCACCGGCGACCGGTTCGCCGGCCATTCCTCGCGGAAGCTCCTGTACACTTCCTCAAGACTTGAGACGCTCGCTGCGGTCCTGAGCGCCTTGGGAATATTACGGGTCAGGTTCGGCCGCTCCGGTCCTGGCACGAGCTTGCCGGCAACGCTCCAGAACGGTGTGGGCAGGCGGCTCAAGGGGCCCGCTGCGAGCGCTCGGAGCGGCTTCGGCACGCGTTCGATCTGCCGCCAAAGCCGGGGCCCGTGAACATGGCGGTTGTATCCGCCGAACAGCTCGTCGCCACCGTCTCCGGTTAGCGCCACGGTCACTTCGCGGCGCGCAAAGCGGCTAACGAGATATGTGGGGATCTGGGATGAGTCGGCGAACGGTTCGTCGTAAATCGTGGAGAGGAGCGGAATGACGTCTCTCGCTTCGGACGCCGTGACATAATGTTCATGGTGCACGGTGCCGAGATGACGCGCGACCGCCTTCGCGTGCTCGGCTTCGTTGAAGCCTGATTCCTCGAACCCGATGGAGAAGGTCCGGACGGGTAGCGATGCGTGCCGCTGGTAGATTGCCGTGATTGTGGAGCTGTCGATTCCGCCGGACAGGAAGGCGCCGACGGGCACGTCGGCGAACGATTGCCCGCGGATCGACGTCTCCAATGCCTGATCGAGACGATCGAGCGCTTCCGCCTCGTCGTCGATCGGCTCCGCGAGGCCGCGCTCCACGACGTCGCGATAAGACCAATATTGACGGAGGCGGACGCCTGCGCCTCCCGCCAGCTCATCAACGGGCTGCGCGCGGGGTGCGCGAGCGCCACTCTCGTCGATCTCCAACAGACAGCCCGGCGGAAGCTTGAAAGTGCGCTCATAGATCGAGAGCGGCGCAGGCACGTGCGTGCGAGTGGCGAACAAAGCCAGCGCCTCGCGACTGATGGGATTGTCAAAGCTCGGGTGCGCTCGCAGGGCCTTAAGCTCGGAGCCGAACACGAAGTCCTTGCCCGCCCAGCCATAGTAGAGCGGCTTTTCGCCGAACCGATCTCGAACGAGGGTTAGCAGGCGCTCAGCGCGGTCCCACACCGCGAATGCGAACATGCCGGAGGCCTTGCCGAGTGACTGCTCCAAGCCCCAGGCCGAGATGGCTTGCAGGAACACTTCCGTGTCGGAGTGGCCGCGCCAACCGCTTGAAGGCACCTGCCCCGCGCTTTCCAGCTCTTCGCGTAACTCCTCGAAATTATAGATCTCGCCATTGAAGTTGAGGATGAACCGGCCGTCGGCCAATTCCATGGGCTGGTGCCCCGCCGGTGAGAGGTCGACGACAGCAAGGCGGCGGTGGCCGAATGCTATCGCAGCATCGCGATCGTTCCAGCTGCCCTCATCGTCCGGGCCCCGGTGCGATAGCGCTCCGCTCATCGCCCGGATCACCTGCGGATCGCGCGATTTCTCTCCGAATATCCCGACGATGCCGCACATGATCAGCAGGCGGTAGTGGAACGGCGCATGCCGTCCAGTTTACCTTTGCCGCGTGAACGGCCAAGCCCGGAAAGTGCATGGTTGGCATGGCAGCTTGCGCGATCTCGCGCGACGGGCCGTTCGGCGGGTCCCGCGGCCGCCTCGCCCGGCGGTCTTGATGTACCACCGCATCGCCAGCGACAACTTCGATCCCTGGGGCCTTGCGGTTTCGCCCGAGCGATTCGAACATCAGATCGAATGGCTGCGGCGCGCGCGCGTTGTGCTTCCGTTGGAAATCTTCGCGAAGCAACTCATCGAAGGCACGCTGCCGAGCCAGGCGGTCGCAATCACCTTCGACGATGCATATGCACAGACGATACGAACCGCACTGCCTTTGCTGACCGCGCAAAAAGTGCCCGCGACTGTGTTCGTCCCTGCCGCGCTGGTCTCAGACCAGCGTCCTTTCTGGTGGGACGAGCTCGCGAGAATCGTGATCGGCTATGCAGCCTCCGAAATCCTCGTCGACGGCAAGAATGTACCCGTGCCTAAGCCGCTTGACGCCGACGCTCGGTGGCCGGCGGGCGATCCGGCATCGACACCGCGGCAGCGGCTCTACCTGTCACTCTGGTCCACGCTTCGGTCGCGAAATCCCTCAGAGATCACGGAGTATCTCGAATCCGCGCGCATTCGCGGCCTGGTTCCGCCACACGCGGGCGATGCGTACGTCCCGATGACTGCCGCCGAACTTCAGTCATCGTCCTCCGACTATGTGAGCTTCGGATCGCACGCTTTGTCCCATCGTCCGCTGACCAGCCTGGATCCCGCCGATCGATGGCGCGAGATCAGCGAAAGCGCCGCGGCGTGCACTGCGCTGACCGGGACCACCCCGACGAGCTTCGCTTACCCATTCGGTGACTACGATCGCGAGACCGCGGATATGGTTCGGGATGCGGGCTTTACCTGCGCGTGCACGACCGAGAATGCGTTCACCGTGAAAAAGACATCGCCACTCATGATCCCCCGGATCCAGGTCGGCGATTGGGAACCCTCGCGCATGGCCCGGGCATTGGCCGGCCTATGAAGTGGCCGAAACTCGTCCGTCGGATACGCGGCGCCGCCGCCATGCGCCTGGGCCGTGTCTCGACGATGCGACCACTCAGCACCGACTTCGGCTTCAGCCGCGGAACGCCGATCGACCGTTATTACATCGAGCAATTCCTGCAGGCGCATTCGGCCGATATTCGCGGAGACACGCTGGAGGTCGGAGACAACTCTTATTCGCGGAGATTTGGGGGCGCTCGGATCGGCCGCCAGGATGTGCTGCATCTGGAGCCGGACCATGAGGGCGCGACCATTACGGGCGACCTCAGCGTACCAGGGACTTTGCCGCCACGTACTTTCGACTGCATCATCCTGACGCAAACGCTCCACCTGATCCTGGACGTCGAGGCCGCCGTTCGGCAGCTCCACCAGGCTCTAAATCCGGGCGGCACCCTGCTCGTCACAGTCCCCGGCGTCTCCTCCGTCGACCGGTATGGGTGGGGCGAAGGCTGGTGTTGGTCGATGACCGAACATGCGCTTCGAACGATGCTCTCGAGGGCGTTCGAGCCGAACGAGGTAAGCGTGAAGACCTACGGCAATTTGTTCGCGGCGACCGCCTTCCTGCACGGCGCGTCCCTCGAGGACACCGGAAAGGCGCGCCTCGACCCGGTGGATGCCGCGTATCCGGTGCTCGTCGCCGCGCGAGCCCAGGCCGCGTCAACCTAGAGATCCGGGTCCAAGCTTAGGAAAAGTCCACCAGTCCGATCTGCGTCGCTGTCGAGATATGCGGGGCGGACGGCACGCTGGAGTTGCTGAAGGACTTCGGCGCCCGCCGACAGGGGCGCGCTCGAAAATGCGCGGGCAAGGCCTTCGACGCCTTCAAGGGGCCGACCGCGCCGCGACTGGACCAGTCCGTATCTCGCAAGCCACCTGGCTCTCTCTTTCCTGGCGATGCGCTTCTCAGCCTGAGGCAAGATCGCCATCAGCTTATCGAACATCTGGATGTGGCCGCGGATCATTCGCAAGGCGTCTGAAGAGATGCTCCGGTCGGAGGCGCGGTAACCGGTCAGATAGGCTCGCGCGACCGCGAACCGCGTGGTCATCGCGAGCTGCAACTGCAGCAGGTAATCTGCGCACGCCCCAAAATTTGCGTCGTAGCGGACACTTCCTAAGACCTCTGCGCGGATCATCGGCGTGCTGCCGTTTCCGACGAAGTTCCATCGCAGGTGATCCGCCAGCACGTTGCCCTCGCAGCGAGCGGCCGGGGCACTGCCGATCACGCGCCCGTCACCGTCGATCAGGCGTGACCAGCAGTAAATCAGACCGGCAGAGGGATTGGATTGCGCGACGGCGAGCTGCCGCTCAAGCTTCTCCGGATACCAAAGATCGTCGGCGTCCAGCGGCGCGATCCATTCCCCTCGCGCTTCGTCGATTGCCCGGTTCCGAGCGGCAAATTCGCCGCCGTTCGGCTGCGAGATCAGCTTCGCGCGCGCGTCCGCGGCACAGAAGTCGGCCGCTATGGCGGCCGTCTGATCCGTCGAGCCGTCGTCGACGATAATGATTTCGAGATGTTGCCAGCTTTGGCGGGCGGCGCTCTCCAGAGTTTCACGCAGGGTCCTACCGGCGTTGAACGCGGGAATGATAACGGAAACGAGGGGTGTCGCTGAGCTCACAGTCCGAGGAGCGCCCGTGAGAGCCTCCGATGCGCTTTTTCAAAGACCGAGCGCTTGCGCGGCGTGGCGTAATAGAAGTCGCGGATATGCGCTCCCTGAAGCCACGGCACCCACTCCGACGGCTTCAACCCGCGCCGCCATTCCCTTGAACGGACCTCGTCGATCCAGCGGCGAAGCTGCGGGACGTCGTCCGACATGTTCGCTCCGTGTTTCTGGTAGCGGGCCACGATCCGTGGGTAGCAAGCGAAGCCATGGTCTCGCGAGAGCCTGAGATAGGCGTCCCAATCTTCACACATGCCCAGCGTCTCGTCGAACCCCCTAATGGCGAGAAGCTTCCGCCGATCGAACATCACGGTTCCGATCATCGCCACCCAATTGCATCGCAGGAGATCGCGGCGGTCGTGCATCGGTTTGAGGCGGACTTCGGTTCCACATGCGCTGATCTCCTCGAAACCGCCGTAGACGAAGGCGGCGCTGGGGTGACCACCGAAGCATTCCAGACCCGCGGAGATCGCGCCGGAAAGCAGGAGGTCGTCCGCGTCGAGGAAAACGATCTTGTCCGAAACCGCGTTGGCCAAGCCGAGATTGCGCGCGGCCGCCAACCCGCGGTTGCCCTGCCGAAGAATGCGAACGCCGGAGAATGGCCCGAGAATTTTCGCCAGGTCCTCGGCCCCTCCATCGTCGACGACGATGATCTCGTCCGGCTGCGGCAACTGCTCCCGCGCGCTCTGGACGGCAGCCTCGAGAAATCGCCCCTGCTTAAAGCATGGGATCACGACTGCGACCGAGGATAATGGCACCGCGTCCAAAGCAGTTAAGGTTAGCGTCTTGCCCCGTGCTCGCCTAGCCAATGGTCATGGGCAGGGCTGGGCGTGATTACGAAGTTACCGTGGTCCTGTCGGGCTCGACCAGCGTCCAGGAATTCGCGAAGATCTTCGAGGGACTGGATTTGCTGCGGGCCCGCGGAAAGATCGCTCTCAAGTTTCAACCGGCACGCGAGCGCACAAATCCGCGGCTGCTCCACGTAAGCGTTCGGGATCGGCTCAGGCAACAGCGCGTCGTGATCGATGTCGCGGACGATCCCGTCATCAATGAACGCGGACCGCTCGACGCGGTCGATGTCTACTTCAAGCGCAGTTACCAGTCGTCCGAAGTCGCCAAGCTCAGTCCGGAACTGAGGCGAAAGGTGAAGCCCCTTGGGCTGAACAATCCGGCGATCCAACCCGCCGCCGCGCTTCGCTTGCTTGGCGCGCGCCTGCGGACCGGTCGAACCTTGCCGGAAATGGCATCGGATGCGCGGCAGCTCTTCGCCTTGCCGGAGCCTCGCGCGTTCGAGGTCGAACCGAGCGCTCCGGCGGAGAGCGTCGTCTTTTTCCAGACCCGCCTCTGGTCCCCCACGACCGAAGATCCCGATCGCCACGCGATCAATCAGGAGCGGATTGAACTGGTGAGGGCGCTCCGGTCCGCATTCGGACCGCGGTTCCTGGGCGGGATCGTGCCGAGCGACTTCGCCCGCAACCATGCTCCGGACCTGATCACGCCGCTGCCATGGAGGATGCGATCCTACCCTCCGCTGCTGCGGAGACCGCTCATCGCCGTTTATTCACGGGGCCTGCGCGGCTCGCTCGCTTTCAAGATGTCCGAATATTTGGCTGCCGCGCGGTGCATTGTGGGTGAGGCCCCGGAAGCGGAGCTGCCGCAGCCGTTGGTCGACGGCACCAACTATCTCGGGTTCACCACGCCCGACGAATGCATCGCCCAGTGCGAACGCCTTCTCCACCGCCCCGCGGACGCCGCTGCGATGAGGCAGGCGAATTCAGACTATTACCGGAGAAACGTCGAGCCTGCCGTGCACCTTGAGGATCTGCTCAAGCGCGCCTTGGGGAACTAAAACCCCTGCGCCGGGCCCTTGTGCTCTCCTGAGCTTCCAAGGCATCACTCGACAATTCGCATCGAAGGGCGGCCATGGCCTCGCGCTCCAAAGACCATTCTCTCAGCGTCGTGATGCCGGTCCATAACGCCCTGCCCTTTCTCGACGATGCCGTCCGCAGCATCCTCGATCAGACCCACCGCAACTTCGAGTTCGTAATCTACGACGATGCTTCGACGGACGGATCCACAGAGCGATTGCGCGAGTGGGCGGCGCAGGACGAGCGCATTCGGCTGATCGAGGGCGAAAAAAAACTGGGGCCAGTCGGAAGCTCGATGATGGCCGTCGAGAAATCGACTGGCGGGTTTGTCGCGCGGATGGACGCCGACGATCTGTCACACCCGCAACGCCTGGAACTGGAGCTTCGAGTCCTTGAAGCCAACCCCGCCGCCGGCCTCGTCGGTTCGATGTTCGACATCATCGACGACGACGGGCGGCAAATCCGGACGGAGGATCATTGGAGGCTCGAGCGAAAATCCGCATTCCTCCCCTTCGCGCACGGCTCGATCATGTTCCGCCGCGCGACCTTCAACCGGATCGGGGGGTATCGCGAAGAATGCATATTCTGGGAGGACCAGGACCTAGTCCTGCGGATGGCCGCCGAAGCGGACGTGCTCGTAATCCCGCGCTCGCTTTACCGCTTTCGGCAATGGAGACGGCGGAAGCTCTCGGACTTCGACAATGAACGGGTCGAGAATGCAGTCGACCTCATGTACCGCTGTTTGGCCCGCTTCAATCGGGGCGAAGCTTATGATGATCTTCTGGAAAGCCGCGAACGCAAGCCAACGCGCGTGGATCCACGCGTTTTCATCTCCGCCGGGTCGCGAACCCTATGGCCCGGCGGCCGGCCCATGCTGCTCGGCCGGTTCTTGAGGCGCGGCAAGCTCGGCTTCAACGCCCGGACCGCCAGCACCTTCGTCTGGACCGTCTGGGCTTCGGTGAGCCCCGGCTCACTTCGGGCATTTCTCCGATTGCTGCTCCGGCAGCGGAACGTGCGGGCTAGGCATGTCGCTTCGGCGCGAGAGCCGGTGCGATGGTCGCCGGCGTATCCGAGGTCGACTGCATCGCCGCCGGCGAAAGAGCGCTCCGCACCGCTTGACCTAGTGCGCCCCGCCGACAGCCGATAAGCTTGCGCCATGGACCTTGAGGGGGAAGAGCGCTCAGTCGCACCGGATCAAGGCCACCTATGGTCGGGCCTGCGGGAATTGTACGACAGCATGTCGCCCCGCCGGCGAGCTCAATTCTATTTTGTCCTCGGGCTAATGATCGCCGGCGCATTCGCCGAGATCGCGACCATCGGCGCGGTGCTTCCGTTCCTGTCACTCCTGGCCGATCCGAGCCGTATGGATCAGTGGCCAGCCGTTACGGCCGGCTTTGCCGCGCTCGGGGCCGTCACACCTCACGAGCGGCTTGTGGCCGCTCTGGCCCTTTTCATCATCCTGGCAATCGTCGGCGCGGCCGTTCAACTCCTGTTATTGGCCTCGACGCAAAAGTTCGTGTTCGGGATGGGCCACGATTTGGCGGTGGAAATCCACCGGCGGCTGCTCTTCCAGCCTTACACCTACCACATCAACCACAACACCAGCGGTCTCGTCGCCAGCCTCGAGAAGGTCGGAGTGATCGTCTTCAGCGTGCTTCAGCAGGCGATGCTCGCGGGGACTTCGGCTTTCATGGCGGCCGTCATTATCGGCGGGCTGATCTACATTGATCCGTTCACCGCCCTGACCGCAGCAGCGGCCATCTCGGTCATCTACCTGCTCGTTACGGCGGTCGGTCGAAATGCGCTCGCGCGCAACGCGGACGTCCTGGGCAGCTCCTATGACGAGCGCATCAAGATCTTCCAGGAGAGCCTTGGCGGCATTCGCGACGTGATCATCGAAAGCTCGCAGGCGGTCTATGTCGACGCGTTCCGCAGAGTCGACCATCGTTTCAACCTAGCTCGGGCCAAGATCAGCTTCATCAGTTCGGCCCCGAGGTTCGTGATCGAAGCCCTCGGTATGGTGCTGATCGCGGCACTGGCGGCGATCATATCCGGCGGCCAGGGCGGGTTCGCGAAGGCACTGCCGATACTGGGCGCCCTGGCCCTCGGTGCCCAGCGGCTGCTTCCGCTGCTGCAGCAAGTCTACGTGGGCTGGTCCAACGTGGCCGGGCATAGCAGCGTCCTGGCGCAGGTCCTGGAACTGCTCCGGTTGCCGGTGGACGAGGAAGAACCCTCGCTCCAGGCTGTGGCTTCGCTCCCCCTTCGCCGGTCCATCAGCGTCAAGGATGTGAGCTTTCGCTATTTGAACAGGCGGGCCCCCGCGATCGATGGCGTGAGCTTCGAAATACCGGCCGGCCAGACGGTTGCGCTGATCGGGAAGACCGGAGGCGGCAAGAGTACGCTCGCGGATCTCCTGATGGGACTGATCGAGCCCAGCGGAGGATCCATCACGGTCGATGGCGTGCCAATAACGCGGGAGAATCGCCGCAGCTGGCAACGAAGCATTGCGCACGTTCCGCAGGCCATTTTCCTGGCGGACGCGAGCATTGCAAGGAACATCGCCCTCGGCGTGCCGGCGGATCGTGTTGACATGAGCCGCGTCGAAGAAGCCTCAAGAAAAGCGCGCTTGGATGAGTTCGTCTCGACCCTCCCCGGAGGGTACGGCACGTTCGTCGGCGAGCGCGGCATCCGCTTGTCGGGCGGCCAGCGGCAGCGCCTCGGGATCGCCCGTGCGATCTACAAGCAAGCGCCGGTGCTGGTCCTCGACGAAGCCACGAGCGCCCTCGACGATGCAACGGAGGCCGCGGTCATGGAGGCGCTGGACCGGCTCGGCGAAGAGGGCCGCACGATCATCATGATCGCTCACAGGTTGTCGACGATCTCGCGCGCCGATCAGGTCGTCCGTCTCGACGATGGGAAGCTCGCGGAGATCGGGAGCTATGCCGAAGTCGTCGGCGGCACTCCCCACAGCCGTGTTTTGTAATTAGGGGCGGCGTTCATGTTTGCGTTGAAATCGATCTTGATCACCGGCGGCACGGGTTCTTTCGGGCAGGCGTTCGTTCGAACCGTGCTCGACCGCTATCCGGACGTTCAGCGGGTCGTCGTCTATTCGCGCGACGAGCTCAAACAATATGAAATGGCGCAGCGGTTGGGTCAGCACCCGGCGCTGCAATTCTTTCTCGGCGACATTCGGGATGAGCCGCGCCTGAGGCGCGCCCTCGAAGGCATCGACACCGTCGTCCATGCGGCGGCCCTCAAGCAAGTGCCGGCCGCCGAATATAACCCCTTCGAGTGCATCAAGACGAACGTGCTTGGCGCGCAGAACCTCGTGGAAGCGTGCCTCGACAGCAAAGTGCGGACGGTCGTGGCGCTCTCCACGGACAAGGCCGCCGCACCGATCAATCTATACGGCGCAACGAAGCTGTGCTCGGACAAGCTCATCACGGCGGCCAACAACATTCGGGGAGGTCGCGAGCTGAAGTTTGCGGTGGTCCGCTACGGCAACGTCATGGGCAGCCGCGGGTCGGTCATTCCCCACTTCCTCGCACGCCGGGACCAAGGGCCCCTGCCGATTACCGATCCGCACATGACACGCTTCAACATCACGCTCCAGGAGGGCGTGGAAATGGTGCTCTGGGCGATCGAGCACAGTCGCGGCGGGGAGATCTTCGTCCCCAAAATTCCAAGCTACCGGATCATGGACGTGGCCGAGGCAATCGCCCCGGGCCGCGAGCACCGGATTGTCGGAGTGCGGCCAGGCGAGAAGGTCCACGAGGAAATGATCACCGCCAGCGACAGCTACAACACCGTCGATCTCGGGCGCTATTTCGCGATCCTGTCGGGCTCGGGCGAGCATAATGCGGACACGTATCTCGCTGCCCATGGAGGAACGAAGGTCCCACCGGGCTTTTCTTACAGCAGCGCCACCAATGAGAAATTCCTGACGGTCGAGGAGCTTCGCAACCTCATCCGAAGCGAACTCCACGATCCGCTACCCATCGACGCGGACTCATGATCCCCTACGGCCGCCAATCGATCGGCGCGGCCGATATTGAGGCGGTCGTCGAAGTCCTGCGATCGGATTTCCTGACCCAAGGTCCTGCTGTCCCTCGGTTCGAGCAAATCATCGCGTCCTATTGCGGAGCCGCACACGGGGTCGCGATGTGCAATGCGACAGCAGCACTTCATGCGGCATGCCTGGCCCTGAAGCTCGGGCCTGGCGACCTGCTGTGGACAAGCCCGATCACCTTCGTCGCGAGCGCGAATTGCGCGCGATATTGCGGAGCGGACGTCGACTTCGTCGATATCGATCCCGAAACCTTCAACATGTCCGTCGAGAGGCTCGCCGAGAAGCTCGAGCAAGCCGAACGTCAGGGACGCCTGCCCAAGATTGTCATTCCCGTGCACCTGACGGGGCAGAGCGCCGAGATGCCCGAAATTGCGGAGCTAGCCCGGCGGTACGGCTTCAAGATCATCGAAGACGCTTCGCACGCCATTGGAGCTACCTATGAAGGCCGGCCCGTCGGCGATTGCCGCTACAGCGACGTCACCGTCTTCAGCTTCCATCCGGTGAAGATCATCACCACCGGCGAGGGCGGCATGGCCATGACCAACGACGCCGAGCTTGCCGGCCGCATGGCTCGCCTCCGAAGTCACGGCATTTCGCGAGAGCCTTCGGATTTCCGGCACGAGCCGGAGGGCGCGTGGTATTATGAGCAGCTCGACCTGGGTCATAATTACCGGATGACCGACATCCAGGCGGCGTTGGGAACGAGCCAGATGTCGCGGATCGATGCATTTGTCGCGCGTCGTCGCGAGCTCGCGCGGCGCTACGACGAAGCTTTCGCAGAGGCGCCGCTGACAACGCCATGGCAGCATCCTGAATCGCGTTCGAGCGCACACTTGTACGTGGTGCGTGTTGACGCATCTCTCCGGCAGCGGCTGTTCGACGGTCTGCGGGACGCGGGGATCGGCGTAAACGTCCACTACATCCCGGTTCCAGGCCAACCCTATTATCGCGACCTTGGCTTCGATCCGGCGGACTGGCCGGAAGCCCAACGTTACTATGCCGAGGCGATCACTTTGCCACTCTTTCCGGACCTACGGGACGAAGAGCAGGACACGGTGATTGCCGGCGTGAAGCGGCTTCTCGGGTGCGTGTAGCCTTCCGCGTCGATGCCGGGCCGGTGATTGGCGCCGGTCACGCCATTCGGTGCCTGACATTGGCTGATGCGCTTGCGCAGCGCGGGTCGGAGGTCACTTTTGTGGCGGCCGCAATGTCCTCCTCCGTCGAACAACGGATCACCGCGGCGGGCCACAAGGTCGTCCGCATCGAACCTTCGCCGGAATTGAACCGCAGCGGGCCCGACTGGCACCAGCCGGCCCTGACCATCGGCGCGCAGGAGGCGGATGTTCGCGTTACGCAGGATCAGGTCGGGAACTGCGACTGGATGATCGTGGATCATTACCTGCTTGACGCTCACTGGCATTCGGGCGCCCGCGAATTCGCCGGCCGGCTGTTGGTGATCGACGACCTCGCAAACCGTTCTTGCGATTGTGACCTGCTGCTCGACCAAACGTTTGGGCGCTCGTCCGGAGAATATGCGCAGCTCGTTCCAGCACCGACGACGATCCTTGCCGGTGCCCTTTATGCCCTGCTTCGTCCGGAGTTCGTCGACCGGCGCCGCTCAGCGCTCGATCGCAGGAGAGAACTCTCCAACGTCAGGCGGATTCTGGTTTCGCTCGGTGCGATGGACTTCGGCGGAATGACCGCGAAAGTTGTCGAGATGATTCTCGTAACAGCGCCCGGCTGCGGAATGGACGTGGTCCTCGGCCCCGACGCCCCAAGTCTAGCCGAAGTGCAACGTCTGGCGCAGCAGGCACCCAACATTGCGGTTCGCTGCGGCGGCGCGAACATGGCCGACCCGATGCACGACGCCGATCTTGCAATCGGAGCGGCAGGAACGACGAGCGCCGAGCGCTGTTGCCTCGGCCTGCCCTCTCTCGTCCTAGTCCTTGCCGAAAACCAACGGTGCACCGCACTCGGCCTGCAAGACGCCGATGCCGCCATGGTGGTCGATGACGTCGGCGAGATGTGCTCTGCGCTGCCGCAGCTCTTAACGGACCAACGCCGGCTACAAACCATGAGTGCAGCCGCTTTCGCTTTGGTCGACGGACTTGGAACGTCGAGGGTTGTCGAAGCCATGCTCAACGAGACCAATGATTCCGAGACCAAGGACCTCAGATTTAGAGATGCTGGGCAGGACGATTGCGAGCTGCTGTGGCTGTGGCGCAATGACGCACTCACACGTCGAGCATCCCGCAATCGCGACGCCATTCCCTGGCGGGAACATGTGCGCTGGTATGAGACCGCGCTCTCGGAACCAGACGTCCACCTGCGCATCGCAGAAGATGGTCAATCCCCGGTCGGCATGATCAGATTCGACCCGAGCGCCGACGATTCCAGCGCTTACGAGGTCAGCATCAATATAAGCCCCGGGTCGCGCGGGACGGGCGTTGGGCGCGCTGTTCTTGGCGGTGCGTGCGACGAGCTCGCGCGGTGCCAGGGCGGCGCGAGGATCATCGCCTTCGTCGCTTCCGACAATCACCGCTCGCACAAACTCTTTGAAAGCTGCGGCTTTCGCCGGTCGAACGACGCCGACGAGCGCGGCTTGATCCGCTATTCGCTCAATCCACCAGTTCGGACCGAAGCGACGCAGTGGGGGCGATCTTGAGCCGAACAATCGAGATCGCAGGCCGTCACATAGGTCCCGACCAGGAACCCTATGTGATCTGCGAGCTTTCCGGCAATCATAATGGCAGCCTTGAGCGAGCGCTTGCGCTGGTGGATGCCGCCGCGGCGACTGGCGCCGACGCGATCAAGATCCAGACCTACACCCAGGATACGATCACGATCGACCATGACGGACCGGGTTTCCGCATCGAGGGCGGGCTGTGGGACGGGCGCACGCTTTACGACCTCTATGGCGAAGCTCAGACGCCGTTCGAATGGCACGAAGCCTTGTTCGAGCGCGCGCGACAGCTCGGAGTGACGTTATTCTCCACGCCGTTCGATGACACTGCCGTCGACTTGCTCGAACGACTGGGTGCCCCCGCCTACAAGATCGCTTCGTTCGAAGCCGTCGATCTTCCGCTGATCAGCTCGCGTCGCCCGCACCGGCAAACCGATGATCATTTCGACGGGAATGGCCAACTGCGGACGAGATCGGCGAGGCCGTCGACACCGCTCGCGAGAACGGATGCGACCAGATCGTGCTTCTGCACTGCGTCAGCTCATACCCTGCGCCGGACGAGCAATCGAACGTTCGCACGGTGCCGGACCTTGCCGAACGGTTCGGCGTCGTCGCCGGGCTGTCCGATCATACCGCCGGCTCGGCCGTGGCGGTTGCGTCCATCGCGCTTGGCGGTTGCGTCGTCGAGAAGCATTTCACCCTCGCCCGCGCCGACGGCGGACCCGACGCAGCCTTTAGCCTGGAGCCGGAGGAATTCCGGTCGCTGGTGCAGCGACTGCAAGCGTGCGTGGCGCGCTCTGGGAAATCCGACCTACGATCTCCAGGGCTGCGAGCGCGGCAACGTCGCGTTCCGGCGGTCGCTTTACGTGGTGCAGGATATCGCGGCGGGCGAAGGCCTCACCCAGGACAATGTGCGCTCGATCCGGCCGGGCTTCGGCCTGCCGCCGAAGCATTTGCCCGACGTTCTCGGACGGCGGGCAGCACGTGATTTGAAGCGCGGCGAGCCGCTCGAATGGGCTTCCTTGGTCTAGAGCCCGTGGCCGCCATCGCGATCATCACCGCCCGCGGCGAAAGCAAACGCATCTCGCGGAAGAACGTGCGCGAATTTTCAGGCAGGCCAATGATCGCATGGCCCATCGAGACTGCTTTGAACTGTGGCCTGTTCGAACAGGTGCTGGTTTCGACTGACGATCCGGAGATCGCCGCAGTCGCGACCCAAGCCGGAGCACAAGTTCCGTTCATGCGCCCTGCCGAGCTTGCCGACGACCACTCGGGTACGCTCGAAGTCGTCAGACACGCTGTACATTGGGCCACCGACCAAGGCTGGACGTTCAACAGCGCCTGTTGCCTGTACGGCACGGCAGTATTCACGCTTCCCAAAGATCTCGACGCCGCCCGGCAGCTTGGGGCCGACTGGGACTATATCTTCGCGGCGGGCCGCTTTGCTCGACCGGTCCAGCGCGCTTTCACCAAGAACGACGTCGGCGCGATGAGCCTGATGTTCCCAGACTATGCGCTCACCCGATCGCAGGACCTTGAGCCCACCTACTACGACGCCGGCCAATTCTACTGGGGCTCAAAGTCCGCTTGGGAAGAAGGTCGACCGATCTTCGGCAAAAGTACGACCTTCATCGAATTGCCGCCCGAACGCGCCATCGACATTGACACGCCCGACGACTGGGCCATGGCGGAACGGCAATTTCGTGAATGGAAGCAAGGACGTGGGGAGTAGCGGCAAAGAGTACGGAACGCCGCAGGAGCAATTCTGGGCAGGTGAGTTCGGGACCGAATATATCGGCCGCAACCGTAGCGACGCACTGCTCGCGTCGAACCTCGCATTCTTCGCCAAGGCGCTGGACAAAGCAGGCTCGATCGCATCGTGCGCTGAGATCGGCGCGAATGTCGGAATGAATCTGCGTGCGTTGCGACTGCTTTATCCGGAAATCGTGTGCACGGCGGTCGAGATCAATCAGGATGCGGCCAAGGAACTTGCGACCCTGATCGGCGAAGAAAATGTATTCAATGGTTCGATCGCTGACTGGCGGCCTAATCGAGCGGATTTGGCATTAAGCAAAGGCGTCCTGATTCATCTCAATCCGGAGCTTTTGCCGACCGCCTACCAGCGTCTCTACGAAAGCGCGGAACGCCTAATACTCATCGCCGAGTATTATAGCCCTTCGCCTGTCGCCATCAGATATCGCGGCCACGACGACCGTCTCTTCAAGCGCGATTTTGCAGGGGAAGTGCTCGGCCGTTTCCCCGACTTAAAGCTCCTCGATTACGGTTTCTGTTACCGTCGGGACCCAGCATTCCCACAGGACGATATCAACTGGTTCTTGCTCGAAAAGGGCACCCGCTAATGCTTCGCTACTGCGCCCGCTGCGTTATGCCGGACACTAAGCCTGACCTGCAGTTTGACGAGGAAGGCATATGCAGTGCCTGCCGCGCTTACGAGCGTCGCGCAGAGGTTGATTGGAAGCAGCGAAGTCGAGAGCTTGAAGGCATACTCGCTGGCTACCGAAGTGACGCCCGCAACTGGGACTGCATCGTCCCTGTGTCCGGCGGCAAGGACAGCACCTATCAAGTCGTGCAAATGCTCCAGATGGGACTCAATCCCCTTTGCGTGACTGCAACCACCTGTGACCTTTCCGCTGTCGGTCGGAAAAATATTGAGAACATCAAGCATCTCGGCGTCGATTATGTCGAGTTCTCGCCTGACCCGCTGATACGCGCGAAGCTCAACCGCATCGGCCTGACCGAAGTTGGAGACATCAGCTGGCCCGAACATGTCGGGATCTTCACGATTCCGGTACGGGCCGCAGTCCAGTTTAACGTTCCGCTGATCGTCTGGGGCGAGAACAGCCAGAATGAATACGGCGGCCCTGCCGCTGCGCAGGATTCTAACGTTCTTACGCGTCGTTGGTTGGAGGAATTCGGGGGCCTTCTCGGCCTTAGGGTATCAGACCTAACCGAGGCTTACGGCATCCCCGCCCACAAGTTACTCCCCTACCAATATCCGACCGACGAGGAACTAAGCCGCGTTGGAGTCACAGGCCTCTTCCTTGGACATTACATCCCTTGGGATGGCCTCTCGAACGCGTTAATCTCTAGCGCGCACGGCTTCACCGAACTGGACCATGCGGTCGAAGGGTCGATGGTAAATTACGAAAACCTCGATAATCACCAGACCGGCATCCACGACTACTTCAAGTTTCTAAAATTCGGCTTCGGCCGCGCCACCGACATCGCCTGTCTCCATGTTCGCCGCGGACGCATCTCGCGCGAAGATGCCCTAGCAATCGTTCGCAAGCGCGACGGTATGTTTCCATGGACCTATCTCGACAAGCCACTCGAGGAAATCCTCGCTCCGCTCGACATGAGCGTCGATGAGTTTGTGAAGATCTGCGACAGTTATACGAACACAGCAATCTTCGAGAAGGGCACCGACGGAAGCCTCAAAAAGAACCGCCACGGCAACTTAACAAAGCTCAACTACGACAACGCATGAAAGTGGCGATCCTCAATTATGGAATGGGCAATCTCGCCTCGGTCGAGAAGGCCATTGAAACGTTAGGGCACACACCGTTCATCGCCGAAAGACCCGAGCATCTCGATCTGGCCGAGCGGATCATCCTGCCGGGCGTCGGCGCATTCGCCGAAGGCATGGACAGGCTCGAACAAGGCGGATGGCCGGGGGCGATCCACGAGGCAGCGTCTAGTCGCAAACCTCTGCTCGGCATCTGCCTCGGAATGCAATTCCTAGCCGACCGAGGGAATGAGGGCGGCGAGCGCCAAGGCCTCGGACTAATTCCGGGCAACATTGTTTCGCTTCGATCGCTAGGCTGCGCTGAGCGAGTCCCGCACATCGGATGGAACGAGACACGTACGTCGCGTTCCGATCCTCTGTTTGATGGATTGCCCGAGGCCGCGGACTATTATTACGTTCACAGCTTCGCGTTCCAACCTGCCGACACTGAGTGGATGTTAGCGACCGCCGATTATGGCTGCGAAGTCGCTGCGGTCGTACGAAAGGATCGCGTCTGGGGAACGCAATTTCACCCCGAAAAAAGCAGCAAGGCTGGCCTTAGGTTGCTCAGCAATTTCGTTGAGCTTGGAGAATGCTAAAGGTCCGGGTGATCCCGACCTTGCTGTGGAAGAACCCTGGCTTGGTCAAAGGCGTTCGGTTTGACAGTTGGCGGCGGGTCGGCGCCATTCTTCCAGCGGTCAAAGTTTACAATGCACGGGATGTCGACGAGCTGATCGTGGTCGATATCGGTGCCAATCAGGAAGGCCGACCAGCTGACGATGAGTGGGTGCGCAGCTATGCCCCTTATTGTTTTCTGCCCCTTACTGTTGGTGGAGGAATCTCGCACCCGGACCAAATCGCGACGCTGCTTCGCGCTGGCGCGGACAAAGTGAGTATTGGTACGGCAGCTTACGATGATCCGGATTTGATCCGGGAAGCCGCGCGCCGCTTCGGATCACAGTGCATCGTTGTGAGTTTGGACGGCGCGCGACGGAACGGTGAGTTGGTATGCGTCTCGCAATCGGGCAAGCACACCACGTCTCGCCGGCCTGTCGAGTGGGCGCGTGAGGCGGTCGCTCTTGGAGCAGGCGAGATTCTCCTCACTTCCGTGGACTGCGATGGAACGATGGAAGGTTATGACCTCGACCTCATCGCGGCAGTCACAAACTCAGTCGACGTACCCGTAATCGCATCGGGCGGTGCGGGCTGCTACCAGCACATGGTTGAGGCCATACAGGCCGGCGCTTCTGCGGTTGCGGCGGCGAGCATGTTCCACTTCACCGAACAGACGCCTGCTGAAGCTAAGAAAGCGCTAGCTGCTGCTGGTATTCCCGTGCGTCGTAATCTGAGCCTGGCTGAAGACTAAGCATGGCGCAGCGCATCCTCATCGCTTCGGGCAATCCGTGGGCCTTTTGCATGGCGGCCGAGCGGGACATTGCCCGCAGCCATCGCGAGGCCAAAGTCGATGCGATCAACCTTTTCACCCTGTGCAGCCGATCGTCGCCACACTGGCGCCCGCGCGACAAGATTATCGAAACTCTCAACCGCAAAATCGAGCGCTTCGTGATGCCGGTGATCAACGGGCGTGACATCACAGGCGATCTTGCGATCGACGACGAGCTCCCGCCCCTTCCCGCCACTTATGATGCACTCAGAGCCTACGAACTAGACGGCGCGAAGATCGGCCTTGCCGTTCTCAGTTCGGTGTCGAGCCTGACGACGATCCAGAATCCGTCCGGGCTCGAAGAATTCGGCCATGTTCTCGAGCCGGCATGGCGATCCGCGCACATCTCGCTCCGCATCGGCCAGGCGGTGCGTGCGCTCGGCTATGACAAGGTCGTCATCTTCAACGGCCGGCACTGTTATTCGCGCCCGTTCTGCGACGTTCTCGACGGCACGTGCGAAGTGGTCCGCTACGAGCAGGGGTCGGCTGGAAACCGCTACATTGCAGCGCCCTTCTCGATCCAGGAGCCGCGCAACGCGCAGCGCCTCATCGACTCTCACTATTATGATCCGGAAGCCGGAGAGGCGTTCTTCCAGGAGCGTCTCGAAAGGCAATCCGGCACCGACGTAGGGCTGTACACGGCAACCCAAGAGCCAGGGACCGTCCCGCAAGGCCTGAAGGAGAGAAAAACCGTCGCCTTCTTCACCTCGTCGTCGGACGAGACCTTCGCAGTGACGGACGAACCGCCATTCGGAAGGTTCGCCACGCAGAATCATGTTGCGCTGGCCCTCTGCGACATTTGCGACCAGCGAGGACTGCAACTCATCGTCCGGCTGCATCCGCACCTTCGGTTCAAGCATGACTCCTGGCGCCGAGAGTGGGATTTCACCGAACTCGAACGCCGCGGCGTAATCGTCCTTGAGCCCGACGACCCGTCCGACAGCTACGCGATCGTTCGCGCTTCCCATGCGGTGGTCACCACTGGCTCCACGATCGGCGTCGAGGCTACGTATCTGGGCGTTCCGAACGCCGTCGTCGGGAAATGGGTCGGAGGGTGCCTGGGCGCGTCGACCGAAGTGGAGGATGTGGAGGAGCTCGCGCGGTTCATCGGCGAACCAGAACTTCCGCCGAAAGCCCGTGAGAAAGCGCTGCTATTCGGCTCGTTCTTCAATAGCGCTGGAAAGCCGCTACCCGAACTGGACGTGAGCATTCACCCCAATCTTGCCCGCATCGGCGGCCGAGTTGTCGACCGAATCCGATATGCGGTTCAAAAGGTCCGCTACCTGTTCAGCGCGCCGCCCGCCCATCCCGCGGCGCTCGACATCAAATCGGGCATCAGCGCCGGCCGGGTCATGCTGGCCGTCGGCACGGACTATTCATCGGCGCTCCGCAAAGACTCTCAAGGAAAGGCCGCCAGGTCGGGCCCGACGAAGTCGCGTCTCGCGGCCACGGAAAACAGCCGCTCCCGCGAATAGAAGCGGAACGGCCAGTCCCGCCGGCCCATTGGCGATAGCAGCAATTCGTTGACCAGCTCGTGCAGAGGCTCCTTCGGATCCGCCTCAGCAAGGAACAGCCGCACGCCGCGCAGGAACGTGCGGGTGATGGTTTCATGATAGCCTTCGGTGTCGCTGTTCACTCCTCCGACGCTCTTATTGTAGCTTCGGATGATGTCCGGCAGCCGGGCGTCCAAGTCGACATCGGGCCGCTTCAGCAACAGGTATGTCGTAGCGGCGAGGTGCGCTTCATGGGTCCACTCGGCGCGCGGCAGCGTGTGCGCGAGCAATCCTTCGCCGATATGCTCGATCTCGGCGTCGCTAGTGAACAGTCGTGGGCGGTAGTCGATCATTGATCGGGTCCTTTGGAGGGCCCGATCAGCGACCGGGCCTCAAGCAGCGGTGGGTTGCGTCTGTTGCTGCACTTGTTGTTGCGAATGCTTCGGGGCTGCTTGGCGCACGCCCTCGTCCACCTGGTCCGCGAATTGCGCGAAATTCTCTACGAACAGGTCGACGAGCTTCGCCGCCGTCCGGTCGTACTCTTCCGGATTGTCCCAGGTGCTCCTCGGATCAAGAAGCTCGGTGCAACCCGGCAGATCGAGAGGCACTTCGAAGCCGAAGTTGGGGTCCTTGCGGAACTTGGCGCTCTTCAGGCTGCCGTCGAGCGCAGCGTTGAGCAGCGCGCGCGTAGCCTTGATCGGCATGCGCTGACCGACGCCATACTTGCCACCGGTCCAGCCGGTGTTGACCAGCCAGCAGTCGACGCTGCCCTCGGCGATGCGCTGCTTGAGCAGGTTGCCGTAGACCGACGGGTGGCGCGGCATGAACGGCGCGCCGAAGCAGGTCGAGAAGGTCGCTTCCGGCTCGGTGACGCCGATCTCGGTGCCCGCGACCTTCGCCGTATAGCCCGAGAGGAAGTGATACATCGCCTGGTCGGGCGTCAGCTTCGCGATCGGCGGCAGGACGCCGAAAGCGTCGGCCGTCAGCATCACGATATTCTTCGGAACCGGACCCATGTTCTCTTCCGACGAATTCGGAATGAAATCGATCGGATAGGCGCCGCGGCTGTTCTCGGCATATTCCGCGCTATCGAGGTCGAGCTCGCGCGTCGTCGTGTCCATGACGACGTTTTCGAGCACCGTTCCAAACCGCTTAGTCGTCGCGTAAATCTCCGGTTCGGCTTCGGCCGAAAGGCGGATCATCTTGGCATAGCAGCCACCTTCGAAATTGAAGACCGCTGTGTCCGACCAGCCGTGCTCGTCGTCGCCAATAAGCGTGCGGTTCGGATCGGCCGACAGCGTCGTCTTACCGGTACCGGACAGGCCGAAGAACACCGCCGTGTCGCCCTGCGGGCCGATATTGGCCGAGCAGTGCATCGGCATGATGCCCTTCGGCGGCAGCAGGAAGTTGAGAAGGCCGAACACCGACTTCTTCATCTCGCCGGCGTAGGCGGTGCCGCCGATCAGAACGAGCTTCTTCTCCAGGTTGACCGCAATAACCGTCTCGCTGCGGCAGCCGTGCCGCTCCGGGTCGGCGCGGAAGCTCGGCAGGTCGATCATCGTGAACTCGGGTGCAAAATCCGCGAGCTCTTCCGTTTCCGGGCGCACGAGCAGGGTCCGGATGAAAAGATTGTGCCAAGCGAACTCGTTGATCACCCGCATCTTCACGCGGTGTTCGGGCTGCGATCCGCCGTAGAGGTCGGCGACGTACAGCTGGTCCTTGTCGGCCAGCGCGACCATGAAATCGTCGTACAGCCGGTCGAACGCGTCCGCGTCCATCGGCTTGTTGGTCTTGCCCCACCAGACCGCATCGTCACTGACCGAATTGCGGACGATGAACCGGTCCTGTGCGCTGCGACCGGTGTGCTTGCCGGTGCGCACGACCAGCGGGCCGTCCTTCGCGAGCAGGCCTTCGCCACGGCGAACTGCATGCTCGACGAGCGGCGCCGTCGTCAGATTCCAAAAGATTTCCGCGCCTGTTGCGATACCCTGCGCGTCGAGGCCGCTGTGCGGAACCCGGTCAGTCACTTAAGGTTACCCCTTTCAAATAATCGAAGCGGCGGCGGCCCATAGGCTGCCGCCGCATGTCTAAGAGCGCCTATAACCCCGAAAAAGTTGCTGGGTCAAAACAACTGGGCGCTGCCTTGTCTCACGCCGGCACGGTGTCTATCGCGCTTAAGGACGGTCGGCGGGGGCCAAGGCAAGGGGCGGATGAGCGAAGTGATCGCGCTGGTCGATGACGACCGCAACATCCTGACCTCGGTGTCGATCGCCCTCCAGCAGGAGGGTTTCGTCACGCGGGTTTACTCCGATCCTGCGCTCGCGCTGAAGGCCATCACCGACAACGTGCCGGACCTCGGCGTCTTCGACATTAAGATGCCCGGCATGGACGGTATGGAGTTGTTGCGCCGGGTGCGCGAGTTCAGCTCCATCCCGGTGATCTTCCTCACGTCCAAGGACGACGAGCTCGACGAGGCGCTGGGGCTCGCGATGGGCGCCGACGATTATATTTCCAAGCCCTTCTCCCAACGCCTTCTGATCGCCCGCATCCGCGCTTTGCTGAGGCGGCAGCAGCTCGCACGCGGGGATGCCGCCGCCGAGCAGGACGAACCAGAACTGCCACTGCTCGAACGGGGCCGCCTGTCCATGGATCCGGCGCGGCACAAGGTGAAGTGGGGCGGCAAGGACGTCAGCCTTACCGTCACGGAGTTCCTGATCCTGGAAGCCCTTGCGCAGCGACCCGGCGTCGTGAAATCACGCAACCAACTGCTCGATGTGGCTTATAACGACGATGTCTACGTAGATGACCGAACGATCGACAGTCACATCAAGCGAATTCGACGCAAATTCCGGGCCGCAGACCCCCAATTCGATGCAATCGACACCCTATATGGCGTCGGATACCGCTTCGACGAATAATAGCGACGAAGCCGACCTGGCGCTGAGCTGGTCGGGGCGCTGGACGCTTGCGCACCGAATTCTCGCGCTCAATCTGCTCACGGTCGTGCTGGTCGCGCTCTGCACGCTCTACCTGGACGTGTTCAGGAACCGGCTGAGCAAGGAGCGTACCCAGCAGACCCGGATCGAAGCGGCGACCGCGGCTGCGGCTCTCAAACACGTCGCGCGCGATCAATGGCCACAGCTCCTCGCCGAGATGTCGAAGACCAACAACGACCGCCTTCGGCTCTATGGCTCCGATGGGCGGCTTTTGATCGACAGCTGGAAGCTCACCGGGCCCACCTATGTCCTCGTCGATCCGCGCACCCAGAAATGGACGAAGGACGTGGCGCGGGCGCTGGATCGAGGCTTCAACGCCATCGTCGGCGCAGATCAGCTTGACGACTATGTCGAGCCCCGGGTCGACCGCCTGCAGGCCTGGCCGGAAGCCGTCCGCGCAATTTCGCTAACCCGTCCGACTACCAAGGTCCGAAACGCCCCCGACCTCACGCCGGTCATCAGCTCCGCGGTGCCAGTCAACGGCGGGATCCTGCTGGCGACGAACAACGATCGCAGCTTCACGCGAGCGGTCCGCCGACAGCGAACCGGTATCGTCATCGCGATGACCGTGGTCATTCTGCTCTCCGTCCTCCTCTCGATTTTCCTGGCGCGAACCATCGTGCGTCCCATGCGGCGTCTGGCCCTTGCGGCCCACCGAGTCCGGCTCGGCCGGTCCCGCGAGGTGCGGGTGCCGCGCCTGCCCTCGCGCCAGGACGAGATTGGGCTTCTCGCTCGCGCGGTGTCGGACATGAGCCAGTCGCTGCGCCAGCGGATCGACAATATGGAGGCCTTCGCCGCCGATGTGAACTCATGAGCTCAAGAACCCCCTGGCGTCGCTCCGGTCGGCTGTGGAAGGCTTGGACCGGGTCGAGGATGACACGCTCCGGCACCGACTGATGACCATCGCCAGGGAGGACGTCGGGCGGATCGACCGGTTGATCAATGACATCGGCGAGGCTGCCCGGACCGACGCCGAGCTTGCCCGCGCAACCTTCGATCGTGTCGACCTCGGTCCGTTGATCGAGCAGCTGGTCGCGAGCTGGGAGACCCGGCGTGAGACCGGCGATGCAAGGATCGCCTTCGCTCGGCCGCGCAAGAACACGGCAGCCGTCATGGGTAAGCCCGACCGCTTGGCTCGCGCGATCAATAACATCATCGACAATGCGATCAGCTTCTCCCCGTCCGGCGGCCTCGTAGAGATTGCTGCTGCACGGGTCGGCGACGAAGTCCGCATTCGCATCGACGACGAGGGCCCCGGTGTTCCCTCTGAAGCCCGTGAAGCCATTTTTCACCGCTTCCACTCAGTGCGTCCCGAAGGCGAGGAATTCGGCCGCCATTCGGGTCTCGGCCTTGCGATTGCTCGCGCGATTGTCGAAGGACATGACGGAGAAATTGACGTGCAGGACCGCGACGACGCGCCCTCGGGCGCCCGCTTCACCATTCGCTTGCCGGCGGCCGACCGCGCATGAACGAACTCCATGCGCCGGGACACCGGCTATCCGCTGAAACCCTTCATGCGAGCGCCGTGGCCGTCGACGGCCGGGCGGTTCTCATCGGTGGGCCGTCGGGCTCAGGCAAGTCGGACCTTGCGCTGCGCCTCCTCGATCGCGGATTCAAGCTGGTCAGCGACGATCGCACCCTCGTGCGTCGCGATGGCGAGCAGCTCATCGCTTCCGCTCCGCCGAACATCGCGGGCAAGCTTGAAATTCGCGGCATTGGGATCGTCGACATGGACAATGTCGACAACGTCCCGATCGCCCTGTTCGTCGAGCTCACCAGCCATATTCAGCGATTTCCAGACGAGAACCGGGAGCGTCCAATCCTCGGCGTGCGAGTCCCGCTGATCAGTATTGACGCCATGAGCGCCTCTGCGCCCTCCAAGGTCGCGCTTGCGCTCGATCGCATGGGCCTGAAGCTCTAGTGGCTGGCGCGCGGCGACCGCCGCGTCTGCTGCTCGTCACCGGAATGTCCGGGGCGGGCAAGTCCACCGTCCTCGATGCGCTCGAGGACATGGGCTGGGATGTCGTCGACAATCTGCCGGTCGACCTTCTCGAAGGCTTCGTGGTGGGCGATACGGAATGCCGCACCGTTCCCGCCGCCGTCGGCATGGATGTCCGAAGCCGCGGATTCGATCCCGAAATCCTGCCCGGACTTATTAGATCGATACCGGGTGTCACGCCCGAACTGCTCTACCTCGACTGCGGCAGTCCGGAGCTGATCCGCCGCTATGACGAGACACGCCGCATCCATCCGCTCGCACCGGACAGGCCGGCCGAGGATGGGATCGCGCGGGAACGACGGCTCACTTTCCCTCTGAAGGCGGCTGCTGACACCGTGCTCGACACGACCGATCTCAGCCCGGCCGAATTGAGAGACGAGCTGCGCCTGCGCTTCGGCAAGGACAGTGATCAGCCGGTCCTGACCGTCGCGTCCTTCGCCTTCGCGCGTGGCATTTCGCGGACGGCCGACCTCGTCTTCGACCTTCGCTTCGTTCCGAACCCGCACTGGATCGACGAACTTCGACCGCTGACCGGCGAGGATGTCCCGGTGCGGGATTATCTCAGAGAGCAGCCCGAGTGGAACGACGCGCTCGACCGTATCGAATCCCTTCTCATCGACTGGATTCCCCGCTACTGGGCCGCGGACAAAAGTTACGTGACCGTCGCGTTCGGATGCACAGGAGGACGCCACCGCTCGGTCGCCGCAGCTGTCGAGATGGCTGAACGGTTACGTAAGGCGGGATTCTCTCCCAATGTGCGTCATCGCGATCTCACCTCACCGCTGAGCGACACGATCGAGCGAGATCGAGGCGAACAGAAAACCGGACGCGCCGCGGAAAGCGAGAGCGAAGGCGAGTTGAGTCAATGATCGGAATGGTGCTGGTGACGCACGGCCGCCTGGCGGCGGAGTTCGTCACCGCAATGGAACATGTGGTGGGTCCGCAGGAAGCGGTCGAAGCCATCTGCATCGGCCCGGACGATGACATGGAGGCGCGCCGCAAGGACATCGCCGAGGCGATCGGCCGCGTCGAACAGGGCCAGGGCGTGATCATCCTCACCGACCTGTTCGGAGGCACTCCGTCCAACCTCGCCATCAGCCTGATGAAGAGCGAGAACATCGAGGTCATCGCGGGCGTCAATCTGCCGATGCTCATCCGGCTCGAAGGCGCACGGAAGGTCATGCCGGTTCATGCCGCGGTCGCCGCCGCGCGCGAGGCCGGCCGCAAGTATATCTCGGTCGCTTCCGAAATCCTCGGGGAAGCAGCTGCTTGACCGCAGTCAGCCGCGAAGTCCGGATCTCCAACCAGCGCGGCCTCCACGCACGGGCCAGCGCCAAGTTCGTCAACCTCGCCAGCGATATCGACGCGAACATCGAGGTCGAAAAGGACGGGCATCGCGTCTGCGGCACGTCGATTATGGGCCTGATGATGCTGGGCGCGGCAATGGGCGATTCGATCATCATCCATGTTGAAGGCAGCGAGGCGGATGCGGCGATGGTGAAGCTGGTGGAACTCGTCGAAGACCGCTTCGGCGAAGAATAGCCAATGCCGCGGCAGGTCACGGCCTTTTCCAATGAAACCGTAAAACGGCTGCGGTCGCTTCGCGAAAAGAAGTTCCGGAAGGCCGAGGGGCTCTTCCTGGCCGAGGGACTGCGCATTCTCGCCGAAGCCCGGGATAGCGGCAGCCTCCCCGAAATCATCGCCTTTTCACCCGAGGGCGCGAAGCACCCGCTCGCGGCGGAAATCATCGCGGCGACGGAAGCGGCAGGCGGCGACGCGATCGAGACAACGCCGGACATCCTCTCGAAAATGTCCGGCAAGGACAATCCGCAGATGCTGCTCGGAGCCTATCGCCAACCTGCCACGACCCTGGATCGGCTCGACCGGTCGAAGGCGCCGCTGTGGATCGTCGCCCAGGCGCTTCGTGACCCGGGCAATATCGGCACGATCCTGAGGACCGGAGACGCGGTTGGAGCCGGCGGGCTGATCCTGATCGACGATTGCGCCGACCCCTTCTCGGTCGAGGCCGTGCGTGCATCCATGGGCGCCCTCTTCACGCAGGATGTCGCAACCGCCCGCTGGCCGGATTTCATCGGATGGCTGCGGTCGGGTGACGGCCAGCTGGTCGGCACCAGCCTCAAGGCTACGCACGACTATCTCGCGGCGAATTACGCACCTCCCTGTTTCCTGCTGATTGGCAATGAACAGCAGGGACTTCCGCAGGATTATGAGGCCGAGTGTGACCTCCTCGTCAAAATCCCGATGGCGGGCCGAGCCGACAGCCTGAATGCGGCGGTCGCAGCCGCCGTCATGGCCTTCGCGATCAAGGCGAGCTGGCGATAAGACAAACATACTTGACACGTTGAAGACAAGTATGTTTTACATGTCTCTGTCAAACGGGAGGCATGGATGGTTGAGCTGACGCATGGTGGAACGTGGTTGAAGTGGAGCACGCTTGACCGCACGGACCGCAATTGGGCGATTCTTTCCTACGTGACATCGGGCCTCGCGGCACTGCCGATCGGTCTTGTGGGTGCCGAATGGGGATATCGGCTCGGTCATCGCACGGGCTCCGGCGGACGTGAGGCCGGCATTCCGGGCATTCGCGAGATGATCGGGCCCGAGCTCTTCGCGGCCCTGATGCTCGCAGCGGCGATCCTGGCTGTCGTCAGCGCCTTTGCCTGGTGGCGCTTCAGCCGGAACCAGGACGAGATGTTCAACCGCATCCAGAATTATGCGCTCGCACAAGCGGGTGGGTGGACGTTCGCCTTCGCGTTCATCTGGTGGCTGCTCTCGCTCGGCAGCTGGGTCGGGACGCTCCCGCTCGTCGCCCTGGTTCTGCTTGGAACGGGCTTGCTGATCGGCTTCTGGTTCTACGCGGTCCGAAGGTGGCTGTAACCACCCGGCTCCTGGAGCTTCGGAGCGAACGGGGATGGACGCAGGCCCAGCTGGCAACGGAGGTCGGCGTGTCGCGGCAGACGATCAACTCGATCGAGACTGGGCGCTTCGAGCCGAGCCTGTCCCTGGCGCTGAAGCTGGCGCATCTCTTTGGAGCGCCGGTCGAAACGATCTTTGCGCTCGCCGAGGAGAAGTGAGGTTCGGAACCTCGGCCGCCCGGCAAAGGTTGTTCCGGCCATGAAACTGTCAGCAATCCTCCCGCTAGTCGCGCTCGCCGGTGCCTGCGCGCCTTTACCCCCGCCTCCTCCGCCGCCCTACCATGCGGTCGGCACCGAACCGTTCTGGAACCTGCTCATCGACGAGCATAATCTGACGTTCACGCAGCCGGATGCGCAGCCGATCCTGCAGCCGAACTCCTCAGGTGATCCACGGCATTGCCGGCGAAATCTACCAGTCGCCGCGCATCAACGTGAACATCGTCCACGGCACGTGCAGCGACGGAATGAGCGACCGAGTCTACCCCGACAAGGTGCAAGTCACGGTCGACGGGCGTCAGTTCACCGGCTGTGGGGGGCTTTGAACCTGTCACCCTGACCGGGTGAAAACGGGGGTTCTTCCACTTCCTCCACTTTGTCACCTTCGAACAGCCGGGATGGTCGGATTTCCGCTGGAAACGGGCGTTCGAGGACAACAAGTGCCCGCCGCCCGAGGATGACGCCGAAGGTGACAACCGACCGGCGCTTCGCGGCATATTCAATCTGTGAAAGAGCGGCGGAGCGAACCTCCGAAGTCCGACGCTCTCAAGCGAAAACCTATTTTACAAGCCCTATTCCGCCGCAATCTGCGTGAAGTCGTCGTCGCCGTACCGCGGTAGCGCTTCGACGGGCTGCACCACTTCAATCTCCCGCGCGCCCGGCTCGATGTTGAGGTCGCGGAACTTGCGCGCTGTCACCAGCGACCGGCTTTCAAAGCTGGATACGAAGGCATTGTAATTGTTGACTGCGCTGGTGAGCCCCGCACCGACCTTGCGCATGTCCAGCGCGGCCTTGGCGAGGCGATCGTACAGTTCTTTGCCGAGCTCGCCGATCTGCCGCGCTTCCTTCGCGAGCTTTTCCTGCCGCCAGACGGCAGCGACGGTTCGAGCAATGGCAATGAGGTTGGTCGGGGTCGCGAGCAGGACGCGCCGGTCGAACGCATAGTCCCACAGCTTCCCGTCCTGTTCGAGCGCGGCCGAAAGGAAATGTTCGCCAGGGATGAACATGACGACATAGTCGGGCGCGTCGTCGAACTGCGCCCAATAGGCCTTGTTGCCGAGTGTGTTGACGTGGGCCTTGATGGCCGCGGCATGAGCGGCGAGGTGCAGCGCCCGCTCCGCCTCATCGACCGCGCCGAACGCGTCCTGATAGGCGTTGAGGCTGACCTTGGCATCGATCACCAGGCTCTGCCCTCCGGGCACGCGGAGCGTCACGTCCGGTCGCAATCGCCCACCCTCGCCGTCCGAGCGGCTGACCTCGGTCTCGAAGTCGCAATGCTCGGTTAGCCCGCAGCTTTCGAGCACGTTGCGAAGCTGCTGCTCGCCCCAGCGGCCACGAGCCTTGGGGGCGTTGCGGAGAGCGTTGACCAGCTTCGCAGCCTCGGCCGAGACGCGCTCCGTCCCGCTCTTCATCGCTTCGATGTGACCGGTGAGAAGCCCGAAGTCCTTGCGGCGCTCCTCCTCGACCTTGGTCACGACCTCTTCATAGCGCAGGAGCCGGTCGTGGACCGGCTGGAGAAGCGCCTTGAGGTTGGTGCCCGCGCTCTCTTCCGATTGCCGGAAACGCTGGTCTGCCCGCTCCAGGAATTGCTTCTGCGCGCCTTCGAGAAGCTTGTTGCCCACTTCGGCGAATTGCGCGCTCAGAGCCTCCCTCGCCGCCGTCAGCTCCGCGATGCGCTCTTCGAACGCGCGGTCCCGCTCGGCCTGCGCGGCGCGGTGGGCCGCGAGATCCTGCGCGGCGCCGCGATTTGCGTCCCGCTCCTTCACGACCTCATCGAGCTGCAGCCGAAGATTCTCGACCGTCTGCTTGGCGGCGGCACCGTCCCGGCTGCCGAACAGCCAACCGAGGAGTCCGCCTACAATCAAGGCGATGACGACGAATGCGATAACCGTCGCGTCCATGACGTGACTCCCCCGGAACAGAACGCGAACCTTATCTCTTGCGAATGGCCGGGACAAGCGGAACGCGAGCGCCTATCCACAGGTTTGCGCTGACGAGGAGAACCGAATGTCCATTCGCAAGATGATTGCCCTGCATCCCGACGTGCAGGGTCACGTGAACCAGCCCCTCGGCGATGCCGCCCACCACCTCATGTATTGCGCGCGCATGTGCCTCAGCTGTGCCGATGCCTGCGCGGCCGAGAAGATGGATATGCAGCCGTGCATCCGCGCCTGTCTCGATTGCGCGGACGTGTGCGAGGCGGCCGGCAAGCTTGCGGTGCGGCGGACGGGATCGAACGACCAGGTACTGCGCGAGATGCTCGAACTGTGCGCGCGGGTTTGCGAGGCGTGCGCGGCGGAGTGCGAGAAACACGACCACGAGCATTGCAAGCTGTGTGCGCAGATGTGCCGGGAATGCGCGGAGGATTGCCGCAACGCCGCGGCCAGCATCGGCGCTTAAAGGATCGCGGCTTTCTCGCGGTCCTTGCGGGCCTTCACGACCTTCTTGACGATGATGTCGCGCTTCAGCCGCGACAGATGGTCGATGAACAGAACGCCGTTGAGATGGTCGACTTCATGCTGGAGACAGACGGACATGAGCCCGTCGAACTCGCCTTCGCGCTCCTTGCCATCCAGGTCGGTCCAGCGTGCGCGGACGATGTCGGGGCGCTCCACCTCGGCATATTGCTCGGGGATCGAGAGGCAGCCTTCGTTGTAGGTTTTCCGGGCGTCGGACCGGTAGACGATCTCGGGGTTGATGAAGACGTGCGGGCGCTTGACGGGCGGCCCCTCCTCCTCGTCGTCCGGAACGGGATCGGGATCCTGGAGGTCGATTACGAGAAGGCGGCGCGGTACGGCGACCTGCACCGCGGCAAGGCCGATGCCAACCGCTTCGTACATCGTGTCGAACATGTCGCGGACCAGTCGCTTGAGGTCGCGGTCGACGCGCTCAACCGGCGCGGACGTGCCTCGCAGCATCGGATCCGGAACTTCGATGATGTGCATCAGCGACATGGCGCGGAGCTAGGAGCGGCGTCCTAAAGCGTCAAGAAGGTCAGCTTATCGGCCGTCGCGCGCGAAGCGCCTGCGCAAGCGTGCCCTCGTCGAGGTAGTCAAGCTCACCGCCGACGGGAAGTCCATGCGCCAACTGGCTGAGACGGATCGGGAATGTCTCCAGACGCTCGGCAACATAATGCGCCGTCGTCTGCCCCTCCAGGGTGGCGTTCATGGCGAGGACGACCTCGTCGATACCCCCCGCAGAGACGCGCCGGACCAGCTGGTCGATGCTGAGGTCCTCGGGGCGGACGCCGTCGAGCGCGGACAACCGGCCTCCGAGCACGTGATAACGGCCGGGGAAGAGGCGCGAGCGATCGAGCGCCCAAAGGTCTGCCACGTCCTCCACCACACACAGCGACTTGTCGTCGCGCCGGTGGTCGGAACAGATCGAGCAGGGGTCGCACGTGTCGACATTCCCGCAGGTCGAGCAGGTCGAGAGGCGGTCGGCGACGTTCTGCAGAGCGGTGAGGAGCGGCCGCAGCGTCATCTCGCGCTTTTTCATCAGGTAAAGCACGGCACGCCGCGCCGACCGCGGGCCCAGCCCCGGAAGCCGCGCGAGCGCTTGCGATAGTGCTTCGATTTCCTGACTTGCC
Source organism: uncultured Alphaproteobacteria bacterium (assembly GCA_963827675.1). Taxonomy (GTDB): domain Bacteria; phylum Pseudomonadota; class Alphaproteobacteria; order Sphingomonadales; family Sphingomonadaceae; genus Sphingomicrobium. The sequence continues at coordinate 252,656 of CAWHBP010000009.1, forward strand.
ACTCTGCGGGTCGAGGTAGGCAATTCCAGCGGCTTTCGCCATAGGCGGCCTCATGCGCATCGTCTTCATGGGATCGCCCGACTTCGCCGTTCCGAGCCTCAATGCGCTCGTCGACGCGGGCCACGACGTCGTCGCGGTCTTTTCGCAGCCGCCCCGCCCCGCGGGCCGCGGCAAGGGCGAACGCAAGACGGCGGTGCATGAGCGAGCCGACGCGCTAGGCATCGACGTGCGAACGCCACGCACGCTTCGCAATGAGGACGAACAGGCCGCCTTCCGCGCGCTGGACGCGGATCTCGCGGTGGTCGCGGCTTATGGACTCATCCTGCCGCAGCCGATCCTGGATGCGCCGAAGGGCGGATGCGTGAACGTCCACGCCTCGCTCCTGCCGCGGTGGCGCGGGGCGGCGCCGATCCAGCGGGCGATCCTGGCGGGTGACGAAGTCAGCGGCGTGACCATCATGCAGATGGACGAAGGCCTCGACACGGGGCCGATGCTGCTGAAGCGCGAGCTCGACATTCGCGGGAAGAATGCGGGCGAAGTCACGGAAGAGATGGCAAAACTGGGCGCTGGGGCACTTATCGACTGGCTGAGCGAGCAGACGACTGCCGAAGAACAGCCCGCGGACGGCGCGACTTATGCTTCCAAGATCGACAAGGCCGAAGCGAGGATCGACTGGTCGCAGCCGGCCGAACAGATCGCGCGTCAGGTACGCGCCTTTTCTCCGATGCCGGGGGCCTGGTTCGATGCCCTCGGCGACCGGATCAAGGTGCTCGATGCCGAAGTCGCCAACCTGACCGGGCAACCCGGGGAAGTGCTGGACAACAGCATGACGGTCGCCGCTGGCTCCGTTGCGATCCGCCCCCTCAAGGTGCAGCGGGCGGGCCGCTCCGCAATGTCGCCGGAGGAATTGCTCCGCGGTTTCGAGCTTCCCAAGGGCACGTTCCTTCAGTGACGCGCTGGCGGCTGACGATCGAATATGACGGCGGGCCCTTCATGGGCTGGCAACGGCAGGACCACGGTCCGTCGGTGCAGCAGACGCTGGAAGAGGCGCTCGAGCGGATGACCGGCGAGACGGTGACCTTTACTGCGTCGGGACGAACGGACGCGGGTGTCCACGCGCTTGCCATGCCCGCGCATGTGGACCTCGCGAGGTCGCTGACGCCGCATCGCCTGCGTGAAGGCTTGAATGCGCTGGTGCGGCCGCAACCCGTGTCGGTCCTCGATGTCGCCGAGGTCGCCGACGACTGGCACGCACGCTTCTCATGCGTCGGCCGGCGCTACCTCTACCGCATCCTCAACCGCCCTGCCCCGCCGGCACTCGACCGGGGGCGTGTGTGGCACATTGCCGTGCCACTCGATGTGGAAGCGATGAATGAAGGCGCAGCAACGCTCGTGGGACGCCACGATTTCACGACCTTTCGGTCGGTCCACTGCCAGTCCGACAGCCCGGTGAAGACGCTCGATCGGCTTGAGGTAAGCCGCTCCGGCGACGAGATCCTCATCGAAGCGGCGGCACGGAGCTTCCTCCATCACCAGGTGCGCTCGATGGTCGGCTGTCTCGCCATGGTCGGGCGGGGTCAATGGAGCCCGGACGACATGCGCAAAGCTCTCGAGGCGCGCGATCGCGCCGAGCTGGGGCTCAATGCCCCGCCGCACGGCCTCTATTTCGTCGAAGGGTTGTACCCCTAGACGAGCACCTCGCGAGCCGCCGGGCGGCTCTCCCAGCCTTGCGGACTGGCGGTCAAACCATAGGCACCCGCACAGAAGATCGCGATCAGGTCTCCCGGGTCCGCGCGGGGCAGCATGACCTCATCGCCGAAAAGGTCGTGGGGGGTCGCAAGGCAGCCGGTGACGGTGACCTGCTCTTCCGCCGCAGCGTCGAAGCGGTTCGCGACCGCGATCGGGAAGTTGCCCCGCCCCTGCTCGAGCAGACATCCGGTGGCACCCAGCAGATGATGCCCGCCACCGTCGGTGGTCAGAAAGGTCTGGCCGCAGCTTTCCGTGCGGTCGAGCACGCGCGTCAGGTAGACCCCGGATTCAGCCACGAGCCAGCGGCCGAGCTCGAGCGACAGCCGTGTGGTGGCGAGCAGCTCGGGACCGTTCCGCACCACCGTCTCGTGCAGCGCCGTCGCCATGCGGTACACGTCGATCGGCCGCTCGCCGGGAAAGCAGGGCACGTCGAACCCGCCACCAAGATTAAGTTCGGGAAGCGGCCGGCCAATCTCATTCACGATATCACCGGCGCAAGCGATGATAGCCTTGTGGGCGTCGATGAGCACGTCATCGTCGAGGCACTGCGACGCGGCAAAGATGTGAAGGCCGCGCCAGTCCACACCCGCTTCGAGCAGACCTTCGACCAGAGATGGAACGCGTTCGGCGTCGACGCCGAACGGGGTCGGGCGCGCGCCAAGGGAAATCTTGCCGTGCTCGATGCTGAACGGCGGATTCACCCGCACCGCCAGCTTGGGCTGGATTCCGACCCGCTCGCCGGCCTGGATCGCTCGGGCGGCCTCACCTTCGCTTTCGAGGCTGATCGTCGCGCCGGCGGCGATGCCGGCTTCGAGCTCGTCGTCGCGCTTCCCCGGCCCGGCGAAGGTCATGCCAATTCCGGCGAGGCCAGCGCGCTTCAGATGCTCGAGCTCGCCTCGGGAGACGACGCGGAAGCCGTCGACGTAGCGTCCAAGGAAATTGAGCAAAGGCTCGTAAGGATTTGCCGTAACGGCGTAATTAACTGCCAAGCCATCCGGCATGGCCGCGCGTAGGGCGGCGATCTGACCGCCGATGATGTTGTTGTCGTAGACGAACAGTGGTGTCCCGCCCGCGTCCGCAATGAGCTCCTCGACGGAATAGCCGCCAATCATCAGCTGGCCATCGTCGCTTGCGGAAAAATGCGGCGGGATCGGACCCGTCGGCTTCATGCGTGCCCCCCTGCTGAAGCGCCTACTCGGCGGCTATGGCCTCATACTCCATCGCAGCGAGGTACTTTTCCGCGTCGAGTGCGGCCATACAGCCGGTCCCGGCAGCGGTCACCGCCTGGCGATAGATCTTGTCCATCACGTCTCCGCAGGCGAACACGCCAGCCACGCTCGTCCGCGTCGTGCCTATCTCGACCTTGATGTAGCCGTCCTCGTCTAGATCGAGCTTGCCGGCAAACAATTCCGTCGCCGGCTTGTGACCGATGGCGACGAAGGCGCCTTCGACCGGCACGCGCATGATCTCGCCTGTCAGTCGGTTGCGCAGATCGAGTCCCACAAGGGCCTCGGGCTCGCCGCCAGCCACGAACTCCTCGACTTCTGAAATCCCAGACGATCTTGATGTTGGGATTGGCGAAGAGGCGATCCTGAAGGATCTTTTCCGCGCGCAGGCTGTCACGGCGGTGGACCAGGGTCACGTCATGGCTGTGGTTGGTGAGGTACAAGGCCTCCTCGACCGCGGTATTACCGCCGCCGATCACGGCTACCCGCTTCCCGCGGTAGAAGAAGCCGTCGCAGGTCGCGCAGGCGGACGCGCCCCTGCCCTTCATATGTTCCTCGGACGGCAGGCCCAGCCACTTCGCCTGGGCGCCGGTGGCAATCACCAAGGCGTCCGCGAAATACTGTGCGCCGCCGTCGCCGGTCAGGCGGAATGGTCGCCGCGAGACATCGACGTCGGTGATGTGATCCCAGACGAACTTGGTGCCGACATGCTCGGCCTGCGCCTGCATCTCTTCCATGAGCCACGGGCCCTGGATGACGTCACGAAAACCGGGATAGTTTTCCACGTCCGTGGTGGTGGTAAGCTGTCCGCCCGGCTGGATGCCCTGGATGACGATCGGGCTGAGACCGGCGCGGGCCGCGTAGATTGCAGCGGTCAGGCCGGCCGGGCCTGATCCAAGGACCGCCAGGCGCGTCGAAATACTGTTCGTCATGGCACGCATCTAGTGGGCGTGACGTCACGTCGCAACGTTGATTACCCGCCGTTAAACGCCCCGGCGGCCGGAGACGAAGTTCCAGATGAGGACGATAACGCCCACGACCAGCAGGACGTGGACTAGGGCGCCCGCAGTCTTGAGCGCGAACACGCCAAGTGCCCAAAGAACGAGCAGGATGATTGCGAGCGTCAGAAGCATGGCGAGTCCTCGCGAAAGACGAGAGATACGCCCCGCAACGGACAACGGGCAAACCCGTTCCTCCCGAGCGTTAAACGAGCCTGCTCTGCTTTACCGCGGCCTCGATGAAACTCGCGAACAGGGGGTGCGGCTCGAAAGGACGGCTCTTGAGCTCCGGGTGGAACTGAACGCCGACGAACCACGGGTGATCGGGGCGCTCGACGATCTCGGGTAGCTGTCCGTCGGGCGACATGCCCGAGAAAAGCAGGCCCGTACTCTCCAGCTTATCCTTGTAGTGGATATTGACCTCGTAGCGATGACGATGCCGTTCGCTGATCTCATCGCTGCCGTAGATCGAATGAACCACGCTGTTGCCGTTGAGCTTAGCTGGATAGGCGCCGAGCCGCATCGTGCCGCCAAGGTCCCCACCCGCGGCGCGCTGCTGGAGACCTTCCTTGCTCATCCATTCGGTGATGAGGCCGACCACCGGCTCGGGCGTTTCGCCGAACTCGGTCGTCGAGGCTTCCTCGATCCCGGCGAGGTTCCGTGCCGCCTCGATGCAGGCCATCTGCATGCCGAGGCAGATGCCGAAGAACGGGATCTCCCGCTCTCGCGCGAACTTGACGCTCGCGATCTTCCCCTCGCTCCCGCGCTCGCCGAACCCGCCCGGGACGAGAATGGCATGAAGCGGCTCAAGTTCAGCCATCACTTCCGAACCGTCATGCTCGAACAGCTCGGCATCGATCCATTGAATATTGACCTTTGCCCGGTTCGAAATGCCGCCGTGGATAAGAGCCTCGCGCAGGCTCTTGTAGGCGTCCGGAAGGCCGACATATTTGCCGACCACGCCGATCGTGACCTCGCTGTCGTAATGGTCGATACGATCCATCACCTCTTTCCAGCGGCCCATGTCGGGCCGCGGTGCATCCTCAATGCCGAATGCGTAGAGCACTTCGTCGTCGAGGCCTGCCTCGTGATATTGGAGCGGCACGTCGTAGATGTTCCGCGCGTCGAGGGCCGGGATGACCGCCGACTTCCTGACGTTGCAGAAAAGCGCGATTTTCTCTCGGTCCAATTCCGGCAGCGGCCTGTCGCAGCGGCACAGAAGAACCTCAGGCTGAACGCCGAAGCTGGAGAGTTCGCGGACCGATTGTTGCGTCGGCTTGGTCTTCAATTCGCCGGCCGCGTTGATCCATGGGACGAGCGTCGTGTGGACGCTGACCGAATTGCCGCGCCCAAGGTCGTTCCGGAGCTGCCTAATCAATTCGATGAACGGCAGGCTCTCGATGTCTCCGACCGTGCCGCCGACCTCGCAGATGACGAAGTCGCAGCCGTCGGTCTCCGCCAGCGCGAATTCCTTGATCGCGTTGGTGACGTGCGGGATGACCTGGACCGTCGCGCCGAGGTAGTCGCCGCGCCGTTCACGGGCGATGATGTCGCGATAAATACGCCCCGTCGTGATATTGTCCGACTGGCGTGCGCTGACGCCCGTGAACCGCTCGTAATGGCCGAGGTCGAGGTCGGACTCCGCGCCATCGTCGGTCACGTAGACTTCGCCGTGCTGGTACGGCGACATCGTTCCCGGATCCACGTTGAGATACGGGTCAAACTTACGGATGCGGACCTTGTAGCCACGCGCCTGGAGAAGCGCCCCCAAGGAGGCGGAGAGGAGACCTTTTCCGAGCGAGGAGACCACGCCGCCGGTGACAAAAACGAACCGCGCCATGGGAGTCGGGGCTTAGGGGTGTTCAGCGGACTCGCGCAACCCGCTGCCGCGAAAAAATTTGTGCCGGGCGGCCCTTACTGGGCGAGCGGAACCGCCGGAGCCTGCTGATTTTGCTGGGGCGCGGTCGCTGGATCCTGAGCCGGTTGTGCCGGCCCGTTCGCCGGTTGACTGACCGGCGCCGTCGAATTCGCGAGGGACGTGTCGATCTTCACCGGGTCACGCGTCGCGCCGGCAATCGCGGCCATTACGATCGACAGGACGATGAAGGTCCCGCCGAGAATCGATGTTGAGCGCGTCAGGAAGTCCGCTGCGCCGCGGGCCGTCATGAAACCGGACGAGCTTCCACCGACGCCAAGGCCGCCCCCTTCGGAGCGCTGCATCAGGATCACGCTGATCAGCGCGATTGCGACGACGGTCTGAACAATCAGCAAGAAGGCGAACATGTGTGGCTTTCAATTGGTGCGCGGGGCACTTACCGGCCCCGGCGCATCGGTTCAACGGCTTACTTGGGGAGAGTTCGCCGCGGCTGCAACAATCGGGAGGAAATCTCCAGCAGTCAGGCTTGCGCCGCCGACCAGGGCTCCGTCCACGTTGTTCACAGCGAAGATCTCTTCGGCGTTCGATGACTTGACCGAGCCGCCGTAGAGAATGCGCACCTGCTCGCCCGCGCTGCCGACGCGCTCGACCAGCTTCTGCCGAATTGCGCCGTGCATCTCTCCAATCTCGCCAGTAGTCGGGACCTTGCCTGTCCCGATCGCCCAGATTGGCTCGTAGGCGATGGCCAAATCACCCTCGCCCTCGAGGCTTTCAGGAAGCGATCCGTCGAGTTGCGCCACCACAGTGGCGACCGCGCTCCCATCTTCGCGCCGCTCAAGGCTCTCGCCGACACACAGGATGACATTCAATCCGACGGACAACGCGGCCTCCGCCTTGGCCTTCACCTCGGCATCGTCCTCGCGCTGGGCATCGCGGCGTTCGGAATGCCCGACGATCGTCAGGCTCGCGCCCGCATCGAGCAGCATCAGCGCCGATGTGCAGCCCGTGTGCGCGCCCTTTTCGGCAAAATGGACGTCCTGTCCGCCGATCGAAAATCCCGGAACCGCCCGTGCCGCGCGCTCGATGAGGATCGCCGGCACGCAAAGCCCCACATCGACCTGCTCGTACTGGCCTGCCGCCGAGGCAATCGCACGGACCTGTTCGAGGTCCGACGAGAGCCCGTGCATCTTCCAATTGCCAGCGACCAGTTTCTTCAGCGCCATTCGGATCCCCATAATTCGCGAGGCGGCACTAGCCGCGCCGCCTTGATGCCTGCAAGGCTCACCCCTAAAGCTCGCTCCAATTCTTCCCAATTCCGCAGGTATCAATGCTCGGCTTCTTCCGTCGCCTTTCCAAATCCAAGATCGGCACGGCCATCATGGCCGGCGTCTTGATCGCGATCCTTGCCGGCTTTGCGATTGCCGACATTTCGAGTTTCGGCTCCGGCAACGTCAGCTTTGGAATGAGCCAGAACACGCTCGCGAAGGTTGGGGACCAGGTCGTCACCGAACGCGAAATGAGCGAGCGGATGCAGCGCCGGCTACAACAAGTCCGTCAACAGAATCCCGAAGCCACTTATTCAAGCATCAGCGGCGACTTCGATCCGATGCTGGCAGCGCTGATCAGTGAGCGCGCCGCCCTGGCATTCGTCGACAAGTATGGATTCTCCTTCTCCAAGAAGCTGATCGATGGCCAGATCGCGCAGATCCCGCAGGCCAAGGGCCTGAACGGGCAGTTCAGCGAGCAAGCCTATCAGGCGTTCCTCCAGCGCGAGCGGCTGACCGATGCGCAGGTGCGGCAGATCATCGGCGCCGACTTGCTCCAGCGGCTGGTCGTGACGCCGATTGCCGCCAATGCCCGTGCCTCCGTCGGCGTCGCCACGCCTTACGCTTCGATGCTGCTCGAATCGCGCGAAGGCGAAGCGGTTGCCGTGCCTGTGGAATCCTTCAAATCAGGGCTGAAGCCCACCGATGCGCAGCTCCAGCAATTTTATGCTGCCAACCGTGCGCGCTACACAGTCCCCGAGCAGCGTGTGCTGCGCTTCGCTACGGTCGGTCCTGAGCAAGTCGCGAACGTCACGGCATCTCCGGAGGACATTGCCGCTTATTACAAGGCGAACCAGGCGTCTTACGCGGCAAAAGACACCCGCAGCATCAGCCAGGTGGTCGTCCCCGACCGCGCTACGGCCAATGGGATCGCCGCTCGTGCGAAGTCTGGGGGAACGCTCGCGGCAGCCGCCGCGCCCGCGGGCTCGAACGCTGCGGTAACGTCGCTTCAGGACCAGACCCGGCAGGCCTATTCGGCCGTTGCCGGTGACGTCGTGGCGGCCGCGGCATTTTCGGCGGCGTCCGGGGCAATCATCGGGCCGGTTCAGTCCGATTTCGGATGGGTCGTTGCGAAGGTCGACGCGGTCCGGTCGCAAGGCGGAAAGACCCTCGCGCAGGCGACACCGGAGATTTCCGAGAAGCTGACCGCGGACAAGCGCAAGCAGGCGATCGAAGACGTGGTCGACAAGCTGCAGACGGCGATCGACGAGGGAAGCAATTTCACGGAAGCTGCCGCTGCAGCCAAGCTGGCGGTCACCACGACGCCACCGATCGTTGCGAGCGGCGCAATGCGCGGCAACGCGGCATTCAAACTCCCCCCGCACTTCGCTCCCGCTGTGAAGACCGGCTTCGAAATCGCCCCGAACGACCCGCCCGAGCTCGTGGCCATGAACGATCAGGGATATGTCCTGATCTCACCGGCGCAGGTCGTTCCAGCGTCCCCTGCTCCGCTCGCGACCATTCAGGATCGGGTCACGGCGGACTGGATCGGCGACCAGGCGCTGAAGCGCGCCCGGGCAGCCGCCGACGCCATCGCCGCCAAGGCGGAACGCGGAATTCCGCTTGGGCAGGCCGCACGCGAAGTCCGGTGCGACCTTGCCGCCTGCCGCACCCCTGGCCGCGCGGCGCATTCAGATCGCCGGCGCCAACGCTGAAGTCCCCGCTCCGCTCCGCGTCCTGTTCGCGATCGCAAAGGGCAAGGCACGCGTCGTCCCGGTGCCGCAGGCCAAGGGCTTTTACGTGGTGAAGGTGAACAAGGTCGTTCCGGGCAATGCCATGCTTCAGCCTGCCTTGATCGGCAGGGTTCAAGGCGATCTGGCATCAGCGGTTTCGCAGGATTACGGCCAGCAGTTCCTTTCCGCCTTGCGCTCGGAAGCGAAGGTGCAGCGCAACGAAAGCGCGATCGCTGCCACCAAGTCGCGGATCGCGTCGGGCGGCAACTAAGGCCTGCGCTTGACGGGCGCATGTTTGTTGCCTACACGTTCCCCGTTCGTTCTTATGGGGAGTGACCGCCGATGCTCACCGCAAAGCAGCGTGAATTGCTGTTGTTCATCGATCGCCGGCTTCAACGACAGCGGCATCAGCCCGAGCTTCGACGAAATGCGCGAGGCGCTCGACCTCAAGTCGAAGTCGGGCGTGCACCGCCTGATTTCGGCGCTCGAGGAACGCGGCTTCATCCGACGCCTGCCCAATCGGGCGCGGGCCCTCGAGGTTCTCAAGATGCCCGAAGATCATCCGGCGCCGACGGCAGCCAGCGGCGCCGGCGATTGCCCAGTGACGCCGGCCAACGACGCAATCGATATTCCGCTGCACGGACGCATCGCTGCAGGCACGCCGATCGAGGCTCTGCAGGGCACCGAGAATTTCTCCGTCCCAGCGGCGCTCCTCGGTCCCGGCGAACATTATGCGCTGGAGGTTTCCGGCGACTCGATGGTCGACGAAGGCATTCTGGACGGCGATTTCGCGCTGATCCGAAAGGTCGACTCGGCTCGGGACGGTGAGATCGTCGTGGCCTTGATCGACAATGAGGAAGCGACGCTCAAGACCTTCCGCCGCGAGGGCCGGATGATCCGCCTGGATCCGGCGAACGCGCGCTACGAGCCGCAGCGCTACGATGAGCAACGGGTGCAGATCCAGGGCCGGCTCGCCGGACTGATCCGGCGCTACTGACATGCCCGACGCACGCATCGACTATGTCGAGCTTCCAAGCGGCACCGCGCATGAGCTGACCCGGGCGTTCTATTCCAAGGCCTTCGGGTGGGCTTTCACGGACTATGGACCGACCTATTCGGCGACCACCAACGGAACGACCGACCTTGGCCTTCAGGGCGATCCGTCCGAACTCGCTTTCAGCGCCATTGCCGGTCATCCGCGTCGACGATCTCGAGGCGGCTTTCGATGCCGTGAGTGCCGCTGGGGGCGTGATCGCCAAGCCCATCTTCAGCTTCCCCGGCGGCCGGCGCTTCCACTTCATCGACCTGTCGGGCAGCGAGCTTGCAGTCTGGAGCGCGACCTAGCGGGCGGCAGCGGCCCAGGGATGGGCTCCCACGCGATTGCTGACACTGTCGATGCGGGGCTGGCTTCCAAGGTAGATGGCGAGCCCGCCTGTGCGCGCGAGCGCCTCGCGGTCGAGCTTGAGCCAGCGCGGCGAACAACCCCTGGGCAGCCACCGGTCGGACACCGCGATGTCTGTTGCCGTGCACGCCTGTGTCAGCCTGGACCAGTCGATGCGGTTCGATGAGCGGGTCGCGAGGAGGCGCCACTCCGAGTCGAGCTTTGGAGATCAGTGCGACGCACGCGTCCTTGGAGCAGGCACTGAAGGGCCGCGAACCGAGCTCCACCGGGTCGCCGTCGAAGCCCGAAGCTTCGGCGAGAAGATCGCGGATGTAATCGCCAGCGCGGTCGCGAAGGAGTATATGGCGTGCCGCCATCGCCTACGATGGCGAGGTGGCGGCCATCTCCGGTCACGCAACAGGTCGGGCGCCGGCGTGAAGGCCGCGCCCATGGCGCCGGCGACGAACGGGGCAACTCCAAGCAGTCGAAGCCGCGTCTGCCAGAGACACAGCCAAAGCCCACCGGCGACCATCAGGCCGAATGCCCAGCCGGGCATCGAGGGCAGCATCGCCACGGCGCCTTTGGCCGCGGCGACGGCGTGGGCGATCCAGAGCAACACGTCGATGGCGGTCCCGCACAGGAACCAGAGGGGACGGCCCCAGCCGACAGCGTCGAGCAGCAATGCACCTGCCTCGAGCGGCATGATGACGAAGGTCGTCAGCGGAATGGCGACGATATTGGCCGCGACTCCATAAAGGCCCGACCGGTGGAAGTGGAACAAAGCCATCGGGATCAGCGCCAGCTCGACGACAAGGCCGGTGACGATCGTCGCGACCAGCACCGCGGCCGAGCCTGGCCGGAAAACCTTCGTCGCGCCGCTGGAACGTGCTGCGCGCCCAGCTGGTCGAATGGAGCGCGACGATCGCGGTCACCGCGGCGAAGCTCATCTGGAAGCTTGGCCCCGCTAGCGCCTCGGGGCGGAAAAGCAGCACGATGAGCGCGCCCGCCGCGACCAGCCGCATGACTGATGGCCTCGCGCCCCAGCGCGATGCCGGCAAGGACCAGCAGCGCCGCGACGCAGCTTCGCACTGTCGGCACCTGCGCGCCGGTCAGGAGCGTGTAGCCGACGCCCGCGACAGCGCCGACGCCCGCCGAAACGAGCACGAGATTGAACCGAAGCGCGAGCCACTCGCTCAGTGCCAGCAGCTTGAGGCTGAGAAGCATGGCGAACGCCACGACCGCGGCGATGTGCAGCCCGCTGACCGACAGCAGGTGCGTCAGGCCGCTTCGACGCATCGCCTCGGCATCGGCGGCCTGCCGACCCCATTCTGGTCGCCGGTGGCAAGCGCGATGGCAATGCCGGCGGAGCTCGGCGGAAGCTGCGACGAGACATGCCGGCGAAGGCCGCTCGCGCACGCGATCGAGGCCTTTTGGCGTCGCCGGTTTACGACCGTTATCGCGCCGATCGCCTTCCCGACCGCGCCGATGCCCTTGAACCAGGCATCGCGCGCGAAATCATAAGTCCCGGGCAGCGCCATCGGCGGCGGCGGCGCGAGACGGGCGCGTAGGCGCGATCTCGGCGCCCGCTGCGATAGCGTCCGGCAGCGCTCTATCCTGATCGACAGAGATGCGGACGAGCGACGGCAGCGCCGTGCCTTTAGTTTCGACGAGAAGTCGGACGGTCTCCTTGGCGGCCAGATGATCGACCGTGCGCACCTCACCGGCGACCTCGGTGACGACAGGCCGCTCAGCTTCGTGTGCGCGCACCCACTCGGCCCGGCCCCACACGAGCGCGCAGCCAAGCAGCGCCGCCAGGCCGAAGAAGCCCATCGCACGAGGTGCCCTGCCCTCGCTGCCGGAAAAGCCCAGCGAGTGCGATCGCGGCGGCGATGCAGAGGAAGCCGAGCCACTGCTCCTGCGTGCCGAGCGCGAACCAGGCCGCGATCCCCGCTCCCGAAGGCGACGGCGAGCCAGGGCGGAAGCTGAGCGCGCTCCGCCTCGAGCAGCTTCTCCAGCTTCTCGTGAAGCGCGGAAATCCGCGTCTTCCAATAGCTCCGAGCACGCTGTGGAAGAGGCGCTTCCCCCATGCTAGGGGCGCTCGTCCGTTGCATTGCAGCATAGAGAGAAGAGGAAAGAACGCTTGAGCGCAAGCGATCAATCGAAGGTTGTTACGCGCTTTGCGCCCTCGCCCACCGGCTTCCTGCATATCGGGGGCGCACGCACCGCACTCTTCAACTGGCTCTACGCCCGCCATCACGGCGGCAAGTTCCTGCTGCGGATCGAGGATACCGACAAGGCCCGGTCGACGACGGAAGCGATCGACGCGATCCTGGACGGCATGCGCTGGCTCGGCCTCGATTGGGACGGGCACGAATATTACCAGTCGCAATTCTGGGCACGGCACGCCGAGATTGCCCATCGGTTACTCGAGCGCGGGCACGCTTATCGCTGCTACATGACGCAGGAAGAGCTGGCGGCGCAGCGCGAGGGGGCCCAGCGCGAGCGCAAACCATTCCGCATTAACAGCCCGTGGCGCGACGTCGCCGACCAGGAAGGCGACAAGCCGTTCGTCATCCGCCTCAAGGCGCCTCGCGAGGGGGAAACGGTCATCGACGACCGCGTTCAGGGCCGTGTGACCGTCCAGAATGCCGAGCTCGACGATTTCATCCTGCTCCGCTCGGACGGATCGCCGACCTACATGCTAGCAGTGGTGGTCGACGATCACGACATGGGCGTCACCCACGTGATCCGCGGCGACGACCATCTCAACAACGCTTTCCGCCAGCTGGCGATCATTCGCGCGATGGGCTGGCCGGAGCCGGTCTACGCCCACGTCCCCCTGATCCACGGCCAGGATGGCGCCAAGCTGAGCAAGCGCCACGGCGCCCTCGGGGTCGACTCCTATCGCGACGAGCTCGGCTATCTCCCGGAAGCCGTCGACAATTACCTGTTGCGGCTCGGCTGGGGCCATGGCGACGACGAAATCATCAGCCGCGAACAGGCGATCGAATGGTTCGACCTCGACCATGTCGGCAAGTCGCCCTCGCGCTTCGACTTCAAGAAGCTCGAGAACCTCAACGGCCATTACATACGCGAGGCCGACGACGAGCGGTTGGCGGAGCTGGTCTCGCCGCAGCTGGGTATCAAGGGAGACGGCAAAGCGCTGCTCGTGCAAGCAATGCCGGAGCTCAAGACGCGGGCGAACACGATCGACCAGCTCGCGGATGGGGCCCGGTTCCTGTTCGCGAACCGCCCAATCGACGTCGAGGAAGGCGCCGCCGCGCTCCTCACCGCCGAAGCGCGAGCAATCCTGCGCCGTGCCCATGACTCCCTCGCCTCTCTTGCGGACTGGGAGCCTGCGTCGTTAGAGGCGTCCATCCGCGAGGTCGCGGAGAGCGAAGGCGTAAAGCTCGGGAAACTTGCCCAGCCGCTGCGCGCTGCTCTCACAGGGCGCACGACGTCTCCCGGGATTTTTGATGTTCTCGAGTTGCTCGGGCGGAATGAAAGCCTCGCCCGGATCGCCGACCAGATGGAGCCGAAGGAATGACCGACAAGACTGTGACCCTGGGAGTTGATGGGTCGAACAATAGCTACCCGGTCCTGGACGGCTCCGTCGGTCCGGAAGTCATCGATATCCGCAAGCTCTACGGCCAGACGGGGATGTTCACCTACGACCCCGGCTTCACCTCGACGGCGAGCTGCGAGAGCGCGATCACCTATATCGACGGCGAGAAGGGCGTCCTCCTCCACCGCGGCTATCCGATCGATCAGCTCGCCGAAAATTCAACCTTCATGGAGGTCAGCTACCTGCTGCTCCACGGCGAGCTTCCGACGCAGGAGGAACTCGACAAGTTCGTCTACACGATCAGCCGTCACACCATGCTGCATGAGCAGCTAGCGACCTTCTACCGCGGCTTCCGGCGCGACGCGCACCCGATGGCGATCATGTGCGGAGTCGTCGGGGCGCTGTCCGCCTTCTACCATGACAGCACCGACATCACGGATCCCGAGCAGCGGATGATCGCCTCGCATCGGCTGATCGCCAAGATGCCGACCATCGCGGCGATGGCGTACAAATATTCGATCGGGCAGCCGTTCCTCTACCCGGACAACAGCCTGAGCTACACCGGCAACTTCCTACGCATGACCTTCGGGGTGCCGGCCGAGCCGTATGAAGTGAATCCGGTCGTCGAGGATGCGATGCGGAAAATCTTCATCCTCCACGCCGACCACGAGCAGAATGCGTCAACCTCGACTGTGCGTCTCGCCGGTTCCTCGGGCGCGAATCCGTTCGCCTGCATCGCGGCCGGCATCGCCTGCCTGTGGGGGCCGGCGCATGGCGGCGCGAACGAGGCGGCGCTCAACATGCTGCGCGAGATCGGGGACGTGAAGCGGATCCCGGAATATATCGCCCGCGCCAAGGACAAGAACGATCCGTTCCGGCTGATGGGCTTCGGACATCGCGTCTACAAGAACTTCGACCCGCGGGCGAAGGTGATGAAGGCAACGGCCGACGAGGTGCTCAAGGAGCTCAACATCTCCGATCCGGTGCTGGACGTCGCCAAGGAGCTCGAGCAGATCGCGCTCAGCGACGAGTATTTCATCGAAAAGAAGCTCTACCCGAACGTCGATTTCTATTCGGGCGTGATCCTGAACGCGATCGGCTTCCCGACCGACATGTTCACCGCGCTATTCGCTCTCGCGCGGACGGTCGGCTGGGTCGCTCAGTGGAACGAGATGATCTCGGATCCGGAGCAGAAGATCGGACGCCCGCGCCAGTTGTACGTTGGCTCCACCCAGCGGGACTATATCCCGGTCGACAAGCGCTAAGGGCAAGGAAGCGTCAGCGTGAAGCGCGCGCCTTCGCCGGGCGCGCTGTCCAGCGTGACGTCGCCCCCCATCGATCGTGCGAGACGGCGAGAGATCGCAAGCCCGAGACCGGTTCCGCTGACCTTCGGCTCGAGGCGCTCGAAACGCTCGAAGATGCGCTGCTGATCGGCAAGCTCAATTCCGGGGCCTTGGTCGGCAACCGTCACGGAAGCCGTTGCCTGCGTCCGGTCGAAGGCCAGCCGCACGACGCCGCCTTCGGGTGAATGGCGAACGGCATTGCCGATCAGGTTGACCAGGATCTGGATCACCGCCGGTTCCTGCCCACTCGCGGTCAAGGACCCGGGAGTTTGCGCTTCGATCGCGACGTTCCGCTCCTCGGCGAGCGGGTCGACCATCACGACCGCCTCGGCGGTCAGCGCCGACAGGTCAATCGTTCGGTGTCCCTGCCCAGGATCTTCGCTCATCGAACGAACAACCGACAGCAAGTGCCTCGCGGCGGCCGCTATATCGTTGCCGTAGCTTGCATAATCGCTGCGGAGGGGCCCGTCCGCCTGATCCACGATCCGCTCGGCACTTTCGATGATTCGGTCGATAGGCGACCGGAGCACCTCCTCCAGCGCGCGGTCGAAATCGGCGATCTCCGAGCGAGGGCGACCCTCGACGGCCGGACGCTCGATCACCGCCGAACCCCGAAAGCCGGCGAAGCTTCCATCAGCAGCAGCAACGACTTCGCCGCTCAGGTTCAGTAGCTTTGCCTCGTCGGTGCGGCTCGCCGCGCGCTGGCCGGTGAACGTGCGTCGACCTGCAAGCGCAGAGATCAGCGGCATCTCGCCAGCGTCGTTTTCAATGAGCCGAAGCGCGCGCGTCAGCGGCTGCCCAGCCACTTCGGCAACGTCCACGCCGAGATGCTCGGCCAGTTCGGGGGACAGGGAGATGAGCCGCAATTCCTCGTCCGCGACCCATTCATTGTGCGAATCTCCCGCATCGGCTTCGGCCGTGCCGCCAAGCAGCGAGGTTAGCCGTGGTGCGAGCGGGGACCGCTCGGTCCATCCCTGAAGCGAGAGCAAGACGTCGTCGCCGTCCGGCGTAGCCTCGACCCACAGGTCGATGTCGTGGTCTGCCGAGGCCGCCACGGCTTGCCGAGTGACGGCAATGCCGAGTTTTCGCGCGAGCTGTGCAACCGCTGCCACCTGCGGAAGGGCGAAGCGCTGCCCCAGCGTCGCACCTGCCTGACGCTGCAGAGCTTCAAGCTCGGGATCGGCCGCAATGAGCCGCCCGGCTTTATCGATGCGGCCGAAGACCGGCGGTCGCTCAGACGGAACGCTGGCCACTGCCCACCCTCAACGCCGCTACGGCTGCCTGGTAAATGGGGTCCGCGGAAAGCCAATTGAGTGAGGCCGCCACATCCTCATCCGTCAGGGAATCGAATTCGCCCAGGGCGCGGCCCGGATCATTGATTCCCAGGAGGTCTCCGATCGCCGCAAGCAGCGCGGCGGCGGTCTCGCGCGGCACACCGCCCATCCGCAGCAGGCTCATAATCCGCTTGGCGGATCCCGACAGGAGCTCGTCCAGCGCGACTTCGCCGGCAATTCCGCAACGGCGCGCGAGCGACTGGGCGAGGAAGTTCATCTCTCCCTCGATCGCCGCTGCTGCGACCAGCTCATCGCTCAACTCATGTTCCTCGTCGAGCAGCCGGACTAGGGTCGCGGTCAAATTCTCGACGCTGCTGTGCATGTCATGCCGCACCAAGACCTGGACAATCGCCGCCGAAAGCAGCGTGTCGCTGCCGGCCTGCGACATTTTCCCGCCGCTCAACTCGGACCCCAGCGCCGCTGCCAAGGCACAGACGAGGGCGCGAACGTCCTCCCGCGGCAAGTCGTCAAAGTGCAGCAGGCACTGGCCGAAGCGGTCGCGCCGGCGTCCCCGCGCGATGATCAGCGCCATCGCGGCAGCCGCGATCGCGCCGTCACGGTGACTGACCAGTCCCTGGATTACCCGCGCTTCGCGCCGCCCCGCGCGCGCTTTGGCTCCCGTCGCAATCCGCTCTTCGTCCGCGCGACGCAGCAGGAGCCGCACCAGGCCCTCACGATTGAGCAGCCGCGCGCCGGATAGCCGCTCGATGAGCGCCAAATTGCCTTCGTCATTTGCTGGAGAGGCGAGATTGGGCAGGCTCGCGCGAAGCTCGTCGGCGATGTCCCCGATCAGGCAGTGGAGCATCGCGGTCATCAGCGCGCGCTCCTGCTCGCTCAACCGCTCACAGGCATCGAGGAAAAAATCCACTCGGACGGTAGCCAGCCGGTCGCGTCCCGCCCGGCGCGCGGGCGCGATCTGGTCGGCTGCATCTGCAGCAAGCGGCCATTCTTCCGGCATCATCTCGAGGATGATTATCGGATGTCTGTTAACTTTGCGTCAACTCGTCAGTGTGGCGTGCATTCTGGAGGACGAAGAAGGAAGCCGCTGCGTAGACGACCAGGACCACCAGATAGGGAGTCCAGACGCCGAAGATAGCGAACGGAATGGCGCCCACGATCGCGCTTCTTCGCGAGATAAGCCAAAGATCTGCATCCGGGGGGAAACCGGCTTTTTCCACGCAGGCCGCCAGGGTGAACAAGATCGCCGTCACTCCGGCCAGCAATGCCCCCCACCCGTGTCCGGTCCGCGCCTCCCACCACGCGAGCGCAAGCAAGGCGGCGCCTGCGAGTGGATCAAGAGCCAGGCGGCTGAACGAGCGAAGCGGAAGCGGCCGCAACCGGAGTATCGCCAGCCGATTGGCCACAAGGTCGAGCGGAGTCGATAGTAAGAGCAAAACGAGGCCAGCTCCGAGCCAGCCGCGCAGGAAGCAGACGGCAGCTGCGGCCGTCAGCCCGGCCGCCGCCCAGATCAGCCAGGCGGGTCTGAGCGATGTTTCCATCAACTGCTGCGTGGCAACTTCCTCGACAGGCGGCAGGAGGAACCGGCTGACCCAGTCGGTCCGCGCTCCGCGCGATCCATCAAGCAGGGATCGCTGGAGCCGGTTCAGGTCCTCGGCGCGCTGGACGAGGACGGGCTCCGAACTTTGCGTCGCGGCTGGCATCCGTTCGGCTCCCTCCTGGATCGCGCGGCGCAGCAGCGTCGATTGCAGGTCCCAGTCGCCAAGCATCGCGGCCGTCGAGCCGAGAAGATGCGCATCGACCACCGCAATCCCTGCCCACCGCGACTCACCATCAATCCGCTCATAGGCGGCATGGGCTTCGTCGTCGGGAACGGTCAGGACGACAGGCTCGGCCTCGTGCGCCAGCCGCGCGACGAGATCGGCGGTCGGCGCGATCCCGTCTCCGATGAGCATAATGGACGCGCCGGCCTCAAAACAACTCACTGCATCCTGGACATCGCTCACCGGGAACACAGGAATACCGTCGAGCCTAAGACGCTCGAACGCATCTTGCAGGGCTTGGGGAACGCGCTCCACGACCACTACGATCGGATGGGTCCCCACGGCCGCGGCGCACCGCACCTGATAGTCGATCAGCGTTCGGCCGGCGAGTGGAAGCAGAGCGCGCAGCTCTCCGCTATCATCTTCTTGATAGGCTCCGATGAGAGCGCCGACAGCCACTGACGATCTTTCCTCCCCGCGCTGCCCCCGCGACCTTCTGTAACCGCTTTCGCGCTTCGTCAAAGATGGTAAACTGCTTTGGCCATGAACCCTTTCGCAAACCGCGCCGAACCCGTTTCACCGCAGGCGGACCATATGGAGCCGCTCGACCTGAACAGCCAGCTAGCCGGCGTCGAGCCCGCTTTCGACCACGAACAATGGGCTGAGACCAAGCGGAACAGCGAGGAGCCGGCGGCCGGCAGGTACTCGGCACAAGCCTCATCCTATTGGCGGCTGCGTGGCTCGCATTCAGCGCCTGGTCTGCCGGCCGGTCGCTCGTTGGGCAGTCACTGGGCTCACCTGCGTTCGCGCAGTGGGTCGCGGTCACCGCCGCGCCACTCGCCCTTCTGGCGCTCGCGTGGATCATGTTCGGCCGGACACGTCGAAGGGAAGCCGAGCGGTTCACCAGGTCAGTGGTGACCATGCGGACAGAAGCGCGCTCGCTGGAGGCGCTCCTCGAAGTGCTTTCGCAGCGCATCCAGGACAGCCGGACCGAATTCACCATGATCTCGCAGCATCTCATGCAGATCGGCGACGAGGCCACCGGCAAGCTCGGCGGCATCACGCGAGAGTTCGACACCAGCAGCGAACGGCTGAAGCGACACGGCGAGGCTCTCGACCGCGCGGCAGAATCGGCGCGCAACGACATTGCCGTCCTGCTTGGGGACCTGCCGCAAGCCGAGGAATCCGCGCGCGCCGTCGCGGAGCAGCTCCGCGCGATCGGCTCCGAATCTTCTACGAAAACAGCCCAGCTTGGCGAGCAGGTCACGGCACTCGCGGAGCAAACGCGGGAGGCTGACCAAATCGTTTCGGATGCGACCGATCGGCTGGCCGTGCGCCTCTCCGAAATCCAAAGCGCCGGCTCGGCCGCCGCCGCTAGCGTCGGCGATGCTCGAGACGGCATTTTCGGGATCGCTCGATACGTTGCTCGACCGCGCATCGACGAGCCTCGACGAGATCCGCTCGGGCATCGATGCGCAGGCGGCGGCGGTTGCCGCGCTCGTCGATCAAGCGTCCGCGGGGCTCGGCAAAGCCGGCACGCAGGCTGCAGAAAGCCTCGCGACAAATATCGACCGAGCGAACACTTCTATCGAAAGCCTATCGAACCGCGTCGCCGAACAGGATCGCTCCTCGCAGCGCATGATCGCCGAGATCGATCGCGGCTTGGCACTGATCGACGAGCGTTTCGCGGAGCTCGCGGCAAATGGCGATGTGCGCGCGAACCATTTCCTCAATTCGCTGACCCGCGCTCGTTCGGAGCTCGACGCCCTCGCAGCCGAATCGAATACCCAGGACGATGCGCTCGGGTCGCTCGCCGAACGCACGGACGGCTTGCGGGCGAGCATGAACCGCCTCGCCGGCGAGATTCGCGACGGCGTCGGAACCATGCTGGGCGAGGCGCAAGGCGGAGCCGAGCGGCTCGCTGCGAGCGCAGGCGCGATCAAGCCGGAGATGAGCTGGATTCGCGATGCCGCCGTCGAGGCAGGCGACCGGATCATGAGCGCCGGCGCGCAGATCGCCGAACAGCAGGATCGGTTCGCGGCACTGCTCGCCTCGGTCGACGACGGGGTCGGAACCGCACAGTCGAAGCTGTCCGAGCTGGCTTCCGTAATCGTGAAGGTGGAGCGCGAGGCGGCGAACCTGAGCGCGGAAACCGGGCCGGCGCTCATAGCTTCGCTCGTCCAGGTCAAGGAAGCCGCCGCGCATGCCGCAGACCGCGCTCGCGAAGCAATCGAGAACGTCATTCCAAGCAGCGCCGGCAAACTGTCCGAAGAAACGCGCGTCGCCCTGGAACGGGTAGTACGCGAGAGCGTCGAGGAACGGCTTCGCGAGGTGGAGACCGTCGCCGCCCGAGCGGTCGATTCAGCGCGCGCAGCGTCCGACCGCCTGACCCAGCAGATGCTGACGCTCGGCCAGACAGCTGCGGCACTGGAACAGCATATCGAGCAGACCAGCAAGGATCAGCGCGAAAAGGACAGCGAGGCGTTCGCTCGGCGCGTGTCGCTGCTGATGGACTCGATGAACTCGGCAGCGATCGACGTCGGCAAGATCCTGTCGGACGAAATCGACGACAAGGCCTGGGACAGCTACATCAAGGGCAATCGCGGTGTCTTTACTCGCCGCGCCGTCCGGCTCATCGGTGGAAGCGAGAGCCGCGCGATCAAGGCGCATTACGACACGGATCCGGAGTTCCAGCAGTCGGTCAACCGCTACATTGCCGACTTCGAAGCGATGCTTCGCCGTGTGGTCGCCGAGCGCGACGGCGGAATGATCGCCGTGACTTTGATGTCGTCGGACATCGGCAAGCTTTACGCGGCGCTCGCGCAGATCGACCGCCGCCGCTAATTTTCGCTTTCAGTAACGAACCGGATCATCATGAAAATCTTCTCGAAGACGAAGTTTGCCGCTCAGGAAGCGGAGTCCACTGCCCCCAGCGCTGGCCGAGGCCGCGGCTATACGGTCGGCTGGCTACCCCAGTTGGAGCGCAGCAGCGTGATCTGGGATGCGCCGAAGCCCTTCCGGCAGGACAGCGCGAAGAATCCGGTCTCGAAGTCGGTGGCGCAGTGTCCGGCCGTACTCGATTTCGACAGCAGGTTCTTTGTCATCAATTCGCCGATCGACCTTCAACTGCGGCTGTCCGTGGTCGATGGCGAGCTCGGTATTACCAATCTGCTCTACGACAAGAGCCCGGTGCGTGAGAGCGCCTTGCAGCAGATGATCCAGTTCCAGCCGCAGGCCGAGTGGAGGCATCCCAACCGCCCCGTCATGCAGATGCTCACGACGTACGTCTTCGTCTCCGACGACCCGCTGTTCATCAATCAATATCCGCCGTTCTTGCACTACAGTCAGGCGCAGCGGCCGGGCGTTCAAATCAACGGACGCTTCCCAATCGATATCTGGCCGCGCACCCTGCAGTGGGGCTTCGAATGGTACGACATGTCGAAGGACCTGATCCTGAAGCGCGGCGAGCCGCTGTTCTACGTTCAGTTCGAGGGCCCGGATCCGACGGCGCCGGTCCGTTTGATCGAAGCCAAGCGGACGCCCGAGCTAACGAGCCACATTGAATCGATCACCGGCGTCACCGAATTTGTGAGCCAGACCTATTCGCTGTTCGAGAATGCTCGGGAGCGTCGGCCGAAGAGGCTCCTCTACCCGAAGGACTGACGCTGGCCGGAGCCGGCTACCGCCGGTTGTAGAAATCCAGATCGTCGGGCGTCACCCAGCCGTACGTCCAGTTGGCATAATAAAGAGCGAACAGAAGCGCCGCGAGCAGCGCCGCTTTGAGCAGGTGACGCTTGAGATCAAAGCGGTGAGGTGCACTGTCCGCTTGCCCCGGAAGGCGGGCGTTGCCGACCTCCTCGTCGGTCTTCACGCCGAACGGGAGCAACAGGAACGCACTAAAAGCGAAGAACAGGAAATAGATCGCGAGGATCGAGGTGAAGGCCATGGGAGCCTAGGCCGCCGCGACCTGGAGCAGCATCACTTCGACTAGTGGCTTCTTGCCCGTCCACAGGGTTGCGCACCGGCGAACCGCAAGCCGCACGTTCTCGCGCATTTTAGCCTCGTCGCCCGGACCGAATGCGCGGGTCGCGGCATCGGTTGCGTCCGCGATGAAATCGTCGCGGTCATCCTCAACGGGAACACCGAAGGGACGCACGAGCGGGCTCCCGGCGAGGCGCCCATCAGACCCTACGGGCAGGGCGACGGTGATGAGGCCGCCGAATCCCATACGACGACGCTCAGTCACCGTCGCTCCATCGGCCGGAAGAATGACGTCGCCGTCGAGGACCAGCTGTCCGACACGAACTTCATCGAGTTTCTTCGGCGCTCCGGGCGCAAGCCGGATAACGTCGCCATTCTTCTGCACGATCGTCTCCGGCACGCCGCTGGCGAGCGCGAGCCGGGCATGTTCGGCGAGATGCCTGGATTCTCCATGGACCGGCACCACGATCTGCGGCCTTACCCATTCGTACATCTGCACCAACTCAGGCCGGCCGGGGTGCCCCGAGACGTGGACGTGCGCCTGACGCTCCGTCACGATCTTCACGCCCAGCTCCGAGAGCTGGTTCATGATCCTGCCGATGGCGACTTCGTTGCCCGGGATGATGCGCGACGAGAAAATGACCGTGTCTCCCTCGCCGAGCTTCAGCTCATGGGTTCCGCCTGCGATCCGGCCGAGCGCAGCCCGCGGCTCGCCCTGCCCGCCGGTCGCAATGATCAGCACCTGGGAGCGCGGCAGGCGCATCGCTTCGTCGAAGCTGATCGGCGGCGGGAAATCGCGGAGATAGCCGGTGGCCTGGGCAACGCGGAGGATGCGGTCGAGCGACCTTCCCGCGACGCACAGCTGTCGGCCCGTTTCAACGGCGACGCGCCCGATCGTCTGCAGCCGCGCGGCATTCGAAGCGAAGGTTGTGACGAGCACTCGCCCCCGCGCCTCTGCAACCTTCGCGCGCAGGCCTTCGTGGACGCTTTCCTCCGATCCCGACGGAGAGTTCTGAAACACGTTGGTCGAATCGCACACCAGCGCAAGCACGCCTTGGTCGCCAATTTTCCGGAGAAGCTCGGGGCTTGGCGCCTCGCCGATCACTGGCGTTTCATCGATCTTCCAGTCGCCGGTGTGGAAGACGTTTCCGAACGGCGTTTCGATCAGCAGCCCATTGCCCTCCGGGATCGAGTGCGACAGCGCGACAAACGTGACGCGGAACGGACCGAGATCGATGCTCCCGCCACGTTCGACGACGTTGAGCTTCACCTGCCCGGTTAGCCCTTCCTCCTCCAGTTTCCCCGCAATGAGGCCGGCCGTGAACGGCGTCGCATAGAGCGGCGCCTTCAACTCCTCGGCGAGATAGGGCAGCGCCCCGATGTGGTCCTCGTGCCCGTGCGTAAGGACGATGCCGGCAAGCCGCTCCTGCTGATTCTCGATGAACTCCAGGTCGGGAAGGATGAGCTCGACGCCCGGATAGCTCGGATCGGCGAAGGTCAGGCCCAGGTCCACCATCAGCCACTGGCCCCGGCAGCCGTAGAGGTTGACGTTCATGCCAATCTCGCCCGAGCCGCCGAGCGCGCAGAAAATCAGTTCTTCGGCGGGGAGTCATTTCGAGCTGCGCACCGCGATGTCGTACAACAGGCTCAAACCCTGAATGGTGAGATCGGGTTCAATCGCGTCGAACGCGTTGGTGTGCTTGTCGAACAGGGTCGCAAGCCCGCCGGTGGCGATCACCTTCACTGGGCCGCCTATCTCCCTCTTCATCCGCTCGGTCAGGCCCTCGATCATCGCGATATAGCCCCAGTAGATGCCGATGATCATCTGACTCTCGGTCGTGCGGCCAACCACGCTATTCGAGGCAGGCGCCTCGATTGCGATGCGCGGAAGCTTGGCGGCGGCGCTGACGAGCGCATCCAGCGAGAGATTGATCCCGGGCGCGATAATTCCCCCGCGGTAGGCCCCGTTCGCGCCAACGACATCGAAAGTCGTGGCCGTGCCAAAGTCGATGACGATCAGCTCGCCCTCATGCTTGGCATGCGCCGCGATCGCGTTGAGTGCACGGTCGGCCCCGACGTTCTGAGGCTCGTCGACGTCGAGCTCGAGCGGCCAGCCAGCTCGTCCCTGTCCGGCGATCAAAGGTTCAAGGTGGAAATATTTGCTGGCGAGCACTTCAAGATTGTGGAGCGCCCGGGGGACCACGGTACCGATAATCACGGACGTGACATCGGACTTCGAGTAGCCCTCGAGCTCCAGCAGCTGGTGGAGCCAGACGGCATATTGATCGGCGGTCCGCCGGGGATCGCTCGCGATGCGCCAGCGCGCCTTTATGGTCCCGCCATCGACAAGCGCGAAAACGAGGTTCGTATTACCGGCATCGACGGCGAGCAGCATGGCCGCGCCTTAGGGGAAGAACAGCTGCCCGGAAAGCGTCAGACGGTGGCGACCACCTGCTGGATGATCAGCGGCTGTTCGGCCTCGCCGGCTTTGGCGAGATAAGCGTGGATCGCGGCCACAACCTGCGCGCCGTCGCCGACCGAGGCCGCAACGCGCTTGACCGAGCAGGCGCGAACGTCGCCGACCGCGAACACGCCGTGGCGGCTCGTCTCCAGCGGCAGGAAGCCGTCGCCCAGTTCGTCGCCAGTCAGCACGAAGTCACGGTCGTCGAGCTTGAGTCCCGAGGCGGCGAGCCAATCGGTGTTCGGCTCGGCGCCGATGAAGGAGAAGAGGTAACGGACCGGTCGCCGCGTCTCCGTCCCTACAGTGCGGTCGCGCCAGCAGACTTCGTCGAGCGCGCCATCCGCGCCGTGCAGTTCTGTGATCTCGCAGCCGATGACGACTTCGATGTTGGGCTGCGCCTCGATGCGCTCAATCAGATATTGCGACATCGTCTGCTCAAGCGGACGACGGGCGATCAAGGTGACGCGGCGTGCATGGGCCGCGAGGAACACCGTCGCCTGCCCCGCTGAGTTGCCACCGCCGACGAGGGCGACGTCCTGGCCAGCGCATAGGTCGGCTTCCAGCGGCGATGCCCAATAATGAACGGAGGAGCCTTCGAACTCTTCGAGCCGCTCGACCGCGAGGCGGCGGTAACGCGCGCCCGTTGCGATCACGACGGACTTCGCCTGGATGCGCTCCCCCGTCTTGAGCTGGACGTGGCAGGGGTGGTTGCCACATTCGAGCTTTACCGCCTCATCCGGGATGAGGATCTCGACCCCGAACTTCTGCGCCTGGCTGAACGCGCGGCCCATGAGCGCCATCCCGGAGATGCCGGTCGGAAAGCCCAGGTAATTCTCGATCCGCGCCGACGCGCCCGCCTGACCGCCGAACGAACGGCAATCGACCGCGAGTACCGACAATCCCTCCGAGGCGGCGTAAACCGACGTTGCAAGGCCCGCGGGCCCCGCGCCGATGACCACGACGTCATAGAGCTTGTTCCCGTCCACGGGCCCTACGAGGCCGACGCAGCGGCCGAGCTGATCCTCGCTCGGGTTGTGGAGGATCTTGCCCGACGGACAGAGGACGATCGGAAGCTGTTCCGAGGCGAGATCGAACCGCTGGATCAGCGTCTGCGCGCAACTGTCGGTCAACGGATCGAGCTGCTGGTAGGGATGACCGTTCCGGCGCAGGAAATTGGTGAGGCGAAGGACGTCCGCATTCGCGTCGTCGCCGATGATGATCGGCCCGGCGCCACTCTCGATGAGGCCGACGCGCCGGAGGATGAGCGCGCGCATCAGCCGTTCGCCTATGTCCGCCTCGGCGATCAGCATCGCGCGCAGGCGCGCCGCCGGGATGGCGACCGCCTCGACGTCGGTCAGAGCCTGCTCGTCCACCAGGTACGGCCGCCCCGACAGCTGCGCGAGTTCACCCATGAAATTGCCGCGCTCATGAACGACGATTTCGCGGCGATGACCGCCGCTGGTCTGGGTGACTTCCACGCGGCCGGACAGGATCAGCATTAGCCCGGGCCCGACCTCACCGGTCCGCGCGAGCATGTCGCCGGCCTTGTAACTTCGCGGCTCACCGAACTTGGCGAGCCGCAAAATCTCCTCGTCCGTGAAGCGCAGGAACATCTGCGCTCCGCGGGTCGCGTACGTGTCTCCGCGGTCGTCGGTCATGCAACCGGGATCGGTTCGGCGATCAGCGCGGGCGCTTCCTCGCGCTTCAGGCCGACGTCCTGGTTACGAGCGAAGGCCAAGATGTCGGCGTTGATCAACTCGGGGTGCGTCGAATGGCACCCGTGCGGCAGGTCCTTGTAGGTCTTGAGCCGGCCATTCTTAAGCAGTTGCACGGCGAGAGGCGCCGAATCTCGCGTAAGGCACGATCTGGTCGTCCTCGCTGTGGATCACCAGCACCGGCACCTCTATCGACTTCAAATCCTCCGTGAAGTCAGTCTCGGAAAAGGCCTTTATGCACTCGTATCCGGCCTTCACGCTGCCCATCATGCCCTGCCGCCACCAATTGCGGATCAGTCCCTCGATCGGGGCCACGCCGGTGCGGTTGAAACTGTAGAAAGGCCCGCTCGGGATATCGAGGTAGAGCTGCGCGCGATTGGCGGCGAGCGCCGCGCGGAAGCCGTCGAAGACCTCTATCGGGGGTCCCGCCCGGATTCGAATCCTTCTTGACCATGACCGGTGGCACCGCGTCGAGCAGCACGGCGCGATCGACACGGTCCGGGTCGGCGCGGGCGACATAATGGGCGACTTCTCCGCCACCGGTCGAATGGCCCGACATGGATCGCGTGTTTGAGATCGAGCTTAGTGACGAGCTGTTTCACGTCTGCGGCATAGGTGTCCATCTCGTTGCCGCCGTCGGTCTGGCTCGAGCGGCCGTGGCCCCGTCGATCATGGGCGATTACCCGGTAGCCTTCGTGAAGGAAGAACATCAGCTGGGGGTCCCAATCATCGGCGCTGAGAGGCCAGCCGTGATGGAAGACGATCGGCTGGGCGTTCTTGGGTCCCCAATCCTTGTAGAAAATGTCGTGCGCCGTCGGTCGTGGTGATGAACGGCATATCGCGTCCCCTTGTACCCTGTCCGGCCAGCGGGGCCGGCGCCGGTCTCGATGAGCCGAAAGGCGGGCAGCTACAGGTCCGTCAACGTTCGGAGTCGCTCGCGACGATGGCGGTCCCGTAACAGGATTTCGGCGGCGGTTAGATGAAAGCGATCAGCGTCTCAACCGAGGAAGATATCGGCGGCGCGGACGACCTCGACCGAGCCATCGTCCTGCATCAGCCGAAGCGCTCCATCGGGGTCCAGCCCGCCGAAGCGACCGCTCAGGACCTCGTCCTTGCTGACATGCACGGTGAGCCTGGTCCCGACGGGGTGAGCACGCTGCTCCCAGGCCCGGACAAGCGCTGACGTTTCACTTCGGCGCCACAGTTGAAGCATGCGTGCGAAGCTTCCGGCGAGCAGCGGCGCGAAGGCTTCCGGCACCATCTCGGACGCGAGTGTCGCCGTCTCACGTCCCTCGATCTGTGGCGTGCTCGCGAGGTTAAGCCCGAAGCCGACCGCGACCTTGTCGCCGCTGCGCTCGAGCAGGATCCCTGCGAGCTTCTTGCCGGAGAGCATAAGGTCGTTCGGCCATTTGAGCATCAGCGCCTGGCCGGGGACCGCCACGTCCACGGCCTCGATCAGCGCAAGCCCCGCGGCCAATGAAAGGCTGGGTGCGGGCGGATCGTCCGGTCGCAACTCCACGAGCGTGCTGCCGTAGAAATTGCCGTCCGCCGACACCCACTCGCGACCCTGGCGTCCCCTGCCCGCGTCCTGCTGAAGCGCGACCAGCCATTCGCCTTCCACCGCCTCGGTGGACGCGAGCAAGTCGGTGTTCGTCGAGCCGGTCCGCTCGACGATCCTTATGCGGTTCAGAAGATGGACCCCGCGGCGCGCTCGGTAATCGATCCGAGCGGCTCGATCAGGAGATAGCCGAGCGGCGAGATGGCCACGGCGGCGATGAGGATCAGTGCGGCCTGGATTGGCTCGCTCCTGCGGCCAAGCGGTTCCGCGGGCTGGTCCATGAACATCACTTTGATGACCTTCATGTAATAATAAGCCCCGATCACAGTGCCGATGATACCTGCGACGGCAAGGGCGATATAGCCGCTCGCCACCGCGGCCTGGAACACCATCAGCTTGGGCCAGAATCCGAAGAAGGGCGGGATTCCGGCGAGGCTCCACATGAAGGCGCTGAAGGCCCAGGCGTATGCAGGACGCGTCTGGGCCAGGCCGGACAGGCTCGCGATCGTTTCGATGGGCCGCCCCTCTTCATCGCGCATCCACAGGACGCACAGGAACGCGCCGAGCGTCATCACGATATAGACCGCCATGTAGAACAGCACGGACGACGCCCCACGCGGGCCCGCTGCTGCCAGGCCGATGAGGGCGAAGCCGACATTGTTGATCGAGGAATAAGCGAGCAGGCGCTTGATGTTGGTCTGTCCGTAGGCGCCGACGGCGCCGAGGAAGATGGAAGCAAGCGCTGCGAAGATGACGATCTGGCGCCATGCGTCGGTGGCAGGACCGAGCGCATCGAGGCAAACACGGGTCGCGAGCAGGACCGCGGCAACCTTGGGCGCGGAGGCGAAGAAGGCGGTCACCGGCGTGGGCGCGCCTTCGTAGACGTCGGGCGTCCACATGTGGAACGGAACGACGCTCGCCTTGAATGCCAGGCCCGCCAGAACGAAGACCAGGCCGAACAGGAGGCCGAGCGAGGGCGCTCCGCGGCCGAACGCCGCGGCAAGGCCGGTGAAGTTCGTCGTCCCGGTGAACCCGTAAAGAAGCGAGATACCGTAGAGCAGGATTCCGCTCGCGAGCGCGCCGAGGACGAAATATTTGAGGCCCGCTTCGGCCGACCGCTCGTCCGTCCGGCGATAAGACGCAAGCACGTAGGCCGCGAGGCTCTGCAGTTCGAGGCCGACATAGAGCGAGATCAGGCTCGTCGCCGAGACCATGACGCTCATCCCGACGGCGCTGAACAGGATCAGCACGGCATATTCCGCGCCATGCTCGAACTCACGCTCGAACCAGCCGTGAGCTGCGATGATCGCAACCGCGGCAGCTGGAAACATGATCGCCTTGCCGAAGCTCGCGAAAAGGTCCGCCGAAATGAGTCCGTCAAACACGGGCCCGGCGTGCGAGGGTGCTCCGATCAGCGCGACGGTCGCGCCGAGGAGGCAGGCAACCGAGAGCCAATTGACGAGACCGGTCCCGCGCCGCCCGGCGAACGCCGCGACCATCATCAGGACGATGGCGCCGACCGACAGGATCAGTTCGGGAAGGATGGGTGCGAACTGGCCCATCAGTGCGTGGCTCCCTCGTGATGGCCATTGCCGGAATGCGACGCGCCCTTGCCGAGCGTGAGGTGAGAGTCACCCGCCGGCGCGACGCGCTCCAGGCGCTCAAGCACCCGGCCCACGTCGTTGCGGATCGGACGTAGGAAGCTCTCCGGATAGATGCCCATCCAGAAGACACCGACCGCAATCGGCGCGAGCAACCACCATTCGCGCGCGTCGAGATCCTTCATGGCTGCCGCTTCCGGTGTGCGCGCCACGCCGAAGGCGATGCGCCAATAGAGAAGGAGCATGTAGACAGCGCCGAGGATGATGCCAGTCGTCGCAACGATCGCGGCCCAGCTGGAGGCGCGATAGGTTCCGACAAGGCTGAGGAACTCACCCGGGAAATTGCTCGTGCCCGGAAGGGCCACGGCCCCCATGGTGAACACCATGAACAGCAAGGCATAGCCCGGCATGTTGTCGGCAAGTCCGCCGTAGGCGGCGATCTCGCGGGTGTGCAGGCGGTCGTAGACCACGCCGACGCACAGGAAGAGCGCGGCTGACACGAGGCCGTGACCGAGCATCACGAGCATCGCGCCCTCGATGCCCTGCCGATTCATCGCGAACAACCCGAAGGTCACGAACGCCATGTGCGCCACGGACGAATAAGCGATCAGCTTCTTCATGTCCCGCTGCACCAGCGCGACGAGGCTGGTGTAGACGACGGCGATCCCGCTGAGGACGAAGAGCAAAGGAATGAACTGCGCCGACCCGTCCGGGAACATCGGCAGCGAGAAGCGGATAAAGCCGTAGCCGCCGAGCTTGAGCAGCACGCCCGCCAGGATTACCGAGCCCGCCGTCGGCGCCTGCACGTGCGCATCGGGCAACCAGGTATGGACCGGCCACATCGGCAGCTTCACCGCGAAGCTCGCGAGGAAGGCCAGGAAGAGGAAAGTCTGCGCTTCCTTCGGGAAGTCGTAGGCCATCAGCGCCGGGATCGACGAGGTGTTCGCAGTCCCCGCCATGTACAGCATGGCGATCAGCATCAGCACCGAACCGAACAGCGTGTAGAGGAAGAACTTGTAGCTCGCCTTGATCCGCTCCGCGCCGCCCCAGACACCGATGATGAAGTACATCGGGATCAGGCCGCCTTCGAAAAAGATGTAGAACAGGAACAGGTCCTGCGCCGCGAAAGAGCCGAAGATCAGCGCCTCCATCAGCATGAAGTAGGCCATGTACTCGGGCACGCGCTTGTCGATCGCACGCCAGCTCGCGCCGATGCAGATGGGCATCAGGAACGCGGTCAGGGCGATCAGGACGAGCGCAATGCCGTCGATGCCCAGCGCCCAGTTGATCCCGCCGCCCAGCGGAACATTCTCGACGAACTGCCACTGCGCGCCATTCGGATCGAACAGGACCCACAGGTCGATGCTGATTTCGAGGCACGCGAGCGTGGCAAGCAGCGCGATCCAGCGCGCGGCGTTCGCGCTGACGAACAGGCACAGCACCGCCGCCGCCAATGGCACGGCGATGAGAATGCTCAGGAGTGGCAGGCCAGTTATCGCGCCCACATGATTGCCCAGGTTGCAGCGCCGATGAGGCCAAGCAGCATCACCAGCGCGTAGGAATAAAGATAGCCGTTCTGCAGGCGCGCCGTGACCCGATTGCCCGCCGCGACGGCGACGGCCGCGCCGTGCGGGCCAAACCGGTCAATCGTACCCTCGTCACCGCCGTGCCAGAACAGGCGGCCGAGCCAAAGCGAGGGCCGGACGAATAGGAAGTCGAAGAGCTCGTCGAAATACCATTTGTTCGACACGAACCGGTGCACCGAGGGGAAGGTCGCAACGAAGCGGTCCGCGGCGCCAGGACTGCGGATGTAGAGACTCCACGCGATGAACAGGCCGATCAGCATCACAATCGCCGGAGTGAACTTGACCCATTCGCTCACCTCGTGCGCGGCGTGCGCCAGGTGCTCGCTGAAGGCGACGGTACCGCGCCAGAATTCCGGAGCGGTTTCCCCATCGACGAAGATCGGATGGAACAGCTGGCCGGCGAGGAGAGCGCCCAGCGCCAGGAGGCAGATCGGCACCAAAATCGTCAGCGGGCTTTCGTGCGGATGGTACCCGCCCGCGCCTTCCGCCACGCGGTGCGGCTCGTGCGAGCTGTCGCCATGCTCCTCATCGGGCAATTCATGCTCGCCATGGAGCGCGTGCTGGATGTGTTCGGACGCAGCCCAGCGCGGCTTGCCAAAGAAGGTCAGGAAGATGAGGCGCCAGGAATAGAAGCTGGTGAGCAGCGCAGCGAGCGCACCGATCCAGAAGGCGACCGTGCCGGGCACCGATCCGCTCGCCCAGGCGCTTTCCAGGATCGCGTCCTTCGACCAGAAGCCCGCGAAACCGAGGCCGGCAATTCCGACGCCGGTGATGGCCAGCGTGCCGATCACCATCACCCAGAAGGTGATCGGGATCTCCTTACGCAGCGCGCCGTAGTAACGCATGTCCTGCTCGTGGTGCATCGCGTGGATCACGCTGCCGGCGCCGAGGAATAGCAGAGCCTTGAAGAAGGCGTGCGTGAACAGGTGGAACATGGCCGCGCCGTAAGCGCCGACGCCGGCCGCGAAGAACATGTAACCCAGCTGGGAGCAGGTCGAATAAGCGATCACGCGCTTGATGTCGTTCTGGGCGCAGCCGACCGTCGCCGCGAAGATGCAGGTGAATGCGCCGACATAGGTGACGATGTGGCGCGCCGTCTCGCTCACCTCGAACATGGGCGACAAGCGGCAGACCATGAAGACGCCGGCCGTGACCATCGTCGCGGCATGGATCAGCGCGCTGACCGGCGTCGGGCCTTCCATGGCGTCCGGAAGCCAGGTGTGGAGCGGGACCTGCGCCGACTTGCCCATCGCTCCGACGAATAGGAGCAGGCACAGCAAGGTCATCGTGTCGACCTGCATGCCGGCGAATCCAATCGTGGAACCCGCCATGCCAGGGGCAGCGGCGAGGATCGCCGGGATCGACACGGTGCCGAACACCAGGAAGGTGCCGAAGATGCCGAGCGAGAAGCCGAAGTCGCCGACGCGGTTCACGACGAAGGCCTTCAGCGCCGCCGCGTTGGCGCTCGGCTTATGGTACCAGAAACCGATGAGCAGGTAGGACGCGAGGCCGACGCCTTCCCAGCCGAAGAACATCTGGATCAGGCTGTCCGCGGTCACAAGCATCAGCATCGCGAAGCTGAACAGCGACAGATAGGCGAAGAAGCGCGGCTGGCTCGGGTCCTCCTCCATGTACCCCCAGCTGTAGAGGTGCACGAGGCTGGATACGGTCGTCACCACGACCAGCATCACTGCGGTCAGGCTGTCCAGGCGCAGCGCCCAGTCGACGGTCAGGGTCCCTGACCGGATCCAGTCGAGAACCGGTACGACGATCGGCTGCGCGTCGCCGGAGATATACTGGAAGAAGATCGGCCAGCTGAGGAACGCGCCGATGAACAGGGCAGCGGTGGTCACGACCTTAGCGGGCGTCTTGCCGATCCAGCGGCCGAACAGCCCCGCGACGATCGCGGCGATGAGCGGCAGGAAGACGATCAGGATCAGTGGGTGCATCAGCCGTGCATCCGGTTGGCGTCGTCGACCGCGATCGAGCCGCGGCGGCGGAAGAAGATGACAAGGATGGCGAGGCCGATGGCCGCCTCGGCGGCGGCGACAGTCAGGACGAACATGGCTAGGACCTGCCCCGTGAGGTCGCCGAGGTAGGCGGAGAAGGCCACGAGGTTGATGTTCACCGCGAGCAGGATCAGCTCGATCGCCATCAGCATCAGGATGACGTTGCGGCGATTAAGGAAGATGCCGAGCACGCCGATCGTGAACAGGATCGCAGCGACGGTCAGGTAGTGCGTCAAGCCGATCACAGCTTCATCCCCTCGCCCACGCCCGGGTCGAGCATCTTCACCGCGTCTTGGGGTCGGCGGGCGACCTGCTTCGAGACATTCTGCGGCCGCGTGTCGCGGCGGCTGCGATGCGTCAGCACGATTGCGCCGATCATCGCGACCAGCAGGATCAGGCCCGCGATCTCGAATGGGAACAGGTAGCGGCTGTAGAGCAGCTGCCCCAGGGCGACGATGTTCGGCTGCGCCGTATCCGCGATGTGGTGGCCGCTGAGCGCTGGGCCGTTGCCCGACACCCGGATCGCGAACCATGCTTCGCCCAGGAGGATCAGCGCGAGAATGATCCCGAACGGCAGGTTCTTCGTAAATCCCGACCGCAACTGCGCGAAGTCGATGTCGAGCATCATGACCACGAACAGGAACAGCACGGCGACCGCGCCGACGTAGACGATCACCACGAGCATCGCGATGAACTCTGCGCCGAGCAGCAGCATCAGCCCCGCCGCGTTGAAAAAGGCGAGGATCAGCCAGAGCACGCTGTGAACCGGATTACGCGCGAAGATCACCGCCAACGCCGGGAGGACGGTGAGCGCCGCGAATAGGTAAAAGGCGAGTGTTGCGATCAAGCGGGGAACCCTGTTGCGGCGCGCTTATCGGTAGGGCGCATCGGCGGCAAGGTTCGCGGCAATCGCCTGCTCCCACTTGTCGCCGTTGGCCAGCAACTTGCCCTTGTCGTAGAGCAGCTCCTCGCGCGTTTCGGTCGCGAATTCGAGGTTCGGGCCCTCGACGATCGCATCCACCGGGCACGCCTCAGCGCACAGCCCGCAATAGATGCACTTCACCATGTCGATGTCGTAGCGCGTCGTGCGGCGGCTGCCGTCCTCGCGCGGCTCAGCCTCGATGGTGATCGCAAGCGCCGGGCATATCGCCTCGCATAACTTGCACGCGATGCAGCGCTCCTCCCCGTTGGGATAGCGGCGCAGCGCATGCTCGCCGCGGAAGCGCGGGCTCTGCGGCACCTTCTCGTAGGGATAATTGATCGTCGCCTTGGGCTTGAAGAAATACTTCAGCGTCAGCGCGTGGGCGCGCAGGAATTCCCACAGGGTGAAGGCTTTGAGAGTGCGCGAGATCATGCTGCGCCTCCATAACGGGTCAGCATCAGCCATCCAGACACGAGAACGACGAAAATGAGGCTCAGCGGCAGGAAAATCTTCCAGCCCAGCCGCATCAGCTGGTCATAGCGATAGCGAGGGACCGTCGCCTTCACCCAGCCGAACATGAAGAAGAAGATGCTCATCTTCAGCAGCAGCCAGAGGATGCCCGGAATCCAATAGAGGGGCGCCCAGTCAACCGGCGGGAGCCATCCGCCCCAGAAGATGAGCGCGTTGAGCGCGCACATCAGGATCACGTTGGCATATTCGCCGAGCCAGAAGAGCGCGAAGCTCATCGACGAATATTCGGTCTGGTGGCCGGCGACGAGTTCGCTTTCCGCCTCGACCAGGTCGAACGGCGTGCGGAACGTCTCAGCCATCGAGCTGATGAAGAACACCACCCACATTGGGAACAACAGGAGGTTGAAGCCGTAGGCATTGACGATCCCGAGGCCGTGACCCTTCTGCTCGAGCACGATCGCGCTGAGGTTGAAGGTGCCCGAATATAGCACGACGCAGATGAGGACGAAGCCGATCGAGACTTCGTAGCTCACCATCTGAGCGGCGGCGCGGAGCGCCGAAAAGAAGGGATATTTGGAGTTGGACGCCCAGCCTGCGACGATCACGCCGTAGACACCCAATGAGCTCGCCGCGAGAATGTAGAGCAGGCCGACATTCACGTCCGCGAGAACCACGCCGACGTCGAACGGCACGACCGCCCAGACGATCAGCGCAACGGTGAAGGTGACGATCGGCGCGATCAGGAACAGGCCCTTGTTCGCGCTCGTCGGGATGATGGTCTCCTTGAGGAAGACCTTCAGTCCGTCGGCAAAGCTCTGCAGCAGGCCCCACGGGCCAACGACGTTGGGACCGCGGCGAAGTGCGATTGCGGCCCAGATCTTGCGCTCGGCATAGATGATCATCGCCACCGCCAGCATGAGCGGCAGGGCAATAATCAGGATGCCGATGATCGTGGCAAGGAACCACGACCATTCGTAGGTGGCGCCCCAATGCTGGAAGAGTGCCGTCACTCCGCGGCCTCCATGAAGCGCGTTCCGACAACCAGCTCCTCCGAGCAGCGCTGCATCGTCGGGCTGTTCCGGCAGATGGCGTTGGTCAGGAAGAAATCGCGGATCGGATAACCGATCGCCCCTTCCGCCTTGGCGTTCAGCTTCGGCGGGGCCCAGGGCATGTCGATCAGCCCCTCGCTCGCGAGCTGCGGACATTCGCCGAACATCTGTTCGCGGAGCTGTCCGAAGCTGTCGAACGGTAGTGCCCGGCCCGCGAGCTGCGAAACAGCGCGTAGGATCGCCCAATCCTCGCGGGCATCGCCCGGCGGGAAAGCCGCCTTCTCACCGCGCTGCACGCGCCCTTCGGTGTTCACATAGGTGCCGTGCTTCTCGGCGTAGGTGGCGCCCGGGAGGACGAGGTCGGCCATCCGCGCGCCGGCGTCGCCGTGGTGGCCGATATAGACCTTGTATGCGTCCTTGAACCGGTCCGCCGCGACCTCGTCCGCGCCGAGCAGGATCACCAGCTCCGGCGCCGCCGCCTCGATGTCCGCGATCCCGCCCGCCTGGGCATAGCCGAGGATCAACGACGCCATGCGGGATGCCGACGTGTGAATGACGTTGAACCCGTTCCAGCCGTCCTTGATCAGGCCCAGCGATTGTACGAGCGCGAGCGCTGCACCAAGGCCGCCGGCCGCGAGCGCGCCCGCGCCGACGATGACCGCAGGGCGCTCAGCCGCCGCGAACGCCTCGGAGACGTGCTTTGGCAGCTTGCCCAGCAGCTTGAGGTCGTCGCCAAGCCATTCGACCTTCATGCCGAGGTCGACCTCTGCGCCGACGCCGAACAGCTTGCCGCCCTTGCGTGCGACCTTGCGGACGCGGGTGGCGATCAGCGGCGCTTCCCACCGAAGGTTCGTGCCGATGAGCAGAACGGCGTCCGCCGTCTCGATGCCCGCGATCGTCGAGTTGAAATTCACGGCCGCAAGGTTGCTGACGTCGTAGGCGAGACCCGTCTGCCGTCCCTCGATCAGGTTTGAGCCTTGCACCTCGAGCAGCTTTTTAGCCGCGTACATCGTCTCGGCGTCGAGCAGGTCGCCCGCGACCGCCGCAACCTTGGCGCCCGCCTTCTTAAGTCGCTTGGCGAAGATCTGCAGCGCGTCCTGCCAGCTCGCTTCCTTGAGCTTGCCCTTTTCGCGCACCCACGGCCGGTCGAGACGGTTGCGGACCAGCGCGTCGACATGGTGCCGCGTCTTGTCGCTGATCCACTCCTCGTTCACGTCCTCGTGGACGCGGGGAAGGATGCGCATCACCTGTCGCTGCCGGACGTCGAGACGGATGTTCGATCCGACTGCGTCCATGACGTCGATGCCCGGAACGCGGCGAAGCTCCCAGGGACGCTGCTCGAACAGCTGCGGCTTCTGCAGCAGCG
This sequence comes from uncultured Alphaproteobacteria bacterium, assembly GCA_963827675.1. Classification (GTDB taxonomy): domain Bacteria; phylum Pseudomonadota; class Alphaproteobacteria; order Sphingomonadales; family Sphingomonadaceae; genus Sphingomicrobium. The sequence continues at coordinate 289,566 of CAWHBP010000009.1, forward strand.
CTCCCACCGGGCACACATCGGCGAGATTCCCGGCGAGCTCGCCGCCCACGGCGCGCTCCAGGTAAGTCGTGATCTGGCTGTCCTCGCCGCGGTACAGCATGCCGATCTCATCGACGCCCGCGACTTCCTCCGAAAAACGGATGCAGCGCGTGCACTGGATGCAGCGGGTCATCGACGTCTTGATGACCGGGCCCATATATTTGTCGTCGACCGCGCGCTTGTTCTCTTCGTAGCGCGAGCCCGAGCGGCCATAAGCCATGGCCTGGTCCTGAAGGTCGCACTCGCCGCCCTGGTCACAGATCGGGCAGTCGAGCGGGTGATTGATGAGAAGGAACTCCATCACCCCTTCGCGCGCCTTCTTCACCATCGGCGTGTCGGTCCGAATCGTCTGCCCGTCGGCGGCAGGAAGAGCGCAGCTCGCCTGCGGCTTGGGCGGCCCAGGCGCGACCTCGACGAGGCACATGCGACAATTGCCGGCGATGCTCAGCCGCTCGTGATAACAGAAGCGCGGGATCTCCTTGCCGGCAAGCTCGCAAGCCTGCAGCACGGTCGCGCCCTGCGGGACATTGATTTCGACGCCGTCGACGGTGACCTTAGGCATCGTCAAAATCCCTCACGTCGTCCTTTTCCTTGTGCACGGTTCGGTCGATCTGCGTCACTCGTGGGCGGCTATCGCCGGCGGCCAGGATGACGCCGATGATCAGCGCGAGGGCCGCGAGGCCGAGGATGATCATCACGGTCGTGCTCATCTTGCAGCCGTCTTTGGATTAGTGACGATCCGGTATGCCGCCAGCGCCAACAAGGAGCGGATCGCCGGCTTGTTCAGCTCGGCTTTGGTGCCCTTCGCGACGCATTCACCGAGTGCCGGCGCGAGCGACGTAATGGCTGCGCTTTCCCCCGGCGTCGCAGGCAGGGTCTGCAACAGCGCGGCCGTGTCCTTGGGAGCGCGCAGCGCTGTGCACAGCGCCATCTCCTCGAGCGGCCCGCGCGCTTCGAGCACCGGTTGAGCCTGATCGTAAGCGATGTGGTTCGCGAGGTTTTTTGGCGCCAGGTCCCGCTTGAGGAGAGCTTCGGCAATGGATCCTGCAAACAACACGCCGCTGGCTTGCAATTTTGAGGCGCGCGCCAGGCAGCGGCCTGATCTTTCGCCCATTGCCTTGAGTTTCTGCGCATAATCGGGCGAACGATAATCCATCGCCAGCACGTCCCGCGCCGCCCGCGGCGTCTGATCGACCACGCAGGCACCGAGATCATGCAGCGCCTGCAACGAGCGTGCGTCCGAACTGGATGAGGCAGACGACGCAGCGGCGAGAATGAGGAAATAAATCATTCCGCCGCCTCCAGCATCCCGCGCGCCGTGCGTTCGGCGATGCGGCGCTCGATCTCGGGACGAAAATGCCGGACGAGGCCCTGGATCGGCCAGGCCGCAGCGTCGCCGAGCGCGCAGATGGTGTGCCCTTCGACCTGCTTGGTGACGTCGAGCAATTTATCGATGTCCTGGACCTCGGCGTCGCCCTCGCGAAGGCGCTCCATCATGCGCCACATCCAGCCCGCGCCCTCGCGGCACGGCGTGCACTGGCCGCAGCTCTCATGCTTGTAGAAATAGCTGATGCGGCTGATCGCGCGGACGATGTCGGTCGACTTGTCCATGACGATGACCGCTGCCGTGCCGAGGCCGGAGCCGAGCGCCTTCAGCCCGTCGAAGTCCATCGGCGCGTCCATGATCTCGGCCGCCGGCACGAGCGGCACCGACGATCCGCCGGGTATGACCGCCAGCAGATTATCCCAGCCGCCGCGGATGCCGCCGCCGTGGCGGTCGATCAGCTCGCGGAAGCTGATGCTCATCAATTCCTCGACGACGCAGGGCGTGTTGATGTGGCCCGACAGCTGGAACAGCTTCGTGCCTTCGTTCTTCTCGCGCCCGATGCCCGCAAACCATTCCGGCGAGCGCCGCAGGATCGTCGGCACGACCGCGATGCTCTCGACGTTGTTGACGGTTGTCGGGCAGCCGTAGAGGCCCGCGCCCGCCGGGAATGGCGGCTTCAGGCGCGGCTTGCCCTGCTTGCCCTCAAGGCTTTCGAGCATCGCCGTCTCTTCGCCACAGATGTAGGCGCCTGCGCCGCGGTGGACGAACAGGTCGAAGTCGTAGCCTGAGCCGGCCGCGTTCTTGCCGAGCAGCCCGGCCTCATAGGCCTCAGCGACCGCGCGCTCGAGCACGCGCGCTTCCTGGATGAATTCGCCGCGGATGTAGATGTAGCCGGCGCGCGCCCGCATCGCGAATGCCGCGATCAGCGCGCCTTCGATCAGCTTGTGCGGATCGTGACGGATGATCTCCCGGTCCTTGCACGATCCAGGCTCGGATTCGTCCGCGTTGATGACCAGGAAGTTGGGCTTTCCGGGCTTCGGCTCCTTGGGCATGAAACCCCACTTCATGCCGGTCGGGAAGCCCGCGCCGCCGCGGCCGCGAAGGCCCGACGCCTTGATCTCCTCGATGATCGCGTCCTGGCCGATGGTCATCAGGCCCTTGGTATTATCCCAGTCGCCGCGCGCCTGCGCAGCCTTCAGCCACGGCTCCTGGAAGCCGTAGAGGTTGGTGAAGATGCGGTCCTTGTCCGCGAGGGGTCCCGTGTAGCCCATCAGCGGATGCGCCCCCGGTCGCCCTTAGAGCCGAGCTTGTTTTGAACGAACATGACCCCGCCGACGATGAGCGCGAGGACGATGGCGATCTTCAGCAGCTTAAACACGAGCCCGAGCAGCAGGATGCCGATGATCACGGCGATGATGATGCCGACCATTATGCGCCCTCCCCGGCTGTCGCCGTCCATTGCGGGCGATAGTCGTAGTTGCGCTCGGCCATCTTCTTGAGGCTCGTCGGTCCACCCTCGGGACAGCTCGTCTGGCGGTCGACCTGTGGGCCAGCCTTGGGCCTTTCGCCGCGCGCCAGCGCGTCGAGGATCGCGCCCATGCTCTCTTCGGTCAGGTCCTCGTAATTGTCGTCGTTGATCTGGACCATTGGCGCGTTGGCGCAGGCACCGAGACATTCGACCTCGGTCAGGGTGAACAGACCGTCCTCCGTCGTCTTGCCCTTCTTCAGCCCGCGCTTGGAGCACGCGGTGAAGACGTCGTCAGACCCGCGCAGCATGCACGGCGTCGTCCCGCACACCTGCACGTGGAAGCGGCCGACCGGCTCCAGATTGAACATGGTGTAGAAGGTCGCGACCTCGAGGACGCGGATGTACGAGGTGTCGAGCTCCTTCGCGACGAACTCCATCACCGGGATCGGAAGCCAGCCCTGCGTCTGCGTCTCCGCCCCGACCTGGCGCTGCGCAAGGTCGAGCAGCGGGATGACCGCCGAGACCTGCCGCCCCTCGGGATAGCGCGCGATATACTTCTTCGCCTCGCGCGCATTGTCGGGCGTCCACTGGAAGCCTTGCCAGCGGGCGCGCTGCTCGGCGTTGTCGAGAATTCCTGCCTGGCCGGCCATTAGCGGTCGCACTCCCCGAACACGACGTCGATGGCCGACAGGACCGCGGTCGTATCCGCGAGCATGTGACCCTTCATCATGAAGTCCATCGCCTGCAGGTGACTGAAGGCGGTCGGGCGGATCTTGCACCGGTAGGGCTTGTTGGTGCCGTCGGCGACCAGATAGACCCCGAATTCGCCCTTCGGGCTCTCGGTCGCGACGTAAACTTCGCCCGCGGGCACGTGATAGCCTTCGGTGTACAGCTTGAAGTGGTGGATGAGCGCCTCCATTGAGGTCTTCATCTCGGCGCGGCTGGGTGGGAACACCTTTCGGTCCTCCGACCCAACCGTGCCCTTCGGCATTTCCTTGAGGCACTGGCGCATGATCTTCGCCGACTGACGCACTTCCTCGACGCGGACCATGAAGCGGTCGTAGCAGTCGCTGGCGGTCCCGACCGGGATCTCGAAGTCCATCCGGTCATAAACCTCGTAGGGCTGAGAACGGCGGATGTCCCAGGGCAGGCCCGCCGCGCGGATCATCGGGCCGGAGAAGCCCCAGGCGATCGCGTCGTCCCTGCTCACCACGCCGATGTCGACGTTGCGCTGCTTGAAGATGCGGTTGTCGGCGACGAGGCTGATCGCGTCCTCGAACAGCTGCAGCCGGTTGTCGAGCCAGTCCTGGAGATCGACCAGCATCTTCTCGGTAAGGTCGTAGCGGACGCCGCCGGCGCGGAAATAATTCGCGTGCATCCGCGCGCCGGACGCGCGCTCGTAGAATTGCAGCGTGTCTTCGCGCACTTCGAACAGCCACAGGTTCGGCGTCATCGCGCCGACGTCCATGATGTGGCTGCCGAGGTTGAGCATGTGGTTGGAGATGCGGGTCAACTCCGCCATCAGCACGCGGATATATTGCGCGCGGAGCGGCACCTCGAGGCCCATCAATTTCTCGATGGCGAGCACGAAGCTGTGCTCCATGCACATCGGCGAGCAGTAATCGAGCCGGTCGAAGTAAGGCAGCGCCTGGGCGTAGGTCTTGTACTCGATCAGCTTCTCGGTGCCGCGATGGAGCAGGCCGATGTGCGGATCGACGCGTTCGACGATCTCGCCGTCGAGCTCGAGGATCAGGCGAAGGACGCCGTGCGCGGCCGGGTGCTGCGGACCGAAGTTGATCGTGTAATTGCCGATCGCGTCATCGCCCGGGTTCCGGGCGGTAGAGACGTCCTGGCCCTCGCCGGCGCCACCGACGCTGACTTCGACCTTGCGCTTCTTCGGCTTGGCGCCGGTTCCGCCGCTCGGCAGGGTATCGGTGCGCGTGTCGGTCATGCCGCACCTCCGCCCTTGCGCGGCCGGCCGGCACCCTTCGGTTTCGGATCAGGCCCCGCCTCGGGCTTGCTGACTTCCTTGGTAGCCTTGGCCGCACTCGGCTTGCGCGCTTCCTTGGTCGCCTGGACGTCGGCGGGCTTGCCGCCGCCCGTCTGAGCCGGCGTGTCCGTGGTCTTCGGGGTCTTTGCAGTCGTCTTCGGATTTTCGCCTGAAGGCGCGTTCGGCGCTGGCGCTGGCGACGGCGCGCCGGCAGCCTCGGCAGTCGCCTTCTCGTCACCCGGAAGACGGTATTCCGGCCCTTCCCACGGCATCAGGAAATCGAAGGTGCGGAAATCCTGCGGGAGTGAAACGGGTTCATAGACAACGCGCTTCTCTGCTTCGGAATAACGCAGCTCGACATAGCCGGTCAGCGGGAAGTCCTTGCGGAACGGATAGCCTTCGAAGCCATAGTCGGTGAGAATCCGGCGCAGGTCCGGGTTGCCGCTGAACGGCACGCCGTACATGTCGAACACCTCGCGCTCCAGCCAGCCGGCGACCGGCCACAAGCCCGTGACGCTCGGCACCGGCGTCGTCTCGTCGGTCATGACCTTGACCTTGATGCGGCGGTTTTTCGTCAGCGACAGTAGGCAGTAATTGACGTCGAACCGCTCCGCGCGCTCGGGATAGTCGACGCCCGCGATCTCCATCAGCTGCTGATATTCCAGCCCCGGGCTGTCGCGCAGCGACCGACAGACTTCGACGATGCTTTCCCGGCGGACCGTCAGCATGATCTCGCCGACGTGCTCGGAAGCGTCGATCAGCGCACCGCCGAGCGCCTTCCTTGCGGCGTCGATGACGCCTTCATCCGAAGCCATCTTCGGAACATGGGTTGCCAGCTGGACGGCCATCAGCGCTCGATCGTCCCTTCGCGGCGGATCTTCCGCTGCAGCTGCAGGATTCCGTAGAGCAGCGCCTCCGCGGTCGGCGGACAGCCGGGCACGTAGATGTCGACCGGAACGATCCGGTCGCAGCCGCGCACGACGCTGTAGCTGTAGTGGTAGTAGCCGCCGCCGTTGGCGCAGCTTCCCATCGAAATGACGTAGCGCGGTTCCGACATCTGGTCGTAAACCCGCCGAAGCGCCGGAGCCATCTTGTTGCACAGCGTTCCGGCGACGATCATCACGTCCGACTGGCGGGGCGAAGCGCGCGGCGCGGCGCCGAAGCGCTCAAGGTCGTAGCGCGGCATGTTTACGTGGATCATCTCAACCGCGCAGCAGGCGAGGCCGAAGGTCATCCACCACAGCGAGCCAGTTCGCGCCCAGGTGAACAGGTCCTCGGCCGTCGTGACCATGAACCCCTTTTCGTCGAGGTTGCGGCGCAACTCTTCGAGATGCTTCCGGTCGATATCACCCGGCACCAGACCTGCGAGGCGAGCTAGCTCTTCCTCACTCGGCATCCTGTCTTCGTCGGGGCGGAGCATCACTCCCATTCGAGCGCTCCCTTCTTCCACGCGTAAGCGAGACCGAGGCCAAGCTCGGCCAGGAAAATCATCATCGCGGTCCAGCCGGTCCACTTGGTGAAGTCGAGGCTGACTGCCCACGGGAACAGGAACGCCGCTTCGAGGTCGAAGACGATGAACAGGATCGCGACCAGGTAAAACCGCACGTCGAACTCGGTACGAGCGTCCTCGAACGCCGGAAAGCCGCATTCATATTCGCTGAGCTTCGCCGGATCCGGGCGGTGTGCGCCGGTGAAGCGCGACACGATCATCGGCAGCACGACGAACGCCGTGGACAGGCCCAAGGCGATGATCAGGAACAGCAGGATCGGCAGGTAGCCGGCGGCGACGCTTGCCAAGGGAAAATACTCCGGGGCTCGTGACTTGGCGGCGCTTTAGGACAGCGAGTTGCAGGTCGCAACCACTTGACAGCCTATCTGAGCGCCCCTGCGATCAGCTTGTGCAGGCGCGAGTGAATGTCGCTGTTCCCAGCGACATATTCGCCGCGTTTGAACATCTGGTCTGAACCGCGATAGTCGCTGATGAACCCGCCCGCTTCGCGCACTAGCAGCACGCCCGCGGCCGTGTCCCAAATGTCGAGGTCGTCTTCCCAGAATCCGTCCATCCGGCCCGCGGCGACCCAGGCCAGATCGAGCGCGGCCGAACCGAGGCGACGGATGCCCGAAACGTTCGGGGCGACACCCATGTAGATCTTGGCCCACTGGGGACTGTCGCCGCGGCCCGCGTGCGGGATGCCGGTCCCGATGAGGCTGTCCGTAAGGTCCCGCCGCGCCGACACGCGCAGTCGCGCGTCCTGCAGCCACGCGCCCCTGCCCTTCTCGGCCCAGAAGCTCTCGTCCGTCAGCGGCTGGTAAACGAGACCCTGTGTAATCTCCGACCCGCCTCCTGGCTTCCGCTCCTCGACAGCGATCGAGATGGAGAAATGCGGGATGCCGTGGAGGAAGTTGGTCGTCCCATCCAACGGATCGACAATCCACCGCGGCTTGTCGGGATTGCCCTCGATCTCACCGCCTTCTTCGAGCAGCATGCCCCAGTCCGGGCGGGCGTTGCGAAGTTCCTCGACGATCGTCTGCTCGGCGCGCTTGTCAGCCATGGAGACGAAGTCGCCCGGCCCCTTGCGGCTGACCTGCAGCTGCTCGACCTCGCCGAAGTCGCGGCGAAGGCGCGGCGCGGCCTTGCGGGCGGCGCGCTGCATGACGGTGATCAGGCCGGAGTGTGAGACCAAGTCAGTTCTGCCTTAATCGGCGCGGCGGACATATTCGCGATTGTAAACGTCCACGACGATGCGGGTTCCGCTCGTGATGTGCGGCGGCACCATGACGCGCACGCCATTGTCGAGGACGGCGGGCTTGTAGCTGGACGAGGCAGTCTGGCCCTTCACCACCGCATCTGCCTCGACGATCGTCGCTTCGATCGTGTCGGGCAGCTGAACACTGATCGGCTTCTCGTTGTAGAGCTCCATGATCACGTCCATGCCGTCCTGAAGGAAGTCGCCGGCGTCGCCGAGCAAATCGGCGGGAAGGCTGATCTGCTCGTAATTGTCCTTATCCATGAAGGTCAGCATGTCGCCGTCGTGGAAGAGGAACTGGAAATCCTTGGTGTCGAGGCGGACGCGCTCGACGGTCTCGGCGGAGCGGAAGCGGACGTTGGTCTTGCGGCCGTCGATGAGGTTCTTCATCTCGACCTGCATGTAGGCGCCGCCCTTGCCGGGCTGCGTGTGCTGGATCTTCACGGCGCGCCAAATGCCGCCCTCATATTCGATGATGTTGCCGGGACGGATGTCCACGCCGCTGATCTTCATGATCGCCTACCTGCCAGACTAAGGAAAAGAGCCGCCGCGGGGCGCGGCCCGCGGATTGGCGCCGCCCTTAACCGCTGACCCTTCTCCCGGCAAGGAGCGGGTAGGGATTGATCGGCGATCCCTGATACCATTTCTCGTCGGGCTGCATGCGGTTGATCGCGAAGTGGAGATGCGGTCCCGCAGGATTGGCGTTGCCGGTATGCCCGACGCGGCCGATCAGCTGGCCGCGCTTCACCCGCTGACCCTCGGCGAGGCCCGGCGCATAGCTTTGCAGATGGGCATAATAGTAAGTCCAGCGCGTGTCCGGAGAGCGCACGTAAGCGGTGATCCCTCCGCCGCCGTCCGAATAGAACAGTTTCTCGACCGTGCCGTTTGCCGCCGCCATAACCGGCGTCCCCTCGGATGCCATGATGTCGATCGCGTCATGCGTCCGAGCGCCGCCTGCGCGAGCCTGCGTATAGGTATCCACCAGTTGGGCGGGCTTCACACCCTGCACAGGAACGGCAAGTCCGGCCGGGCCGACGACAATGCCCTCGGCGAGCGTCACCGGCGGCTCAGCCTTCGGGTCGACCGTTACCTTCTCGCCTGCGGCGGTCACCTTGTTGTCAGGCGCCTGCTTGGCCGGCAGCGAATAGAACCAGATCCAGAAGAAGCTGGTGACGACCGCAGTCAGAAGCGCTGTCCCGATGACCCGAAGCATGCGCCTTCTACGCCTGGAATATTGCCGTGAAGCCCGGCTTCATCATCCGCGCCAGCCTGAGGACGTCCCAATTCGTCATGCGGATACAGCCGCTCGATTCCGCCCGGCCGATCGTCTGGGGCTCGTTCGTGCCGTGGATGCCGTAGTGTTCTTTCGTCAGGTCCAACCAGGCGACACCGACTGGGCCGTTGGGCCCCGGCGGCAGCTTGAGCTGCTTGTCGGTCTTCGGGTCGTTCAATAGCTCCGGCTGGTAATCGAACGGCGGGAGAAACGCGTACGTGGTCGTTTTCCACCGGCCGATCGGCAGCGGATACTGCTTGGACCCCATGGTGACCGGAAATGCGGCGACGAGTTCGCCGCCCGCCGTGTCGGCACTAACGCCGCCCTTGGCTTCTCCCTCGGCGCCCTGGGGCGGGGTGCCGCGATAGACCTTGAGCACGCCATCGCTCTTGTCCACGACGACATAATCACCCTGGGGTTGCTGACCATCGACATTCAGGACGTTCATCACGCCTGCGCCATTACCCTGGACGCCCCCGTAATCGCGCGATGCCGGCCCGACGTTCGGAAGACGAAGCGTCTGTCCAAGCCCTATCAACTTGTCCGGCCCGTTCAGCGCGACGATCGTCGCTGGTGTGGTGTGATACCGCTCCGCGACCTTTTCCAGCATGTTGCGATAGCCAAGGAACTTCAGCTTCGCTTGCGCTTCCGGATCCTTCGGAAACGGATAGACATATTGGCTGCTGACGTCGTCCGGTCCCAGGCGCACCATCACCGTCGAAGGACGGTTGGCCTGCAGCAGCGCTTCGCGGGTTTCATTGTCGAGTTTGCCCGTACGTTCGAGACGACGCGCCTCCTGGAAGCTCTTCAACGCCAATTTGAAGGACTCGCCTTCCTTCCCGTCGATCACCCCTGGCGAGAAACCGTGTGCCGACATCAACACTTGCGCGTGGAATAGCTCTCCATCGATTGGTGAGCCGTCAGTGCCGGGCGCGACCCAGGCTTTGCCATTGACTGCAGGCTTCTGCGGTTCCTGAGCGACGGCCGCGGCCGCGACTGCCCCGATGGCGACGGAAACAAGAAAAATACGCAACGCAACTCTCCGCGGCAATTGATGATTCGGGGTTGCAACGATGCAGCGCTCAACTGTTTCCAATAGGGTGCGGAGGCCCGGTGCAGTCGACCGGTCCATCGCGCCCGCGTTCCGGCTCAGATCTTTAGAACATCCTCGAACGCACGAACGGCGGCAGCCGTGTCGTCCTTGCTCCACACCGCCTGGCACACGGCGAGGAAGTCCGCCCCGGCTTCCACCAGTGGCCGGCCGTTCTCCGCCGTGATTCCGCCAATTGCGACGCACGGGATCTCGAACACCGACGCCCACCAGCTGAGGATGGAAGGATGGGGCCGATAGTCGGACGGCTTGGTGGTCGTCGGATAGAAAGCGCCGAACGCCACATAATCAGCTCCGGCCTCTCCAGCTTCCATCGCGAGGTGGCGGCTGTCGTGGCAGGTCTTGCCAATCTGGGCACCCGGCCCAAGCAAGGCACGCGCTTCGCTGATCTCGCCGTCGCTTTGGCCAAGGTGGACGCCGTCGGCGCCGAGCCGCTTGGCGAGCGCCATGCTGTCGTTGACGATGAAAGCCACGTCGGCATCGGCGCAAATCTGCTGGAGAGGCGCTGCAAGCCGGGCCAGCTCATGCTCGCCGACATCCTTCACGCGCAGCTGGAAGGCCGCGGCGATCCCTGGCTCGAGCGCAGCCCTGAGCCGATCCGGGAAACTGCCGCCGACCTCCTGCGGGCTGATCAAGTAAAGCTTCGCCGGCTCCCTCCGCTCAGGAGCAGGAAAGTCGAGGGGGTCGAATTCGTCTTCGTCCAAGATCAGGCCGGCACCCTCGCGACCGACGCCTGGTAAATCTCGTCGATCGCAGTCCCCAACGTACGGTCGAATTCCACGTCGCTCTGCTGGTGACGCAGGTCGGACAGCAGGGCGCGACTGAAGCTCGCAATTATGCCGGGGTTCTTCGCCAACTCACGGCATGCCTCTTCGCGCGAGAAACCGCCGGACAGCGCGACGACGCGAAGCACCTTGGGATGGTCGACCAACGGCTGGAACAGGCCGGGTTGTACTGGGATCGAAAGCTTGAGCATCACGCGCTGGCCGTCCGGAATCTCATCGAGCTCTTCGAGGATGGCGGCGAGGAGCAACTCGTCGCTCTCAGCCCGGTCGGCGCTCTTGATGTTCACCTCGGGCTCGATGATCGGCATCATGCCGTGCGCAAGCACCTGCTTCGCCACCTGGAATTGCTGCGCGACGAGCACCGCGATGCCGGCCGCGTCGGCCGCGTTGATGACCGAGCGCTCCTTGGTGCCGAACACGCCGAGCGACTTGGCGCGCTGGAGCAGGCTGTCGAGATCCGGCATCGGCTTCATCACCTGGACGCCGTTTTCCTCAGCCTCGAGGCCCTTGTCGATCTTGATAAAAGGAACGACGCCCTGGCCGATGAGGGCCTGAGGCGTCGGCTTGCCGTCGACGGTGCCGTCCATCGTGCGCTCGAACAGGATCGCGCCGATCACCTTGCCGCTCCCGAAGGAAGGCGACGTGATGATCCGCGAACGCATCTTGTGGATGAGGTCGAACATCTCTTCGTCGTTCGACCAGGCGCCTTCCTCGACGCCGTAGCCGCTCAGCGCCTTGGGAGTGGATCCCCCAGACTGGTCGAGCGCCGCGATGAAGCCGTCGCCCTGTTCCATTTTCGCGGTCATCTCAGACTGATTCATGTTCCAGTTCCTGTTGCTGTTCGAGAGCGGCAACGCCCGGAAGCGTGCGCCCTTCCATCCATTCGAGAAATGCTCCGCCCGCGGTCGAGACGAAGCTGAAATCCTGCGTGACGCCTGCGTGGTTCAGCGCGGCGACGGTGTCGCCGCCACCGGCGACCGAGACGAGCGAGCCTTCCTTCGTCAGGGCCGCTGCGGTCTTGGCGAGCGCGACCGTGGCCGTGTCGAACGGCGGCGTCTCGAATGCGCCGAGCGGTCCATTCCAAACCAAGGTGCGGCAGGTCTTCAGCGCGTCCGCCAGAGCTTCGACAGCGGCAGGCCCCACGTCGAGGATCATCTCGTCGGCCTGCACTTCGTGGACGTTGCAGGTGCGCACGCTCGGCGGGTTGGGAGCGAACTCCTTCGCTACAACCACATCGTAGGGCAGATGGATCGTGCAGCCGGCCTGTTCGGCGCGGTCGAAGATCGCGTTCGCCTCTCCGGTCAGCTCATGCTCGCACAGCGATTTGCCGACATTCACGCCACGCGCTGCGAGGAAAGTGTTCGCCATGCCGCCGCCGATGATCAGATGATCGACGCGACTGACGAGGTGACCGAGCACGGCCAGCTTGGTCGACACTTTCGCCCCGCCGACGACAGCTGCGACTGGCCGCTCGGGATTGCCGAGCGCGCGCTCGAGTGCCTTTAGCTCGGCTTCCATCGCGCGGCCCGCATAGCTCGGGAGGAAGCGCGTAATGCCCTCGCTCGAGGCATGCGCCCGGTGCGAAACGGAGAAGCCGTCGTTGACGTAATAATCGCCGAGCGCCGCCATCGCCTTGGCGAGCTCGGGATCGTTCTTTTCCTCACCGGCGTGAAAGCGGGTGTTTTCAAGCACGCCAATGTTGCTGGGCAGCATCGTCGTAATGGCGCGCTCTGCCTCCGGCCCCTGACAATCCTCGATGAAGCGCACCGACCGGCCCGCGAGCCGGTGAATGGGAAGAACCAGCTGCGCCGTCGACATGTCCGGCCGCACCTCGCCCTTCGGCCGGCCGAAATGGGACAACAGCAACACGATCGCGCCGCGGTCGCTCAGTTCGAGCACGGTCGGCAGCATCGAGCGCAACCGGGTGTCGTCAGTGACCTTCGCGCCGTCCATCGGCACATTAAGGTCGACGCGGACCAGCACGCGCTTGCCGGTCAAATCCTCCGGCAGGTCATCAAGGGTCTTGAACTGTCCCATTACGGGCGAAAGTTCCCAAAGTTCGCGGCCCTACGCGTACGCACGCACGCCCGCACGCGAGAGGTCGACGCCGGAGCGCAGGATTTTGAAGCGAGAAAACTCATCGCAAGTCGCATACGCACAAAGACCGCCTGTAGGACAGATCAGCCCAGCTTTCCCATCGCGCATGCGGTATCGATCATGCGGTTCGAGAAGCCCCATTCATTGTCGTACCAGCTGACGACGCGAACGAGCTTGCCGTCGAGGACCGCCGTTTCGAGGCTGTCGATGGTTGAGCTCGCGGGTGTGTGCATGAGGTCGATCGAGACCAGCGGTTCGTCCGTATAATCGAGGATGCCCTTGAGGCGTTCGGTCTGCGACGCGGCCTTCAGGATCTGGTTGACCTCGTCGCGCGTGGTGTCGCGCTTCGGCGTGAAGGTCAGGTCGACGAGGCTGACGTCCGGCACCGGCACGCGGATGGCCGAGCCGTCGAGCTTGCCTTTCAGTTCCGGAAGCACTTCGCCGACCGCGCGGGCGGCACCGGTGGTCGTCGGGATCATCGACATGGCGGCAGCACGCGCGCGGCGCAGGTCGGAGTGGATCTGGTCGAGGATCTTCTGGTCGTTGGTGTAGGCGTGGACCGTGGTCATCAGTCCGCGCTCGATGCCCAGCGCGTCGTTCAGCACCTTCGCAACCGGCGCCAGGCAGTTCGTCGTGCACGAAGCGTTCGATACAATCTTGTGCTCGGCCGTCAGCTTGTCGTCGTTGACGCCGTAGACGACGGTCAGGTCGACGCCCTTCGCCGGGGCCGAAATCAGCACTTTCTTCGCGCCCGCATCGATATGCTTCTGCGCGCTTTCGCGGTCGGTGAAGAAACCGGTGCACTCCAGAACGATCTCGACGCCCTGGTCGCCGTGCGGAAGCTTCGCCGGGTCCTTCTCGGCCGTGACGTGGATGCGCTTGCCGTCGACGACGATATCGCTGCCATCCGCCTTTACCTCGCCCGGGAACTTGCCGTGGACGCTGTCATGCTTGAACAGCCAGGCGTTCGCTTTCGCGTCGGCAAGATCGTTGACCGAGACCAGCTCGAGCCCGCAGTCGGGGCGCTCGAGGATCGCGCGGGCGACCAGGCGGCCGATGCGGCCGAAGCCGTTGATTGCAACTTTCGTCATTGAATTCCTCTTTGCTTCATGAAGTCGGTGATGCGGACGGAAACCTTGTCCGCGGTCAGCCCGAAATAGTCGTACGCATCCGGTGCGGGCGCCGAGACGCCGAACCGGTCGATGCCGATGCGCAGGCCGTGGAGGCCCGTGTAGCGCTCCCAGCCGAATGTCGTCCCCGCCTCGATCGACACCCGCAGGATCTCGCGGTTGCTGACGTCCGGGAGGATGTCCTCGCGATATTCCCACGGCTGCGTGTCGAAGCGCTCGGTGCACGGCATGGAGACCACGTCGGTACCGATCCCCTGCGCTTCAAGCTTCTCAGCGGCGTCGAGCGCGATCTCGACCTCAGAGCCGGTTGCGAGGATGATGACCTTCCGGGCGCCGCCGGCGGCCTTGAGGCGATAGGCCCCGCGCGCGCACAAATTCTCGTCCGCCCGTTCGGTACGGACCGGCCGCAGGTTTTGCCGGGTCAGGGCAAGGACGCTCGGATCCTTGCTGGCGAGCGCCAGGGCCCAGCACTCCGCCGTCTCCACGGCATCGGCCGGGCGATAGACGTCGAGCTGCGGCATCGCGCGGAGGCTCTGCAGATGCTCGATCGGCTGGTGCGTCGGCCCGTCCTCGCCGAGGCCAATGGAATCGTGCGTCATCACGTAGATGACCCGCGCCTCCTGTAGCGCGGACAGTCGTATCGCTGGCCGCGCGTAGTCCGTGAATACGAGGAAGGTGCCGCCATACGGGATCACGCCACCGTGCAGCGCCATGCCGTTCATCGCCGCAGCCATGCCGAACTCGCGGATGCCGTAGTAGATGTAGCGGCCGCCGTAATTTTCGGCCGTCAGCGGCTCGATATTCTTCGTCTTGGTGTTGTTCGAGCCCGTGAGATCCGCCGAGCCCCCGATGGTCGCGGGAATCGCCGCGTTGATAGCCTCCAGCGCCATTTCGGAAGCCTTCCGCGTGGCGACGGGTTTCAGGTCGGCGAGCAGCTTGTCGAGATAGGACCTTAGCCAGCCGTCGTGAATCTTGCCGTTGAGGCGATGAAGGAATTCATCCTTCCTGCCGCTCTCTTCGAGCCGCTCTTTCCACAGCGCGTGATCGACCGCTCCGCGCTTGCCCGCAGCTCGCCACGCGGTGAGCACGTCGTCGGGAACCGTGAACTCTTCCCGCTCGAGGCCAAGCTCCGCCCGCGCCGCTTCAACCTCCGCCTTGCCCAAGGCCGCGCCATGCGTCGCCGCCGTCCCCTGCTTGTTGGGAGCGCCGTACCCGATGATCGTTCGGCAGCGGATCAGGCTCGGCCGCGGGTCGGCGATCGCCTCCTCGATCGCGCGGCTGACGTCGTCGGCATCGAGTCCGTCACACTCGCACGTGTGCCACTGCGCCGCCTGGTGGCGGGCGACGACGTCCTCGTTGCGCGACAGGTCGGTCGACCCATCGATGGTGATGCTGTTGTCGTCCCACAGCACGATCAGCCGCCCGAGCTTCAGATTGCCCGCGAGCCCGACCGCCTCATGGTTCACGCCTTCCATCAGGTCGCCATCGCCGGCGATGACGAAGGTACGGTGGTCGACCATGTCGTCGCCGTAAGTCGCGTTGAGGTGACGCTCGGCGATCGCCGTGCCAACCGCCATCGCAACGCCCTGGCCGAGTGGGCCAGTCGTGACCTCGACGCCGGCAAGCTCGAAATTCTCAGGGTGCCCAGCCGTTGGCGAGCCGAGCTTGCGGAAGCGCTTGATGTCGTCGAGCGTCGGCCGCTCGTATCCGGTCAGGTAGAGCAAAGCGTAGATCAGCATCGATCCGTGGCCCGCCGACAGGACGAACCGGTCCCGGTCGGGCCAGTGCGGATCGGCGGCGTCGAACTTCAGGTGCCGCGTGAACAGCGCGGTCGCGGCGTCGGCCATCCCCATCGGCATGCCGGGGTGGCCGCTGTTCGCGGTTTCCACGGCGTCCATGGCCAGAGCACGAATGGCATTCGCGAGGTGGCGATCGGTCGGCTGCATGACGCTCCGAGACTTTGGTTCGAAGATGCCCAGGAGTCCGGGCGTTGGCGCGCCCCTTTTGTCCGGTGAGCCGTTCAGCGTCAATGCTTGCCCGGAATCGCTAAACTGCGTAGCGAACGGCCATGGACGATCAGGTCCTCTTCTCGGCACTCGACCGCGCGGAAGCGGCAATCCAGCGGATCGAACGCGCGCTCGCCGCGCGTCAGGCGCCCGCGCGGGACGAGGAACTGCGTGCAAAGGTCCGGGAAGTGGTCGAGGAGCTCGACGTCCTGATCCGTGAGGCAGCCGCCTGATGGCGACGATGGTGGACCTGACGATCGCCGGGCGAACTTACCAGGTTGCCTGCCGCGAGGGCGAGGAAGAGCAGCTTCGCGCGGCCGCACGCCTCGTCGACGGCAAGAGCCGGGAAGCGCTCGCAGGCCTCGGCACCCTGTCCGAATCGCGTCAGTTCCTTTTCGCGTCGCTCCTTCTCGCCGATCAAATGATCGAAAAGCAGCCGGACAGCGCGGCGGTCGTGGCCTCCGGCCCCGATCCCCGGCTCGTTGGACGCGCCGAAGCGCTCGCGGAGCGGCTCGAAGCGCTCGCCGACGCCCTTGAGCGCGAGACTGCGAGTCCCTAAGTTGCAAGATGACGGGCACTACCTGGTGCGAGCCTTCGGAAAATCCCTGAGGCGATTAAATCCACTTGGGAGCTGACCCTGCTCCAGACCCTGGTTTGGAGCATTCGGCGCCCACCTGACGTTTTGGCGTCAGAGGATTTTAGGGCAAACGGCCATGGTGGTCCCGTCACCTCCCTTTCCGCCTGGTCCCTCGATGCACGTGGGACCTGAGCTGGTGCCGCTTTCCAAAGAGGCTTTGCGCCGGACGGCTCTCGACGCGCGCAAAGCCTATGTTCGCACGCTAAGCGACGCCGATCGGAACCGGCTCGAGGAACGGCTCGCTCATCACCTCACCTCCTTGTGTGCAAGCGCTTCGGTCGTCGGCGGCTATGCTCCCCTAGGCTCCGAGATCAGCCCGCAGCTCGCGATCGAGGAAGCCCGGGCAGTCGGCCGGATTGTGGCCTTCCCGGCGTTCGATCACCCTTCGAAGCCGTTCAAGTTCCGAGCGGGCGACGCGCTGGAGCCCGGGCCGTTTGGGATCATGCAGCCCAAGCGCGCGGCGCCCGTCGTCGAGCCGGACCTCATTCTCGTGCCGCTGATCGCGATCGACAGGGCCGGCACGCGGCTCGGCCGCGGAAAGGGTCATTATGACCGAGCGCTTGGACGGCTGAAACGGAGCAAGGCGCAGCTGATCGGCGTCGGCTGGACTCTTCAGCGTCTCGAGGTGCTCATCCCGACGGATCCGTGGGACGTTCCCCTCGACGGGTTCGTCTGCCCTGAAGGGCTGACCTTGCTCAGGGCCTGAAAGCGCCCTCAGCCCTGGATCTGCACCACGTCCCGGAAGTGCACGACCCCGATCGTCGAGCCGGACTGGTCGGCGACCTCGATCCGGTGGTCGAGGACGAGCCGCCCGTCGCGAACGCTTTCGGCGGCCATTTCGCGCGCCATGCGCGCCGCGCTTTGCAGCGCGATTGCGGCGTTGGGCACGTCAGTGCCCTCCTCATCCCGAACGGTCTCGTCGTTGAACAGATGGAAGAAATAGCGCGGCATGGTGGCGAAACGCTGCGCGTTCACGCTGGTTGCCCACCTTACGCCCTCGCAACGGCCAATGAGCGCTGAACTCGACACGCAAAGAGCCGCCGTTAGGGTGCCGCGCATGCTCAGATATGCTTCCGCGCTGTTCGCGCTTGTCGCGTTCCCCGTTGCCGCCCAGCCGCTCACACAGGCCGAGACTGCCCGCATCGACAAGATGGTTACTGAGGCCCTCGCTGCGGATTCCGTCCCGTCTGCGCAGGTCGCCGTCGTTCGCGACGGAAAGATCGTGCTCAATAAGGCCTACGGGCAGGCGAACACGAACCTGCCTGCAACGGCCGCTTTGCCATACCAGATTGCATCCAACTCGAAGCAATTCACGGCCATGGCGCTGCTTCTGCTTGAGGATGAAGGCAAGCTGAGCCTCGACGATCATGTGTCCAAATACGTGCCCGGTATCACCGACGGCGATCGGATCACCATTCGCCAGCTCCTTTCGCACACTTCCGGTCTGCAGGACTATTGGCCGCAGGACTACAGCTTCGAAGCCATGTCGCATCCAACGACGGTACAGGGCATCGTCGATCGCTGGGCGAAGAAGCCGCTCGACTTCCAGCCGGGCGATCAGTGGCAATATTCGAACACGGCCTATGTCGTCGCGGGCATGATCGCGGAGAAGGCCAGCGGCGAACCGTTACTGCAATATATGCAGCGCAAGATCTTCCGGCCGCTCGGCATGACGAGCGTCAAAAATCAGGACGAGACCTACACGGCGAAGTTTCCCTCTGGCTACGGACGCTACGCACTCGGCCCCGTGAGGGCGGTCGCGCCTCCCGGCCGAGGCTGGCTCTATGCGGCGGGTGAGCTGTCCATGACCGCGGAAGACCTCGCCAAGTGGAACATCGCGCGCATCAACCGCTCGACGCTGCCCGCCGACGACTGGACGGCGCAGGAGACGATGGTCAAGCTGAACAACGGCAAGGACAGCGGCTACGGCCTGGGAGTGTTCATCCGCACCGAGCCGCGCCATGCCATCACGCACGGCGGGGAAGCCGTCGGCTTCCTTTCGGCCAACAACGTCTATCCGGCCGAGCGCGCCGCAGTGACGGTGCTCACCAACACATGGTCCGCCGGCGCGTACAACCGCATCGCGCGGGAAATCGCCAAGGCGATCCTACCTCCCCCAGCGCAAGATGCCGTCCAGGCTGCTCAGGCGACCCGCGCCCGCAGCGTGTACGACCAGTTGCGCGCAGGGCGGCTCGACCGCAGCCAGCTGACGACCAACGCGAACTTCTATTTCACCTCGCAGGCGATCGCCGACTATGGCGCGAGCCTTGGCTCGTTGGGCGAACCGACGTCGTTCGAGCCTTCAGGCAAGCCGGTCCTTCGCGGAGGCTTCGTGATCCAGGGCTACACGATCAAATACCCGAAACGGACGCTGGACCTCTCGACCTTTTATGAGCCGGGAGCCAACGGGCGCGTTGAGCAATTCCTCGTCTCGCCCGGAGAATGAGTTGACCGACTTCGCTTCCCTGCTGGTTGCTGAGCGCGGGCAGAGCGCGCGCACGATCCACCTGGTCGACAAGGACAGTTTCGCAGATTGGGCGAAACGCCGGCCCGCTGAGGACCGGGCGCTGATGGAGGCCCACCGCTTCGACGGGAAGAGCGGCTTCGCCTTCGTAGTCCTCCCGCGTGGCGGCGATTTCGAGGTGGTGAGCGCGGTGAAGAACGCTGGTTCGCTCTCGCCCTGGTGCCTGGCAAAGCTCGCCGGAAGCCTTCCTGAAGGCACCTACCGGCTGGCGGAAGGAGAGCCAGGGAAGGCCGCCCTCGGGTGGCTTCTCGCCCAGCACCGGTTTGACGACTACCGCTCGAAGAAGGACGAGCCCGAACCAGGGCCGAAGATCCTGGCCACGGGCGAAGCCGCGCGGGTCGAGGAGGTTGTGCGGCTCGCTGAAGCAATCGCACTCGTCCGCGATCTCGTGAACCGGCCCGCCGGGGATCTCGGTCCAGCGCAGCTCGAAGAGGCTGCGCGAGAGCTCGCTTCAAACAGCGGAGTGCAGCTCCGTATCATCAGCGGCGACGATCTCGCGAAAGGCTATCCGCTCATTGCTTCGGTGGGAGGCGCGGCTTCGGCCGACCGCTCCCCGCGTCTCATCGAGCTCGAATGGGGAAAGGCGGACCATCCCCGCGTCGCCATCATCGGCAAGGGCGTGTGCTTCGACAGCGGCGGCCTAGACCTCAAGCCGGCGAGCGGCATGCGCCTCATGAAAAAGGACATGGGCGGCGCGGCGCACGCCCTCGCCCTCGCCCGGCTGATCATCGCCGAGCGCCTGCCGATCAGGCTGCACCTGCTGATTCCCGCGGTCGAAAATGCCGTATCCGGGAACGCTTATCGGCCCGGCGACATCGTGAAATCGCGCAAGGGGATGTTCGTCGAGATCGACAACACGGACGCCGAGGGGCGCCTGATCCTTGCCGACGCGCTGGCCAGGGCGGTTGAGGACAAGCCGGAACTGATCGTCGACTTTGCGACCCTGACCGGTGCGGCACGTGTGGCGCTGGGCCCTGACCTGCCCGCCCTCTTTGCAAATTCGGATGAGCTGGGTGCCGAAACGCTGGCCGCATCGCGCGACGAAGAGGATCCGTTGTGGCGCATGCCCCTGTGGGAGCCCTACGAGGAGTTGCTCAAGAGCGATCTCGCCGATTTCGCCAACGCGTCCAATTCGCCGATGGCCGGATGCATCACCGCGGCCCTATTCCTGAAGAAGTTCATCCCTGACGACATCCAATGGGCGCATCTCGATACTTATGCGTGGCGCGATGCCGCCAAGCCTGGCCGTCCCAAGGGTGGCGAAGCACTTGGACTAAGGGCGGTTTTTGGCATGTTGAAGGGCCGTTATTTACAGCGGTAAAAACGCAGTAGCCGGAGAAATCCGGAATTTTGACATAATCGCGCTGCAACATTTCGGCGGGTTACCGGTTTACTCTGGCACTACGCGGCACGCGACGGAGTTAGGGATTATGAGCGAGGTTTCGCTGACCGGCTGGATGAAGGCTCTCATTGCCTACGTCCGATCTGGCGAGCCCGATCTCACCAACCGCCAGATGGCGCTGTTGATGCTGGTCTATCTCACGCCCGGACCACACACGGTGCGGGGGCTCGCCCGGGTGCTCGGGGTTTCGAAGCCCGTCGTCACTCGCGCCTTGAACACTTTGGGTGCGCTCGGCTATCTGCGGCGCGAGAGGGACCAGGACGACCGCCGAAACGTATTCGTCGTCCGAACCAGCAACGGGGCAGATTTCCTTGAAGGCTTCAAGCGCAACCTCCGCGAGGGCGAAAACGGCTCCGCGGCCCACCGGCCAATCATCGGCCAGGCACCGGCCTACGCACACCAGCGCTGACGAATTCGCACTCAGCGGGCCATCCGAGGCCCCAGACCCCCGGTACAACGCCTATCGCAAGGACCTTGCCGACGTGGCGCTGGCTGGACGGGTGATCGCCTCGCACTATGCAAATTCGGTCGAGCAGCAGATCGCGGTGCAGACCCAGCTTCGCTCTGTGCCGGGGGAAGATGGCGAGGTCGTCGGCGAGCTTGGGCCCGGCGAACTTTTTGCGATGCTTGATGACAGTCTCGGCTGGGCCTGGGGCTATGCCGGGAAAGATCGCCGGGTCGGCTACGTCCATCTTTCCACGATCAAGGCCAGCTGAACCTATTCTCCCTAAGTCTGAGAGGGGACGGCTTCTTTCAGCTTTGTTCGAGGGGCTTCCCGCCACCGTGGCTTCGCCCGCATGATATACCGCTCGACCGAGAGGTAGATCAGAACTCCAGCTATGCCCGAAAGGATGAAGCCGGCCAGGCCGTGCGATCCCTTCAGCACCAGCTGATGGAAGAGATAAATCGAGTAGGAGGCGCTGCCGACCAGCACCGGAATATCGAACGTCCGATCGGCAAAATATTTTTCGAGGGACCAGGCGCCGTACAGAAGCATGGCGGAAGGAATGCCCCAGGCAAGTACACGAAGCACGGCGCCATGGCCGAATGCCTGGTCGTAATAGCCGCCCGGAAGCATGGCGAAGCCGACGATACCGAGCGCCAGTGCAGCGATGCCGGCCAAGGGCCGCGCAGGCATGCGGGCAACCGCGACTCCGAGCAGGAATTCCAGGGCCAGCGGGCTTCCGAGATACCAGAAAAGGACTTGATTGGTGGTCAGGCCCAGGATCAGGCACATGCAGAATATTATAAGCGGGACGGTGGCCCGCGTAGCAAGCGCCAAGGCAAAGCCGGCATAAAACAAGAGCTCGAAGCTCAACGTCCAACCCACACCAAGAGCGGGGTTCAGGAACTGGTTTCCGTAAACCGGCCAGAGCGTGATGCTTCTGACGACGACCAGGAAGCTTTCCGGATTCATCACGATCCAAGGTGCGACAGCGATCAGCCAGAGCGGATAGATGCGCCACGCGCGATCGGCCAGGAACTGCCCGGGCGAGCTGGCGCCCGTGCAGGTCGCCATGATGAATCCGGAGATAACGAAGAACAGGTCGACGCCCGCGGCGCCGAGCCGGGATCCGTCGAAGGCGTGATGGGCAACGACCGCCATCGCCGCGATCCCGCGGAGCACCTGGATCGACCGTAACCGCAACCCCGCCTCCCGACAGTTGTGAACGACGACGGTTTAGGAGAGCGAGGTTAAAAATCCGTCCCGTTGGCTAATCCAGCAGGGAGCGAATCCAGACGAGCTGATAGAGGCTGGTCAGCACCAGGACCGCAAGAACCGCTGCAACAGCCCAGTCGCGGCGCGGCGCCCGTGGACGCCGCCGCGGGAACAACATCCAGCCCGACAATGCGCACAGGATCAGGGTCCCGATAGCGCTGTTGCGGACAAATATCGCAACGACCGTCCGGACATGCTCGGTTCCGCTGGCCATCGACGGTCCGTGCGGGCTCATCAGGAGCGCGGTGCCCCAGGCAACAACAGCGGCGAACAACAGCAGGCCGCCCATGAACATCCGGGCGCGCCCGATACCGCGGTTCCTCACATCTGCCCTCGCTGTCGCCTGATAGCGAACCACTTCGCGACGTTCGCATTATGCTGATCGAGCGTGTCCGCGAACACGTGTCCTCCCGTCCCGTCGGCCACGAAGTAGAGTGCTTTCGTCGGCGCAGGGTGGAGCACCGCAGCGATGCTCGCCTTGCCCGGATTGGCGATCGGCCCGGCGGGCAATCCGGCGCGGCGATACGTGTTGTAGCCGTTATCGGTATTGAGTTCGGACCTCAGGATGCGCCGACCCAGTGGTTTGCCCTTCGTCACAGGGTAGATGACGGTCGGGTCCGCATCGAGTTTCATGCCGATCCGAAGCCGGTTGCAATAAACGCCGGCAATCATCGGCCGCTCGGACGCCTTGCCGGTCTCCTTCTCGACAATCGACGCGAGAATGACCGCCTGTTCCTTCATCACGATAGGGCAGTCGGTGCTGCGCTTCGGCCAAAGCTGGTCGAGAGTTTTAGTCATAGCGGTCTGCATCCGGGCTGCTACCGACGCGCGGCTCTCCCCTCTTTGGTAGCCGTAGCTGTCGGGAAGCGCCGAGCCCTCCGCGATGTGCGGCGTCGCACCGGTCAGGTAAGGAACGCCGCCGAGCTTCTCCTCGATGATGATCGAGGGCATTCCTTCGGTGACCGTGATCAGGCGCTGGACCGGTTTCCCGTGCTGCAAAAGGTCGAGCACCGCGGCACCGCTCATGCCCTTTGGAACCCGGAATTCGCCGGCCTGGATGGGATCGCCCGAGCCGAACAGCCGCGCCATGACGCGATAGGTGTTGGCGGAGCCGGGAACGGCCCCCTGCGCCGCCAGTTGCCGCGACACGGAGCCGAGCGTGGCACCTTCCTTGACGATGACGTCGTGCGGCCCCGGCTTCGGACCGGCGGTCCACCAGAGAAAATAGATCGTGACTAGCCCGGCGAGGACGAGTCCCGCCAAGGCGACCAGCAGAAGCCGCCTCACACGCTCTTCATGATCAGACTGGCGTTGGTGCCGCCGAAGCCGAAGCTGTTGTTCAGCACGGCGCGGACCGGCCGCTGCTTCGCCTTGTGCGGAACGAGATCGACGCCCTGCGTGCCTTCGCTCGGATTATCGAGGTTCAGCGTCGGCGGGACGATCTGGTCGCGCATGGCGAGGATGCAGAAGATGCTTTCTACAGCGCCCGCGCCGCCGAGGAGATGGCCGATCGCGGACTTGGTCGAGCTCATCGACAGCGAGCCGATCGCGTTGCCGAACAGCTTGCGCACCGCGCCAAGCTCGAGCTCGTCGCCGAGCGGCGTCGAGGTGCCATGGGCGTTTATGTAGTCGATGTCCGACGGCTGCAGCCCCGACTTGCGCAACGCCATCTCCATCGAGCGGTAGGCACCGGAGCCTTCGGGGTGCGGCGCCGTCACGTGGTGCGCGTCGCCCGAAAGGCCATAACCGATCACCTCGGCATAGATCTTCGCGCCACGGGCTTTCGCATGCTCATATTCCTCGAGCACGACGACGCCCGCGCCTTCGCCCATGACGAAGCCGTCGCGGTCCTTGTCATAAGGGCGGCTGGCCTTTTCAGGCTGGTCGTTGAAGGCCGTGCTGAGCGCCCGCGCCTGTGCGAAACCGGCGATCCCAATCGGGCAGATCGTCGCCTCGGCTCCGCCAGCAAGCATGATGTCAGCGTCGTCCATCGCGATCATCCGCGCGGCATCGCCGATCGAGTGAGCGCCGGTCGAACAGGCGGTGACGACCGCGTGGTTCGGTCCCATCAGGCCGTATTTGATCGAGACCTGACCGGAGATGAGGTTGATGAGGCGGCCGTGCACGAAGTGCGGGCTGACGCGGCCGGGACCTTTCTCGTGAAGCACCAGGCTCTCGCTCTCGATGCCCGGAAGCCCACCGATGCCCGACCCGATCGAAACGCCCGCGCGCAGCTTGGTCGCCTCGTCCATTTCTGTGAGGCCGGCATCCTCGATCGCCTGCCCCGCGGCGTCGATGCCGTAGACGATGAACGGATCGACCTGCCGCTGGACCTTGTGGTCGACGCGCTTGTTCGGATCGAAGCCATATTCGTGGTCAGCCGGCTTCACCTCGCAGGCGATGCGGCATTTCTGGTCGCTCGCGTCGAAATGGGTGATGGGCCCGGCGCCGCTCTTGCTCGCCAGGATGTTTTTCCAGGTGGTCTCGACGTCTGCGCCCAGCGGCGTCACCAGTCCGAGGCCCGTCACGACGACACGTCGCATGTTTTCCACTCCGTCAGTCCTTCAAATGCAAACGGCCTCCCGATCCTGTTCGGGAAGCCGTTCGTGCCGCCTTTTCGGCGTAAAGTGCGGCAGGTCAGCGGACCCGATCAGCCCTTGTTTTGGTCGATATAGCTGATCGCGTCGCTCACCGTCGTGATCTTCTCCGCGGCGTCATCCGGGATTTCGACCCCAAACTCTTCCTCGAACGCCATGACCAGCTCGACAATGTCGAGGCTGTCCGCGCCGAGATCGTCGATGAAGCTCGCGTCCTCGGTGACCTTGTCCGCTTCGACGCCGAGGTGTTCGACGACGATCTTCTTCACGCGATCGGCTGTCTCGCTCATGTGGGGCTTCCTCCGTTATAGCTTTTGCGTTGCCCTAGCGATGCGCTTTGAACGCTGCAAGTGGCGCTCCCGGCAGGTGCACGCTAGGCCGAGGCTTATGCTCAACCGCTGTTTGACGCCTGGAGAGATCGAACTTGCACGGTCCGTCTTCGGCGATGCGATCGATTATTCGAAGGTAAGGCTGTTCAAGGGCAAATGGTGGCCTTTGCACCCGCGCAATGCTGCGATGGCGCCGATGGGCAACATCTATTTCCACCCGGAGGGCGAAGTCTGGTCCGACGATTTCTCGAAGGAGCCGCTGGGGCGACAGGGATTCTTCATCCACGAAATGACTCATGTCTGGCAGTCGCAAACGAGCGGACGATTCTATCTTCCGCTGATGCGGCATCCGTTCTGCCGCTATTCCTATGAGCTGAAGCCCGGAAAACCCTTCCGTCGCTACGGCTTGGAGCAACAGGCTGAGATCGTCGCGCATAACTTCCTCGCGCGGCGCGGCACGCGTCTCGCGTTGGTACCTCCCGCGGACCTCCTGCCCTTCGCCTGACAGCCCTGTAACAAATCTGCCACAGCCGCGGCGGGAAAGCGGCGGTTCGGCCCCCGCTCCCTCCTAACCGATGGCTGTTTGAGGCATAGTCCGCGGCGCAACATTGCGACGAACGGGGGTTCAAATGCGCAATTCGGCTACCTTGCTGATCGGCACTTCACTCATCGCGTTCACCGTTCCGGCCTCGGCCCAGTCCACCCAGGAAAGCGTTGCTCAGGCTGCGAACCAGTCGCCGGCCTACCAATCGCAGGCCGAGATCATCGTGACCGCGACCAAGCGGGCGTCGCGGGTGCAGGACGTACCCTTCTCGATCAACGCGCAGACGCAGGAAGACATCCAGCGCGCCAATGCGCAAACCCTCGAAGACATCAGCCGCAACGTTGCCGGCCTGACTGTCCAGAACCTTGGGCCGGGACAGAGCCAGGTCTCCGTGCGCGGCGTCTCCGCCGGCCAGATCGCCCGCGACCAACCGGGGGTGAAGGAGCAGGTTGGCGTTTATCTCGACGAAACGGTCACCGCGCTATCGCTGTTCACGCCGGACTTCGACCTGTTCGACCTCAACCGCGTCGAAACGCTGCGTGGCCCGCAGGGCACGTTGTTCGGATCGGGAAGCGTCGGCGGTACTCTGCGCTACATCACCAATCAGCCCAACGTCGACCACGTCGAAGGCATGGTCGAGGGCGACATCAACGACCTCAAGGATGGCGGCTATAGGCGGTTCGCTGAAAGGCGCGATCAACATACCGATGGCGCCCACCGCGGCGTTGCGCGTCGTCGGCTACGGAACGCACTTCGGCGGGTTCATCGACTCCGGTCGGCCCGTACGACAAGAAAAACGTCAATGATGGCGACCGTTTCGGCAGCGCGCGTTTCGCTCCTCTTCCAGCCGACTCCCGAGCTCAAGATCACGCCGCGTGTCGTCTACCAGAAAGTCGAAGCCGGCGGGTTCAACCGTGAAGACCACTACATCCTGTTCAACAATGAATTCACGACCGGCGGCAACACGCTCGGCGATCGCGAGCAATATCTGTTGTTCCGGGAGAAGTTCCGCGACAAGACCTGGCTCGCCGACCTTGTCGCAAGCTATGATTTCGGTCCGGCCGAAATCACCAGCGTCAGCAGCTACGTCAACCGCGACATTCTGGTCAGCCGCGACGCGTCGGCGCTCTCGGATTCGGTCTTCCTGAGCTTCGTCGACGGCTACGACGGGGTCGATCCGGTCCGCACGGCGGCACTTGCCAATTACCTCATGACCGAGTTGAACCTGCGCGACACGACCAAGCTCAAGCAATTCACTCAGGAACTTCGCATCGCTTCGACCGGGACGGGCCCGTTCCAGTGGGTGTTTGGCGGATTTATTCGAAGGTCGATCGGAAATATCAGCAAACGCTACCGACTGTGGGCGGCGAAGATGCCCAAAATTTGATCCTGCAGCTGATCTGCTTCAACGAGGCTTTCGTCGACGCGACCTGCGCGACCAATGACCCGATTCCGGCCAATCGCGTGCCTTATACGGCCGGCCAGCTAGCCAACGGCTTCGCCATCGATTCTCCGTACAACGCGTCCCTGCCCTACGACATCAAGCAGTTCGCCTTGTTTGGCGAAGGCAGCTACCGCTTCGGTCAATTCAAGGCGACTGCGGGCGCGCGCTACTACAACTTCAAGGAGACGCGCGATTTCGTGTCGGGCGGATGTCTTCTCGGACGGCAGCACCAGCCTGGGCGACCGACCAAGTCCAACGGCATCTCGCCGCGGTTCATTCTGAGCTACGAGCCAAACCGCAGCTTCAGCGTCAATCTCCAGGCCGCGAAGGGCTTCCGTCTTGGCGGGACCAACGATCCGCTCAACGTCCCGTTGTGCACGGATGAGGATCTCGACATCTTCGGCGGGCAAGGCTCATACAAGGATGAGACGCTGTGGAACTACGAAGCGGGGGTCAAATACAGTCGCGGGCCGATCACCTTCAACTCGGCGATCTTCCACAACGAAATCCGCGACCTTCAGGTGACCCAGACCGCAGGTAGCTGCTCGTCGCGCATCGTGTTCAACGTGCCCAAGGCGCATTCGACCGGAATTGAGGCGGAATTCACTGCACATCCACTTGAGGGCCTCACCCTGTCGCTCGCGGCCAACATCCAGAGCGCGGAGTTCGATTCGACCGTCCTCACTGGTACCGGTGCCGTGCTCGGCGGCATCGAGGAGGGCAATCGGCTGCCCACTGTTCCCAAGATCCAGTTGGCCGCGACCGCGACCTATGGGCAGCGGTTCCGGGACAATGCGAGACTGGTATGTGACCGGCAGCGTCCAGCATATCGGCAATCGCTACGGCGAGCCCGCCGACCAGGTGTCGGGCGCAGGCGACCTAACGGTTGCGGGCGGCAATCCGGCCCTGTTTTACGACCCGGCAACGGGCAATTACGGCGCGGAGAACGTCAGCTTCGGCTCGCTTCGCCTGCCGGCCTACACAGTCGCCAACCTGTCGGCCGGCATGGAGTGGGACAATGGGTTGGAGGTCGTCGCCTACGTTAAGAACCTGTTCGACGAAAGTCCGAAACTCGCCATTGACCGGGAGCGCGGCCTCAGGGCCCGTTTCGGTTATCTGATCGGCCAGCCACGCACGATCGGCCTCACGCTGCGCAAGAAGTTCGGAGGCCCTGTTGCGGAGCCACTACCGCCAGCGGTCGCCCCTCCGCCTCCTCCACCTCCGGTTGAGCAGCCTGCTCCGCCACCCCCGCCGCCGCCGGTTACGCCGGAACGCGGCTGACCGGAGCCGGATGAGACTGCCTCTATCGCGCCGCTCGCTCCTCATCGGGGCGGGCGGCGCTGCCGTTTCGCCCGCAATCGCCAAGTCCGCTCCCACGAAGAGCGGCATGCGCATCGTCGTGGTCGGCGCCGGCGTTTTCGGTACGTGGACGGCCGTTCATTTACTCCGCAAGGGCCACAAGGTCCTGTTGATCGATACGTGGGGGCCGGCCCATTCCCGGGCCTCCTCGGGGGGCGAGTCGAGGCTCACGCGGGGCGCCTACGGCAGTGACGCGATCTACACCCGAATGGCACTCGCGAGCCTCAAAGATTGGAAGGCGCTGAGCAGCGTCGCGGGCCTGCCCGTCTTCCACGAATGCGGAGTGCTCTTCTTCTTCCCTCGCGAAGAGCAATATGTGCGCGACAGTCTTGCCGCGCATAAGGCGATCGGCCTCGGTACGGAGGCGCTCGGTCGCTCCGAAATGACGCGTCGCTTCCCGATGATCGACTTCACCGGGGTAGAGATTGGCCTCTACGAGCCTGACTTCGGCGCGCTGATGGCGCGACGCGCGGTGCAGACCTTGGTTGACGTGTTCGTTCAGCGTGGCGGCGAAGCGGTGCGAGGCTTCGTGCGTCCGCCGCGGGCTGACGGCAACAAGCTCCAGAGCATCCAGTTAGCGAGCGGGGAGCGGGTCGAGGCGGACGCGTTCGTCTTCGCAGCGGGGCCCTGGTTGCCGAAGCTGTTCCCAGACGTGGTGGGCCCGCGCATCCTGCCGACGCGGCAGGAGGTCTTCTATTTCGCCACGCCGCCTGGGGATCGCCGCTTCGGACCGAAAGTCATGCCCGGCTGGGCCGACTTCAACGGCGGCGACATTTTCTACGGCTTCCCCGATCTTGAGAACCGGGGCGTCAAGTTCGCGCACGATGCGCACGGCGTCGAGGTCGATCCGGACACGCAGGACAGGCGCCCAACGGCGGCGGCGCTGGCTGAGGTCGTCACCTTCCGCGACCAGCGCTTCCCCGCGCTACGCGGCGCACCGATGATTGGCGCCGAGGTTTGCCAGTATGAGAACAGTTCGAACGGGGACTTCCTGATCGATTTCCATCCACGCCTCAGCAATGTGTTGCTGCTCGGCGGGGGTTCCGGCCACGGTTTCAAGCACGGACCGGAAGTTGGGCGTTACGCCGCGGGCCGATTGCTGGGATCAACAAAGGTTGAGCCACGGTTCAGCCTTGCCAGCAAGAGCACGGAGCACCGCCGCGAAGTGCATTAGTCGGGCTTTTTTGCCACTCCGACGAGCGCGGGACGGAGCAGCCGGTCCTTCATCATGTAGCCGGGCTGCATTTCCTCGATGACCGAGCCCGGCTCGGCATCCGTGCTCGGCAGCTCGACCATCGCCTGGTGGCGATGCGGGTCGAGCTTCTCGCCCTTCGCCTGGATGCGCGTGATTCCATGGCGCGTGAACACCGATTTCAAGCTCGCGCGAGGTGGACTCGATGCCTGCGAGGAACTGGCTCGCGACCTTGTCCTGCCGGAGCTCGTCGCTGACTGCGGCGAGTGCGCGGTCCAGGTGATCCTTGATCGCCAGCATGTCGCGGGCAAAATTGGCGGCGGCGTAGCTGGTCGCCTGCTGCAGCTCCGATTCCAGGCGCCGACGGACGTTCTGCGCCTCGGCTGCCGCGTAGAGAGCCTTGTTCTTCGCTTCCTCGAGCTGCCGCTCAAGCTCGGCGAAGCGGTCGTGCTCCTGAAGCTCAGGCGCTTCCTCCGCGGTTTCGTTACGGATTTCTTCCGCCTCGTCGTGCAACTTGCCGTCTTCGGTCATGCCATCAATCTCGTCAGTGCTTTCGCTGTGAAATCCACCATGGGGACCACCCGCGCATAGTTCAACCGCGTCGGGCCTATCACGCCCACAACGCCGACCACCTCTCCCTGGCTCCCGCGATAGGGCGCGGCGATGACCGACGAACCCGATAGCGCGAACATTCGGTTCTCCGAACCGATGAAGATCCGGCAGCCGGGCGCGTCGCGCGCACCTTCGAGAACTCGGGCAATTTCCTGCGCTTCCTCCAGCTCATCGAGGAGCTTGCGAACGCGATCGAGGTCTTCGGCGGCATGCTCGTCGATGAGGTTCGCCTGCCCGCGGACGATCAGCACCGGTCGCCGCGCCTGATCCTGGCTCCAGGCCGCAAGACCCGAAGCCACCAATTCGGCCGCCGCCGCGTCGATCGCCTCCTTGCGCTCACGAATTTCCTGGCGAAGTCGTGCCTCCGCTTCGGCCAAGGTCAGCCCTGCCAGACGCGCATTCACGAAATTGCTGACCTCGGCCAGGGCAGAGGGGCTGGTGCCGCCCTCCAGTGACACAACGCGGTTCTCTACACTGCCGTCGGCGCCGACAAGCACAGCAAGAGCGCGAGTGCTGTTCAGTGGCACGAAGGAAAGCTGCCGAAGCCGAATCTCCTGTTTCGGGGCGAGCACCACACCGGCGGCTTGCGAGAGGCCCGACAATGCCGCTGACGCAGCCGCCAGCGCGTCTTCGATCGGCTGATCCCGCGCGATCCGGCGCTCGATCTCCTGGCGCTCGCGAAGATCGGGCGCCGCCGCTTGCATGATTTCATCGACGAAAAGGCGCAGCCCGCTTTCGGTGGGGATCCGTCCCGCCGATGTGTGCGGATGGGTCAGCAGTCCCCGCTCCTCAAGCTCCTGCATCACGCCGCGGATCGATGCTGGCGACAAGCTGATGCTGCCAGCCAAGACCTTGGATCCCACCGGCTGGCCGCGCTCGAGGTACGCTTCGACCACATGGCCGAAGATCGCCCGCATCCGGTCTGTCAATTCGCCGATCGGTTGGGTCATAGCGCAAACTTAGGAGGCTATCCGCTTCACCTCAATCAGCCTTGTAGGGCCGCTTCTCCGTCACTGGGGCGGATTTGGCGGCATCATCGACGATCCTGTCAGCCGCGAAGACGGCCTCGGCCAACTCATGGTCGCGCCCCTTCACGCAATTCGCGCTGAAAGGCAGGACCTCTTCCTTCGCCCCGAAATTCCAGCGGAATAGGCCATACGGACCATCGGTCCTCATCAGGTCGCAATGCTCCGGTTTCGCGAGGGCGGCCTGCACGCGAACGGCGGCGTCGGCGAGCGCCTGACGGTGTGCAGATGATAAGGAAAACCGCCGGACTTCGAGGACGATGTCCGCAGGAGGAACTCCGACCCGGCCGCCGGACACATGTTCGACTCGCCCTTCGGCATCCATGCTCCATTCCCGCAAGGTCACGCCCCAGGACTTCACCTCCGCGCCCGCCGATTTCAACGCCACCGGAGGCGGCCCCGGCTCGTTCTCGGCGACGGGCGCGCAGGCGGCTACCAAGGCGGCCGCAAGGCAAACGAACTTCCGCATCGGCAAGCCTTCGGTTGAATGTGCTCGGCTGCATCCATATGGCCGCCGCAAAGCTTAGACGAGAGGAATCACATGCGCCCATCCGGACGCGCCGCCGACCAAATGCGCGAGCTTAAGTTCGAGCCCGGTTTCACCCGCCACGCCGAGGGCGCGTGTCTCGTCAGCTTCGGCGATACGCGCGTACTGTGCACCGCGAGTGTCGAGGAGAAAGTCCCGCCTTTCCTTCGCGGCAAGGGCCAGGGCTGGGTCACGGCCGAATATGGCATGCTGCCCCGCGCCACCCATACGCGCGGCAATCGCGAGGCGGCGAAGGGCAAGCAGTCGGGGCGCACGCAGGAGATCCAGCGACTCATCGGACGCTCCCTGCGCGCAGTCGTCGACCTGCCCAAGCTCGGCGAGCGTCAGGTCATCGTCGACTGCGACGTGATCCAGGCCGACGGCGGCACCAGGACCGCGTCGATCTCGGGCGCCTGGGTCGCGCTGCGCATCGCGGTGAACGGGCTGATTGAGGCCAAGGCGCTTCCGGCAGACCCGATCCGCACGCAGGTCGCGGCGGTGAGCTGTGGCATCCATAACGGAACGCCCGTGCTCGATCTCGATTATGACGAGGACAGCCAGGCGGGTTGCGACGGAAATTTCGTCCTGACCGCCGACGGTTCAATCGTGGAGGCGCAGGTGACCGCCGAAGGCGAATGCTATGACGAGGAAGGTCTGCTGCGGCTTCTCCGCCTCGCTCGCATCGGCTGTTCCGAGATTTTCCAGGCGCAGCTGAAAGCCGCCGGCGCGTGAGGCCGATCGGCGACAAACTGGTCATTGCGACGCACAATCCGGGCAAGCTGCGGGAAATCGCGGCCCTGATCGAGCCGCTCGGTATTTCCTGCGTGGGCGCCGAGGAGCTCGGTCTGCCGGAGCCCGAAGAAATCGGGAATACGTTCGCCGACAATGCCGATCTAAAAGCGCGAGAGGCGGCCGACCTTGCGGGCGTTCCGGCCCTTGCCGACGACAGCGGCCTGTGCGTCGATGCGCTGCATGGACGCCCAGGGATTTTCTCCGCCCGCTGGGCCGAGGACGAGGACGGCAATCGCGACTGGATGCGCGCGATGGAAAAGGTGTGGCGGGAGGTCGAGGCAGCTGAGCCGGATGCCGCGCCGGCCGCGCATTTCGCCTGCTCCCTCGCAATCGCGTGGCCGAACGACGGTCAGGCGGAGACGTTCGACGGCCGCGTAGACGGCACTCTGGTTTGGCCGCCGCGCGGAGAGCGCGGCTTCGGCTATGACCCGATGTTCGTGCCCGTCGGCTACGATCAAACGTTCGGCGAGCTCGATCCGGAGCATAAGCACAGCATCAGTCACCGTGCCGATGCGTTTCGCAAGCTGGTGCAGGCGCTCAACGAATGACGGGCCAGCCGCTGGCGCTCTACGTCCACTGGCCGTTCTGCGTCAGCAAGTGCCCTTACTGCGATTTCAACAGCCATGTGCGGTCCGGCATCGACCACGACGAGTGGCGGGAGGCACTCCTGGCAGACCTCGCGCATGAAGCCGCGCTCCTCCCGGGCCGGCGTTTGACATCCATCTTTTTCGGGGGCGGAACTCCCTCGCTGATGGAGCCCGGAACGGTTGCCGCGCTTATCGAGGCCGCTCATCGCTTCTGGCCGCCAGAGGATCGAGTGGAGATCACTCTCGAAGCCAACCCCAACTCCGTCGAAGCCGCTCGATTCGCCGATCTCGCAGCGGCCGGGGTGAACCGATTGTCTCTCGGGCTGCAAAGCTTCGAAGACACGGCGCTCGCATTCCTCGGCCGCGCCCACTCCGCACGCGAGGGGTGGACCGCGCTGGAGGTGGCGCAGAAGCGTTTCAAGCGCGTCAGCTTCGACCTGATCTATGCATTGCCCGGCGACACGGAAGACAGCTGGGCCGTAACGCTGGCACAGGCCTTGAGCCTCGGTACGACGCACTTGTCGCTGTATCAGCTGACGATCGAGCCTGGGACACGGTTCGCAACGATGGTCGCGAAGCGCCAATTCGAGCCTCTCGGCGCGGATGCAGCTGCGGCTCTCTACGAGCTGACGGACGTCATGACGTCGGAGGCTGGCACGCCCGCGTACGAGATCAGCAATTACGCGCGGCGCGGCCAGGAAAGCCGCCACAACCTCACTTATTGGCGCTACGGCGAATATGCCGGGATCGGACCGGGGGCGCATGGTCGCCGGCTGGGCATGCGGACTGTCCGGCATAAGAAGCCGGAGAATTTCCTGTCTGCGCTACGGCGAAACGGACATGCCATATCGGATGAGGCGGATCTCTCGCCAGGGGAAGCTGCAGACGAAGCCCTGGTC
This sequence comes from uncultured Alphaproteobacteria bacterium, assembly GCA_963827675.1. Lineage (GTDB taxonomy): Bacteria > Pseudomonadota > Alphaproteobacteria > Sphingomonadales > Sphingomonadaceae > Sphingomicrobium. The sequence continues at coordinate 323,728 of CAWHBP010000009.1, forward strand.
ATGGGCTTGCGCCTCGCCGAAGGCATCGATGCCGATTCCGTCGCCCAGCGCCTGGGTACGCCAGCGATCGTCAACTGGCGAAAGGTCGACCGCCTGGTCGCTTCAGGCCATCTTGCGCGAGACGGCGGCCGCATCGCGCTGACGGCCGCTGGCCGACTCTTGCTCGACTACATCCTCGCGGAAATCTCCGCCGAGGCCGACTTTATTTCGTTTGAGCGGCGGGAGTCGGTTGCGGCGTGACAGCCGGTGTCGTTGCGGTGGCGTCCTGCTTTTCCGCCGGGCCGGGCCTAGTCACATATTTATAGCGTTCAACGCCGCTTGAGAGGAAGTCCTCTATCATCGCCTCGGCATTCGCGCTCGCGGATTTCCGCGAGACGTTGTTCTTCATGTCGAAGTTGATCGTCGCAGTCTTGAACGATCCCATCGGACCGCTGCAGGCATTTCGCACATAGGCTTCAAAATCGTCGGAACTCACCTTGTCGGTTGCCGCCTTGGTGCTTGCTTCCTTCAAGCAAGTCCTGAACGCCTCACGCGGTGCATTGATCGATGCCTGAAGCGCCGTCAAAGTGATCGTCGACGCGGCCAACAATATAATCATCGAACGTCTCCCCAGCTAGCCGATGAATGACCGGATGATGACTCTTTTCCGATTGATTTGAAAGAGCTTAATGGCGATTTTTAATGGATGATCCGCTGGCCCCCGGTCTTCACATCGTAGCGACCCCGATCGGGAATCTTGGGGACCTGTCGCCGCGCGCTGCGGACACCCTGAAACGCGCCGACCGGGTCCTCGCCGAAGATACGCGCGTGACGGCCAAGCTGCTCGCGCACATCGGCGCAAAAACGCCGATGCTGCGCTACGACGACCACACGAGCGAAGCCGATCGCGAGCGCATCGTTGCGATGCTTGGCGACAGGGCTGTCGCCCTGGTGAGCGATGCAGGCACGCCCCTGATCTCCGACCCCGGCTACAAGCTCGTCCGTGCCGCGCGCTCAGCGGGACATGCAGTGCACACCGTTCCGGGACCATCGGCGGCGATTGCGGCGCTTACCCTCGCGGGCCTGCCCACCGATCGCTTCCTGTTCCTGGGTTTCCTGCCGGCTAAAGCGAAAGCCCGGGCCGATACTCTCGCCGAGATTGCGGCCGTCCGCGCGAGCCTCGTGCTCTACGAAAGCGGTCCGCGCCTGGCCGAAGCGCTGACGTCGCTCGAACAAGGTCTCGGTGACCGCGAAGCGGCGGTTGCGCGCGAATTAACCAAGCTGCACGAAGAATGCGTCACGGGCACGCTCTCCGAGCTGGCTGCACGGTATCGCGATGCAGCTCCACCTAGGGGGGAAATCGTGGTGGTCGTTGGCCCACCTCCGGCGGTTCCGGAGGCGAGCGAAGACGAGTTGGATGCGGCCTTGGACGAAGCTTTGTTGCGGCTCTCGCCATCCCGCGCGGCCGCCGAGGTGGCGGAAAAGCTGGGGACGCCGCGTAAGCGCGCTTATGCTCGAGCTCTCGAGCGGTCGCGGTGAACCGGCAGGCAGCCGAGAAGCGAGGCCGTGGCGCGGAGACCCTCGCCTGTTGGTATTTACGGCTCCGGGGCTGGCGCATTCTTGCGCGGCGCGCGCGCGTGCCGGGCGGTGAAGTCGATGTCGTCGCGCGTCGCGGCAGCACGCTCGCTTTCGTCGAGGTGAAAGCCCGCGGTGACATGCACGCAGCCGCTTTCTCACTCGACCAGTACCGGCTGAGACGCGTCGCGGTTGCGGCCGAGCGGCTCGCGCCCCGGTTCATGCGCGAAGGCGACGACGTTCGGATTGATGCGATGTTCGTGGTCCCGGGCCGCTGGCCGAAGCATCTGCCGAATGTCTGGCAAGGGTGACAAAACAACAGGCACACCCTAGGCGCTCGGCCATGCCGCTCCGCGTTGCAGTACAGATGGACCCGCTCGAGAACATCAACATCTCGGGCAATTCCTCGTTCGCGATCATGCTCGGGGCGCAGCAGCGCGGGCATAAGCTCTATCACTATCTCGCCGATGCGCTGACCTACGCCGACGGCCGGCTGTGGGCCGGCGCCCACGAGGTGAGCGTGCAACGCGTCGCGGGCGACCACTTCAGGCTTGGAGAATTCACGATCCTGGACCTGGGCCGGGACGTCGACGTGGTGTTGATGCGTCAGGACCCGCCCTTCGACCTTGGCTACATCACCGCGACGCATCTGTTGGAGCGCATCCAGGACGAGACGTTGGTGATCAACGATCCGGCAGCCGTCCGTAATGCGCCCGAGAAAGTATGGGTGCTCGACTTCGCGCAATATATGCCGCCGACCGTCCTGACGCGGTCTGTCGGGGTCGCGCGGGAGTTCCTGCAAAAGCACGGCGAAATTGTCGTGAAGCCGCTCCACGGGAATGCCGGCAAGGCGGTCTTCAAGGTAGGCCCGGATGGCTCAAACCTTGCGCCGTTGATGGAGCTGTTCAACGCAACGTATCGCGAACCGCATGTCCTTCAGGCTTTCCTTCCGGAGGTCGCCGGCGGAGACAAGCGCATCGTGCTCATCGAGGGAGAGGTTGCGGGCGCCATCAACCGAAGGCCGGGAACTGGAGAGTTCCGGTCGAACCTCGCCGCAGGCGGGATCGCCGAATCGAGCGAGCTTACGGATTCCGAACGCGAGATCTGCGCGGCGCTCGGGCCCGAGTTGAAGCGCCGCGGCCTGCTGTTCGTTGGAATCGACGTGATCGGAGGGCGCTGGCTGACCGAGATCAACGTAACTTCGCCGACCGGCATCGTTGCCGTCGACGCGTTCAACGGCACGGACACGCCCGGGCTCATCTGGGACGTGATCGAACGCCGCGTTTCCCAGCGCTCAGCGAGCTGACGACGTGAGCGACTGGGTCGTGCGCCTGATCGAGCAATCGGGCTATCTCGGTGTCGGGTTCCTGATGTTCCTGGAGACCCTATTTCCGCCCATCCCGTCCGAGGTGATCATGCCCGTGGCGGGTATGGCGGCCGCGCAAGGCAAGATGGATTACCTGGCCACGGTCGCATCGGGCACCGCAGGCGCGATGCTTGGAAACATTGTCTGGTATCTTGCCGCACGCGCCCTTGGCCACGATCGTCTCAAGCCCTTCGTGCAGCGTCATGGCAAATGGCTGACGCTCAACTGGAAGGACGTCGAGCGGGCGCACCGCTGGTTCCAGGCGCATGGCGTTGCGCTGGTCTTCCTCGGGCGGCTGGTGCCGACGATCCGCTCCGTGGTGTCGATCCCGGCGGGGCTGCTCGACATGCGCTTCCGCAATTTCGTGATTGCATCGACCCTCGGCACCGCGCTTTGGACCGCGCTTCTCGCAGGGGCTGGATACAAGCTCCAGGAGAACTTCCACTTCATCGATCAGATTGTCGGCCCCATCTCGAACGTCGTGATCGGGATGATCGTCCTGATCTACGTCGGGCGGCTGTTGACGCATCGGGGCAGCGCCGCCGATTAACAGTTACGTCCACTGTGGTTGGGAAAACGCGGCAAATACAGCCGATCGCAGTTTCGGCCTGCTCATCCAGAACGGTTGTTTAGTGACTGATTTACCTGGCTGATTCTAGCTCGGCTGAGCCGCAGCGCCCATCGGTTTCCCCACTGACCGACGCGCTGCGGCGAACTTGATTCACCCAGAAGCTTCGGGCCTCTGCTCAGGCGCGGGGGTGGGCGTGGCGGTAAACGTCCAGCAGGCGCGCCGCGTCCACCGCCGTATAGATTTGCGTCGAAGAAAGGCTCGCATGGCCGAGCAATTCCTGGAGGGAACGCAAGTCAGCGCCCCGAGCGAGCAAATGCGTCGCGAAACTGTGCCGCAGGGCATGCGGGGTCAGCGTGTCGGGCAAGCCCAGGCGGCGCCTCGCGGCTGCGACTGAGCGCCGCACGAGGTCAGGATTGAGTGGGGCTCCCCGCGCCCCCACGAACAATGCGGCGTCGTTGGTCAGCGGATAGGGACATTGTCGAACATACTCCTCGATCGCGTCCCGGACCGCGGGAACGACCGGTACCACCCGTGTCTTCGACCGTTTGCCCGTGACTCGAAGGGTCGCGCCGACGGGCAACGTCCGCCCCGTCAACGACAATGCCTCGGCAACGCGCAGACCTGCACCATACAGCAGAAGCAGGATCGCGAGATCGCGCGCACCGATCCACGGCGCGCTCGCCGCCTCCGCGGCGTTCGCGGCAAGTTCGAGCGCCTCGTCCGGCGCGGCCGGGCGCGGAAGCGTGCGCGGTCGCCGTGGCGCCCTCGTTCGCGGCAGCTGAGCATGGCTTCCAGCCTGCGTGGCTGCATATTTCAGGAATGCCCTGACGCCTGAGAGCTCCCGCGCGGCAGAAGAGGCACCGAGCCCTTCGCTTCGGCGGCGCGCCAGGAATGCGCGCATGTCGGACGCCGAGACATTCAGAAGGTCCGAAGGCCCGATCGGCTGGCCGCGGTGGGCACCGAGGAAGGCGATGAGGCGATGCGTCGTCGCCGTGTAAGCGCGAACCGTGTGAAGAGAGCAGCGGCGATCGTGCTGGAGGTGACCGGCCCAGCGAGCCGCGAGCTCAGCGGCCGGATGCGAAGTCAGGACTTCTGAGGGCTCGTCAACCACTTTCGGATCATAGCCGCAAGACTTCGCCCAAGAAACATCAGCAGTTCGGACCCGTGACGGGCATCGAGGCTCGATGACTTGCGCTGGCCAAGCGCGAGCAAGCCGACCGGCAAAGGCGGCTCACAGTCGATGCGGATGAGCGCCTCCGCGCGGATGAGCTCGCACGCCGGGCCAAACAGTGGGTGCCCGCGCTTCACGGCCCGCATCTCCACGCCGTCGACCTTTTCGATGGCCCGCCGCAGAATTTCCGGCTCGACCGCTTGGACTCCTGAGCCGTCGGCGCGGAAGCCGCTATCACCCACGATGAGCGACAGTGCGACGGCATCAATGCCCAGGATCAGCGGCCACTCCTGAGTCACGACATGGAAGAGTCCGTCGATCCCGTCGGCCTCGATCGCCGCTAGAACGGCCGCGTGGATTGCGGTGACGGCGCCGGAATGCCCCCTGGCGAATGCAATCAGGTCCTCATTGGCCTCAACGGCGGCTCCGAGGCGGTCGCGCAAGTGGGCAACCGCCCGCTCTTCGAATGGGATGACCGTGGCCATAGTCCATGCAGGATACGCCCGCGGCGGTTAATATCCTATCACAACACTTGCGTCTCACCAGATTTTTCCGGCGCGCAAACGAAAGGCGGCGGCGCCTTTCGGCACCGCCGCCCCGTAACCTCAAGCTAAACTAGGTTTAGTCGAGGTGGTTCGCCACGTTGTTGAACGTGGTGTTCAGGCTGTTGCCGATGCCCTGCATCGCGCCAATGGCCGCAACGGCGATCAGAGCCGCAATCAGGCCGTACTCGATGGCGGTGGCACCCTCTTCGTTACGGATCAGCTTCAGAAACTTGCTCATGGTCTAACTCCTTGGTTCCAAGTGCAGCGGCGACGCCGCCGCGACCTGCAGTCCACTTCGCAGGATGGGCTGAACCTAGGGGGTGACCGGTTAGAAAAGTGTTACGCGCGAAGGTTGCACAAAGGTTAAGCGTATTTTCCTAACCAATTGAACTATCACGCGATTGTTTGCCCCGTTGCTTGCCAGTCCTTGAGAAAGCTGGCGATTCCGCTCTCGGTCAGCGGGTGATTGAAAAGCTGGCGAATAATCTTGGGCGGCGCGGTCATCACGTCGGCGCCGATCTTGGCCGCCTCGACGACGTGCATCGGGTGGCGCACGCTCGCCACCAGGATCTGCGTCGCGAAGTCGTAATTGTCGTAGATCAGCCGGATGTCGGCGATCAGCTGCATGCCGTCGAAGCCGACATCGTCGTGCCGGCCCACGAACGGCGAAACGAAGGTCGCTCCAGCCTTGGCCGCAAGGAGCGCCTGCGCCGCAGAGAAGCACAAGGTGACGTTGACCATCGTCCCCTCGCCCGTCAGCGCCTTGCACACCTTCAACCCGACCGGCGTCAGCGGCACCTTGATCGCAATATTGCGCGCGATCTTCCGAAGGACCTCGGCCTCGCGCATCATCCCGTCATAGTCGAGCGCCACCACTTCGGCCGACACGGGGCCAGCCACGACTCCAGCGATATCTCGCACGACCTCGAGGAAGTCCCGGCCCGACTTGTGCACCAGGCTCGGATTGGTCGTCACACCGTCCAGCAAGCCCTCGTCTGCAAGCTCACGAATCTCGGCAATCTCGGCCGTATCGGCGAAAAACTTCATATCGTTTGCGTGCGTCCCTGCTTTGATGGAATGGCGACGCATAGCCGGTGCGGCAGGGCCCGTCATGTGATTCGGGAGGCAGCGAATTGAGCGAACATGTTCGGGTGGAAAGACGCGACTCCGTTCTTTCGATCACCCTCGCCCGGCCCGAGCGCCGCAATGCGATCACGGTCGCCATGTATGCGGCACTTGCGGAAGCGATTGAGGCGGCGGTCGCGGACCCGTCGGTTCGCCTGATTACGGTCCGGGGCGAAGGCCAGGATTTCGCCGCGGGCAACGATCTCGCCGACTTCCTGACCGCCTTGCCGCGCGACACGACCGACGTCCCCGTCTGGCGCCTGCTGCGAGCGTTGGCGACGTGTGAAATCCCTATCGTTGCGGCGGTTCACGGCAATTGCGTGGGTATCGGGACCACCATGCTCCTTCACTGCGACCTTGTCGTCGCCGAGGAAGGCGCCCGCTTCTCGCTGCCATTCGTCGATCTGGCGTTGGTACCCGAAGCGGCGAGCACGTTGCTCCTCCCCCGCTTGGCCGGCCGCCGCCGGGCCGCCCGTTACCTCTTGCTGGGAGAGCAGTTCGGCGTCGATGAAGCCGTCGAGATCGGGCTTGTCAGCCATACGGCTCCGTCCGGGGAGCTCGAACTCGGCGCTCGGTTCAGTCGTCGAGCGCTTGCTGGCGAAGCCACCTGCGGCACTGCTCCAGACGCAGCGGCTGCTTCGAACCGGCGAGAGCGATGCGATCCTCCAACGGATGAAACTCGAAGGCGAGATTTTCACCGAATGCCTCGGCTCGGCCGAGACTAAAGAGGCGATCACCGCCTTTTTCGAAAAGCGAAAACCGAATTTCCGCTGATTACGCCGGTTCTCCCGCGACCCAGACGCGCTTGGTGCGCTCGACCGAAATGTCAGGTCCGGGGAACAGCAGGAGGTTCGTGTGCTGCGTGTACGTCACGCGCAGGTCGTAATAATTGCCGGTCTCTGTGCCGTCGTTCTCCAATTCCAGAGGGTCGACGTTGAAGTCACCGGGGCCGATGCCGTAAACGCTTTCCTCGATCTTATCTTGGATCGCGTCCGCATCGGGCGTCGGCCAAATCGTGGCGAGACGCGCCCCTTCGCCAAGTGCCTGCTGAATACCGGCGAGGGCGCGATAGACCTGGGCGAGCTGGACGAACATCCAGATCATCACGATCAGGATGGGCAGCGCGAACGCCATCTCGATGATGGCGACGCCCCGCTCGTCGCGGGTAAGGCGGCCGCCGAGCCTCATTGCGTCCTCATGCCGGCCGTAGCCTTGATCTTGTAGCCCTTCACCCCGTCCGAACCGTCGTAGCCGACGAAGTGGATGGGAAACATCGGCTCATAGATGTTGACCACTTCAACCGACTTGTAGCGGGTCGGGACATTTGCGGCATTGGTGCAGGCGCCTTCGGCCGTATCGCCGGTCCTCGTCTCCGCGATCTCCCCGTCAGCATCTATGCACTCGAGGCGGTCTTCGACCGTGACGTCAGCCGTCGTGAGCAGGCCTGCCTTGCAAACTTCCGCGCCGGTTTCCTTGTCGATTTCCGCGCCGTTGACCTGGCAGACGGCCTCGATTTTCAGGGCGTCGGCGACTTCCTGGTCCTGCGTGGTCTGCTGGATCTTCTCGATCGCGCGCTGCGCGGCCTGCTCCAGCGTCAGCTTACGGTTGTAGGCGTTCGTGATATCGACGACGCCGATCGTCATCAGCGCGAATACGGGTGCGATGAGCGCAAGCTCGATGATGGCTGCGCCGCGGTCATTCTTGATCAGGTTGCGCATTGAGATCCTCATGCCCCGCTCCATGTTTCCTTACCCGACGAGCCTGACGCGGCGTGTCGCTTGCTCGCCTCCGACGCCGTCGTACGGGCAGTCCACGCCGCCGATCATCTGGAATTTCGAGTTGCCGCTGAACGTCACGCGCTTGGCAACCAGCTGCAGGCACATGGCGGTGGCATTGCCGCCGCCGTTCCAAAGCAGCGACCGATTGCCGGTGTAGATGACGCCGGAAACGCCGCCGTCGGAGTTGCCGTTGATGTGGTTCGTACCGGTCTTGCCGTCATCCGTCGCCCGCGGATCCTGGTAGAAAGCAATACCCCTCCAAGTCCCTGCGGTGTCAGGCGCGCTAATGCCGACCGTGCCGCCGGTCAGCTTGATGTTGCCCGTGTTCGCGGCATCGCCAAGCTTGCTCATGACGATGGTGCACGCGCCGCATTTCAGCTCCGAACCGGTTGAGTTCATCGTCAGATCGCCACCGTTGATGATGTAGGTGCCCTTCCCGAGCGTCACCTTACCCGAAATCGTCAATCCGGCCGCTTTACCGCCGGGACCGGTGTTCGTGATGCAGATAACATCGTCCGGATTGGTGTATTTCGTCGAAAGGTCGACCGTCCCCCCGCTCAGAGTATCGGTTTCCCATTGGGTACACTTGGTCGGCGTCGCGGTTGACGATGTGGACGGCGGGATATGCTCGTACAGATCGTGAAACGGATCGTCCGCCGCCGTGGCCGACGGATTGTAGCGATCGATGTCCCATTGGCTCGACTTCGCGATCTGGCCGACGGCCGCGAGTGACCTCGCCGTGATCTTCGACGCTGCGCCGCCTGCACCATTGTTGCCGTTGCTGGCGGCATTCTTGGGATTGTCCGAGTTGGCGATCAGCGAGCAGGTACCGAAGTCGAGATCGGTGCTGCCGGTGATCTCGATGCCGACGCCGTGGGGATCGGTCCCGATCACGCAGTAATTGTCGCCGAGCGGAACGGTCGCGGCGCTTGCTGTCGCACGGATGATGGGCGCCGCCGACATGAACATCGAGCTGAACGGAAGGCGCTGCTGGATCTCTAGCGTGACCTGCACGCCCTCTCGTGCGTCGGCGATCGGTTCGCCGTCGGCGAGCAGTTCGACTTCCGGGAAGTCCGTTGAACGCAGGCCCATCCACACGTGATTGTCGCGGTCTAGGTCCTTGTCGACGCCAGCCTCGACCGCCGCCTGGCTGTCGACGTTCATGCGCGAGTACACGCCGGCGATTGCCGCCGAGTCCGCAGCGCGCTGAAGCTGCCGTTTCCACAGCGTCCATTGGATCGTGTCGCTGGCGAGGCCGGCGGCGCCCACCACCAGCGGCAAGGCAGCGCCTGCAATCACCAAGGCGCTTCCGCGCTTGTTGTGCCAGAGCTTTTTGAACGACAGGATCATTGATCGGTCCCCAACCAACGTAAACGCATTGCCGTTCGCTGTACCTTCGTCACAGTGAGCGAACTATTGCGGGAGATGGTTAACAAAATTGAACCATGGTCCAACTTTTCTCGCTTCCCTTGTCAGCTTCTGTGTTGCACCTATAATACACTAGAAGCGTCTTGCACCGCATTCGGCCCGCGTCCACGGTCATGGGATGCGGCGCTGATGCACCGAAAGGATGAAGATATGGCCACCGAACCGGCACAGGAAACGCAGACTGCTACGAAGCTGAAGCTGGATCCGCCTGAAGCGCTCAACCCAATCACGCCCGCGGAGGCCGCCGGGCTGGTACCGCTGAAGCAGGACGAGACGACCGAGCTCGATAAGCGTGTCGCGCAGTTCGTGGATGAGCTCGCAGCACTGGACTCCAACAGTCCGGAATTTGGCAAGAAGGTCGATCAGCTGACCGCAATGGGCCGCAAGGAGATCGCCGAGGCCGCCGGGGCGTCGAACCGCTTCCTCGACCGCCCGGTCAAGGCCATCGACAAGGATACGGGCATCGGGGCCGACCTGACGGAGTTGCGCCGCACCGTCGAAGCGCTCGACCCCAAGGAGGCGACCAAGACCCGCAAGCTGCTCGGCATCATCCCTTTCGGCAACCGCGTCGATCGCTACTTCGATAAATATCGCAGCTCGCAAACCCACATCTCGAAAATCCTGAACAGTCTCGGCAACGGCAAGGACGAGCTGCTGATGGACAATGCTGCCATCGACACCGAGCGGGCGAACTTGTGGAAGACGATGCACAAGCTCGAGCAGATGATTCACATCTCGAAGAGCCTCGACAAGCAGCTCGAGGACAAGGCCAACGAACTCGACGCGACCGATCCGGCCAAGGCGAAAGCCATTCGCGAAAGTGCCCTCTTCTATACGCGGCAGCGCACGACCGACCTCCTGACCCAGATGGCCGTCACGGTTCAGGGCTATCTCGCGCTCGACCTCGTCAAGAAGAACAATGTCGAGCTGGTGAAAGGCGTCGACCGGGCATCCACGACGACCGTTGCAGCGCTTCGCACCGCGGTCACCGTCGCGCAGGCCATGACCAACCAGAAGCTGGTGCTCCAGCAGATCACCGCGCTGAACACCACAACGGCGGGAATGATCGATTCTACCGGCGAGATGCTTCGCACCCAGACGGGCGCCATCCACGAGCAGGCCGCGTCGTCGACGATCCCGCTGGAAACGCTGCAGCGCGCCTTCCAGAACATCTATGACACCATGGACCAGATCGACCAGTTCAAGCTCCAGGCGCTCGGCAACATGAAGCAGACGGTCGAGACGCTCGGCAAAGAGGTCGAGAAATCGAAGGGCTATATCGCGCGTGCGGAGGGTGTGAACCAGGGGCGGCTTGAGAACGTCTCGTCGCCGTTGACACCGCTCGAAGCAAAATGACCGAGGTCACGCAAAAGGTGGAGCGCGCGATCGCGCGGTTCGACCGCGTGACCCGTCAGCTAGATGAGCGCGGCGGCCCTTCGCGTGAAGCGGCCCGTCGCGAGCGTCAACGGCTGAACGCGGGCCTCGGCCGCGTCGTGCTCGGCGCCGCTGCAGCGGTTGCGGTGATCTGGGTGGCAGCAGCCGTGATCGGCTTCATCCAGCCGCTCGGAATGTTCGGGTTTCTCGGCGTACTGGTGTTGAGCGCCGCCGTTGGCGCGATGATCATCGCGCGCGGCGGTCGTCGCGCAGTTGCCCCGCCCGCGCCTTCGGCCGACCTGCCGAACCGGCAGATGGTCGAACGCTTCGATTCCTATGTCTACAGGGTGCGACCCGCCTTGCCCGCGCCGGCGCAGGTCCAGGTCGATGCGATCAGCGCGATCCTGCCTTCGCTCAAGGAAACCCTCGATCGCGTGGACACGCTCGATCCGCGCGCGCAGGACGCTCGCCGCCTGATGTCCATCCACCTGCCGGGCCTAGTGGAGCGCTACAGCCATGTGCCGCGCGTTTATCGCAGCGAGCGGGACGGCGAAGGCAAGACCGTCGACGAGCGCCTAATCGAGGGACTCACCGCAGCCCGGACCGCTCTCGACGAAGTGTCGCAAGGGCTTGCCCGCGATGATCTAGCTGCATTCGAGACCCAGGGCCGATTCATCCAGTCGCGCTACGGCTCGGATGGACCCGACGCGCCCGTCCCGGAGAAGGACGGCGACTGAGCAACTGTCGATAGCTGATTGATTTTAGTTAGCGTGCTATGCACCTTGATCCCGTCAAGGGGCGTGACTTTTTATGGCAACGCGTTTTTGGGGCACTCTGCAGTGGCCGGCGATCAGCGCGCCGCGCATCCCTGAACGCGTCCCCAATATCCGAGGCCATTGGCTAACAGCCTTCGAAGTTCTGTGGTTCGCCTGTTTTGCGCTGGCAATCGTCGGGCCCGTCGTCGGCATGTGGTACCGCTTCTCGACGCCCTCCGAGAACAGCGCGCTCATGCTAGGCAGCCGGGCCGGCGTAGTGCTGTCCAAAGACGACTTGACGCGCGTGCGATTCCCGGTGGGGTCCGCAGCTACCGCGGCAGGTATCGTGCCCGGCGACGACATCGTCGCGATCGAAGGCCTGCCGATCTCGAACGTCGTCCCACTCGACCCGCGGGCGTCTAAAGGCCGCAACCACCCGACGGACACTGACTACGCCTTGTTCGCCCCGATCCTGCAAGGCAGCGAGCCGATGGATCTGAACCTGACGCTGCGCTCTCCTTCAGGGGAAACGCGCGACTTCAGGGTCCGAACGGGCGAACAGCATATCGAGCAGGCCGCAAAGTCGAGAGGCCTAAGCCCCTCACTGCTCAAGGTCGTCGATCTTTTCCATGTGCTTACCTACCCCTTCCTGCTGTTCGCGGCTTGGGTCCTGTACCGCCGGAAGCGCGAGGACCTCATCAGCTCAGTGTTGTCGCTCGCAGTGCTTCTGACTATCGCTTCGGAGCAGCCGTCGGCGACCTTCCTGAGCTACGTCGCGCACATTCCGGCGAGCTGGCACCGGCATCTCTACGATCTCGGCAACATCTGCCTTCTCGCGGGCATCCTGCTCTTCCCGTTCGGCCAACTGCGTCCCCGCGTGGTGGTGCCGTTCCTGTGCCTGCTGCCGATGCTTTTCTTCTTGCACGGCGACTTTTACCGGGTGAATTTCGTCGTCTTCATGGTCGCCGGCGTCATGACGCTGCTCGTCCGCCTCCGCCGCACACCGCCGAGCGCCGCAAGGCAACAGATCAAGTGGGCGCTGTTCGGGTTCACAGGCTATTCGATGTTCCTGTCGGTGGCTCTCACGTGCGACATGACAAAGCTGACCGTCGACTCCTTCGGTGCGCAGCTCGCACTCGAGCTGTTTGCAGGACTGACGTTCGGCCTGGCATTTCTGTGCCTGCAGCTTGGCCTGCTGATCGCCCTTCTGCGCTATCGGCTCTACGACGCGGAAGTCGTCATCAGCCGCTCGGTGAACGTCGCGCTGATCACTTTGGGGGTGGCGGCGGTCTTTGCCGCGACAGCCGATGTTCTGAAGCAGTTCGTCTATAATTACTACGGCAACAGCAGCGGCGAAGGGCCGGTCATTTTCGCCGCGGCGCTTTCGACGATCCTGGTCAACCCTATCCAGGAACGGATCACGCGCTGGTCCGAGAACCGCTTCCAGCGCAACTTGGTGATCCTTCGTGACGAACTTCCCGACAGCGTTCGAGACCTTCGTGAAACGGGCAATCTCGGAGAACTGATCGACGATGTCCTCGCACGAGTCATCAAGGGCGTAATGACGACTCACGTGGCCGCGATTATCGACCAGGGCGTATTCCGCACACGCGGCATTTCAAAGGAGAAGGTCGAAGAGTGGCGGGATCAGACCGCCAACTGGGCGTCGGAGGACTGCGTTGGCTGGGACAAGACATTCCCGCTTCGGGTACCCTTGTGCCCCGGGGAGGGGGAACAAGCGCTCGGCTACCTGCTCGTCGGTCCGCGGCCCGACAACTCACTTCCAAACAAGGACGAGCAGAAGGCTCTCAGAGAAGTCGCCGAATCGATCGCGCGCGCCATCCGGACCGTAATCAAGCGCGTGGCCTACGAGCGGCGCCTCGAATCGCTCATTGAATCGAACACCCGCCGCCTCAATGATCTGGAGGCCAGGTTGGGTGGAGCGAGCGCGCTTTCGTCCTCCGCGGCCAACTCTTAGTCGGGCATTTTCCGGCCATTAATTGACCGCGTTCAAATGAAAGCATAATTTGCCGCCAAATCGACACCGGGATCGACTCGGCGTCCGCCGGCACAAGCAGGCGGCACTCTTTTGTGGCGTATGGATAAAAGGGAGCAACATTAACATGCGAGCGAAGCTAATGCTGTGGGGCACAGCAGCCGCAATCACATTGAGTTCGTCGGCAGCTGTCGCGAGCGTTGTCGTCGTGAAGTCCCTCGGGCCTTCCGCCAAGGCCTACCCGCCCGGCAAGACCCTGCCTGAGAGCGCCAAGATCACGCTTCAGGGCGGCGACGTCGTTACGGTCCTCGGTCCGGCGAGCGCGCAGACCCTGCGTGGCCCAGGCAATTTCGCAGCAGGCAAGGCGATGGCCTCCGCCGAGAGCAAGCGCGGCCGTTTCGGCGCGCTGCGTGCGTCGGAAGTCGCCAAGAATCCCAGCATCTGGGACATCGACGTGACTCAGAGCGGCAAGATCTGCGTGACGAATGCGGGCCAGGTCCAGCTGTGGCGGCCTGACAGCGAGTCCGACGTCAAGATCAATATCCGCTCTTCCGAAGGCCAGTCGCAGGAAGTGAACTGGGCCGCCGGCAAGTCCGCGACGGCCTGGCCAGCTTCCCTCCCGGTGAAGTCAGGTGCGGAATATCAGATCGAGTGGCCGGATACGGGCGACAAGAGCAAGGTCACATTCGTGTCAGTTCCGGGTACGCCTACCGATCTCGTCGGCGCTGCCAAAGTACTGATCGACAATGGCTGCCAGCATCAGCTCGACCTGCTGGTGCAGAGCGCGAGCAAGAACTAGGCGATTACGCCTTCGGACCTGAGCCGCTTCATTTCCGGCGGCTCGAGGCTGAGGCTCGAGAGAACCTCATCCGTATGCTGACCAAGGGCGGGCGGCGGCAATTCGCTGTCCGCCCGTTCTCCGTCGATCCGGATAGGCGAACCGACCAACGGCATCCCCGCCATCGTGCGCACCATCCCGCGATGCTGCGCCTGGATGTCGTGCAGCGCCTGCGTCACGGTGTTGATCGGACCAGCTGGAATGCCTGCCGCTTCCAGCTGCCCGAGCCATGAAGCTGCCGGTTTCCGGCGAATGCACTCAGCGACCAGCGCGATCATGTCCGACCGATGTGCAACCCGCGCTCCATTGGACGAGAAGCGCTCGTCGCTGGCCCATTCTGGGTGCTCGCACATCTCCGCCAGACGAGCGAATTGCCGGTCGTTGCCCACCGCGATGATGATCGGCTGATCGGCGGCATCGAACGGCTGGTACGGAACGATGTTCGGATGGGTATTGCCCTGCCGCGGCGGGTCCTTGCCCGCAATGAGCGCATTCGACGCCTGGTTGGCAAGCATGGCGAGCTGCGTGTCGAACAGCGCCATGTCGATGTGCGCTCCCTCCCCGCTCCTTTCCCGGCCGTACAACGCCGCGAGAATGGCGATGCAGGTGTAGAGGCCAGTGAACAGGTCCACGACTGCAACACCCGCGCGTAGTGGCCCGCCGCCCGCCTGGTCGTCGGGCAAGCCGGTAATGGCCATCATCCCGCCCATGCCCTGGATGATGAAGTCGTAGCCGGCGCGCTCGGCGTAAGGGCCATCCTGCCCAAACCCCGTGATCGAAGCGTAGATCAGCCGCGGGTTCGAGGCGCGAAGCGAGGTCGCGTCGAGGCCGAACTTGTCGAGCCCGCCGACCTTGAAATTCTCGACGACGATGTCGGCATCCTGAGCCAGGCGGCGAACGAGCGCCGTGCCGTCCGGTTGAGCGAAATCGATCGCCGCGGACTTCTTTCCGCGATTGGCGCTGAGGAAATAGGCCGCGACGCGGTCCTCACCGTCGCCATGCCAGGGCGGACCCCAGTGGCGGGTATCGTCACCGCTACCTGGGCGTTCGACCTTGATGACCTCGGCGCCAAGGTCCGCGAGCAGCTGCGTGCACCAGGGGCCCGCAAGCACTCGGCTCAGGTCGAGGACCTTGATGCCTTCGAGCGGCTTCAATGCCGTCGCTTCCACAGCCGCCGATCGGACAGGAAGGCATGCGCCGCGTTATGGCCGGGCGCGCCCGTCACACCACCGCCGGGATGCGCGCCCGATCCGCACAGGTACAAACCCTTCAGCGGCATGCGGTAATCGGCCGCCCCAATCATCGGCCGCGCGCTGAACAGCTGGTCCAGGCCCATCTTGCCGTGGAAGATATCGCCCCCGATCAGTCCGAAGCGCCGTTCAAGATCCAGGGGAGAATGAATTTGCCGGCCCAGCACGGAGTTCGCGAAGCCGGGCGCGTGTTGATCCAAGGTAGCAATGATAGCGTCAGCGGCTTTTTCGCGCTCATTGTCCCAGCTGCGACCCTGCCCGAGATCGTACCGGAAATGCTGGCAGAACAGCGACGCCACGTGCTTGCCCTTCGGAGCAAGGCTCGGGTCGAGTGTCGAGGGTATCAGCATTTCGATGATCGGCTGCTTCGCCCAGCCGTCGACCGCAGCATCCAGCCAGGCGCGATGCATGTAGTCGAGGCTGGGCGCCATGATGATCCCGGCGGTGAGATGATTTCCCTTTTTCGGAAGCACCGTGAACTTGGGCAGCTCAGACAATGCGACATTCATTCGGAAAGTGGCGCTCTCGCACTTCCATGCGTGCATCCGGCTGGAAACGTCGGCGTCGACCGCGCCTTGCGGGACCAGCCGGTCGAACAGCAGCTTTGGGTTGACGCCCGCAATCACGCCCTTGGCTCGCCACGCCTTGCCGCCCGCGACCACGCCAGTCGCGCGGCCGCTGGCGACGATCACTTCCTCCACCGGTGTATTGAGCACGATGTCGACACCCGCCTCGCGACAGGCGCGCGCCATCGCCTGGGTGATCGAACCCATGCCGCCGATTGCATGGCCCCATGCGCCCGGCACGCCCGCAGCCTCGCCGAACAAGTGATGAAGGAGGACGTAGCCCGTGCCAGGCGCCTGAGGCGAAGCGAAATTTCCGACCACGCCGTCGAACCCGAACAACGCCTTCGCGAGCTCGCCCTGGAAATGCCGATCGAGGATTTCCGACGCGCTGCGGACGGCGAAATCATGCACGATCCGTGTTTCGGCCAGGGAAAGCCCGGCCATGTCGTGGCCGAGGCTCAACAGCTTCGGGATCGCGCTGACCTTCGACCCGACGTTCGGCGGCGCCCGCAGCAGCCATTTCTTCAACAGCCGAACGACCGTCTCGAGCTCTGCGATGTAGCGGTCGTACGCCTCGCCGTCGGCTTTGACGTGGCGTGCGATCTCCTTGCGCGTCAGGCCGCTGCGGCCGGCGAGAAGATAGTCCCCGTCACCGGGCAGGAAGTTGTCCGTCTTGCGAAGCACGACCTTCAGCCCGTGGCGCTCCAGCTGCATGTCGCGGATCACCTTCGGCTGAAGCAGGCTGACGGTGTAGCTCGCTGCGGAATTGCGGAATCCCGGCAGAAACTCGTCGGTCACAGCCGCGCCGCCCACCGTATCCGCCGCTTCTAGCACGGCGACGTTCAGGCCTTTCTTGGCGAGGTAGTAGGCGCAGGTGAGGCCGTTGTGGCCCGCACCGATGACAATGGCGTCGTGCAAAATTTCCTCTTGAGGTCAGCGCATCAGGACAAGTTCTTCGGCCATCGTCGGATGCAGCGCAATCGTGGCGTCGAAATCGGACTTCTTCAGCTTTGCCTTGACGGCGACGGCAGCGACTTGGAGCAATTCGGGAGCGTCCGGACCGATCATGTGCACGCCGACGATCTCATCGGTCGCCTCATCCACGACGAGCTTGTAGAGCGACCGCTCGTTGCGGCCCGCAAGCACGTTCTTCATCGGGCGAAAGTCGGATGTGTATGTCTTGACCGGGCCCAGCCGGTTCTTCGCCTCGCCCTCCGTCAACCCAACGGCCGCGAGCGGCGGATGGCTGAAGACTGCCGAGGGGATGCAGCCATAGTCGACACGGGTCGGCTTGTTGCCGAAGAAAGTATCGGCGAAGGCGTGGCCCTCGCGGATCGCGACCGGAGTCAGCTGGACCCGGTCGGTGACATCGCCGATCGCGAAGATCGACGGTGACGACGTGCGATTGTCCGAATCGACCTTGATCTGACCCGTGTCGCCGAGCTCGACGCCGGCAGCTTCGAGCCCCAGTCCTTCGATGTTCGGCTTGCGCCCCACGGCGAACAGCAACTCGTCCGCCTCGATATCGTCGCAGCCGGTCATGCTGATGTGCAGCGATCCGCCCTCTGCGCGCTCAATCCGGTCGATCTTGGCATTGAAGCGGAATTCGATGCCCTTGCGCAGCGAGATCTGGAGCAGCCGGTCCACGATCTGCTGATCGTAGTGACGCAGGATCACGTCGGTACGGTTGACCAGCGTCACGTGGCTTCCGAACTGGTGGAAGATGCCCGCGAACTCATTCGCGATATAGCCGCCGCCGACGATGACGATCCGCTTCGGGATGCGATCGAGGTGGAACACCTCGTTGGAGCTGATCGCGTGTTCGATGCCCTCGATCGCGGGCATCACCGGCGTGGCACCGGTCGCGATCAGGATTTTCTCTGCTCTAACCTCTCGTCCCCCGGCGAGCTTGACCGAGTTGGGCCCGGTAATTTCCGCCCGCTCGTGGAAGATCGTGACATCGTGATTGGTGAGCGTCTCACCGTAGGCCCCTTCGATCCGGGTGACTTCCGCAAGGACATTGTCACGCAGGGTCGGCCAGTCGAAGCGCTTCTCCGGTACGTCCCATCCGAACATCGCGGCATCGTCGAGGTCCTCGGCGAAATGCGCACCGTAGACGAGGAGCTTCTTCGGCACGCAGCCGCGGATGACACAGGTGCCGCCGACCCGAAATTCCTCCGCTACGGCAACTCGTGCCCCATGAGCAGCAGCGATGCGCGACGCCCGGACGCCCCCGGACCCGGCGCCAATGACGAACAGATCGAAGTCGGCCATCAGGCCCCTGCCCTTTCGATGAGCGCACGCGTCGAGGGGTCGAGCGCCGCGTCATCTGCGCCGTCGGCAAGTTGTCGCGCGATTTGCTTCCCCAGCTCGACCCCGAATTGGTCGAAGGGATTAATCCCCAGCAGCACGGCATTCGCGAACGTGCGATGCTCGTAGAACGCGATCAGCCCGCCTAGCGCGCGAGCGTCGAGCCGATCGATCAGGATTGTCGCGCTCGGCCGGTTGCCGGGGTAGGTCCGCGCCGGGTCATCGCCCACCCGGCCCTGCATCAGCGCCGCCGCCTGAGCGAAGGCGTTGAGCAGCAGCATGTGATGATGCTCCGGATCCTGATCGTCGTCGGCCTCCCGGACAGCAAGGAACTCGACCGGCAGATGTACCGTGCCCTGGTGCAGCAGCTGGAACACGGCATGTTGCGCATCCGTGCCGGTGCCGCCCCAGGTGATCGGTGCCGTCGGCTGGTCGACCGGGGCGCCGGCAGCCGTCACCGATTTCCCGTTCAATTCCATCTCAAGCTGCTGAAGGTAAAAGGGCAGCAGGCGCAGGCGCTCGTCATAAGCGAAGACAGCGCGGCTCTGGCAATTGAGCTCTTCAACGTACAGCCGGTCGGAGAAAGCCGCCATGAGCGGCGCGTTCTCGGCGGGCTTGGCGAAGCGGAAATGACGGTCCATTTCCGCCGCCCCCTCGAGCAGCGCCTCAAATGCATCCCACCCCAATGCCAGCGCCGCGGTCACCCCGACCGAACTCCACAGCGAGTAACGCCCGCCGACGCCATTCCCGAACTGGAGGATGCGGGTCTCGTCGATACCGGCCTCGACCGCGGCCTCCGGCTTCGCAGTCACCGCGATGAAGCGGCCTTCCGGATCCACGACATCGGCCGCCCGGAGCCAGGCGCGCGCCGCTTCGAAGTTGGCGAGCGTTTCCGATGTCGTGAAGCTTTTCGAAGCAACGACGACCAGCGTCGTGGCGGGATCGAGCGGCTTCACCGCATCGTCGAAGGCCGCGCCATCGATATTCGACAGGAACCGAACGGTGAGCCCGGCTGTGCGGCGGCCCAACGCATCGACTAGCAACGCCGGGCCGAGCACCGACCCGCCGATCCCGATATGAAGAATGCCGGTGACGTTGCCGAATGCACCTGCCTCGATCGCGTCCACCAGCGCGCGCATTCGCAGCCGACGCGCCGCCGCAAGGTCCACATCCTCGGGCGCGCCGCTTCCTCTCTCGGCTACGTGGGTCGCCGGACGGTCCTCACTCACATTGACGATCTCGCCACTAAAGAGGGCGTCGCGAGCTCCTGCAAAGTCCATCTGGTCCGCGCGCTCGGCGAACCGGTCGATCGCCGCTTGATCCAGGTGAGTCTTCGACCAATCGAAGTAACAGCCGGCAACTTCGAAGCTGAGGCGGCTGAGCCGGTCGGGCTCCGCTTTGAACAGCTGGTCGAGCGTATGGGCTGCTTGCGGCTGTGGGGTGAGCATTGAGCAGGCACATAATGACCGGACAGCCAAATGCCACCCCGCCTTGACCAATGGCGGCGGCACAGAAACAAGTCGGCAGATGCAATGGCCGACCTCCCGAACCCGTCATCGCCCAGCAGCGACTGTTGTAACTCCGCGGGCGCGAGAGTCGGCGTGGGGCACCGCCCGGTTCATCCTGTTGCTCGCCCTGGTTGCCTGGGCGTTCCGAAGCTTCGTCGCCGCCCCTTTCAGCATTCCGTCGGGATCGATGCTCCCGACGCTCTACATCGGCGACTATGTAGCCGTCGCAAAATGGCCCTACGGCTTTTCCCGCTTCAGCTTCCCGTTGCAGTTCCCCCCTGTACCCGGGCGCATCCTTGAGCATCTGCCTAGCCGCGGCGACGTGGTGGTCTTCCGGCATCCGGTTGATAATGCGGACTTGATCAAGCGCGTCATCGGGCTGCCCGGGGACACGGTCGAGGTGCGCGGCGGCGAATTGCTCCTCAACGGCCGTCCCGTGAAGCGCGAACCGCGCGCGCCCTACAGGCTGCCGCTCAGCCCCAACACGCCATGCAAGGTGGTTCCACCGGCGACGCCGTTCGTCAGCGCAGCGGGAGGGCGCTCCTACTGCGTTTTCCCGGCCTATGCGGAAACACTGCCGGACGGCCCGACCTATACGGTGCTCGATCAGGCTTCGAGCAGTGCAGACGATTTCGGCCCGGTCGAGGTGCCGCAGGGCCACGTCTTTCTGATGGGAGACAATCGGGACGATAGCCTCGACAGCCGCTTCGCCGTCGCCGATGGAGGAATCGGCATGGTGCAAGTGGAAAATCTCATCGGTCGCGCGACCTTCACTTTGTGGTCCACGGATGGAAGCTCGTCCTACTGGAAACCGTGGACCTGGTTCACGGCCCTGCGCGGCAGCCGCGTGGGCAACGGTTACGGGGCAGAGGCTGAATGACAGGCGACGTCACAACCTTCGTTCGCGAGGTACTGGGCCACGTGCCGAAGGATCCGCGCCTGTTCGAGCTCGCTTTCACCCACTCGAGCGTTGGACGGGACAGCTACGAGCGGCTGGAATTCCTCGGCGACCGCGTGCTCGGAATGGTGATCGCGCGAGCGCTCTACCAGCGTTATCCCAAGGAGCCTGAGGGCAATCTGTCGAAGCGCTACAACGCATTGGTCGACCGCGATACTTGCGCCGACATCGGCCGCGACCTTGGCGTTCCGGCTCTCATCCGGCTCGGGAAGCAGGCCCGCGAGGACGGCGCCAGCCAGAGCGAAAATGTCGTCGGCGACGTGGTCGAGGCGCTGATCGGAGCACTTCTCCTGGACGGCGACCTGGGCGCCGCGGAGCGCTTCATCCTGGAGACGTGGGATCCCTATCTCACCAGCCAGCGGCGCGCGCCGCAGCATCCCAAATCCGCGCTTCAGGAGCTTGCCGCGGCAAAGGGAACAAAGCCGCCCGCTTATGAGGTCGTCGCCCGCACCGGTGCCCACCACGCCCCGAAATTCACCATCCGCGTGACGGTCGCCAAGCTTGGCGAAGCCACTGCGGAAGGATTGAGCAAGCAGGACGCGGAAACCGCAGCAGCCGCCGCTTTGTTGTCCCAGCTGCAATGACCGAACAAACCCAGAGAGCCGGTTTCGTGGCCGTTATCGGCGCGCCGAACGCCGGCAAGTCCACGCTGGTCAATGCGCTGGTCGGTCAGAAGGTGGCGATCGTCAGCCCAAAGGCTCAGACGACGCGCGCGCGGCTGATGGGCATCGCCATCGAAGACGCGGCGCAAATCCTCCTTGTCGACACGCCGGGCATTTTCGAGCCGCGCCGCCGCCTCGATCGTGCAATGGTCGCGGCGGCGTGGACCGGCGCGCAGGATGCGGATTTGGTTCTGCTGGTCATCGACGCCGCCGCCCGCCTGAGCTCGGAGGTCGATCGCATCATCGCTTCGCTGGGGCAGCGCGAGCATCCGCTGCTGCTCGCGTTGAACAAGATCGACCTGGTGGACAAAGGCAAGCTCCTTGCCCTGTCCGCCGACCTCGCTGCGAGGCTGAACCCCGACAAGGTCTTTATGATCAGCGCCTCGCAGGGCGATGGCGTAGCCGATGTGAAGCGCGCGCTCGTCGAAGCGATGCCCGAAGGTCCGTGGCTATATCCTGAGGATGAAGTGTCCGACGCGACCGACCGGATGATCGCCGCCGAGCTGACGCGCGAGCAGATCGTCAATCAGCTCCACCAGGAACTGCCCTATGCCACTGCGGTCGAGACCGAGACGTGGGAAGACCGCCCGGACGGGTCCACGGAGATCCGGCAACAGATCCTCGTCGAGCGCGACAGCCAGAAGGCGATCGTGATCGGCAAGGGTGGCCGCCGCCTCAAGGAAATCGGCGCCGGCGCGCGAGCCGAGATCGCGCAGCATCTGGGCCGCCCCGTGCACCTGTTCCTGCACGTGAAAGTGAACCCGCGGTGGGACGAAGATCGCGGTCTCTATCGCGAGATCGGCCTCGAGTGGGCCGACTAGGCCTCGGTTAAGACCTCAACGACCCATGCAGGAACGAGATCGCCGGCTTTCCCGGTCCGGCTTTCGTCGAACATGTAACTGCCAAGGCTCGGATCAAGATTGATTTCTAGCGTGCGCGCACCGCAGTAGCGCGCGGTCTGCACGAAACCCGCTGCGGGATAGACAGCGCCCGACGTACCGATCGACACGAACAGGTCGCACCGCCGCAGCGCGTCTTCGATGCGATCCATGTCGTAAGGCATCTCCCCGAACCACACGATGTCGGGCCGGACCCGAGCCCTGGCCGAGCATGAAGGACATGACGCGCCCTCGCCCATCGACCCCGCCCACTCGAAACGCTCATCGCAGGCGAGGCACCAGCCTTTGGTCAGCTCGCCGTGCATGTGCAGCAGCCGCCTCGAGCCCGCGCGCTCGTGCAAATCGTCGACATTCTGCGTGACCAGCAGCAGTTCGCCGCGCCATTCGGCGTCGAGCCTTGCCAGGGCGTGGTGGGCATTGTTCGGCTCGACGGTCCCGAGCCTCGCGCGCCGTGCGTCGTAGAATGCATGCACCAGTCCCGGGTCACGGAGGTAAGCCTCCGGCGTCGCGACGTCCTCGACGCGATGTCCCTCCCACAAGCCATCCGCTCCGCGGAAGGTCGCTAGACCGCTTTCCGCGGAGATTCCCGCCCCGGTCAAAACGACAATGTTGGAGATCAGGTCTCGGCTCATGAACCTCGCCTAAACTCCTGATCGCGCTCGCGGAAGGACATGATCCAGGTTAGGTGACTCCGACCCCGCCCTGATATACGCTCGGAGTCGGAGAGAGGGCCTCTCTTCGCGTGGGGGCGAGCGATCAGGAAAATCCTTCATTCGCGTTTGCCGCAGAGGTTCGCGCACCGCGTTCCGCCGGTGTTCGTCGAAGTCGCGATCGGTTTGGCCACCGCGATCGCCATGGTGGCGCTTCGGCTGCCGATGAATTCCATTGCAGGGGATCGCGCGCCCTACGCACTGAACTTCCTCGCAGTCGTTATTGCCTCCGTCCTGGCGGGCTGGCGCAGCGGTTTGATTGCGTTAGTGATCGCACAGCTGCTCACTTGGTACATCGTCGTCCCCAACCAATGGAGCTTCCGGTTCGAAAACCGCGAACTCCTCGGCGGCTTCGTCATCGCCTGCCTCGCGCAGCTACTCATTCTCACCGTGATCGCGCTTTATCAGCGGGAGATCGACAAGGGCGTTGCCGAGCGGGATCGCCGCCTCACTTTCCTCGACGATGCCTTGAGGGAAATCGATCACCGGACCCGCAACAACTACCAGACCGTGCTCGCCATGATCGAGCTTCAGTCTCGCAGGTCGTCAGACGAGACCGTTCGCGAAGCTCTCTCCCAGGTAGCGGATCGTATCCAGGCGGTCGCCAATGCCTCCCAACAACTCGCCAAGAAGAGCGTCGACATCGACTCCGTCCGCCTCGACGATCATCTCTGCGGCTTGGTCCAGCAGATCGAGCGCGGACTGTCGCGCGACGGGATCGACGTCGACTGCGAGGTCGAGGAGGTGACCGCAAGTGCCGACGCAGCGACGTCCATCTCGATCATCGTCAACGAGCTTGTGACCAACGCGATCAAGCACGCCTTCAACGGCGAGGGTGTTGGCCACGTGCGCGTCGTCGGTCGCACGGGCAGCTCCTTCGAGCTAACGGTTAGCGACAACGGAAGAGGCATTCAGGCCGGCCGTCGGGACGGCCAGTCGGGCCTCGGCACCAAGCTGGTCGAAAGTTTCGCCCGTCAGCTGCGCGCCAAGCATGAGGTCGTCTCGACCGATCAGGGAACCATGCACCGTCTGGTCATTCCGAGCCTGCAGTGAATGGCTGAGGGCGCGATCCGTACCGGAACCGGCGGCTGGACCTACCCGCCCTGGCGCGGCGTCTTTTATCCGGACAAGCTCCCGCAGGCGAAAGAGCTGGAATATGCCTCGCGCGCGCTCAGCGCGATCGAGATCAACGCGACCTTCTACGGCCGCCAAAGCCCGAAAAGCTGGGCGGCCTGGGAGAAAGTCGTCCCCGAGGGGTTCCAGTTCGCCGTCAAAGGATCGCGCTTCTGCGTGACCCGTTCGAAGCTCGCCGAGGGGGCCGAGGGGATTGGAAATTTCGTCGCGCAAGGTTTCTCGGCGCTCGGGCCCAAGCTCGGACCGATCCTGTGGATGCTCGACAAACGGCGAAAGTACGATCGCGAGGACATTGCGGGGTTCCTTGGCCTCCTTCCACGCGAAGTGGACGGCGTACGCCTCCGCCATGCGATCGAACCCCGCAATGAGAGCTTCCGTGACGACGGTTTCTTCACGCTCTGCCGGGAGCATGATGTCGCGGTGGTTTATGACGATGACGACGAGTTCCCGTGCCTCGACGCGGACACGGCAAGCTTCCGTTACGCACGACTGCAACGGATGAGCGAGGACGTTGAAACGGGTTACAGAGCCAACGCGCTCGATACCTTCGCTGACAAGGCGCGTGCTTGGCAGAAAACCGGTGACGTCTACATCTTCATGATTAATGGCGCGAAGGTCCGGGCACCTGCCGCGGCAATGGCGTTGCAAGAGCGGCTAGGCATTTAAATTGCGTTAAATCGAGATTTCTGCTTCTCTCCTGCCCGGAACGACGCCGCTCTTGTTGGCGTCTCGCCGGCCGCGACGCCGTTCTTCGAAGCGGGCCTAAAGGCACCGCAAAACAGGGGAAGGCACCTCATGAGGAAGATCCTATTGGCCGCGCTCGGCGCGGGAGTGATGGCGTTCGTGGTTCCTGCGGCCGCTCAGGACTATCCGGTCAAAGGCGGCGATTATTGGCAAGTCGCGGAGATCACCATCGATGACGGACATTTCGGCGATTATGCCGATCACCTGGCAAGCGTTTATCGCCGCACACAGGAATTCGCGAAATCCAAGGGATGGATCAAGGCATCGTACATGCTGTCGAACGTCAACAAGCGCGCTGGCGAGCCTGACCTTTATCTCGTGACCATCTCCGACCACGTCTCGACGCCCGCCGAAGACGAAGCTCGCGAGAAGGAGATCAACGCCTATCTCCAGACGAGTTCTCGTCAGCAGGACGCGCGCAGCGGCGAGCGGGCGAAGTATCGTAAGCTTGGAGGCTCGATGCTTCTCCAGGAGCTCGTTTACCGGAAGTGATCATCGAAGCGCCCGGCCGCCGTTGCGCGGCGCCGGGCGCTCCGCCAATACAAGCGTCATGCGCACCGCCGACCAGCCGATCCGTATCAGCCTCTTTGCTCCGGACGGCCGGATGGGGCAGGCGATCGCCAAGGCCGTCGCCGAAGACCCGCGTTTCGAGCTGGACCAGGATCACGGCGACGTTCTCGTCGATTTCTCCGCGCCAGGCGCCTTGGCTGCCAGCCTAGATCGCGCGGTTTCGGCTGGGATTCCGATCCTGGTCGGCACCACTGGCCTCGACGAGCTTGCCGATCAGCGTGTCGCCGCTGCGGCGAACACAATCGCTGTGCTTCGTGCGTCCAACACTTCGCTCGGGGTCGCGCTTCTATCCGAACTCGTCGAGCGGGCAGCGACAGTCTTGGGAACCGACTGGGACATCGAAATCGCTGAGGTTCATCATCGAGCGAAGGCCGACGCGCCGTCCGGCACCGCGCTCTCGCTCGGTGATTCAGCAGCTAAAGGCCGTGGAGGCGGGCTGAACGCCGAGCGGAGTCGCGACGGGACCGATCTCAAGCGGCAAACCGGCGCGATCGGCTTCGCGTCGCTCCGGGGCGGAACTGTCGCGGGGGATCATGACGTGATGTTCCTTGGCCCGGACGAGCGGCTGATCCTCTCGCACCGCGCGGAAAACCGGATGATCTTCGCGCGCGGTGCCCTTGCCGCCGCGCGCTTCCTCGTCGGGCAAGCCGGCCGGGCTCTATTCGATGCGGGACGTGATCGGCGCCCTGTGACGCGCGATCAGGTTTTCGAATTCTTCCGCCGGCTCGCGGAGGCAAACCCTTCACCGACGACCGAGCTCGAATCCGGCAATGCCTATCAGTTGCTCGTAGCCGTCGTGCTGTCCGCCCAGGCCACCGATGCCAGCGTGAACATCGCGACGCGGCCCCTGTTCGCGCGGATCACCACGCCCGAGCAAATGGTTGAGCTTGGGGAAGAGGCGCTCCGCGACGCCATCAAGACCATCGGCCTGTTCAACACCAAGGCGAAGAACGTCATCGCGCTGAGCCAGGCGTTGATCGACCAATATGGCTCGCAGGTCCCGCGGACACGCGAAGAACTGCAAGCTCTTCCCGGCGTCGGCCGGAAGACCGCCAACGTCGTCCTCAATACCGCCTTTGGGGAGGAGACGTTCGCCGTAGACACCCATGTGTTCCGCGTCTCCAACCGGACGGGCCTCGCCCCCGGCAAAAACGTCGATGAGGTTGAGGCCAAGCTCGAGAAGATCGTACCCCAGCCGTTCCGCCGCGACGCTCACCACTGGCTGATCCTGCACGGCCGCTACACCTGCAAGGCGCGGCTTCCCGAATGCTGGCGTTGCCCGGTGATCGACCTCTGCCGCTACAAGCCAAAGACGCCGCCGCCGGAGGAACGCGCTAGACCCAGCGCCGCTCGAACCGGCCGCCGAGGCACGTCAGCAGTTCGTACTGCGAAAGCCCGGACTGCTCCGACGCCGAGCGGCAGGTCGTAGTCGATCTCGACCCACTCACCTTCCTTGAGTTCCGGCGCCGCGTCGCAGCCGACCGCGACGAGGTCCATCGACACGCGCCCAAGCACCGGCAGCGCAAACTCGCCCGGCGAAGGCCGAACCATGCGAGGAGAAGCCGCGCAGATAGCCGTCGGCATAGCCAATGTTGAGGATCGCCGCCTCGGTGTTCTCCTCGGCTACGAAAGTCGCGCCATAGCCGCAGCTCTCGCCTGCCGGGATCGTGCGCCGCTGGACGATCTGCGCCTCAACCCGCGCCACCTGGCGGATGTGCCCGTCCGCCTCCTCGCGCGGAATCCCGCCGTAGAGCGACAGGCCCGGTCGGACGAGGTCGAAGCTATAGTCGCGCCCGAGGCAGATCCCCGCGCGAGTTGGCGAAGCTGTAGCGCCGCGCCGGAATCGCCGACGCAACGTCGCGGAAACGCTCGCAGCTGCATGCGCGTTCAGCGCATGGTCCTCGTCCGCACAGGCAAGGTGGCTGTGCAGCGTCTCGATCGCGAGGCCGTCGAGCACGTCG
This sequence comes from uncultured Alphaproteobacteria bacterium, assembly GCA_963827675.1. Classification (GTDB taxonomy): domain Bacteria; phylum Pseudomonadota; class Alphaproteobacteria; order Sphingomonadales; family Sphingomonadaceae; genus Sphingomicrobium. Next base: position 351,501 of record CAWHBP010000009.1, read on the forward strand.
ATCTCCAACGGCCGGAGACCGAGGCGATTGATGCCAGTGTCGATCATGACGTCGCAGGCTCGTCCGGGCGCGATCTGCTTCCAGCGCGGCAACTTGCTCGCACGTGTTGAGGCACGGCCGCGCCTGAATGCGCAGGGCCGCTTCGCCGTCGTCCGGGCCCGACGCCGTGAAGAACGACCAGGCTGGCGCTCTCGGGAAGATTTCCAAGCGCTTCCGCTTCGGCCCAGGTGGAGACGAAGAAGTCCCGGCATCCGGCTTCGAGCAAGCGTTTCCACCGTTTCGCGAGCGCCGAGCGCCGTAGCCGTTGGCCTTGACGGCCGCGCCGCGTGGCCACTCCGGCACGCTCCTGCGAGCCAGCGCCAGTTGGACTGAAGCGCGGAGCGGTCGACGGTCAGGCGCAGCGGATCGATGCATGGCCTCGCCGTAGCGGCGCTAGCTCCGGCGCGTCGAGATTCGCCTTCGCCCCCTCCCAGTCTCGTCCGTCGAACTGCTCGATCGCGAGCTCCGACCGGCTCATCGAGGCAGTTGGCGTTGACGCTCCACGCCTCGGGGTGCGAGCGCGGCTGATAGAAGCTCTTCACGCCGCAATGGCGGCAGAACAGATGCTCGGCCGCCCCCGTGCCGAAGCGATAGCTGGTCAGCTGCATCCCGCCCGTTGAGGAGCTCGAATTGCTCGTGCGGGACCATGACATGCAGGAAGCCGGTCATCCGGCACACCGAGCAATTGCAGTCGAGCGCCGGGACCGGCGGCTCCGGCAGTTGCGCCTCGAACCGCACCGCTCCGCAATGGCAGCCACCCTGAACCTTCATGCGGACGGTCCGGTAGGGCGCACGCGCGCTGCAAACAAGAAGGCCGCCCGGGGGAGCCGAGCGGCCTTGGAACGATGGGATGGGTTCAGCGGCCTGCGGCGACGAGGATCGGTGCGCCGCGGCTGGCCAGCTGTCCGCCCTGCGGGCGCGCTTCGCTCAGAACTTCGGTGCGGCAGGCGCGAACTTCGTTCTTGCCTTCCAGGTCGGCGTCCGAAGCCGTGCCGCAGACGTCACGCGCGGCGCCGATCAGGCGCTGGTCGAGCTGCGCGCGGCCGGTTTCGCTCGAGAGATCGAGGTCGGCGGTGCGGACGATGCTGACGTTCTGCGGCTGGGCCGGCTCCGCCAGTGCTGGCGCGGCCTTGATGACTGCGGCCGCGGCGAAAAACGATCCGATGGCGATCTTGACAGAGGCTGTTCATGTCGCGTCTCCTGTTCGAGTGCGACCGTCCAATTAGTCCCAAAAAACGCACGAACGGCAGCAACGATGTTCGTGCTATCATTCTGCAGAATTGCAGAACAAGGGGCTGCCGGATGCTCGACTGGAACGACCTGCGCTACTTCCTCTCTGTTGCCCGCAAGGGCAGCACGCTTGCCGCCGGCCGCGAGTTAAGGGTTAGCCAGACCACCGTGGCTCGACGCATCGCCGCGCTAGAGGCAGGCGCTCGGCTTCCCGATCTTCGAAAGGCGGCAGGCCGGCTACGTCGCTGATGCCCGCGGCAGAAGGGCTGCTCGAACGTGCCGAGGAGGTTGAAGGCAGCTGCGAACGCTCTTCGGCAATCCGCCGCGCTCACATGCCCGCGAGCTCAGCGGCATCGTGCGCGTGACCTCGCGAGGAAATCTACGCGATCAGCTTTATTGCGCCCCTGTTGCCAGATCTGCGCCAACGGCATCCGGATATCCTCATCGAGCTGGATACCGGTCAGCAGGATGCGGGACCTCAGCGCAGGTGAAGCTGACATCGCGCTGCGCAGCGGCCAAAAGAGCAACCCAGCGGCCTGGTTGGCCGAAGGATCGCGTCGATGACTGGACGCTCTATTGCAGCCGCGACTACGCGGCGCGCGCACGGCGTCCCGACGACCCGCGCCGAGCTCAAGAGACATGCCATCATCGGCGGCGGCGGCGGCAATTTGTGGCGCCATTATGAGTCCTGGCTGCAGAGCCTCGGCCTCGAGGACCAGGTCGCGATGCATCATGCGACGTCGACGGGCCTGCTGACCGGCGTCCGGTCGGGCTTCGGAATCGCCGTGCTGCCCTGCGTCGTCGCCGACGCGCGACCCGGACCTGATCCGCTGCCTGCCGCCGCGCGAGGACCAGGCCGCAGCCTGTGGCTGGTCACCCACGAACGCGTCCGCCGAACGCCCGCGCGTGCGCGCGGTGATCGATTTCCTCTACGAGCGGCTGATGCGCCACGTCCGGCAGCTCGAGGACGAAGCGGCGGCCGCCTAGCGCGCCTGATCACTCGACCGTGACGCTCTTCGCGAGGTTGCGCGGCTGGTCGACGTCGGTGCCCTTGAGCACCGCGACATGATAGGCGAGCAGCTGCACCGGGACCGCGTAGACCAGCGGCGCGATCAGCGGGTGGACCTCGGCATCTCGATCGTCGCCATGCAGCCCTCGCCGGCCTGCGCGATGCCTTCGGCGTCGCTGATCAGGACGATCTTGCCGCCGCGCGCGCGCACTTCCTGCATGTTGCTGACGGTCTTCTCGAACAGCGGCCCTGACGGCGCGAGGACGATCACCGGAACATGCTCGTCGATCAGCGCGATCGGCCCGTGCTTCATCTCGCCCGCGGCATAGCCCTCGGCGTGGATGTAGCTGATTTCCTTGAGCTTCAGCGCGCCTTCCAGCGCCAGCGGATAATCGGGGCCGCGGCCGAGATAGAGCACGTCGCGCGCCGGCGCGATGAGGTGCGCCATCGCCGCGATGTCGTCGTCATGGTCGAGCGCCGCGTTCATCGCCGCCGGCGCTTCCTGCAGGTGCGCGACGATCTCCTGCTCTTCCTCGCGCGTCAGCCGGCCCTTCGCCCGCGCGAGATTGGCGGCGAGCGCCGCAAGCACCGCCAGCTGGCAGGTGAAGGCCTTGGTCGAGGCGACGCCGATTTCGGGCCCGGCATGGGTCGGGAGCAGCAGGTCGGCCTCGCGCGCCATGGAGCTGGTCGGCACGTTGACCACCACCGCGATGCGCTGCTCCTCGGCGCCGTGGCATGGCGCAGCGCCGCGAGCGTGTCGGCGGTCTCGCCCGACTGGCTGATGAACAGCGCCAGCCCGCCCGGCTCCAGCACCGGCTCGCGGTAGCGGAACTCGCGACGCGACATCGATGTCGACCGGCACGCGCGCGAACTGCTCGAACCAATATTTGGCGACCATGCCGGCATAGAAGCTGGTGCCGCAGGCGACGATCGTCACGCGCTTGACGCTGCCAAGGTCGAAGTCGGCCGTCCGGCAGCGCCACCTCGCCTTCGAACGGGCGCACATAGCTCTGCAGCGTCTGGGCGACCACGATCGGCTGCTCGAAGATCTCCTTCTGCATGAAATGGCGGTAATTGCCCTTCTCGACCGGCGCCGAGGACGCGCCGGATTCGACGATCGTCGCGCTCGACCGGCTGGTTGTCGCGGTCGAAGATCTGGATCGGCGTCGCGGCTGGACGACCGCCCAGTCGCCTTCTTCCAGATAGGCGATGCGCTGCGTCAACGGCGCCAGCGCGAGGGCGTCCGAGCCGAGATAATTCTCGCCCTCGCCGTAGCCCACGGTCAGCGGCGCGCCCATCCGGGCGCCGATGATCAGGTCCGGATGGTCGCGGAACAGGAAGGCGATGGCGAAGGCGCCGTGCAGGCGCGGCAGCACGGCGGCGACCGCATCCTGCGGCGACGCGCCCCGCTCGACCTCGCGGGCAACGAGGTGGCCGACGACTTCGGTGTCGGTCTCGCTGCAGAACGTGCGGCCTTCGGCGATCAGCTCGTCGCGCAGCGGCTTGAAGTTCTCGATGATGCCGTTGTGGACCAGCGCGACGCGACCGACGATATGCGGGTGGGCATTGCCGACCGTCGGCGCGCCGTGCGTGGCCCAGCGCGTGTGCGCGATGCCGACGGTCACCGTGCAGCGGCTCCGCCGTCGAGCTCGCGCGCAAGATTGTCGAGCTTGCCCTCGGCCCGCCGGCGCTCGAGCTCGCCGCCGTCGATGGTGCAGATGCCGGCCGAGTCATAGCCGCGATATTCAAGCCGCTTCAGCCCGTCGAACAGGCGCTGCGCGACATCGCTCGTTCCCGACGATCCCGACGATCCCGCACATAGGGTTACTCCGCCGCCTTCCGGGTCATCCGCTCGCGGAAGCGGCGGGCCCAGCCGGCAATGCCCTTTCTGCTCGTTGCGTTCGATTGCAAGGCTGTCGGCCTCGACGTCCCGGGTGATGACAGATCCGGCACCGACGATTGCGCCCTCGCCGATGCTCACCGGCGCGACAGCGCGGTGTTGGAGCCGATGAAGGCGCCCTCGCCGATCACCGTGCGGTACTTGCCGAACCCGTCGTAATTGCAGGTGATGGTGCCTGCGCCGATGTTTGCGCGGGCACGCCGACTTGCGCGTCGCCGACGTAGGACAAGTGATTGACCTTGGCGCCGGCTGCCGACATCTGCCTTCTTGAGCTCGACGAAATTGCCGACCTTGGTCCGCTCGGCAAGCTCGGTGCCCGGACGGATCCGAGCGAAGGGACCGATGGTCGCCTTGGCGCCGATCGTCGCGCCCTCGATATGGCTGAAGGCATGGATGGTCGCCCCATCGGCGACTTGGACGCCCGGCCCGAACACGACGTGCGGCTCGACCGTGACGTCGCGGCCCAGCTTAGTGTCGAAGGCGAACCACACGCTCTCAGGATCGATCAGGGTCGCGCCCTCGTGCAGCGCCTGCTCACGGCGGCGCCGCTGCCAGTCGAGCTCGAGGTGCGCGAGCTCCGCCCGGCTGTTGACCCCGGCGGTCTCGTAGGGATCGCCTTCGATCACCACCGCCTCGCGGCCTTCCGCCGCGGCGACGTTCACGATGTCGGGCAGGTAATATTCGCCCGCCGCATTATCGTTGCCGACCGCTCTAGCCAGCGGAACAGGTCCGCGCGCGCGGACGGCCATCATCCCGGAGTTGCAGAGGCGGACCGCGCGCTCTTCCTCGCTGGCGTCCTTATATTCGACCATCTTGGCGATATGGTCGCCCTTGCCCAGGATGATGCGCCCGTATTTGCAGAGGGTCCGCCGGGCGTCGACGCCAGAACGACCACGCCTGGTCCGCCGTCTCCGTCCAGCCGGTCGAGCATTCGGCGCAGCGTGTCCGCCTCGAACGAACGGCGTGTCGCCATAAAGGATGATGACACCCGCCGTCGTAGCCCGCAAGCGCATCGGCGCTTGCTGGACCGCGTGCCCGGTGCCTTTCTGCTCGGCCTGGAAGGCTATGGCGACGTTGCGGTCCAGGAGAGCGGCTTCGACCTGCTCGCGGCCCTTGCCGACCACCACCACGCGTCTTTCGGCGCCGAGCGCGTCGACCGTGTCGAGCAGATGCAGGAGCAGCGGGCGGCTAGCGATCGGGTGCAAGCACCTTATGCGTGTCCGAACGCATGCGCGTGCCCTGCCCGGCAGCAAGAATGATGACGGCAAAGCGGCGCTGGTCGGTCATGGGCGCGAGCAATGGCATGGCCGCCGAAACGAGTGCCAGTAGGTCGGCGCAAACGAAAAGGGCGGCCCCGAACGGAGCCGCCCCGATCGCGTAACCAGAGCGAAGTGCTCTAGAAAACGTTCATATAATATTCGTTGCCGACGAAGCCCATCTTCTGGACGTGCGCGAGCTTGGTGATCGCCGAGCACCTCGTCGACCATCTCGTAACGAGCGGTCGCATCTGGCTGCAGGTGAAGCTCCGGAACGGGGTTCATCTGCTGCGTCGTGTCCAGATAATGCGCGCAGTTGCGGTAGGATCGACCGGCGCGCCGTTCCAGAGGATTTGGTCCTGCGCGTTAATGACGATCTTGTTCTTGACCGGATCGATCGGAGGCGGCGTCTGGTTCGGCTGGTTGACCGGAAGGTCCAGCTTCACCGCGTGCGACTGGATCGGGATGGTGATGATGAACATGATGAGAAGAACCAACATGACGTCGATCAGCGGCGTCGTGTTGATGTCCATCATCGGTTCGCCCGATGAATTGTCGCTACTGGTCTGCATCGACATTGCAGGAAACTCCTATTCGGCCCGGACGCCGGCCAGCGGCGGCGGCTCGGAAATGAACCCGACGCGCTGGAAGCCCGCCTGCTGCATCGTGATGATCGTCGCGCCGATGCACTTGTACTTGGTGTTGATGTCACCGCGGATATGCGCCTCGGGCATGTTTTCTTCCGTGACGTTCTGAACGCCGCCGACATCCCTGATTGAGCTTCTCGAGCTTCTCGACGGCCCGGTCCAGAAGATCCTTCTGCGACACCTTCTGAGGCCCCAATAGACCTCACAGCTGTCGCCGGGCCCGTTGCGCACGGTCAGCGAGACGTTCTCGGGCTTCGTCGTGGTCGCTTCGTAGCGGACCTTGGGAAGCGAGATCGGCACCGTCTGGATCACGACCGGAACCGCGATCAGGAAGATGATCAGAAGCACCAGCATCACGTCGGTCAGTGGGACGACGTTGATGTCGGACATGGCGGCGTCTTCATCGCCATCTTGGATTACTTGTCCTGCCATACGGCGGGTCTCTTTCTACTGTTCGGCGGAAGGCCGGCTCGTGAGCCGGCCCCCGCACGCACGGTACTTACTTGGCGGTCGTCGGCGTAGCCTGCGCACCGGTCGAGGTCTGACCCGTACGAAGCGGCTCGCTGCCCGGCTGCGTCGGAGCGGCGCCGCTCTTGGTCTGGGCGCTGCCACGGACGGCCGGACCGGTCGAGCCACCGGCGATGCGCGGCTTTACGGCACCATCCGACATCAGGATAGCCGTGCAGGTCGTTCGTGAAGGCCGCGAGGTCCTCCATGATCGACTTGTTGCGGCGGATCAGCCAGTTGTAGGCGAGCACGGCCGGCACGGCGACGACGAGGCCGAGCGCGGTCATGATAAGCGCCTCACCGACCGGACCGGCGACCGCATCGATCGACGCCTGACCCGCTGCGCCGATCTTGATCAGCGCGCGGTAGATGCCGACGACGGTACCGAACAGACCGATGAACGGCGCGGTCGAACCGACGGTTGCGAGGAAGGCGAGGCCTTCGCCCAGGCGAGCGCCGATGGCGCCCTGGCTGCGCGCGAGGCTGTTACCCATCCAGTCGTGCTGATCGATCGGATCGGTCAGCTTGCCGTGCTGCTCCTGCGCGAGAAGCGCATCGTCCACGATCGCGCGATAGGCGCTCTTCGCCTCCAGCTTGCCGGCCGCGTCACGAAGGTTCGGCGAGTTCCAGAAGCTCGACGCGGACCTTGCGGCCCTGGTTGATGATCTTCTGCTGCTGCATCAGCTTCGTGAACAGGATGTAGAAGGAGAAAATCGACATCATAACGAGGATGACGAACACAGAGATCGCGATGATGCCGCCCTGCTGCAAAGCGGGGATCAGACCATACGGATTTTCTCCGGCGTGTGCTGCTTGCATGATGAATGTGTTCCTTTTCGAAATCTGTTCAGAGGCCAAAAGCGATCTTATTCGGAGATGCGCCAGGTGATTGTGCGTGAGTAACTGCTGGTTGTGGGGTTGCCGGAGGCGTCCTCGGCAGGACTGAACCTCGCTCGCGCAGTCAGCAAGCGACACGTCGCAGTCTGAAGGGAACGCGGACCTCCCGACGGGGAACAGCCCGTAACCCGGCCACTCGGACCAATGGTCAGCGTTACGTTGACCGATCCCTGCTCACCGTTGTCCAGCGCGCTCGGCGGATAATCGTCACCCGTAATCAGGCCTTGAATATCGCCGGTAAGGCTGCGTGGTTGCGTCTGGCGCGGAGCGGGGGGTGGTGCCGGCCTCGGCGGCGGCCATGACGGGAGGCGCGACCGGCGGAATGTTCGGGCTCTCCACGACCGCAATCGGCGGCGGCGGCGTGTTGAGACGCACCAGCGGCGGCGGAGTCATCGGCGGCGGCGGGACATCCGGCATGTCAGGCGGTGGCGGCGGCTTCTCCGGTGGCGGTGGCGGCTCTTCGACGTCGATAACCTTAAGGTTTTCCGCCTGCTTCTTGATCACGTTGTAAGCGAGCCCAGTGACGATCGCGTACATCAACCCGCCGACCACGACGGCGGTGAAGATGATCGACATCGTCCGGTTGCCGCTAAGCTCTCTCTTTTGGGCGTATGACATTAACCCAATATTCTCCTCGACACGCCGTGGGGTGCCACGGCCAGACCGGGCGGTCGGACGCGCGCCCTGCCTTTAAGATGATGATGCCGATGTATCAACATATCATCGGCAGGCGGCGGGCATCCTTATATCTGCCTCAAAGGCCGCGCAACGGATTTTGTTCCACACCCGGAAGCGTGAACACGAGCTACCGGGTCGCGACCGTTAACTGTTTGGCCAAGCGCCCCGGAACGAGGCGATTTCGATCCCTACCCCGCGCGCCTGCGCGTAAACATCCGGTTTTGACATCCGAATCCGGAGAGCCTGGATCCCGCGGAACGCCGCGATTCGCTCGAAGATCGCATGGGCAAGCGTCTCCTGAAGGTTATAGCGGCAGGCGGTCGCGAGTTCCTCGACCTCGGCCCGAAGAAAGTCGTAATTCCAGGCCCGCGAAGGATCGTCGCCCGCGGGGACGGAAGCGTCTTCAAGCCAGATCTCGACGTCGACGAGAAGGCGTTGCGGGTTTCCCACCTCGAAATCGTGAAAGCCGATGTCGGCCTGCACCTCCAGCGAATTGAGCAGGATCCTCGCCGACCGCACCTTCAGCTTATCGGGCACGAGGCCCACAAGTTTAGTGTCGCTCACTGATCCCCCAGGAACTGGACGTCGCGGTCGAGCATCATGAATCGCTGCCCGGAATCGATGACGAGCATCTGCCCAGTAATGCACCGCGCGCCCGCTAAGTAGCGAATCGCCTCCACGACGTCGTTAGCCTCAACCCCACGTCCCAGCGGATTATCGGCGTGCATCGCGGCGAAGTTGCCGCTGCTCTGGCCGCTCGACTGAAGCATCAGTCCAGGCGCGATCGCATTGACGCGAATTCCCCGCCGCGCGAGGGCGCGGGCCGCCAAATCCGTGAAAGACGCGAGCGCGCTCTTCGATAATGTGTAGCTGAGATAGTCGGCATTAAGCGCGGCGAGCTTCGAATCGAGCAAATTTACCACCGAACGGTCACGGGCTTCGCCGACCTCGCGGGCAAACCGCTCCGTGAGCAGGATAGGCGCCTGGACGTTGACGGCCATGTGCCGCGCGAACTCGTCCGTTCGAAACTCCCCGGCACCGTCCCAAGCGAAACGCGCGGCATTGTTGATGAGCATGGTGACGGGCGGCATCCCGGCGGCGGACGAAAAGATTACGTCGGCGCAGCCCGGATCCTCGAGGTCCGCCACGGCCTTCACTGCGCCCGTCGGTACGTCGTCCACCGCATGATGGACGTGCGCGACGACGTCCCAGCCTTCGGCGAGCAGGGACCGCGCAATCTCCGCGCCGATCCTTTTTCCTGCGCCGGTCACGATGGCTGTTCGTTCTGCCGTCATTGCAACGGTCCTGCCTTGAGCCGCGCGGCGAAGCAATCCAAGGACTGCGTTCCATGCCGGAGAGCCGTCCACCAATCGAATTGAAGGGCTTGAGCCTTGCCGAGCTCCAGCAGATTCTCGACGCGCGCCAGCTTCCCCCGGTCGAACGGTGGAATCCGGAGCGATGCGGCCATTCGGGAATGCGGATCGCGGCGGACGGGACTTGGTTTCATGAGGGCTCGCCCATCGATCGACCCGCGATGGTGCGACTGTTCTCAACGGTTCTCCGCCGCGAGCCGGACGGCCGCCATGTGTTGGTGACACCCGTCGAGAAGCTGGACATCGACGTCGACCGCACCGCGTTCCGTGCGGTCGCGCTGCAAAGCGAAGGCGCTGGGACCGAGCGGACAATCGCATTCAGTCTCGACAGCGGGGACGCCATTATCCTGGGTTCCGATCATCCGCTGACGATGACGCCTGGCGAACACGGTCCATCGCCCCGGCTGCTCGTCAGGCACGGACTGCAGGCCGAGCTCGCACGGCCGGTTTATTATGAACTCGCGGAGATCGCGTTGGCCGAAGGTCACGAGCCGCCCGGCGTCTGGAGTGGGGGCGCGTTCTTCCCGCTCGAGGATGGCGCGTGAACCTGGTCGACCGATTGAGAGCAGGGCTACAGTCCCAGGCAGACCAATCCGCGCTTGAGGGCGATTTTCCAGAGGTCCGGGAAGGCGCCGACGTGCCCGCCGCCGTCCTGATGGCGATCACAGACCGGGAGCGACCCGGCCTGATCCTGACGGTTCGGCGTGAGCATCTGCGCACACATGCAGGCCAGGTCGCGCTGCCGGGCGGCCGAATTGACCAGGGCGAGGACGCGGTGGCCGCAGCTCTGCGAGAAGCGCACGAGGAGCTTCTCCTCGATCCGGCCTGTGTCGAGCTGGTGGGGACGATGGAGCGATACCGGACCATCACCGGCTATCTCGTCACGCCCGTACTCGGGGTCGTGCCGCCGGATCTCCCTTTAACTCCGCACGAGCATGAAGTCGCGGATTGGTTCGAAGCGCCATTCGAACACCTGCTCGATCCTGCGAACCAGCACTTGCGAACGGCCCTGTTCCAGGGCGAGGAGCGCCACTATTACGAAATTGTGTGGAACGATCGCAGGATCTGGGGGGCGACTGCGGCCATGATCGTCAATCTTTCTCGCAGGCTGAAATGGCATTGAGGCTCGACGTCGCGCGATGGCGAAAGCAACGCGGGACCGCACGGATTCTCGAAGCCCTGAGCGCGGACGAAGGCCTCACGCGCTACGTCGGAGGATGTGTCCGCGACGACCTGCTCGGACTGCCCATTAGCGACATCGATCTCGCCACCCGTCTCCAGCCTGACGAAGTCGTGCGGCGACTGGAAGCGGCGAAGATCAAGGCTGTCCCCACCGGTATCGAACATGGCACGATCACCGCCGTCAGCGATGGCCACCCGTTCGAGATCACGACCCTGCGCCGCGACGTTTCGACGGATGGCCGGCGAGCAACAGTCGCGTTTACGGACGACTGGAAAGAGGACGCCGCTCGCCGAGACTTCACGATCAACGCACTCTCCGCCGATCCGCGCACCGGCGAGATATTCGACTATTTCGGCGGGCTCGACGATCTCGAGCATCGGCACATCCGCTTCATCGGCGATCCCTTTCAGCGGATAGCGGAAGACCATCTGCGGATCCTGCGTTTCTTTCGTTTCCACGCGCGGTTCGGGTCCGGCGAGCTCGACTCGAAGGCGATCGAAGCCTGCACCGCGCGTGCCAATGACCTCATGGCGCTATCGCGAGAACGCATCGCCGACGAACTGCTGAAGCTCCTTGCGGTCGAGGATCCCACGCGAACCGTCGGCATCATGCTTCAGCACCGCATCCTGAAACCCGTCTTTCCTGAGATCGAACTAGAGCGCCTGCCCAATCTCCAGGCACTGATCGACGCAGAGCGGGCCGCCGAATGCCCGCCGGAGCCGCTGCGCCGGTTGGCGGCGCTGTTGCCGCGAAACTCTGAGGTTACCGAGGACATCGCGATCCGGCTGAGGCTATCAAACAAGGCCCGCAAGCGGCTCGCCTGTGCTGGGGGTGAGGATCTTCATGCGTCGCCCCAAGTGCTGGCCTACCGCCTGGGCCAGAATTGCGCCGTCGATCGGCTGCTGCTCGCCAGCCGGCCCGACGACGCCCGCTCGATCTCCGCGTGGATGGCTCCGCGACTTCCTATCACCGGCGGAGCGCTGATCGCCCGCGGCCTGCCGGAAGGGCCAGTTATCGCCACCACCCTCCGGAAGATCGAAGAAGAATGGCTAAGCGCGGGCTTCCCCGATGGTGACGATTTCGAGCGGATTGTTTCTGACGCTCTCGCCCGTGCCGCCTGACCAGGCCGGGCCTAGAATTTCATGGTGAAGGTGACGGCTGGTTTACGGGTCCGAACCGTGCGCTCGCCAATTCCGGGGTCCGTCCATCTGCGCTTGCCATAGACTTTCGCTAACCCGACACCGATCGCCGTGTTCGCTCCCAGCTCACGGCGAACAATCAAGCCCGGAACAAGCGGTTGGTGCGCGTCAATGCGCGTATCGGAGCTTATCCGGAGGTCGAGAATGCGTGTCTTCGGGCCCGGGGCGGGTTCTGAGATCCCAAAGCCCTTCATCTGCGCATTCGCGCCCGATCCGAGCAGCCACAAAGCGGCTGCTGCAACGAGCCATCGCGTCATGGCCCTTCACTCCCCTGTTACGGGGGTTTTAACTGAGATTAGTCTGGCGCGGTTCCGCGCAGTTTCGCAGTGATCCGCGACGGGACATCGGGGTTACCGGCGTCGTGACTTCCAATATTCCAGCGCAGCGTCCGGCTCGAGCGGCTTTGCGAAGTAGAATCCCTGCCCCGACGCACAGCCGAGCGTGGCGAGCGTCGTCGCGAGTTCGACCGTCTCGATCCCCTCTGCCGTCGTGGACATGCCGAGCGCCTCGGCGAGACTGAGCACCGCCCGGACGATCGCAACACTGTCGGGATCGACCATCATTCCCGAAACGAAGCTGCGGTCGATTTTCAACACGTCGATCGGCAGCCGCTGCAGGTAGGCGAGGCTCGAATAGCCCGTGCCGAAGTCGTCCATCGCAACTGTCGTGTCGAGCGCCTTCAAGGCCTCGAAGACGCGCGTGGCCCTCCCGGGGTCCTGGACGATCGAGCTTTCGGTCAGTTCGAGCGTAATCCGATCGCCCGATAGGCCGCTGGACCTCAACGCGCTTGCGACGACATCGGCGATATTGTCGCGAGCGACCTGGATCGCGGACAAGTTGACGCCCACGTACAGTGGCAGCTTCTCGCCAGAGACCTCGTCCCAGCTAGCGAGAGTCCGCGCGGCATTATCCATCGCCCAGCGGCCGAGCTGGAGGATTAAACCGCTTTCCTCGGCAACGGGGATGAACTCGGTCGGGCTGATCTCGCCGCGATCCTCATGATCCCACCGCGCGAGGGCTTCGAAGCCCGCGACCTCTCCGTTCTTCAGGTTGATTAGAGGCTGGTAAAAGAGCTTGAGCTGGTCCTTGTCGAGAGCTCGGCGAAGCTCGGTTTCGATCGAGAAGCGGCGCCGGGCCTCGGTCGCCTGGCGCGGCTCATAGACCTGCGGCTTCCCGGCAACCTTGGCCTGCTTGACCGCAAATTGCGCATTGCGGAACAGTTCCTCCGGCTCTTGGCCGGCGTGCATCAGCGCGGCTCCAATGGCGCACTCGACACGGATTTCGAGGTCGGAGATCTTGAAGGGCGTTGCAAGCACCTTGATGATCCGCTCGGCGGCCTTCAACGCATCCTCGACGCCGCGGCGGAGTGACACCAGAATCCCGAATTCGTTGCCGCCCGTACGCGCGAGGACGTCGCCCGCGCGCAGTGCGAGGATCAGCCGGCGCGCGAAGGTGATCAGCAACTCGTCGCCTGCGAGGCCGCCCATCGACTCGTTAATCCGGGAGAAGCGCAGCATGTCGACGACGAGCACGGCGTGATCGACGTTGCGCGAAGGGGTCTCGCCAGCTTTCTCGATGGCCTCGGAAAATGCCAGCCGGTTCGGAAGGCCGGTCAAGCTGTCCCGGAGCATTTCCGCACGAAGGTTGTTCTCGGCCTGCACCTCGATCGTGCGGTCGACGACGCTCAGCAGACAGCGAGGCGCGCCGCACGGGCTTGCGGCGAGCGGCGACAGTTTCAACTTCAGGAAGCGGCGGCCGATGCCCTGCCCTTCCGCGATCTCGATCTCATCAGGCGCTGCCGCAGGATCGAGGAGGAACGAGCGAGTGAAGGCGCCGCCCTCGCCGTCCGCATATCTCTTAAAGGTGTCGGTAAAGGCGTCCGATGTTCCATGGCAGCCGGCCAGCTCCAGGAAGCGCACATTCATGGCTTCCACCCGCAGTTTGCCGTTGCCCATGGTGAAAATGGCGGCTGCGATCGGAAGCGCATGGAGCAAAGCTGCGCCATCCGCGGATTGTGACCGCGGCGACGCCCCCATATTGTCCGACCGGACGCGCCCATCGGCGCGCGGCAGCCGGTTCGCTGCAGCCTGCATTGGCTCGGCTTTGAACGAGAGGAGTTAATTCTCTCTTGCCGAGCGGCGATTAACGCGAGGATTCCGCTGCTTTGCTAAGCTCGGTGAACTTATTGTCCCGCGGGAATCCGATCGGCGGCATCCGACCCACAGCACCGCGTGCCGCTCGCCACGGCGTCAGGTCGCCCTCGGTCCGGACACGGCCGCTCTCGCCGCCAAGCGCCCAGCTGAGCCCATCGGCGAACCGGAGGGCGACGGCATCGGCAAGTCCACCGTCGCGATACCGTTGCAAGGTGACGCCCTGGCCGCGCGCGAGCTCGGGTAGCTCTGCCAAGGGGAAGAGGAGCATCTTGCGGTTCTCGCCGATCACCGCGACCGAATCCGCGCCCTCGGGCACCACGTGTACGATGGCTACGCTCGCGCCCGTCCGTAGATTGACCAGCTGCTTTCCTTTGCGCGTCTCGGCGATCGTCGAATCCCCGCTGGTCACGAAACCTTTGCCGTCCGAGGAAGCGATCAGCAGCTTCAATTCCGGCCTGACCGTCATCAGCTGGACGATGTCGACCTCAGCCGCGAGATCGATGAACAGCCGCACCGGTTCGCCGAAGCCTCTCGCTCCAGGCAACTTGTCGCCTGCCAGTGTGTACACTCGACCGTTCGAGGCGAAGAGCGCAATCCGCTCCGTGGTCTGGGCATGGAAATGGATGAAGGGCCCGTCGCCCTCGCGCCACTTGAGGTCGGGGACCTCGTTCAACGCCACGTGACCCTTCATCGCCCGAATCCAGCCGCGCTGCGACAGGATCACGGTGATCGGCTCCTTCTCGATCATCGCCGACCAGTCGATTTCGCGCGCGAGCGCGACCTCCTCGATCCTCGTCCGGCGATCGTCGCCGAATTTGTCTTTCAGGGTCTGCAGGTCGCGTTTGAGCCTCGTGCGCTGGCGCGCCGGACTCTCGACCAGCTTGACGAGTTCCTCGCGCTCCTTGGCGAGCGACGCGCGTTCGCGGCCGATCTCCATCTCCTCGAGCTTGCGCAAGCTGCGCAGCCGCATGTTGAGGATTGCTTCAGCTTGGCGGTCCGACAGCGAAAATTCCGCCATCAGTAAAGGCTTCGGCTCGTCCTGGGTCCGGATGATCTCGATGACGCGATCGAGATTGAGATAGGCGATGAGGAAGCCGTCGAGCAGTTCAATCCGATCATCGATCTTGCCGATGCGGACCTGGCTGCGGCGGACGAGCACGTCGATCTGGAAGGCGAGCCAGGCGGTCAGCGCCTGCTTCAGGCTCATCACACCCGGCGTACGGCTTGCGTCGAGGACGTTCAGGTTCAGCGGGAACCGGATTTCGAGGTCGGTCAGCCGATAAAGGCTCTCGAGCAGCAGCTCGGGATCCACGGTCCGCGCGCGCGGCTCGAGAATGAGCCGGACTTGCTCGTCGCTCTCGTCCTTCACGTCGGCAAGGATCGGCAGCTTCTTGTCGGCGATCAGCTGCGCGACCTGCTCGATCAGCTTCGCCTTCTGGACGCCGTATGGGATTTCGCTAACCAGCAGGTGCCAGCTTCCGCCCTTCTCGCGTTCGACCTCGATCTTGGCGCGGATGCGGAAGCTGCCGCGGCCAGTCGCATAGGCCAGCGCGATGCTGTCGCGGCTGTCGACCAGAACGCCGCCGGTCGGGAAGTCCGGACCCGCGACAAAGTCCATCAGCGCGCTGTCTTCGGCCTTGGGATTGTCGATCAGGTGTGCCGCGGCGTCGATCAGCTCGCCGACGTTGTGCGGCGGGATGGACGTCGCCATGCCGACCGCGATGCCGCTCGCGCCGTTGGCCAGCAGGTTCGGGAACAGGCCGGGGAAGACCTCCGGCTCTTCTTCCTCGCCATTGTAGGTGGGACGGAAGTCGACTGTACCCTCGTCGAGCCCGGCCATCAGCTGCATGGCGACTGCCGTCAGCCGCGCCTCGGTATAGCGGTAGGCGGCCGCATTATCGCCGTCGATGTTGCCGAAGTTCCCCTGCCCGTCGACCAGCGGGTAGCGAAGCGCGAAATCCTGCGCGAGGCGGACCATCGCATCGTAGACCGACTGGTCGCCGTGCGGGTGATACTTGCCGATCACGTCGCCGACGACACGCGCCGATTTCTTGTAGGCGCCCGCCGGATCGAGCCGCAGCAAGCGCATCGCCCACAGCAACCGGCGGTGGACCGGCTTAAGGCCGTCGCGGACGTCCGGAAGCGAGCGCGCCGTGATCGTGGACAGCGCGTAGACGAGGTAGCGCTCGGACAAAGCGGCATCGAAAGGCGTTTCGATGACGGAGGAAATATTGGAATCGGCCATGACGGCTGACTAGCAAGCCGATTGCGGGCCTGCCACCGCCTCTCGGAAGCTTATTCCGCGGCGATCTCTTGGGGCTGCGGCCAGCCGCCGGCCGCGTCCGCTTTCGACCGCTCCATCTCCGCGACTAGCCATTCCCTGAAGCGCTTGATTTTCGGAGCGAGCCTGCGCTCCGTCGGATAGACCAGCCAATAGGCCCAGCCACGCTGCGAGATACGGTCGGGGAACGGCACGGCGAGCCGTCCCGCAGCGACATCGCCCTTCCACAGAAGAGGCGTCAGCAGCGCGAAGCCCTGCCCGGCCATCGCCGCATGGCCTTCGTTCGCCTGGTTCTCGAGGCGAATTCCGGCGCGGCGCCGGAGCACGGCTTCGTCGGCTGGAACGCCATTGTCGGAAAACCACTGCTGCCACCAGTCGTCCGCCGGGTTGATCAGGTTCTGGTCCGGGACGTCATTCGGTTCGAGCTTTCGGCCGAGCTTTCGCTCGACCATGGCGATGCAATCCGGACTGGCCATCGGCGTGAACTGGGATTCGAAAAGGCGGTGATGCTCCATGCCTTCCCAGCCGCCGCCGCCGGCGCGGATCGCCACGTCCGCATCTCCCGCGCGAAGATCGCATACCTCGTTGCTCGTCGTCATCCGCACGGCGAGATCGGTATGCTCCATCTGGAAGGCGCCGAGCCGCCATGCTAGCCAGGTATTCGCAAAGGTATGCGTCGTGGTGACGGTCAGAAGCGACTCGTCTTCCTCGCGGTGCGTGGCGAACGCGGCTCCGATCGTGTCGAACGCGCTCGTCAACGCGGGCAGCAACCTGCGATCCGAGTGGCGTCAGCCGGGCACGGCCCTTTTCGCGGATGAAGAAGGGCGCGCCGAGCCGCTCCTCTAGGCTCTTCACCTGATAGGACACCGCGGCCTGCGTCATGCCGAGCTCCGCGGCGGCAGCGGTGAAATTCTCCGTGCGCGCAGCCGCCTCGAAGGCCCGGATCGCGGCCAGTGGTGGAAGCCTGTCTCATAAGCCCAGCTCATAAGTCCTGTTTATGGTTTCTGTCGAGTGTTTGATTGGCGAAACGAGAGCCGGATTCGTAGAATAGGATCAGTCGCCGGCGAAGGAAAACCCTCCCCTCACAGCCCCTCGCCGGCGGCTCACTAAAAAGGGAAGGACGATCAGCCATGACTTATGGCCTCAGCACTCGTGCGTTCATCGAAGACGGCCCCGCAGTCCAGGTCGCCCAGGCGGACACGCTGCGCTCGACGGCCCGGAATTGGCGCGCCCTCGATGAAACCCATCGCATCCAGTTGATCGAGCTGGCCCTCAGGCCCGCGAACGACCGCATCGACGCCTTTCCGTTCGCGCTCTGAGCCCGAACGGAAAGCAGGGAAGGAAAGGAATGGTCACCATGGTCGACGAGATTTTTGACCGGAGTTATCAGGCCGGTCGCAACGAACTGAACGCGACGCTATCCAAGGCGTTCCGTAGATTTGGTCGCGCCGTCATCGGCACTTTCGAAGTGCTCGTGAGGATCCAATTTGAGGCGCCGTGGATTGCAAAGTCCAAGCGCGCCCGCTGCAATTGACAAGGTTGAGGAGCGCGGGCCGCACGCACCCGCGCTCCCTTTTTTGTTGGACTTGACCAACGTTAACGAACACTGTTATGCCCGCCTAATACACCTAGGTGTGAGAGGGGGTAGAGAATGCGTACCATTTCCAGCTTTGTGCTTGCTGCTTCGACGATCCTTGCGGCCCAACCGGCCCTCGCCGCTGACATCAATCAGTTCCCCTGATCGAACGGTCCAAGCTCTTCGGAAACCCGGTCAAGGCGAACGGCCGCATCTCTCCCGACGGCAAGTGGCTGAGCTGGACAGCGCCGCGCGAAGGCGTGCTCAACATCTTCGTCGGCTCCGGTCGACAATCCGGAAGCCGCCAAGCCGCTGACCGACGAGCGACCCGGCCGGTCCGCTCCTATTTCTGGTCGCCGGATTCGAGCAGATCCTCTACATCCAGGACAAGGGCGGCGACGAGAATTACCTGCTCTACGGAGTCGACGTCGCGAGCGCGAAGCAGACTGAATTCACGCCGTTCAAGAAGACCCGAGCCAGATGGTATGCAATCTCCAGGCTGCACAAGGACCGGATCCTCATTGGGCTCAACAACCGTGACCCCAAGTGGCACGACGTCCACGGCCTCAATCTGAAGACGCGGGAAACTGAGCTCATCCTCAAGAACAATGGCTATTCCGAATTCATCAGCGACGAAGACTTGAACACTTCGCATCGCGAGAAGGCGCGGGAGGATGGCGGCACCGATTATTACCGCGTCACCAAGGGCGCCGTGGAAAAGGCGCCGTTCGGCACGGTGCCGCTCGAAGATTCGCTGACCACCAGCGCGGCGGGCTTCACCGCTGACGGCAGGACGCTTTACTGGATCGACAGCCGGGGCCGGAACACCGCGGCATTGATCGCGCAGGACGTCGCCACCGGCAAGACGACGGTAATCGCAGAAAGTCCAAAGCGGACATCAGTACGGTCCTCAGCCAATCCCAAGACACAAGTCGTCGAGGCCTACCAGGCCGACTATCTGAAGCCGGAGTGGACGCGCTCGATCCGAACATCGGACAGCGCTGAAATGGCTAGAGGCCAGCTGAAGGGTCCGCCGGTCGTCCAGGGCCGACGGACGACGAACGAAGTGGATCGTCACCGCCGACCCGGTCGACCGAGCCGGCGTCGGTCTATCTGTTCGACCGCAAGGCCACCACACTAACAAAGCTTCTACACTGGCCGCCCGGAGCTGGTCGGTGCACCGCTGCGTCCCGATGTGGCCGGTCGAGATCAAGTCGCGCGACGGGCTGACACTGCCGAGCTATCTGACGCTTCCGGCCAACGCCGATCCCAATCGCGACGGCGCCGCGGAGAACCCGGCCCCTCTCGTGCTGCTCGTCCACGGAGGACCCTGGGGCCGCGACGAATATGGCTATGACGGCAACGCCCAGTGGCTCGCGAACCGCGGTTACGCGGTGCTTCAGGTCAATTTCCGTGCGTCCACCGGCTTCGGCAAGCAGTTCATCACCGCCGGCGACCTGCAATGGGGCCTCAAGATGCAGGACGATCTGACCGACAGCGTCGACTGGGCGATCGCAAACAAGATCACGACGCCGGACAAGGTCGCGATCATGGGCGGAAGCTATGGCGGCTATGCAACCCTGGCCGCGCTGACGCTGACGCCCGAGAAGTTCGCCTGCGGCGTCGACATCGTCGGGCCATCGAACCTGTTCACGCTGCTCGAGACGATCCCGCCCTACTGGGAATCGATCAAACGTCAGTTCTATGAGCGGATGGGCAATCCGACGACGGACGCAGGGCGCGCGGTCCTAAAGGCCGCCTCGCCGCTGACATACGTCGACAGGATCAAGCGGCCCCTCCTCATCGGCCAGGGCGCCAACGACCCCCGCGTGAACAAGCGCGAGTCCGACCAGATCGTCGCGGCAATGAACGCCAAGAACATCCCGGTCACCTACGTCCTGTTCCCGGACGAAGGCCACGGCTTCGCCCGCCCGTCAACAACATGGCCTTCAACGCCGTCGCGGAGAACTTCCTCCAGACCTGCCTCGGCGGCCGCGCAGAGCCGATCGGCAATGACCTCAAGGGGTCGTCGATCCAGGTGCTGAACGGCGCCGATTATGTGAAGGGACTGAAGCCGGCGCTGGCTTCGAAATAGGACGCCCGGGCCTCCAATTGCGATGGGGCGGCGGCTCGCCTATAGCCGCCGCTCTTTTCCCATTGCCGTTGGAGTGACGCGAACGAATGGCTCGCCGCCGCCAGATTTACGAGGGCAAGGCCAAGATCCTCTACGAGGGTCCCGAGCCAGGCACGCTCATCCAATATTTCAAGGACGACGCCACGGCGTTCAACGCGCAGAAGCGCGGGACGATCAGCGGTAAGGGCGTCATCAACAACCGCATCTCCGAGCACATTTTCACCGCGCTCCAGGTGATCGGCGTTCCCACCCACTTCATCCGCCGCCTCAACATGCGTGAGCAGCTGATCCGGCAGGTCGAGATCATCCCGATCGAGGTGGTGATCCGCAACGTCGCCGCCGGCTCGCTCTCGAAGCGCCTCGGGATCGAGGAAGGCACGCAGCTGCCGAGGACGATCATCGAATATTATTACAAGGACGACGCGCTAGGCGACCCGATGATCGCCGACGAGCATATCGCCTGCTTCGGCTGGGCGACGCAGGATGAGATGAACGACATCGCCGACATGGCGATCCGCGTGAACGACTTCCTGTCCGGCATGTTCGCGGCGATCGGAATCCGCCTGATCGACTTCAAGCTGGAATTCGGACGCGTCTGGGACGGCGACTACGCCCGCGTGATCCTCGCCGACGAGATCAGCCCCGACGGCTGCCGCCTTTGGGATCTTGAAGACCAACGAGAAGCTCGACAAGGACCGCTTCCGCCAGGACTTGGGCGGCGTCGAGGAAGCCTATCAGGAAGTCGCGCGCCGGCTTGGCCTGCTTCAGCCGGAAGAGGAATCGGCGGTCCTCGATCTCAACTCCCACCGCAAGAAGCGGGGCAAGTAGCGTCGTTCGCCGGGTACCGAGGCATTCGCATTCAATCAACACAACTTGTCCGAGGGCGGCGCCTACCTACTGCAGGCCTCGGTTGATTTATATGGCATCAGCGAGGCAGGACGCTCATTCACTGAGGCGGTGGTGAAGGTTTCGGTTGTACATCGCCGAAGCTGAAAGCGGACCTTTCGCGACCTAAAGTCCAGTGACACCCGACGGAAGTTCTCCAGAATGTCCGTTCCAAGTAACAGGGCGGGCTCATTCGAGAGTCCAAAGACATGGAACGGCGGCACGTCGGCAAAGGCGATCGGCACGTCGTGAAGGATCACCGGACCGAGTTGAAGTTCGTGGACCGTCGCTATCCCCAGTTCCACGGGAACGCCCGTAACACCGACCACTATCGTCTTATTGAATCTTTCTGGATGCTTGCGAAACAGCTTGTCGCGCAGCGCCATATTTCCGATCGTAACCTGCGATCCGGTGTCGATCACCGCGTCGAGCGGGACACCGCCAGCGCGAACGCGCGTAAGGATCAGCTGGCCGCGCCGACGGTGCCCGATGATCACAATCTCGCCGAAGACACGCTTTTGTGGGGGAAGGCGCGCGTCCTCGACCCTCACGACACGCGTTTCGAAATCCATCATCAGTCTTTGCTGATGGAGTGCATCGATCCCGATCAGGCCGTCGCCGCCGACATCTGACTCCCGCAGAGCCGGAAGATGCAGATCAGTGGTCGTGGTCGTTCCCAACGTCAGCTGGTCAACCTTCACCCGATCCACTTCGTTGCGCGCGGTCATGCCATTGAGGACCACGGGGGTGCTCAAAGGCAATTGGAGTTTCTCGGCGAGGCCAATACCGACCACTGACGTATCGGCGCCGCTGTCGACGACGAAGCGATAAGGACCGCGCCCGTTGACCATCACGTGGACGCCAAGCCGCGTCTCGAGCAGCCGCGCTTTAATATCCTGCCCATCAATCACGAGGTTGCTGTCAAACTGCGCCGGCGGCAGCGGCATCACGGGGGCCGGACCAGGCGGTGGCGGCCGGGGTTTGCCGATGCGCGGCGCTTGAGCAGAGGCGCCAGCGCCGGCCATGGCGCAGAGCGCTAGTGCGAAAGTCAGACCGAAGACCCGAGGCAAATCACCGCCTCCTTAAACGAAGGGCGTAAGTGTAAACCCTAGACAGCAAACTGGCCATCGAAATGACGTTATCCGCGCGGCCACGAAGCCTCCTATTCTGCCAAGAGCTAGTCGATCACTTCGAAGTGCGTGACCTCGGGCTCCAGTTCGAGAAGGAAGTCCGGGTCGAAGTCATAATATTTGGCTTTGGTCAGCTCGTCGCCCGCGAAGCGACGGATGGCCTCGAGATCGTCCCACAGGGTGAGCATTTCGACGTGAACGATGTCGCCGTCCGGACGGTGAAAGCACCAGGCGCCGTGATTGCCGTCGGTTGATCGATAGTCCGCTAAGCCGACGTCCCGCATCAGCTCGAGATATTCTTCGGCTTTGGCGGCAGGAACCCGGCCATGCCAGCGTCGTGCAATCATTCGGACGTCCTCTTGCTAGACGTCCCCTCAGCCCGCAGATGCCCATAACGATGAAGCGCGCCCGTGTCGTCACTCTCAACGCCGCGCTCGGGCCGCTCGACTATCGGGTGCCCGAGGGCATGGCCGTTGAGCCAGGTTCGATCGTCATTGCGCCACTAGGGCCGCGCCAGCTGCCCGGCGTCGCGTGGGAAGCGGATCGACTGCCGACCAGCGAAGTGCCCGACACGCGCCTCCGGCCGCTTGCCGGCGTGCTCGACGTCAGGCCGATTGCCGCTCCGTTGCGCCGGCTGTGCGAATGGACAGCCGATTATTATCTGTCGCCGCTCGCCTCCGTGCTGCGGATGGTTTTGCCCTCCTCGGCCGCACTAGACGGACCGCGACAGCTGACCGAATATCGCACGACGGAATTGGTGCCGGACCGCCTAACGCCGCAACGGGAGAAGGCGCTCGCCGAACTCACAGGCCGCCAGGGTACGATCCGCGAACTCGCCGACCATGCTGGAGTCAGCGACGGCGTCCTGCGCGGGCTCGTGAACGCCGGAGCGCTGGAGGCCGTTGCGGTCGACGCGGACCGTCCCCTCGCCTGCCCCGACCCGGACCACGCTCCGCCCAATCTCAACGACGAACAGCGCGAGGCCGCCGAGAGCCTTGCGTCGGCGGTCGGCAAGGGTTTCGATCCCGTCCTGCTCGACGGCGTGACGGGGTCTGGAAAGACCGAAGTCTATTTTGAAGCGATCGCGGAATGCCTGCGAGAGGGGAAGCAGGCTTTGGTGCTCCTGCCGGAGATCGCGCTGACCGAGCCGTTCCTGAAGCGGTTTGGAGCGCGCTTCGGCTGCGCTCCTGCCGCCTGGCATTCCGGCCTGCGCTCGTCCGAACGCCGCCGGGCATGGCGAGGCATCGCGAGCGGCGAAGCGAAGGTGACGGTCGGAGCCCGTTCCGCTTTATTCCTGCCCTATCGCGAGCTTGGCCTCATCGTCATCGACGAGGCGCACGAACCGACTTTCAAGCAGGAAGACGGCGTCCAGTATCACGCTCGCGACACCGCAGTAATGCGTGGGCTGTTCGAAGAAATTCCCGTCATCCTCTCGTCGGCGACACCCGCGATCGAAAGCCGTCACATGGTCGAAGTGGGGCGCTATCGCGAGGTCAGCCTGCCGCAGCGTTTCGCGGGCGCGTCGATGCCCGAGATCCGGTCCATCAACCTTACGCAGGACCCGCCGCCGCGCGGTCGCTGGCTCGCGCCCGAACTCGTCGGCGAGCTTGAGGCCAATCTTGAGCGTGGCGAACAGTCGCTGCTGTTCCTCAATCGCCGCGGCTTCGCTCCGCTCACGCTCTGCCGCCACTGCGGGCATCGCTTCCAATGCCCCAACTGCACCGCCTGGATGGTCGAGCACCGGCTGATGCACCGTCTCGCCTGCCACCATTGCGGCCACGTCATGCCGCCGCCGAAGGAATGCCCGGAGTGCGGCACCGAGGACAGCCTCGTCGCCTGCGGCCCGGGCGTGGAGCGGATCGCCGACGAGGTCGCGGACCTGTTCCCCGACGCGCGGACGACGATCGTCACCAGCGACACGATCTGGTCGCCACAGCGCGCCGCTGAGTTCGTCGGGGCCATGGAACGCGGCGAGATCGACATCGTGGTCGGCACGCAGCTCGTCACAAAGGGCTACCATTTCCCCAACCTGACCTTGGTCGGGGTAGTCGATGCGGACCTCGGTCTCTCCGGCGGCGATCTCCGGGCCGCCGAGCGCAGCTTCCAGCAGATCCAGCAGGTCGCCGGCCGCGCAGGACGCGGTGACAAGCCCGGCCGCGTGCTGGTTCAGACGCATGATCCCGATGCGCCGGTGATCGCGGCGCTGGTCACCGGCGATGCTCCCGGGTTCTACGCCGCCGAAACCGACGCCCGCCGCGAAGCTGCCATGCCTCCGTTCGGACGGCTCGCAGCGATCATCGTCTCGGCGGAAGACGCGTCCGAAGCGGAAGGTGTGGCGCGTCGGATCGGCCATGCCGCGCCGAACGTCGAAGGCATGGCCGTGTTCGGCCCGGCTCCGGCGCCGCTCGCCATGCTGCGTGGCCGCCATCGGCAGCGCCTGCTCGTACACGCCAGCCGCAGCCTCGATGTCCAGGACGTGATCCGCGATTGGCTGGCGGGGGTCGACTGGAGCTCCAAGGTCCGCGTCAGTGTCGACGTGGATCCTTACAGCTTCCTCTAAACTTCGACCGCCGTCTCGATCGCTGCTTGATCGCGCGCAATCCTGCGCCGCACCCACCACGGTTGCATCAGCTCGCCCGCTCGGATCGCGCGCATCAGGATCCAGAGGCCAGCCAAGGTCGCGACCACGATCGTGATGACCGACGCCTCGAGCCCGAAGCCGTTACCGGTGAGCAACGGCGGACCGACGAGCTGGGCATCGACCAGGCCATTAACAGCCGTTCCGGACACGGGGATGTCGAAGACCTCACCCTGCGTGAAATTCCACGCGGCATGGATGCCGATCGGCAACCACAGGCTCCGCGTCAGCATATAGGCTGCGCCAAGAAGCAGTCCCGCTTCGAGCGCAATGCCGAAAGCGGCAAGCGGAGAGGCGTTGGGATTGAAGAGGTGGGCAGCGCCGAAGAAAATCGATGTGATCAGCAGCGCGGCCCAGCTTCCACCGAACTCCTCGATCCAGCGAAACAGGATTCCACGGAACAGGATTTCTTCGTTGAACGCAGGGAAGATCGCTGCACTGAGCAGCGCAGGCAGCAGCCCGCTCGTGTCGCCCTCGCCGACGATCCGGTAAATTCCGATTACGGCCGCGATCGCGACCGAGATGACGAAGATGAGAACGCCGAGGCCCAACCCGAGCGATACGAGCCGCGCAGCGCCGCTCCCCCGGAGGTCGTCGCGCTTGTATTCGCCGAGCCGGCTGATCACCAATTTATAGACGATGATGAGGACCGGCAGGGCGACGATCTCGGCCATCATCCCCGGCGTGAAGCTGGGAATTGGCGGAAGGACCTTCTGAGCGACGATCAGGGATAGCGCCATCGCCAGGATGTAGATCGCAACCGCCAGCAGCAGCGTCATCAGCGGAAAATCGACGATCCTCCGCAAACGCGAGCGCTCCGCGACAGCCCCGTACTCTGCCTGTTCCATGAATTCCTCCCCGGTTTGGCTGTTGTTGAGCCGAACGCAGGGGAGGCAGCAAGCGCTTATTCGACGAGCGGTAGCTCCGGGGATGCGGAGGCGTGACCTTCGGAAGCAAGCAATCTGCGCTTGCGGTCGAGGCCACCGGCATATCCGCCCAGCGAACCGTCGCTCCGGATCACGCGGTGACACGGTATGAGGACTGCGACGTGATTGTCACCGTTCGCGGTCCCCACTGCGCGCACGGCGCCAGGCTGGCCGATTGCAGCCGCGATCTGCGCATAGCTTCGGGTCTCGCCGGGCGGGATTTTCCGAAGCTCACGCCAGACCAATTCCTGGAACGCGGTGCCGGCGACGTCGATCGGCAGCTCGCGCGAAGCTAGCGGCTCCTCGATCGCGGCCAATGCGCCTTCGATCAGATCCCGAAGAGCTCCCGCATCTTCGATGATCGTCGCCTTCGGGAAGCGGCGGCGGAGCGAATCGGCATCGTCGTCGAACGTCAGTCTGCAGATGCCCTTGCTCGTCGCCGCAATCAGCATTTGGCCGAGCGGGCTGTCGAAATAGGTCCAGCGGATCGTCTCGCCACGTCCCCCGTCCCGCCACGCCGATGGAGTCATGCCGAGCCTCTCCTTCGCATTGCTGTAGAAACCGCTCGGACCTGCGTAGCCCGCCTCGTAGACCGCATCGGTCACTCGACCGTTCTGCTCGAGCGCGCCTTCCGCGCGACGGTTGCGCAGAGCACGAGCATATTCCGCAGGCGACACGCCGAGGTCACGCTTGAAGATGCGCTGGAAGTGGTGTGGCGCATATCCGACAGCATCGGCCAGCTGCGCGAGATTCGGTGCCTCCTCGGATGTCTCGATCAGCTTGATCGCCGAGGCCACCGCTTCACGATCGCGGCCGACCTCGTCGGGCTTGCAGCGCAGGCAGGACCGGTACCCGGAAGCGCGGGCCTCTTCGGCGCTAGCAAAGAACTCGACATGCTCGCGCTTGGGACGCCGCGCCGGACAGCTCGGCTTGCAATAGATGCCGGTGGTCTTCACCGCGCCGATCACCCGCCCGTCCCACGAACGGTCGCGGCGCATGAAGGCCGCCCAGGCGGTGTCCGCGTCGAGCCGCGCGACGTTCTCCATCGGCTCGGGTCTACGCTGATCCAATGCTGATGCAAACGCAGCCATCGTCAGTTCCTCTCGATTCGGGCGGAGAAGCAGCCCCGCGTGGCATTGTGAGCGTGAATGGTCTCGATGGCCGGATCGGCGAACAGCCTGCGAATGCCGGCATCGGCCTCGCCAGGCTGCGTCAGTAGCGCCGCGGCCATTATTCCGTTGGCGTCGAACCCGCGCAGGGACATCACCCTCGTCTCGAAGACAGGCGGAACGCGATCGACGAACTCGGCCGCCTCCTGCTCGACCTCCGCCACGAAAACGGCGTGGCTTGCCCGATACGGGTTCGCGACGTCGTGGCTCACGTGATTGAGCAGGAGAACCGTTTCGCCAAGCTCACGGTCGGTCAGGCTGACGCGGCACGGATAGGTCGGGCTATCGACCGTCATCCGGACGACGTTGCGTTGCGCCAGCTCTTCCTCGGACAGGCCGAACAGCGGCAAATAGGGCGCGGGGTCGAGCCCACGGACCACGTAAGACATCCGAATTGCTCCTTTCAAACGAGGGCTTAATCCCTCGCCGAAGCCGCCGCTTCCGCAGCCTTGCGTTCAAACCTCATCGGTCGCCTTGCATCGCCGCACACCGCTTGCTAGGGGCCCCGCAACCCATAAGGGGCGTCGGGGATAAACCCCGATACCGCCCCGTTTTTCTATGGGGCAATTCCAGTTCTGGAGCTAAACGCGCGTGGAGACATCCGGCGGCATTCGGGCAAGCTTAGCAGGGCGTTATGCGACCGCCCTGTTTGACCTCGCACGTGACCAGAAACAGATCGATTCCGTCGGTCGCAGCCTCGATGCGCTGAATCAGGCGCTGGCTGATTCCAAAGACCTTTCGGAGCTGGTCGACAGCCCGCTGGTTTCGCGCCAGGAGGCGGGCCGCGCGCTTGCCGCAATCGTGCCCCAGCTCGGGCTCGATCCGATCACGGCGAATTTCCTTGGAGTGCTTGCCCGCAACGGACGCAAGAACCAGCTGCGTCCCGTCATCCTCGCATTCCGGCGCCTGTCGGCGGACCATCGTGGCGAAACGACTGCAGACGTCGTGACTGCCCGTCCCTTGAACGACGATCAGATGGCCCAGCTCAAGGCGCAGCTGCGCACCCGTGCGGGCCGCGACGTCACCATCGACGCTCAGGTCGATCCCGGCATCCTTGGCGGGATCGTCGTCAAGATGGGCAGCCAGATGGTCGACGCTTCCATCCGAACCAAACTCAACCAACTCGCTCTGGCGATGAAAGGCTAAGACAGAGACATGGATATCCGCGCCGCTGAAATTTCCCGCGTCATTCGGGACCAGATCGCGAACTTCGACGCCGAAGCCGAGGTTTCGGAAGTTGGAACCGTGCTTTCGGTCGGCGACGGCATCGCCCGCGTCTTCGGCCTCGACAACGTCCAGGCCGGTGAGATGGTCGAATTCGACAACGGCACCAAGGGCATGGCGCTCAACCTCGAAGCCGACAACGTCGGCGTCGTCATCTTCGGCTCCGATGCCGACATCTCGGAAGGCTCGAGCGTCAAGCGCACGGGTACGATCGTCGACGTTCCGATCGGTAAGGGACTGCTGGGCCGCGTCGTGGACGCCCTTGGCAATCCGATCGACGGCAAAGGCCCCATCGAATACACCGAGCGCCGCCGCGTCGAGGTGAAGGCGCCGGGCATTATCCCGCGCAAGTCGGTCCACGAGCCGGTGCAGACCGGCCTCAAGGCGCTCGACGCGCTCGTTCCGATCGGCCGCGGCCAGCGCGAGCTGATCATCGGCGACCGCCAAACCGGCAAGACTGCCGTCGCATTGGACGCGTTCATCAACCAGAAGAACATCAACAAGTCGGGCAACGAGAGCGAGAAGCTCTACTGCATCTACGTCGCGGTCGGCCAGAAGCGCTCGACCGTCGCCCAGATCGTCCGGGCGCTCGAAGAGAATGGTGCGATGGAATATACCATCGTTGTCGCCGCGACCGCTTCGGAGCCGGCTCCGCTGCAGTATCTCGCGCCATATGCGGGCGTCGCGATGGGCGAATATTTCCGCGACAACGGCATGCACGCCGTGATCGTGTACGACGACCTTTCGAAGCAGGCCGTCGCCTATCGCCAAATGTCGCTTCTCCTCCGCCGTCCGCCGGGCCGCGAAGCCTATCCGGGCGACGTCTTCTATCTCCACAGCCGCCTGCTCGAGCGCGCCGCGAAGATGAACGAGGAGCATGGCGCAGGCTCGCTGACCGCCCTTCCGATCATCGAAACGCAGGCGGGCGACGTGTCGGCCTATATTCCGACGAACGTCATCTCGATCACGGACGGCCAGATCTTCCTCGAGACCGACCTTTTCTATCAGGGCGTCCGCCCGGCGATTAACGTCGGCCTGTCGGTGAGCCGCGTCGGATCCGCTGCGCAGACCAAGGCGATGAAGAAGGTCGCCGGCTCCATCAAGCTGGAGCTCGCGCAGTATCGCGAAATGGCCGCCTTCGCGCAGTTCGGTTCGGACCTCGACGCTTCGACGCAGAAGCTGCTCGCTCGCGGCGCTCGCCTTACGGAGCTGCTCAAGCAACCGCAGTACCAGCCGATGCCGATCGAAGAGCAGGTCGCGTCGATCTTCGCGGGCACGCAGGGCTTCCTCGACCCCGTCGATGTGAAGGACGTCGTGCGCTACGAGGCCGCGATGCTGAGCTACCTTCGCTCGGACAAGCCGGAGCTCCTCGCCAAGATCCGCGACACCAAGACGCTCGACGACGATACCGCAGCGGCGCTCAAGGACGCGCTCGGCCAGTTCGGGAAGCAGTTCGCCTAAAATGGCGTCGCTCAAGGCCCTCAAGATCCGCATCGGCTCGGTGAAGTCGACGCAGAAGATCACCAAGGCGCTGAACATGGTGGCGGCGTCGAAGCTGCGCCGTGCGCAGCAGAGCGCGCTCGCCGGCCGGCCCTACTCGGAACGGATGACGGACGTCGTCGCAAGCCTCGCCTCGCGCATCACGCCGGGGCCACAGAGCCCCAAGCTGCTTGGCGGGACGGGCAAAGACGATACGCACCTGATCATCGTCGCCACCGCGGATCGCGGTCTCGCCGGCGCCTTCAGCAGCAACATCGTCCGCGCGGTACGCCGCAAGACTGATGAACTGACCGCCCAGGGCAAGACCGTGCTGTTCTACATCGTCGGCCGCAAGGGGCGTCCGGTGCTCCAGCGGCTCTACCCGAGGTCGATCATCGCCCAGCACGACACGACCGAGATGAAGAACCCGTCCTATGCGGACGCGCAGGCGATCGCGAAGGACATCCTCAACCGCTACACGACCGACGGCATCGACGTCGTCCACCTCGCTTATGCGAATTTTCGGTCGACGCTGGTGCAGGAGCCGACGGTCGAGCAGATCATCCCGGTTGCGCCGGCTCGAGCCGACGACACCGCGCAGCCGGCCGGAAGCGGTGCGCCTGCCGCGGTTGAGTATGAGCCGGACGAAGAGGAGATCCTCAACGATCTCCTGCCCCGCAACATCGCGGTGCAGGTCTATCGCGCTCTGCTCGAAAATCAGGCCGGCTTCTACGGATCGCAGATGACCGCGATGGACAATGCGACGCGCAACGCCGGTGATATGATCAACCGCCTGTCGATCCAGTACAACCGGACCCGCCAGGCGGTCATCACGACCGAGCTCATCGAAATCATTTCGGGCGCCGAAGCGCTCTAACCAAGCTGAAGGCAAGGAAGACAGACATGGCCACTGCCGCCGACATTAAGCCCAAGCCGCGTACCAAAAAGGCTGCCGCTTCGGACAGCACGCAAGCGCCGGATGCGACGAGCAACCTCGTCGGCCGCGTCAGCCAGGTCATCGGCGCCGTCGTCGACGTGGCGTTCGAAGGCGAACTGCCGCCGATCCTGTCGGCGCTCGAGACCGACAATGGCGGCAACCGCCTGGTCCTCGAGGTCGCTCAGCACCTCGGCGAGAATGTCGTCCGCACGATTGCGATGGACTCGACCGACGGCCTCACCCGCGGCCAGGTCGTGAACGCGACCGGCTCGGAAATCCGCGTTCCGGTCGGCCCGAAGACGCTCGGCCGCATCATGAACGTTATCGGCGAGCCGATCGACGAGCGTGGCCCGATCGGCAGCGACATTACGGCGCCGATCCATGCCGAGGCCCCGGCTTTCGTCGACCAGTCGACCGAAGCCTCCATCCTGGTCACCGGCATCAAGGTCATCGACCTGCTCGCGCCATATGCCCGCGGCGGCAAGATCGGCCTGTTTGGCGGCGCCGGTGTCGGCAAGACCGTGCTCATCCAGGAACTCATCAACAACATCGCCAAGGGCCACGGCGGCGTGTCCGTGTTCGCCGGCGTCGGCGAGCGGACGCGTGAGGGCAACGACCTTTACCACGAGTTCCTCGAGGCAGGCGTCATCGCCAAGGACAAGGACGGCAATCCAACCCCGGAAGGTTCCAAGGTCGCGCTCGTCTTCGGCCAGATGAACGAGCCGCCGGGAGCCCGCGCCCGCGTCGCTCTTTCCGGCCTCGCCCAGGCCGAATATTTCCGCGACCAGGAAGGCCAGGACGTGCTCTTCTTCGTCGACAACATCTTCCGCTTCACCCAGGCGGGCTCGGAAGTGTCGGCCCTTCTCGGCCGCATCCCGTCGGCCGTGGGCTATCAGCCGACGCTCGCCACCGACATGGGCACGCTTCAGGAACGGATCACCTCGACCAACAAGGGCTCGATCACGTCGGTCCAGGCCATCTACGTGCCCGCGGACGACTTGACCGACCCGGCGCCCGCGACCTCCTTCGCCCACTTGGACGCGACGACGACGCTGAGCCGCGCGATCTCCGAGCTCGGAATTTATCCGGCCGTCGATCCGCTCGACTCCACCAGCCGCGTGCTTACCCCGGCCATCGTCGGCCAGGAGCATTACGAGACTGCCCGCGCCGTCCAGGAAACGCTGCAGCGCTACAAGAGCCTGCAGGACATCATCGCCATCCTGGGCATGGACGAACTCAGCGAAGAAGATAAGCTGACCGTCAGCCGCGCCCGGAAGATCCAGCGCTTCCTGTCGCAGCCGTTCCACGTCGCCGAGGTCTTCACCGGCATCCCCGGCAAGTTCGTGCAGGTCGAGGACACGGTTCGCTCGTTCAAGGCGGTGGTCAACGGCGAGTATGACCATCTGCCGGAAGGCGCCTTCTACATGGTCGGCGGCATCGAGGAAGCGGTCGCCAAGGCCGAGAAGCTGGCTCAGGAGGCCTAAGCACTGGCCGGGGAGCTTCGCCTCGAAGACTGCGTCAACCAAGTCTGCCCCTGGTCCGGAAAACCGGTCAGCGAGGACAGTTTGACGCTGTACAAGGGCAAGGTCGTCGGCTTTTGCAACACCGGGTGCAGGGACAAGTTCGAAGCTGCCTCGCGCGCTTTCGACCAAGCAATTGAAGGCAGGGAATAATGGCCGATCTGCATTTCGAACTCGTCACGCCGGACCGGCTGGTGATGTCCGACGATGTCTACATGGTGGTGGTGCCGGGCACCGAGGGCGAGTCCGGTATCATGGCCGGTCACGCGCCCTACATGACGACGCTCAGGAACGGCGAAATCGCCGTGTACCGCAGCCAGGGTGGCCAGCCCGAACGCATTCCGGTGACCGGAGGCTTTGCCGAGGTGAGCGACCGCGGCCTGACTGTCTTGGCCGAGAGCGCAGGCGCTTAGCGCCGCATTTACCATCAGCCGCTAGGAATGGCGGCCGATGCCCGCTGCTTCCACAACCAACGTTCGTTCGAAGACCGCCGTCGGGGAAGCGCTCGCCGTCATGGCGTCGCGGCCGCTCCTCGTCGCGCTCGTCATCGCAGCACTCATCTCCGTCGTACGGCTCGGAGATACCGTCGATTCGGACGTCGCCTGGCAACTGTGGATCGCTCAGCAAATCCGAGCCGGCGACGGCCTTTACCGCGGCATCGTCGAAGTAAATCCGCCACTGTGGTTCTGGATGGCGCTTCCGATCGACCGCGCGGCCGCCACCCTTCACATTCGCGCTGAGCCCGTACTCGTCGCGGCGGTCGGAGCGTTCGCCGCCCTCGCCCTTGCTGCAACGGATCGGCTGCTTCGGCATGTTGCTCCGCCGCGACGCACACTTTTGCTCGGCTATGCCGCCTTATGCCTCCTGGCGATGCCGTGGGTGCACATGGGACAGCGGGAGCAACTGGCCCTGATCGGCACCCTGCCCTACGCCGCGTTGATCGCTGCCCGCCGGGAGAGACGCGATGTGCCGCCGGCGCTCGCTTATCTGATTGGCGCGAGCGCTGCGGTCGTATTCGCGCTGAAGCACTACTTCCTGATCGTTCCGCTGCTTCTCGAGCTTTGGCTTCTGGTCGAGCTTCGTCGTCAGTGGCGTTGGCGCAGGCCCGAAACCGTAGCGATGATCAGCGTTGGCGCGGCCTACGCCGCAGCGATAGTCATTTGGGCGGTCGATTACGTCACGAGGATCGTACCGCTCGTCCAGCTGTCGTACGGAATGCTTCGGCCGCCCCACCCTAGCTATCTATTCGGACCGTTCGCGGTGCTCGGTCTCGTCAGCCTTGGCCTCGTTGCCGCTCACATGCGCCCGGCGACGAGAGCCACGGCGCCGGTCGCCACCGCACTTACCGTCGCCGCAGTCGCGTTCGCCGCGATCTACTTCATCCAGGCCAAGGGTTGGATCTATCACGCTATCCCTCTGCTTGGCTGCGCATCGCTCGCCCTTCTGACGCTCCTGGCTGAGGCACGAGCGCCGTTGCGAGCGCTCTCGCTGGCTGCTCCGGCACTACTCGCGCTGCCGTTGTGGTTCGCTGCGCAGGAAAGGCTCCACCCTGCCCTGCCCAATCCTGATCTCCTGGACGCCGTTTCGGGCCTTCAGCCAGGAGAGACGGTCGGCTTCCTGTCAGTCGAAACCGCCATCCCCTGGTCGATCACTCTGCAGCGAGACTTCCGCTATCCGTCCCGGTACATGGGATACTGGATGATGAACGCGATTGTCGCCAACGAGCGTCGATCCGATCCAGACCCGCGACTGTCCAACCTGGGGCGTCAGATCGTTGCCGATACGGTTGCCGATTTTCGGTGCGCGCCGCCGGCTCGCATCGTCGTCGCTCGGCCACCTGCAGGACAGCCCGGCTTCGACATCCTGCCCTTCTTTCTTCGGGATGACGAGTTTTCGGCGTTTCTCGGCCATTATCGCATCAGAAGCCGCACGAGTTTGGAAACCTACGAGCTCTCCAGGCGAATTCCCGTAGCCACCAAGCAGTGTCGCGGCGGGGCTTGAGCCGGCCCGCCGAAGGGTTAGGCTTTCATTAGGCATCTGCAGCTAATGCTCGAAGAGGAATTCCAGTTAAGGTGGCGATAGGAATGAGCGCATTCGGAAAGCGTGGTGGCATCAGCGGTGCTCGCCCAAGCTTCGGCGTCGCTAAACCCATGAAAGGCGGCGCCGGCGGCGCTGCGGTAACCCCTGCTTCTCCAGAACCTGGTGGCGATCAATTCCCTCCGCTGGATGATCTGACTCCCGGCGCCGACGACGCAGCATCCGAAAACGGCAGCGCCCCGCAGGGCGCGATGGACCGCCTCACCGCGCGCCAGAACGCCAGCGGCGAAGCGGCCAGCAGCAAGGCAGAGGGTTTCGAAGCTTCGGTCCATCGGATCAAGGAACAGGTCCTCCCGCGGCTGCTCGAACGCGTCGATCCCGAGGCCGCTGCCACCCTGAGCAAGGATGAGCTCGCCGAGGAATTCCGGCCAATCATCAGCGAAGTGCTCGCCGAACTGAAGATCACCCTCAACCGCCGCGAACAGTTCGCGCTTGAGAAGGTGCTGGTCGACGAGTTGCTGGGCCTCGGCCCGCTCGAAGAGCTGCTTGCCGACCCGGCGATCAGCGACATCATGGTCAACGGCCCCGAGCAGACCTACGTCGAGCGCAAGGGCAAGCTCGAGATCGCGCAGATCCAGTTCCGCGACGAGGAACATCTGTTCCAGATCGCGCAGCGCATCGTGAACAAGGTCGGCCGCCGCATCGACCAGACCAGCCCGCTCTGCGACGCGCGTCTGCAGGACGGCAGCCGCGTCAACGTCATCATCCCGCCCCTGTCGCTCCGCGGCACGGCCATCTCGATTCGTAAGTTCTCCGAGAAGCCGATCACGCTCGACATGATGCGCGGCTTCGGCTCGATGTCGGAAAAGATGGCGACGGTCCTCAAGATCGCGGGCGCCAGCCGCATGAACGTCGTCATTTCCGGCGGTACCGGCTCGGGTAAGACGACGATGCTCAACGCCTTGTCGAAGATGATCGACCCCGGCGAGCGCGTGATCACCATCGAAGACGCGGCCGAGCTTCGGCTCCAGCAGCCGCACTGGCTGCCGCTCGAAACGCGGCCGCCGAACCTTGAGGGCCAGGGCGCGATCACCATCCGCGACCTCGTCATCAACGCTTTGCGTATGCGTCCCGACCGCATCATCCTCGGTGAGATTCGCGGACCGGAGTGCTTCGACTTGCTCGCGGCCATGAACACCGGCCACGACGGCTCGATGGCCACGCTCCACTCCAACTCCCCGCGCGAATGCCTCGCGCGTATGGAGAACATGGTGATGATGTCGGACATCAAGGTGCCGAAGGAAGCGATCTCCCGCCAGATCGCCGACTCGGTCGACCTGATTGTCCAGGTGAAGCGTCTCCGCGACGGTTCGCGCCGCACGACAAACATCACCGAAGTGATCGGCATGGAAGGCGACGTCATCGTCACCCAGGAGCTGTTCAAGTTCGAATATCTCGACGAATCCGCCGACGGAAAGATCATCGGCGAATATCGCTCGATGGGCCTTCGCCCCTACACGCTCGAAAAAGCCAAGCAGTTCGGCTTCGACCAGCCTTACCTCGAGGCTTGCCTCTAAGCCTTTAGTGGCGGTTCAGCCGGATTCGGGTCCCGACAAGAACCACGCCCTTGCAATCGTTGAGGCGGGTTGCGCGGGGCGGATCGCACCCCTAAATGCCACGCCAGAGTGGGCGTGTAGCTCAGTGGTAGAGCACTGTGTTGACATCGCAGGGGTCGCAAGTTCAATCCTTGCCACGCCCACCATTTTTCCAGCAATTTCAGCGAATTGGAGAAGGCCGGAGCTATAGGCGCCCGTGCTGGTCCTCGCTCTGAAACATACGGTCGACCTCCATCACGAGGTCCTTCAGGTGGAACGGCTTCGACAGGAGCTTAGCTTCGGGAGCCGTTCGGCCGCCCTGCAGCGCCACTGCGGCAAAACCGGTGATGAACATCACGCGGATCGCCGGATCGATCGCGCTCGCCTTTTGCGCGAGCTCGATGCCATCCATCTCGGGCATGACGATGTCGGTCAGGAGAAGATCGAACTGCTCCGTCTCGAGCAGCGGCATGGCTTCGGTGCCGCAGCCTACAGCCTCGACCTCATATCCTACGCGCTGGAGAGCACGCTGGAGGTACTCACGCATCGACGTGTCGTCTTCGGCGAGGAGGATCCGTGCCATGGACATACATATGCTCTAGTCATTTTCGATTTGCCAGAAGCGAATAACACGTTCGCGCGTTGCAGGTCCCTCCTGCTCGTCTTAAACTGGAACATATTTTAACCCTGATGTCGCTGCTCGGTCCCATCATCCGCCCGCCCCGCGGCGATCTCCCGGTGGTTCTATCCGTGCCGCACTCCGGCCGCGACTATCCCGATTGGCTGATTACCATGGCTTTCGGCGGCCGCACTTCGCTGGCTACGCTCGAAGATCCGTTGGTCGACCGTCTCGTCTGGCGCGCAGTGCAGCGTGGATGCGGTGCGGTAATCGCCCGCGCTCCGCGTGCTGCCGTGGACTGCAACCGCAGCGAGGACGAGATCGACCCGTCGGTCGTGGATGGGGCGTCCATGCGCCCGCTCAGCGCGCGAGCCCGCGGCGGTCTCGGTATCGTTCCTGGCAGGACGCAGCAGCACGGGCATCTGTGGCGCCGCCCGATCGACCTGGACCAACTGGAAGAGCGCATCGTGCAGGCGCACCGGCCATATCACGAGGCCATCGAGGAGCAGATCGAGATGCTGCTCGACCGGTTCGGCTGCGCCCTCCTGCTCGACTGCCATTCGATGCCGCCGCCGCGGCGAGGCATTCCGCCGGTGGTGTTTGGCGACTGCCGCGGACGAACCGCGGAGAATTGGGTGAGCAACGAGGCGGTCCGCATCGCCAACCGGTGCGGCTTTCAGGCCGGGCTCAACGATCCATTCGCGGGCGGCCATGTCATCGACCGTCACGCGCGTCCGGCGCGCGATGTACATGCGCTGCAAATCGAGCTCGACCGGCGTTTGTATCTCGACCCGGCGCTCAAGGGCCCGGGTCGCGATTTCGATGTCGCGGCGGCACTGATTGAGGCCCTCGCCGTCGAGTTGGGCGAAGCCCTGCTCGGCCGCCGTTTCGCGACTGCGGCCGAATGAAAGCTTAAGCCGTCGCGGGAGCCGGCTGAGGGACCTGTTGTGGCGCAGAACCCTGCTGCATCTGTCGGCCGAACACCTCACGCATCTGCGATAGCGAGAACAGGTGCGCGTACAGGATCGGCAGCATGCCGCTCTGATTCATCTTCCGAAGCTCGTCGCCGCGCAATTCCCGCAGCTTCTCTTCGTCGATCATGCGGAAGCCGCGATATACGAACGGCTGATCGGAACCTTCCGGCTGGATTGCGACTTCGCCTTCCATCAGCAGGTCGGTCTTCTTCAGGTCTTCCATGAAAGCAGTAGTCCGCTGCCCGGCCGCCTCGAACTGCTCACAGAAATTCAGGATCGCCTTGGTCGCGTCGCTCGGCTGATCGCCGTCGAACAGCGGCTCGCCATCCTCGAACTCGCCGATGGCGCCGGCAGTCGGGTCGACGCATAGCGACAGCTCATCCGCGTCTGGGCGCAGGCGCGCGAGCAGGAACGGATAGCGGCGGATATATGCCGGGAGGTAAGTCTGCTCGTCCCGCGCACGGCCGTCCTCGCCGATGAAGACGTTCACGCCTTCATTCAGGCCCATCAGCGCCATCGGGATCGGGTCGTCGCCGACGGAAAAGACGATCGGGCAGTAACGCTGCACCAGCATGAATTCGTCGACCGTGAGCGGAACCGCGTGAGTCTTCGTCATGGTTGGCGAAGCCGGGATCGCGCGCACCTTCATCTTCCCATGCTGGGTCGCGTTCAGCGGTTCAAGCGCCTCATAGAAAAGCGGCAAATTCTGCGTTGGGGCGGCTGTCGCCATCCTGTTCATCTCCTGGGGACCAAGCTGGGCGGGTCGCACGAAGCGGAACCCGTCAGTCGATTTATGAGCGCGCATCTATTGAGCTTGCAGCTTTAAGGCAAGCGCAAGCGCGCAAGCCGCACGGCAAGCGCCTGCGACCCGCAGTTCATTGATTATTCAACGCTTCACTGCGAAGCCGGGGTTCCGAGGGCGAGGCAGATTGGTGACTCCAGCGATATTCTTAAGCTTGGTGCCGATGCTGCTCGGCCTCATGACCGCCCAGCCGGGAGTCATGCAAGAGTTCCGTCACGCGACTGGTTGTGCAGGATGAAGTCATCCTTCGCATCCCGATTGCTCCGCGGCCGCAAGGTCCGACGATCCGCTGGACCGAGCGCAAGGGCCCCAAGTGCATCCCCATCGGGCTCATTCGCGGCGCAATGTTGTCAGGACCGGAGCAGGTCGACTTCATATTCCGAAATCGCGCCCGCGTGCGCGCTCAATTCGACGAGAATTGCCCGGCTCTCGATTTCTACGCGGGGTTCTACCTCCAACCCAATGGGGAACAGCTGTGCGCAGGCCGCGACGCGGTCCATTCGCGAATGGGCGGAAGCTGCACCATCGAACGCTTCAAGATGCTGGTTCCGATCGACGGGCGTTGATGCGGCTCGCGCATTGACTTTTGAAGGCTGGTCCGCTTAGCGATCCCTGCAGCCGAATGGCCTTTTTGAGAAGCCTCGGGCTCCACTCCATCATCCGGATATTGAATGACTTTTGCCGACCTCGGCCTTTCCGATGAATTGCTCCGCGCCGTGGACGACAGCGGCTATCCCGAGCCGACGCCCATTCAACGCGCGGCCATTCCGTCCGTGCTCATGGGCAAGGACCTGATCGGGATCGCCCAGACCGGCACCGGCAAGACCGCCAGTTTCGTGCTTCCCATGCTCGACATCCTGCACCACGGCCGCAGCCGCGCGCGCATGCCGCGCTCGCTAATCCTCGAGCCGACGCGCGAGCTCGCACAGCAGGTCTCCGAAAATTTCGACAAATACGGGAAGTACCACCCGCTCTCGATGGCGCTCCTGATCGGCGGCGTTCAGATGGGCGACCAGATCAAGGCCCTCGAAAAAGGCGTCGACGTGCTGATCGCGACGCCAGGACGCCTGATGGACCTGTTCCAGCGCGGCAAAATCCTGCTGACGGGCTGCGAACTGCTTGTCATCGACGAAGCCGACCGCATGCTCGACATGGGCTTCATCCCCGACATCGAGGAAATTTGCTCGAAGCTTCCGACCTCGCGCCAGACTTTGCTCTTCTCGGCGACCATGCCGCCGCCCATCCAGAAGCTCGCCCAGAAGTTCCTAAAGGACCCCAAGAGGGTCGAAGTCGCCCGTCCGGCGACGGCGAACGTGAACATCGAGCAGCGCCTTGTCGAAGTTCGAGGCGACAAGAAGAAGGACGCGCTTCGCGACATCCTTCGTCACGAGGAATTCAAGAACGCCATCGTCTTCTCGAACCGCAAGACGACGGTGCGCGAGCTTGCGACGAGCCTGAAGCGCTCGGGCTTCTCGGTCGGCCAGATTCAGGGCGACATGGACCAGTCCGACCGCATCGCGGAGTTCGACCGGTTCAAGAAGGACGAGATCACCGTCTTGGTCGCGTCCGACGTCGCAGCCCGCGGCCTCGACGTGAAGGGCGTCAGCCACGTCATCAACTTCGACGTTCCCTGGCAGCCGGACGATTATATCCATCGGATCGGGCGGACCGGCCGCGCGGGCATGAAGGGCATCGCCATCACCTTGGCGACGCGCGAGGATGCCGAGGCAATCGACCGCATCGAGAAGCTGGTCGGTCACAAGATCCCTCGTTCCGGCGGGAGTGAGAAGCAGCCTGAGGCGCCCAAGGCGGAAAAGCCTGCAAAAGTCGAAAAAAGGCCTTCGCGCGCCGCAGCCGAGCCGAAGCCCGAACCCACTCGTGAGCCGAAGCCCGAACCCACTCGTGAGCCGAAGCCCGAACGCGCTCGTGAGCCGAAGCCTGAACGCGCTCGTGAGCCGAAACCCGATCCCACCCGTGAGCCGAAACCCGAGCGCACGCGCGCGCCGAAGCCGGACCTTCCGGCAGATCGCTCGCCGGTTGTCGAGGACCTGAAATCCGACTGGAACGGTCCGATGCCGAGCTTCCTCTCCGTCAGCGCGGTATAATCGCTGACACTGGAAAGCCGTTTCGAGGGTTCCTAGCTGCAGCGCGGGCTGCAGAAACGAAGGAACTTTCATGACCGACAGCAGTGAGTACGTCCCGCCGCGGGTATGGACCTGGGACCAGCCAAGCGGCGGCCAGTTTGCCAACATCAATCGCCCGGTCGCGGGCCCGACGCACGATCACACGCTTCCCGTCGGCAAGCATCCCCTGCAGCTTTACTCGCTCGCAACTCCCAACGGGCAGAAAGCCGCGATCATGCTTGAGGAATTGCTCGAGAAAGGTCATCGGGACGCCGAATATGACGCCTGGCCGATCCGCATCGGCGATGGCGACCAGTTTTCCAGCGGCTTCGTCGACATCAACCCGAATTCCAAGATTCCCGCGCTCGTCGACCGCAGCGGCCCGGAGCCTGTCCGAATCTTCGAATCCGGCGCGATCCTCGTCTACCTTGCCGAGAAGTTCTGCGAGTTCCTGCCCTCGTCAGGGCCGGAACGCGCCGAGACCCTGTCCTGGCTATTCTGGCAGATGGGCAGCGCGCCCTTCCTCGGCGGCGGCTTCGGCCACTTCTTCGCTTATGCGCCGGTGAAGATCGAATATGCGATCAACCGCTACGCGATGGAAGCCAAGCGACAGCTCGACGTCCTCAACCGCCGGCTCGCGACAAGCGAGTACGTCGCCGGGCCCGACTACACGATTGCCGACATCGCGATCTGGCCCTGGTACGGCGGCTTTACACTGGGCCGGACCTACGAGGGCGCTGACACGTTCCTCGCGACCCACGAATATGAGCATCTGGTGCGCTGGGCGAAGCAGATCGACGCTCGCCCGGCGGTGAAGCGCGGCCGAATCGTCAACAAGCTGTCGGGCGATCCCGCCGAGCAACTCCACGAGCGTCACGACGCCAGCGATTTCGAGCTGCGCACACAGGACAAGCTTGAGCCGGTGGACGAGAGTGAAGGCGTCAAGGACGACGCAATCTAGCGTCGGTAGCGCTGCAAGAATCCGCTCGCGAAGGATGTGAGGGCCTGTGCGGCGATCGAGTCGCGCAGGCCCTGCATCAGCCGCTGGTAGAACCAGAGGTTGTGCTGCGTCATCAGCATGGCGCCGAGGATCTCGCCCGACCTGATGAGGTGATGCACATAGGCGCGCTCGAACTGCGTGCACGCCGGGCACGGACAGCCGGGCTCGATCGGGTCGCGGTCTTCGGCAAACCTTGCGTTCCGCATGTTGATGGGCCCGTCCGCGGTAAACGCCTGTCCCGTCCGTCCGGAGCGAGTCGGGAGGACGCAGTCGAACATGTCGATGCCCCGGCAAACGGCGCCGACAATGTCATCCGGCTTGCCGACGCCCATCAGGTAGCGCGGCCGTTCGACCGGCAGCATGCCGACCGCGAAGTCGAGACAGCCGAACATCGCTTGCTGCCCCTCCCCGACCGCCAGGCCGCCGACTGCGTAACCGTCGAACTCGATGTCGATCAGTGCTTCGGCCGACCGCCGCCGCAATTGCTCGTCGAGGGCACCCTGCTGGATGCCGAAGATCGCCGCGGCCTGCGCGTGCTTGCCGCCGCGATCGAACTCTTCGCGAGAACGCCTCGCCCAGCG
Organism: uncultured Alphaproteobacteria bacterium; assembly: GCA_963827675.1. Taxonomy (GTDB): domain Bacteria; phylum Pseudomonadota; class Alphaproteobacteria; order Sphingomonadales; family Sphingomonadaceae; genus Sphingomicrobium. Next base: position 393,202 of record CAWHBP010000009.1, read on the forward strand.
GATCGACCGCTCCATCGCCTCGCTTTGCTGCTCTGGCGACGAAGTCGTCGGGACCAGTTGGTCGAACTGCATCACGATGTCCGAACCGAGCAGCCGTTGCACCTCGATCGACCGCTCCGGCGACAGCATGTGGCGCGACCCATCGAGGTGGCTGGCGAACGACACCCCCTCCTCCGTCACCTTGGTCAGCTCGCTGAGGCTCATCACCTGGTAACCGCCGCTATCGGTCAGGATCGGCCGTTCCCAGCCCATGAACCCGTGCAGGCCCCCCAGCCTGGCGACGCGCTCAGCACCCGGCCGCAACATAAGGTGATAGGTGTTGCCGAGGATGATGTCCGCGCCGGCCACGCGAACCTCTTCCGGGCGCATCGCCTTCACGGTCGCGGCGGTGCCGACCGGCATGAAGGCGGGTGTGCGGATCTCTCCCCGCTCCATCCTGATAATGCCGGTGCGTGCGGCGCCGTCGGTCGCGGCGATTTCGAAGCGGAAACGAGCCATTCGTCGCGCGCCTTAGCGCGAATGGGCGTTCAGACAACCGAGACGCGACGTCCGTCGATCACCTTGGTGAATGCGGCGGTAACCACGTCCATGCACCCAATCCTCATCGGCGGCGAGGCAAACAGGAGCGGTTCGTTAAGGATCGATCCGAAATGGCTTCAGCCGCCCGCGACATTCAGCCACCGCGCAAGGGCCCTCGCAAGCGCGTGCTCATGCGCGGCACCCTGTTCACGCCGGACGGTGCCTTCGTCGTTTGGATCCGCGACATCTCGACGAGCGGCGCGCTAGTGTCTTGCAAGGACAAGCTGCCGATCGAGCGCGATGTGATCTTCAAGCGCGGCACGGTCTTCGCGGCTGCCCACATCGCCTGGTCCAACGACACCGGAGCAGGCGTCAAATTCTACCGCGAGCTCACCGACGACGAAGTCGCTTCGGCCGCGCTTCCGCTACCGATGCACGACTAAGCGCGCTCCGCCGCGATCTTGGGATCCGGCACCAGCAAGCTCCCATCTCCATAGGAATAAAAACGGTAGCCCTCGCGGATCGCGTGCGCATAGGCCGCTTTCATGACGTCGAGCCCCATCAGGGCGCTGACAAGCATGAACAGCGTCGACTTGGGCAGGTGGAAGTTCGTGATCAGCCCGTCGACGGCTCGGAAGCGGTAGCCGGGCGTGATGAAGATGGCCGTGTCACCCCCGAACGGTTGGATGCTACCCGTCTCGTCGGCCGCGCTTTCGAGCAATCGCAGGCTCGTCGTGCCCACGGCGATCAGCCGTCCGCCCGATGCCCGGACGGCGTTGAGCCGGGACGCAGTTGCTTCGTCGATACGCCCCCACTCCGCATGCATCTGGTGCGCCGCCGTGTCTTCGACTTTCACGGGCAGGAACGTGCCTGCCCCGACGTGCAAGGTGAGCGTCTCGCGGCCAATGCCACGGGCATCGAGCGCGTCGAGAAGCCGCTCGGTGAAGTGCAACGCAGCCGTCGGCGCCGCAACCGCGCCCTCCTCGCGCGCGAACATCGTTTGATAATCGGAGCGGTCTTCCGCATCCGCGGGCCGCTTCGAAGCAATATAGGGCGGCAGCGGCATCCGGCCCGCCCGCTCGAGCAGCAGTTCTATCGGTTCTTCCCCGTGGAAATGCAGCAGCGCCGAGCCATCGGCCGGTTTCTCCACGACGGATGCGGCCACCCCGCTCCCGAAGTCGATCGTGTCGCCGACGCGGGCGCGCCTGGCATTCCTGAGGAAGGCCTGCCACTCCCTGGGGCCCTCACGCTTGTGCAGCGTTGCGCCGATGCTCGCCTCTCCACGTCGGCCTTCGAGTTGCGCGGGGATGACCTTCGTGTCGTTGAACACCAGGACGTCGCGCGGCCGCAAAAGCCGGGGAAGATCGAGCACTTCATGATCGGACCTCTCCGATCCACGCACGGACAGTAGCCGCGCGCTGTCCCGCGGCCGCGCCGGGCGCAGCGCGATCCGGTCAGGCGGCAGATCGAAATCGAAGAGGTCGACGCGCATCGCGCCGGCCTTAGTTCGAAGCGGTGGCCATGTCCCCGAGATACGCCCGGACGATCTTGGTCGGCTCCGCCGGAGGTTCGCCCGCGGCAATGGAATCGACACTATCCATGCCCGCCGTCACCCGGCCCCAGATCGTGTAATCCGCGGGCATCCTGCGCGGTCCGAACATGATGAAGAACTGGCTGTTGGCCGAATCCGGCTTCTCGGTACGCGCGGCAGCCACCGTTCCGCGCAGGAACGGAAGTGACGTGAACTCGGCCTTGAGATCGGGCAGGTCGCTGCCGCCTTCACCCGTCCCCTGCGGATCCCCGCCCTGCGCCATGAATCCGGGAATCACGCGGTGGAACGGCAGCCCGTTGTAGAAGCCCTGGCGCACCAGCGTCTGCATACGCTCGACGTGGTGCGGCGCGATGTCCGGCCGCATTTGAATTACGACTGTCCCCCCGCTCGACAGCTCGAGGTTGAGCTTGTTCGCGGAATTGGCGACGACTTCCGCCGGCGCGACGATGCCAGGCGCCGCGGGAGCGGCAGCCTTCGGCGCCGGCGCGGCTGCAATCAGTGCCAGGGCTGCAAACGGCAGCCCGAACGAAGCTATACTCAACAGATCCTCCCCGAATTTTTGCGCCGCATGCAGCAGCACCGCTTACCTTAATGTGAACTGCCGTTGAGAAGTCGCCGGACGTCCTCGGCAACCGCTGGCGGGACGAATTTGTCGATTGACCCTCCGAAGCGGGCAATCTCCTTCACCAGCTTCGATGCGATCGGCTGTAGCGAGACGTCGGCCATGAGGAAGACCGTCTCGATATTGTCATTCAGCTGCTGGTTCATGCCTGCCATCTGGAACTCATATTCGAAGTCGGCGACGGCGCGCAGGCCGCGCAGGATGGCGGTCGCGTCCTGAGCCTCGGCAAAGTCCATTAGCAAGTTATCGAACTCCACCACTTCGATGTTGCCTGGAATGCCGGCAATCTCGCGCCTGACCATCGCAAGCCGCTCCTCGACCGAGAACATCGGCTCCTTGGACGGATTGGTCGTGACTCCGATGACGAGCTTGTCGACGAGGTGCGCCCCGCGGCGAATGATATCGAGGTGGCCGAGCGTGAGGGGGTCGAAGGTCCCCGGATAGACTGCAACTTTCATGGCTCCGCCCCCTTAATGGTCCCGCTCTACCGCGAAACGCGCGATCGCACGGAGCAAATCGGCTTCGCTGCCGTGGCTGGATAGATGTTCGACGGCCTGGCTGACGAGGACGCCGGCCTGCTGCCGCGCCCGCTCCTCGCCGAGCAGCGACACGAACGTCGCCTTCCCCGCATGCGCATCCCGCCCCGTCGGCTTGCCCGCGGCCGCCTCGTCGCCGCTATGGTCGATGAGGTCGTCGGCAATCTGGAATGCAAGGCCAATGTTCCGCGCATAGCCGCGATAGGGCGTGCGGGCTTCGGGCGGCAGCTTGGCCATGATGCAGCCCGCCTCGACCGCATATTCGATGAGCGCCCCGGTTTTCAGCTGCTGGAGCCGGGTGATCGCGGCGAGGTCGAGCTGCTGTCCTTCGGCCACGAGGTCCATCATCTGCCCTCCGGCCATTCCGTTAGGGCCGGCCGCACGTGCGAGTTCGAGCACCAGCTCGTTGCGCACGAAGGGGTCCTCGCTCGTCGACGGGTGGGCAAGAATGTCGAAGGCTAGCGCATGCAGGCTGTCGCCGGCGAGAACCGCCTCGGCTTCACCGAACGCCTTGTGCAGTGTCGGCTTGCCCCGCCGAAGGTCCGCATCGTCCATGCACGGAAGGTCGTCGTGAATAAGCGAGTAAACGTGGATAGCCTCGATCGCGCAGCCGGCGCGGAGCGCACGCTCCCGATCGATTGCGAAAAGGCGCGCGGCGGCGATCGTCAGGAGGGGCCGGAGCCGCTTGCCCCCGCCGATCGCGGCATGGCGCATCGCTTCGAAGAGCCGGTCGCGGCTGTCGCCCGTCGGGGCAAGGTTTTCCCGGAAGAACTCGTCGACATCGGCGCGAACCCTCGCGCTTTCCGCTTTCAGCTCCTCGCTGAGGCAGTCGATCGTCTCAACCGGCATCGAACGGCTTGAGGCCCGCCGGTTGGCCGTCGTTCGCGAACGCGATCTGTTCGATGCGCGCCTGCGCGTCCTTGAGCCGCGCCTCGCAATGGCGCTTCAGCCGATCGCCCTCCTGATAGAGTTCGATCGACTGGTCGAGGGGCGCTTCGCCGCGCTCGAGCGTACGAACGATTTCCTCCAGCCGCGCGAGCGCCGCCTCGAAGCTCAGCTGGCTGACGTCTTCGTTGGTGGCCATTGTCGGCAGTGCTTACTCGACCGGCGTGTTCTTGAACGGGTCGCGGATGCCCGGAACGACCTCGTCCCGCAGCGCCTCGTCACCCGCTTCGGCGATTGCCGCTTCCGCCTCACGCACGTGCTGCTCGCGCTCGCGGCGAAGCTGCTCGATCAGCGCGTCGCGGTCGCCTTCGAAGCGGGTGTCGGTCGGTGCCTGAATGCCCGCCGCCTTCGCCGCTTTCGCAACGGCCGCGTCCAGCTCGCGCTGCGTCGTCAGGCCGAGCGTCACCGGATCCTTCGGCGTGATGTTCGCCATGTTCCAGTGCGAGCGGTCGCGGATCGCCGCGATGGTCGTGCGCGTGGTCCCGATCAGCTTGCTGATCTGGCCGTCACTGACCTCCGGATGGTTCTTGATGATCCAGTTGATGCCGTCCGGCTTGTCCTGCCGCTTGGAGACCGGCGTGTAGCGCGGTCCCTTCGTGCGACGGACGACTTCGGGCGCCTTGTGCATCTGGAGCGTATGTTCGGGGTCTTTCTGACCCTTTTCGATCTCCTCGTGGGTCAACTCGCCCGCGCGCACCGGGTCGCGGCCGGTGAGCTTGGTCGCGGCCGTGTCATCGGCGATGGCCTGGACCTCGAGGATGTGCAGGCCGCAGAACTCCGCGATCTGCTCGAACGTGAGCGATGAATTCTCGACCAGCCAGGCGGCGGTCGCATGGGGCATCAGGGGCTGGGCCACTGCGATGTCTCCGTTTCTAGAAATAAATTGGGCCGCCCCTCACGGAGCGGCCAGCTTGGGGCAGGATGTAAACCTGCGCTGCGGCCGGGGCAAGGCTGCTCAAGCGTCCAGCGCGATAAAGCCCGCGCAAGGTCGTGATCTGCTCCATCCAGCGGATCACATTGGGATAGAGATCGAGGTCGAAGTCGGCTTCGTCTGCGACATGGGTGTAGGCGAACAGGCAGATATCGGCCACGCTGACCGCGTTCGCGGCGAACCAATCGCGACCATTGAGATGGTCGTCCATCAGCTTCAGCGCCGCATTCCCGCTTTGCCGCTTGTCCGTCATCTGGGACCGTTGAAGGTCGTTGAGAGCATCGAGGCCGACCGAGCGCATCCAGAAGCGCAGCGTCGCGATGTTCGGCTCGTGGTTATATTGCTCCCAGAACATCCATCGCAGCATGTCCGCATGGTCGAAGGCATCCGACGGAAATCAGCTTCGAGCCCTTCGCTACGTAATAAGACGCTGCATCGCTTTCCGGGATGAACCGGTCGCCGACCTGAAGAACCGGGATTCGTCCATTCGCATTCACGTTCGCGAGGAACTCCGGCGTCCGCGTCTCGCCCTTCATCATGTCATATTCGCGCCGCTCGATCGCTGCGCCGACGAGCGCTGCCGTCAACCGGACCTTGTAGCAATTCCCTGACGCCGAATATTCGTGAAGGACGAGTTGCTCGCTCATGCGACCTGCAACACGATCTTCCCGACATGCTCTCCGGCTTCCATGCGCGCATGAGCATCCGCCGCCTGCGACAGGGCGAAGCTGCTATCGATTACGGGCCTCAGGCGCCCGCCCTCGACATAGGGCCAGACCGTATGAGCGATCTCCGCAGCCACCATCGTCTTGAACTCGACCGGCCGGGCACGAAGCGTCGAGCCGGTCAGCGTCAAGCGGCGGCGCATGACATCGGCAATCTGGATCTCAGCCTTTGCGCCGCGCTGGAATGCGATCGACACGTGACGGCCATCCTCGGCGAGCGCTTGCAGGTTCCGCGGAACGTAATCGCCCCCCACCATGTCGAGAACGACCGCCACGCCCCTCCCGCCGGTCAGCTCGCGCGCGATCGAAACGAAGTCCTCGGTCCGGTAATTGACCGCATGCGCGGCCCCCAGCTCCATCGCCCGCGCGCACTTCTCGTCGCTGCCGCAAGTCACGATCACGTTGAGGTTGAACAGGCCGCCCAGTGCAATCGCCATGGTTCCGATGCCGCTGGTGCCACCGTGGACCAGCACCCAGTCGCCGTCCGCCGCGAAGCCGCGCTCGAACAAATTCACCCAAACCGTGAAGAGCGTCTCCGGCATGGCCGCCGCCTCGGTGAGCGACAACGTGGGGGGCACGAGCAAACACGTGCCGACCGGAGCCAGGCAGTATTCCGCATAGCCGCCGCCCGCGACCAGCGCGCAAACAATCTGGCCCAGAAGAGCCTCGCCCCCCGAGCCGACCTCGACCACTTGGCCGGCGACTTCCAGTCCAAGAATGTCCGGCGCTCCGGGTGGCGGGGGATAGAGTCCGCGGCGCTGGAGGATGTCGGGGCGGTTCACGCCGGCGGCGGCGATTTCGATCAGCACTTCGCCCGGGCCCGGCCGGGGAACGGACCGCTCGACGAGCGCCAGTTCCTCAGCTCCGTCGGGCTGCGGCGCCACGACTGCCATCATCGAGGAAGGGATACTCGACACGCCGCGGGCTTATTGACACCGGCGCCGCGCGGGTCAACGATTCGCTCATGGACCTCGAAGAGCTGTTCCCGAGCAAGCCCGGCGATCCACTGGTCGAGCTTGCAAAACAGGACCTCGACCCCATGTCGATCGAAGAGCTGCAAGCCCGCGTCGAGGCATTGAAGGCCGAGATCGGGCGGGTCGAATTGCACATGCAGCGCGCCGAGACGCATCGCTCCGCCGCCGAAGAGCTGTTCAAAAAGCCGTGACGGACGCGGCCATTCAGCCGCCGAACAGCTTGCCGAGCGATAATCTGTTGAAAAGCCGGGACATGGCTCTTGATTGCCGCGTTCGGGCGTATGACATTCCAACCGAAGGCCCGTGGGCTTCTCCTGCGGGCGTGGGAGTATCCAGCTAAATGCCTAGTTTTGCTCGCGAACTCGAACAGACCCTCCACAACGCGCTTGGGGAGGCCAGCCGCCGCAGGCACGAGTATGCGACTCTTGAACATCTGCTCATCGCTCTGATCGATGACGAACATGCCTCGAAAGTGATGACCGCTTGCGGCGTCAGCCGCGACGAGCTTCGCGCATCGGTGAAGCAATATCTCGACAATGAGCTGACCGCTTTGGTTGCCGACAGCGCAACCGACCCGACTTCGACGAGCGGCTTCCAGCGCGTCGTCCAGCGCGCTATCCTTCACGTCCAGTCGTCCGGCCGCGACGAAGTGACTGGCGCCAACGTCCTCGTTGCCCTCTTTTCGGAGCGTGAGAGCTACGCCGTCTATTTCCTGCAGCAGCAGGACATGAGCCGCCTCGATGCCGTGACCTACATCAGCCACGGCGTTGGCAAGGGCGAGACGGCACCAGAGGCGCGCCCGCCCGAAGGCACCGAGGAAAAGACCGAGAAGGAAGGCGGCAAGAAGGAATCCGCCCTCAAGCAATTCACCGTCGACCTCAACGAAAAGGCACGGACCGGCAAGGTGGATCCGCTGATCGGCCGCATGCCGGAGGTCGAGCGCACCGTGCAGATCTTCTGCCGCCGCTCAAAGAACAACCCTCTTTACGTCGGCGAGCCCGGCGTCGGCAAAACCGCCATCGCCGAGGGCCTTGCCCGCAAAATCATCGAAGGCGATGTCCCGGAAGTCCTGAAACAGGCCACTATCTACTCGCTCGACATGGGCGCCTTGCTCGCCGGTACCCGCTACCGCGGTGACTTCGAGGAGCGCTTGAAGAGCGTGGTCGGCGAGCTCGAGAAGCTCCCCAACGCGATCCTCTTCATCGACGAGATCCACACGGTGATCGGCGCCGGCGCGACGTCCGGTGGCGCGATGGATGCGTCGAACCTTCTCAAGCCTGCCCTCTCGTCGGGCGCGATCCGTTGCATCGGGTCGACCACCTACAAGGAGTTTCGCAACCACTTCGAGAAGGACCGCGCGCTTCTGCGGCGCTTCCAGAAGATCGACGTGAACGAGCCGACGATCGAAGACACGATCAAGATCATCGCGGGCCTCCGCTCCTCGTTCGAAGGCCACCACAACGTCAAATATACTTCGGACGCCATCAAGTCGGCGGTCGAGCTGTCGGCGCGGTACATCCATGACCGCAAGCTGCCGGACAAGGCGATCGACGTGATCGACGAAGTCGGGGCGATGCAGATGCTGGTGCCGCCCTCACGCCGCAAGAAGATCATCACGCCCAAAGAAATCGAAGCCGTGGTTGCGACCATGGCGCGCATCCCGCCCAAGTCGGTCAGCGCCGACGACAAGCAGGTGCTTGAGCATCTCGAGGCGGACCTGAAGCGTGTCGTCTTCGGGCAGGACCTGGCGATCGAGAAGCTCGCCTCGGCGATCAAGCTCAGCCGTGCCGGCCTGCGTGATCCCGACAAGCCGATCGGTAACTACCTGTTCTCCGGCCCCACCGGCGTCGGCAAGACCGAGGTCGCGCGTCAGCTCGCCTCGGTCATGGGCATTCCGCTGCAGCGGTTCGACATGTCCGAATATATGGAGCGCCACTCGGTCAGCCGGCTGATCGGCGCGCCTCCGGGCTATGTCGGCTACGACCAGGGCGGCCTGCTGACCGACGCGGTCGACCAGCACCCGCACAGCGTGCTCTTGCTCGACGAGATCGAGAAGGCGCACCCCGACCTGTTCAACATCCTCCTCCAGGTGATGGACAACGGAAAGCTCACCGATCACCACGGCAAGACGGTCGATTTCCGAAACACCATCCTCATCATGACCACCAATGCCGGCGCGTCGGACATGGCCCGCGAGAGCATCGGCTTCGGCGCGGCTTCGCGAGAGGATGCGCAGGAGGACGCGGTCAAGAGGATGTTCACGCCGGAATTCCGCAACCGCCTCGATGCGATCGTGCCCTTCTCTTACCTGCCGCCGGCAGTGGTGGCGCGGGTGGTCGACAAGTTCATCCTGCAACTCGAGCTGCAGCTTGCCGATCGTAACGTGCACATCGAGCTCGACGACGAAGCGCGGAAGTGGCTCACCGATCGCGGCTACGACAAGCTCTACGGCGCGCGCCCGATGGGCCGCCTCGTTCAGGAGAAGATCAAGCAGCCGCTCGCCGAGGAGCTGTTGTTCGGCAAGCTGGTCAACGGCGGCGAGGTCAAGGTCCGCATCAAGGACAACGCCCCGGCGTTCGAGATCACGCCTGCGGCGCCGAAAGCAACCAAGGCGAAGAAGCCGAAGGCCGACAAGGCCCCGGCGAAGCGCAAGGCCGGCGGCGACGCTCCAGCGGCGGAATAAGCGGCCTCCTTCAGAAAAAGGCTGGGAGGAAACTCCCAGCCTTTTTTCTGTTTCCTGTTCGACTCCCACCGCCATGGAGCCTATCGGCCACTCACCGAACCCCAGTCGAATTCGGTCCCCGGCCAATGGCTTACGGATGTGGCCTCGTACCGCGCACCCACCGCCAGGAAACGAGGAGCCACTCATGACTGATAGGCCTGTTAGCATCGTTCTCGTCCACGGCGGCTTTGTGGACGGTTCCGGCTGGCAGGGTGTCCACGACATCCTCACGAAGAACGGCCACGAAGTCATCGTGGTTCAGAACCCCACGATCTCGCTTGCCGATGACGTCGCGGTGACGAGGCGCGCGATTGCTGCTGCAAAGAACCCGGTGGTCCTCGTCGGGCATTCCTACGGCGGCGTGGTCATCACGGAAGCCGGGAACGACCCGAAGGTCGCCAGCCTGGCCTATATTGCGGCCTTCGCTCCCGATGCCGGCGAGTCCGTCGAAGCGCTGATCGCCAACCCTCCTCCCGGAGCGCCGGTTCCGCCGATCCTTCCACCCCAGGACGGCTTCCTTTTCCTCGATCGCCCAAAGTTCGCCGCCTCCTTCGCTGCGGACGTCGATCCGGCGTTGGCGCAGTTCATGGCCAACTCGCAGGTTCCCTGGGGCGTGGAGGCGCTCGGCGGAAAGATCAGCACTCCAGCGTGGAAGTCGAAGCCGACTTACTATCTGGTTGCGACCGACGACCATATGATCCCGCCTCCCGCGCAACGCCAAATGGCGCAGCGTGCCGGTGCGCAGGTCATGGAGATGGCCGGAAGCCATTCCATTTACGTGTCCCAGCCGGCAGCCGTGGCGCAACTGATCGAACAGGCGGCGTCGGCGACCGTTGGGATCAGCACTCAGGAGCCGATCCCGGCAGAGTAAGAATGCGGGCCGGGGCGCGCGTCTCGGCCCTTATTTCTACTGCGCCGACACCGGCGGCATTTGCGCCCGGAAACGTTCCGCTTCCTCCGACCCGTCAGTGGTGTCGCCCTCGCTGTAGCTGTGAGCCCCAGCACCAGCGAGATGTCCGCCCTGAACGATCAGATATTCTTCGCGGATCGGCCGCCCGTCGAAAAAGCATTCAAGGATCTCGCGGACTCCGGCGGCATAGCGGGCCTGGGCCGACAACGACGTCCCCGAAATATGCGGCGTCATTCCATGATGCGCCATCGACCGCCACGGATGATCGCCCGGCGCTGGCTGCGGAAACCAGACGTCGCCGGCGTAGCCGGCGAGATGACCGCTCTCGAGTGCTGCCGCTACCGCGTCACGGTTGACGATCTTTCCGCGCGCCGTGTTCACGAGATAGGCACCCCGCTTCATCCGACCGATCATTTCCGCGTCGAACAGATTTTCGGTCTTGGGGTGCAGCGGCGCGTTGATCGTGACCACGTCGCAGACCGCCACCAAGTCCTCGACGGTCTCGTGAAAAGTGATGCCAAGCTCGTCCTCGGCTTCGGGTGGCAATCGATGGGGGTCGTAATAGTGAAGGTGGACGTCGAACGGCTTGAGGCGGCGAAGAACCGCGGATCCGATGCGGCCGGCCGCAACCGTCCCAACGTGCATCCCTTCAATGTCGTAGGATCGGGCGGCGCAATCGGCGATGTCCCATCCGCCCGCCTTCACCACTTCCCATGACGGCAGATAGTTTCGCGCCAGCGCGAGAATCATCATCACCACATGCTCTGAGACGCTGATCGAGTTGCAGTAGGTGACCTCGGCAACCGTGATCCCCCGCTCGCCGGCCGCAGCCAAGGTCGACATGATCCGAACCGATTCCGGCAGTGATCGCCAGTTTGAGGTTCCGCGCCTTCGCCACCCGCTCCGTCGTCAGATAGCCGGGCCAGAAGGGCTGCGAGATCACGACGTCCGCGTCGGCCAGTTCCCGCTCGAAGACCGAGTCCGGTCCGTCCTTGTCCGAGGTCACTACGAACTCGTGCCCGCGCGCTTCGAGGAATTTGCGCAGCCCGAGCTCGCCGGAAACGCTTCCGAGTAGCTGCCCCGGTTGAAAATCAATTGCGCCAGGGGACGGCAGCGTTTGCCCATCCGGATAGCGCTCGATCTTCGGGAGATCGTCGCGAGGGTAGCTGTCGGGGTAACCGCTGCTGGGATCGTCGTAGAGAACGCAAAGAACCTTCGCCATCGAAGCCCCCTTCGTTTGGTGAGGGACAGGCACGCATTACGCCGGCGCAATTTCCGTAGCAGATTTCCGAGTGACTGAGGACGCTCACTGGGGCTTTCCCCAAGTCCGCTCGCTAACTATCGCAAAGGACGGGTTTCGAGGTGACGGGAGAAAAGACATGAGTTTGCGTTTGGCTTTCGCGATCGGCGCCATTCTCGCGTCCACGTCACTCGCCGCCGCGCCAATCGGTGGCTTCGATCCGGAGCGGCTCGCGCAGCACACGAAGGAGCTCGGCTCCGACGCCTATGAAGGCCGCGGCGTGAACACGCCGGCCGAGACCAGGACGGTGAACTACATCATCGACCAGTTCCGGTCGGCGGGGCTGGAGCCTGGCGGGGACTTGGTGAATGGCAAGCGCCGCTGGACGCAGGACGTGCCGCTGCTCCAGTCCGATCACGTCAGCGCTCCGAAGCTCTCGCTCGACCTCGGAAACGGGCAGATCTTGCCGCTAACGCAAGGCGAGCAAATCTCCGTCAGGTCTCCGATGAATGGGCAGACCAGCGTCAACCTCGCCGCCACACCCCTCCTGTTCGTCGGCTACGGAGTCACCGCGCCCGAGCGCAACTGGGACGATTTCAAGGGACAGGACGTCAAAGGCAAGCTGATCGTCGTCCTCGTCAACGACCCCGATTTCGAAGGCGGCGAAGGCCAGTTCGGCGGCAAGGCGATGACCTATTACGGCCGCTGGACCTACAAATATGAGGAAGCCGCGAGACGCGGCGCCGCCGGCGTTCTCATCGTCCACGAGACGGAGCCGGCGTCCTACGGTTGGAACACCGTGAAGAACTCAAACGGCAACACGATGTTCGACATCGTGCGCCAGAATCCTGGCGGCAGCCACACGTCATTTGAAAGTTGGATCCAGCGGCCGCTGGCGGAGCAGATTTTCGCTGCCTCAGGCCTGAATCTGGATCAGGCCAAGGCCGCGGCAAAGCGCCGCGACTTCCAGCCAATGCCGCTGAAGGCCAAACTGAGCGCAAACGTTCAGGCGAAGGTCGCGACGATCACGTCGCACAATGTCGTAGGACTGCTTCCTGGCAAGAAATATCCCGACGAGACCCTCATCTACAGCGGCCACTGGGACCATCTTGGGATCGGCAAGCCCGACACCAAGGGCGACACGATCTACAATGGCGCCATCGACAACGCGACCGGCATCGCCATGCTGATCGAGCAAGGGCGGGCCTTCGCTCGCGGTCCCCGCCCCGACCGCTCGGTCGTCTTCCTGGCCGTCACGGCCGAGGAAAAGGGCCTGCTTGGTAGCGCCTATTACGCGGCCAATCCGCTTTATCCGATCGCGAAGACGGTTGGCGTGCTCAACACCGACGCGATGAACGTGTGGGGGCGCACGAAGAACTTCAGCATCGCAGGCACCGCTCGGCTGGACCTGCTCGACATGCTGATTGCCGAAGGGAAGACCCGCGGCCGCCATTTCACAGCCGATCCGCATCCGGAAACTGGCGGCTTCTATCGCTCCGACCACTTCTCCTTCGCCAAGCAGGGCGTGCCCGCGATCAGCTTCAATTCCGGGAACGACATGGCGCAGGGCGGCACCGCCCGCGGCGAGCAGCTCGCGAAGGAATATGTCACGGTCGCCTATCATCAGCCGGCCGACGAATTCAACGCGAGCTGGGACTTCAGCGGCATGGCCGACGACGCTGCAATGCTGCACGCCGTGGGTGAAAGCCTCGCGAACTCGCGCGCATGGCCGAACTGGAGCCCCGACAGCGAATTCCGGGCGAAGCGAGATCAAAGCGCGGGCGAGCGTCGCTAGGCCTGCTTGAGCAACGGCTTCAACAGGAGTAGTTCGCCCTTTGTTCTAACAGGGAGTCGCACCATGGCCGACCTCATCTTCTACACCAACCCAATGTCCCGCGGTCAGACGATTCGATGGATGCTGGAGGAGATCGGACAGCCCTACGACACCGAGATCCTCGATTTCGGCTCCACCCTGAAACAAGAGCCCTATCTGTCGATCAACCCGATGGGGAAAGTCCCGGCGATCAAGCATCGAGGGAAGGTCGTGACCGAGGTCGCCGCGATCTGCTGCTATCTCGCCGACGCATTTCCCGAGGCCGGGCTGGCGCCCGATCCGAAGGACAGGGCCGATTATTATCGCTGGATCTTCTTCACTTCAGGCCCCGTGGAAGCGGCCTTCAGCGACAAGTCCGCGGGTTGGGAGCCGGCCTCGGACAAGCAGGCGATGTTCGGCTACGGCACGTACGACCGCGCGATTGCGACGCTCGAAGGGGCGCTTCGCGACAGGACCTACATCGCGTCGGATCGCTTCACGGCGGCCGATCTGTTCGTCGGCGCGATGGTCAACTTCATGATCCAGTTCAAACTGCTCGCTCCTACGCCCGTGTTCACCGACTATGTTGCGCGAGTGACCGACCGCGACGCCTATCGCCGCGCCAAGGACATCGATGGCAAGCTGATTGCGGAAATGCAGGCCAAACAGCAGCAACAGCCGCAACAGCAGCCGGCGTAAGCGCCAAGCCAAGGGAGGGCTAGGAATGGACCCCGAAACTCGCCAGCAAGCGATCGCGCTGTACGACCGTTTCACCCACGACGGCATGGAACGCCGCGCGTTCATGGCTGAGATGGCCAAGATCGCGGGAAGCCTAGCCGCTGCCGAACTCCTGATAGCCGGCATCGCTGCCTCGCCCGCAGCCGCGGCGATCGTCCCGCCTGACGACAAGCGCCTGACCACCCGCACGCAGACGCTCGCCGGGGGGTATAAGGCCTACGTTGCCGAGCCTCGCACTCGCTCGCTCAAAGCGACCGTCGTCGTGATCCACGAGAACCGAGGCCTCAACGACCACACCCGCGATGTCGCGCGGCGCTTGGCCGTCGCGGGATATCGCGCCGTCGCGCCCGACATGCTCTCGCCATCGGGAGGCACGCCCGCCAACGAGGATGCCGCGCGCGATGCAATCGGCAAGCTGGACCTCGGCAAGTCCGTCGCGGACGCTGTCGCAATCGTCACCGAGTTCAAGGGATCGAGCCGCGGCGGCAAGGTCGGCATTGTCGGTTTCTGTTGGGGCGGCGCTTTCGTGAACCGGCTCGCAGTCGCTTCAGGCAAGACGCTGGACGCGGCCGTCGCTTATTACGGCCCCGCGCCCGCCCCGTCTGAAGCGCCCAAGGTCGAGGTGCCCCTCCTCATTCATGACGCGGGGCTCGACGAGCGCGTGAATGCGACATCCTTCCCTTGGGTGGAGGCGCTTCGCGCCGCGCGCAAACCGGTCGATCTCTACGTCTACGAAGGCGTGAACCACGCCTTCAACAACGACACGTCTGCGGAACGCTACAACAAGGCTGCCGCGGACCTCGCGTGGAAGCGCACGCTCGCATTTTTCAACAAGCACCTGGGCTGAACCCGCCTGCTCGACTTGAAGCGCTCCGATCGCGAGCGCTGATCGCTGTCGCGTGAATGAGCCGTCAATGCTAGTAGACTGCGGGCTGCGAGGGGCTGCGCATGTCCGACGTCTTCATCTCGTACAAGGCTGAGGATCGCGCGCGCGTCCGGCCCCTGGTCGACGCGCTCCAGTCCGAGCGATTGACCGTCTGGTGGGACGAGCAGGTCGGTGGCGGCGAGGCGTGGCGCGAAAGGATCGCCGAGCAACTCGATGCCGCTTCCTGCGTGATCGTGGTTTGGAGCAAGCGCTCCATCGGACCCGACGGACGGTTCGTACGCGACGAAGCGAACCGCGCTCAGCGGCGCGGCAGTTACCTTCCGGTGACCATCGATAACGTCGAGCCGCCGCTGGGCTTCGGCGAGATGCAGGCACTGCCGCTCAATGGCTGGAGGGGGAAACGCGACGACCGGCGCTATCGCGCCGTCAGCGATTGCGTGCACTCGATGCTTGGGCGCACGCCCACTGCTCCGAGCAGGCCTCCCCCCGCTTCATCAGTAAGCCGGCGCACGGCCATCGCCGGCGGTGCGGTGGCGGTTGTCGCGGCGGCATCGGGCGCCTGGATGCTGCTTCGGCCATCGGGCGCAAAAGCCAACACCATCGCTGTGCTGCCCTTCGCCAACCTCAGCGGTGATCCCGCGCAGGCTTATTTCTCCGACGGTATCGCGGAGGAAGTGCGCGGCGCCCTCGCCGCGAGCGGCGTTCAGGTCGTCGCCCGCACTTCATCGGAAATGCTCCGGAACGCCGACGCGCAAACCGCCGCGCGGCGGCTCAGCGTCGCGCACGTCATCACCGGCAGCGTCCGAAGGTCGCCTTCGACTGTCCGCGTAAGCGCACAATTGGTGGACGGTGAGAGCGGCATCGAGCGCTGGTCCCAAACGTTCGACCGGCCGTTCGGCGATGTCCTGCAGATCCAGTCCGATATCGCCGCCAACGTCGCGCGAGCCCTTAGCATCCGCCTCGGTCGCACGGCAGCATCTGCTCCAGGCGGAACAAAGAACCCACAAGCACAGGACCTCCTGCTTCAGGCCAGGGCGACCGAGGGCGACGACGGCAGCCCTGCCATGCTCCGTCGCATAGACCTCTATGACCGGGCGATGCAGCTCGATCCGAACTATGCGGAGGCGCACGCTCGCAAAGCGATACAACAAAGCTTGTGGGCAAACGCCTGGGCGCACGACAATGTCGAGAAGGTTCGCGTCGATGAGCAGGCGATGGAGGCTGCCCGTCGCGCCATCCGGATCGCTCCGGCGATGCCCCTCGGCTACTCGGCGCTGGGTCTCATCTACAATAACAAGCTGATGACGAAGCGTTCGCTCGAAGCGAATGCCCGGGCCGTGGAACTACCGGGGACGGACACGGTGGCGCTCATGAACTATGCGATCGTTCTTTCGCGCACCGGCCGCCGCGGGGAGGCAAAATCCATGATCGGGCGGGCACTCAGCCTGGATCCCCTGAACTCCGCTGCCCAAACTCTAAGGGCGTGGATTCTTCTTCACGCTCGTCGATACAATGAATCGGCCGAAGTTGCTCGTCTTGCCTTGACCATGGCACCGGCAAATCGTCGTGCACGAAGCATCCTTGCCTTAAGCCTGATCCAGCTCGGGCAGACAGATCAGGCTCTGCGAGAACTGCAAGCGATGCCGGAAGACGATTACCGCAGGATCGTGGGGGAGGCCGCAATTGCAGGGCACTCCGGCCAGAAGGCGAACGCTCTGCGCTCACTCGGTAGGCTGGAAAGCTATGGCGATACGGTTCACTATCAGCGGGCGCAAATCTACGCGCAGGCGGGGGAACGGGACAAAGCGATAGCGGCACTTGAAGCCGCCTGGTCCGCGCGGGATTCGGGCCTCAATTCTGCCCCGGTTGACCCACTGCTGGACCCGCTCCGGGGCGATCCGCGCTTCAATGCCATCGTGAAGCGCCTGTTGGGCTAGGGACCTGCCGCAAGCGCGACTGCGCCCCGGCCGAAAGACGGTGCTGAGATCACGGAGGGAAAACAAAAAGGCCGGAGGATTGCTCCCCCGGCCCTTCTTTATTCCGCTCCGTTCGCGCTCAGCGGCGGTCGCCCATGAACTGCAGCAGGAACGTGAACATGTTCACGAAGTCGAGATAGAGGTTCAGCGCCCCCATGATCACGACTTTGCCCATCATGTCGGTACCGGCGACATGGGCGTACATGCTCTTGATCTTCTGCGTGTCGTAGGCGGTCAGGCCAGCGAAAAGCAGCACGCCGATCGCACTGATCGCAAGCTGCATCGCGGGCGACTGCAGGAACAGGTTGATCACCATCGCGACGAGCAGACCGACGACGCCCATGATCAGGAACGTGCCGAAGCCCGACAGGTCACGCTTGGTGGTGTAGCCGTAGAGACTGAGGCCCAGGAACGCCGCCGCGACCGCGAAGAACGTTTGCGCGATCGAAACGCCGGTATAAGCGATGAACACCGTCGACATCGACAGCCCCATCACCGTGGCGAAGGCCCAGAAAAGCATCTGGAGCGTGCCGGTCGAGATCCGGTTGATGCCGAAGCTCATGACCATCACGAACGCCAGCGGTGCCAGAGTCACGATCCAGCCGAGGCCGCTCAGCCCCCGGCCGCTCGCGCTGATCAGCACGTCTTGCGCGTAAGGTGCGAACAGCAGGGCAACGATGCCCGTGAGCAGAACGCCCGACGCCATGTAGTTGTAGACGGAAAGCATGTACGACCGAAGGCCCGCATCGCGGGCGACGGTCGGGACACCGATCGTTGCCGCATTCACGCCGCCACTCCTGTCGGTAGTGGTGCGCGGGTCTTGCCAAATGGCCATCTCTATCTCCTCTCGCGCGGGCAAAGGGCCCGTACTCTGCTGCGAATATATCGTGGATGCGTGAAGGGAGTTCAAGCGAATCCGGTCGATATCAGCCGTACGTTGATCGACGCTTCCCAAACGGTTGATTAACGGCATTGCCGTTCCCCGTCGTCGATGCGACAGTAGCGCGCCGTTGATCGGGGGAGCCATTGGCCTTGTTTCGGCATTTCGCGGGTCTGATTTCGCTCCTCCTTGCGACGCTGCTGGCCGCACCGCTAGCCGCCGCGGCGCCGCAGCGCATCGTCGCCGTCGGCGACCTCCACGGAGACTATCAGGCATGGCTGACGATCGCCCGGGCGGCCGGGCTGATCGACGCCCGCAACCGCTGGATCGGCGGCAAGACTACGCTCGTGCAGCTCGGCGACATTACCGACCGGGAAGCGGACTCGCTGAAGATCGTCCGCAGCCTGCAACAGCTGCAGAAGGAAGCGCCGCGGAAGGGCGGCCGAGTGATCGTAGTGCTCGGCAACCACGAGGCGATGAACCTGACCGGCGACTATCGCTATACGACAGCGGGCGAATTCGCGGCCTTTGCCGACGGCCAGTCCGCCGAGCGGCGCGACCGTCTTTACGAGCTGAACAAAGCCGCCATTGAGGCCTCGTTCCGCGCCAAGACGCCGAACATGACCGCTGATGCCATCCGGCAGGCATGGATCGCTACCACCCCGCTCGGCTGGGTGGAGCACAAGCTCGCCTGGATGCCTTCGGGGGATCTCGGGCAATGGGCGACCCGCAACCCGGCGGTCGCCAAGATCGGGGACACGCTTTTCGTCCACGGCGGCCTTAGCGCCGAATATGCGAAGGTCCCGATGAACGAGCTGAATCGGCGCGTCGCCGCGGCGATGGCGGCTGCCGACGAAAGCCCGACGTCCGTCCTGACTGATCCCCTTGGCCCATTGTGGTACCGCGGACTGGTTCGCCGCGACCCTGAGGCGGAAGCTTTACGCGCTCGGACGCCCGGCCCGAAACCGACGGCTGACCAGGAACTCGCAACCGTGCTCGCCGCTTATGGTGCGAAGCGCATCGTCGTGGGACACACGCCCAACCCGTCGGGCATCCAGATCACCCATGCGGGCCGCTTGATCAGCGTCGATACCGGCATCTCGCGCCATTACGGCGGCACCCTCACTTGGCTGGAGATCGTCGGTGACACCGTCACTCCGCACACCGTCGCGAGGGGAGGATCATGAAGATCCGGCTGTCGGCTGCACTGGCGATTGTCATAAGCATTCTCGCCGGGACCCCGTCTCGCGCGGCGGAAAAGCCGCTGTTCGCCTCCTCCGACAAGATCCACATCAGCATCCAGGCGCCGCTCGAGACTTTGATCGACAATCGGCAGTTCCGCGGCACCGTGCCCGGTACGCTGGTGGACCCCAGCGGCCAGAGCCTGCCGATCACCCTCGCGCTTCGCGGCATCACCAGGCGAACGTCCGAAATCTGCGCCTTCCCGCCGCTGCGCGTCGAGTTCCCGACGCCACCTCCGGCGACGTCCATGTTCGCGGGACAGAAGCGGCTTAAGCTCATCACCCACTGCCGCGATAATGCGACGTATCGCCAATATGTGCTGCGCGAATATGCGGCGTACCGGATGTATAACCTGCTGACGCCGCGAAGCTTCCGCGCGAAACTCGTGGACGTCGATTATCGGGACGCGAACGGCCGGCCGATCGCTTCGCAAGTCGGCTTCTTCCTCGAAAATCTCGACGACCTCGCCGAGCGCAACGGCGTCAACCGGGTTCGCGCTGGCGATCGCATCCCCCTGGCCTTCCTCAGCCCGCCCGATGCCGCGCGCTATGCCCTATTCCAGCACATGCTGGCCAATCACGACTGGTCGATGCGCGCCGGCCCGGCGGACGACGATTGCTGCCATAATGCAGAAATCATCGGTTCGCTGGCGCCGGGTCAGACGATCCCGGTCCCTTACGACTTCGACTTTTCGGGCTTCGTCGACACGAGCTACGCGACGCCCCCGGGCGAGCTTGAGCTCGACAGCGTCCGGGACCGCTATTACCGCGGCTATTGCGTCCACAATCCGGATGCGCTGGCCGCAGCGCTGCAGTTGCGCCAAGCGCGGCCGCAGATCCTCGGAGTGCTTGCGCAGGTACCCGGTTTAGACGCACGCTCACAAAGCCGGGCCGCGGCCTACCTCGAGCGCTTCTTCGCCGATATCGCCAGCGACGCCGACCTGAACGCCAAGGTCCTGAGGCGCTGCGCCCGCTAGTCGGGCTTCTTCTCGGTTTCGATGACCACTGCCGCGACCGCCATCGGCGGGTCGGGGTTCGTCTCCGGATCGTAATCGATCATGTAGCGCTTCATCCCGGCGCGTTCGCCATATTCGGTCACCCACAGCATCACGAACGTATAGTTGAACGCGATCGTGATCAGCGCGGCGAGCTCCACCGCGCCGATGCCGGCTGACAGGCCGATCCCGACCGCGAGCAGGATGAACAGGGCGTCGCCCGAGCTCTTGAGCGAATTCCGAAAGCGCACCGCACCCGCGATCCCGGCGAGGGAGAAGGCCAGCGCGAGCGAGTTCTGGACGATGATGACGATGCCGGTAACGACCATCGGCAGGACCAGGATCGTGTTGATCAGCGACTGGTCGTATTCGTCGTCGTTGCGGATGCCCATGTAGACCCAGCTCACCGGCAGCGAACACAGCAGCGCGCCGACGATCGCAACCGTTAGCCAGAACAGG
This sequence comes from uncultured Alphaproteobacteria bacterium, assembly GCA_963827675.1. Classification (GTDB taxonomy): domain Bacteria; phylum Pseudomonadota; class Alphaproteobacteria; order Sphingomonadales; family Sphingomonadaceae; genus Sphingomicrobium. Next base: position 413,866 of record CAWHBP010000009.1, read on the forward strand.
CTTTCGCCCAGGCTACTGACGTGCGCCGACCGCATCGCTTCGGAAGCCTCGAGCGGGTTCTTGGCGGGCGCGGCGATCAGCTGCTCAACACCGCCGACCGGAAGCCACCCTGTCGCCGAAGGGAATAGCTTCACCGCAATGAAAACCGCTGCGCCTATGACCGCGTAATAAATGGTGAGCTTCGCCAGCAGCTTCCACGCACGCATTCCAGACCCCCCTCAGAACCGGCGCTATGACGTCAGCCTACGCGATGAGCGGATTAGCGCAAGTGCGGCTAGCCTGCGCGCCGGCGACGCTTGGGCGTTTCGGGCGCAGGGACGTAGGAAGGAATGGGGTCAAGCACTTCATACCGCTCCTTGAGAAGCTCATGCTCCAATGGCGGCCAGGGAATGTCCTCCAGCGGCAGCTCGGTGTCCGGGATGCGGTCGAGCAGGTCGCGGAGGAGCGTCAGCCGGCCGAGCGCCTGATCGTTATAGTCGACCAAAGTCCACGGCGCGAAGTCGGTGTGCGTCGCCGACAGCATCATCTCCCGCGCTTCGGTGTAATCGTCGTAATGCTCGCGCGCCTTGATATCGATCGGGGACAGCTTCCACCGCTTCATCGGGTTGCGCAGCCGGTTCTGGAAGCGCTCTTCCTGCACCTCCTGGTCGCAGCACAGCCAATATTTGAAGAACAGGATCCCGTCGTCGACGATATGCCGCTCGAACTGGGGCACTGCGTTGAGGAAGTCCTGCGCCTGCTCGGGGGTGCAGAAACCCATCACCCGTTCCACACCGGCGCGATTGTACCAGCTGCGGTCGAACATCACGATCTCGCCCTCGGCGGGGAAATGCTCGACGTAGCGCTGGAAATACCATTGCGTCCGCTCGCGCTCGTTGGGGCTGGGCAAGGCGACGACCCGGGCCTGGCGGGGATTGAGGACGCGAGCGAACATGTCGATCGAGCCTCCCTTCCCGGCCGTGTCGCGGCCTTCGAACAGGATGACCATGCGCTGCTTGGTCTCGGACACCCAGCGCGCCATGGCGCTCAGCTCCTTGCCCATCGGCTTCAGGAGCGTCTCATATTCGTCCTGCGTCAGACCGTGTCGCCCGCTCATTCTGGCCCCCTCGAAGTGCGGCGAATGTGACATGCCGCCTCTCCGATTGGAACTCCCCGGCTCCCAAGTGAGTCCGCCCCACATGTCCCGGCTCCTCGACAGGCTGCTTCGCTCCTTCGCGACCGCGGCGTACCGGATCGTCAAGCCTCGAGCCCGGCGCAGGGCGGGAGTCCACGCAGTTGCATTGACCGCCGAGCGGCGCGTGATCCTTGTCAAGCTTCGTTACGCGCCGGGGTGGCGGCTTCCCGGCGGCGGCCGCGCTGCCGATGAGGATCCCTGCGAAGCGGCATTGCGCGAATTGCGCGAGGAGATCGGCATGACCTCGCACGGCAAGGCCCGCCTGGCCCTTCCCGGCACTGACGAACTGCTGATCGTGGAACGGGTGCGCTACAGCCGGCCGCGCTGGTCCTGGGAGGTGCAGGACGTGATGGAAGCGCCGATCGACGACCTTCCGCCCGGATTGTCGCCGATCGCGGCACGCTGGCTTATGGCCGTCCGCGCGCAGATCTAGGAACGCGCAAATGCACCGGCTGTTCGTCGCCATCCGCCCGCCCGAACCGATCCGGGATCTGCTGATCGACGCGATGGACGACAGCGCCGACTTCCGTTGGCAGAGCGACGAGCAGCTTCACCTCACGTTGCGCTTCATCGGAGAGGTTGACCGACCGCTTGCGCAGGATCTCGCCGACGCACTCGCGCGCATCCAGGTACCGTCATTCGACCTACGCATCTGCGGGGTTGGCCGGTTTGAGCAGCGCAACAGCGGCGCCCTATGGGCCGGCGTGGAGCCGAGAGAGCCGGTCGCCGCACTCGCCGCCAAGGTCGAGCGCGTGTGCCAGCAAGCCGGGCTGGAAGCCGAGCGCCGCGCCTTCCATCCTCATATCACGCTGGCTCGCTGGAAGGGCCGCCGGCGCCACGAAGTCGCCCGCTTCCTCGATCGTACGCGGGGCCTTTCCTCCGACCTTTTCCGCGCGTCCGAATTCCATCTGTTTGAAAGCCGTCTCTCCCGGCACGGTGCACATTACGAGGAAATTGCGGCTTATCCTCTCGTCTGATGGACCCAAAAACCGTCGCAGTTCGGCACAAGTGTAATTCTTAAATTTTTGTTAACAATTCGATTAACTGCTGTTATTGGCAGCGAATCGGCTGTCGACTCGCGCCGCGCTCGGGGGACTTTCGACGGCAATTAGCGATGGGGGTAACAGTGAAAAAATTGAGCTTGGCCATGGCCGGCCTTACGTTGGGTTTAGCGAGCGCCGCGAACGCGCAAGACGTGACGATCACGTACAGCGAAATCAATGAGATTCCGGACATCACCAACGCGCCGAACAACAACGACTTCCACGACGAGCTCGCGGGGTTGGGCTACAACTTCTACACCACCACCGGCGCTTCGATCGTCCTCAACGGCGATGCCATCATCACTTTCGAGTTCCTGGGCTCGGAAAGCGGATTCAGCGACACGTTCTCGACGGTATCGCTTCCCGCGCTGTCGCTGACCGAAGTTTCAAACCTCGAGAATCATTTCGGTGCGCCGGTTCCTATCGGCGCCGCGGCGTTCTCCGGGGGTGACCTGATCGCGCGCCTACTTTTCACTAGTGTTGGCGGCCTCGCCGCGACCGTCGGTGACGCCGGGTTCGGCATCTTCCTTCCGGGCGAGCAAGTCGCAGCGTCCGGCTCATTCAACACCAGTGTCTTCTATCTGGGCTATGACGATCAGATTGGTCCACTCGAGGACGACGACAATCACGACGATTTCATCGTTCGTGCGACCGTCACTTCGGCCGTTCCTGAACCGGCGACCTGGGCGATGATGCTGATCGGCTTCGGCGCGGTCGGTTACTCGCTTCGTCGTCGCCGCAGTGCGGGTGCGCTGCCGCAGGTCGCCTAAACAATCCGAGCAAATAACAGTCCCGGCTATGTGACCTAGACACTCCCACAGCCGGTTCCCGGGGCCCGTCTACGCGTTAGGCGGGCCCTCTTTTTTGGCCACAGGTCGAGACCGGCGGTGCGAGAAAGGGAGCCACCTTTCGATGGCTCCCCCGACACGCCCGTCTCCGGCAGCTCACCAGATGTGCGCGCGCTTCTCCGGCGGGATGTACATGGAGCTGTCCGGCGTGATCCCGAACGCCTGGTACCAGGCCTCGACGTTGCGGATCGGGCCGAGCACTCGGAAGCGGCCCGGGCTGTGCGGGTCGGTCGTGACCTGGCTGCGCAACGCGTTCTCGCGCTGCTTCTCCCGCCAAACCTGCGCGTAAGCGAGGAAGAAGCGCTGGTCGCCGGTCAGGCCGTCAATCACAGGCGCCTGCCTGCCGCCCAGCGATCGGTGATACGCATCGAGCGCAACCTGGATGCCGGCGAAGTCGGCAATGTTCTCGCCCATCGTCAGCTTGGGGTTGATGAACGCGCCTGGCGCGGCTTCGAACTTCGCATACTGGTCACCGAACACGGTGGCCTCCGCATCGAAGCGCTTGGCGTCTTCAGCCGTCCACCAGTCGCGCACGTTGCCGCTCGCGTCGATCTTGCGGCCCTGGTCGTCGAAGCCGTGGCTGATCTCGTGACCGATGACCGCGCCGATGCCGCCATAGTTGACCGCATCGTCGGCGTTGGGATCGAAGAAGGGCGGTTGCAGGATGCCCGCGGGGAACACGATCTTGTTCTCGCCGCCGCCGTTGTAGGCGTTTACTTCCTGCGGGTTCATCACCCACTTCTTCCGGTCGACCGGCTTGCCGAGGTCTTCCATGTTGTAATCGGCGTTGAAGCGGCTCGCCCGCTTGACGTTGCCGTAGAGGTCGTCCGCCCGGATTTCGAGCGCGCTATAGTCGCGGAACTTGTCCGGATAGCCGACCATAACGTCCATCCGCGACAGCTTTTCCAGCGCCGCCGTCTTGGTCGGCTGGCTCATCCAGTTGTTGCTGCCGATCCGCTCGGCCATGGCCGTCTTAAGGTTCGCGACCAGCTCGACCATCTTGGTCTTGGATGCTGCCGGGAAGTAACGCTGCACATAGTCCTGCCCCACCAGCTCGCCGAGCGAGCCGTCGACGAGCGTGATCGCGCGCTTCCACCGAGGGCGCTGCTCGGTCACGCCGCTGATCGTCTTCGTATATTCGAAGCGGCTGTCGACCATGGCCTTGTTCAGGTACGGCGCTGCCTGGTCGGCGGTACGGAAGGCCTGCCATTCCTTCAGCGTCTGGAGCGGCGTGCGCCCATAGATCGCCGCGATGTCGCGGATCGCAGTCTTCTCGTTGACGATCATGCGCTTTTGCGGAGGCACTTTGCCGCCCTCGAAAAAGGCCGCCCAGTCGAGACCAGGCGCATAATTCGCCAGCTCCGCGCCGCTCATCGGATTGTTCGTTTTGTCGATGTCGCGGCGGTCGGCGGTGGCCCAGCTCTTCTGGGCGATCGCCGTTTCGAACGCCAGCACGCGGTCGGCGGCGGCCACCGGATTGGGCTGACCGATCATGCGGAAGGTGCGCTCGATATAGTCGCGGTACGCGTCGCGCTGCGGCTTGAACTGCGCCTTCAGATAGTAATCGCGGTCCGGCAGTCCGAGCCCTGCCTGGTTGAGATAGAGCGCGTTCATCGACGCGTCGGCCAAGTCAGGCTCGAGGTGGAACGACACGACCGACGATCCGAACGTGCCGTCGGTCACGCCCATGTACCGCGCCATCTCCGACTTCGTCTCGATCGCCGCGACGGTCGCAAGGTCTGCCTTGAGCGGCGCCAGGCCCACCGCCTCGACCCGCGCTTCGTCCATCATGCTCTGGTACAGCGCGCCATATTTGCTCGTCGCCGGCGCGCTGGTGACGATGGCCTTCAGCTGGTCCTGGCTGACGTCGTAGACGTCGTAGAAAGATCCGGTCTCCGGCTTGTCGGCCGGGATTTGCGTCTTCGCGAGCCAGCTGCCCGACGCATATTTCTGGAAGTCTTCGCCCGGCTTCACCGACGTGTCGCGCGACGTCAGATCGACGCCCCACGTGCCGAGCTTGGCCTTCGCTGAAGCCACAGGTGCGACCTGCGCGGTCTGCGCCACCAGGCTCGTTCCGGCCATCGCAGTAGAAGCCGCAAGCAGCACACCGGCCGCCCGCAGCAGCGCGTGAGTCGTCGTCGTCATAATTTCCCCGCTAGAGCAACAAGATGCGCAGGCTGCTGCACAGGCGGACGTGAGTCCAGCCAGCGCTCATCGACGAACGAAAGGAGTCCGTCGACGAGGCTCTCAAAGATCACCAGATGCGCACGCGCTTCTCGGGCGCGATGTAGAACTTGGACTCAGGGCCGACCCCGAACGCCTGGTACCATGCGTCGAGGTTCCGCAGCGGTCCGATCACGCGGTAGCGCCGCGGGCTGTGCGGGTCGGACGCGACCTGGGTCTTGATCGCGTCCTCGCGCTGCTTGCCGCGCCACGCCTGCGCGAAAGCGAGGAAGAAGCGCTGGTCGCCGGTCAGTCCGTCGACCACCGGCGCAGGCTTGCCGCCAAGCGACATCTTGTACGCGTCGTAGGCGACCTCCAGGCCGGACATGTCCCCGATATTCTCGCCCATCGTGAACTCGCCGTTGATGAACACGCCCGGTGCCGCTTCGTAGGACGAATATTGCTTGCCCAGCTCGGTCGTGAGTGCAGCGAAGCGCTTCGCATCTTCCGGCGTCCACCAATCCTTGGCCGCGCCGATCTCATTGAACTTGCGGCCCTGGTCGTCGAAGCCGTGCATGATCTCATGGCCGATGATCGCGCCGATGGAGCCGTAGTTGACGGCAGGATCCGCCGCCGGATCGAAGAACGGTGCCTGCAGGATCCCGGCGGGGAACACGATCTTGTTCTCGAAAAAGGCGTTGTAAGCGTCGACCGTCGCCGGGCTCATCGACCATTTCTTCTTGTCGACCGGCTTGTTGATCTCGCTCAGCTGATAATCCCACTCGAAGGCCGAGCTGCGCTTGACGTTCCCGTAAAGATCGTCGGCCTTCATCGCGAGCGCCGAATAATCGCGGAATTTCTCCGGATAGCCGACCATCACCTGCATTTTGTCGAGCTTGGTCAGCGCAGCCTGCTTGGTAGCGCTGCTCATCCAGCTATTGCCTGTGATGCGAACCGCGGCTGCCTTTTTCAGGTTCGCGACCAGCTCCTCCATCATCGTCTTCGACGACGGCGCGAAATAGCGCTCGACGTAGGTCTGGCCAAGCAGCTCACCGAGACGCCCGTCGACCTGGTCGATGCCGCGCCGCCAGCGCGGACGAAGCTGCTTCACGCCCGAGAGCGTCCTGGCGAACTCGAAGTTGCTGTCGACGAAGCGCTTCGACAAATAAGGCCCAGCCTGGCTCGCGACCTTGAACCGCTCCCAGGTTTTCAATGTCTCCAGTGGGGTCTTTGCATAGAGCGCCGCGAGCGCCTTGATCGCCGTATTGTCGCTGGCCATCAGGTGCGGGACAGGACCCACCTTCGCGGACTGAAGATACGCCGCCCAATCGATGCCCGGCGCATAAGCCGCGAGCTGCGGCACGGTCATCGGGTTGTTGAGCTTCTCGATGTTCCGAAGATCGGTCTTGTCCCACGACAGCTTTGCGATCTGGGTCTCGAAAGCCATGATCTTGTCGGCCGCCGCGGCCGCGTTCGGCGTGTCGACAAGCGCCAGCGTGCGCTGGATAAACGCGCGATACGCCTCGCGCTGCGGCTTGTACTTGTCGTCGAGGTAATAATCGCGGTCCGGCAGCCCCATGCCCGACGTCCCGACGTAGAGGATCTTGATCGCCGGATTGTTGGGGTCGGGAATTGGGCCGAGGCCGAACAGCGCCGACCCGAAATCGGCATGCGTCCGCGCCATATAATCGGCGAATTGCGCCTTGGTCTTGATCGCATCAACCGCGGCGAGATCCGCCATCAGCGGCTTGGCGTCGAGCTGCTCGAGCAGCGGCTCGTTCAGGTAGCTCGCGTAGAGCGCGCCCAGCTGGCTGTCCTTCGGCGCGCTCGTCACGATGTTGCGGAGGCGCACCTGGTTGCGGTTGTAGGTTTCGAACCCCGTTCCGTTCGAAGCCTGGTCCGCCGGGATCTCGTTGGTGTCGAGCCACTTGCCGGTGGCGTAGCGCTGGAAGTCATCGCCCGGCTTCACCGACAAGTCGCGCGCCGCAAGATCGACGCCCCACGTGCCGAAACGAGCAGTCTCAGCTTCCTCGCTGCCGGCCTTCGCGGAAGCGTGCTCAGCGAACGCCGGCGTCGCCTGAAGCGCGCTGCAGGCGAGAAACATGGCGCACATGCGCGCCGCGCCACCGTAAGTAGATTTGCTCATCACTAGCCCCCAAATGCTTGATTTGCGGACACTTGCTGGTTCGCCTCGCCGGATCCAGCGAGTCCGCATCGACCAAGCTACTGCTGCTGTCGATCAGTTGCGGAATCGCGCGCCGAACCCATATCGCCGGAGTCGCGTTGACCGGCTGCGGCATCTCCCGCTAATCAGAACATAAACGGAACGAAGCCGAACCCGATGCTGACCCATATTTCCGTACGCGGAGCCCGCGAGCACAACCTGAAGGCCGTCGACGTGGACATCCCGCGCGAGAGCCTGACGGTCATCACCGGCCTCAGCGGCTCGGGCAAGTCGAGCCTCGCCTTCGACACCATCTACGCCGAGGGGCAGCGCCGCTACGTCGAGAGCCTCAGCGCCTACGCGCGCCAGTTCCTCGAGATGATGCAGAAGCCGGACGTCGAGCATATCGACGGCCTGTCGCCCGCCATCTCGATCGAGCAGAAGACCACGTCGCGCAACCCGCGCTCGACCGTCGCCACCGTCACCGAGATCTACGACTACATGCGCCTGCTCTGGGCGCGCGTCGGTATCCCTTATTCGCCCGCGACCGGCCTCCCGATCGCCGCGCAGACCGTCAGCCAGATGGTCGACCGCACCATGGCCCTGCCCGACGGCAGCCGCCATTACCTGCTCGCGCCCGTCGTCCGCGGCCGCAAGGGCGAGTACCGCAAGGAGCTCGCCGAGTGGCAGAAGGCCGGCTTCACCCGCGTCCGTATCGACGGGCAATTCTACCCGATCGAAGAAGCCCCCGCGCTCGACAAGAAGTACAAGCACGACATCGAGGTCGTCGTCGACCGCGTCGTCATCCGCGAAGGCATCGAGCCGCGCCTCGCCGATAGCTTCGAGACCGCGCTCAAGCTCGCCGAGGGCCTCGCCTTCCTCGACCCCGCCGACCCATCACACGAAGTGCCCGGCACCGAAAACGTCGGCGTCGCGAAAGCGCTGGAAAAAGCGGCGGAGCGCCAGGTGCTCAGCGACAACGCGCCCCCCGGCCGCATCATTTTCTCCGAGAAGTTCGCCTGCCCCGTCAGCGGCTTCACCATTTCCGAGATCGAGCCGCGCCTCTTCTCGTTCAACGCGCCGCAGGGCGCCTGCCCGATCTGCGACGGCCTCGGCGAGAAGCTGGTGTTCGACGAGGACCTCGTCGTCCCCAACCACAATCTGTCGATCAAGAAAGGCGCGGTCGTCCCCTGGGCCAAGTCCAACCCGCCCTCGCCTTACTACATGCAGGTGCTGTCGAGCCTCGCCCGCGCCTATGATTTCGAGCTCGACGTGCCGTGGCGCGACCTGCCGGAGGAGGCCCAGCGCGTCATCCTCTACGGCACCGGCGGCAAGCCCGTGACCCTCAAGTTCATCGACGGCCGCCGCAGCTATGAGGTGAAGAAGCCGTTCGAAGGCGTCATCGGCAACCTCAACCGCCGCATGCAGACCACCGAGTCCGCCTGGATGCGCGAGGAGCTGCAGCCGCTACCAGGGCAGCCGCCCGTGCGAGGTCTGCACCGGCGCCCGCCTCCGCCCCGAAGCGCTCGCGGTCAAGATCGCCGGCGAGGACATCTCCATGTCCACCCGCCGCAGCGTCGCCGACGCCTACGACTGGTTCGCGAAGCTCCACGAAAAGCTGAACCCGACCCAAAATGAGATCGCCAAGGCCATCCTCAAGGAGATCAACGAGCGCCTCGGCTTCCTCCACAATGTCGGCCTCGACTATCTCCACCTCGACCGCACCAGCGGCACGCTGTCGGGCGGCGAGAGCCAGCGCATTCGCCTCGCCAGCCAGATCGGTTCCGGCCTCTCGGGCGTCCTCTACGTCCTCGACGAGCCCTCGATCGGCCTCCACCAGAAGGACAACGACCGCCTCCTCGAAACCCTCAAGCGCCTGAAGTCGCTCGGCAACACCGTGCTCGTCGTCGAGCATGACGAGGACGCGATCCGCCACGCCGACCATGTCATCGACATGGGCCCCGGCGCGGGCGTCCACGGCGGCGAGGTCGTGTGCCAGGGCACGCTCGAGGATCTGCTCGCCTGCACGACCAGCATCACCGCCGATTACCTCTCCGGCCGCCGCGAAATCCCGCTGCACAAGACCCGCCGCAAGGGCTCGGGCAAGTTCGTCACCGTCCACGGCGCCACCGCCAACAACCTCCAGGACGTCACGGTGAAGTTCCCGCTCGGCACCTTCACCTGCGTCACCGGCGTCAGCGGCAGCGGCAAGTCCAGCCTCACCATCGACACGCTCTACGCCGGCGCCGCCCGCGCGCTGAACGGCGCGCGCATCGTCTGCGGCCCGTGCGAGAAGATCGGCGGGCTCGAGCAGCTCGACAAGGTCATCGACATCGACCAGTCGCCGATCGGCCGCACCCCGCGCTCCAACCCCGCGACCTACACCGGCGCCTTCACCCAGATCCGCGACTGGTTCGCCGGCCTGCCCGAGAGCCAGGCGCGCGGCTACAAGCCCGGCCGTTTCTCCTTCAACGTCAAGGGCGGCCGCTGCGAGGCGTGCCAGGGCGACGGCCTGATCAAGATCGAGATGCACTTCCTGCCCGACGTCTACGTCACCTGCGACGTCTGCCACGGCGCGCGCTACAACCGCGAGACGCTGGAGGTGAAGTTCAAGGGCCACTCGATCGCCGACGTGCTCGACATGAACGTCGAGGAGGCGGCGGAGCTGTTCAAGGCGGTCCCCGGCATCCGCGACAAGATGCGCATGCTGCAGGAGGTCGGCCTCGGCTACATCAAGGTCGGCCAGTCGGCGACGACGCTCAGCGGCGGCGAGGCGCAGCGCGTCAAGCTGTCGAAGGAACTGTCCCGCCGCGCCACCGGCAAGACGCTCTACATCCTCGACGAGCCCACCACCGGCCTCCACTTCGAGGACGTCCGCAAGCTCCTCGAAGTCCTCCACCGCCTCGCCGACCAGGGCAACACGGTGGTGGTGATCGAACACAACCTCGACGTCATCAAGACCGCGGACTGGGTGATCGATCTGGGTCCGGGCGGCGGAGTGAATGGCGGGCGGATCACGGTCGAGGGAACGCCGGAGACGGTCGCCGCTTCGCCGGAGAGTTTTACCGGGCAGTATCTGAAGCCGATGCTGGAGCGGGCGAGCGTCAAGCCGATGGTGGTGGAGGCGAAGCCGAAGAAGGTGACGCGAGCGCGGAAGGTCGTGGTGGATGAGCCGGATTTGATTGGGGCGAAGTAATTTCCCTGTCGCTCTCAACAGGAACGTGCATTACTCGAATCAGCTCGGACCTGTATTGGGGGGAGTAGTCCGTGGCACTCATGCATTTACTTCGTTGCAAAGCTGAGCCGCTGCCTCAGTTAGACGCATTCGCTGCATACCTTCCGTCAGCGGAAATCATCTCCGCATCGTTTTTAGCACGACCTACAGCGCGCGTGCCGCGCGGAGCGATTTGGCACATCGGCAATACGAGCCGGACGACTGAGGGCGGTATTTTCTTCGCTCTCGGCCGGGAATCAGTTGTCACTGCCCAGCACTTCGACGAAGCGGCTCGTGAGTTCCAAGAAATTGAACAAATCCACGCGCCCTTCACAGTAGGCGTGTTCGATCATCATGCCAACGGCAACCGTCAGCTCGCCCAACTCGCCCCGCGCCTGAAATGCAGGCGCTGCCGCAAGAAAGCGGCCAAGCTGACCGTGCTGCCGCCCGTCTATCCGGATTGAGAAGCCGTCACGGAGTAAATCCGTGACGTCGATCGGGTTCGGCTTCGCCGACCCGCCGGCCGGGCCTCAATGTCTCTTCGCCGAAGCTCACGATTGCGTTGCAATCGCGCCCTTTGTCTCGGCATTATCGCCGCATGCCCCGCCGCCGCGACCCGAATTTCACCACCGGCCATCTCTGCCGCTTCTGCGGCGAGCTCGTGCCGTGGGGCACGATCCTGCGCCTGATCCGCGTGGACCCCGACACGCCGGGTTTCATGCTAGTGAAAGCGCCTGCCACACCGAATGCCTCGCGCGCCATTTGCGGCCCCACGTGCGCCTGACCTTCCACCGCCACTGGAACGGCAAGCCGCCGCTGCTCGACGACAGCGCAGATGTCGACGGAAAGCCCTGCGCCATGTGCGCCAAGCCGATCGCCCCCGCCGCACTCGTCCGCCTCCGGGTCCAGCGCCCCGCCGGCACCGTCAGGGCGCCCGAGTTCGACGAGCAAACCCTCCCCCTCCACGCCAACTGCCTCGCCGCGGTCAGCACGTCGAAGCTGTTCTGACAGAGTGCTCCCCCGTCGGGGAATAGTCAGGCGAGAGCGGGCTTGCGCTGACGCCGCATCTGGAAGCCGATGGCGCCGAAACCGAATAGCATCATCGCCCACGTCGCCGGTTCGGGCACTGCGGCAGCAGCCACGTGGGTCGAGAACACCGCATAGCCATAGTAGCTGTTGTCACGCGTGTTGAAGTTCGAATCATATGGCGCCGGTGCATTATTGACGCGGCTGAACGCGTCGTCCGCCGTCGTGCCCGCCCAGTTGCGCGAATAGGCGACCAGCATGTCGAAGCCGTTCGCGTTACGAACCGTGACCCCATAGGGGACGATGGTCACACAAGCATCGAAAGCCGCGCAGCCCTCCGTCAGGTTAGGGGTCGTGTCATAGATGCCGGTGAAAACCTGATCGAGCAGCGCCTGGGCCGCCGCCAGGGCTTGTGCTTCCGTCTGGAAGATGAAGTCGGAATTGGCGTCGCATCCGCCAAAGAGCGCGTCGCACGTGTTGTCCGCGAAGGTGACGTCGTAAAGGGTGCCACCGACGTTGACGCCGTTCGCACCGGTCAGCTTCTGGGTTGCGGAATCGACCTGCAGCGTAACCTGGGCCGCCGCCGGTGCCGCTGACAACAGTCCAACGCCTGCCGCAGCAGCCAAAATCACCTTACGCATCGAAAACCCCCACTCACGCAACAAAACTCGCGCTCCCACGCAGGCGCTTGAATAGTCGGGCATTTAAAAATGAGTCAATCAGAAGTTAACAAGCTCCGAGACTAATCTTGGGACACCACGCTCCCCAAGCGAAAATCCTGTCCTACAGCGCCCCCTTTGTGCTGACCTTCGGGCAGTGAACCGCGCGGGCCCAAATTCAACAAAGGTCACAAAGTGGAAGGACCCCCGTTTCGACCCCCGCTTTCCCGCCCCGCTTCGCGCGCACACGCGCGTAGGCCCGCGAACTTTGGGAAGTTTCGCGGCCCCAGCGACTGCGCGTCAGCGCGAAAACCGTAAGGCTACCCCGCCGTTCGGCACCGTGGGAATCGATGCTATAGCCGCTGCGACGAAGACGCTGCGTCCCTCGCGCCTCCGCCGAGTCCCCTTCCATCGCACCACGGAGGAATCGCGCGTATGTCCAACACCGTCCTGCTGATCCACGGAGCCTGGCTGAACTCGCGCAGCTGGGACGCGGTCAAGGCGCGTTACGAAGCGCGCGGCTTCACCGTCGTGGCGCCCGACTGGCCCTATGACGACCGCTCACCCGAAGATCTGCGCGCGGAGCCCGACGAGAAGCTCGCGAGCCTCGGCGTTGCCGAAATCCTCGACCATTACGACCGCATCATCGGCGAGTGTCCGGAAGAACCGATCCTCATCGGCCATTCGGCCGGCGGCGTGTGGGTTCAGCATTTGCTAAACCGGGGCCTTGGGGTCGCCGGGGTGGCCATCGATCCGGCGCCCACGCCGGGCGTCCGCCTCGGGCCACACGCGGTCGTCTCGGCGCTTCCGGTCTTTTTCGACTGGGCCAGCTGGAAAAAGACCGAGACCATGTCGCGCAGCTACTTCCACAAGCGCTTCGCCCAGCTCGTGCCGGAAGGGCAGGTGGACGCGACCTACGACAAATATATCGTGCCGACGCCCGGAAAGATCTGGTGGGACGGGATCGTCAGTGCGACGCCGATCCGCTGGGACAATCCGGACCGCGCGCCGTTGCTCCTGATCGGCGGCGAGCTGGACCTCATCGCCGACGCGAGCATGACCCAGGCGATCTGCGAGAAGCAGAAGCAGGCGCCCTCGCTCACCGAGATCAAGATCTTCCCCGGCCGCTCGCACTGGACCTTGCTCGATCCCGGCTGGGAGGAAGTCGCCGACTTCGCACTCGACTGGGCCGTGCGCAACGCCCGTCCAGCGAAGGAGCCCGCAACGGCCCTGCAACCGGATCGAATTCCGGCGAAATAAGCGCGGCGCGGGGCGCCTAGTCCTTCGCGCGGTGGACCAGCCCGCTCAGCCGGCGCTGGCCGCGGGCCTTGACCGCCTGCTCGGTGAGCCGCTCCGACGTCTCCTCGGCGGCTTCGGGGGTCATCGCCACGTCGACGGCGTCAGGTCCGTCCAGCTGGACGGCGCCGTCGACCGCGCTGACGTCGCTCGGGGCGCGATGCACGATGTTGTCTTCTGCCATGGGCCCCGAACGCACGGGACGGCTCCGCGTTGCCTTTGTTGTTTTGGGTTCATGCGACCATTTCGGAGGGACAATCGTTTAACCCCCGAACTCCCCGGCGTACCCGGGCGAGACGGAGGGAATATCTCATGAACCGGTTCACCAACTCTCTCGCTGCCGCGGCGGCGATCGGCGGCATGTCCGCCCCGCTCGCGGCGCAGAACCCGTACCCTTACGGCTACCAGCAGCCGGCCCCGCAGCCTTACCCGGGCCAGCCCGGCTATGGCTATCAGCAGGCTTATCCCGGCCAGCCCGGCTACAACCCGGGCTACACCGGCAACCCGGTGACCGACGTCATCGATCAGCTGCTCGGCAACCGCTACAATGTGACGGACCGCCAGGCCGTGCGTCAGTGCGCCAACGCCGCGCGGACCCAGGCGATGCAGCAATATCGCGGCTACAATAACGGCTACGGGAACCAGTACGGCAACCAGTACGGCAACCCGCGCATCCTCGCGCCGCAGCTGCACGTCACCGCGATCACCGACGTCCAGCGCCGCAGCAACGGCCTGCGCGTCTCGGGGATGATGGGCACCGGCTATGCCGGCCAGTATGGCAACCAGTACGGCTATCAGAACCGCGGCTATCCTCAGCAGGGTTACGCGCCGGGCGACGTCAGCTTCCGCTGCAATGTCGATTATCGCGGCGTCGTAACCGACATCCGCATCGGCGGCCGCAACAACGGCTATCGCCGCTACTAGACTGGCATCGGCGGCGCGGTTCAACCGCCGCGCCGCCTCGTCGCCCAGCCCCCTTCCGGCCGGGCTCGTTCGCTGTCCTCCACGGTCGCCGATGTGCCACATCCCGAAGCGCCGCTCCGGTTAAACCCGCGCTCAATACTCAGGCCGAATCCCGCTCGGGATGATGCTAATTGCGCCGCACCCGCGCGAGGATCACAATCCCGCAATGAACGCACGGGATCGAGATTATTTCATGCTTCGCGCCCGCCAGGAGCGGCAGGCCATGACATGCAGCGGCGGACAGGCGCGCCGGCGTCACGAGGAGCTCGCATCCGCTTACGAAATGCGCGTGACCTATATCGACCGGGGCCTGATCAGCACGGAGCCTGATCCGCCTCGTGCCGAAGAGCCGATGCCGATCCCGAACATCATCCTGGCGTAGGAAACCGCAGTCAGACGACCTCTTCCGAGTGGCCGTAGACCATGATCGTCATATAGCCCTGCTTGGTCTCGGTCGCGCCGGTGCGCACGCCAGCCTGGAATTTCTCGGCCTTGGCTTCGTTGCAGCCATAGTCCGGGCGCACGTCGCCCGACGTCGAGACGATCTCACAGCCTTCGACCGTGCCCTTGGCGCCGATCGCCAGCGCCATCACCTGCTGCCCGAGCAACGTGTCGCCGACCGGGACCTGAGGCTCGCCCTGCGCGCCGGGCGTGAAGCGCCGTTCGAACGTGATCCGCGTGAATTCCGCCTTCGACCCGCTGTTGGACAGCTTCGATGCAGCGCCGGGGCTCGACGACACGTCGCAGCTTTCCGCGCCGTTGGGCTTGAGGCTGGATTCGAAGCGGCATGAATGGGCCTCGCCGTCACCGCTGATCGTGACGGTCACTCGCTCCCACCATGGAGCGGTCGAATCGAGCGTCGAGGTGGGAATGGTTGCGGCAGCGGCGATCGACGCCGCCGATGCGAGGCAGAGACCTGCGAATGTGCGGAACACGTGTCACTCCTTCGTGCCCGCCGCTCCGACGACCCAATCGTCGCCGCCACCTAAATCGCCCAACGCGCAATTCGAGATTCGTGTCCGCAAGCTTTCGAAGCGCTGCATTGAATGGCAGGCCCGTGGAGGAGTCTCCCCGTACGGGCGGGGTGCACGTCCGGCTGTGCCCCAATAGAAATGGGGGCCGGCATTGCTGCCAGCCCCCACTGCGCCGAGCGAAGGATCTGCCGGTGTTCGGTCTACCTGGTCCCGCTCCTCGAAAGGTTTGGCACCCCGCTTCTCGATCCTGGCTCACCAGCTCAGGCGTCGCTTTCCATCGTACCGCTCCCTCGTGAGAGGAGCCCGACTTCTACTCGACTGCGCCTCCCGAGGGTTCGCTTGTCTTTCGATGTCCGGCCTGTTCGTTTGGCCTGACCCCTGGACCGAAGTCCCGAGACCGGTCGCCCGATCAAAACCGTCCGATGTTCCGCGGCCCTTCTTGGGGAAACATCTCTTGCGTCCCGCTTTGCTCACCAAATCCCACAAGGAGATCCGGGAGCCGCGTCGCGCTAGAGGGCATTTCCTCTTCCGGCGCCTCTTCCCGGCTGGCCCGAGACGAACCCGAAGGTCCTTCCCATTCCTGCCGGCGGAGATCGGTTCTTCTGTCCCTTCCTCACCCTTCTTGCCGTTGCCGGCCTTCCGGAGAGACTGGGCCTTCCGCCCCGATCACTTGAAGACCATGCACCTGTCGAGTAAGTCGCGGAAGCGAAATTTTTGGTAATAAGCCTGTGGATAACGGGGATACTGGGAACAACCGTCGGAACTTTGTCATAAAGCCCCGATCGAGCCCCCTATTGCCAACTCGCCTGCTAGCCCGGGTACCGGTCGAAAGCCGGGATCTCGTCTAGTCGGCTCATCCATCCAACTCGCTCGGCCGCCTGCACCTGAGCCTGTGGGGGTAGTGCGTCGGGATCGTCGAGCGTGCCCGTCTGAACGTCGATCATTCCGGGAAACACGACGTCGTTCGTGTAGAACAAGCTGGTCCCACAACGCGGACAAAAATGCCGCCGCCCATTCTGCGACAATTCATATTCGCGTGTCTCACCCTCCGATCTCAGGTCGGCCTTGTCGACGAGCGCCCATGATACGAACGGCGCGCCCGCATGGCGGCGGCAGTCGGAGCAGTGGCAGATCGCCTGATGCTTCGTGTCGGCCGACATCTCATAGTGCACGGCGCCGCAGTGGCATTGACCCTTGGGCATGATCGGTCTCCTTTTGTTCCGGTGATCGCCAATGCCACAACAGCCGCAAGTCGGCGAGCCCTCTGTTGTCGTTCCCTGCCCTGCCGCCTACTTCGTCCAAGTGCCTGAATCGCCTGTACCATTGACCGAGCCCGCTTATTTGCAGGGCCTGAATCCGCCGCAGCGCGACGCCGTGCTGTCGACGGAAGGGCCGGTGCTCGTCCTCGCCGGCGCAGGCACCGGGAAGACCGCCGCGCTGACGGCGCAACTCGCCCACCTGATCGCGACTCGCAAGGCCTGGCCGAGCCAGATCCTCGCCGTCACCTTCACCAACAAGGCCGCGCGCGAGATGAAAGAGCGCGTCTCTGCAATCTCCGGCGGCGCGATCGAGGGGATGCCATGGCTTGGAACGTTCCACTCGGTCGCCGCGAAGATGCTCCGCAGCCACGCGGAGCTGGTCGGGCTCCACTCGAACTTCACCATCCTCGACACCGACGATCAGTTGCGGGTGCTCAAGCAACTCATCAGCGCCGCGAACCTCGACGAGAAGCGCTGGCCCGCGCGCCAGCTCGCCGGCCTGATCGACCGCTGGAAGAATCGCGGCTGGACTCCAAAGCAGGTCGACGCCGGCAAGTCCGAGGGCTTCGCCGCCGGTCGCGGCGCCGAGCTTTACGCGCAATATCAGGAGCGGTTGAAAACGCTGAACGCCTGCGATTTCGGCGATCTCCTGCTCCACATGCTCGTGATCTTCCGCACGCATTCCGACGTGCTCGAGCAATATCGCGACCGCTTCCGCTATCTGCTCGTCGACGAATATCAGGATACGAACAGCTCGCAGTACGAGTGGCTGAAGCTGCTCGCCGAGCCGCGCCGCAACCTGTGCTGCGTCGGCGACGACGATCAGTCGATCTATTCCTGGCGCGGCGCCGAGGTCGCGAACATCCTCCGCTTCGACAAGGATTTCCCGGATGCCAAGGTCATCCGCCTTGAGCAGAACTACCGCTCGACGTCGCACATCCTGGCCGCCGCCGATGGCCTCATCGCGCACAACGCCGGCCGCCTCGGAAAGACGCTTTGGACCGACGCTGGCGACGGCGAGAAGGTGCGCGTCATCGGCGTGTGGGACGGCCCCGAGGAGGCGCGCCGCGTCGGCGAGGAGATCGAGCGTTACGAGGCCGCGGGCAAGTCGCTCGACGACATCGCGATCCTGGTCCGCGCGCAGTTCCAGACCCGCGAGTTCGAAGAGCGTTTCATCGCGATCGGGCTCAGCTACCAGATCATCGGCGGCTTCCGTTTCTACGAACGCGCCGAAATCCGCGACGCAATCGCTTATCTGCGCATCATCGTGCAGCCCGCCGACGACCTCGCGTTCGAACGCATCGTCAACGCACCCAAGCGCGGGCTCGGCGACAAGGCGATCGCCACCATCCACCGCCACGCCCGCGCAACGCAGCAGCCGCTACTGGTCGCCGCCGCCGCCCTGCTCGACAGTGACGAGCTGACGCCCCAGGCGCGACGCAGCCTCGGCAATTTCGTCGCCGACATTGCGCGCTGGCGGCAGATGTCGAGCGAGCTTCCGCACCCCGAACTCGCGCGCATCGTCCTCGACGAGAGCGGCTACACCGCAATGCTTCAGGCCGACCGCTCTGCGGAAAGCGCGGGCCGCCTTGAGAACCTCGTCGAGCTCACGCGCGCAATGGAAGAGTACGAGACCCTCACAGCGTTCCTCGAGCATGTCAGCCTGGTCATGGACAATGATGAGGCGCGCCAGGGCGAGCGGGTCACCATCATGACCATCCATGCCGCCAAAGGACTGGAGTTCGGCGTCGTCTATCTGCCGGGCTGGGAAGAAGGCGTCTTCCCGTCGCAGCGCGCGCTCGACGAAGGCGGCCTCGCCAGCCTCGAGGAGGAACGGCGCCTGGCCTACGTCGCGATCACGCGCGCGCGCCGAAAGGCGACGGTCATGCACGCCGCCAACCGCCGCATTTACGGTCAGTGGACCAGCAGCATTCCGAGCCGCTTCATCGGCGAGCTGCCCAAGCCGCACATCGCGGAGGAAACCACGATGACCGGCGGCGAGAGCCTGTGGCGCGCGCAATGGTCCGAGCGCGCCGACCCCTTCGCCCACCTGGGGCCCGCGCAGAACATGCGCGCCGCCACCCGCGGGCCGGGGTTCCAGCGCGCCAGCCGCGAGGGCCGCTTCAATTCACAGCCGCAGCGCATCATCGAGGCTCGCGCCTCCGCGGTGTCACTGGGCAACCAAGGCCGTACCGACCTCACGCTCGGCCAGCGCGTGTTCCACGGCAAGTTCGGCTACGGCACCATCGCCGCGATCGAGGGCAACAAGCTCGAAATCGACTTCGAGCATTCGGGGCGAAAAAAGGTGCTCGACAGTTTCGTCAGCGCAGGGTGACGTCTAGCTGACCCGAACCCCAAGCCGCGGCGAATGCGGGGCGCGAATGCGGCACTGCAGGCCCGTGGGGTCGAAGTCGAGATCGACCTTACCATCGATTGCGGAAGCAAAACTCCGGCGCAGGGTCGTCTGGCCGAAGCCCTGGCGTTCCGGCTTGTGAACCTTCGGACCGCCGCTTTCGGTCCAGGTCATCTCGAATGCCGGCTTGTCGGCGCCGGCGAAATCCCAGCCGATCCGAACCGTCCCGCCGTTGCGCGAGAAGGCCCCATATTTGGCGGCGTTCGTCGCAAGCTCGTGCGCGGCGAGGCTGAACGCGACGGCTGCTTCCTGCGTCAGCTTTACTCGCGGTCCCTCAATGGTGACCTCATGGTCAATCGAATATGGCGCCAGCGTCTCGACCAGCAGTTGGCGCAGGTCCGCTTCTTCGGTTTCCAGTGCGAGCGAATGGGCACGCGCGAGAGCAAGCAGCCGTCCGTCGAACGTCTTGCGGAAGGTTGCCGGCTCGGGATGCGACTTCAGCGTCGCATAGACGACCGCGCCGATCGTGCTGAACAGGTTGCGCATGCGGTGCTGAAGCTCGCCGAACAGGAGCTCCTGTTTCAGCTGGTTGCGGCGATAGGTCAGCACAAGCGCGCAAAGCTCAGCGAACTGCTCCGCAAGCCGCATCTGATCATCGGTCAGCCGCTGTTCCGGGGGCCAGGCGACCACGAACGTGCCAAGCACCATGCCGTCCCTATGGAAGGCCGGCATCGACACCAGCGCCTTCAGCCCATGGGCCGCGCCGAGGGCTTTCCACGGATCGCTGAACCTCTCATCCGACGCCACATCTTCGCAGACCACCGTCTCGCCGTTGAACACGGCAAGCGCGCAGGAGCCGGGCTTGTCGGCTACCGCAATGCCTCGAAGCGCCGCGCCATAGGCTGGCGAGAGCGAGGGAAAGATCGCATGCTCGAAAAGCTGGGAGGTGCGGTCGAGGATGGTGACACCCGCCGTCAATCCCGGCACTTCGGCCTCGAAAGCGCTGCACAGTCCGGCCAGGATGTCCGCGGCTGGCATTCCGGATGCCAGCTGGCGAAGCACCTCGTGACGAATTTCGTGAAGAATGTTGGACATTTCGTTCCCTGGCCAATCAGCCGGCGGGAGCACGGATGTCTTTCAGTCTCCCGTGAGCCGATACGATACGAGCGATGAAGCCAACTATCATGCTTTCGGTTGCTTCAAAACCGCAGCCGGCTTCTAGAAGGCAGTCGACGCCAGCTGCACGTCGGCCTTGCCCCACGCTTGTTCGAACTGTCGGCGGGCTTCCGCGGCTTCCGCGTCCTTCTTCTGTGCCGCAAGCGCCTGGCTAAGGCCGAGATAGGCCCAGCCGTTATTCGGATTCCACTTGAGGTCCTCGCGGTACACCGCTTCGGCCTCGGCGCCCTTGCCCGCGGCGAGCAGTTCTGCACCCAGCGCATGCCGCGTCGGGAAGATCATGTCGCGCGGCTCGCCGTAGGATAGCATGTCGTCGAGCGCGACCGCCTGGGTCAGCAGCGCGATGGCTTCTTCGCGCTTGCCTTCAGCGCTTGCCAGCCGCGCCCGCGCCTTCAGCTGGCCGACCTCGAACAGCGGCTTAGCGAGATTATTTCCCTGTATCGCCTCGGCCGGGACGGCGGCGATGAGCTTGTCCGCCTTTGCCAGGTCCGCCCGCGCTTCATCCAGCCGCCCCTTGGCGGCGAGCGCCATCGCGCGCGCCTGCAGGTAGTGGACCATCGCACCCGTGAGTTTCTCGTTCGGTGCAGCCTCGCGCAGCATCTCATCCCACAAGCCGAACTTGACGTAGCCGTCGTAAAGGAAGCCCGCGCCCCAATCCAAACCGGGCATCGCGAGCAGCATTGCGTCGGGCATGTACTTCCGCGCAGTGCGCAGGGCCTCGATCGTCTCCGCTCGCCGGCCCGACATCGCCGCCGAGTTCGCCAGGAACTGGTAGTTGTGGATGAGGTACATCGGATAATAGTCGGGCGGGGCGGTTTCCTTGAGATAGGCGAGATCGGCGGCCGCGCCTTTGCGGTTCGCTTCCGCCGCTTCCTCATAGCGGCCAACCCGCTGCAGGATGTGCGCCGGCATATGCTCCAGGTGGCCCGCGGCCGGCATCATCCCGGTCAGGACCTCGGCCGACGCAACCGCCTTGCCGGGGTCCTTCGAAGCCTCGATCGCATGGATGTAGTAATGGTTGGCGCCCGGATGCTTCGGGTCGCGCTCCAACACATAACGCAGCTTCTCGAGCACCTGCTCCGTTCCCGGGTTCGCGGTGCCGTCGAGGTTCCACAGCTTCCACGGGTTCGTGTTCATCAGCCCCTCGGCGTACATCGTTTGCACGTCGAGATCGTTCGGATATTTGGCCGCAACGTCGCGCATCGCGTCGACGTAGGCGGCGAGAAGCGGCTTGCTGTTTGTCGGATCGACCTGCGCGGCGCCGGCGTATCGCTTCGCCGCCGCCTCGATCAGCGACCGCTCGATCGGCGTGGCGCGGCGCGCATTGGCCCGTGCCTTCTGCAGGGCCTCCATGCCGACGCCCGCCCGCGCGGCGTTCATCATCGGCATGTTGTAATTGGGCCCCAGGGTGAGGGCGACGCCCCAGTAGCAGCTCGCGCAGGTCGGATCGATCTGCGCCGCCTTGGCGAAGGAGCGCGTCGCCTCGTCATGGTTGAACGCCCAGACGAAGCGCATGCCCTGGTCGAAATAGCGCTGCGCTTCCGGCGACCGCGTCGTGATCTTGCGATGGAAGGTGCCGAGGCCGTCGTACAGCTTCGCGCCCTGCGCCCAGCCGGCAAGCGTGCTTGGCGGTGCAGGCGGGCCGTGGCCCTCATGCTGCGCGAACGAAGGAGTCGCGAAGCCGAGCGAGCTGGCTACGAAGAGCGAAACGATGGTTTTGCGGTGCATTGGCGTACCCCCTGCCAAGACCCGCGTATTTACCTCAACGGAAGGGTCGCTCCAAGCCGCGAGTCATAAATCGACGGTTTGCCATGGCTGTTTTCCGGCGACGCTGAAGCCTAATGCCCGCTTCATCGAGCAGCGGGAGACAGATCATGGCCGAACAGCATTATGAGGGCGGATGCCACTGCGGCGCGGTGCGCTACGGCGTTGAGCTCGACCTCGACAAGGGAACGGTACGTTGCAACTGCTCGCTGTGCAGCAAGAGCCGCGCCTGGTTTGCCTTCACCGCGGCGGACAAGTTCCAACTGCAGGGCGGTGACGATCAGATCCGCTATCGCTGGACGCCGCCGAACCGCGAAGCGCCGAACCTCACCTATCACATCTGCTCGACCTGCGGCGTGCGCACCCATGCGAACGGCAAAGACCCGAAGGGCAATGAAATCGTCGCCGTGCAGGTGGCTACGCTGGAAGGCGCAGACCCCGACACGCTCGCGAAAGGCATTCGCTATGTCGACGGGCGGCACGACCGCTTCGATCGCGAGCCGGAGCACATCGACGCACTTTAGGCGCGCTCAGGACAGAGCGATGTCGAGGAACAACATTCCGGCGATGCCGACCAGCACGGCCGCCAGCGCCTTGTTGATGTGGCCGTCTTCCTCGTGAACCGCGGGGATTAGCTCGGCCGCACAGATGTAGAGCATGGCGCCCGCGGCCCAGCCCATCCCCCAGGGGAGCAGGCCTTGCACGAGCGAGACGAGGCTGACGCCGAGGAATGCGCCGACGGGCTCGACGATGCCGGTCAGCCCGCCGATCAGCACAGCGGTCCACGGCTTTCGCCCGATGCTCAGCATCGCGGCGGCGACCGCGAGCCCCTCGGGCAGGTTCTGAACACCGATCCCGATCGCGGTGCTCAGCGCGATCCGATCGTCGCCGGCTCCGAACGCCACTCCAACCGCGGCGCCCTCCGGAAGATTGTGGCTCGTCATCGCCAGCGTCAGCAGCCACGCTCTGCGTCGAAGCTCGGGCGTCGTGTGGGCGTCTGTCGTCAACGCCTGCTGGAACGGTTCCCACCGTCGTACCGCATGGAGCGAGCCGGCACCGATCAGCACTGCAACGGCGACGATCCCCGCCGCGGCGAATGAGCCATGTCCCGCGTTCCGCGCGAACGCTGCGGCCGGGACAATCAGCGACAGGTAAGACGCCGACATCATCACGCCCGCGGCAAACCCCAGCATGATCCCCTGCTGGCCCACCGAAGGCCGCCTGCTGAGGAGCAAAGGAAGCGCGCCGATGAGGGTCGCGAAGCCCGTGCAGAAGCCGGCGAACGTCCCCCAGGCGATGACGCTCCAGCTCAACTGTCGAGATCCGTTGTATGCCCCACAACACCGGTCATACCGGGGAAAGCCTTGGCGGCAAGACGGCCGGCTTGGGTTGGCCGAGAGGGTTCGCTACGCTCATTGGATGTCCCAACGGCCCAAGGTAGAAATCCGCGACAATCCCGGGAAGCATCGCTTCGAAACCGAACTCGGTGATGGCAGCGTCGCCTTTGCCGAATACAGGCTGCCCGACGGCAAGATCGTCTTCACGCACACCGAGGTGCCACCGGCGCACGAGGGACAAGGCATCGGCACCGCGCTGATCCGCTTCGCCCTTGGCGCGGCACGCGAACGGGCCCTGAAGGTAGTGCCGCTCTGCCCATTCTTCGCCGCCTACATGAAGAAGCACGAAGAGGTGCAGGACCTGCTCGACCCCGAATACCGGAGCGCGCACGGCTAGCTGAGGACGGTCAGTCCTGGCCGAGCGTCCAGGCCGGAGGATCGCTGGCCGGAAAGGACTCGAGGTCCGCTTCCTCAACCGCGTCGGCGCCTTCGTAGCCTTCATCGCCTCCGAGCGCAGTCTCGTTTTGAGACATTTTTGTACGCCGCCGCCGGAGCAACGCGAACGTCCCGGCGCCCGCGATGAGGGCTGCCATTGCTGGAGCGAATTTGCGGATCATTTCCGCCTCCTAGCATCTGGTTCCCTGCAAGGCTTCGATTGTCTTTCGAAACAGCATTTAGGAACCCGACACCGGGTGCGTGCATTTTCGCGACCAAAGTCATTAGCAAATATCAGGTGTAAAAATGAAGCGTTCTGCCCTTGCGCTCGCGCTAGCGGGTGCGTGTACCCTCGGCATGGCCGCGGCGCCCACTCCCGCGCTCGCGCTCGAGACCTATTTCGCCAAGATGCAGGCCAGCGACGCCGCTTCACAGGCGCGCATCGACATGCTCGAGGCGTTCGGCCCAAAGGCGCTCCGACCCAGCCAATATCTCTGGCGCGACGTACCCGAAGGCCTTGGCCCTGAGCGGGTGGTCGTCGGCCTCTCCGATCAGCTCGTCTACGTCTATCGCGGCAACACGCTCATGGCTGTCTCGACCATATCGAGCGGCAAGGACGAGAAGCCGACGCCTACGGGCATCTTCTCGGTTCTCGACAAGAAGCCGATGCATCGCTCGCGCAAATACGACAATGCGCCGATGCCGTGGATGCAGCGCATCGACAATTACGGGATCGCCCTTCACGCGGGTCACAACCCCGGTGAGCCGGCCAGCCATGGATGCGTCCGGCTGCCGTCGCCGTTCGCCAAGAAACTTTACTCTGTCACGGACGTCGGGACGCCGGTTTATATCGGCGCGTAACCTGCCGAGAGGGCCGCGCCAGCGCACCGGCGCGGCCCCTGTTTTTACCCTGAGAGGCGACTCGGGCTAAGTCCCGATTGAGGACAAGGCGCCTAAGCGCCAGATCGATTAACCCTCATTGTCAACAGTATTTTTTGAACCCTGAGGCCAATCTCGCGTTGTTCGCGGCAAAAGAGCTTTAAAGGTTTTCGACCGTGAAAAATTGGATCCTGGCCGGCGCCGCCTCTGCGGCGTTGACGGTCTCGCCTGTGCCTGCGTTTGCGGCAGCGAACCCTGAACTACCCGCACCCGGTTCCTCCATCGGCGGAGCCGCCGATCGGGCCGTGAGCGGCTTCTACGCCACGCGCCACGGCGCTCCGCTGTGGCTCAACAACGCGAGCGCGTCCGGCGCCCTGATCAATGCCTTGCAGCGCGCATCCCTGGACGGCATGCCGAACGGCCCGAGGATCGCACTTCAGGCAGAGGCGCTGATGGCGCGCGCCAGCACGGGTGACGAACAGGCCCGCTCCGATGCCGAACGCCTGCTCTCCACCGCCTGGGTCCTCTATGTCCAGGCGCTTCAACGGCCGCCGGCAGGCATGACGTATGCCGACAAGCTGGTCACTCCGCGCACCAGCTCGCCTGCGCAAATCCTGGCCAAGGCATCTGCCGCCCCGTCGCTCGCCGCCCACGTCCGGTCGGTTGCTAACGTCAATCCCGTCTATGCCGAACTGCGCGATGCCGCATGGTCGCACATGCAGGCGAATGGCGGCTCGGTCGATCCGCGCGTGCTCGCGAGCCTCGATCGCGTGCGCGACATGTCCCCACAGGAGCGGTTCGTCATCGTCGATGCGGCGGGCGCGAAGCTGTACATGATTGACGGCGACCGCATCGTCGACAGCATGCGCGTGATCGTGGGCAAGTCCGACCCGTCGATGCAGACACCGATGCTGGCGAGCACCATCTATTACGCCACGCTCAACCCCTACTGGCACGTTTCGCAGGAGATGACCCGTTCGACGATCGCCCGGAACGTGCTGAGCCTCGGGACGGGGTACCTAAACGAGCGCGGCTATCAGGTGATGCCAATCGATGCTTCCGACGACACCCTGCTCGATCCCGCGCAGATCGATTGGCATGCTGTGGCCGCGGGTTCCGAGAAGGTTCGCGTGCGCCAGCTCCCGGGACCTGCGAACTCCATGGGTCAGCTTAAGATCGGCTTTCCCAACGCGACCGATATCTTCCTGCACGACACGCCGGTGAAGACCGCGTTCAGCTCAGGCGACCGCAGCCTGAGCCACGGCTGCATCCGTTTGGAAGACGCGCAGCGTCTCGGCCGGTGGCTGCTCGGCGCCGATCCCCGGCCGACATCCGACGAGCCCGAACAGCATGCCAAGCTGCCGACGCCGGTGCCGATCTACGTCACCTATCTGACTGCACATGCTGTGGATGGACGGGTGGCGTTCGTGGACGACATCTACGGCCGCGACACGCAGCCCGTTCGCGTCAGCCAAGCGTCGTTCTCGACGAACTAGGGCGTTGACTCATCGGGCAGGCTTAGAGGCAGCTTCAGGTAGCGCCTGCCGTTCGCATCCGGCGGCGGCAGGCGGCCCGCGCGGATATTAACCTGGATGGCGGGGTACAAGAGCTTCGGGACCTTCAGCGTCGCATCGCGGGCCGATCGCATCGCGACATAGGCCTCTTCGTCGACTGCACCGCCGATGTGCACGTTGCGGTCGAGTTGCTCGCCGACCGTCGTTTCCCATGCAAACTCCTCGCGGCCAGGCGCCTTGTAGTCGTGGCACATGAACAGTCGCGTCTCCCGGGGGAGCGTGAGGACCTTGTGCATCGATCGGTACAGCTGCCGTGCGTCGCCTCCCGGAAAATCGCAGCGGGCGGTCCCGTAGTCCGGCATGAACATCGTGTCGCCAACGAACACGGCGTCGCCGATCTTGTAGCTGACGCAGGCCGGGGTATGGCCCGGCGTCGCGATCACCTCGACCTCGAGCTGGCCGAGAGGAAGCACGTCACCATCTTCGAGCAAGCGGTCAAAATCGCCTCCCCCGGGCTCGACATCGTCTGCGGCGAATTGGGGCCCGAAAGCCCTCTGTACGTCTTGGATTCCGGCGCCAATGGCGACCTTCGCGCCGGTCCGGCCCTTCAGGTAGTTGGCGGCTGAAAGATGGTCGGCGTGCGCGTGTGTCTCCAGGATCCACCCGATGGTCCACCCTTCGCCCGTCGCCGCCGCCAGGAGATGTTCGGCACCATCGACGTCGATCCGCCCGTTGACCGGATCGAAGCCCAGGACGGGATCGATGACGGCTGCAGCGCCGGTGGCAGGATCCGCAACGAGATAACTGACGCTATTCGTCGCTTCATCGAAGAATGCCTGGATCGAAGCCGCAGCCTGAGAGCGCCGGTGCACCGTCGTGGCGGGTTCAACCGGGCGGGCTGTCACCGCCTCAATTCGCGCTCAGGGCGCTTTCGCCTTGAGACCCGGCATAGCGCGCAGCGCGCCCTGCATGCAGGGATGCAAGCTCTTCATGCCTGCGGCGGACGTCGGGATCGCTGGCGAGCTCCGCCATCGCGCGGCAATGCTGCTCGCGCTCACGGTGGTAGAGTTGGATTTGGTCGCTCATTTACGCTCGGCCTTCACTACAAGCGGCAGCTTGCCGGGCTGTCACGGACGCACGCCTGCTAATGAAGTAGCGCCCGCAATCGACCTATATCATCGATTACGGGCGCGAAGCGAATTTAGCGGAAAACCCGGATTTCCCAACTTAACCAATTAACACAGGTGAAGCTTAGCGACTTAGACGGACACCTCGCTCATGGTCGTAAGCTTCGGTTCTGGAATCCCTGTGGTCGTGAACTGCTCGGTCAGCTCGGCTTTCCGGAGGGCGAGCTGCTCGCCAAGCGCATCCATGTCGAGGCCCGCTTTCCTCGCCTGTGCGAAAAGGCCCTCCATGCGCTTTTCTTCCTCTTCAACGTGGTGCTCGATCTCTTCCTGCAGCACCTTCACCTTGGCGTCGTAATATTCGTCCTCCTTCGGCCCGCCGCTGATCAGCTCGGCGATGAGGACCTTGGCGCCGTCATGTTCGACGTAGCTTTCCTTCAGCAGGTCTTCCTCAACCTTTCCCTCGCAGGCCGGATAAAAGATCTCCTCTTCGATCTGCGCGTGCACGGACAGCTCCAGGCAAATCTGCTCGGCGAGCTTCTGCTTGCGGCCGTCGCCGCTGGCTTTCTCGAACTGCTCGAACAGTTCCTCAACCGTGCGGTGGTCCTGCTTCAGAAGCGCGATTGCGTCCTGTGATTTGGTTTCGGCCATGGGGTTTAAATCCTCGCGTTGCTTTGAAGGGAAACCATCCGGAGCCGTTGGATGTTCCTGCGGGCGATGGGACACGAGGCTGCAGATTCGCGGAAGACTGACGGGCCCGATTGGAAAGGCCTGGGTTACATTGTTTCCATCATGAGCGTGTTCTTCCTCGGCGCCATCGCCTGGCCGGAGCCGAACGAGCCTAAGTGGCACCTCGTCGCGTTGATTGCGGGGGTGGCGACGTCGATCCTGGGCATGGCGTTCCGCTACAAGGCGCACCTTGACCAACAGCGCGAGATCGAACGCGCGGAGGCAGAGGCTCGGAAGTCTTAGCGGCGCTTTGTCCGGTCGGCGGGGGCGTCCCCGCTTCCGTTCTCCGCTTCCGCGTCGGTCGCTGCAATTTCCGGCGTGCGTGTGGCCGGTCCCGTGTTGAGCTCCAGCCAGTCGCGGAACGGGAGGCCGTAGAGCATGTCCATGACTTCGAACTCGAGCCCGCCGGGCTGGCTCGTACTGCTGTTCCACAGCGCGACCACGCCGCTTTTCTTGGCCGGATCGAACAGGATCAGCGAGCGGTAGCCGTTGATCCCGCCGCGGTGACCGACGATGCGGTGCCCGGCGTAATCGTAGCTTCGCCAGCCGTAGCCGTACCAGGCGGTTCCGAGCCGCTCGAGGAACTTGCGCAGCCGTCCGCGCTCGGTCGGCGTGACCACCAGTGGCGCGTGAATCGTGTCGAGCACCTTGGCGTCCAGCACATCAGGCATCGCGCCCATTTGCGCGAGCATCCACAGCGACATGTCCTTGATGTTGCTGTTGACGCCGCCCGCGGCAGGCACCTTGTAATAGGTGTCGACGATGGGCAGCGGCCTGCGACCGGCGCTGTGGGGCCGCGCCCAACTCTTGTTCGACTGCAGGCCGGCCATCGACGCGCTTCCGCTGGTCATCCCGATCGGGTTGAACAGGTAATGGCGAAGCGCCTGCTCGTACGACATGTTCGTCGTTCGCGAGACCATCTCGCTCGACGCGTCATAGGCAATGTTCTGGTAAGACCAGCACGTCCCGGGCGGGCAAACTGCGCTAAGCGAGGAAAGGCTCGCGCGCAGGAAGCTCGGGTCCTGGCCCTCTTCCAGCTTGTTGTCATAGGCGTTCCGATAGAGGCCAAGACGGTGCGACAGCACGTCACCCACCGTCGCGCGATTTTCGTTGCCAGCCGGCAGCTTTAGGTCCGGCGCATAATTCGCAACCGGCGCCTGGAGGTTGATCTTTCCCTGCTCGGCAAGCTTCGCGACCATCGTCGAAGCGACGCCCTTGGACACCGATGCCCAGCGGAACACGGTCTGGGGAGTAACCGGATCCCCCGATCCGGCGACGGTTTCGCCATAGCCCTGAAGGAAGGTGATCCGGCCATTTTCGACTACGCCGACCGCGAGCCCGACCATCGCCGGTTTGGTCATCAATTGCTTCAGGCGGCTGTCGAGAAGGCGGTAGTCGACGTCCCTGCGCGCTTCAGTTGAGACCGACGCAAGCTTGAGGTGCGCTTTCGCAATATGCGCCTTTTCGCTGTCGACGTGCGCCTGGGGCCGCATCGCAATGACCGATGCTCCCATCAGCAGAACGAAGGCGCCTAGCCCGATCTTGAACGGCTTTTGCAAAATGCTGTTACTCCCCACCCGCCGGCAGGTGTGCCGGTCGTGAGGCAAGCCCTCAACGGCGTCAGCCGCAAGCATGCGCCAAAGCGACTGGCACGCGAGACAAACCGTAGCGCTGAACGCACTCGTCGCCTAAAGGCCCCATCATGCGGTTTCTCTCGACGCTGTTTTGGGTCCTGCTGGCGGTCGTCGTAGCACTATTCGCGAGCCGGAACTGGAACGATGTCACGCTGAACCTGTGGGGCGACATCCAGGCCGACATAAAAGTCCCGGTCCTGGTGCTGTTCGTCTTCCTGCTCGGCTATGTTCCGACCTGGCTGATCATGCGCGCGCGCATCTGGTCGCACCGGCGGCGCTTCGAAGCGATGGAGCGGCATCAGGCGACGATTACGCCCGCGGACGCACGGGTTCAGGAAGAAGGTCCGGTCATATGAGCGCGATCTATGTCGCGGTGGATACGCCGGACCTCGAACGCGCTCTCGAGATTGCGGAGGCGGTTCGCGGTGAAGCGGGCGGGCTGAAGCTCGGCCTCGAGTTCTTCGCGGCGCAAGGACCCGGGGGCGTGCGCCGCGTGAGCGAGCTCGGACTTCCCGTCTTCCTCGATCTCAAGTTGCACGACATTCCCAACACCGTCGCGAAGGCCGTTGAAGCCATTGCGCCGCTGCAGCCTGCCATCCTCACCGTTCATGCGGCGGGTGGCCGGGAGATGATGGCTGCGGCGAAGGCCGCGGCACCACAGGGCACGAAGGTTGTCGGCGTGACCGTGCTGACGAGCCTAGACCAGGCCGATCTTGTCAGCGCAGGAGTGGCAGGCTCTCCGGCGGAGCAGGTCGCCCGCCTGACGGAGCTGGCGCAAGCCGCGGGCCTCGACGGCATCGTTTGCTCAGGCGCCGAAGTCGCGGCGGCGAAGACCGCATGGCCGGACGGCTTCTTCGTCGTGCCGGGCGTGCGTCCAGCCGGCGGCCATGTCGGCGACCAGAAACGGGTAGTGACGCCCGAGAAAGCCGTTGAGGACGGTGCCTCCGTCCTCGTCATCGGCCGGCCGATCACCGGCGCACAGGATCCCGCGCAGGCGATTTGCGACATCGCGGGAACCCTGCGCAGCAAGGAAGAAGCGAGAGTTTGAAATGAGTTGGTTGAGCCGCGTTCGAAGCGGAATCCCGTTCCTGCCCAAGCGCCAGTCGGCCGACAACCTGTGGCACAAGTGCAAAAAGTGCGGGACGATGGTCTTCGTCAAGGAATGGGAAGAGAATTACAGCGTCTGCCCGCGCTGCGATTTCCATGACCGCATCGGTCCGGACAAGCGGTTCGAACAGCTCTTCGACGCGGCCGAATATGAGATCCTGCCCGCACCGGAAGTCCGCGAGGACCCGCTGCGCTTCCGCGACACCAAGCGCTACACGGAACGCCTGAAAGCGGCGCGCGCGGCGACGGACGAGCGCGACGCGTTGATCAATGCTCGCGGCAGGATCGACGGCCAGCGCGCGATTGTCGGCGTCCAGGATTTCGCGTTCATGGGCGGGTCGATGGGGATCGCCGTCGGCGCGGCATTCCTGGTGGGTGTCCGGGCCGCCATCGAGAGCCGCTGCCCGTACATTCTCTTCACTGCGGCGGGCGGAGCGCGCATGCAGGAGGGCATCCTGTCGCTGATGCAGATGCCCCGGACGACTGTTGGCCTTGCGGAGCTCAAGGACGCGGGCCTGCCTTATATCGTCGTGCTGACCGACCCGACCACCGGGGGCGTCACCGCTTCCTATGCAATGCTCGGCGACGTGCAGATTGCTGAGCCGGGCGCACTGATCGGCTTCGCTGGCCAGCGCGTGATCGAACAGACCATTCGCGAGAAGCTGCCCGAAGGCTTCCAGCGCGCCGAATATCTGCTCGAGCACGGAATGATCGACATGGTGGTCCCGCGCAGCCAGCTGAAGGAAAAGCTGGGCCAGCTGATCTCATATCTCTCCCCGGAGACGAAAGCGGCCGCCTGATGGCCGACTTCGCGCGTTCCACGCACCCACGGGTGCAGGCGCAGCTCGACCGCCTGTCCAAGCTGTCGCCGGCCGGCGACCGGCTGGGTCTGGAGCGGATCAACGAGCTTCTCGACCGGCTCGGCCGACCGCAGGACGCCCTGCCGCCGGTCTTCCACGTCGCCGGCACCAATGGGAAAGGCTCAACCGTGGCGTTCCTGCGCGCTGCGCTGGAAGCATCGGGCTACAGCGTGCACGCCTTCACCAGCCCGCACCTGGTGCGCTTCAACGAGCGGATCAGGGTCGCGGGGCGGCTGATCGACGACGAACAGCTGGGCGCGCTGCTGACGGAGATCCTCGACGCGAGCGAAGGCATTGAACCGAGCTTTTTCGAAGTCGCGACCGCCGCCGCGCTGCTTGCGTTCGCGAGGACGCCGGCCGACGCCTGCATTCTCGAGGTCGGGCTCGGCGGCCGGCTCGACTCGACGAACGTCGTCGATCGCCCGCTCGTCACCGGCATCGCCAACCTCGCCCTCGATCATCAGCAGTTCCTCGGCCACGGGCTCACCGACATTGCGGCAGAAAAGGCGGGCATCGCGAAGCGCGGAGTGCCGCTGGTCACGCAGCTCTATCCGCCCGCAGTCGGCAGCCGGATCAGCGAGATCGCCCACGACAAAGACGCGGGGTGGCTGCCCCGCGGAGGCAACTGGGACGCGATCGTTCGGCAGGGCAAGCTTCACTATGAAGACGACCAGGGTGAGCTCGAGCTCCCACTGCCCCGACTGCGCGGGCGGCACCAGGCGATGAACGCTGCGCTGGCTGTCGCCATGCTCCGCCACCAGAGCGCGCTACACATCCGGCCTTCATCACTGAACGCTGCCATGGGTTGGGCCGACTGGCCCGCGCGGCTGCAGCACCTCACACCCGGGCCGCTCGTCCAGAGTCGCGAAGTTTGGCTCGACGGCGGCCACAATCCCTCGGCAGCGCGTCAGGTTGCGGGATTCGTCAAGCACCAGTTCGCAGAGGGCACGCCGCTGCACATCATCTTCGCGAGCCTCGCATCCAAAGATCCGTCGGGGATGCTCGAGCCGTTCGCCGGGATGGTCGCTCGGGTGCACACGGTCGCGATCCCCGACCACGCCAGCTTCGCGCCGGAAGAACTGTCCGACATCGCGGGCCAACTCGGCTTTGCCGCAGAACCGCACGACAGCGTGGAAGAGGCCCTCGCGGCCGTTCCTGAGAACGCGCGCGTCCTGATTTTCGGCTCCCTATACCTTGCGGGCCAAGTGCTCGCGGCGAACGATCAGCTGCCGGACTGAGCCGGCTTTTCCTGGTCCGGATGCGCGGCGCGAACGTCTCCGCTACCCGTCGTCCCTGCGCTGCCGATCGACGCATCGATGAGGCCCCTGCGCATCATGATCCAGAAGAGGATGATGCCGGGGAAGGCGATTGCCGTCGTGAACAGGTAGAAGTTCACATAGCCGAACGCATCGATCAAAGCGCCCGCGGTCGTGCCGGTAAGAAACCGCCCGACGATGCTCGCTGCCGCCGAGATCAGGGCATATTGCGAGGCGGTAAAGCGCAGGTCGCAGAGCGCCGAGAAGTAAGCGACGACACACACGCCGCCGATGCCGCTGGCGATATTCTCGAAGCCGATGGCTGCGGCCATGCCGATGTTGCTGTGACCGCTCGCCGCGAGCAGCGCGAAGCTGAAGTTTGAGACGGCCATGAGGAGCAGGCTGATGAACACGGAGCGCTTCATGCCGAGCTGCGCGTACAAAATGCCGCCGATGAAGATCCCGATCAGATACGCCCAGAAGCCGATGCCGACGTCGTAAAATGCGATTTCGTCGTTGGTGAACCCAAGGTCGTCGAACAACAGGCGAAACGTCAGGTTCGCAAGCGTGTCGCCGATCTTGTGCAGCAGGATGAAGAGCAGGACGAGCAACGCGCCTTTTCGCGCGAAGAACTCCACGAACGGCCGCCACACCGCGGCGACTGTCCGCGCAACGCCCTTCTTCTCGACGGGGTCGCGGTGGCGCTTGGGCTCGCCCATGATGAGGGCGGTGAGCATGGCGGGGAGCGCGAGCGCCGCGCAGGCAAGATAGGCCATCGACCAGTCGGATCGCGCTGCAACTACTAGCGCCAGCGCGCCGGCGCCAGCCGAGCCGATGCGCCACCCATATTGTGACATGCCAGATCCAACGCCGAGCTGGCGCGGTTCCAGGATCTCGATCCGGTATGCGTCTATGACGATGTCGAAGCTGGCTCCGGCAACGCCGACGAGGATCGCGGCTGTGACGACCGACGCGACGCTCGCTGCCGGATCGGCGAGCGCGAGGTTCACGACGGCGGCGATGACGAGCACGCCCGTGACCAGCA
This sequence comes from uncultured Alphaproteobacteria bacterium, assembly GCA_963827675.1. Taxonomy (GTDB): domain Bacteria; phylum Pseudomonadota; class Alphaproteobacteria; order Sphingomonadales; family Sphingomonadaceae; genus Sphingomicrobium. Next base: position 447,862 of record CAWHBP010000009.1, read on the forward strand.
TCCACGACACCCGTTGGCCGAGCCGTCCCAGAACCGGGATCCGGACGCCATCAATGATCCAGGCCCACAGGAATTTGAAATTATACGCCAGGAAGACGAGCGTGAAGGCGGTGATCGTCGACTTGTCGATGCCGTCCTGCTTGAGGCGCGTGGTCAGCGTGGCGCCGATCATCGCGTAAGGGAAACCGGACGACATACCGAGGAATAGGGCAGCAAGCGGCGCGGCTTCGGTATAGGGTCTGATCCCCGCGGGCAGCACGCTCCGCCAGCCGCCCGATTGCTCCGCTGCAGTCGCCATAAGTCTCCCTCTCCCCGAGAAGCATCGATCCTAGCATCGGAAGTACGGCTGGCTAGTAGCGGCTAGTCCTGCTCGTCGACGACAATGAACAGCTGGAGCCCCCTGGGCGGCTTCACCTTGTGTCCCTGCAAATGACGATCGACACATTCGATCGCCTTGCACAGCTGCCGCCCGCTGTAAGGCTTCATCAGGCAGCCGACAGCAATCTCCGAAGCGCCTGGGTAAGCGTGGCCGGTTGCGAACAGCGTCGGAACGCCCTTCTTTTTGGCGGCGTGGGCAAGGTCGATCCCCGTCTTGTCGCTCCGCAGGCGAACGTCGCTGAGAATGAGATGCACTTCCTCGCGCTCCAGTACCTCGATCGCTTCCTTGAGGTCGTCCACTGTCGCGACAATGTGATATCCCGCGTCGCCGAGCATATTCTCATTGTCGAATGCGGTCAGAGGCTCGTCCTCGACAATGAGGATGCGCTTGACGACTTGCTTACGCTTCCCGAACAGCATCGATACTCCAAACCAATGACTTCGCCCCCGAAACAACCCAAGCAACGAACGAAGCGCCAACCGGTGCCGCGCCGCTCGGGCGGCCCGCGCCGTCCCGTGGCTACCGCGCCACAAGAGCGCGAGGGCGGTCCGCAGCGCATCGCGAAGCTGCTCGCCCGCGCCGGGATTGCCTCCCGCCGCGAAATCGAGCGGATGATTGCGGAAGGCCGCATCGCACTCAATGGCGAAATACTCACCACGCCGGCGACCTTGGTCGAGAATGTCGAGGGTATCACCGTCGACGGCCGCCCGGTTCGCCCTGCAAAAGCGACGCGGCTGTTCCGCTTCTACAAGCCGCCGGCAACTCTGACCGCCGCGAATGACCCTAAGGGCCGCGCGACGATCTACGACCGGTTGCCGGAGGGCATGTCCCGTGTCATGCCGGTTGGGCGCCTCGACTTCATGACCGAGGGACTGCTGCTCCTGACCAATGACGGCGAGCTAAAACGCGAGCTGGAGCTTCCCAGGACGGGTGTCGTCCGGACCTACCGAGCCCGCGCGTTCGGCGCTGTCACGCAGAACCAGCTTGAAGATCTCGCAGACGGCGTGACGATAGAAGGCATCACCTACGGGTCCATCAACGCCAATCTGGAACGCCGCACCGGCCGCAATTGCTGGATCGAAATGAGCCTGACCGAGGGCAAGAACCGCGAGGTCCGGCGCGTTCTCGAATATCTCGGCATGCAGGTCTCGCGGCTGATCCGGACGGCCTATGGGCCATTCACCCTCGAAGGGCTCGAGCCTGCCGCAATCGACGAGGTCGACCGCGAGCATCTGGAGCAGTTCCGGAAGACGTTGCGGTGAGGATCATCGCCGGCGCCTGGCGCGGGCGGCCGGTCGAAGCGCCGCCGGGCCAGGGAACGCGTCCGACCGGCGACCGCGTCCGCGAAACCCTGTTTTCGATGCTTACAAGCCGGCTGGGCTCGTTCGAGGATTTGCGCGTGGCGGACCTGTTCGCTGGCAGCGGAGCACTCGGTCTCGAAGCCTTGTCGCGTGGTGCAGCCCGCGTGACGTTCGTCGAACGCGACGCTCAGGCTGCGGCCACTATCCGGCGCAACGCGGAAAAGTTCGGCGCAACCGACCACGTCCATATCCTTTCGGGCTCGGCGCTGGCGCTTCCGCGTTCGGAACCGTTCGACCTGGTCTTCGCCGATCCTCCCTATGGGGACGGCGCCGGTGCAGCAGTGATCGAAGCGGTCGAAAGTGCCGGCTGGCTAGCTTCCGGCGGTTGGATGAGCGTCGAAACAAGCCGGACCAACTCAGTCTCGGGAGCCAGCTTCGCCGTGGATACGGTCCGCGATGTCGGCCGTGCGAGGCTTACGCTCCTGCGCCGGCCTTAGCTGCCTTCGACGCTTTCTTGATTTCGTCGATTTCGGTCTGAAGGCGGGCGCCGATCGCCGCCGCGGCTGCTTTGCCGGCAGACTTCACGGCCTTGCCCGCACGCTTGCCGCGCGTATCCTTTCCGCCGGATGAGAAGCCCTGCGCCGTCAGGGACGCGAGCGCGGCCGTTGCCGCAACCGCGACCAACTCCGCGACCAGTGGGCTCTGGAGCAGTTTGATGAAGGCCTCGCCGGGGTTGAAACTTTCCTGGCCTCCGGAACGCTGTCCGCCGCCGGAGACCCGCGCGACCGATGTTCCCGTCTTGGAACGGCTCTTGCCCCCAGCCTTCGTTGTCCGGGTTTTGGTCTCGCCCCTGGCCGTCGCCTTTTTCGCCATCTCATGGTCTCCTGATGCGGTAGCTTTGGACGCTTAACTCACTTGCGCGCAGCCGTATCCGCAATTGCTCGTGCGAGCGCAACTGGCTTGCTGTATTGACACTATAATACACTGAGTTTATCCTGCTCCTCACAACAGGAGGACCATGAATGTACAGTCAGCAGGAATTGGACGAAGCGGTGGCTTCGGGTGTGCTGAGTGCCCAGGCCGCGGATGCGCTCCGAGCGCATGTCGAAGGGCAACGCTCCATGAGCGTTCCCGACGAGGAGCAATTCCGGCTCATCACCGGCTTCAACGATATTTTCGTCTCGATCGCTGCGGCGATCCTGCTCTTCGCCGTCGGGTGGATCGGGCAGAGCATTGGCCAGGCGACGGGCCTCATGGTCCGAGATGTCGGCGATACGGATGGCCCGAGCTTCCTTGCGCCGCTGTTCATTGCCGCGACCTCGTGGGGGCTGGCGCTGTTCTTCACGGCACGCCGGCGAATGGCACTGCCTTCGATCCTCCTGCTGCTCGCGTTCGTCGGCGGTGTCCTAGTCGCCACCGGATTCCTCCTTGTTCTGCTCATCGGGCCGCAGCAGTTCCAGGGTGAGAACGATTTGCTCGCCGCGGTTGTCGGCGGCGTCAGCGCGGCGATCGCCGCGGTTGCCGCCTGGGTTCACTGGCGGCGATTCCATGTTCCGATCACCGTCGCGGCCGGTGCTGCCGCCGTGGCCGGACTGTTCCTTTCCATCCTGATTGCGATCTTCCAGCCGGGAGATGGCGAGAGCGCAAAGAATCTGATCCTCGGCTTCGTCCTGGTGCTTGGGATCGGCATGTTCCTGTTTGCCATGTGGTGGGATGCTTCGGACCGTGCGCGGGTCACGCGTCGCTCCGACGTCGCCTTCTGGCTGCACCTGCTTGCCGCTCCGATGATCGCGCACCCGATCTTCTCGTTGCTCGGCCTCAACAGCGGCAGCGTCAGCATGGGCGAAGGCCTGCTCGTCGTCGGCCTGTACGTCCTGTTCGGCCTGACGGCTCTGGCTGTCGATCGCCGTGCGCTGCTCGTCTCGGCGCTGGCCTACGTGCTGTATGCCCTGACCGAGTTGTTCAAGCAGTTCGGCGCGGTCGAGCTCAACGTTGCGCTGACGGCGCTCATCATCGGCTCGGCTCTGCTGATGCTGTCGGCTTTCTGGCACCAGGCACGCCGCGTGGTCGTCACGAAGCTTCCGGCGGATCTGCAGGCTCGCCTGCCGAACCTCGACCGTCCCGCGGTGGTTACCCAACCAGCCGCATGAGCCGGCGCTCGAGCGGGGCGAGCACGGGCGTAAGCTCGTGCCCCCGCTTCAGCACAGCGCCATGTTCACCGACCAAGGCAAACGCCCCCTGCTTCAGCCGAAGCGCGGGGCGTTTTTCTATGACCACCTCGGCATGCTCCGAGTGGCGGCGATAGGCTGCGAACACAGCGACATCCGGATCGATCCGCAGCGCATAGTCGCGCCAGTGCCCGGCCGCGACCATCCGGCCGTAGAGGTCCAGGATGCGCATCAGCTCCTTGCGATCGAATGTAGCAATTGGATGCCGATCCCATGTGCGCGGGAACGGCGTCACGACGCTCAAGCGCTCTTCACCTTCGGCTGCGGCTGGCGAGCGGTCTTCATCCGCGCCACCTCCTTCCGCAGCTCTTCGATTTCGTTCTCAAGCTCACCGATGCGCGCCCGCACCGGGTCTACGTCCTCGCCGCAAGGAGTCCCGTAGGCCATGAAGCCGGGGCTGTAATGGACTGCGTCGACGGGCACCGGCCTCGCCGGAATGCCCACGACGGTCGAGCTCGGCGCGACATCCTTCGTCACCACCGAATTCGCGCCGATCTTCGCACCCTCCCCGACATCGATCGGGCCCAACACCTGAGCGCCCGAGCCGATTACGACGCCCGAACGGATCGTCGGATGGCGCTTGCCGCCCACGCCGGTCGTCGGATTGGTCCCGCCGAGCGTGACATGCTGGTAGATGGTGACGTCATCGTGGATCTCGGCGCTCTCGCCGATCACGCTAAAGCCGTGATCGAGGAAAAAACGCTTCCCGATCTTCGCGCCCGGATGGATGTCAATTCCCGTCATGAAGCGCGCGTAATGGTTCATCAGGCGCGCCAGGAAGTAGAGCTTCCCTTCCCACAGCCAGTGCGCAACGCGGTGGATCCCGAGTGCCCACACGCCCGGATAAAAAAGCACGTCCCACCGCGAACGAGCGGCCGGATCGCGGGATTTGACGAAGTCCAGATAGGCGATCAGCCCGGATTGCAAGCGCTTCAACCTCTTGCCGTTGCAGTTCGCAATCTAAGTGCGGAGCGAATTAAATTCCAGCCGAGTTGAGAATTCACAAACGGGCGGACCTTGCGGTGCCTAGTCGCGTTAGGGCAAACCGCGCCGTCAACAGGGCTGGAGCAAAGAAATCGAGTCACTTCTGGCCGATCCCGCGGCCCTCCTCCCCTTCGTCCTCATCGGCTTCGCGGCGCAGCTCGTCGATGGTGCGCTCGGCATGGCCTATGGCCAGATCTCGAGCACCCTGCTGATCAGCATGGGCGTCCAGCCCAAGCTTGCGTCAGCGGGTGTGCACACGGCGGAAAGCTTCACCACCGCGGTTTCGGCCGTCAGCCACGTCGCTCACCGCAACGTCGACTGGCGACTGTTCTTCCGGATCGTCATCCCCGGCATGATCGGTGGCATCCTGGGCGCCTACGTGCTGACCGCCGCGCCGGCGGAGGTCGCTAGACCGGTTGTGCTTTCCTATCTCACCCTGCTCGGAATCTACCTGTTCTACCGCGGCATAATGCACCGCCACACGGAGCGGCAGCCGAAGATCGTTGCGCCGCTCGGGCTGGTCGGCGGGTTTCTCGATGCGGCGGGCGGCGGCGGCTGGGGAGCGATCGTCACGTCGAACCTGCTCGTCCAGGGCAGCAACCCGCGCAAGACGATCGGAACGGTCAACACGGCCGAGTTCTTCCTGACCGTCACCATCTCGGCGACGTTCCTTGCGGCGCTGGGCTGGGAAGCGTTCACCGTTGCGACGCTGGGCCTTCTCATCGGCGGCGTCATTGCGGCTCCTTTCGGCGCCGTGATCGCCAAGCGCGTGAACCCGGACACGCTGCTGACCTTCGTCGGCGCGTTGGTCACCCTGACTTGCGGCTACGGCCTTTTCCGCGCGATGAACTGAGCGGCTTCGTCGCCACCCCGACCTATTCCCTTGTTGCATGATAGGGTACATTCCCGCCCGAGCGTGAGTGAGGTTCAGGACATGTGGACCAAGAGCAAAATCCATCTCGTCGAAGCGGGCGAGACCTATGTCGAGCATATGCGCTTCGCAGTCGGCGTCGGCCTCATGCTGGTCGGTGCGGGCCTCGCATGCGTCATACACGGCCTGTTCCCCGGGCTCTGCACCAAGACAGGGAGCCGCACGGTCGACGAGATCACGCGCCTGTTCCGTGAGCGCGATTCGCTTGCCGATGTGCTTGCGAAAAGCTCCGGCGCCCTGACCCTTGTGGGGCTGGTCGCACTCACGATCCCCGCCTGGGGGATGCTTCTCATGGCGCCAGGCTATCCCTTGCCAGCACTCACGGCGCTGTTCGCGCTCGCGATCCCGGCGGCCTACCTCTGGACCAATCCTCAGCTCGAGCCGATTGACTGACGCCTATAGCGTCGCGTGAACGGTCGCGATCGCCTTCATCACCGCGCCGATCCGAACCGCGGACTGGATCGCGTCCGGCTTCACGCCATGCTCCAGAAGAACGCGCTCGTGGCTGTCGATGCACATGCCGCATCCGTTCATCGCTGACACCGCGAGGCTGAATAGCTCGAACTCTTCCTTCGCGATTCCATGCGAGCCGATGAAGTTCATCCGGAGGCGCGCTGGCATCGTCCCATATTCGGGGTTCGAAGTGAGGTGGACGAAGCGGTAGTAGACGTTGTTCATCGCCATCAGCGCGGCAGCCCCGCGCGCAGCGTTGGCGACTTGGTCCGAGAGCTTGCCGGCCACTTCCGCTTCCGCCGCTTCCACCAGCGGCTTGTAGCCTGAGCCGTGCGCGCAGGAGAGCAGCAGCGCCAGTTTGCGCTCCTCGCCCATCAGCTGGTCGCTGAGGATCGAGCCGAGGTTGAGGCGAATGTCCTTCGCATAATCGGGCAACGTTTCGGCGAATTGCTTGAGCGACATGGGATCCTCGAAAATTCCAATGAAAAGGGGCGGGCCTGGGCGAACCAAACCCGCCCCTCCAAAGCGGCTGGCGGGGGCATGCCGGCCAATCCTCCCCACAGGGGGCGGGGAGGAACTCTAGAAAGCTTAAGCGGCCTGCGGCTTCAGCACCTCTTCGCCCGGCGTCCAGTTGCACGGGCAGAGCTCGTCCGTCTGGAGCGCGTCGAGCACGCGCAGCGCTTCGGCCGGGTTGCGGCCGACGTTGAGGCCGTTGACGGTCACGTGCTGGATGACATTGTCGGGATCGATGATGAAGGTCGCGCGGAACGCCACGCCCTCGTCACGGTCGACGATACCGAGCGCGTCAGCGAGTTCCTTCTTGTTGTCAGCAATCCACGGGAAATCCGCGCCGGCCAGCTGCTCGTCCGACTTGCGCCAGGCGAAGTGCACGTGCGCCGTATCCGTCGAAGCGCCGATCAGGTCGGCATCGCGGTCGGCGAAGTCGGCCTTCAACTCGCCATAGCCGACGATCTCGGTCGGACAGACGAACGTGAAGTCCTTCGGCCAATAGAAGAGCACCTTCCACTTGCCGTTGATCTGGCCGAGATCGATCGTCTCGCCCGCCGGCAGCGCGGACGTGCCCTGCTGGACGGGAAGCTTGAGGGACGGAAGCTTGTCACCAACGGTCAGCATTCAATACTCCTGTTGCGTTGCACAATAAAACGTCTTGCACCGCAGCATTTATGTTTCTGGCTCCAATCGTTCAAGTCCATTATAGCGACAGAACTGATTGGAATTTTCGATTACGATGATTGTCCACCTGCCAACCATCAAGCAGCTCCAATATCTCGTCGCACTGCGCGAGCACGGCCATTTCGGCAAGGCGGCCGAGGCGTGCTTCGTCACACAATCCACACTGTCCGCCGGACTTCGCGAGTTGGAGACGCTCCTGAACGTCACGCTCGTCGAGCGGACGCGGCGGTTGGTGCGCTTCACCGCGCTCGGCGAGAAGATAGCGGACAAGGCTGTGCGCGTGCTCCGCGAGACGGAGGAGCTGGCGGAGATGGCGCGCGCCGAAGGCCAGCCGCTACATGGCGAGCTTCGCATGGGCGTCATCCCGACCATCGCGCCTTTCCTTCTCCCGGCAATGCTGCCGCGCCTTCGCCGCGAGTGGCCGAGCCTCAAACTCTACCTGCGCGAAGAAACGAGCCAGGCTGCGTGCGAGGCGCTTCACCGCGGCCAGCTCGACTGCGTGCTGCTCGCGCTTCCCTATGCTTGCGGGGACATCGATTCAGCGCCGCTGTTCGACGATCCTTTGTTCGTCGCCTTCCCGCGTGGCGAAGCGCCCGCAGGCAAGCTGGTCGACGTTGCCGCGATCGACGAGAACCGCATGCTGCTGCTCGAAGACGGCCATTGCCTGAAGGACCATGCTCTGTCGGCGTGCAACCGTCCGGACCTGCGCGCGCACGCCGCGATGATGGGAACCTCGCTGCACACGCTCGTGCAGATGGTCGACAACGGCCTCGGCCTGACCTTCATCCCGTCGATGGCGATCGATGCAGGCATCCTCGACGGGACGCGCGTGGATGCAAGGCCGCTCGGCTCGCCGCAGGGCTATCGCCACGTCGCTTTGATTTGGCGCCGGTCGAGCCCGCGCGAAGCCGAGTTCCAGATGCTGGCGGAAACGCTGCGCCGGATCATGAGCGATCTTCATCCCGCGAAGGAACGGCGACCGGCCCTCGCCGAAGCCTGAAGTTAGGGCAACGCCGCGGCGCGAGGGAGGGGAGCGTAGCGCCGCGGCGTCTAGGGCCTATTTGGCCATCTCGGGCTCCGCGATGCCGATCGGCTCCATGGGTTTCGACTTCTGTGGAAGGTCGAAACGATCCGCGTTCATCACTTTCGTCCACACCCTGACAAAGTCGCGAACGAACTTCCCCTCATTGCCCTTCTCGGCATAGACCTCGGCAATCGCGCGAAGCTGGCTGTTCGAGCCGAAGATGAGGTCCGTGCGGGTGGCGCGCCATACGTCCTGATCGCCACCTAGCTCTTTGCCGACGAACTCCTCATCACCACTGTCGTCGACGACCTTCCAGAACGTGTCGTTGTCGAGCAGGCTGCGGAAGAAGTCGTTGGTCAGCTGGCCCTTGCGCTCGGTGAAAACGCCATGCGGCTGGTCCCTATAGTTGGCGCCAAGCACGCGAAGGCCGCCGAGCAGAACGGTCATCTCCGGACCCGAAAGGCCAAGCAGCGATGCGCGGTCGATCAGAAGCTCCTCAGTGCGCACCGAATGCTTGGTCTTGAGGTAATTGCGGAACCCATCGGCCGCCGGTTCCATCACGTCGAAGCTCTCGACGTCAGTCCATTCCTGGGTCGCGTCGCCACGACCGCCGGTGAATGGAACTTCGATCGCGTGGCCAGCGTCCCCGGCTGCCTTTTCCACCGCCGCAGTGCCGGCGAGAACGATTGCGTCAGCCATCGACAGGCCGCCTCGCAACTCTTCGATCTTCGCGAGGATCCGGCCGAGCTCTTCCGGCTCATTGACCGCCCAATCCTTTTGCGGAGCGAGTTCTGATGCGCGCGCCGTTGGCGCCGCCGCGATGGTCGGACTTGCGATAGGTCGAAGCCGAAGCCCAGGCCGTCTTCACGAGCTGGCCGATGCTAAGGCCAGCGCCGAGAATCTTCGACTTGAAGGCAGAGATGTCGCTGCTCGAGGGCGTGTTTCCGCGCGGGACAGGATCCTGCCAGATCAAATCCTCGTCCGGCACCTCCGGCCCCAAGTAGCGGACCTTCGGCCCCATGTCGCGGTGAGTGAGCTTGAACCAGGCCCGCGCGAAGGCGTCCTTGAACGCTTCGTGGTCGTTGCGGAATTTTTCGGAGATCTTGCGGAACTCCGGATCCTCGCGCAGCGCCATGTCGGCCGTCGTCATCATTGTCGGCACGCGCTTCGACGGATCATGCGCAGCCGGAGCCATGTCCTCGGGCTTCTGGTCGATCGGCTGCCACTGCTGAGCGCCGGCCGGAGACTTCACCAGCTCATACTCATAATCGAGCAGCAGGCGGAAATAGTTCTCCGACCATTGCGTCGGCGTGTTGACCCACGAACCTTCGATTCCGCTGGTGATGGTGTGCTCGCCAAAGCCGCTTTCGTGAGCGCTCGCCCAGCCGAGGCCCTGCAGTGCGATGCCCGCGCCTTCGGGAGCGACGTCGACCAGGCTCGGATCGCCGGCGCCATGCGCCTTGCCGAACGTATGCCCGCCGGCGGTTAAGGCAACCGTCTCTTCGTGATTCATCGCCATGCGCTCGAAGGTGATCTTGATGTCGCGCGCAGACTGTAGCGGGTCCGGATTGCCGCCAGGCCCTTCCGGATTGACGTAAATGAGACCCATTTGGATCGCGGCGAGCGGATGCTCGAGTTCCATCTCGCGATCGGGCTGGATGCGGGTCTGCTCGGCCGCGACCCATTGTTCTTCGGCACCCCAATACACGTCGCGCTCGGGCTCGAAGATGTCTGGACGTCCGCCGCCAAAGCCGAAAATCGGTCCGCCCATCGACTCCACGGCGACGTTGCCGGCGAGGATGAAGAGGTCAGCCCAGCTGATCTGCTTCCCGTACTTCTGCTTGATCGGCCACAACAGCCGGCGCGCCTTGTCGAGGTTGCCATTGTCCGGCCAGCTGTTGAGTGGAGCGAAGCGCTGATTCCCTGAGTTAGCGCCGCCGCGGCCATCGGCCGTACGGTAGGTACCGGCGGCATGCCAGGCCATGCGGATCATGAACGGCCCATAATGGCCGTAATCGGCCGGCCACCACGGCTGGCTCTTGGTCATCAACACCGTCAGTTCGCGCTTCAGCGCTTGATAGTCGAGCTTCTTGAACTCTTCAGCGTAATTGAAATCGTCCCCCATGGGATCGGGCGAGACGTTTCCGACATGGAGGATGTCGATCGGCAGGGCTTCCGGCCACCAGTCGCGGTTCTGCCGTCCGAGTAGCGAGCGCACCGTGGTTGGCCTGTCGACGGGACAACCCATCTTATCACCGGTCTTTGCGTCCATGAGCTCGCCTCTCCCTGTTTGTCGTTGCGGCGACGCTAGGCCGTGCCGCCTCGACGAAGAAACGAGGAAAGTTCGTCAGTGATACGGATAAAATCGATCAATCAGCCGAAGTGCACTCTCGCGGAGCGACGCGCATCGGCTCAGTCCATATATTTCAAGCCGATGCGCAAATAATCGTAGCCGGTAATCAGTGTCAGCGCGGCCGCGAGCCACAGGCTTGCGATCCCGACCACGTGAATCCAGTGCTGCATCGGGAATGCGCCGCCGAGGATCAAGGCGCCGAGCGCCACCAGCTGGAATGTGGTCTTCCACTTGGCAAGTGAGCTGACTGGGATCAGCACTTTCAGCTCGGCAAGGAATTCGCGGAGCCCCGAGACCGTGATCTCGCGCAGGAGGATGATCAGCGCTGGAATGACGCTCCAGTCCTGAATGATCGGCTGGTCGCCGTCCGCCCTCCGGCTCGCCATCAGCATGACGAGCACCGCCGCGACCATCATCTTGTCCGCGATCGGATCGAGGAACTGCCCGAGCCTGGACGTGAGGCCCTGCGCTCTGGCTAGGTAACCGTCGAAATAATCGGTGATGCCGACGACGCAGTAGAGGACGAAGGTGACGGCATAGTCGCACGGCGCCGGCTTCCACAGCAGGAACACCAGGATCGGCACCGCAAGGATGCGGGACAGCGTCAGCAGGTTTGGTAGCGTCAGCATCGTTCTGGAACGCGGTCGTTATAAGGTTTGGAGCAAAGCGCAAAGCTGGCTATGCGATGCGCCTAGTCCATGGCAGCAGCCGCGCCCTCACCTTGATCCAGAACGTCACGCACCTGCTGCGCGCGCGGCGCTTTGCGCCCCTGTTCGCCACGCAGTTCCTCGGAGCGTTCAACGACAGCCTGTTCAAGCAGGCGCGTCGTGCTGTTCGTCACCTACCAGCTCTATTCGGACGCGGCGAAGGAGTTTCAGTTCAGCGCGATTGCACAGGGCCTTTTCATCCTGCCATTCTTCCTGTTCTCGGCTCTGGCTGGCCAGCTCGCCGACGACCACGACAAGTCGCGGCTGATCCGGATCATCAAGCTGGCTGAAATCGGCATCATGATCGCTCGGCGGCGCTGGCATGCATGCTCGCCAACATTCCGCTGATGCTTGCCGCGGTTTCGCGATGGGCATCCATTCGACCTTCTTCGGCCCGATCAAATATGCGATCCTGCCGCAGCACCTGCAGAAGGACGAAGTTCTCGGCGGCACCGGGCTGGTCGAAGCGGGCACCTATCTCGCCATTCTCGGCGGGACAATCCTCGCCGGCGTCCTGGCACCGAGCCCGCCCGTCGCGGCAGCGTGCACGGTCGGCCTCGCGGTCCTCGGGCTATCTCGCGGGCCGCCAGGTTCCGCCCGCGCCACCCGCCGCCGAGCGCATCCCGCTCGATCTGCCACATCGTCCGCGCGTCGATCAAGCTGGTCAGCGCGACGATGCACATCCCGCGACTGTTCCTCGCGATCCTCGCGATCAGCTTCTTCTGGACCATCGGCGCGGTGCTGATCATCATCTTCCCGCCGCTGGTGAAGAACGTGCTCGGCGCCGAACGAGCAGGTCGCGAGCCTGTTCATCGCGATTTTCTCGGTCGGCATCGCGATCGGCTCGGTGCCATCAACCGCCTGTTGAAGAGCGAGGTCTCGGCCCGCTTCGCGCCGGCGTCCGTGACCGCGATGGGCGCGTTCGTGCTCGCTCCTCCATTTCGTGGCCTTGAGCTGGGGCGAGCATGGCGCGGAGCTTACGACCCTCGGCAATTTCCTGTTCCAACCCGATGGCCGGCCTCATGATCCTGGCGCTGCTTCGGCGTCGCGATCATTCGGCGGCATGTTCGTCGTCCCGCTTTACGCCTTCCTGACGACGACCGTGCCGAAGACGGAGACCGCGCGCACGGTCGCGGCGAACAATATCGTCAATTCAGGGGCGATGGTCGTGGGCTCGCTGCTCGCCTTCGCGCTCAGCAGCGCGGGCATCGGCCCGACCGGGCAGCTGCTGCTGGTCGCCGGCGATGTGCCTGGTCGTCCGCCTGGCTCGGCTGGAAGCTCCACCTCGCCTGCGACTGAGGGCCTGCCGCTTAGGCGAGCAGCACGGTGACGAAGACGAAACCGGCGGCGAAGGTCGTCGCGAACAGCTGCAGGTCGTCGCCGATGGGTGCGCGGTGCCGCGCGGAAGCTGCGCGGCCTGATACGAGCGCGCGCGGCGTGCCGAAGCGGCGCGGATGTACGTGCGACTGGCCGGACGGGCGAACTGCATGGCAAATCCTTAATGCGGTTTTTACCATGTCCAAACTCGCAAATGCGCATGGCGGCTCCCTCCGTCCCGGCGACGGGACAGAGGCCGCGATTGTCAGTCAATTAGAACTTAGCCGTTGACGGCGTTCGGCAGCGTCTGGGTCCGCCGCGTTCGCGGCTCGGCGAGCAATTCGCGCGCTTGCTCGGCGCGCATCGGCTTGCCGAAATACCAGCCCTGGCCGATCGCGCAGCCCAGCCGAGACGACCGCTTCATGGGCGCGTCTCGTTTTCGATGCCCTCGACGCAGACCGGCACCGACGAGCGCCGCTGGCGAGCGTCGTGACGGCGCGGATGATCGCCGCGCTTTCTCGCGCTTCGCGTGGATGTTGGCGACGAAGCTGCGGTCGATCTTGATGATGTCGAACGGCAGCGAGCGCAGGTGCGACAGCGACGAGAAGCCGGTGCCGAAATCGTCGAGCGCAAGCTGGACGCCCTGGTTCTTGAGGCTGGTGACGATCGATCCGGGCAAGGTCGATGTCGGCGAACAGCGAGCTTTCGGTGATTTCGACCACCAGCCGGTTCGGCCGGGAAAGCCGTTTCGGTCGAGCAGCCGGACGATGCGCTGCGCGAGCCAGCCGTCGGTCAGCTGCGTCGGCGAGATGTTGACGGAAATCTTGATCGACGGGTCCCAGTCGACCGCCTCGCGCAGAGCCTCGGCGATGACCTGTTCGGACAAGCGCCCGATCAGCGCCGATTTCTTCGGCGACCGGAATGAAGACGTCCGGGCCGATGATCCCGGACAGCGGGTGATTCCAGCGGGCCAGCACTTCGAAACCGACGATCTCGCCGGTCGCACAGGTCGACCTGCGGCTCGAAGAACGGCACGAACTGGTCGTGCTCGAGCGCCGAAGCGGATGCCCTGCTCGATCTCGCTATGGGCAATCAGCGCGCGTTCCATGCCGGCATCGAACCAGACCGGCCGCGCGACGCCGGCCGCTGTCGCGCATGGTCCATGCGCAATGTCGGCGCGGCGCAGCAGGTCCGGAACGCTGGACTTCCGCGGCCGGCGCCGAGGCAATGCCGGCGAACGCGCCGACCTGGATGATGCGGTCGTCGAGCGTGAACGGCCGCGGTGACGGCGAGCAGGACGCGCTTCGGCGATGCTGCTCGGCGTCGGCGAGTTGCGCCGGGTCGAGCGCCGAGGGCGATCGCGAACTCGTCGCCGCTCAGCCGCGCGACCATCGGCCTCGTCGCCAAGCAACTTCCGTCAATCGCGGCGGCAATGCATCGAGCAGCGCGTCGCCGATCTCATAGCCGTGCGGTCGTTGACCGTCTTGAACCGGTGCATCTGGAACGACATGATGGCGAGGCTGCTCGCCGGTCGGCTGCAGCGCTGGCGCACAGATCTGAGCGCCCGTCGGCGAAGCCCTTGCGGTTGAGCAGGCCGGTGATCGGATCGGTGGTCGCGAGCAACGCGGCCCGCCGTTCCTGTTCGGCGCGCAGCTCGGCTTCGTGCTGCAGGTCGACATAGCGCCGCCAGCCGAACAGGATCAGCGCGACGTTCAGCGTCAGCGCCGTGCTGGCGATGCGAACTTCGTGGCCAACTTGCCGCTCGCGAAGCTGAATGTGGCTGAAGAAGGCGCTGCCGTTCCAGATCAGCAGCAGGACCGCGGTGATCAGGATCGTCAGCACGAGCGCATCGCGGCGCGCGCTTAGCAAGCCGCGAACTCGTCACAGGCGCTCGACCCGCTATCTCAAAACGCTGACCACGGAACTGGCGTTAACAGGTGAACGCTTAAAAATTGTCTCTCCAGAACGGAGTAGCCGTAATGCCGCAAGCGCGATGCGCTTGATGGTGCGGACGGCGGGACTTGAACCCGCACTCCCTATCGGGGAAGAGGATTTTAAGTCCCCAGCGTCTACCGTTCCGCCACGTCCGCCTGCGATTGCCGAGTCACTGGCCACGCGACGGTAGCGCCGGCGCGGCCTATTCCGCGGTGACTTCCTTAGGTTCAGGCGCTCGCGCATTTCCTTGCCCGGCTTGAAATAGGGCACGCGCTTGGCGTCGACCGACACGGCTTCGCCGGTGCGCGGGTTGCGGCCGACGCGGGCGTCGCGCTGGCGCGTCGAGAAGGCGCCGAAACCGCGCAGCTCGACGCGGCCGCCCTTGCGACAGCTGGTCGGTGATCGAATCGAAAATGGCGCTGACGACGCCTTCGACCTCGCGCTGCGTCAGGTCGGGAAAATCGGTGCAGAGCTTCTGCACCAGTTCGGAACGGATCATGGCATCCCCGCCTCAGAATTTGGAACCACGGCCCAGAAGTCTCCCCCGAACACGGACCGCCTGAAATTCAGGCTGTCAGGAAACTTTGTCCCACGCAAGCAAGGAAGTGAAGGCGGCGTTCCCTAGAAGAAACGCCGCCTTTCGAATTACTTCTTCTTCTTGGACGCCTTCTCGCTGGCTTCGGCCTTTTCCTTGAGCGCGGCGCCAAGGATGTCGCCGAGCGACGCGCCGGAATCCGACGAGCCGTACTGCGCGACGGCCTGCTTCTCCTCGGCGATCTGCAGCGCCTTGACGGAGAAGTTCGGCTTCTTCGAACGGTCGAAGCCGATGACCATGCGCGTCGAGCTTCTGGCCGACCTGGAAGCGCTCGGGACGCTGCTCGTCGCGGTCGCGGCCAAGGTCGGTGCGCTTGACGAAGCCGGTCGCGCCGTCGTCGCCGACCTGCACGTCGAGACCCGCGTCCTGGACCGCGCGGACGGTGACCGTCACCGTGTCGCCCTTCTTGACGCCGCCGACGCTCGTGGCACGCGCCGCTCGCCCGGCGCCGGCGCCGGCGCCGGTGCCGCCGCCTTCGAGCTGCTTCATGCCGAGGCTGATGCGCTCCTTCTCGACGTCGACGTCGAGGACCTGCGCCTTGACCGTCTCACCCTTGCGGTGGAGCTGCAGCGCTTCCTCGCCCGACACGCCCCAGGCGATGTCCGACATGTGGACCATGCCGTCGACGTCGCCTTCGAGGCCGACGAACAGGCCGAATTCGGTCGCATTCTTGACTTCGCCCTCGACGACCGAGCCGACCGGGTGCTGCTTCGGCGAAGGCCTCCCACGGATTCGACTGCGCCTGCTTGAGGCCAAGCGAAATGCGACGCTTCTCCTCGTCGACCTCGAGCACCTTGACGTCGACTTCCTGCGAAGTGCTGACGATCTTGCCCGGGTGGACGTTCTTCTTGGTCCAGCTCATCTCCGAGACGTGGACGAGGCCCTCGATGCCCGGCTCGAGTTCGACGAACGCGCCATATTCGGTGATGTTGGTCACGCGGCCGCTGAACGTCGCCGTCGACCGGATATTTGGCCGAAGCGCCTTCCCACGGATCGCTCTCGAGCTGCTTCATGCCGAGGCTGATGCGCTGCGTCTCGCGGTTGATGCGGATGATCTGCACCTTCACCGTGTCGCCGATGTTGAGCACTTCGGACGGGTGATTGACGCGCTTGTAGCTGATGTCGGTGACGTGGAGCAGGCCGTCGATGCCGCCGAGGTCCACGAACGCGCCATAATCGGTGATGTTCTTGACCACGCCGTCGATGACCTGGCCCTCGGCGAGGCTCTGGATGAGGCCGCTGCGCTGCTCGGCGCGGGTCTCTTCGAGGATGGCGCGGCGCGACACGACGATATTGCCGCGGCGGCGGTCCATCTTCAGGATCTGGAACGGCTGCGGGAGGTCCATCAGCGGCTGGACGTCGCGAACCGGGCGGATGTCGACCTGGCTGAACCGGGCAGGAAGGCCACGGCGCCGCCGAGATCGACGGTGAAGCCGCCCTTCACGCGGCCGAAGATCACGCCTTCGACGCGGTTGCCGGCGGCGAATTCGTTTTCGAGCTTGTCCCACGCGGCTTCGCGGCGGGCGCGGTCGCGCGACAGCATCGCTTCGCCGGCGCTGTTCTCGACGCGGTCGACATACACTTCGACTTCATCGCCGACCTTCAGCTCGGCCTTCTGGCCCGGCGCTGCGAACTCGCGCAGCGGCACGCGGCCTTCCGACTTCAGCCCGACGTCGATGACGGCGAGGTCGTTCTCGATCCCGGTGACGGTGCCCTTCACCACCTTGCCTTCGAAGGTTTCGTTCTCGCCGCCGAGGCTTTCGTTGAGGAGGGCCGCGAAATCGTCGCGGGTCGGGAATGTCGTGGTCGCCATAAAAATCCGGTGTCCTGTAACTTCAAATTCGCTTGCCGCGCCGCGCCACCATGGCGAGGCTTCAACAGCGGACCTGGTTCGAATGCACTGCCGCCGCGGCACCATGCCGGAGCGGCATCCGTGGTCAGTGAGGAATGGGCAGCCGTCCAATGACAAAAAGCGCGTTCCGGTGCCGGTCGAAGCCGGAACACCGCACGCGCTCGCCGATAGGACGGGCCGCCCAGAGGGGATCACCGCCCGCCGGACGCCGCGCGCCTTAGCTCAGGGGGCGTTGTGGAGCAAGGTTTTAGGGCCGTCCGTAATTGCCGCGTATTTCGCTAACCGGCCTAAGAGCGTTCCACCTTGCCAATACGGGCCAGCAGTGCAGATGCGGCCGCTTGGCTCAAGTGACACTAGTCAGGTTGGACTCGCGAGTTGGTTAAATCCTTGTTAAGGCAGCAGACCTAGCCAGGAATTACGTAACCGCAGGCCGAGTCGCAGGCCGCGCTGGCCTGTTCCCGATGGGGAGCGAGTGCTCTCCACCGAACTATCGGGGGACGCGCCTTGGGGCACTTGAATAGTCAGGGATGGACGACTCGCCGTCTTCGCGCGGCGCGGATGCTGCTGCTCGCCTGCGCGACGCTTGCTGCCACTCCTGCCCTCGCAGATCCGCCAGGCGGCAGCCCGCCGGGTCTGAGCGGCTCGCACGGTCGGGGACCTTCGTTGGGCGGCGGACCGCCTTCATGGTCCGGATCTAGCGGAGGCAACAATGGCCCGGTGATCGGCGGCCCGGTGATCGGCGGACAGTCCGTGGCCCCGGGTTTGTCGAATGGCGGAGGCGCTCCGTCAGCAGTCGCCACCGGACCCAGCGCAGGCCAATCGATCGTCGCGGCCCAATCGAACGGCCTCGGCAATGGCGCGTCGCCGCCCGGAGGCGACGGAAATTCCAACGGTCCGGTACCGGCAAGCAGCGGGAATTCCGACGGCGCCTCTTCAGCGCTGGCCCCTGCCGGCGGATCGACAACCGTCACACCCGTCAGCGTGCCCGCGCAAGCCGCGGTGCTCGATCAGGGAACGTTCGACGTTGCCGCCACATTCCCGATGGCCGCCGCCCAAATGCTGGGGAGCCCGTCGGCGCAAGCCGCCACCCTGCTCCTTGCGAGCGACCTCACTGGATCCGCCGATAGCGCGCGCGTTGAGGATGGCGCGATCGTTCTGGCAAAAGCCGGTTCCGGCAAGGACGCCCACGAAAAGGTCCCGCCGGGAGATCCATGCTCGCGAGCCACCGGCAACCCGTGCGGCGGGAATAATGGCAACGCCGGACTGCAAGGCAATGTGAACAACGAGCCGCCACCTCCACCTCCGCCTCCGCCGCCGCCTCCGCCGCCGCCGCCTCCGCCGCCGCCGCCGCCGCCGCCTCCGCCGCCGCCTCCGCCGCCGCCTCCGCCGCCTCCGCCGCCGCCTCCGCCGCCTCCGCCGCCGCCGCCGCCGCCGCCGCCGCCTCCGCCGCCTCCGCCGCCGCCTCCGCCTCCGCCGCCGCCTCCGCCTCCGCCGCCGCCACCTCCGCCGCCCGAAAATCCACCGCCGCGGCTCAACCTCTACTTTCCGTTCCCACCCGAACCACAGGTCGACATCTATCCTGACATGGAAGTTATCGTGCTGGCGCTGTTCGACGAACACATCTCGATGGACAGCATCACCAGCGGCGCAGAGCCGAACCTGTGGGAGCCGATCCGCATCGACCCGCTGGAAGTTGATGAACGGGAAAAGAAGGACGGCGAAGAAACCGGGACGGAAGAGCCGAGCACGCCCGCAAAGAAAGGCGATGGCGTAACGAGCGGCTCGGACACCGACGCCTGGGTCGACGTGAAGTCGAGCCAGCGCAAAAACCGCAAACCTTAATAATGCCGTGCGTCGACCGGTCCGCCCAAAGATCGATCAGCGGCCTGGCGCGGCCTGTCTAGGCGAGGGCCTTAGCGGCGGCGGATGCGTGGCGTAAAGCGATGGGCGTCGCTGTCCGCCGGAGGAGCGGACGCGGGCGGGGCGCCCTTCTCCTTGAGCCCGAGGAACGTCCTGACGCTGTCGCCGGAGACGGCGCGACCGAACAGCCACCCCTGCGCTTCGGAACAGCCGAGGCCGCCGAGCGCGCTCCGGATCTGCTCGGATTCGACGCCTTCGGCCGTGATCGGCACGTTCAGCTTGTGCCCGAGGTGGGCGATGGTCCCGACGATCGCCGCGGTTTGCTCGCTCTTCACGATCGTGCTGATGAAACTGCGGTCGATCTTGATCCGGTCCACCGGCAGCGAGTTGACCTGCGCCAGCGACGCATAGCCGGTCCCGAAATTGTCGAGGCTGACGCTGACGCCGAGATTCTTGAGGCTCTGGATGATCGCAATGACCTGGTCGCGGTCCTCGAGGAGCGAGTTTTCCGTGATTTCGATTTCCAGCCGCTTCGCCGGGAAACCGGTCTCCGTCAGCAGCTTGATGATATGCGTCGCAAGCCGAGCGTCGCGGAACTGGACTGGCGAGATGTTGACGGCGACCTTGAGATGGGGAGGCCAGGTCACCGCTTCGCTGAGCGCCTGCTTCATCACAGTCATGGTCAGCGGCCCGACAAGTCCCGTGCTCTCCGCGACGCCAATGAACTGATCCGCTTCGAGGAAACCGCGCGTGGGCGAACGCCAGCGCGCCAGCGCCTCGAACCCCACCAGGTCCCGGCTATCGAGGTCGATCAGCGGCTGGAAGAAGGGCACGAACTCTCCCTTCTGGATTCCGGCGCGCATGTCCTCCTCGAACGCAAGCCGGTCGGAAAGCTCCGTGTCGAGTTGCTGGTCGAACCATGCGAACTGGCTGCGTCCGTCTCGCTTCGCCGCGTAGAGCGCGACGTCGCTCTGCCGCAACACGTCCTCTTCCTTCCTGAGGCGCGCGATCGATGCAATGCCGATGGATGCCGACGCCTGGACTTGCGCCCCGGCGGCGAAGATCGGCGTCGCAAGACCCGCGAGGATGGAATTTGCGACATCCTCGGCGTTCCTGGTGCTTTCGCCGTCCAACAGGACGGCAAACTCGTCGCCGCCGGTTCGTGCGCAGCAGGTTGCCTGCGGCGCCGCCTGCTGCAAGATTTCGGCCACGCTCTTGAGGAGCTGGTCGCCGGCGAGGTGGCCGTAAAGCTCGTTGACGCGCTTGAAATGGTCGAGGTCGATCAGGAGCAAGGCGCCCGGCCGCTTGGCGTCGAGCGCATCGCGGATCGACCGCAGCAACTCCCGCCGATTGGAAAGCCCGGTGGCGGCATCGGTGTTTGCATTCCGTTCGGCCAATCGCTCGGCACGTTCGTAGGCGTCGAGCGCCTGCCGCAGATCCTTCGACCTGCGCCAGCCGAACAGGATGATCGCGATGTTGAGCAGGAACGCCATCGTCAGACTCGTGCTCGGCAGGCGCGACGTTCCGAAAGCGGGGCTCAGCACCTGGCTTCCGAGCCCAACGAACAGGACGATCGCTGCGAGAGTCGCGCAGCTGATGATCAGATGGCTACTGGCGATCCGGACGGAGCTGGTTTTCATCCCTCGCCACTCGATGATTGGCACGCCAACACAAGTACGTAACACAGGTGAAAATTTTCCTACCGGCATAGTCGAATGGAATAGGAATTTTCCTATTGCAACCAGGAAACAAATAGGGAACATGACGTTGAGGAGTCGCGTCATGCCGAACGTCGCCGTTATTACCCCAGAGTTCCTGCTCGCACTGGCCACGCTGATCACGAGCGTATCCGCCTTGGTCTGGTCGCTTCGCCGCAAAAGTTGACCACTGGGGATTAACCCCCACTGCCGCTGCATCATTCCTTAGGTTATTTCAGCGCATAATTCAGCGCGTTAACAACAGCGGTGGAGCCATGATTCGGGTTAGGCATCTCATCCTTACGGCATCCGTGGCGCTAATCGCGTCCGCGGCTCACTCCCAATCGTCGACGGCGGGCGCCACGGCGAGTCCCGCACCGATGTCGATCCTGGCCGCGCGACCGGACGCCAGCCCCGACGTTGACGCATTCTACGCCACGAGGAACGGCGCTCCGATCTGGACGAAGGACGAGAGCAGCCGCCCGGCGATCGCCGCATTCGCGACCATGCTCCGGAACAGCCTGATCGAAGGGTTGCCCGACGCCGGCAACCTCGCGTCGCGTGTCGAGGCTGCAAGCGCCACCAACGACGACAAGGCCATCTCCGCCATTTGGGTACGCTACGTGCAAGCGCTCAAGGCGCCGGTACGCGGCATGCATTATGGCGATCAAAATCTTGCGCTAAAGACGCCGAGCGCCGCGGCGATCCTCACCCAGGCGGCCCTGGCCCCGTCTCTTGCCGACCATGTCCGGCAAACCGCGGCCGTGAACCCCTTCTATACCGCTTTGCTCGATGCAGCCACGAAGCAGGGGGCCTCGGCCAATCCGCACGTGCGGGCGACCCTCGACAGGCTGAGGGCGATCCCCGCTCAGGGCCGCGCCATCCTTGTCGATGTCGCCAATGCCGAGCTGATGATGCTCGAGGACGGCAAGGTCATCGACACGATGAAGGTCATCGTTGGCAAGCCGAGTGCTCCGACGCCGCTGCTCGCAGGGACGATCAACTTCGTTACGTTCAACCCCTACTGGCACATTCCGGAGGATGTCGCGCAGCGGTCTGTCGCGCCGCTCGTGATCAAACGGGGCGTCTCATACCTCAAGGCCGCGCGCTACGAGACGATCGGCGACTTCGGCCAGAACATGACGCCGATCGACCCGGTGAGCGTGGACTGGAAGGCAGTCGCGGACGGCAGCGCCAAGGTTCACATCCGGCAGCTGTCCGGCCCGAACAACATGATGGGCGCGATGAAGTTCGGCTTCGCCAATGCCTTCGGCATCTACCTGCACGATACGCCGCGCAAGGCGCTGTTCGATAAAACGAAGCGCAGCCTCAGCCTCGGTTGCGTCCGCGTGGAGCGTCCGCAACGTCTTGCGCAGTGGCTTCTGGGCCGGGATCCGGTTCCGCCAAACAACGACGTCGAGCAGCATGTGCGCGTCGATAAGGGCGTACCGATCTACCTCAGCTACCTGACCGCGCGCCCGAACGGCGGCACGATCGCCTACGCGAATGACGTATATGGTTGGGACCAGCCAGGGGGCGCGACCGTCGCTGCCCTCGCCGCCGCACCGGACGGCGATTCAGGGGCGCAGTGAGGGCTCCGGCGCCGTCTTTTCGCTGACGAGCCGCAACGCCTCGGCAACTGCCGCTTCCACATCGAGCTCGCTCGTATCCAGCAGCGATTGCGTCCGGGGCTTGCTTGAGCGGCGCGACCTCGCGCCCGGCGTCGCGCTCGTCGCGCGTCCGGATGTCCGCGAGGACATCCTCGTAATGACCGGGCATCCCTCGTTGGAGCAATTCGCGAACCCGTCGCTCGGCGCGCACCTCCGGCGAGGCGGTGACGAACAGCTTCACGTCGGCGTCGCGGCGCGACGACAGTTCCGATATCACGCCCGTCGAGCACTGCGCCACCGGATTGGCCGGCGAAGTCCTGCTGGCGTTCCAGCAGGGCCGCTCGAACCGACGGATAAGCGGACACGGCCGAGGCGATCTTCGACACCGGTTCGCTCCGCAGCTCCGGATCGTCCGGATCGAAACCGAGCTCGGCACAAGCTCGCAGCGCTTCGAACTCGCTCGCCGGATCGCCGCCCCAGCGCCACAGGTTGAGCGCCACCGCCCGATAGAGCAGGCCTGTGTCCATGTGCGGCAGCCCGAGCCGCCGGGCGAGCGCCCGAGCGATGGTGCCTTTTCCGCTCGCTGCGGGTCCATCGACGGCGATGACGATGGATCGGATGTTCGACTGCGCTTCGGCCATGCAATTGGCGCGCTTTGACAGGGGCATATCCCTATGGCAAGGCGCGCCGCCAAACGCAGCGTGGCCTCGCCCGGCGCGCCAGAAATCAAATTGGAGACCATCGAATGGTGAAGCCCGAATGGGGCGCCAAGCGCACTTGCCCCAAGTGCTCGACCCGCTTTTACGACCTCGGCAATGACGATCCCGTTCATTGCATCGAGTGCGGGACAGACTTCGTTCCCGAGCCGGTCCTGAAGTCCAAGCAGCCGATGGCCTTCGAAGCTGCGCCCGTCGCCGCCAAGGAACCCGCGCAGGACGATGAACTCGCCGCCGAGGATCTGGCCGTCGACGAGGACGCGGAAGTCAGTGCTGACGAGGAAGTCGATCTGGAAACGGGCGACGACGACCTTGGCGTCGAAACGGGCGGGGACGACGACGAGAGCTAACGATAAAGGTTCGGGAAAGCCGGACCGTGATATTTCCCCCTTTTCCAGCGGGGGATAATTCGCCTAAGGGCGCGAGGACGTGGGGCCGTAGCTCAGCTGGGAGAGCGTCGCAATGGCATTGCGAAGGTCAGGGGTTCGATCCCCCTCGGCTCCACCACTCACCCGAAGGTGAACGCGAAGGCCTCGACCCCCGGGTCGAGGAATTCGATCGTGAAGGTGCGATCGCGCACCTCACCTTTCTGGCGCACTAGCTGATAGAGCCGCTGCCCGGTCACGCTCCCTGCACCGCTCGCGCTAGCATCCATTCCCGCGTCCCTTCCGGGCGCCTGACCGTCCAGAGTTACGCGGAAGCGCACCGTCTTGCCGCTCACCGAACCGAGCACGAGATGCAGATCGCGAGCGTGAAAACGGAAGTGAATCTTCGCTCCCGCCGCGAGCGATCGAGCGCTCTGCCGACCGTCAAGCCAATTCCCTTCGAGCGACCAGTCGTTGAGCGACAACGGCGCGGCGCCATAGGTCTTCGCAGCATCCCGTAACAGCCCGCCGGGTGAGACGAAGTTCTCTGCTCGCGCGTAGCCGATGTAGGTTTCGGGCGAGCGGATATCGCGGATTGCGGCGGCCGCCTGGGCGCCAGTCGCCTGCACGGCCGGCACGGCTTGCCCGGCGGGAGCCCGGCCGGCCTCCGCGAGCAACTGCCGGATCACGCGCTCCGAACCCTCGTAATCGCCCTCGCCGAAATGATGATATCGGATGCGCCCCGCCGCATCGATGAAGTAGTGAGCGGGCCAATAGTTGTTCTTAAGCGCGCGCCAGAGATCGTAATTGTTGTCGAGCGCCACCGGATAGCGGATGCCGAGTTGCTTCACGGCGCGCTCGACGTTGGCGGGCTGGCGCTCGAAGGCAAACTCCGGCGCATGAACGCCGATCACGACCAGGCCGTCCTTGCGGTATCGCTCGTCCCACGCCTTCACATAAGGGATCGAGCGCAGGCAGTTGATGCAGCTGTAAGTCCAGAAGTCGATCACCACGACCTTGCCGCGCAGCTGCTCGCGCGTCAGCGGGCCGCTGTTGAACCATGGACCAAGACCGGCGAGCGGCGGAAGCCGTCCTTCGACCGGAAGCACCAGCGCGCCCATGCTGTTGGTGCGGGTCCTGGTCTCGCTCATCGGCTGGCTCGCTCCGAGCCTGCGCGCGAGGCCCGACTCCAGGCTCGCCGTCTGGGCACTCGAAAGCTTCGCCAAAACGCGCGTGTCGAACCCCAGCGCGATCGAAGCGACACCTGCGAGTACCAATACGCCGAGGACCTGCCGGACTCGCTTGCTCGCGCCGAGCGACTTCTTCATTCGCGCGAACAACTTTCCGCCGACGAGCAGCGCAAGCGCGAGCGAGGTGGCCGCGCCGAGCGCGTAGGCGAGCAACAATAGGCTCGTGTTCAAGCTGGCGCCGTTCAGCGCGGCAGCGGTGAAGATAATGCCCAGGATCGGGCCCGCGCAGGGTGCCCAGAGCATTCCGGTCGCGGCACCGAGAAGAAGCGAGGAGGCGATGCTGTCCTCGCCGCTCCGCTCGGACATGCGCGAGCCGAGCGCCACAAGCGGCCGGGTGAGCAGGTCGGAAAGCTGAGGGGAAATCAGGGCAACACCGAAAATGGCGAGCAGGACCAACGCAGCCCAGCGGCCGACCTCGTTTGCCCGGACGACCCAGCCGCCACCGACCGCCGCGAGCGTCGCGACGATGGCGAAGGTTCCGGCCATTCCCGCGAGCATCGGCAGCGTGCTCCGCGAGAAGCTCCGGCCGGCGCGAGCGAATACGAACGGCAGTACCGGCAGGATGCATGGGCTGACGATGGTCAGCACGCCGCCCAGGTAAGCTAGCAGAATGATCAGCATGGTCGCCTCAGACAGCCCGGTCGGCGGGCGGGAGAAGCCCTATAGCGGCGTTCCTGTCAGGTCACTGACTCCGGGAGGGGTCAGCGGCGCCTCGCCGTCCGCAGCGAGGCGTTGCGAATACAGTTATTGAAGCCGACCCAGTCGACGCGGCCGCGACCTCGCGAGGCATTGCGGTTGCACAGGTGGATGCGCGCCTGCACGGGCCGACTGGTCCGCACGAAGGCAAGTGCGCTGTTCATCGCCCGCTGCTGCGCGGCAATGCAGCGACGTTCCCAGCGGCAATTCAAGCCGATGTTTAGCCGGACGGAATCGTGGAGGGGCGCATTGCTCTGGGCGCCCGCAGCGCCGGTGGCGAAAGCCAACAGCAGCGCGGCAAGCGCCGCTTTGATCGGCACGAGCAACACATTCGGCTGGTGGGAAGGGCAATCGGTCACACTCGGCTCGGCCGCAAGAAACTCCTGACGGCTTTGATATCTACGCGATTGATTACGAAATGACAGTGCGCTGGGCGCTCGCCGCACTTGCTGGGACAGCCTTTGGACAATTTGGTGCCTCACAAAAGGAAAGCGGCGGCGCCTTCCGACACCGCCGCCAGCCCCTCACCACCAGTCTTAGCCGAGGTGGTTCGCAACGTTGTTGAACGTGGTGTTTAGTGCATTGCCAATGCCTTGCATGGCACCGATGGCGGCAACCGCAATCAGAGCGGCGATCAGGCCATATTCGATGGCCGTCGCGCCCTTCTCATTCTTCAGAAGCTTTACGAACTTGGCCATGTCTGGTCTCCCATCAGGCTGATCCAACGCGGAAAAACCGACCGGGCCAACCTTTCCCGGCACCAGGGAATCTGCGCGCTGATGGTTGATAAAAGCTTAAAGAGGGCTGCTCAGCGCCCTTCGAACAGCTCGTCCAGCGCATCGCGGACTTCGCGCAGCTGCCTCGTCGCTTCGCTCCATTCCGGCGGAAGCGGACTCTGCAGCTCCGGCGGATGGTCCGGGTCGGGACGGCGTTGCGGAATCCCGAATTCGCGAGGCAGGTCAGGGCCACGTTGCCGGTCGATGGCAAGGGCAGCAGTCATGAAGTTGCGCCAGATCTGCGCAGGCACGGTCCCACCGCTGATCTTGCCGAGGGAGGTGTTGTCGTCCCGACCGACCCACACTCCAACGACCAGGTTGCCGGCGAATCCGATGAACACGGCATCGCGGTTCTCCTGCGTCGTGCCGGTCTTGCCGAACGTCGGGATGCTGAGCGCAGCGCGGCGGCCCGTGCCGTTGTTCGCGGCGGCAAAGAGCAGGTCGAGCATTGCGGCCCTGTCGCGTTCCGCATCGAGGGCTCCGTCACGGCGGAAGAAGGCCGCAAGCCCTTCCGGCTCCTGTTCTTCGGGAAGCCCGCGAGCGGCAACCGGATAGCGTCCGTTTAAAACCGCCGCATAGGCTGACGTCAGCTCCAGCAGGCTGACGCCCGCGGTCCCCAGCGCCAGGCTGGGCTTGTCCGGCAGCGGCGTCGTAATGCCGAGGTCGCGCGCAGCTCTGATCACGTTGGCTCTGCCCACGGCCTCCGAAAGACGGACCGTAGCCGCGTTGCTCGACCGCGCGAAGGCCTCACGCAGCGTGATGCGCCCGCGGTATACCCCGTCGTTATTGACCGGCGTCCAGCCATCGATGGTGATCGGCCGGTCCTCGATGATGCTTTCGGGCGTCCAGCCGGCGCGGAGCGCGGCGAGATAGACGAACAGCTTGAAAGCCGATCCGGGCTGGCGGCGGGCCTGGGTGACGCGATTGAACGGGGACTCGCGATAGCTGCGCCCGCCAACCATCGCCACGACGCGCCCGTCCGGACGCATCGCCACCAGCGCGGCTTGGGCTTTGCCGATTCCAGAGTTGGAGACCGCCCGCACCGCGACCCGCTGTAGCGCGGCGTTCAATGTCGTCCGCACCTTCACTTCACCGAAGTCGGCCTCGAAGGCCTTCTGGGCCGATGGCGCGACCCAATCGGCGAAATAGGTGCCGGTCGGGACCTTCGACGAGAGGATGACTGGCCGCGCCCCAACGGTCGAGCGAGCCCGCGCGGAGCTGATCGCATCCGTGTCGGCCATCGCATTCAGCACCAGCTTGCCGCGTTTCCGCGCGGCCGCGAGGTGGTGCGTGGGGGCGAGCCGCGAGGGCGCCTGAACTACGCCCGCCAGCATCGCGGACTGCGCTAGCGTCAGGCGCTCCGGATCGCGGCCGAAATAGTGGTGCGCGGCAGCGCGCAGCCCATAGACGCCGTCGCCGAAGTAGACGCTCGAAAGATAGCGCGAGAGGATCTCCTCCTTCGTCAGCCAGGCTTCAAGCCAAAAGGAGATGATCACCTCCTGTGCCTTGCGCTTGATCGTGCGCTTGCTCGACAGGAAGCTTGTCTTCGCGAGCTGCTGCGTGATCGTCGAGCCGCCCTGGCGCACGCCGCCGCCGCGCACGTTCGCCAGCATTGCCCGCCCGATTCCGCGCGGGTCGATGCCCCAGTGGCGATAGAAGCGACGATCCTCGATCGAGACGAACGCCGCGGGGGTCAACGGATTGAGCTTGGTCACATCGACCGGCGCTTCCTTGATGGCGCCGCGTCGCGCAATTGGCCTTCCGTCGCCGCTGAGCATCAGAAGCGCCGGATCGGCGAGCGGCTCCAGCGCGCGCGACAAGGGCGCCGTCACCACTAGCCAGATGAGGGTAATCAGAAGCAGTCCAAAGACCGCGTACAGCACCATTGGCCAGCGTCGGCGCCGCCTGGGCTCGGGCTGTTCGTCCCCAGGTGCGTCGTCCTGGACCGGCGGATTGGGCGCGAACGGATCCGGCAACTCTTCGACGGGGACGCCGCCGCGGCTCCAGACTTCATCCCTGTCCAACTTCATTGTCCGCGAACCCGCCTCACGTGCCTTAGTCCAGTAAAACACTTAGTCCGATATATCCAGACGCTTGCTGAACCGGGAGTTGAGGGTAAAGCCCGACCCCATGCGGCAGCTGTTCGCAATCTTCGCAATGTCGGTCCTGGCGCTTTTCGCGCCGGGATGCCGGCCGCAGCACGAAGGCGCTCCTCAAGTGATCGTAGTCGGAGGCGCGCCGCGGATGAGCGACCCTGTGCGCGGTCCCCTAGCCGCGCCGGATAAAGTGCTCCTTCAAAACGTCGCCCAGGGGCTCGTGCGCTTCGATGCGGTAGGCAACATCGTGGGCGGCCTGGCGGAGCGATGGAACGTCAGTGACGACGGCCTCAGCTATATCTTCCGGCTGGCGACGACGAACTGGCCCGACGGACGCAAACTCTCGGCCGACCAGGTGGCCAGGATTCTGAAGCGCGCCACCGGACCGCGTAGCCAGAACGAGCTCAAGGACACATTGGGGGCGGTCGAAGATATCGTGGCGATGACCGATCGCGTGATCGAGATCCGCCTGACCGCGCCGCGCCCGAACCTGCTTGCGTTGCTCGCGCAGCCCGAGATGGCGGTGGTACGCAACGGAGTCGGCACCGGCCCGTTCGTGGCGGCCGCAGACAAGGCTTCGGGCGCGCTCCGGCTGAGTCGGAACGTTCTTGCGCCTGACGACGAGCCAACGAAGCAGGAGGAAGTGGTACTAAGCGGCGCGCCCGTCGAACAGGCCATCCGGTCCTTCGCCGCAGGCGAGGCCGACCTGGTGCTCGGCGGGACCTTCGTCGACCTTTCCTACGCGCGATCCCGGAAGCTGCCGCGCGGATCGCTGCTATTCGATCCCGCGTCGGGCCTGTTCGGCCTGGTTCCGGTCCGCGGCGGCGACTTCGACACGCCTGAAGCGCGCCGTCTGTTGAGCGAAGCGGTCGACCGCGACCTGTTCTTGGCCGCGCTCGGCGTCCCGGGTCTTGGCGCCCGCGTCACCGTGCTGGAGCCCGGTCTCGAAGGCATCACGGCGTTTGCCGCCCCGGCGTGGTCGGCGCGGCCCCTCCCCGAACGCGTCGAGGAACTTCGGAGTCGTGCGGACGCACTGTTTGCTGCGCCGCAGAAACCGACGATCCGGATTGCCCTGCCAGAAGGTCCGGGTGGAGAGCTCCTGCTGCGCGCACTCATGCGGTCCTGGGGCGCGCTCGGCTTCCCGGTCGAGCGCTCGGGCCGCGGTGCGCCCGCCGATTTCCGCCTGGTCGACGAGGTCGCCCCGTCATCCTCGCCGGCGTGGTTTCTCCGACGGTTCCATTGCGGGACGGCACCGGTGTGCGATGCGGAGATCGACGCGCTTCTGGACGCTGCCCGCCAGACGCTCGTTCCCCAGCAGCGCTCGGCACTATTCCAACAGGCCGCCGCGCGCATCGACGAGGCGCAGATGTTCATCCCGATCGCCGCGCCCGTCCGGTGGGCGCTTGTTGGACAACGCGTGCAAGGCTTCTCCGGGAACCGCTTCGCGATTCACGCGCTCACGGGATTACAGCAGCGGCCAGGCACCGGAGGTTAAATGGCCATCAGGCCAGACGAGAGGCCCAGATTTCCGAATATTGGGACCGATCCGCTGTCCGTGCGGCAGCGCGTCGAAGCGATGGAGCGCGTCCTGGAACGGCTGTTCGTCGTGCCGGGGCTCAACCGCCCGGTCGGCCTCGACGTCGTGCTAGACTTTGTGCCGGGCGTTGGCCCTACCGCCGCCGCCGCGCTTGGCGCCTACCTCGCATGGGAAGCGCGCAATCTCGGCATGCCAAAGCGGCATATTGCGCGCATGGCGGGAAATATCGGCGTCGACTGGCTGCTGGGGCTGATCCCGTTCGTAGGCGCGGTGCCGGATTTCTTTTTCCGGTCGAACACTCGCAACCTGCGGATCATCAAGCGGCATCTGGACAAGCACCATCCAGCAGGCGCCACCGTCGATGGAAAGGTCAGCCTCGCTCAGTAGCGCCGCGCGATCCATTCATGCTCGCCATCGGCCTCGGTCGGTACCGGCCGGCCGTTGCGATCCGTGCTGGGCCGATAGACGAAACGCTGCATCACCAGGCGGCAAGTCAACGTGTCGAGCTCGGGGACGCTGCTCGATCGGGTCACTCCGCAGCGCGTGACCCGGCCGTTCGCGCCAATGGTGAACACGAACAGCACTGTCCCGCCGATGCCGGCGCGGCGGAGGTTGCGGGGATAGTCCGATGGATGGATCGCCCCCGCGATCTGCTCGGCATCACTCCCTCCTCCTGCGTCGCCATATCCATAACCGCCAGTGCCGCCGCCCGAGCCGCTCCCAAGTGCCGGCCCCGTCCCGGTGCCGCCCCCCGGGGGTGCGACGGTCGGCTGAACCGCGACCACAGGCGTCACCGACGGCGGCGCGTGGGCCGGCTTCGGTCCAGGCGATCCCCCGACCGGCTTGGGTTCGGCTTTAGGCGCAGCTTCGGGGCGACGATCCTGCGTTCGCCGCGTTTCGGGGCGTGTCGGCGGAGGCGGCTTGGAGAGGTTGACCTGTACCAGTTGCTGAACGCCGTCGACCGCCCGGCTGATTTGGACCCGCAGCCCGGTCAGCAGCGCAAAGCCGAGGACAAGCTGAACGAGAACGACCGCGGCGAGCGCCAAGGCACGCTCCCGCGGTCGCATCGATCGTGAGTATTCAAGATATGCGGGCATCAGCTGCCCGCCCTGCCGTTACCAGCGAACGCGGCAGCGATCCTTCGCCGTAATGGAGCGGTCGATGGCACGCCCTGCAACCGCACCGCCCACGGCGCCTGCCGCTGCGCCGACAATGCCGCCGCCCAGCACCTGCGAGCCGACGACCGCACCGGTCACGCCACCAGCGACCAGCCCGGTCGTCCCGGGCGAATGGCGGCAATATTTGTAGGTGTAACGCGTCTCACCCTTGTAATGGGTGTGGCGGTAGGCGCTCTTGTGGGCCTCGGCCGGAGCCGAGAAGGTGACGCCGCTCGTACCGACCACGGCTACGGCCGCCAAAATCATCGAAAACTTACGCATGTAATCCTCCGTTTCGCTCTTATAACGAGGCTCGCGGAGCATGTTTCCATGCGCAATGCGGTAACGCCGGACTGTTGTTTGCCAGAGACGAACGCCGACCTCTGCGTCCCGATTAGGGCAGAACGCGTCCGTCAATATTGCCGGCAGGTGAATAGCGGCAAACTAAGTAGTCGATCCGCGGGGTGGATGCGACCGCGCAACCGACCCGCTGCGTGGTTGGCCAGATCATCTGCGTGTAATGGCCGACATCCGCCCAATTGCCGGTGTTGCTGTTGTTCGGGAATACGCCGCGCGTGAAGTAACGCTTCTCGGAGGACCAGCCGCCGACCATCGCTTCGACGCTGAACGCGCCCCGGCTGCCCATCCACAAATTCTCGCCAATGCCTCGGCGCGCCTGCCGGTTCGAGTGCTTGAACAAACCCGTGAACGCCATCTGCTGCGCGTATACCGCCGCCCCAGTCCCGAGCTGTGGATCCCAGGCCAACAGCGGCATCCCCATTCGCACCCTCTCGGCATTATGCGCCGCAAGGATCCTCGCGGGGAATTGGCTCGCCACCAGCGCCGGAGCCGCGGCCGACGCACCGCTGCACCAGGAAACCAGCAGAATGGCGAGCAGAGCGCGCGTCGAAATCACGAAAAACCCCACCCCCGCAGGACCTGGCCACACAAGCCGATCCCGACAGGCAGGATCAAGCGACGCCGCGTGGCCCGGCGCAGACCGGACTCACAGCGGCGTAAACCTGCACTGAATGGAGTTACTTAACCGTTTATCAGCGTCTGCCGGGCTGGTGCGCCGACATCAGTCGCCGCTGATCGCGGGGTCGATCTTATCCGGGTGATCGATGATCGGCTTGCCGACGTCGCCCTGCCCCACCGTCCGCCCGGCCATCTCGAGCATTCGCTCAAGCGGAACGCGGGCGCGGTCCATGACTTCCCGCGAAAGGTCGATGCGAGGTTCCAGGTCGCGCAGCGCGACGTAGAGCTTCTCGAGCGTGTTGAGCGCCATGTACGGGCACATGTTGCAGTTGCAGTTCCCGTCGCCGCCCGGAACGCCGATGAAGGTCTTCTCCGGCGCCGCTTTCTCCATCTGATGGATGATGTGCGGCTCCGTCGCGACGAGAATCGTCTGCGCCGGCGAATTCAGCGCGAAATCGAGGATCGACTTGGTGCTGCCCACATGATCGGAATGGTCGATGATATGCGGCGGGCATTCGGGATGCGCGGCGACCGGAGCGTCCGGATGTTCGGCCTTGAGCTTCAGGAGCTCGGTCTCGCTGAAAGCCTGGTGGACGATGCACACGCCCGGCCACAGCAGCATTTCGCGGCCCATCTTCCGCGCAAGATAGCCGCCGAGGTGCCGGTCGGGTCCGAAGATGATCTTCTGGTCCTTCGGGATCTGGTCGAGGATCGTTTGCGCGCTGCTGCTGGTTACGATGATGTCGCTGAGCGCTTTTACCGCCGCCGAGCAGTTGATGTAGGTCAGCGCGATATGGTCCGGATGCGCCTTGCGGAACGCCGCGAACTGGTCCGGCGGGCAACTGTCCTCAAGGCTGCAGCCTGCGTCCATGTCGGGCAGGATCACGATCTTCTCCGGCGACAGGATCTTGGCCGTTTCGGCCATGAAGCGCACGCCGCAGAAGGCGATGACGTCCGCGTCCGTCTGCGCGGCCTTGCGCGACAGATCGAGGCTGTCGCCGACGAAATCCGCAAGGTCCTGGATCTCGGGTTTCTGATAATAATGGGCGAGGATCACGGCATTGCGCTCGCGCTTCAGCCGATCAATCTCGGCGAGCAAGTCGACACCGCGCAAGCTATTCGTCTGAACCGTCATTTCCGCCCCTGAGCAGCACGGCGCTGCTCCGCTTGCCTAATCGCTTCTTCATATGGGGTCGAACGGTCGAGATAAGAAGGATCGTCGGTCCCATCCGTCGGAAAGCGCGCGACCACCTTCACGTCCTTGAAGCCCGCCGCCGTCAACGGCATCGCGAAGCTGCGCTGAACCGCCTGCCGCGCTGCCTCACGCGCGAGCCGCATCGGCACCTGACCCTGTGCCTGCTTCCGCAAATCCGCAACCGCCCGCGCCCGGTTGGCCTGGTCGAGCTGCTCGTCGGAATTGGTTAGCGTCGAGACGATACCGCCCTCGCCATATTCCTGCGCGGCGCTGAGATCGACGTCGGGTCCGGCAATCTCGATTTCCGGCAGCTTGACCTGCAAGGTCTTGCTCGAATTGTCCCACGTCACATCGGTCGACTGGAGCTTCGCAAGGTCGAGCTCGTATCGGACGTCGCCCGGAAGGATCAGCGTCCTTTTCGTGGAAAAGCCGAAGCGGCTGGTTTCCGATGTCGTGACCGAAACATAGCGCGCAACGAACGCGATCAGCCGGTTCTGCGCCCGCATCAATTCCAGGCTCGCGCTGGCGATGGTCTTAGGGTTCGGACCGCCGAAGATGCGGTCCATGAGGCCGCTTGTCATGCCGAGGAGCACGCCGAGCACAAGCGCGACGACGACCATCGCGATCACCAGGGGCTTGTTCAGACGGCGGTCCATAGCTGTTCCTGCTGTTCAACGAGGCCGCGCCGCTCAAGGTCCACGAGGTGCGCCAGCACCGAGCCGCCGGCCGCCACGGTGAGCCGCGGATCGAGGCCCGGATAAGCCTTGGCAACGATGTCCGGGATCGCGCGCGCCTGCTCCCCAACAAGCCTGAGGATCTGCTTCTCCCGCTGCATGCGATGGCCGAGCAGATGCCGCACATATTGCTTTGGGTTCGTGACCGCCGGGCCGTGCGCGGGATAACAGATTCGGTCCTCGCGATTCCGCAGCTTGTCGAGGCTCCGCATATAGTCGGCCATGTCGCCGTCTGGCGGCACGACTACGGTCGTCGACCAGCCCATCACATGATCGCCGGTCAGCAGCGCGCCTTCGTATGCAAAGCACAGATGGTTCGACGTATGCCCCGGCGTCGCAACGGCCGTGATCGCCTTGCCGTCGACCGCAATGCTCTCACCGTCGGCCAGGATGCGATCGGGCGCATAATCGCCGTCGAACGCGGCATCCGCGCGCGGTCCGACGGTCTCCAGTGAGAGCGGCGCACAGCCCATAATCGGCGCCTTCGCGCGTTCCGCCAACGGCCTCGCCGCAGGACTATGGTCGCGATGGGTGTGCGTGCACATGATGGCGACGACAGGACGACCGCCGATGGCTCGTTCCAGCGCGTCGAGATGTTCCGGAAGATCGGGACCCGGATCGACCACCGCGACCTCGGTTTCGCCAATCAAATAGGACTGCGTGCCGAAATAGGTGAATGCCGACGGATTGTGCGCAAGAACGCGCGCGATGCCGGGCTCGAGCTGTTCAAGTTTTGAGTAAGGCGCATCCACGGAAAGCGTCTGCCACGCCAGCCGGAGCGCGCCAAGATATGGTTGAGCCCCGGACCGCATGA
This sequence comes from uncultured Alphaproteobacteria bacterium, assembly GCA_963827675.1. Classification (GTDB taxonomy): domain Bacteria; phylum Pseudomonadota; class Alphaproteobacteria; order Sphingomonadales; family Sphingomonadaceae; genus Sphingomicrobium. The sequence continues at coordinate 482,596 of CAWHBP010000009.1, forward strand.
GGGACGGCCCGGGAACTCAGGTTGCGCGAGGGAGCGCCCTTACCTCACTTCCCTGCGCGCAGCTCTGCGATCTTGGCGCGAAGCTTGGCGACGATCTGTGCCTTGGCCTCGGCCGAAATGGCGTTCTCGCCCTCGATCCGGCCAAGCGCCTTTTCGAGGCTCTGGGCGAGTTCGGCCTTTGATTCACCGGGCTTGGCGCAAATGACGATGCGGCTGGTCTGCTTCTTGCCCCCATTGTTGATGTCGGCATTTGCCTCGACCTTCTCGCCTTCGCATTTGGCGATCTTGTCGCGCATTTCCTGTGAAAGCATTCGCGCGCCGTGGGCCTGATTTTTGCCGTGCGTGATGATCTTGCGCACCTCGGTGCGCTCCTGGGTCGGTTCGTTGGCCGGCGCGGCCTGTTGCGCAGCCGCCGGGAGTGCAACCAGCAGGCCGCCGGCGGTCAGCGCCAAGGCGATGCCTCCACCGAACGCACGCCGCACGAAGGAATATTCGCGCTTCATCATTTCCAGTCGTCCTTTCAGTTCTTGCGTGTCGGTAAGGGCGCAAATCGGTTGAGGGATCGAGCGGGCTGCGCAACGCAGGATCGTACGGGCGTAGAGCTGCCGTTCGGTTCCGCCGGCACCGGCCAGCAAATCCGCGTCGCAGGCGGCCTCGAGGTCCCTCCGGAACGCGCGATGGGCGGCATAAGCGAGCGGGTTGAACCAGTGCAGCGACAGCACGATTAGAGCCGCTGCGCTCGCCCACAGATCGCCGCGCCGGTGGTGCAGCATCTCATGCTTCAGGGCAAGCCTGCGCTCGTCGGGCGGAAAAGTGTCGGAGAAGCCGCGCGGCACAAAGATGCGCCGGACGAGCAATCCCGCCGCAGCGGGACCGGTTACAGCGTACGTTTCGATGATGCCGATATCGCCTCCTTCCGCATCAGCAACCGCATGGCCGTTTTTGACCGCGCGGGCGACGAAACCGGCGTAAGAAACGAGATGCAGGCCCAAGAAGGCAATAACGCCCGCGATCCAGAGGAAGAGGAGCGCGGTAGTCAGTGACGGAAGGGCGCTCTGCACCGGGGCGACTGCCCGGAAGGCGACTTCGCGGGTTTCGATGAGAATGTCCGGAGCGGCGCCGGAGACGGGCAGCGGCGGCATGAGCAGGCGCAACAGCGGTGCCAGCCAGAGCGCGAAAGCGGCACGTGCCCCGCATGTTCGAGCGACCGGTTTGCGGATGACGAGAACGACCGCAATCAGCACGGCGGTCGCGATCAGCGTCTCGGCCACCCAGGCGCTCATGATTTGAGGCTCTGGACGAGGGCTTCCAGCTCTTCGAGATCGTCCTTCGACAATTGCCCCTCCTCTGCGAGTTGCGCGACCAGCGGCGAAACGCGCCCGCCGAACAGGCGATCGATCAGGCGCCCGGCCTGGCCGCCGGCGACCGTCTCACGCGCGATCAGCGGCCGATAAAGGAAACGCCGCCCGTCCGGCTCGGCCCCCAGCACGCCCTTCGCGACGAGCCGCGAGAGCATGGTCTTGACCGTGGTCAGGCTCCACTCGCGGTCGGTCGGCGCCCGCGCCGCGAGCTCAGCCGCTCCGAGCGGCGACTCGTCCCAAAGGAGCTGCAGCAGCTGCTGCTCCGCATCGCTGATCCTTGCGGGTTTCCGAGCCATGTGACTACAAATGTAGTCGTTGGGCTGAACGGTTTATGAACGCGAAGTCAGGCTGCCAGGACAGCAGCCGCAGGGGCCGTCACGGCCGGACGTTCGCGCCGGGCCAAGGCCGCAGGATAAACCCGGCCGAACAGCTCTTCCATGCTGCGGCCCCAGCTGTATTTCAGCGCTTCGGACCGTGCTTCCCGGGCGATGACGCTTCGATTGCCGCCCCACATTTCCAGGATGTTGCGCGCCATCGCGTCCGCGTCGCCGACGGGACCCAGGCGCCCGACCAGCTCCGTCACGCGATCGATCATCGCCCCAGCCGCCACTCCGACCACCGGCAGGCCCGATGCCTGCGCCTCGACGATCGAAACGCCAAACGTCTCATCTGCCATGCCCGACACATAGATGTCGGCGCTCGCGAGCCACCGGGCGAGCTCGCCACGGCTCTTCATATAACCCGGAATCACGATGCGATCGTCGCCGAGCGCCTCGATTTCCTCGCGCAGTGGGCCCTCTCCGATCAAAACCAGCTTTGCGCCCAGCGTCGCCGGCAGCTTGCGGAACGCTTCGACCACGACGTCCGGCTTTTTCTCGCCGTCCAGTCGGCCGACGTAGATGAGAAGCGGCTGCCGGTCCGTAAGACCAATCTTGCGGCGAAGGCCGGGGTCGCGCCGATCGAGCCCGAACTCGCCGACCTCGACGCCAAGCGGAACGATGTCGATCTGCGAAATGCCAAGGCTGCGAAGCTTGGTCGCCCCACCATTCTCACTGAGAGCGAAGACCCCGTCGAACTTGCGGTACAGCGCTCCGCAATAAGCGTAGCAAAGGCGGGACGCTGCGCCACCGATCGCCTTGCCGACGAACTTCGAGAAGGGCCGCTCCACATAGACCGTGGGGAAGTCGGTCATGTAGCATGCCACCAGCGCCGTTTCCGGGTGCCGCTTGCGATGAGCGATCGCCGCCCATGGCAGGTTGTACGCATCCTGGCACTCGATGAGGTCCGGCCGGAAGCGTTCGAGCGCCTCGCGCACCGCGCCATTGCGTAGCATCAGCCGGTAGTGGGGGCTGCCGGGCACGTGCGGGGACGCGACTGTGACGGTGATTGCGCGGCCGTCGACAATGACTTCGTCGGCGGTGCCCGGCACGATCAATAGGTGACGGTGCGGCGTCGACTCGAGGATGTGACGGCGCTTGTGCAGCAGATAGGTGCGAACCCCACCGCCGACATCGGACCAGCTCTGCGTCAGGTCGCAGAATAGCCTCGGCCCGCTGGTGCGGCCGATTTCGGGATCGTGCCTGCTCACTAAGCAACCAAACCCGGCAACTGCCGCGAAGTGCCATCAACAGCAATCGCGCGCGTCAGGCCCATCCGAGACCACTGTCGGGAAATTTTACGCAATCGTCAGTGTCCCCTCATCGGTGCTTTTAAAAAATGGCTATAAAGTGCCATTTTCTTCGTTTGGCACGCCCGTTGCTACATGTATTGGCGTCCACTTGGTTCCACGCCAGGAAGGGGCGGTGCAGCGGTTCTCTGGTCCAGCTGCTCCGCCCCTTCTCCTTTTCTAGGCCTCGGCTCCGACCAACTGTTGGAGCTCGCCGCTCTCGAACATTTCCATCATGATGTCCGAACCGCCGACGAACTCGCCCTTCACGTAAAGCTGTGGGATCGTCGGCCAATCGCTGTATTCCTTGATGCCCTGCCGGACCTCCGGGTCCTGGAGCACGTCGACCGTCTCGTACTTCGCGCCCAGCCGATCGAGGATCGCGATGGCGCGGCTCGAAAAGCCGCACTGCGGGAAGAGCACGGTGCCCTTCATGAAGAGGACGACATCGTTCTTGCCGACGATGTCCGCGATGCGGGATTGGGCGTCACTCACTGGTCGTCTCCGAATTCGGCACTGCGGTTTCGAGCTGCAGTGCGTGAAGCTCACCCCCTACACGTCCCCCAAGCGCGGCATAGACCGCCTGGTGCTGCTTGATGCGGCTGATCCCCGCAAAACTGCGGCTCACCACGCGAGCGGCATAATGGTCACCGTCTCCGGCGAGATCGCGAATCGTGACTTCGGCGTCGGGGAGGGATTCCTTGATGAGCCGCTCGATCTCGCTCGCCGCCATCGGCATCAGAGGTTGGTGCTCTCGATGATCTGCCGGCGCGCTTCGACTTCCTTGTTGCGAAGGGCCTCGCGGATCTTGTCCTCGTCGCACTCGACGCCTGCCCCGGTGAGGTCGCCCAGCACCTTGCCGATCACGTCGCTGTCGCCCGCTTCCTCGAAGTCGGCGCGAATGACGTCCTTCGCATATGTCTCGGCTTCCGTTTCCGAAAGGCCCATCTGCCGGGCCGCCCATTCGCCGAGCAGGCGGTTGCGCCGGGCAGTAATGCGGAACTGCATCTCTTCGTCCCGGGCATATTTCGCCTCAAACGCGCGCTCACGGTCGTTGAACTGAGTCACTCTTGAATCCTCTGGTGGTCTACTGCGCGAGATAGGGCCGACTGGCGCCAGAGGCAACGGCGTGGGATAGCTCGTACGACCTGCGTAATGTCAGCTTTGGGTCGAAAGCAGACACTAGCGAGGCAGCGTCACCACCAGTTTTCCAATGGCATGGCGATCCCGCAGCGCGGCGATGGCCTCGCCTGCACGCTCGAGCGGATAGGTCGCGCTGACCTTCGGCGCGATTTTGCCTTCCGCCCACCAGCGGAAGAGCTGGTCGACATGCGCGGCGTTCGCTTTCGGATCGCGCGCCGCGAACGCGCCCCAGAAGACGCCGCATACGTCGCAACTTTTGAGCAGCGTCAGGTTGAGCGGCAGCTTCGCAATGCCGGCGGGAAAGCCGACCACGAGAAAGCGCCCTTCCCACGCGATGCTGCGCAGCGCGGCTTCGCTGTAATCGCCGCCGACTGGATCGAAGATCACATCAGCGCCGGACGGGCCGACGGCATCCTTGAAGGTCTGGGACAATGCCCTCAGCCCGTCCTTGTCGAACGGTCCCGAGGAATAGACCACCGTTTCGTCCGCGCCCGCCTCGCGTGCGGCAGCCGCCTTTTCCTCGGACGACGCTGCAGCGACGACGCGCGCTCCGACGGCCTTGCCAATCTCGACCGCCGCGATGCCGACGCCGCCGGCGGCACCGAGCACGAGCAACGTCTGCCCCGCTGCCAGCCCCCCGCGATCGAGCAGCGCGTGGATCGATGTCGCGTAGGTCAGAAGGAGCGCCGATCCGTCCTCGAAGCTCCGCTCCTGCGGCAACGGGACGGCCGTCGCCGCCTGGATGACGACCTTTTCCGCAAGGCCCCCGTAGCCGGTCGCCGCAATGACTCTGTCGCCCACCGACCAGCCCTCGACACCTTCGCCAGCCTGTTCGACCTCGCCAGCGATCTCGCTTCCCGGCGCAAATGGCCGCGGCGGCTTCAGCTGATACTTGTCCTCGATGATGAGGACGTCGGGATAGTTGATCGAGCATGCCCGCACACGAATGAGCATCTCGCCTGGACCGGGCTGCGGATCGGGAAGATCGGTCAGCTGTAGAGTCTCGGGCCCGCCGGGCTCATTGGACAGGAGCGCGCGCATCTATTCCGCCGCGCCGGGGAAGGCCGGCAGCTTGGTAATGTCCGCCGGCTCGTGCTGGATCACCACCTTTGCGTTCGTGTTGGCCGCGATGCGGTCGAAGCGGTCGTGCGACGCAAGCGTATCGGTCCTGCTCGTGTTGAACGACGGCACGCCGTGGTTCTTCATGTTCTCCGTGAAGTGATACTGGTCACCCGACAGCAGGACCGGCCCGCTCGCCAGCCTGACCAGCAGTGCGCTGTGCCCCGGCGTGTGGCCCGGCATCGCGAGCATGATCACCCGGCCGTCCTCAAATATGTCCGCGTCCGACGCGACCGGCACGGCCTTCCCCTTGCCGCTGAGCCAGTGCGCAAGATGCTCCTTCGGATCCTTCAGCCCCGGGTTCGTGCTGTTCTTGAGCGCGTTCCAATCCGCCTGGCCGATGACCAGCTGCGCGTTCGGGAAATGCCGCGCCTGCCCCGTGTGATCGGCGTGGAAATGGCTGATCCCAACATATTTGATCTGGGCCGGCTTCACGCCGAGCTTCGCCAGCTGATCGAGCACCGACGTCTTGAGCGACATGCGCTGTTCGTCATTGTCGAAGGGTTGCCTGATGAGCTGGTCGGTGAGACCCGTGTCCCACAGCAGATATTCGCTTCCGTTGCGGATCAGGTAGCAGCTTCCGACCAGCGGTTTCGGCCCCGCCGGATATTGGAAGGTGTCGGAGAACCATGCGCCGTAGCGCTTCATCACGAAATCGCCGCAGTCGAGCCGCCACAGCTGCAGCGGTGTTGCGGCCTTGGTTTGAGCCGGCGCGGCGACCGACCCGGCGAGCAATAGCGCCGCCAACACACTCCATTTCATCATCGAACCAACCCCTGTCGTTGCGAACGACGGTCGTTAATCGAGGTAGTGGGCGCTTGTCTTCTCCCGAACCTCTTCGCGCGTGACTCCCGGCGCCAGCTCAACCAGCTTGAACTCGCTGTCGTGATCCGGCCGCTGAAAGACGGCGAGGTCCGTGATGATCATGTCGACCACGTTCTTGCCGGTCAGCGGAAGCGTGCATTCGGGGATGAACTTCGCGTCGCCGTTCTTGGAGACATGCTCCATCACCACGATGATCTTCTTGACGCCCGCGACGAGGTCCATCGCGCCGCCCATGCCCTTGATCATCTTGCCCGGCACCATCCAGTTGGCGAGGTCGCCCTTTTCGCTGACCTCCATGCCGCCGAGCACGGCAAGGTCGATGTGACCGCCGCGGATCATGGCGAAGCTATCGGCGCTGGAGAAATAGCTGGTTTGCGGCAGTTCGCTGATGGTCTGCTTGCCCGCGTTGATCAGGTCCGGATCGACATCCTCGTCATAGGGAAATGGACCGATGCCGAGCATGCCGTTTTCGCTCTGCAGCGTGACGGTCATGCCTTGCGGGATGTTGTTCGCGACAAGCGTCGGGATACCGATGCCGAGGTTGACGTAGAAGCCATCCTGCAGCTCCTTCGCCGCGCGCGCGGCCATCTGGTCGCGCGTCCATCCCTTGGTCATCGTGTCCGTGGTCATTTCTTGTTGCCTGCCATGTTCGCGGGGAGCGGGAATTGCGGCGTCTCCTGCTGCCACAGGATGGAGGCGACCTTCCATGTCCCCTCGAGCTTCACCAACTGGAAGCTGTTGATGCCGCGGACCTTGAAGCTGCCGGTCGAAGTGCGTCCATCATAGGACGACCAGACGTGCGCCAAATTGCCGTAGATATCGATGCGGTTCACGAGCCCGGTCTCGGTGAAACCGTCCTTCTCCAGCAGCGGGCCGCTCTTCGCGATATAATCCTCGAGCGTGCCGCCGCGCAGCCCGTTCGGGGTGATGGGACGCAACAGCGCGTTCGGAGCGAACATGCTCCGCATCTTCTCGAAGTCGCGCTTCTGACCTGCCGGGCCGGAGATCACGGCGTAAACGTCGCGGATCGTCTGCTCGATCGCGGCTTGGTCGGTCAGCTGCGGTTGTTGGGCAACCGCCGGCGTTGCAACTGCTGCCAACGCCGCCGCGATAAATACGACTTTACTCATGCCGCCTCCCTTTGACGCACTGTACGAAACTCGATTTTCTTGTCGTACGGAGCGCCCAGGATCAGGCGCTTCACATAGATCGACGGCAGATGGATGCAGTCGGGATCGAGGCTGCCGACCGGCACGATCTCCTCGACTTCGGCGATGCACATCTTGCCCGACGTCGCCGCCGGCTGGTTGAAGTTGCGCGCCGTCTTGCGGAACATGAGGTTGCCGCTCTCGTCCGCCTTCCAGCCCTTGATGATGCTGAGGTCCGCGCGGATGCCGCGTTCGAGGATATAATCCTCGCCGTCGAAGCTCTTCACTTCCTTGCCCTCGGCGACCTGCGTGCCGACGCCGGTCTTGGTGTAGAAGCCGGGAATGCCCGCGCCGCCTGCGCGCATCCGCTCGGCCAGCGTGCCCTGCGGGCAGAACTCGACCTCGAGCTCGCCGGCGAGGAATTGCCGCTCGAACTCCTTGTTCTCGCCTACGTAGGACGAGATCATCTTCTTCACCTGCCGCGTGCGCAGCAGCTTCCCGAGACCCTCATTGTCGATGCCGGCATTGTTGGACGCGATAATGAGGTCCTTGACCCCGCTCGCCTGGATCGCATCGATCAGCCGCTCCGGAATGCCGCACAGGCCGAAGCCGCCCGCCGCGATGGTCATCCCATCGAACAGCAGGCCTTCGAGCGCCGCTTCGGCGCTTGCATAGATTTTCTGCATCCACCGCCCATGGAAAAAGCGGCGGCGTCGGTCAAGCGAGTGTCAGCTCTTCAGCTTCGCCAGCACGCCCTGCAGCTGCATCGCGTTGGACATGTCGCCCTCGACCTTGAGCTTGCCCATCATGAAGGCCGTCATTCCGTCGAGCTGGCCGGCAGCCATCTGTTGCCAGTCGTCCCAGCCCACCTTGATCGTCGTGTCGGCCGCGTTCGCATCCGACGGAATATCGCTGACGTGTCCATCGACGCCATCAAGCATGATCGCGCCCTGCTCGCCGCCAAAGTCGATCTTGACCTTCTTGCCCGGAACCCAGGCCTGGCCTTCCTGCATCCGCTGAACGAGGTCCTGCTTCGTCATCGCTGCTTTCTCCTTTGTCAGTAGGCCTAGCGAGCCGTTGCGAGCGAAACAAGCGGAGCGTAGATGCCCCGCCATGGGATACGAAACCGACCTCAAGCTCTTCATCGATGGCGTCTGGAAAGCGGGCGAGGGCCGCGACGCGCACACCGTACTCAACCCGGTGGACGCGAGCCCAATCGCCGAAGTGCCGTATGCGACCAAGGCCGACCTCGACGAGGCGCTCGCCGCTTCCGAACGCGCCTGGCAGGAATGGCGCTCGACCGACGTCGAGAAGCGCGGCGCGATCCTGCACAAGGCCGCGCAGCTTATGCGCGAGCGCGCCGACGTAGTCGCCCGGACGATGACCCAGGAGCAGGGCAAGCCGCTGACCGAAGCGAAGCTGGAGGTGCTCGCATCGGCCCAGCTGTTCGACTGGTATGCCGAGGACGCCAAGCGCGACTATGGCCGAACGCTGGTCCGGCCCGCGGGACAGGTGTCGCGCGTAATCCGCCAGCCGGTTGGCCCGACCGCGACCTTCACGCCGTGGAATTTCCCGATCTACCTGCTCGCGAAGAAGGTCAGCGCTGCGCTCGCCGCCGGCTGCACCGTCCTCTCCCGCCCGCCGCACGAGACGCCCGGAGTTGCGACCGAGTTGTTCCGCGCGCTCGCCGACGCCGGCATTCCGAACGGCGTCGCGCAGCTCGTCCACGGCGACGCGAACCTGATCAGCGAGACGCTCATCGCCAGCCGCGTGATCCGCAAGGTCAGCTTCACCGGCTCGACCGGCGTCGGCAAGCATCTGATGCGGCTCTGCGCCGACAGCATGACGCGCGTGACGATGGAGCTGGGCGGCCACGCGCCGGTGCTGATCTTCGACGATTGCGACCTCGAAAAGACGCTCGACATGGTCGTGCCGCAGAAATTCCGGAATGCCGGCCAGGTGTGCGTTTCGCCGACGCGCTTCTACGTCCAGAGCGGGATCTATGACGCCTTCATCAAGGGCTTCGCCGAGCGCACAGCCAAGGTGAAGGTCGGCAACGGATTGGCGGAGGACACGAAGATGGGCCCGCTCGCCAACAGCCGCCGCCCCGACGCCATCGGCAAGCTGGTCGAGGACGCAAGGGCGAAGGGCGCGCGTGTGCTCGCCGGCGGCGAGCGCGGCGACAGCGGCTTCTTCTTCCAGCCCACGCTTCTCGCGGACGTCCCCAACGAAGCCGAGATCATGAACGAGGAGCCGTTCGGCCCCGTCGCCGTCTCACGCCCGTTCGATACTTTCGAAGAAGCGATCGAGCAGGCCAACCGCCTGCCCTACGGCCTCGCCGCCTTCGCCTTCACCGAAAACGGCCGCCGCGCTAACCTGATCGGCGACCTCGTCGAAAGCGGCATGGTCGGCATCAACACCTTCGCGATCAGCCTCGCCGACGCGCCGTTCGGCGGGGTGAAGGATTCAGGGTTTGGCAGCGAAGGCGGGAAAGAAGGCCTCGAGAGCTACCAGGTCGTGAAGGCCATTCACCAAGCCTGAGTAAGGACGGCTTAATTTCGGCCCTACTTGTAAGCTCCCTCGCGCAGGTTGATGCGGTGCTCGACCCACATTTTGAGCGCGGCCAGCACCTGCGACCAGCCCATGCAGTTGCCGTAGCTCGCCTTCACGGCCGCCTCCGTGTCGTGCCAGCCGGCTTCCGCGATCTCGACCTTGGTCCGCGAAGGCCCGACGTCCGTGAAACGCATCGTCACTTCGACCTGATAGTCGGTGTCCGGCTCATTCGCCTTCCAATTGAAGACGATCTTCTCATCCGCGACGACTTCGACGACGTGCACCGGGAACGCACCGGGGAAATCGGCGAAGTCCCAAGTGACCGTCTGCCCCTGCTCCAGTCGCGCGCTCGCGCCGCCCGTCGTGAAATAGGCGGATAACTCCTTCGGATCGGCCACGGCTTCGAATACCTCGTGGCGCGGCCGGTCGACGATGATGAAGACCGTGAAGGTCGGTTCCATAGCGACTCACCTCCTTGCGAGTCATCGCAATATGTTATATATCTATAACATGTCAACGCTGGCGCCCACTGACCGCTACGATGCCGTGTTCAAGGCGCTTGGCCATGCGACGCGCCGATCGATCCTCGACACGCTCCGCGATCAGCCGCTGACGACGGGCGCGCTGGTCGCGCTTTTTCCCGACATCGATCGCTGCACCGTGATGCAGCATCTGAAGGTGCTGGAGGATGCCGGGCTGATCGAAGCCGAGCGTCGCGGGCGCGAACGCTGGAACCACCTGAACCCCCTCCCCATCCACGACATTCACGAGCGGTGGATCGGCCCGCACGCGGCCCATGCCGTAAGCGTCCTCGCGCGCCTGAAACGGAACCTCGAGAAGGCCGACTAGCCCTTTGCCCGCGCGAGCGGCTAAGGGCGCGCAATGACCAAGCGCACCGGCGGCCGCATCCTCGTCGACCAGCTCAGGATCCAGGGCTGCGACCGTATCTTCACCGTTCCGGGCGAGAGCTTTCTCGCGGTGCTCGACGCGCTCCATGACACGCCGGAGATCGATACCGTCGTCTGCCGGCAGGAGGGCGGAGTCGCCTACATGGCCGACGCCGACGGCAAGATGACCGGCCGCCCGGGCATCGCCTTCGTCACCCGCGGCCCTGGCGCGACCAATGCGAGCGCCGGCGTCCACGTCGCCTTCCAGGATTCGACCCCGATGATCCTGTTCATCGGCGACGTCGCGCGCGGCGACCGCGACCGCGAGGGCTTCCAGGAGATCGACTTCCCCGCCTTCTTCTCACCCATCGCCAAATGGGCGGCGCGGATCGAGGATGCACGGCGCATTCCGGAATATATCGCCCGCGCATACCGCGTCGCGACCGCCGGCCGGCCCGGCCCGGTCGTGCTCGCGCTGCCAGAGGACATGCTGCGCGACGAGGTAGAAACCGTGGACCGTCCGATCGTCCCGCCGCTCGCCGAAGAGCCGGATCCAGGTGCGATCCAGGCGATGTTCGAGCTGCTTAAGGAGGCGACCAACCCGGTCGCGATCGTCGGCGGCGCCGACTGGAGCCCGCGCGCGTCACATCACTTCGCCAACTTCGCCTTCCGCTACGGCATCCCTGTCGCGGCCGCCTTCCGTCGCCAGGATGCGATCTGCAACACGTGCCAGGTCTACGCCGGCCAGCTTGGCTACGGGCCCAATCCCAAGCTGCAGCAGCGCGTCCGCGACGCCGATTTGATCCTCGCCGTAGGGCCGCGCCTCGGCGAGGCGACTACCGACGGTTACACGCTGATCACACCAGACCATCCCGGCCAGACCCTCGTCCACGTTCACCCCGACCCGAACGAGCTCGGCCGCGTCTATCACGCCGACCTTCCGATCTGCGCCGACATGGGCGAGTTCGCCGAGATGCTCGATGAGTGGATCGATCCCGACCTGATCCGCTTCCACGCCGGCGCCGAGGCGCACAAGGAATGGCTCGAATGGTCCGAGCCAAAGCCCCGCGACGGCGTGATACTCGACCTCGGCCCCTGCGTCGGCGCGATGCGCGACAGGCTTCCCGAGAACACCATCGTCTGCAACGGTGCCGGCAATTTCTCCGGCTGGTGGCACCGCTACTGGCGCTACGGCCCGATGCCGACGCAGCTCGCCCCGACCAGCGGAACGATGGGCTACGGACTTCCCGCCGCGGTTGCGGCCGCGCTTCGCTTCAAAGACCGGACAGTGGTTTGCGTCGCGGGGGATGGCGACTTCCTGATGAACGGGCAGGAGCTTGCGACGGCCGCCCAATATGGCGCCGACCTCCTCGTGATTGTGGTCGACAATTCCAGCTACGGTACGATCCGGATGCACCAGGAGCGCGAATATCCGGAGCGGATATCGGCCACCGGGCTGCGAAACCCGGACTTCGCCGCCTTGGCCCTCGCTTATGGCGCGTCATTCGCGGCCCCAACCGACCGCACGGAGGATTTCGCACCGGCGCTCGACGAGGCCCTGAAACACAAGGGTATCCGACTGCTGCACTGCAAGACCGACGTCGAGCAGATCAGCAACGCCACCACGATCACGAAGCTGCGCCAGCGCTCCTAGCCAAAGCTCAGGGTAAGCCGCCTTCTCTCAGCAGGAATCGATTGTGCGCGGCCGGGCAGCTGCCGACGCGTGCTTTGGGCATATGTCTGTCGTTGGGCAGAGGGTTACCGAGCTCGAACACCGGTGGTGCGCTCAATTGTTCAAGCAGCATGTCGAGATCGTGGAAATTGCCGGCGGCCAATTCCTTCAGCGGCAATTCCGGCGCCGCGGCGGCCCTGAGCTGATGCGGTTCAATCGCAGAGGGCCGTGCCGCGGCCTGTTCGTCGTTGTTCCAAACTTCTGCGCCAGTCATTCCTCGCTCCGGTGACAATCCGGTGGAAGAACAACGCGCCAATTCTTGTTTAGTCGTTCAGATGCCTCCGGAATGGAGTTGAGCATGTCTCTCAAGCGCAAAGCTGGACCGGAATGTCGTCGTTGGAGACGAACTCGATATCCGAACTCAGGAAGTCATTGATGGCGCGCGCAAGATCAGGACAAGACAAAGTCCGGTCGTAGGCGCCCCTGCGCCACGGCAAATCGCACGCTCTTGGCGACCTTCTAAGGTTTGACTTAGGAACGAGAAAAGAAACCAGGTCGTCCACTGGTCGCGAAAAATTTCCGCTCGATAGCTGGATGTTTGCCAAGACTTGCACTCCCACCAAGAAATAGAACGAATGGTCGCTCTGTTCTTGCCCCGAGACAAAGAGTGCCCTGTCCAGTGTGTTACGGAAGCCGCGATTCAACAGTAATCGACGGATTGAGTGCTTCTGGCGATGAATGACGTCAAGACGTCAATAAATGTTTCAAACTTTGTCCGGACTGCCGTTTCGGGCGGGCCTTCGCCGCGACTTATCCACAGGGTGAAAGGCTCTGTTAACCATGTTCCGTGTCGAATCGGCACAAAATCGAGAGTTATTCACAGGCCGAACGGGTAGGTCTCGACTTCGGCACCCGGCTTCGGTGACGCGTCGGCACCCGGCAGCGGAGTGACCGCTCCGGTCTCGTCGAACCACGCCCAGGCGTCGAACTGGCGCGGCAATATCGCCTCGCTGTAGTGACTCCAGCGATGTGTGTCGGGCCGGTAGATATCCGCGATCAACGGCGCAATTTCGGATTCATCCTCGAGCCTCGCTCCAGCCCTCTTCCCCGATCAGCGGAACGAAGCGCACGGCGCCGAGGTCCGACTGTTCTACCGAGCCATCGGCGGCCCTGGTGACCTTGACCAGCCGCTGGACGTCGTGGGCGTGCCCCACGGGCATGACGATCCCGCCCGCAGGCTTCAATTGGTCCAGTAGTGCATCGGGAACGTGGCTGCCGCTCGCCGCCGCAAGGATCGCGTCGTAGGGCGCACCGTCCGGCCAGCCTCGCGTCCCGTCTCCCTCGACGATCTCGACATTATCGTAGCCCAGCCGCTGCATGCGCTCGCGCGCGATCTCCACGAGCTCATGCTGGCGCTCAATACCCACGACTCGCGCGGCGATCCGCCCGATGACGGCTGCGGCGTAGCCCGACCCGGCGCCAATCTCGAGAACCGTGTCGCCCGGGCTGATTCCGGCGGCCTGGATCATCAATGCGACAATGTAGGGCTGCGAAATCGTCTGATGCGCTTCAATCGGAAGCGGATAGTCGCCATAGGCTTGGTCCCCGAGTTCCTCGGCCACAAACGCCTCGCGCGGCACGGTGCGGAACGCGTCGAGGATATGCTGTTCGCTGATGCCCCGGCGTCTGAGCTGCCGCTCGACCATCGCGTCGCGCTCGGCTGCGAAGTCTGTCATGGAATATACCCTTGGCTAAAACCCGTTCTGCTAGAGGGGTGTTCCCATGACATCTGTCGACGTCAGGTTTTCCGGCTCAGTTCCCGCCAATTACGAGCGCTACATGGTGTCGCTCCTGTTCCGCCCCTACGCCGAAGTGCTAGCGGAGCGCGCGCAGCAGTTCCGTCCGGAGCGAATTCTGGAAACCGCCGCGGGCACCGGCGTCGTCACTTCCGCGCTCGCCGATGCTTTTCCCGATGCCGCAATCGTCGCCACCGACCTCAACCAGGCGATGCTCGACATCGCCCAGACCCGCGTCTCCTCGCCGAACGTCACCTTCCGGCAGGCGGATGCACTCGAACTGCCGTTGGAGGATAGCAGCTTCGACCTGGTGGTGTGCCAGTTCGGCGTCATGTTCTACCCCGACAAGGTGCAGGGGCATGCCGAAGCGCGGCGCGTGCTCGACGCGAACGGCCATTATCTGTTTGCGGTCTGGGACCGGATCGAGCGCAACGGGCTCAGCAACCTCGCGAACCAGAGCCTTATCGAAGCTTATCCCGACAATCCGCCACAGTTCATGACGCGCGGCCCGTTCAGCTATCATGAGCCGGAGCGGATTGAACGCGACCTGCACGCCGCCGGCTTCGGCGATGTGTCGATCGAGACCGTGGAGCTGACCAGCCGCGCCGGCTCCGCCGAGGAAGGCGCGCGCGGGCTCGTCTATGGTTCGCCGATGGGCGTGGAGCTTGAGGAATATGGGCCCGGCGCCCTGGACCGGGTGTTTGCGGATCTGGTGCGGTCGGCGCGCCGCTACGAAGGGCCGAACGGCTTCGAAGCGCCGATGGCGGCGCACGTTGTGACGGCGACGAAATAGCTCAGCGGGGAGCGGCAACCCGATTCAGGAATGCGAGCACCGCGCGCATATTCTCGTCTGCACCGGCCTGATTGCGGCTAGCGACCAGCATCGAGGATCCGTGAACCCCATGCGCGGGAACGAAGCGGACATTGCGGTCCGATTTCGGCAGGGCAGCGATGATTGGGTCCGCTTCCCCGGTCTCGTCCTTGCTGTTGGCCGAAGCGACGAAGACCGGGCCGTTCACCTTCGCCGCAGCAGTGCGGATCATGCTTGTGTCATCGAAATATTCGCCCGGTGAGAAGGCGAGCAGAGCGACGATGCCCTGAGGCTCGCTCGCGGCCAGCGGGAAGATCAGCGAAGACGAATAGCTGCTTCCCCAAAGGATGATCGGCAGCGACTTCGTGCGTGCCCAATCTAGTGCGGCCTTCAGGTCGGGCCGCGCCTCGAGGTAATCGGCCTTCTTGCCAAGCCCGGCAGCAGTCTCGTTGGTCCCGAACAGGCCGCCGCCCGAGCGCTGGTCGATCGCCAGCGCGCTGAAACCCACCTTCACCAGCTGCGGCGCGATCGTTGCATATTCGTCCTTGCTCGACCCGGCCTGATGGAAGAGCAGGATCAAGGCCCGCGGGTTCTGCGCCTGATAATAAAGTCCGTGGACCGCCACGCCATCCGATGCCTTGAGCGTGACCGCTTCAGCGGCGGCCTCCGCCGGCCTTGCCGCATTCTCTGCGCCGTTTTGCGAGGGCCGCGCCTGACAGGCCGCGGTCCCGACCAGCAAGGCAATTGACAGAGCAGGCTTCCAGTTCATCGCAGGCCCCCGTGCGAGAAGGATCAGATCAGTCCCGCTAGCGGGCTCGACGGATCGGCGTAACGGCGCTTCTGCATACGGCCCGCCAGATACGCTAGGCGTCCCGCCTCGACCGCAGATCTCATCGCCCGCGCCATCAGCACCGGGTCCTTCGCTTCGGCGATGGCCGTGTTCATGAGGACCCCGTCGCAGCCCAGCTCCATCGCCTGCGCCGCATCGCTCGCCGTGCCGACTCCCGCGTCGACCAGCACCGGCACATTCGCACCCTCGACGATCAGCCGGATCGTCACGCGGTTCTGGATGCCCAGACCCGAGCCGATCGGTGCGCCCAAAGGCATGATCGCCACCGCGCCCGCTTCCTCGAGCTGCTTCGCGGCGATGGGATCATCGACGCAATAGACCATCGGCTCGAAACCTTCCTTCACGAGCACCTCGGTCGCGCGCAGCGTCTCGCGCATGTCGGGATAAAGCGTCTTCGCTTCACCCAGCACTTCGAGTTTCACGAGATTCCACCCGCCGGCCTCGCGCGCCAGCCGGAGCGTGCGGATCGCGTCCTCCGCCGTGAAGCATCCCGCCGTGTTCGGAAGGTAGGTGATCTGCTTCGGATCGATGAAGTCGGTCAGACGCGGTTGCGACGGATCGGAAACGTTCACCCGCCGCACCGCGACCGTGACGATCTCCGCGCCCGATGCCTCGACGGCCGCCGCATTCTCCTCGAGGCTCTTGTACTTGCCGGTGCCGACGATCAGCCGCGAGCTGAAAGTGCGACCCGCGACGGTCCAGCTATCGGCCTTGATGTCCTGCTGCGCCGTCACTCAACCGCCTCCGACAAAATGCACGATCTCGAAGTCGTCGCCATCCTCGACACAAACCTCGCCGAGCGTCGATCGCGGCACGATCTCCAGGTTCCGCTCTACCGCGACGCGCAGCGGATCGAGCCCGAGCTCGTTCACCATCTGCGCAATGGTGATCCCGCCGGGCACTCGCCGGTGCTCGCCGTTGACGCGAATTCCAAGGGTTCCATCGAGGCTCATTGCGGGGCCGCAGATAGGAGCATGACAAACTGCCGCCAAGTCCGGCTCAAGGGTGGACGCAAAGCGCATCGTCGGGCAGAGCGCTCCGCCAAGCAGAAACAGGAATGGAAATGGCTCAACCGAAGGACCCCATCGGCTCCGGCGACAAGGCATCGATGCGTATCGATCCGAGTTTGGTGAAAGAGCTTGCGCAGCTGCTCACGGACAATGAGCTGACCGAGATCGAAGTCGAGGACGGCGATCGGCGGATCAAGGTCAAGCGCGAGCCGGCTACGGTGATCGCAGCTTCGGCGGGCGCGCCTGTTGCGGCGGCTGCTCCGGCGCTCAGCGCGCCGCCGATGCACGGCAAGGAAGACATCGGCCAGGCCGCGCAGGAAGAGGTCTCCGGCGAAGCGGTGAAGTCTCCGATGGTCGGCACGGCCTACCTGTCGGCCGAGCCTGGCGCGAAACCCTTCATGGAGGTCGGCAAGCCGGTAAAAGCGGGCGACACGCTTCTGATCGTCGAGGCCATGAAGGTCATGAACCCGATCACCGCGCCGTCCGCCGGAATCATCAAGAAGATCATGATCAGCGACGGCCAGCCGGTCGAGTTCGACCAGCCGCTGGTCGTCATCGGCTGAGCGGCGCGATGAAGATCAAGAAGCTTCTCATCGCCAACCGCGGCGAGATCGCGCTGCGCATCCACCGCGCCTGCCATGAAATGGGAATCACAACCGTCGCGGTGCACTCGACCGCGGACTCCGACGCGATGCACGTGCGGCTTGCCGACGAGACGGTGTGCATCGGCCCGCCGCCCGCGACCGAATCCTACCTCAACATCCCGAACATCATCTCGGCCGCCGAGGTTGTGCACGCGGACGCGATCCACCCGGGCTACGGCTTCCTCAGCGAGAACGCGCAGTTCGCAGAGATCGTCGAGAGCCACAACATCATCTGGGTCGGACCCAAGCCCGAGCATATCCGGACGATGGGCGACAAGATCGAGGCGAAGAAGACCGCCGCGAAGCTTGGCCTGCCGCTCGTTCCGGGATCGGACGGCGCGATCCGCAGCATCGCCGAGGCCAAGGAGCTCGCGGCAGAGATTGGCTACCCCGTCCTCATCAAGGCCGCATCGGGCGGCGGCGGTCGCGGGATGAAGGTCGTACCCGAGGAAGCCCAGCTCGAAAGCCTGATGAGCCAGGCCGCGTCCGAAGCCCGCTCGGCGTTCGGCGACGACACCGTCTACATGGAAAAATATCTCGCCGACCCTCGCCACATCGAGTTCCAGGTGTTCGGCGACGGCGAAGGCGAAGCGATCCACCTCGGCGAGCGCGACTGCTCGCTTCAGCGCCGCCACCAGAAGGTGCTCGAGGAAGCCCCTTCCCCCGTCATCACCGCCGAACAGCGCGAATGGATGGGCGAGGTCGTCCGCAAGGCGATGGCGGAAATGGGCTATCGCGGCGCCGGCACGATCGAGTTTCTCTACGAGGACGGCAAGTTCTACTTCATCGAGATGAACACCCGGCTCCAGGTCGAGCACCCGGTGACCGAGATGATCAGCGACATTGACCTGGTGCGCGAACAGATCCGCGTCGCCTCGGGCGAGGGCTTGACGCTCAAGCAGCACGAGCTCGAGCTCCACGGCCACGCGATCGAATGCCGTATCAATGCCGAGGACCCCGAGACCTTCGCGCCTTCCCCTGGCCTGGTGAAGAATTACGTCGCGCCCGGCGGCATGCACGTGCGCGTCGATAGCGGGCTCTACACCGGCTATAAGGTACCGCCTTATTACGACAGCATGATCGGCAAGCTGATCGTCTACGGCCGAACGCGTGAGGAATGCATCATGCGCCTCAAGCGCGCGCTCGAGGAATTTGTCGTCGAAGGGATGAAGACCACCATCCCGCTCCACCAGAAGCTCGTCCGCGACCCCGATTTCCTCGCTGGCGACTATACGATCAAATGGCTCGAGCAGTGGCTCGAACGGAGCCGCGCGGACGCCGCCTGATCGTCACATCCGTTTCGGACCAGCAATGGTCATCGTGAATGTGTCTTTTACCGTTCGGCAACCCAGTGCTGTGTAAAGCGCGGCGTGCTCCACTGCCGAAGGTGCCGATGATCCGCTCTCACTTAACTCGCTGGCTTGCCGCTCCGCTCGTGACGGGATGGGGCGCATTGGCTTGCGTGGCCGCCGCGGTCGCGCTGCCAACCGCTTTTCGGGCGGCCATTAATGGCGTGGTGACCGGCTGCGAGTTCACGCCCTACCTGCCGTTCGTGCTGCTGGGCGCCGTCGTGATCGGGTGGTGGCAGGCGGGCGCAATCGCCCTCATCTCGGTCGGGATCCTGGGCGGACTGTTCGCAAGCTCGACCCGGCTGTCCGACATGCCCTGCTTCATCTCGGCCGCGGCGACCTTCATGGTCGCCTCGGCGGTGATCATCGCGTTCGTGATGGTCGTTCGCCGCGTTCTCGCGGGCGCCAACGCGCACGGCTCGGACGACCAATCGGGAGGCGTCGTCCTCAGCCTCCAGCAAGGCGATGTCTGGGCCAGCTGGTACGGCCAGGGCCGCCCGGTCCGCCTCGGATCGCAGCGCAATGTGAGCGACAAGCTGGGCAAGCTGCTGCCTCAGGCCCCAAGGCGCCCGAACGGCTGATACTTTCAGCCGTGCCGCGCGTTTCGTTGGCGAGGACAACGGGCGCAATGTCGAGTTACCGCGGAACCGCTAATCGGCCGGACAAGGCGAAGGCGATTGCTGCCGTCGTTCTCGTTCACGCCACCCTCGCAACAGCGATCCTGACCGGGCTCAATGTCTACACCGTGCGTCGGGCGGTGGAGCAGCTCACGACGATCAACGTCGTCGAGCCCCCACCCCCGCCACCCGTGCCGCCTCCGCCCGCCACCCGGCCGCAGCAAAGGAAGGACCCTGCCGGCGCCCCGGCGCCCAAGGCCGAGCCGACCCCGGTCGTCGCGCCCGAGCCGCGGATACCGGTGCAGTCGCCAATCCCAGCCGCCATGGCTGCCGGCACTGGCAGCAGCTCCAGTTCGGGTGCGAGTACGGCCGGCACGGGTGCCGGCGCGGGTGGATCCGGCACCGGCCGGGGCGGTGGCGGCTACGGAGACTATTCGCGGTTCACGCCCGCGCGGCTGGTGAGCAACATCCCAAATTCTGAGTACTGGCGGCTCGCCTCGACAGGCATTCGCAGCGGTAGCGTCGGCGTGCTGATCCTCGTCAGCCGTAACGGAGACGTCTCCAACTGCAGGATTGCCCGTTCGAGCGGCGATCCGTCGATCGATGGGCTCGTGTGCCAGCTGACCGTCCGCTACGTGCGGTTCCAGCCCGCGCGCGACCCGGATGGACGCGCGGTAGCGCAGGACATCACCTATTTTCCGAACTGGCGCCGCCGCTAAGGCTTAGCGCCCCGCGCTCGCAACCGCTCCCGCGCTGCTTTGCACCGTCGCCAGCTGCGCCGCGTCCCTTCCATAGACGTCATCGTAGAAGGCGATGGAAGAGCCGTCAGCGTCCGGCATTGCGGTCAGGTAAGTGATGTACACCGGCACGGGCGTGCGCAGCGGGACCATTTGTTCGGTGCTCGCGCTTTCCCAGTCGAGGTCGTGGCCGAAGAGCCAGCGACCCAGGCGCGGCGCATCCTCCAGGCGCACGCAGCCCCCGCTGTAAAGCCGCGACGCTTCGGTGAAGAGCTCGCGTTCGGGATTGTCGTGCAGGTAGACGCCCGCTTCGTTCGGGAACATGAACTTCATCCGGCCCATCGAATTATGGGGTCCCGGAAGCTGACGCAGGAAGATCTCGGTCTTGCCGTCGGCGACCGCCTTCCAGTCGATGGTCTTTGGATCGATGATCTCGGAATCGGGCTTCCAGTCGGCCATGATCTGGTAGCCGAGGGTGTCGAGGTACTTCAGGCCCTGTTTCAGCACCCTGGGGGCGATCCGCTCGGCCGCCAGGTCCGGCGGAACGAACCAATAAGGGTTGAGGCTCGCAAAGCGCACGTAAGCGGTCATCATCGGCGTCGGGTATTTGGGCTTGCCCACGACCACGACCATCGAGTTCGACCTGCTTGCCGTCCTCATAGGTGTAGAGCCGCTGCTGGGCGGCATTGACGATGATGGAGCGCCCTCGCCCTCCGCCGAGCGTGCGCGCCCGCTGCAGATTGAGGGTCAGCAGCTTCCGCTCCCGGTCAGACGCGTAGCGATGACCGGCGAGGGCCTTGCGAAGCTCGGAGTAGATCGGGCTCATCCAGCCGATGTCGCGCACATAGGCCGACAGCGAGGGCGCGTTCGCCGCGCCGACCAGCGCCGCCAGCGCCGACGGCGGCGAAGGCCGAAGCGAGGGATCGACGTAGAGAATCCCGAGACCCGGATCGCGCTTCAAGTCGCGCATGTACGCAACGAAGGCCTCCGACAGCATGCGGTCGGCTCGCTCGACATCCTTGGGCTTGCCGAGGCGCCCCGTCGCGAGCGCCTGCTGGAGAGACGGAATCTGGTAGCGTTCAGGGCTAAGGCCATCGAGCGCGGAGCTCGAAAGCAGTGCAACCAGCTGCTCGGCTGCATAGCCCGCCTTGGGCGTCAGCCAAAGCGGCGCGCCTTTCCGCATCCGGTAGAAATCGTCCACGCTCTGCGTCGCGGGACGAATGATCGTCACCTTCTTGGCCGGCGCAGCAGCGTCAGCCGCCGTCGCTGCACTGGCGACGGAATGCGGCGCCACGCCGAGCGCAAGGCCCAGCACGACGCCGCTGACTTTCCGATAGAAGTGCACCGGCTGGTCGCCGGTGCACTTTTCACGCAGACTTTTCACCCGTTCTCCGATCCAAGTGGATCCAATCAAAGATTTACCTCGATCGGACCCGGATTAGCCACGCTCACCGCTGGCCGCCGGCGGAGCGTATGTCGGCGCCGGGGCAGGAGCCGCACCCGCCGGTGCACCCTGGTAATACTGCCCGTTCTGGACGTAGCCGTCCACCATGCCGTCGTTGTTACGGTCGGCCCACACCGCGCCGGCGAGACCGCCGACCGCAGCGCCGATCACCGCGCCCTGGAGGATGCCGAGGCCCGGGATGACCGCACCCGCGGCCGCGCCGAGGGCGGCGCCGCCAAGAGCGCCAGTCGCCGCGCTGCCGAGGACGCTGCGCGTGCCCGGATCATAGCCCTGCGGGGTGCCGGCATAATATTGCCCGTTGTAGCTGTACCCGTCGACATAGCCGTCGTTGTTGGTGTCGGACCAGATCGCGCCGGCGAGGCCGCCGATTGCGGCACCGACAGCGGCGCCTTCGATCACGCCAAGGCCAGGGACGACCGCGCCGACCGCAGCGCCGCCAGCGGCGCCGATCGCGGCGTCCTGGGCGACGTTCGGATTGCTCGCGCATGCGCCAAGGGTCAGTGTGCTGGCCAGCGTTAAGGCCAGAATGGAATTACGCATCGCTCTTTCTCCCGTTCAATTGAGCTGCCGGAACATGCTCCACGCGCCAAGGCTTCCGCCGGCGGCGGTCCATGTTACAGGCGGAGGAACGACGATTACGGCTCATCGTTCCGCAACCGCGACAATGGTTTGGGCACAATGACTGATAATGGTGTTAAATCATTGTTTAACTTCTTAAATCCCCACCAGGAACCGATCGGCAGATGAAAGCGAAAATTTATCACAACCCGATGTGCGGAACGTCGCGAAAGACGCTGGAGATCCTTCGCGACAGCGGCTTCGACGTGTGGGTTCAGGAGTATCTGAAGTCCCCGCCCACGCGCGACGAGCTCAAGCAGCTCTACGCCCGCGCCGGAATCACGCCGCGCGAGGGCCTGCGCGCGAAGGAGCCGCTTGCGCAAGAGCTCGGCCTCAACCGTCCAGATGTCACGGATGACGAAGTACTGGACGCCATGATCCAGCACCCGATCCTCATCAACCGGCCGCTCGTGGAGACCGACAAGGGCGTGCGCCTGTGCCGCCCGCAGGACACGGTGCGGGAGATAATCTAGTCTGACTTCGCGGTAGGCAGGCGCATAATAGGGTCATGAGTTGCCTCGACCCACGCCTGCTGCTCCAGGGCTATGCCACCGGGATCTTCCCGATGGCAGACAGCCGGGACGCGAATGAGCTGTTCTGGGTCGAACCGCGCAATCGGGCGATCATCCCACTCAATACCTTCCACCTATCGCGTTCGCTGCGCCGCACGATCCTCTCCGGCCGGTTCGAAGTCTCGCGAGACCGCGATTTCGCTGCCGTCATCGCCGCCTGCGCGGATCGCGAAGAGACATGGATCAACGCGGAGCTCGAACAGGCGATGCTGGCCCTGCATGGTTCCGGAAACGCGCACTCGATCGAAGTCCGGTTCGAAGGCGAGCTGGTCGGCGGTCTCTACGGCGTGAAGCTTGGCCGTGCCTTCTTCGGGGAGAGCATGTTCAGCCGAATGACCGACGCTTCCAAGGTCGCGCTCGGGTGGCTGGTCGCACGCCTCAAGGCGGGAAATTTCACGCTGCTCGACTGCCAATTCATGACCGATCACCTCGCCTCCCTCGGCGCGGTCAACGTGACGCGAGACGATTATGTCGCGTTGCTGGCGGCAGCGCTCGGAGGCGGTGGTGGGGCAGGTTCGGGCGCAGCAGGTTCGGCGGTAGATGCCGGCGGAGCCGGGCGCGCCCGCGTTGGCGGCGCACCGCCCGATTTCGCCGCGCTGGACCGGTTGCTCGAAGTGACTGGCGCGGCGGGTGCTCCGGGCGCGGCCGGATATGTCATCTCGCAGCTCTTGGGCCACACGTCGTAGACGGGGTGCTCAACCACGTTGAGCGACGGCGATTCCTTGTACAGCCAGCCGGAGAACGCCCGATTCCAGGTCTGGTCCGTGCGCCGCACGTCCACCTGAACGAACGCGCCGGTGAGCTTCTCTTCTTCCCACGGCGCAGATGTTTCGCACGCGCGCAGCCGGACGAGCAGATCCTTCCAACGCGCGGACTGGCCCGGCCGAAGCTTGACGTCGCGCACGATGCCGTTTCGCTTGTTGAGGACGCCGAGCACCGCGACGCGCTCGGCCATCGGAGTCACCCCCGACTGGCTAGCGCCCGCCGGCCGCACGGGCTTGCCGGCCGGGGCGCGCTGTTCCTGCTGGCGCTCGGCGCGGCCGCAGCCCGCGAGCGCCATCGCTAGCAGTAGCGGGGCGGCGATCGCTTTCACGTCTATTCTGGGATCCAGGGCTCGTAGTCGCCGGTGGATGCGGGCCGAATCCTGCCCGATCCGAGCGCACCGTCGGGACGGAATGCCGCCATCGTCCCGGTCAGGTTCGCGGTGGGCGGCTGCTGGAACTTGCGGGCCGGAGGCAGCGCCTTGTCCGGAAGCTCGTCGATCGTGCCCTTTAGCCACGCCTGCCAGCCGGGCGGCACCCGGCTGCCGTCGTTGGACCCGTCGTAGATCACCCAGCGGCGGTTCGGATTCTTTTTGTCCTGATAATAAACGTTGCCGGAATCATCGCGCCCGACCTCGCTGCCGAAGCGGCGAGTGAACAGCGACGTTCCCCACGTCGCACCGTTCCACCAGGTGAAAGTCTTGGACCAGAATCCCATGGGCTTGCGCCTGTGCCGCGTCAGCGCGGGAGACGCAAGGCCAAGCTACCAGCGCGCGACGTCGCCGGCTTTGATCCCCAGCTGCGCGGCCCGGCCGCCGGCGATTTCGAGCACCGCGACAACCGGCTCACCAGACGGCACGGGCGTTGGGTCGAGCGGCTTCGCCGTCGCAATGCGCGCGATGGTCCCGTCTTCGCGGATGAAGACAATGTCGAGAGGTATCAGCGTGTTCTTCATCCAGAAGGCGACATGCTGGGGCGGGCTGTAGGGAAAGATCATCCCGCGGTCCGGCGCAATCGATTTGCGGAACATCATGCCCCGCTCCTGCTGCTGCGGCGACGCCGCAACCTCGACGTTGAAGCGATGAGCCTTGCCGCTGCTGTCGATCGTCAGCGGAATTTCGGACAGGCCGGTCTGGGCATCCCATTCAGAAGCGGGCGCCTGTGCTTGCTCATCGTTCGCGAGATTTTGCGCTGGCGCCTGCGCTTGCGGGCTGCACGCAACGAGCACGGCGGCCGCGGCTGCGGCTATCCGGGAAAGTCCGCGAGACGAAGCTCGACTGCCGTCAGGCCCTTGCCGCTGGGGGCGATCCGCGCTTCCAGGCTCTGACCCGGCTGCAACTCTCCCAAGTGAGCGACACGCACCGTCTCCATGTGAACGAACACGTCCTCTCCGCCCGAATCGTCCGGCCGCTTCACGAAGCCATAACCGCGCACTCGGTTGAACCATTTTACCTCCACCGGCTCAAACTCTCCGGCCGCTTCGGCGAGAGCCTTGCGGTCGGACCTTTCCGATGAAGACATGGACGAGCGCGGGTGCTGCGGCAAGGCCGCGCTAAGATCGATCGAGATGACTTTTTTCGCCTGTAGTCCGCGCTCCTGGCGGACAGGAACAACCTCCACGATCGCCCCTTCGGGAACGCTTCTGCGGCCATGCTCGCGAAGGACGCTGAAGTGCAGCAGCACGTCGCCCTCTAGGCCATCGCAAACGAGGAAGCCGAAGCCGCGCGTAGCGTCGAACCACTTCACACGGCCGGTGACCGCAGGCAGCTCCGCCGCCGCGGAAGGGTCGTCATTGGTCATCACGTGTTCGGGTGAAGGCTCGGCCAGTTTTGCGTTCGCTTGTGTCACACGCCTTAATAGCACGAGGACAAGTGTCGGCAAACCGACTTTAATCGGCGGTGAGCCGAGTAAATTCGTTTAGTTGCTCGATGTTAGCTTCTGTGCCTGGCGCCATCCCGACGATCGCTCGGGCAAGCCCGAATCCGTGGCCGGCGCGCACCATCGCCGCGAGCGCTTTTTCACGTTGCTTGGGGTCGATCGCGGCCGCTTTGGCGAAAGGCCCAATCCGGCGACGCCGGGCGTACCGCAATGCAGCCTCGACGGCCTGGGCTTCGGCGTGGTCGCGCGCGGCTTCGCTCTGCTCATCGCCTACTCCGGCGGCGCGAAGGCTCTGCATCACTCGGCGCGTGCCGTAACCGCGCGCGGTCAGGGATTGTGACTTGGAAATCGCATAGGCTTCGTCGTCGACATATCCCTGTGCCGCGAAGCGCTCGGCGATGCCGGCCGGATCGGGCTCGCGCGCGCCGTTCCAACCACGTTCGCGCAACTTGCGCCTTAGGTAGGAGTGGAGTTTCGCGCGCGTGGTGGCGAAGCGCCCGACGTAGCGAAGCGCCAGCTCGTTGAGCTTGCTTTCGTCGAGTGGCGACGAGGCCTTGCGCTCTTTTGTCGGTCCCATGCGCCACTTTTGTGCCACAGTCCGAACCCAAGGGAAAAGCGGGCGTAACCATACGGTCCAACGACGATCCGAATTCAGTCCAGGAGGGTACGGCTTGCTCGATCGCAACGCCTCAGTGAAGACCGAGCTTGCGCCTGCTGGCGCTACCCCCACGCTCGACAATCTTCCCCGACGCCTCGTGGATTTTGCGACCATTGGCGATGCGCTCGACTATGCGGCGCAGGGCCGCCGTGGCCTCAACTTCCATGACGCTCGCGGATCGCTCGCGCAGGCCTACAGCTTCCGCGAGCTGCGCGAGGACGCGCTGGTGCACGCGCTGCGCTTCGTCGCGCTTGGGATCAAGCCGGGCGATCGCGTCGCGCTCGTGGCGGAAACCGGCGCCGATTTCGCCGCCTGCTTCTTCGGTGCGGTCTATGCCGGCGCCTGGCCGGTTCCGCTGCCGCTGCCGACCAGCTTCGGCGGACGCGAAGCCTATGTCGATCAGCTGGAGATCCAGCTGAAAAGCTGCGATCCGAAGCTCCTGCTATTCCCGGTCCAGCTCGCGGACTTCTGCAGTCAGGCCGCATCCAAGGCTGGCGTCCCACCGCGCGACTGGGAGTTGCTGGTCGAAGTGGAACTGGCCCAGGGAGACCTTCCGAAGGCCAGGCCGGACGACATCGCCTATCTCCAATATTCGAGCGGCTCGACACGCTTCCCGCACGGTGTCGCGGTCACCCACCACGCGCTTCTCGACAATTTGCGCGCGCACGGCATCGGTCTTCAGGTGCGCGACACCGACCGCTGTGTCTCCTGGCTGCCGTGGTACCACGACATGGGCCTGGTCGGCTGTTTCCTTTCGCCCATCGCCCTGCAGCTTTCGGTCGATTATCTGAAAACCGAAGATTTCGCGCGTCGTCCGCTTGCATGGCTCGACATGATCACACGCAACCCGGGCACGAGCGTCAGCTATTCGCCAACTTTCGGCTACGACATCTGCTCGCGGCGAATGAGCTCCCAGACGCGGGCCGAAGACCGCTTCGACCTGTCGCGCTGGCGCATTGCCGGCAACGGGGCCGACATGATCCGCCCGGACGTGATGCAGGCGTTCGTCGACAGCTTCGCGTCCGCCGGTTTCGAGGCGCAGGCATTCTGCCCTAGCTACGGCCTCGCGGAGGCGACCCTTGCGGTTTCGCTGATGCCGCCAGGCGAAGGGATCCGCCTTGAGCTCGTCGAGGAGCATGAGCTTTCAGGCGGCGGCCCGGGCTGCGAAAAGCGTCCACGCCGCTATCGCGCGGTGGTGAATTGCGGGAAACCCGTCACCGGGATGGAAATTGAAGTCCGCTCCGGCACCGGCGAAATCCTGCCCGACCGCGGGATCGGCAAGGTGTTCGTGCGCGGCGCAAGCGTCATGCACAGCTACTTCCGCGACGAGGAGTCCACGAAGGCGTGCCTCAGCGACGACGGTTGGCTGGACACAGGTGACATGGGCTACATGTCGAACGGCTACATCTTCATCGTCGGCCGCGCCAAGGACATGATCATCATCAACGGGCGCAACCACTGGCCCCAGGACATCGAATGGGCGGTCGAGCAGCTGCCCGGCTTCAAGTCCGGCGACATCGCCGCCTTCGCCATCACCGGTCCGAGCGGCGAAGAAACGCCGGCTGTGCTCGTCCATTGCCGCGTATCGGACAATGAAGAGCGCGGCCGCCTGCGCGACGAGATTCGCGAGCGTGTCCGCGCGATCACCGGCATCACCCCGGTCGTCGAGCTCGTCCCGCCGCGCACGCTTCCGCGCACCAGTTCGGGCAAGCTCTCGCGGACGAAGGCACGCAATCTCTACCTTAGCGGCGAAATCCAGCCCTACGACATCGCCGCCTAAGCGCCTCGCCTCTCGCGCTCGGCCGCAAAGATCGGCATGATAGGTCCATGCTTGCAGGGGCGCACAGCACAGCATCGAATTGAAGCAGTCCGAAGCTGGATTGCTCGCCGGTCGTCCTCGCGCACGAACAGCCCTTTCACATAGGCGATGCGGAGTTCCGGCCCGCGACGCGCGAAGTCCTGTTCGCTGGCGAGTCCTCGATCGTCGAGCCTCGCGTCATGCAATTGCTCGTCGCGCTTCACCGCGCAGACGGCGGCGTGGTCGGCAAGGACGATCTCGCCACCCTCTGTTGGGAAGGCCGGATCGTCGGTGAAGACGCGATCAATCGCGTCGTCTCCCGCCTTCGCGCGGTCGCCGAGAAGCAGGCGGGAAGCCAGTTCCGCGTCGAGACCATCACCAAGGTCGGCTATCGGCTGGCAAGGACGAACCCGACGCCAGAGCTCGCGACCGTGCCCGACGCCGAGGCACCGAGCACGGCTCTCCGCCGGCGCGACCTGATCGTCGGCGGGGCTGTCATCGGCGTAGCGGCCGCTGTGGGCCTCGGCTGGAATTTCCTCACCCGGGACGAGACGCCCGCGGAAGCCCGCTTCCTTGCCGACGATGCCCGAAAGTCGCTTTACGAAGGCACCGTCGAGCAGACCGGCAATGCGATCGGCAAGCTCCGCCAGGCGACGCAGCTCGCGCCGAACGATGCCGAAGCCTGGGGGCTTCTCGGCTATGCCTACATGCGCGAGGCGAACTTCGCGCCGTCCGACGCTAAGGACAACCTTCGCATCCGCGGCCGAGAGGCGCTGAGCCGCGCCTTTGCGCTCCAGCCGCATCAGCCCGATGCGATGGCCGGTCAGCTCTGGGCCATGCCGCAGTTCCGCAACTGGTACGCGTTCGAACGGGCGAGCCGCTCGGCGTTGCGCTATCATCCGAACCACGCCGAGCTCAACGCGATCCTCGCCTCGCTGCTCATGCACGTCGGCCGCTTCGGCGAATCCTTGCCGCTCGACGACAAGGCTCTGCCCAGGATGCCGCTTTCGCCGCCGCTCCACATTTGTCGGAGCGTGGCACTGTGGGGGGTTGGTAGGCTCGACGAGGGAGAGGCCGCCATCGCCAAGGCCTTCGAACTTATGCCGCGCCATTACGGCATCTGGTTCACCCAGCTCTACTTCCACCTGTACAACGGTCGCGCCGCCCAGGCAGCCGCCATGATCTCCGATGTCGACAGCCGCCCGATCGGCATCCCCGACTGGAACTACGACCTCGTCGTGGTCCAGGCGAAGGCGCTGGCGGGCGGCGACCGATCGGAGATTCGCCGGGCTGTCGATGTGTGGAAGAAGGCCGCCGAGCGCGGCACGGGCTTCGCCATCAACGCATCGATCTTCGCAAGCTACGTCGGCGATCTCGACGAGGCGTTCCGCCTCCTCAACGCGCTCTATTTCAACCGGGGGTTCGTCCTGCCCGACACCTATTTCTCCCGCGAGCAAGGCATGTATTCGGGCGGCGAGCGATTTACGTACAACCTGTTCCACCCGGTCATGGCGCCGGTCCGCCGCGACCCGCGTTTCGCTGCCCTGACACGGGAGCTCGGACTCGACGATTATTGGCAGCGGACGCGCTCGCGCGGGCTAGTCGTCGCCTAAAATCGCCGAATATCGGCACTTCGTCAGCATTTCGTCCGATCCTGATCCTGTCGGCTGAGGCCGGCCGGAGCGAACCTTGCCCATCGCTGCGTCGAGTCCACGCGGCCAATGGAGGTTCGCATGAACACGCTTGGATTTGCCGTTGTCATTGCAGCGGTGGTCGCCGACCCTGCCGCCGCTGAGCCCCGCACCGCGACGGTCGTTTTCTCGCGCGCCGATTTCGCGTCGACACATGCCAGGGCACAGCTCGATCGAAAGATCCGCGGCGCGATCGAAAGTGTCTGTGGAAGCTATGCCGCCATCGAAAGCTCCCAGTGGGCCGACATGGATGCGTGCTGGAAGGATGCCCGCGCGCAAGCGGAAACCATGCTCGCCGCCAAACAAAGCGAGGTGAAAATCACATCGCGATAGCGATCGCCGAGCCGTTAAATCCCTGTTTACGCGGTTGCGCTTAATATGCCTGCCGAGTGGGGGGCAGAGTATGCTGAGTAAGCCGCAATATGCCGGTCGGAAGGATCGCTATCCGGTGGAGATCGACGCCGTCGTGCACCGGACCGACGGGCGGAAGTTCCCGGTGAAGCTCAGCAATTTCTCCGAGCAAGGCTGCCGCGTCGAAACGGGGGAGGAATTCTCCATCGGCGAGCGCCTGCAGATCGCGGTCCCGCGCATGGGCAATATGAAGGCCCAGGTCCGCTGGGCGCTGCCCGGCGCGGCGGGCACGCGGTTCCTGACCGAAAGCGACTTCTAGCCCGAAGCGTCTCTCCGGAGCCTTGCGCGCGCCGCATTGCCTAGCTACCTCGCGCCCCAGGCCTAGGAGTGTAGCTCAGTTGGTAGAGCATCGGTCTCCAAAACCGAGGGCCGTGGGTTCGAGTCCCTCCACTCCTGCCATTCCCCGGCCAGCGGGCGAAGCCCGACCGACGTCACGCGATTTACTCCCGTGACGGCTTCTCCGCCTTGAAAACTCACCCGCGCGCCGCTAAGTGACCCAAAGCCCCGCCGGCCGCTCAGGCCTCGCGGGGCGCTTTTCTATCCGCAAGCCGAGGCGCCAAGCATAGCGAAGCGAGCGGCAGCGGAGCGAGCTATGTCGAGAGACGCCGTAGGCCGGCCGACCTCGCGTAGCAGAGGATCGACGTCACGGATTCACTCCGTGACGGCATAGCGAAGGTACGTAAGAAGTGGCGAAAGTCTCCCCCGGCCAATTCATCCGTCAGGTCCGCGCCGAAACGGCGAAGGTTCACTGGCCGACCCGCAAGGAAACGGTGGCGACCGCCATCATGGTCATCATCATGACCATCATTCTCTCGGTCTTCTTCCTCATCACCGACGCCTTCTTCTCGACGGTCGTCAAATATCTGCTGAGCCTGCTCGGCTAACGTAAGGCACGAACGAACATGTCCCGCTGGTACATCATCCACGCTTATTCCGGTTTCGAGAACAAGGTCCGCGACGCGATCAACAGCGAAGCCACGCGCCTCGGGCTCGAGCGCTTCGTCGAGCAGATCGAGGTCCCGACCGAGACCATCACCGAGGTCAAGCGCGGCAAGAAGGTTCAGTCCGAGCGCAAGTTCATGCCCGGCTACGTCCTCGCCAAGCTCGAGCTCAACGACCAGGTCTACCACCTCGTCAAGAACACGCCGAAGGTCACCGGCTTCCTCGGCCCTAACGGCAAGCCGCAGCCGATCCCCGACGCCCAGGCCGCGCGCATGCTCGACACCAAGGACGAGGCCGCAGCGGCCGGCCCGAAGGCGAAGATCAGCGTCGACTATGAGATCGGCGACGCGGTCAAGGTCCTCGACGGCCCCTTCGCGACCTTCAACGGCGTCGTGGAAGAACTCGACTTCGACCGCGGCCGCGTGAAGGTCAGCGTCAGCATCTTCGGCCGCGCCACGCCGGTGGAGCTGGAATTCGAGCAGGTTGAGCTAGTCAAATAACGCCGAGCGCAGCGACGCCGACGCATAGCGTCGCCGGAGCAGCGCGTAGAGCCGTTATTGACCCGGCCGGCGGGGCGGCGAGCCTAAAGCGAGCCGAGCCCGTCCGACGCGGTCACGCGATTTACTCGCGTGACCCATCCAGCCCTCCCCTGCTACCATCCCGTTGAACGAGGGGGACCGCACATGGCCAGCGGAGAAAAATTCGAACGCCACCGCCAGCCGTGGCGCCAGGACGAAATCCAGAAGCTCCACCAGCTCGCCGGCAAAGGCATGTCCGTCCGCGCCATCGCCAAGGCCCTGACGCGAAGCGAGGAAAGCGTGAGGGACAGGGCGAAGGCGGACCGGTTGAAAATTGTGAAGTTACGCTAAAGCCGTCGAGCGCAGCGCCGCCGGCGCGAGCGACGCCAGAGCAGCATCGAAGAAACGTCAGTCACCCGGCAGCGAGGGTCGTAGCCGAACTGACTGATGGAACGTCGGATTTACTCCGCGTAACGAACTATTTCATTTTCCAAGTTGGCTTTGTCGTTCATCGTTGTCGGTGGGCGCGATTCAGATCGATTCCGATTGCTCCGCAATCGCTCGCCTGCGCTCGGTGGAAAATGCTGTCCTAAGCCCCTGATTTGAGATAGCTGAAGTGCCTCCTTTTTCGCCGGAGGCACGATGCGGGCGGAACCAACAAAGTGAAGGTCACAAAGTAGAAGGTCCCCGTTTTCACCCCCTCCCGCGCGCATGCGCACGCGTAGGCTCGCGAACTTTGGGAAGTTTGAGGGCCGCCACGGGAGTAAATCCCGTGACGTCAGTCCGGTCGCTTGGCAGCGCCGGCTGGCCGGCAAACGCCGTCTCTACGCGCTGCTTCGGCGCCGCTTCGCGCCGGCGGCGCGCTCGGCGGCTATTTCTTCCGCGGGTCGTCCTTCGGGTCGACGTAGGTGATCTCGAACGGACCCATGGCGCTCACCTGGACCGTCGCCGGGGCAGACGCGTGAACCCAGTGATTCATCTTCGCCTTCATATCGATGGAGGCATCGCCCGTTTTCAGGGTCTTCGCCTTGGCCATGTCCATCTTGTCGCTCATTGCATAATGCACCTCGCCGGACACGACCTTCACGACCTCGTCGGTCGGGTGCGAATGCGGCGGGACCGCATAATCGGCGGGCATCTTGAGCTGGATCGTGAACTTCCCCGCCTTACCGGGATCGCCGGAGACGACGGCCATCTGCACGCCGCTCGGGAGGCTAGGCGGGCCGTCCATCCACGTGAGTTCCGCCGGCTTGGCCTGCGAATGGACCGGCGCCGCGGCCAGCAGTGCGGCCAGGGGAATGAGAAGCAGGGTCTTCATGCCATGAGCTCCCTCTGTTTCGCCCACCCCTGCCCGCCAACTAGCATATGTTGCGAGCGTGGCCCACTTCCGCTAATGGCCCGCGCTTCCAATCCAATTGGAAACCTGCGGGAGAACGCTTCGGCGTTCGCTTGGACCGCTAAACTTGAACGGACTTCGGTCCACTACAGAGTGAGACAATGGCAAAGAAAATCACCGGCTATATCAAGCTGCAGGTGCCCGCGGGTGCGGCCACCCCGGCTCCGCCGATCGGCCCCGCGCTGGGCCAGCGCGGCGTCAACATCATGGAATTCACCAAGGCGTTCAACGCCGCGACGCAGGAACTCGAGCGCGGATCGCCGATCCCGACCGTGATCACCGTCTATGCGGACCGTTCGTTCTCCTTCACCACCAAGACTCCGCCCGCGTCCTTCCTCCTGAAGAAGGCGGCGAAGCTGAAGTCCGGCTCGGCCGAGCCGGGCAAGGTCAGCGCGGGCACGATCAAGCGCTCGCAGCTTCGCGAGATCGCCGAAGTGAAGATGAAGGACCTCAACGCCAACGACCTCGACGCCGCGTCGAAGATCATCGAAGGCTCCGCCCGCGCGATGGGCCTCGACGTGGTGGAGGGCTAAACAATGGCTAAGCTAACCAAGCGCCAGAAGGCCCTGACTGCGGTCGACCGCGAGAAGCTCTACGGCGTCGATGAAGCTATCGCGCTCGTGAAGAAGAACGCGACCGCCAAGTTTGACGAGACCGTCGAAGTCGCACTCAACCTGGGCGTCGACCCGCGCCATGCGGACCAGATGGTTCGCGGCGTGGTCAACCTCCCCAAGGGCACCGGCAAGGAAGTCCGCGTCGCGGTCTTCGCCAAGGGCGCCAAGGCCGAGGAAGCCACGGCCGCGGGTGCGGACGTCGTCGGCGCCGAGGACCTGATGGAAACCATCCAGGGCGGCACCATCGATTTCGACCGCGTGATCGCGACCCCGGACATGATGGGCGTCGTCGGCCGTCTCGGTAAGGTGCTCGGTCCCAAGGGCCTGATGCCGAACCCGAAGCTCGGCACGGTCACCATGGACGTCACCAAGGCCGTCACCGACGCCAAGTCGGGCCAGGTCGAGTTCCGCGTCGAGAAGGCGGGCATCGTCCACGCCGGCATCGGCAAGGCCTCGTTCCCGGAAGCCGACCTCGCCGAGAACTTCCGCGCGTTCATGGACGCGATCGTCAAGAACAAGCCGTCGGGCGCGAAGGGCAAGTTCGTCCAGAAGCTCAGCGTCAGCTCGTCGATGGGCCCGGGCGTGAAGGTCGATCTCGCGGAGATCGACGGAGCCTGACCGGCCTGAACGCTGTTATGAACAATGGTCCCGGGCAAGGCAGCGGCTTTGTCCGGGACTTTCTTTTTGCCGAAGCTTTCCCTGCGTTCGTCGAAACTGCGCAGCGGCTTCCCGATTGGCCTGCCTGAAGGGCAGCAATCCCGAAAAAGGAATCATCGATGAAGCGTGCACTCGTCCTGCTTGCGACCGCTGCCTTTGTATCTGCGGTCCCGGCCTCCACCTCCCTCGCCGCGCAACCGCAGGCCGACACCGTCGACACCAATGTCCCGACACAGCTTCCGCGCACCGCCGTGCCGCATCATTATGCGATCACCGTCACGCCTCACTCCGATCGGCTCGCGTTCAATTCCACGGTGGCGATCGACCTCGACGTGGTGCAGCCGACGCGTTCGCTGGTCCTGAATGCGGCAGACCTGAAGCTTGCCTCAGCGACCCTGACGCCGGCCAAGGGCGGCGCTGCGCTTGTCGCCAACATCGCCCTCGACGCCGATGCGCAGACCGCCACCCTCACCTTCCCGAGAGAGCTCACGACCGGCGCCTACCGGCTGAACATCGCCTATTCCGGTAAGATCAACACGCAGGCGAACGGCTTGTTCGCGCTCGATTACAAGAACACGGAAGGCAA
This sequence comes from uncultured Alphaproteobacteria bacterium, assembly GCA_963827675.1. GTDB lineage: Bacteria > Pseudomonadota > Alphaproteobacteria > Sphingomonadales > Sphingomonadaceae > Sphingomicrobium. The sequence goes on from CAWHBP010000009.1 coordinate 517,349, forward strand.
GGACGCCCGGTCGCTGTTCACGCAGTTCGAAGCAGCCGACGCCCGCCGCTTCGTGCCCAGCTGGGACGAGCCCGACTACAAGGCGACCTGGGACCTGACCGCGCGCGTGCCCGCCAATGAAATGGCGGTCAGCAACATGCCGGTCGCGTCCAGCAAGCCGATCGCCGGCGGCCTCAAGGAGGTGCGATTCCAGACATCGCCGATCATGTCATCCTACCTGCTGTTCTTCGCGCAGGGCGACTTTGATCGCATCTCGAAGAAGGTTGGCGACAAGGAAGTCGGCATCGTCGTCAGCCGTGGCAACGGTCCGAAGGGCCAGTTTGCGCTCGACGCGGAAGCGCAGATCCTGCCCTACTTCGACGACTATTTCGGCACGCCCTACCCGCTCCCCAAGCTGGACAATGTCGGGGGGCCCGGCAAGTCACAATTCTTCGGCGCCATGGAAAATTGGGGCGCGATCTTCACCTTCGAGCGCATCCTTCTCAACGATCCGGCAATCACCAGCGAAAGCGAGCGCCAGTCGATCTTCGGCGTAGAAGCGCACGAGATCGCGCACCAATGGTTCGGCAACCTCGTGACCATGGCCTGGTGGGACGATCTGTGGCTGAACGAGGGTTTCGCGAGCTGGATCGCGAACAAAGCGACGCGGCATTTCCATCCTGAATGGGGCGCCGACATCGAGAGCGTTGACGCGCGCGAGCAGGCGATGGCGCTCGACGCGTTCAAGTCGACCCATCCGATCATCCAGGAAATCCGGACCGTCGAACAAACCAATCAGGCGTTCGACACCATCACCTACGAAAAGGGCGAGTCCGTCCTCGGCATGCTCGAGGCGTTCGCCGGGCCCGACGTATGGCGGGCGGGCATCCGCGACTACATGGCGCGGCACGCTTACAAGAACACGCGCACCAATGACCTCTGGGCTGCGATGGAACGGGCGGGGGCGCGGGGCCTTGCCACAATCGCGCACGACTACACGACCCAGCCGGGGATTCCGCTGATCCAGGTTGGTCCATCGCAGTGCGCCGGCGGCCAGACGGTTGCGACGATCACGCAGTCGCAATTCTCGGCCGACCAGAAAGCCGAAGCCGCAGCCAATCCGCTCCGCTGGCACGTACCCGTTCGGGCGAGCGCAGGCGGTGCGGTGAGCCAGGTCCTGACCAGCGGTCCGACGGCGCAACTTTCGGTGCCAGGTTGCGGTCCGCTGCTCATCAATCCGGGCCAGACAGGCTACTATCGGGTGGTCTACACGGCCCCCCAGCTGCAGGCGCTGCAGAGCGCTTTCACGCGCCTAGCGCCCGTGGATCAATACGGCCTGATCAGCGACCAGATGGCGCTCGCCGTGGCCGCGTATCAGCCGATGGGCGCAGGCCTCAATCTGGTGGCCCAGGTCCCCGGGAACGCCAATGCCAAGGTCGTTCAGTCCGCGCTCGGCGTGTGGAGCGGCCAGTACGACAATTTCGAGCAGGACAAGGCGACGCAGTCGGCAATCGCTGCGCGCGTGTCGCGTCTCTACGGCCCGCGCATGCAGCAGCTGGGCTTCGTTCCGCGCCAGGGCGAACCCGCCACGGACGCGCTGCTCCGCGGAACGCTGATCGCAACGCTAGGCAAGATGCGCGATCCGGCGGTCGTCGCGGAGGCGAAGCGTCTGTTCGTGGCGTGGCAGAGCAATCCCGACGCAATCCCGGGCTCGCTCAAGCAAACCTGGCTGCGCGTCATCGCTCGTAACGCCGACCAGGCGATGTGGGACGCTCTGCATGCGAAGGCCAAGGCGGCGACTGGGGCGGTCGAGCGGACTTCGCTCTACCAGCTTCTCGGCGCCACCGCGGACGCAAAGCTCGCGCGCCGCGCGCTCGACCTCGCCCTCACGGACGAGCCGGGCAAGACGATCAGCGCGGGCATGATCACGAGCGTCGCGGGCGGTCACCAGCGCCTCGCGGTCGATTTCGTGCTCGCTCATCTCGCGCAGGTGAACCAGTTGATCGACATCTCGGGCCGCTCGCGCTTCATGCAGCGACTTGTTGGGGGGAGCAGCGATGCGAAGCTGATCCCGACTCTCGAGGCCTACGCGAAGGCGAACCTGGCCGCGACGGACCGCAAGCCAATCGATCAGGCGATCGACAGGATCCGCTTCCAGGCGTCGACCCTGCCCCGCATCCGCGGCGAGGTCGCCGCATGGATCAGGGCCAATCCGGCCTGACGGGTTGATCGAGCAGCGAATTCCGTTATAGGCCCGCGCTTCGCGCCGGGCTTGCCCGGTGCACTCGTCCGAGACAGTTGCTGAGGTTCGCCTCTTAATCTGCAGCCTAGACGGGGACAGGAATCATTCGAAGCGCTCCAGAGCGTTTCGTCGTGCGTTGTCTTACAGCGCCATCGATCCAAGCCCCACGGACAATAGCGCTTAGGCTTTCGGGCCTGAGTTTTGTTGAAGCTCGTTCGGAGCAATCCGGACGAATTTTTGGAGTTGGCATGGATCGTTCGCAAAAAGCCGATCTGGTCGCCGAGCTGAAGAACGTCTTCACCGAGACGAGCGTGGTTGTGATCACTCGCAACCTCGGTCTGACGGTGGCGCAGTCCACGGACCTGCGCCTGAAGATGCGCGACGCCGGCGCACAGTTCAAAGTTGCGAAGAACCGACTTGCCCTGATTGCGCTCGAGGACACGCGCTACAAGCCGATCGGCGACCTGCTCAAGGGCCCGACCGCGCTTGCGACGTCCGCAGACCCCGTCGCGGCGGCCAAGGTGGCCGTCGATTTCGCCAAGACGCACGACAAGTTCGAGATCGTCGGCGGCGCGATGGGTGACACGGTCCTCGACGTGAACGGGATCAAGGCGCTTGCTGCGCTGCCCTCGCTCGACGAACTGCGCGCGACCATCGTGGGCCTTATCCAGGCGCCCGCGACCAAGATCGCCCGCACGATCAACGAGCCGGGTGCCCAGCTGGCACGGGTCTTCGGCGCCTATGCGGCACAGGCCGCGTAAGACGCATCTTTTTCATCAACGCACGACAATCGGGGGCAACGCCCCACCAAGGAGTATCAAATGGCTGACATCACCAAGCTGGTCGACCAGCTTTCCGAACTGACCGTCCTCGAAGCCGCGGATCTCGCCAAGGCCCTCGAAGAGAAGTGGGGCGTTTCCGCCGCCGCCGCTGTTGCCGCTGCTCCGGCCGCTGCAGCCGCCGCTGGCCCGGCCGCCGAAGAGAAGACCGAATTCGACGTCATCCTCACCGGCGACGGCGGCAAGAAGATCAACGTGATCAAGGAAGTTCGCGTGATCACCGGTCTTGGCCTCGGCGAGGCAAAGGCGCTGGTCGAAGGCGCTCCGAAGCCGCTCAAGGAAGGCGTCAACAAGGACGAAGCCGAGAAGATCAAGAAGCAGATCGAGGAAGCCGGCGGCACCGTCGAGCTCAAGTAAGCTTCTTCAGAGTTTCTCCGACGTCTTGAAGCGTCGGAGGATGGGAAGGGCGGCCTCGCAAGGGGCCGCCCTTTTCCATTGGAGTTCTGGTGAGGAGCTCTCGGACGCCTGGCCGCGCTCGACCCCCAGGTCATAATTGTTTCGCCGCGCTGAGACCCCGCCCAGCATTGCGACAAGGCCTCGTTCGGGATAGTTATCGCCGGTCCCGGAAGCAGGGCGCGCGCCAGCACGCCGGTATATCACATTGATTTCCCAGAGGAATCCTAGGCTGTGCGAATTCAGCAACCGCTCCTGAAGCTGCCCGTCCGGTTTTGCGCGGAAACCTTGGCGCGCGAAGTCTCCGCCCTTCCAAAGAGCGCCTGGATGGAGCATCCGCGGAAGTTTGACGGGAACACCGCGGTGCCGCTGGTAAGTGTTGGCGGCACGATGAACGACGATTTCGCCGGTCCGATGGAAGCCACCAATGCGCTTGAACGCTGCGGCTACATCAAGGAGATCATGGCCGAGCTGAACTGCACCTGGGGCCGCAGCCGCCTCATGGGGCTGGGGCCCGGGGCCGTCGTACCCAGGCATGTCGATGTGCACTATTATTGGCGCACGCACCTTCGCATTCACGTGCCGGTGATCACCAATCCGCAAGTCGGCTTCACATGTGATGACAAGACGATGCACCTCGCGGCCGGCGAATGCTGGCTACTCGATTCCTTCTTCCGCCACTCGGTCGACAATCGCGGCAGTGAAACGCGCATCCATCTGGTCCTCGACACCGTTGGCAACGCAGAATTATGGGACCTTATCCAAGCCGCGGCTTCCGACCGCGTCAAAGAGAAGTTCGTTGCTCCGGGCACCGCGCCTAAGCGCGCGCTGCAGTTCGAGCAGATCAATTCTCCCTCGATCATGTCGCCATGGGAGATGAAGTCGCATGTCGCCTACGTGATGGGGTGGACAGACGAGCAACCCGGGCTCGACCGGATCGCGCGCATGCTCGATCGCTTCCTGATGGCGTGGGGCGGGACCTGGGCGCGTTACGGGACTTCCGACGAAGGGCTCCCGCAATATCTGCGGCACCTTGCCGAGGTGGGGGCAGCGCTGGACAGGCTCCCCGGACCGCCCGTTAAAATGCGCAACGGGTGGCAACTGCTCCATGCCCTTAAGACCTTCGTTATCGGCAACGCCATTCTACCGGCCAAGATCAAGGAACTGCAGGCATCAGCAGCGGGCAGTCGCGAGCCGCAGCACCGCATGACTGCTTGAGAGCTGGGACATCGGCCGGTTCATGACTTACCGGACCTCGTCGCTTTTCTTATGTGCTCAGCGGATCCAGAAATGCATCGATAGCAGCAACGGCTTCGGGCTCATCGAGGTCCGGCGCGTGGCCCACTCCCGGGACGGTGACGAACTTCGCCCCAGGTGCAGCCGCCTGCATGTTTGCGGCGGCTTCGGCGCTTAGCAGGTCGCTTTTCTCGCCGCGGACGACGAGGAGCGGCTTCTGCGCGAGAGCCGCGAACAGCGGCCACATGTCGACGTTGGGCGTCGCGCCGCTCGTTTCGAACGGCTTCACGATCGCCATGTCGTAATCGAAGCGGATCTCTCCGTTTTCTTCGCGGCCGACGCGCTTGGCCATCCGCACCCAATCTTCGTGCGCATAATGGCCAGGGATATTCTTGTTGTTCGTCGCGAGCAGCTCGGCGACTTCGTCCCAGCTGGTGAAGCGCGGGTCCTTGCCGAGATAGCCGCGGATACGGTCGAGACCTCCTGTGCTGAGCTCGGGCCCGACGTCGTTGAGGATTGCCGCGGCGATGCGCTGCGGGGCCGTCGCCGCGATGACCATGGTCACGAGACCCCCGAGCGAAGTGCCGACGAAAATGGCTTGCGGAACTGCGAGCTCATCCAGCAGCTCAAGCACGTCCCCGGCATAGGTCATCGGATTGTAGCGTTCGGGCTGCGGATCGTAGTCGCTCGACCCCCGTCCGCGGTTCTCGAGCACGAGCACGCGGTATCTTGGCGAATGTCGCTCCGCAAAAGCTTCGAAATCGCGCGCGTTCCGGGTCAGGCCCGGCAGGCAGAGCAGCGGTGGCCCGCCCTGCCCTCCAGCGTAATCGCGATAGTGAAGGCGAAGGCCATCGCGGACCTGGAGATAGCCGTCGCGGTATCGATGACCGTCGGCAGCATCGGCGGTCAAGGCTGGAGCCCCGAACGGAGCAAGCGGCTCGTGACGTCGGCGACCTGCTTGGGATCGGCGCTCGACCAGACGGCGTAGCGCAGCCCCAGAAATACGTTGGCGCCCATGAGACCCCAGGCCAAGATTTCGATCTCCTTGTCCGAATAGTCGTTGCTGATCTCGCCCTTGTCCCTAGCCGCGATCAGCCGGGTCGCAATGCGTGAGGCGGTGGTTTCATAATGTTCGCGGTAGGCCGCCGCTTCGACGAACTCGGCCTCGTCGATGATGCGATAGACGTGGCGGTGCGTGCGCGCGAATTCCAGGAAGGATTGGAGCGCCCGGCGCTCGCCGTCGATCGCGTCGGTGGCGTCCTTGAACGCCGGCGCGACGCGGTCGCGCACCTGCGCCGACATGTCGCGGACGAGCGCGTTGAACACGGCCTCCTTGGAATCGAAATAGGTGTAGAAGGTGCCGAGCGCGACGCCCGCGCGCTGGGTGATGGCGACGATGGAGCTGTCATTGAAGCCCCTTTCGCCGAACTCGTCGCGAGCTGCATCTAGGATCTTGCGCAGCGTGCGCTCGCCACGCGCGGTTCGCGGCGCCTTGCCGTCGCTCGCCGCGCTTGTCGGCGGGTCCTGTTGCACGCGAGCCACCATTATTCCCCCTGTCTCACCGTACCGGCTTAGCCCGCAAATTCGCAAGTTGAAAGACGGTTCAACTTTCATTATCACCAATTGTGACGACGGCGCGCACCCGCGCGGCCGAAGGGGGAGATAATCGAAATGCGCGTCCTTTCTGCACGCGCCGCTCTGTTCGGCACCGTTGCCGCTGCGGCGTTCATCACAACTCCGGCTTTCGGCCAGTCTGCCCAGCAAACCACGCAGGAAGCGCAGCAGCAGCCCACGGAACCGGCGGCCACTACGGCGCCGGACCCCGAAGGTCAGGACACGTCCACCGGCGAAATCATCGTCACCGCGCGGCGCACGGAAGAGCGCCTGCAGCGCGTGCCGGGCTCGGTGTCTGCGTTCAACGAGCGCGCATTGGACCGCATTCAGGCGCAGGACACGACGGGCCTGCAAGGCGCGGTTCCCAACCTCAACATCGTGCAGGGCCGCGGGTCGTCGAACGCGACGAACATCTACATCCGCGGCGTCGGGCAGCCTGACGCGCTTCAGACGTTCGACCCGGCCGTCGGCGTCTATGTCGACGACGTTTATCTCTCCCGTATTCGCGGCAACCAGCTCGACCTCCTCGACGTCGAGCGGATCGAGGTCCTGCGTGGCCCGCAGGGAACGCTTTATGGGAAGAACACCATTGGTGGCGCACTCAAAGTCATCACGCGCAAGCCGGGCGAGGAGCTTCGCGCCTACGGCTCGCTCGGTTTCGGCTCCGACGACCTGTTTGAGCTGAAAGCCGCCGTTTCGGGGCCCCTTACCGATACGCTCTCGGCCGGGATCGCCTTCCTTCGGGCCACTCGCGACGGGTTCGTCAGGGACAAGGTCCTAGACCGTCGGTACAATGACAAGGACACGGTCGGCGTCCGAGGTGCTGTCGCGTTTACTCCGAGTGACCGGCTCCGCGTCGATCTTACCGCAGACTATAGCGAGGATGATGCCGCCCTTAACGTTGGCCGTCCGGTCAACGACCTGGTTAGTGCCTTCGGCATCGTGATGACGGCGCCGAACAAGGAAGGCACAGGCCAATACGACTGGACCGGGCGCACGACGCCGGGCCTGCCGAATTCGACGAAGCTCAAGCACTACGGCTTTTCGGGCACCATTGCATATGATCTTACAGATGCACTGACCCTGAGATCGATCACGGCCTACCGGAGCCTAAAGACTGACGACTTCATCGACATCGACGCCACGCAGTGGGAGGTCGGCGACGTGTTCGTCGGTGTGAAGCAACATCAGACGAGCCAGGAATTCCAGCTGACGCATACCGGCGATCGGCTCAACTACGTCGTTGGATTGTACTACCTGAATGAGAAGATCCGGTCGCACCAGGAAGCTTATGCTAGCGATTTCCTGCGCTTCAGTACGGTCCTCCCCCCGTTCACGTTCACGCGTTTCGTAGACGACGACCTGAATACGAAGAGCTATGCCGGGTACGCGAACGCAAGCTATCAGGTCGCCCCTAAAGTCCGTCTGTCCGCGGGTCTGCGTTATACGCACGAGACGAAGGATTATGAGCGCTTCACGAGCGTGGATTCGAACTATCCGCTCCCGATCTTTCCGCCTTTCGGCTTCGATCCACCGAAAGGGAAGTGGAACGACTGGTCTCCGATGGCGAGCGTCGACTATCAGGTCACGCCCTCGACGATGCTCTACGCACGCGCTGCCAAAGGTTTCAAATCCGGCGGCTTCAACGGAAGGGCGAATGGCCCCACCGAGGCAAGCGAGTACAAGCCAGAGACCGTCTGGTCGTACGAGGCCGGCTTCAAGTCGACGCCCATCAGCCAGGTTCGGGTGAATGGCGCAATATTCTACAACGATTACAAGGATTTCCAGGCGCGCATTGCCGAGACGGATCCTTCGAGCGGCTTTCCGACGCCGCTGCTCCGGGTGCTCAACGTCGGCAAGCTGAACATCAAGGGCGCCGAGCTGGAAGCGAGTTGGACGCCGCTTTCGGGCCTGCTACTCGACACCCAGATCGGCTATCTCGATGCGGAGTATAAGGAATTTTACGACGAGCGGTTTCCGAACGATAGCCGCGCGTTCCAAACACCGGCATTCTCGCCCAAGTGGACGCTGCGTTTCGGCGCGCAATATGCGTTCGACCTGCAGGGAATTGGCGGAATCACTGTCGGCGGACAGTCGCGCTACAAGTCCCGCACAGCGCTAGCAGTGGACAACACCTTTGTCGGCGCGGGTAGCGGCAAGGTCGGAACCACGACGGAAATCGCCGGCCTCTTCCAGAGCGGCTATTGGGTCCATGATGCGCGAATTGTCTGGGAAGATGTAAGCAAGCGGTTCGCAGTGGGTCTCTACGGCTACAATCTTGGCGACCGCCGCTACAAGACGGATGGCCAGGAATTCTCAAGCGTCGGTCAGGTTCGGACTGTCTATTATGGAAATCCGCGGACCTACTTGCTTCGGCTCACCGCGCGCTACTGAGCGGGGGATCGAAAAAAGGGCGGCTCCGCGAGGGGCCGCCCTCTTTCTATTGGAGGATGGTGCCGTTCTCGGCGACGGCGTTTTCGGCCTCCTGCAATAGGCTCTGCGGGTCCATGCCGTCTTCGGCGGGGTCGGACTGGTTTGCCGCTTCGTACAGCTGCTCCCTGTCCGACCGGCCACATGCGGCGAGCAGGTCGGCCGAAGTGATGGTGAGCTCAGCGCGCATGGGGAAATCCTCGCTGGATTTCGCTCCCAAACCGAACCGGGGCCGCGAAGTTCCTAAGAAAACCTATTTCTCCCCTTCACAAGCGCAGAAATAGGATTATATGGGCCACATCCAACAAATAGTCGGCTCCGCCGCACGGTGACGTGCGCCCGGGGCTTTTCCCGTCCTCTCCGGGACAGGGTCCGAACGGCGCACGGACCGCAAGCATTGGAGAGGGTCGCGGGACAGCGCTCCACAAATGACCGGTTCGGGCCGGGAAACTCAGCGGGGGCGCCTTCCGTGCGTCTTCGCCTAGCGCAGGGAAGCACATGGCCACCAAAGCGATCGACGCACCGCGGAAGACCACCAGCGGGCTGAAGACCAATTCGCGACGCATCCGCAAGATTTTCGGAAACATCCACGAGATTTCCGACATGCCGAACCTCATCGAGGTTCAGCGCGAGAGCTACGAGCAGTTCCTCCGTTCGGATCCGAAGACCGGCTATGTGTCGGGCCTCGAAAAGACCCTACGCTCGGTCTTCCCGATCATGGACTTCGCCGGCACGGCGCACCTCGACTTCGATCACTATGAGCTCGAGCATCCCAAGTACGATACTGACGAGTGCCGCCAGCGCGGCCTCACCTATGCCGCGCCTATGCGCGTCACCCTGCGCCTGACCACCTTCGAGATCGATCCCGAGACCGAGGCCAAGTCGGTCATCGATATCAAGGAGCAGGACGTTTACATGGGCGACATGCCGCTCATGACCATGAACGGCACCTTCATCATCAACGGCACCGAGCGCGTGATCGTCAGCCAGATGCACCGCTCGCCGGGCGTGCTGTTCGACCACGACCGCGGCAAGACCCACGCCAGCGGCAAGTATCTCTTTGCCGCGCGGGTCATCCCGTATCGCGGCAGCTGGCTCGATTTCGAATTCGACGCCAAGGACATCGTCAACGTCCGTATCGACCGCAAGCGCAAGCTGCCCGTCACGGCGCTGCTGCACGCGCTCGGCATGACCAGCGAGGAAATCCTCAACACCTTCTACGGCCGCGTCATCTACACGCGGGGCAAGAACGGCTGGCAGATTCCCTATTCCGCCGAAGCATGGCGCGGCCAGAAGCCGAACCATGAGGTGGTCGACGCCGACACCGGCGAGATCATCTTCAAGTCGAACGAGAAGATCACGCCGCGGCGCGCCAACCAGGCCGGCAAGGATGGGGTCAAGAACCTGATCATCCCGACCGAGGAGATCTTCGGCCGTTATTCGGCTTACGACCTCATCAACGAGAAGACCGGCGAGATCTACATCGAGGCCGGCGACGAGGTCAGCGAAGAGAATCTCGCCAAGCTCGACGCAGCGGGCGTGAAGAAGCTCGAGCTGCTCGACATCGATTTCGTGAACACGGGTCCATGGATCCGCAACACGCTGAAGGCAGACAAGAGCGAGGACGGCGACAGCGCGCTGGCCGACATCTACCGCGTCATGCGCCCCGGCGAGCCGCCGACGCGCGAGACCGCGGATGCGCTGTTCTACGGCCTGTTCTTCGACCCCGAGCGCTATGACCTCTCGGCCGTCGGCCGCGTGAAGCTCAACATGCGCCTTGGCCTCGATGCCGAGGACACCGTCACGACGCTGCGCAGGGAAGACATCCTCGCCGTCGTCCAGGAGCTGGTGAACCTCAAGGACGGTAAGGGCGACATCGACGACATCGACAATCTCGCCAACCGCCGCGTTCGCTCGGTGGGCGAGCTGCTCGAGAACCAGTATCGCGTCGGCCTCCTGCGCATGGAGCGGGCGGTCAAGGAGCGCATGAGCAGCGTCGACGTGTCGACGGTGATGCCGAACGACCTGATCAACGCTAAGCCGGCGGTCGCCGCGGTGCGCGAGTTCTTCGGTTCGTCGCAGCTGTCGCAGTTCATGGACCAGACCAACCCGCTCAGCGAAGTGACGCACAAGCGCCGCGTCTCGGCGCTTGGACCGGGCGGTCTCACTCGCGAGCGCGCGGGCTTCGAAGTCCGCGACGTCCACCCGACGCACTACGGCCGTATTTGCCCGATCGAGACGCCTGAAGGTCCGAACATCGGCCTCATCAACTCGCTCGCCAGCTTCAGCCGCGTGAACAAGTACGGCTTCATCGAGACGCCGTACCGCAAGGTCATCGACGGCAAGGTCACCACCGAGGTCGTCTATCTGTCCGCGATGGAAGAGGCGAAGCACACGATCGCCCAGGCGAACGCCGAGATCACCAAGGAAAACACGTTTGCCGAGGACATCATCTCGGCTCGCCGCAACGGCGAGTTCCTGATCGCGCCGCGCGACCAGATCACGCTGATGGACGTGTCGCCGAAGCAGCTCGTTTCGGTTGCCGCATCGCTGATTCCGTTCCTCGAGAACGACGACGCGAACCGCGCGCTGATGGGATCGAACATGCAGCGCCAGGCAGTGCCGCTGCTCCAAGCCGAAGCGCCGCTGGTCGGTACCGGAATGGAGGAGACGGTGGCCCGCGATTCCGGCGCGGCGATCGCGGCGCGCCGCTCGGGCATCATCGACCAGGTGGACGCGGCCCGCATCGTCGTTCGCGCGACGGGCGACCTTCGTCCCGGTGAGTCCGGCGTCGACATCTACACGCTGATGAAGTTCCAGCGCTCGAACCAGAACACCTGCATCAACCAGCGTCCGCTGGTGAAGGTGGGTGACACGGTCGAGGCTGGCGAAATCATCGCGGACGGTCCGTCGACCCAGTACGGCGAGCTCGCGCTCGGCCGGAACGTGCTCGTCGCGTTCATGCCGTGGAACGGGTACAATTATGAGGACTCGATCCTGATTTCCGAGCGGATCGTGAAGGACGACGTCTTCACCTCGATCCACATCGAAGAGTTCGAGGTCATGGCCCGCGACACCAAGCTTGGGCCGGAAGACATCACCCGCGACATCCCGAACGTCGGCGAGGAAGCGCTTCGTAACCTCGACGAGGCGGGCATCGTCTACATCGGCGCCGAGGTCGAGCCGGGCGACATCCTGGTCGGCAAGATCACGCCGAAGGGCGAAAGCCCGATGACGCCGGAAGAGAAGCTCCTCCGCGCGATCTTCGGCGAGAAGGCTTCGGACGTCCGCGACACGTCGCTTCGGCTTCCTCCGGGCGTCAGCGGCACCGTCGTGGAAGTGCGCGTGTTCAATCGGCACGGCATCGACATCGATGACCGTACGCGCGCCATCCAGACCGAAGAGAAGGAGCGGCTCAAGAAGGACGCCGACGACGAACGCGCGATCCTCAACCGCGCGACCTTCGCACGCCTTCGCGAGATGCTCCTCGGCCAGGTTGCGACCGCGGCGCCGAAGGGCCTCAAGAAGGGCTCGAGCCTCGATGATGCCACGCTGGAGGGCGTGGAGCGCCACGAGTGGTGGAAGATCGCCGTCAAGGACGACAAGCGCCAGGCCGACATCGAAGCACTGAAGGCGCAGTATGACGAGGCCGCGGGCGTGATACTGCGCCGCTTCGAAGACCGCGTCGAGAAGCTGGAGCGTGGCGACGAGCTGCCGCCGGGCGTGCTCAAGATGGTCAAGGTCTTCGTCGCCGTGAAGCGCAAGCTTCAGCCGGGCGACAAGATGGCCGGCCGTCACGGCAACAAGGGCGTCATCTCCCGCATCCTGCCGATCGAGGACATGCCGTTCCTCGAAGATGGGACGCATGCCGATATCGTGCTCAACCCGCTGGGCGTGCCGAGCCGCATGAACGTCGGGCAGATCTTCGAAACGCACCTCGGCTGGGCTTCGCGCGGCCTGGGTCGTCAGATCCAGGAGATGCTCGAGGACATCCATGAGCGCGGCAAGGACGTCGCCGGCAAGGACGTGAAAGCGATCCGCGCCAAGCTTAAGGACGTGTACGGCGACGGCTATGCCAAGGACATCGACGGCCGTGACGACGATGCGGTGATGGAGCTTGCCTCCAATCTCACCTCCGGCATTCCGATGGGCACCCCGGTGTTCGACGGGGCCCGCGAACCGGACGTCAGCGCGATGCTGGAAAAGGCGGGTCTCAACACGTCGGGACAGGTCACGTTGTTCGACGGCCGCACGGGTCAGCCGTTCGATCGTCAGGTTACGGTGGGCTACATCTACATGCTGAAGCTTCACCACCTCGTGGACGATAAGATCCACGCGCGCTCGATCGGGCCGTACAGCCTCGTCACCCAGCAGCCGCTGGGCGGTAAGGCGCAGTTCGGCGGACAGCGCTTTGGTGAGATGGAAGTGTGGGCGCTGCAGGCTTACGGCGCCGCCTACACCCTCCAGGAGATGCTGACGGTCAAGTCCGACGACGTGATCGGCCGCACCAAGGTCTACGAGGCGATCGTCAAGGGCGACGACACGTTCGAGGCCGGCATTCCGGAGAGCTTCAATGTGCTCGTCAAGGAAATGCGCAGCCTCGGCCTCAACGTCGAACTCGACAGCGTCGTCGACCCCGACGCGGAGCCGACCGCCCTCGCCGCCGAATAATTGAACAGGTTCCAACACCCCTCCCCAGCGCGGGAGGGGTCAGGAGTATGAAATGAACGAACTGACCAATTTCGCGAACCCGATCGCCAAGCCGGAGACCTTCGACGAGATCAAGATCGGCATCGCGTCGCCCGACAAGATCCGCAGCTGGTCCTTCGGCGAGATCAAGAAGCCGGAAACCATCAACTACCGCACGTTCAAGCCCGAGCGTGACGGCCTGTTCTGCGCGCGCATTTTCGGCCCGATCAAGGACTACGAGTGCCTGTGCGGCAAGTACAAGCGCATGAAGTACAAGGGCATCGTGTGCGAGAAGTGCGGCGTCGAGGTCACCGTCTCGAAGGTCCGCCGCGAGCGCATGGGCCACATCGAGCTGGCCGCTCCGGTCGCGCACATCTGGTTCCTGAAGTCGCTGCCGAGCCGCATCGGCCTGCTGCTCGACATGCAGCTGAAGCAGCTTGAGCGCATCCTCTATTTCGAGAGCTATGTGGTCATCGAGCCGGGCCTGACCGCGCTTGAGAAGTACCAGCTGCTGACCGAGGACGAGCTCCTCTCGGCGCAGGACGAATATGGCGAGGACGCCTTTTCAGCCGGTATCGGCGCCGAGGCCGTCAAGCAGATGCTCATCGACCTCGACCTCGAGGGCGAGCGCAAGGCGCTCCTCGACGAACTCGCGGTCACCAAGTCCGAGCTGAAGCCGAAGAAGATCATCAAGCGCCTGAAGGTCGTCGAGAGCTTCCTCGAGTCGGGCAACCGTCCGGAGTGGATGATCCTCGAAGTCATCCCGGTCATCCCGCCCGAGCTTCGCCCGCTCGTTCCGCTGGACGGCGGCCGCTTCGCGACGTCGGACCTCAACGACCTGTATCGCCGCGTCATCAACCGCAACAACCGCCTGAAGCGCCTGATGGAGCTGCGCGCTCCGGACATCATCGTCCGCAACGAGAAGCGCATGCTTCAGGAAGCGGTCGACGCTTTGTTCGACAACGGCCGCCGCGGACGCACGATCACGGGCGCCAACAAGCGTCCGCTGAAGTCCTTGAGCGACATGCTCAAGGGCAAGCAGGGCCGCTTCCGTCAGAACCTGCTCGGCAAGCGCGTCGACTATTCGGGCCGTTCGGTCATCGTAACCGGTCCGGAGCTGAAGCTTCACCAATGCGGCCTGCCGAAGAAGATGGCGCTCGAGTTGTTCAAGCCGTTCATCTACTCGCGCCTCGACGCCAAGGGCCTCAGCATGACGCTGAAGCAGGCGAAGAAGTGGGTCGAGAAAGAGCGCAAGGAAGTCTGGGACATCCTCGATGAGGTGATCCGCGAGCATCCGGTTCTGCTGAACCGCGCGCCGACGCTCCACCGCCTCGGCATCCAGGCGTTCGAGCCGGTGCTGATCGAGGGCAAGGCGATCCAGCTTCACCCGCTGGTCTGCGCCGCGTTCAACGCCGACTTCGACGGCGACCAGATGGCCGTTCACGTCCCGCTGAGCCTCGAGGCCCAGCTGGAAGCGCGCGTCCTGATGATGTCCACGAACAACATCCTGTCGCCCGCCAACGGCAAGCCGATCATCGTTCCGTCGCAGGACATGGTCCTCGGCCTCTACTACCTCAGCCTCGAGAAGGAGGATGAGCCGGGCCAGGGCATGATGCTCAGCGACATGGCGGAGGTCCACCAGGCCATCGCCGCCGGCGCGGTCACGCTGCACACGAAGATCATCAGCCGCGTCCCGCAGACGGACGAGGCCGGCAACACCTACATGAAGCGGTTCGAGACGACCGCGGGCCGGATGCTGCTCGGCGAGACCCTGCCGAAGAGCCACAAGGTGCCGTTCGAGACCGTCAACAAGGTGCTGACCAAGAAGGAGATCGGCGACGTCATCGACATCGTCTATCGCCACACCGGCCAGAAGGAGACCGTGCTGTTCGCCGACGCGATCATGCAGCTCGGCTTCCGTCACGCGTTTGCGGCCGGCATCTCGTTCGGCAAGGACGACATGGTCATCCCGGCTGCGAAGGAGAACCTCGTCGAGGAGACCCGCACGCTCGTGAAGGATTACGAGCAGCAGTACCAGGACGGCCTGATCACCCAGCAGGAAAAGTACAACAAGGTGATCGACGCCTGGTCGCGTTGCGGCGACCAGGTCGCAAGCGCGATGATGAAGGAGATTTCGGCGACTCCGAAGCGTCCGGACGGACGTCAGGCGGATCTGAACTCCATCTACATGATGGCGCACTCCGGCGCCCGTGGCTCGCAGGCTCAGATCAAGCAGCTCGCCGGCATGCGCGGCCTCATGGCCAAGCCGTCGGGCGAGATCATCGAGACGCCGATCATCTCGAACTTCAAGGAGGGCCTGACCGTCCTTGAGTACTTCAATTCGACCCACGGCGCCCGCAAGGGCCTCGCGGACACGGCGCTCAAGACGGCGAACTCGGGTTACCTGACCCGACGTCTCGTCGACGTGAGCCAAGACGCCGTGATCATCGAGGAGGATTGCGGCACCGACCAGGCGCTGGAGATGCGCGCCATCGTTCAGGGCGGCGCGGTCATCGCGTCACTTGGCGACCGCGTGCTGGGCCGTACGACCGCCGAGGATGTCGTCGACGCCAAGAGCGGTGACGTGATCATCCCGGAAGGCAGCCTGCTCGACGAGGCGATGGTTGCGCAGATTGAGGCGATCGGCCTGCAAGGCGTGAAGATCCGCTCTCCACTGGTGTGCGCATCGCGCCAGGGCGTCTGTGGCAAGTGCTACGGGCGCGACCTCGCCCGCGGTACGCCGGTGAATATCGGTGAGGCTGTCGGCGTCATTGCCGCGCAGTCAATCGGTGAGCCGGGCACGCAGCTGACGATGCGGACCTTCCACATCGGCGGCGCCGCGCAGCTCAACGAGCAGTCGAACCTCGAATCCCCGGTCGACGGCACGATCGAGTTCCGCGACATGCCGACGATCACCGACCCGCGCGGCCGGCACATCTCGCTGTCACGTTCGGGCGAGATCGCGGTCCTCGACATGGACGGCCGTGAGCTTTCCACGCACCGCGTGCCTTACGGCGCGCACCTGCTGTGCGAGAGCGGCCATATCGTGAGCCGTGGCGACCGCATCGCGGAATGGGACCCCTCGTTCAGCCCGGTGATCACCGAGAAGGCTGGTACCGTGAAGTACCAGGACCTGATCGAGAACCGGACGATGACGGAGCAGGTCGACGAGTTCGACGGGTATCACGCAGCGCGTGGTCACCGACGATGCGGCGAAATCGAAGAAAGACACACCGCACCCGCGCCTCACGCTCACCGGCGAGAAGGCCACGGAAGCGGGTGTCTATCGCCTTGCTGCCGGCGCCATCGTTGCGGTCGAGGACGGTCAGCAGGTCGAGGCCGGCGAAGTGCTCGCCCGTATGCCGCGGGAAGCCGCGCGTACGCGTGACATCACCGGCGGTCTGCCGCGCGTCGCTGAGCTGTTCGAAGCGCGTAAGCCGAAGGAGAACGCGATCATCGCCAAGGTGTCCGGCAAGGTCACCTTCATGCGCGACTACAAGGCCAAGCGTAAGATCGCGATCGTCCCGGACGATGGTTCTGAGCCGGTCGAGTATCTCGTGCCGAAGTCGAAGATGATCGAGGTCCAGGAAGGCGATTACGTGAAGCGCGGCGACAACCTCGTCGGCGGTTCACCCGATCCGCACGACATCCTGGAAGTCCTCGGCGTCGTTGCTCTGGCGGAGTATCTCGTGAGCGAGATCCAGGAAGTCTATCAACTCCAGGGCGTGAAGATCAACGACAAGCACATCGAGGTGATCGTTCGCCAGATGCTGCAAAAGGTCGAGATCACCGACGGCGGCGACACCACGCTGCTCGCCGGCGAACAGGTCGATCGCGAGGAGATGGACGAGACCAACGCCAGGCTCGAGAAGAAGCAGAAGAAGGCGGAGGGCAAGCCCGTCCTGCTCGGCATCACCAAGGCGTCGCTGCAGACCCGCAGCTTCATCTCGGCGGCGTCGTTCCAGGAAACGACGCGCGTTCTCACCGAGGCTGCGGTCCAGGGCAAGGTCGACACGCTCCTTGGCCTCAAGGAGAACGTGATCGTCGGCCGCCTGATCCCGGCAGGCACGGGCGCGGGCATGAGCCGACTGCGCGTCGCAGCCTCGTCGCGCGACACGGCCCTGCGCGCGGCGCACCGTCGCATGCAGGAAGCGCTGATCGCGCCGGACTCGGCCGAAGAGCTTCGTGCAGCCGAGCTCGCGCGGACTCCTCGTGACGACACCGGCACGGGCGACGATCCGCTCGGCGAGGTCGTGCCGAGCGGCCACGGCCTGGACGCGGACGCCGGCGATTACCTGCAGGATTAGTCGCACGGCTAAGTCCGGAAGGATGAAATGACGAAGCCCTGCCGGAGCAATCCGGCAGGGCTTTTTCGTTCAGACAGCCGAAAGCGGTGACACAACAGTCTCGTCTCCTGATCAAAGGGGAACGAGATGCGCAAAGTGATTTATCTGGCAATCAGCTGTTCGGCGACCGTCCTCGTCGGCTGTTCCGCGGCCCACATCGCGGCGCCCGCCAATGTGGCGGGAGGCGCTGAGCAGTTGCAGATCACCGGGATGGGTTTCGGCGAGCGCGGCACCTTCGCCCTGGCATCGTCATCGGGCAGCTTCTACCGACAGGCGCTGTCGAGCCGGCATCGCGACTTCGCCTTATCGCCCGAACGCGTCACCACCTATCGCGGCGATAGCGGGTTCGAGGTCAAAGGGCCGGACTTCGGGGGCGCTGTTGTCGGGTCCTGCAGTCACTTCGAGCAAGAGGTCGGGACCCGGACGTTCAGTGTGACGCAGGCCCCGTTCCAATACCGCTGCCGTTTCTTCCGCGATGGCCAGATGCTCGACGGAGAAATGCTTCTTTCCGCTGCGCCGCGCGCGGTGGGTCCGCTCACCGCCGAAACGCGAATTGGGCGCCTGACGCTCGGAGGACTTGCGATCGACATCGAGCCGATCCACGAATCGCCGAACCTGAAGATTCCAACAAGCGAGCCGCTTGGTTATCGGTTCGTGGCGGCCAACCAGGATCTCGGCGCGATCGACCTGAACGGCGAGCGGAAGACCATTTATGCGCCACGCGGCGGCGCGGATCGGGAAGCGGTGTTGATGGCGAGCCTTGCCCTATCCGTGCTGTGGAAGAGCTGACACCGTCGCGAGACACAAAACCCCGCCGGAGCGATCCGGCGGGGGTCTTCCCTTTGTTCTAGTGATCGCTGCTTCTAGCAGTGACCGCCGTGCATCGCGTTTTCGGTGCAGGTCGCGGCCGAGTTGACGTCGGCCGCCGCACCGCGGACGGTGTTGCAGGCGGCGATCCCAAGAGAACCGCCAATCAAAAATACTGTCACAATCTTCCGAACCATGATCGTCCTCCGTTAACCACGTGGAACGATCATGAATCACGAAACAGCCGTTTGTCTAGCGTCTGGCTTAGCACTGACCTCCGTTGATCGCGTTCTCGGTGCAGTTGGCGACCGAGTTCACGTCGCTGGCCGCGCCGCGGACGGTGTTGCACGCTGCAAGGACGAGCGCGCTTCCGATCAGGAAGACGGTGGTGACCTTCTGTAACATGTGAATTTCTCCTCAGGACGGCAGAAGGTAACGCAGCGAAACAAGAACGTTTCCATTTCGGGCGCGCAATCTGTCACCTGACTGCCGGCAAGGTGACCCTAGACTGCGACTGGCGCTGAAATATGCGGATGCGGCTCGTAATTCTCGAACAGGAAGTCATCGGACTCAGAGGAAAACAGATCCTGCCCTCGATCCTTGACGACCAGACGCGGCAGGCTGCGCGGTTCTCGCGAAAGCTGCAGTCGGGCCTGGTCTAGATGGTTGGAGTAGAGGTGGCAGTCGCCGCCCGTCCAGACGAACACGCCCGGCTCCAGCCCGCATTCACGCGCGAGCATATGCGTCAGCAGCGCGTATGAGGCGATGTTGAACGGGACGCCGAGGAACACGTCCGCGCTGCGCTGGTAGAGCTGCAGGTTGAGGCGGCCAGCGGCGACCTGCGTCTGGAAGAGGCAATGGCAGGGCGCGAGCGCCATCCGGTCGATCTCGCCCGGATTCCAAGCCGTCACGATCTGCCTTCGCGAATAAGGGTCGTTCCGGATCAGCTCGACGAGGTTCTTGATCTGGTCGACATGGCGGCCGTCTGCGGTTTCCCAGTCGCGCCACTGCTTGCCGTATACGGGCCCAAGGTCACCGCTCTCATCGGCCCACTCGTTCCAGATGCTGACGTTGCGGTCCTTGAGCCAGCGGATGTTGGTGTCGCCGCGCAGGAACCAGAGCAGCTCGACGATGATCGAGCGCAGGTGCAGCTTCTTGGTCGTCAGCAGCGGGAAGCCGTTGGCGAGGTCGAATCTCATCTGAGCACCGAACGTCGACAGCGTCCCCGTTCCGGTGCGGTCCTGCTGCTCCACCCCTTCGTCGAGGATCCGCTGCATGAGGTCGAGATACTGGCGCATGACCTCACCCTAAAGCGCCTCGGGGAGAGCTCCAAGTGCCTTGGAAATCGACCGGATGCGCGCAAGCTTCTGCCAATGGGCAGAGGGTGGTATGCGAGAGCAGATTTTTGGGACATCATTCCACAACAATGCTCATGATCCCAACACCCGCGGTACGGACGCGATTCCGCGACTGGCCGTTCGCGGTGAAGTCCATCCTCGGCTTCTGGTTCTTCTACGCCCTGACCGTCGTGGCCAGGGCGTTCCTCGGTTCAGATCCCTGGACCCTCCTCGAGAACAAGCTCGTGGTCGTCGGGATCGGCATCGTCCTCACCGGGCTGATCTACCTCGCGATTCGGACGATCGGCCAGGGCGCGAGCATCCGCCGAAAGGCGATCATAGCCGCGATCGCATCGGCGGCCGCGTCGATCACCATGGGCGCGACGCTCATCCTGATCGAGGACATTTTTCGCGAAAGCCGCGAGGAGTTCCGGTTCCAGGCGCGCGAGGGGTTCACGGTCGTGGAGAAGGGTCAGACGATCCGCATCGAGCGCAGCGCCCAGGAGCCGCTCGTCCTGACCCTGCCGAAGATGAACGAGCTCGATCCCAACAAGCGGGTCCGGTACGCCGCCGATGCCGCTGTCGTCTGGCTCTTCTTCTTTCTCGCGTGGAGCGCCTTTTACCTCGCGAATCAGGCTCAGGCCGAAGCCCTGCGCGCGCAGCGGCGCCTCGCCGACGCCGAAAGCGCGGCGCAAGCGGCCCAAGTCCGCGCGCTCCGGTACCAGGTCAACCCGCACTTCCTGTTCAATACGCTCAATTCATTGTCGTCGCTGGTGATGACGGGCCGCTCGGACAGGGCCGAAACAATGCTTCTGGCATTGTCGACCTTCTTCCGCACCAGCCTGTCGCTCGACCCAAGCGCGGATGTGACGCTTGCCGAGGAGATCGATCTCCAGCGGCTCTACCTCGATATCGAGATGGCGCGCTTCCCGGACCGCCTTCACGTCGAGATCGATGTCCCGCAGGAACTCGAGCAGACACGTCTGCCAGCGCTGCTGCTTCAGCCGATCGTCGAGAATGCGATCAAATATGGCGTGTCGAAGAGCCGCAAGGCGGTGCGTGATCCGCATCGAAGCACGCACATGCTCGACGGGCGCATGTGCCTCGAAATCAGCAATCGCCTCAAGAACGGCGGCAAGGATGAACTGCCGGCCGCCACACACGAAGGGACGGGCCTGGGCCTGGCGAACGTCTGCCAGCGCCTCGAAGCGCGCTTCGGGCACGCGCGCGAGCTGCCGGTTCGGGCCGATGACGTGCAGGCGGGTACAAGGTTTCGCTCACAATGCCGGTGGAAACCAATGTCTGAGATTAAGCCGCTTCGCGTCTTGATTGCCGACGACGAACCACTGGCAGCGGAACGGCTCCAGCTGCTCCTCGCGCAAGGCCGAAGGGCGCGCAGCTTGTCGGAGCGGCAAGCGACGGCGAGTCCGCGATCAATCTGACCGAGGCTCTCAATCCCGACTTGCTGCTGCTCGACATCGCCATGCCCGGCCTGGACGGCATCGGCGTAGCGCGAGCGCTCGCCGCACAGAGCCCGTCCCCGGCCGTCGTCTTCGTGACCGCCTTCGACCAGTTCGCGGTGGCCGCGTTCGAAGTCGAAGCGGTCGACTATCTGATGAAGCCGGTCGATCCGAGCCGCTTGCAGCGGGCGCTCGATCGGGCACGCTCCTATCTGGAGCAGCGTTCAGCCGAGCCTAGCGCGGCAAGCGCCGTCGCAATGGCTTGAGGAATTCTGGGCGTCGGACCTGTCCGGGCTGGTGCGCATCGCGGCGCGGGACGTCGACCGCGTTTCCGCCGAGCGCGATTACATGCGACTGCATGTCGGCCGCCGCAGCTGGCTGATCCACCATTCGATGGCCGCGCTCGAAGAAGGGCTGGATCCGGAGCTGTTCGTGCGGCTGCACCGGTCGGCGATCGTCCGCAAGGATTTCATCGCGGGTTTCACCCGCAACCCTTCGGGTCGCTGGATCGCGCGCCTGTCCGACGGTACGGAGCAGCCCGTCGGCCGGCTCTACTCTGACCGGGTGCGCGCCATAGCTGGTCGCTGAGATACGGCAGATCCCGCCGCGTGACCTGCACGCGGCGGTCCTACCCCCGATTCACTTGCGAGCTGTAATGATCAGCGAAGCACCGCTGCTGATCGTGACCGAGCCGCGCCGTGCTGCGTCGACCGCTGCCTCAAACGCCGGCTGGGCCGAGGCCACAGCATCAATCACACAGGCCCGGCGCCCCACGCCATTGACCAACTCGTAACGGAATCCCGCTCCGCAAATGGACTGGGCCGTACCCTTGATCCTGTACGCGAGGGAATTCACGCCCTGCGCGTGGGACAGGTTGAGATCTGCATAAGACACGCTTGCAGTCACAATTTCAGCATCGCCGAGCGTACTCGCAAGCGATGCGGTGGGAACGAGCAGTACCGAGGCAACTGCGATCGCTCCGAGGGCCGAGAAAGCCTTGAGCATTGCAAATCTCCCTTTTCTGCGGCGCGGGACGCTGGGGAAGCTGAGGGGATGGCCCCGCGCCGCACGATCGAGATGCGCTCAACCAGGCACAAAGTCGTGCCTGCCTCGACGGGCTCAACGGTGGTTTGTCGGCTGGGGGACGAACGCGGCTCGTCCATCGGCCAACCGACGAACGGTGGTCAGCGGGCGTTCACAAACGTTAACGGGTGCCGGAGTCGTGGGGGTCAGTGGAGCGATCGACCACCGTCGTGACGGATACGTCCATTGCGACATTGCCCACCGTCCTGAAGATGTCGGGGATCATTTCGACAGCGACCAGCAGGCCAAGCGGGCCGATGGGAACGCCCAGCGCCAGCGCAATCGGTGCGATCGAGCTGATGAAGCTCATCTCGCCGGGAAGGCTGACCGCGCCGTAGCTCATCACCGCGCCGACGGCGGTGGCAGCGATGATCTGACCGATGGCTGGGCTCGAGTCCCAGCCAGTGCGCGACATAGAAAGCGACGGCGGCATTCATGGCCGGGCCGGTCGCGCGGAACAGAGCGACGGAGATCGGCAGCGTCACGTCCGCGACCTGATCCGAAACGCCGACCTGCCGCGCCGCCGTCAGCATCGCGGGCAAGGAAGCGAGCGACGATCTCGTCGAGAATGCCACGGCGATTGGCGCGATCATCGCACGACTGAAGCGCGCCAGGCCGATCCGCCCGCCAATGACCGCCAGCGGCCAGGCGAAGAGCGCGACGAGGATGCCGATGAGGGAGATCAGCACGACATAATGGCCAAGGCCGGCGAACGCAGAGCCGCCGGCGGCGGACCCAACGGTAAAGGCCAGCGCAGGACACCGAACGGGGCGATCCAAAGCACCCAGCCGACGATGACGAGCAGCGCTTCGGCAATGGCCGCAAACAAGTTGACGACCATCCCGCGCTTCCTTTGGGCGATCGCGCCAAGGCGAGGGCGAAGAGGACGGTGAAGACGACCAGCGGCAGCACGTCGCCATTGGCTCGCGGCGGAGATCATATTGTCCGGGACACCCGTTGAAGAAATCGGTGACTTCCGGAAGAGGGCCGCGATGCCTTTCTGCTCGACCGCTGCGAGCCCGCCCTGCAGGGCATCGGCCGTTCCTCGCGGCAACGGCGAAGGCTCGGTGAGGAGCATCGGCATAGCCGGCGCCGAACGACCGCCGAAGCCGTGCAGATGATGACGATCCACACACCGAACGGGCTGCGATACGCCCGGCCCGCGCCGCCTCCGCGGCTCCTCGCGATGCCGACAACGAGCAGCGCCACGACGAGCGGGATCACGGTCATCTTGAGCGCATTGAGCCACAAGATGCCGACAAAGCCGGCGAGCCGCGAACGCGGTGGAATGGAGGTCCTGCGGCCAACCCTCGGCAAGTGCCCCGGCGGCCGAGACCGATGATGAGCGCCGCAAGCGCCCAATAGGCGCGGAATGCCGCGCAGCCTGCCCTGCGCGGCCGCATGGTCGCCGGCGGCGACTCAACGCGGCTTCTTGAACTTGATGATGAAGCGGTCGGTCTTGCCGCGGATGGCGGGATCGAAGACGAGCAGGCTATGGTCGTCGGCGGCGTTGTGCAGAGATGTCGCTGCTGGCCTCCAGCTTGAAGCCGGCGGCTTGGCGAAATCGCGTTTCACGACTTCCGGGTCGATCCGGTGAAGCTTGTCGACCACCGCCCGGATGTCTCCGCCCGGCGAGGCGGCATGATCGACGACGCCGACGCACTGCGCCCGGCTTCATCGCGCGTCATAGAGCGGCCTTGAGCCAGGCGTCGGGATCCATCCGCGCACGATATTCCGCTCGGCGTCCTCCCAATAGACGTCATGGTAGTCGAGATTGATGATCATGAAATCGAAGCGGAGTTCGCGGGCAGCTTCGGCGCTTCGAACGGGCTTGAGAGCAGCGACACATTGGGTTCTGCCGCGCCGCGAATGCCTCGAAGCCGCCTGGCGCCTTTCGTCCTTCAGGAACTGCGTCGGCTGCCACACTGAACACATGACCCGTCGGCCCGACCGCCGGCGCCAGGATCTCCGCCCAATAATGGTTGGCGCCGAACAGATCGAGACCTTCATCCCGGACTTGAGGCCGAAGAAGCTGCAACAGCTGGAGCCGGCTTGCGCCCTTGGTCGAGCTTGACATTGTCCGGCGTGCGATCGGTCAGCCGCGACGGCCCCGGCAATGCGTTACGGGCGCGGAGTCGATGGCAACGCCGCAGGCGGAGCCGAAACGAGCGCCATGGCAAGTCGCGAGGGAAGCTGAAGCGCGCATCGAGCCTATCCCCTAGGTTTTCGCCGATGCTGCTACTGATGGCAGAAGTGCTGGCGCCAGCGACATGGGAAAGTCGTTGATCGCGACTCTGCTATTCGATCAGGTCACGCCTTCTTAGCCATTTGCTTCGGGGGGAGAAATGGCAACATTGCGGCGCCGCCGCCGGCGGATCGAAAAGCGAGAGAGCGCAAATTCTATTCGCGCATGGCCTTGTTTCTGGTCTTCCTGGTGCTCCTCGGTTTCGGGCCGAGCTTCTATTTGCAAGGATATCATGCCGTCCCGCGGCCGAACCCAACGCTGCCGCCATCGTGCTGCTGCACGGCGGCATTTTCACTTTGTGGATGCTGCTGTCGTCGCGCAGACCCAGCTGATTTCGGCGCGCGAGCACGCCGCTCCACATGCAGCTTGGCAAGCTGACCGTGCTGCTTGCCGTGCTGATGGTTCCGATCATGTATCTGACGGCCGTCTGGCAAGTCAGCGCGCCAACCAGCCGCCGTTCACCGATCCACTCACTTGGACGATCGTGCCCCTGGCCGTGATCATCCCGTTCGCGATCATGGTCTGGAATGGCTGGTCGAAGCGCCGCGACGCGCATGGCACAAACGATCGATGCTCGAGCGCCGCGATCCTGGTGGTCGTCGGGCCGGCGATCGGGCGCCTGCCGATCGCACCGCCGACGACGGCGGGGTTCACGTTCCTGTTGCTCCTCGGTCTCGCGCTGTTCATCCCGATGTTCGTCCACGATCGAAAGCTGTTGGGCGAAGTCCATCCCGCCACGAAGCTCGGCTTCGCGATGGGCGTGATCAGCATCGCGATCCCGCTCGCGGTTTTCTGGTTCAACCTGCCGTGGGCGGGCGTCGCCGCGCGGCTGCCGGGAGTCGGCGCCTAAGCCACCTTCTCGCGCCGCCATGGCGTGGACCAGCTTGAGGGCGTCATGCGCGGACATTGCCGCCCCTTCCTGCCAGGTCGGTTGATAGCTCAAATGCTCTCCGGCGAAGACGATTGGGCCTTCGGGCTTGAGCAGTTCGGCGTATCCGGGACCACGGCCGCCGCCCGGAGCGCCGGGACGAGGATCGAAATCGCGCCAAAGTGCGCCCACGCCTTCCGAATAGGGCACAAGGCCCCAGCGCGACCGAGACAGGCTTGCTGAGCAGATGCGATCGCCCGGGGTGCAGCGCCTCGATCGAATCCCGGCTGATGCGGATGCGCTCGTCGATGCGAGAGCTGCGCGAACGCGTGCGGATTGTCCCGGTTGGTCCAACCTGCGCAATAAGCGCCAAGGATGACGCCTCTTTCGGCGCCATAGCGGTCGGACGGATAGATCACGTTCTCATTCTTCCGGTCGGTCCAGGCGAGGCCGCCGAAGATGAAATCGTCGGTTTCCCAGAAGCGCGGCGCCTCGAAGGCGAGCTTCACGCTTCGGATATATTCCGAGCCCGGACCCGATCGCCGCCTTTTTCGCAGGCGAAAAATCGCTCGGAATCTTCTTCAGGATCGGGATCGGGAGCGTGCAGATGCAATAGTCGGCTTGGATCGCTTGCGAGCCAGGCCCATGCTCGATCCGGACCCCGGAGCCGGTCCGGCGAATGGCGCTCACGACCGTGCTCAGACGAACTGCGGGCCTCACTTGCTCGTGCAAGGCGCGAGCGATGAGGTCCATCCCGCCGACCGGCTGCAGCATGGTCGCCTGCATGTCCCAGATATGCTCGAATACGTAAGGAAGGCCGATCGCCCGCGAAGGCGCCAGTTCCTTGAAGCTCAAAGGCGCGAGTGGAACAGGAGCACGGTCGTACCCGCCGCCCTCGACCGAATAGCCGGATGACCCCCGAGGGCGGTACTTTCCCTTGCGATCGAGCTGCGCATAGGCAGCGACGAACTGGCGGATCATTTCCAGCTCGCCCTTCGGGACCTCCTTGTCGAGCGCATGCTGGTCGATTGCCTTGGCCAGCAGCTCGCCGAAATGGCCGCGGAGATCGTTGACCATGCGGCGTTCCGGCTGGACCTTGCCGCCGAAGTCCCATCCTGCGCTCCTGTTGATGTTGACGAATGTCTCCATCGGAACACCAAAGCGCCGCGCATATCCAAGGATCACGCGATGCGTCGAAGGGATACGGGCTGGCCCGGCATTGAAGTAGAGGTCAGGTGCAAACGTCGCCTGCTGATCGGGTCTGTCGATCTGTTCGATGCGGTCGCCACCGCGGATCGTCCACGACGCGGCCGCCGATCCGGTCGCGGGCTTCGAGGACGGTCACGCGATAGCCGGCCTGCATCAGCTCGTAGGCGGCGATCAGTCCCGCCACGCCGGCACCGAGAATGACGACCGAACGCCCGTTGCCGCTAGCTTTTGGAAGGGAGAAATTCTCCGCTCCGGCCGGCGTCGCCACAGCGAGCCCAAGGGCTTCCATGGCCAGGTAGGTCGCGCCCGACGCCACCCATCGCGCCGATCTGTTCGAGTAAGCCCCGCCGAGTGAGTGCCATGCGACTCGTCCCCCTGTTTTCGTCGCCCAACGACAGACTGACAGCAATTCGCGGCGAAGGCGTCCAAAATTTACCGCTCGGACCGGCATCGGCGCGAGACCTCGCGCGTTGTCCCCGCAATCCACTTTTAACCAGCGGGAGTATTCGCATGGCCGAGCACAACGAAACGATCAGCACACTCAACACCCTCATCGCGACGACCATCGACAGCATCACGGGCTATGAGGACTCCGCAAAGAACATCGACAACGAGCGCTTCCGGGAAATCTTCCGGAGCCGCGCCGACGAGCGTCAGCAGGTCGTCGAGGAGCTTCGCTCGGAAGTGCGCCGGCTGGGCGGCGACCCCGAAGAATCCGGTTCTTTCCTCGGCAAGGCGCACCAGCGCTTCGAGGACTTGA
This sequence comes from uncultured Alphaproteobacteria bacterium, assembly GCA_963827675.1. Taxonomy (GTDB): domain Bacteria; phylum Pseudomonadota; class Alphaproteobacteria; order Sphingomonadales; family Sphingomonadaceae; genus Sphingomicrobium. The sequence goes on from CAWHBP010000009.1 coordinate 544,886, forward strand.
AGGCGGCGGTCACCGGCCGCGACGAGCAGGCCATCATCAACGAGGTCGAGCGCGGCGAGGACTATCTGAAGGAAAAGTGCGCAGGCCGCGCTGCAGAGCGGCAATCTAAACGGTGAATCCCACGATATCGCCGAGCGTTGCTACCAGTCGGTGAAGTCCGGTCACGACCAGATCAGCCAGCTGAAGCACGCCATGGAGGGACAGGCCTAAGCCTAACTCACTCACCACCCGATCCGGGTGGAGTACGGGGCGGCTCTCCGGCCAGCGGAGCCGCCCCGTGTCTCTTCAGTAGCCCATCAAGCGCGAGCACTTCGCGGCGGCTGCGTTCATCTTCGCGGAACGTGCCCATCATCCGGCTAGTCGTCATCATCACGCCCGGGGTGCTGACTCCGCGCGCTGTCATGCACGCGTGGCTGGCTTCGATGACAACCGCCACGCCCTTGGGCTGGAGATGCTCCCAGATTGCGTCGGCGACCTGGGCAGTCAACCGCTCCTGCACCTGCAGCCGGCGCGAGAAGCCGTGCAGCACGCGGGCGAGCTTGCTGATGCCCGACGACGCGGTTCCCGGGGAGATAGGCGATCGCCGCCTTGCCGATGATCGGCGCCAGGTGATGCTCGCAGTGCGACTGGAACGGTATATCCTTCAAAAGGACGATTTCGTCATAGCCGCCGACTTCCTCGAACGTGCGGCTGAGGTGAGTCGCGGGGTCTTCTTCATAACCGCGCGCATATTCCTTCCAGGCGCGCGCGACCCGCCGCGGCGTGTCCAGCAGGCCTTCACGATCCGGGTCGTCCCCCGCCCACCGGATCAACGTGCGCACTGCCTCGCTGACGTCGTCCGGGATCACGCAGGACGCGGCGGATTGGACGAGGTCGCCGTCCTCCGGCTCTCCATGCTCGAACGGTGGGTTCATTCACTCAGCTCCCGCGCGATGTCCTCGGCAATCGCCGCCGCTTGCTCGCGAATATCGGGAACCGCAATGATTTCCCAATACCGGCCCTTGGTCAGAGGACCGATCGCCCAGACATGTGAGCCGCCGGCTGCGCGCGAATGCTCGTCGACTTCTATTCCGATGCCGAGTTGGTCCGGCCGCACTGTTCCTGCGTCGAGCAGGCTGCGGAGGAGAGGATCGCGAGTTCTCGAAATGGAGTGCAACGGGCCCGTGCAGTTGAACGCATAGTCGAACGTCATCGGCTCCGGCGAAGCGCCTCCGCGACGGCGGATGTCGACCTCGATCCCGTCAGGCGTGGCGCGTGAGCCGGTGATGCGGGCGGCAAGGATCTGCAGCGTTCCCTCCGCAACCCGCCGCGCGATCACTTTGGCAACTTGCGGTGCGATCCGATGGCGGTGCACGTCCCACCAGGGCCGGGCATGGCGAAGGAACCGCTGCTGCTGATTGAGGTCCAGGCTTTGCCACAAGGCTTGGCTGTGGGGTCTCAGGCTATCGACGGCCGCACGCCAGCCGACCTCGGCGCTTCGGCGCCTCAGCCAACGCCACATTCCGCGCAGGCTACCGCCGGGCAGCTCATCCAGCTCCACGGCGGACGGATCGAAGTCCGCATGGGCGCGCGGCACCTGCCCCCGACGCGACAGGGTAACGACCTTGCCGTTGTGCTCCGCTGCGTCGAGCGAGAGCACCAGGTCCACCATGGTCAAACCAGTGCCGATCAGCAGGGCGTTTCCACCGCCTGCGGCCAATTCGCGGACTGCGGCCTGCGCCTCGGCACCCCACGGATTACCGATGAAGCGCGCACCCGCGCCGGCGAAACTGCTCAGCCCCTCAGGCTCCTGGTTGCCGATCGCGAGCACCAAGTGGTCGGCCTCGATCATGTCGCCGTTGTCCATCCGAACGACCCAAGCCTCACCTTGCCGCTGTGCGTCGATCGCGGTCGCCTCGAGCACCTGTACGTCGCCCCCAGCCCTCGCCTCGTCGAGCATTTCGCCCAGGTAGCGGCCGAACAGTCTCCGCTCGGCGAAACCCCTGGCGTCGCCGCCCTCCGCTTCGAACCTCCGCGCGAAATGGTCCGGCTCGCCGGCCCAGGCGCTCATTCCTTCCGCGCGGACGTTCAGCAGGTGGGCGGGCTCCGTCGTCGAATAGGCAACGCCGCGCGCCGTGCGCCCGCTCCCTTCGACGAGCACGGAGCGGACGCCTCGCCTGGCGAGTTGCGCGGCCAAGATGGTCCCCGACGCGCCGCCACCGATGATCGCGACCGGGCGGTCCCGGTCAGATTTCATAATCCGGCCAATGCTCCGGATTAGACGCGGCGGCTTTGCGCTTGGCCATATGGTCGTACACGCGGGTGACCGTCTTGCCGGCCGTCTGCGTGAACCAGCCCGGCACCGCCGCGTGGACAATGCACGCGCAGCCGGCGCCGATCAGTTCCGCGCCGATCTTGACTGCACCCGCGCCGTGACCCGCCCAGCTCATACCCAAGGAACGGGGATGCTCCATGAACAAGCGACGGATCATCCGCGGCTCGCCTTCCTTGGTCATCTGCTGTTCGCTCGCCATGGCCCTTGCCTCGAAGTGTGGTGACCCCGACAGGATTCGAACCTGTGGCCCTCAGATTAGGAATCTGATGCTCTATCCTGCTGAGCTACGGGGTCGGCGCGCTACGAATAGGGATTTGAACCGCGCCGATCAATTGACCTGGTTCGGCGGCGTCACGGGCAGCGGAAGGGACGCGACGGGCACGCCGTCGGCGACCAAAGCCTTCGCCTGCTCGATCGTGGCGTTGCCGTGAACCTGCTCCGTTGCCATCTCGCCCGCGTGCATCGCGCGCGCCGTCTCAACGAATTCGTCGCCGACCCAGCGCGATTTGCGCAGCATTTCCGCCTGCGCCGCAGCCAGGCGCGCCAACGGATTTCCGGAGCTTTTGCTAGGCACGTGCGGGGCCATTGGCGCCTTGGCGACGTTGGTGGAGTTGCAGAACGGGCATTCGACCAGTCCCTCTGCCCGCTGCTCGTCGTACTCGGCGCTCGATCGGAACCAGGCTTCGAAGGTCTCGCTACCATCCAGGCACTGAAGATCGTAGACGATCATATGATCGTCGCCTCGGGGATAGGACGGCGATGGTTGAGTGCCGGAAGGCGGGATCGGACCTCAGGGATGCGCTTGAGGTCAACGTCGGCAAAGCCCACGCCCGTCTCGTCGCCCATGTCGAGCAACACTTCGCCCCATGGGTCGACGACCAGTGAATGACCGAAGGTCTGGCGGCCGTCTTCATGACGCCCCGCCTGGGCGGCTGCGACCACGAACAGGCCGGCCTCGATCGCCCGTGCGCGCAGCAGGACATGCCAATGCGCGCGGCCCGTGGGCACGGTGAAAGCTGCGGGGACCGAGATCACGTCAGCGTCCGCCTCCGCCAGTCGCGCGAAGAGCATTGGGAACCGCAAGTCGTAGCAAATCGTGAGCCCGAGCTTGCCGACCGGCGTGCCGTTGACCAGCACGGCGCCGTGGCCGGGCGAATAGACTTTCGACTCCCGCCAGCTTTCGCCCGTCGGCAGGTCGACGTCGAACAGGTGGATCTTGTCGTAGCGGGCGCGGATCTGGCCTTCCCGATCGATCACGAAGCTGCGGTTGGCGACCTTCCCGTCTTCGGCAAGTACGGCAAGCGAGCCGATCGACAGCCAGATGTGGTTCGCTTTCGCTGCTTCCTGCGCGGCGGCAAGGACAAGGTCTTCCGCTTCAGGCCGAAGACTCTTGGCAGCGCGATCGCTGTCCCTGTCGAGAAGGCCCGACATTTCGGGCGTGAACAGGATTTCCGCCCCGCCCTCGGACGCCCGCGCTACGGCATCGACGAGGGCTCGGGCATTGGCCTCCGGATCGATGCCGGTGTTCGACTGGAAGAGTGCGATTCGGGTCACTCAGGCCGCCGCGAGAAGCTGGTCGAGCTTGCCCTCACGCTCCAGCGCGACCAGGTCGTCGCAGCCGCCCACATGATGCTCGCCAATGAAGATCTGAGGGACCGTCGTCCTGCCTCCTGCGCGCTGGATCATGAGCTGCCTCACCTCACCTCCGAAGTCGACGCCGATTTCCTTATACTCGACGCCCTTGCCTTCGAGCAGCAGCTTCGCCCGCCAGCAATAAGGGCAAAACGTCTTGGTGTAGATTTCGACGACAGGCACAAACACGCTCCTTTGCCGGGATACTTAAGCACAGCCTTTAACGCATCAACTGCGTCGGACGCACAACGCGGGCCCAGGTGATCAACTCAACCCGCTTCGCCCCGGCGCGTTGCAAAATTCGTGCGCAGGCCTCCGCCGTGCTGCCGGTGGTGAGAACATCGTCGATCAGGATCACGGTCTTGCCTTGTACGGCCTGTGTGTCGCGGATGACGAAGGCTCCGGCCACGGCCTTGCGCCTCTGGGCCGGCGTCATGCCCTTGAGCGCGGGAGTCCGCTTCCTGCGCCTCAGTGCGAGGTGGTCGCTCCTCAACCGAAGCCGCCGCGACAGCTCGCTTGCCACCAGCGCCGACTGGTTAAACCCCCTCTGCCAGAGCCGGGTCCGGTGGAGCGGGACCGGGATCAGCAGTGTGTCGCTCGAATGTTGCGCGATGAGGGGGGCCATGTAGCGCGCCATCGTACGCGCGAGTGCAACCTTGCGCCCGTACTTCAATCGTATCGCCAGACTTCGCGAGAGCTCGCCATACGCAACGGCCGCGCGCGTCCGGGCGATCCTCGGCGGGCTTGTAAGACAGGCTCCGCATGTTGCCGCTTCCGTGGCCTCAAGCGGCATTCCGCACACGCCGCAGCCAGTCTCCCCGATGAATTCGATCTGGGTCCAGCAGTCGGCGCAGAAGCTGTGCACTTCGGCGACGATGGTGCCGCATCCGGCACAGCGCGGCGGAAGCGCGAAATCGAGGGCCCACCAGCCGCAGGTTCGGATCAGGTTCGCAACCATCACGCGGCTTGTCGCTGGCGCCGTGCCATCGCACAAGCCGCCCAATGGCGATCCTGTTCGACATGGAGCTGCGCGCGGCCCGGCGCGATCGCGCCAAGCGGGCGGGCCCCGAACTGTTCCTGCTCGAACGCGCCTTCGAAGATTGCCTCGACCGGCTGTCGCTCATTCGGCAGCGGTTCGAATATGCGCTGCTCGTGGGATGCCCAGATCCCCGTTGGCGGACTCGGTTGCTCGACTTCACCGACGCCGCCGATGTCCGCGATCCGGGCCTCCTCTTTTCCCGAGCGGCGGATGGCGAGCCGGTCGTCGAGGACCAGTGGGAGCCGGACCAAGGAAAGTACGACATCGTGTTGGCGATCGGCACCCTCGATACGGTCAATGATCTGCCGCGGGCCCTGCTCGCCATGCGCTTCGGGCTGAAGACAGACGGCCTCCTAATCGGCGCGATGTCCGGCGGAAACACCCTGCCGCGCTTACGCAGCGCGATGCGCGCAGCGGACGCGGTCATGGGCGGAGCGTCGGCACACGTCCATCCGAGGGTTGAGGCCGCGGCCCTCGCCCCTCTGCTCGAGCAAGCGGGCTTCGGGAACCCGGTCGTCGACATCGACCGAATCGCCGTAAATTATGGCTCGTTTGCAAAGCTCGTCGCCGACTTGAGGCGAATGGCTTCGACCAACATCCTCACTCAAAGGTCTCGCCGACCGCTGTCGCGACAGGCCCTCGCCGCAGCTGCAGGAAATTTTGTGTCCGGCAGCCACGAAGGACGAACGGCGGAAGTCTTTGAGATTCTGCACTTCGCCGGGTGGGCCAAGAGATTCTAGGCCCAAAAAAACCAGATGATGAGGCGTTAACCCTAAGGCCCGAAGAGTTGTTAACCCTGGGCCGGGTAAACCTATTGCGTGGACGTGGACCAGAGGAGGGTGGCGTGAGCGCTATCCGAGTGATTTTGCGCAAGCTTCGCGCCGATGAGCGTGGAGCGACTGCGATCGAATACGGCCTGATCGCCGCGCTCATCATCATTGCGATGATGGGCGGCCTTTCCGCAATGGGCGGAGGCAGCTCGGGGATGTGGGGCAAGATTCAGCAGAACGTCAGCGATTCGATGGGCTGAGGAAGGTGCCAAGGCGACTAGGCTCGCCTCGGACCGTAGACAATCAGCTTGACCTTCTGGCCTGGGAGCAGCCTGTTGCCCAGCGTCATACCGTTCAGTGACAGGAAGCGCTCAAGCCTGAAATCGCGGTAAGCCATGCGGTTGGAAAGCGACTGGATTGTGTCGCCTGGCGCTGCATTGACTACGTCGATGATTCTCGGACGGATTACCGCCGCCTCCGCCGGACTGATCCGGCGCAGCGAGTTGATCATCGGAACGAAGGGGCCGACCCCATAGCCACCGGGCGTCAGCATCACGAAGTAATAAACACGCCGAGCATCCCATTGATAAGCGGCGACGCTGACGTCGACCGGTCCTGACGAGCTATTGGCGCGCGCCGTCGTGATCGCGGCGGGCATGCCGTTGATCGTCACGCGGCGCGGAGGCGGTACGGCGACGTTCGACTGACTCCTCGTGAAGGATCGAAACGCGAGCAGAACCGCCTGGTCGATGTTGCCGGTGAACTGGCCACCGCGGAACTGCGCCTTCCCGGCGGAACCGGAAATGGTCACGGCGTCCGTGCCGTTCGACATCAGATATCCCTGGGGGACGGAAAACTGGATGCGAAGATCCGGGTGGGTGAAGCTCGCACCGTCGATCACGCCCTGCGCCGGGTCGTCATCGACGTACATGCCTTCCAGCTGGGCGAGGAAGCCGTCGCGGTTGCGAATCCCCCTGCCGAGCTGACCGGTAGAGCGCGCATCGAGCAGGGCGCGCTGCATGCGGTTCTCGCTCAGCGGGTGGGTGCTCGCCCACTCAGGCGTTTGCCGGTTCGTCCTTCCCTGGACCCTCGCCTGAAGCGCCGTTTGCCGGCTCAAGGCGGCGAGCATCTCGGAGCCTCCCACCGGATCGTAACCGGCGCCGATGAGGTAACGCACACCGAGATAGTCGGCCTGATATTCCTGATCGCGCGAGAAACGCAACGTGTCCATCTGGGCTCGTTGCTGGATCATTCCGCCGAAGAAATTGTCGCCGAAGATCGAGCCAAGGATGTTTCCGAGCACCCCATAATTGCTCCGCCGCGCATATTGCTCGCGGATATGCGCGTGGTTGGAGGCGACGTGAGCGGCCTCATGGCCAATAGCGAAGGCGAGCTCCGCCTCGTCGTCCATGATGGTCATCAGCTGCCTCGTCACGTAGACGTAGCCTCCGGGGACCGAAAAGGCGTTCTCGACGGCGGAATTGATCGTCGTGAAGTGGAGCGCCTGACCCGGGTTGGCGAGGCCGGTCTGGGCTCCGACACGCCTTCCAACGGCGGCGACGTAGGCGGCGCGCGGCCCTGTCTCGGCGCCGCCGAGTTCCTCCAGCAGCTGCGCGTGCATGCGTTGCGCCTCAGCGACATCGGATGGATTCAGGTATCGAAGCTGCTGGGCCGCAGCTGGCGTCAACGCCATCGCGGCAACGGCAATCAACAGGACGCTCTTAGGCATCGGGCACCCTCCGTTCTGTTCGCCTAATCAAGCGCACAGAATTTGAACGGAAAATGACTGGCTACAGTTCCGGAACGATTATCCGATCGCCAGGAACTTGGCGCGGCGCTGCTCGCGAAGCTTGTTCGCACTAAGCTTGGAGCATCCGTCGAGCTCCTCGACGATGGCTCCCTTGAGTGAGCCAATGGCCGCATCGGGGTCGCGATGCGCGCCGCCGAGAGGTTCCGGGACGATCCGATCGACGACGCCGAGCGCGAGCTGGTCCTGGGCCGTGACCTTCATGGCTTCCGCAGCGTCCGCGGCGCGGTCGGCCGTGCGCCAGAGGATCGAAGCACAGCCCTCGGGGGAGATGACCGAATAGATCGCATGCTCGAACATCAGCACGCGATTGGCCGTTGCGATGGCGACAGCGCCTCCGGACCCGCCCTCACCCACGACGACGGCGACCATCGGCACTCGGAGGGCGAGGCACTCTTCCGTGGATCGTGCGATGGCTTCGGCCTGGCCCCGCTCCTCAGCCTGCACTCCGGGAAAGGCGCCGGGCGTATCGACCAGCGTGACCACCGGAATGCCGAACCGGTCGGCAAGGCGCATCAACCTGATGGCCTTCCGGTAGCCCTCAGGCTTGGCCATGCCGAAATTGTGCTTGAGCCGCGAAGCGGTGTCGTCGCCTTTTTCATGCCCGATCAGCATCACGCGCCGTCCGTCGATGCGCGCGAGGCCGCCGATGATAGCGGGATCGTCGGCGAAGGCACGATCACCCGCCAAAGGCAGGAATTCCGGCGCGAGCCCCGCCACATAGTCCTTGAAGTGCGGACGTTCGGGGTGACGCGCGACTTGCGCCTTTTGCCAGGGCGTCAGCTTCGCGTAGGTGTCACGCAGCAGCTTGTCCGACTTGGCCTCGAGGCGGCCGACTTCGGCGTCGATATCGATGTCCGAACTGTTCGCAGTTTCTCGCAGCTCGGCGACGCGCGTCTCCAGCTCGGCGATCGGTTTTTCGAAATCCAGGTAAGTGCGCATTGGAGCGGGCGCCTAGGCTGAAGGAGCCATCGAGGTCAACGCGGACCGGTTGCGAGCGGGTGCCGGCTGTTCACCAGTTCGACCAGCCGAGCGCTATCGACATGTGTATAAATCTGCGTGGTTGCGATGTCGGCATGGCCGAGCAGCGACTGGAGCACGCGAAGGTCTGCGCCGCCAGAGAGCAGATGCGTCGCGAAGGCGTGGCGAAGCACGTGCGGACTGACCCGATCAGGTGAGATGCCTGCGTCGGCCGCCATGGCCCGCACGATCTGGAACAGCCGCACCCGGCTGATGTGCTTCTTCCCGCTCGGAAAAAGCCACAGAGGGCCGGTTGGAGCAATGTCCAGCCAGCGGCGGACAGCTTCGTCGGCGCGCGAGGAAATCGGCACGAGCCGCTCTTTGCTGCCCTTGCCCCTGACGATGAGGAAAGGCTGGCCGGGACGCAGCGCGCCGCGAGGCAGGCTGACAAGCTCGCTCGCGCGCAGTCCGGAGCCGTAAAGCAGTTCGAGAATCGCAAGGTTGCGCAGCGCGGCGGGTTCACCGCTCGCGGCACGATCTTCCGCGGCCTCGAACATCCGGCTGATCTCCAATTCGTCGAGGATCCGCGGCAATGGCCGCTCCAGGCGCGGCTTTGGCAGCGCCTCGGAAGGGTCGTCGTTCCTAAAACCCTCATCCACCAGGAAGCCGAAGAACCGTCGAAGCGCCGCCGAGCGACGGGCGACCGTAGAGGGCGCAAGCTCGGACCATTGCTCACCCAGCGCCGACAATTCGGTGGCGCCGGCATCTGCGAGCCCGGCCAGCCGCTCGGATGCGCGCTCGAGGTCGTTGCGGTACGCGGACAGCGTGTGAGGGGACGCACCCGCCTCGGCCGCCATCATGTCGAGGAACCGGTCGACCAGCGCCTGGTCTTCGGGCGTCATACCCAAATCCCGGGCCTTACGTCCGTGACAGAGCCTCGGCGGCGATCATCCGCGCGGTGAAGTCCTGGCCCGTGCGCGCAAGGCTGGTGATCGCGTGATACATGTGAGCGGCGGGCAGCTGGTCGGGACGCGAGGTCTGAAATCCGGTTCCGGTCAGCACGAGCACCGTACCGGCTTGTCCCCTGCCGGCGGCCGCATCGATCATTCGTGTCCAGCTCGACTGGCGGCTCAGACCCAGGCCGTAACGGCGGTTGAGCGAGTTGGCCGTGTCGTCGTCGATCCGGCCAAGGCCTGCGAGGCCTGCGACAAGGAGAGCGCTGCGCACTCGGTCAGGACTGTTGTCCCGACGGATGAAGCCGTTGAGACGGCTGCTGCCGACATCGGCAATGTTGGGCGCGCCGAGCGCGACCATTGCCCAGCAGCGATCCGATTGCGCATCGTCAAGCTTGCCGAGTACCGGGATCCAGCGAGCCGCAGCCTCGTCATAGCCCGCAGCCAACATGGCCGAAATCAATTCAGGCGCATCGTCGCCGAGCTTCGCATCGGGGGTGACGAGGGTTGCTGCGCGGGCAGCAAGTGCGCGCGCACCCTCCTTCTCGAGGCCGTCTTTACCGATTGCCAGCAACCTGCGGATGGCTGCGATCCGAGTCTCGGCATCCCTGCCGACGAACGCCTGGCGGACCTGCCACGCATCGGTTCCAGGCAGGTCGCTGGGATCGGTGGAATCATAGATCGCCGAATAGAGGTCGATGAGCGACTGCGACGAGAAGACGCCGAGCCCGGCTGCGATCAGCGCCGAGCTCAGCCGCTGTTGAGCGGTCAGTAGCGGTGACCGGGCCTGAAACGCGCGGAGCTGCAGCGAAGAGGAGTTGAGCAGGCGGTCGGGCGGGGCCATCCCCGTCGCCGCCGCAAGCCCGAAACGCCAGGCGGTGAGGCTGTCGACGGGCTCCCACTCTATGGTCGCAGCGCGGCCACTTCCGGCTGCTCCGACCACTTTCTGGGCGAGCGCCAGGTCAATCCCGCCAATCCGGCCCCGCCGCCGCGCATCGTCGATCTGGGCCGACGCCGTCTCCGGCTCACCGGCCAGCGCCGAGCACATCGCCTGAACCAGCGCGCGCACCTTCGGGTCATATTTGCCAATGCCGTCCTGGATCGGACAGAGCGCGGGCGGATCACCGTTCGCGAGCGCGCTTTGCACCGCGACCTGCACCATCTTCGGAGTGAACCGGTCGGTATCGACCCCTGCAATCAACATCCGAGCCGCGTCCGCTTCGCCCATCCGAAGCAGCAGCCAGGCGCGTTCCGCGACCCAGTCGACCGGATGGACATGCGGCGGAGCAACCGCTTGTGCGAGCAGCGCGTCGCGAATTGCGATATGCGCCCAGCGCGAGGCGATGGGCGTGTCCATCCGCCGCATCAGCGTCGAGAGGAATGCGCCGCTCGCTCCGCCCCAGGGGGCGGCGCCGAGCCCGAGCTCCTCAGGGTTCAGCTGACCAACGTTGCGGACATCGCGACGCGCCCATCCGGGATATTCCACCGGAGGCGGCGGTAGGGGCAGATTGAGGGCTGCGACCTCTTCGACCGCGCTCTCGTCAGCGCCGCTCGACGCGATCGAGGGTCGCGGCTGAGTCGCCGGCTGAGCCGATGGCGCGATGCTGTTCGACGAAGCGCCGGGCGGCGTGGAACCCGGCGTCGTTTGCGCGACGTCCTGGGCAAGCGCCGGAAGGCCGATGGCGATCGCCGCAGCCGCAGCGAGCAGTGGCTTAACGCGCATTTCCGCCTGAGGGACCAGGCTGGGGCACCTCGACTTCGATGCTTTTGGTCGGCTGCTCCTTCGGCAGGGTCGAAAGGAAGAAAAGGGCGCCGACGATGAGGATGATAACGATGATCAGGACTGCAATCCGGGGCATGGCCTACGCTTGGGAGGTGTGGTCTGGAGAAGGGCTTTTGGCGTCCTTCAAAGCCGCTGTATAGCCCTACAGGTGACTGATCTCAGCAAGCGCCTTGACCGCCCGGTGGTCCTCGTTGGCTTGATGGGCGTCGGCAAATCGACTGTCGGACGACGCCTGGCTAAGCGTCTCGGCCTCGACTTCGTCGACAGCGATTCCGCAATCGAGGACGCCGCGGGCTACTCCCCAGCCGAAGTTTTCGAACGCTATGGCGAGCGCGATTTCCGGGACGGCGAGCGACGCCTGGTTGCACGTCTGATCGACGGCGACGTGCGCGTGATAGCAACCGGCGGGGGCGCCTTCGTGGACCCAAGAACACGCGAGCTTCTCAACGAGCGGGCGATTACCGTTTGGCTCGACGCCCCCGTCGACATCCTCGCCGAGCGCACATCGCGGCGCGACACGCGCGCCCAGCTTCGCAACGGCGATCCCAAGCAGACCCTCGAACGCCTCTCGCAGGAACGGCGCCAGTCATACGAAGAGGCCCACATCCACGTGAAGAGCGGGGACGGCGCGCATAAGGACGTGGTCGAGGCCATCGTCGAGGCGCTGGAAAAGCATCTGACGGGCCCGGCTAAGGCCTAGGAAGAGGCCGGCTCCTCTTCATCAAGGGGTCGGTCCGCCGCAAAGGCCCGTTCCCATCCGGCCTTGATGTCTCCGCTCGCGCTTTGCCGCTCCAGCCGCTCGCAGTCCCGCATCCGATATTCCCGCTCGACGCGATCGACCTCGGAAGGAGCGATACCGCTGGCATTCAGGGCTGCGCGGCCCATTGCGACCGCACCCTCGAAGAGTTCACGTTCGGCGAAGGTTATGTCGAGGCCATCGAGCTCGATCAGGTGCAGCCGGTCAAACGCACGGACCATGACCGAGGCTTTGGGGAAGGCCTCGAGAACCGTTTTCACCGCTTCGCGGCTGAGCTCATCGCCCTCATTGTCGTTGCAAAATGCGATGACCTTCGCGGTTTCGGCACCGGCCGTCCGGAGCAGGTCGATGCGCAGCCCGTCGCCGTAATAAACCTTAGTGCCGAATTCCCCCGACAGCTCGATGAGGCTCGGCTTCTTGTCGATGATGGTCACGCCGATGCGCTTGGCCTGCAGCATCTGTGCGACCGTCTGGCCGAAGCGCCCGTAGCCGACGACGATGGCGCTCGTCTCGGGAGACGATTCTGGCCCTTCAAGACCCTCGGCGCTCTCCTCACGCCGTTCGAGCCAGTCGGTGAGGCGCATGAGGAAGGGCGTCGCCGCCATCGACAGCGTGACGACAGCCCCGAACAGCGAGGCCGCTTCGGGGCTGATCAATTGGGCCGTCGTCGCCTGCGCGAAGAGGACGAAACCGAATTCGCCGGCCTGGCTCAGCAACAGGCCGAGCCGGACGCTTCGCGGCCAACTATTACCGAACAGTCGGGCGAGCCCGCCGATCAGCACGGCCTTGGTGACGATGACCACAAGCGCGATGCCGATGACGAACAACGGGCGCTCGGCGATGAGCTGCAAGTTGAGCAGCATCCCCACCGACAGGAAGAACAGTCCGAGCAGGATCGAGCGGAACGGCTCGACATCGCTTTCAAGCTCGTGCCGATAGGGAGATTCGGCCAGCATGACCCCGGCGACGAATGCCCCCAGCGGAACCGACAACTGCAGCGCGTGCATCGCTGCCGCCGCTCCGACCACCGTGAAAAGACCGGCGACGACGAACAGCTCGCGCTCGCCGAAACGCCCGACTAGCCGGAACAATGGATTGAGCACGACCCGCCCGACCACGACCAGGACCACGACTGCCGCGACCGTGTAGAGCGCGAGCGTCCAGCCTGTCGGCGCGGTCGGATCCGGCGCAACGCGCGCCATTGCGGCGATGATCGTGATCATCGGGACGATGGCGAGGTCCTGGAACAGCAGGATCGAAAAAGCGCGTTCGCCCTGAGGCGTGCTCAGCTCATTTTCAGAGCGGAGCATCGGCAGCACCTGCGCGGTCGACGACAATCCCAGCGGTAGGCCGATCGCGAGCGCGGCTTGAGGCGATACGCCGAGCGCGAGGTGCAAAATAAAACTGAGCGCCAGGCCGCAAAGCACGACTTGCGCAAGGCCCAGTCCGAAAATGTCCTTGCGGAGTCGCCACAGGCGGCTCGGCCGAAGCTCCAGGCCGACAATGAACAGGAGCAGCGCGATGCCGATCTCGGTGACGCTGGTGAGCTGCTCTGGATCCTCAACGAGGCCCAGGATTTGCGGGCCGATGAGTGCACCGGCAACGATGTAACCCAGGGTCGCGCCGAGCTTCAGCCGCCGGAACAAGGTGACGAAAACGAGCGCGGCGCCGAGCATGATCGCGCCGCTTTCCAGAATGGCGGTCGTTGCTTCGGCCGTTTCCGCCGCCGTCGTCAACGCGCAGACTCGATCGCTGCCAAGAGGGCACGAAAGGGCAAGAGAATCGCAGCGTGCCGCGCGCGTTTGGCCCGCGCCGGCTGCAGCTCCGCAAGGCCGGGCCATCCGCCGGCGTCGTCACGCTCCCCGGAAAGCCAGGCGCTCAAACCGAGCAGCGCATCTGCGGTCTCGGCATGACTACGGCCGCGGGCGTGGCGCTCCAACAATGCCGCTGAAGCTTGCCCGAAGGCACAGGCGTGGACCCGCTGCGAAATCGCCTCGACCCGGCCCTCGCTATCGAGCTGCACCGACATGCTGATGCGGCTTCCGCAGGTGGGCGTGCGGACCTGCGCGCATCCGTCCGCGCGCTCCAATTCTCGCGGTTCCGATAGCGAAGCCGCGAGCCGCAGGATCTCCGTCGTATAAAGCGGCGCGTTCATTCCTTGCGCCATGTAGTGCCCGAAGGCCCATCCTCCAAAACGATGCCCTCGGCCTTTAGTGCGTCGCGAATGCGGTCGGCGGTCGCAAAATCGCGGTTCTGCTTGGCGGCCTGACGCTCGGCTATCAGGTTCTCGATCGACTCCTTTGTGTGTCGGACAGTGGCAGTCGCGTGCCCCGTAAGCGCTCCCATGACTCCCCCTTGGAAGTATTCCTGAGCGGTTCGCTCAAGCAGTCCCAAGATGCCCGCACTTGCCTTCAGATTGGCTCCCTCAAGCGCTGATAACCGAGCAAGCGCCAGTGGAGTGTTCAAGTCGTCCGAAAGGGCTGCGACCACGTCGGTGTCAACCTCTCCTGGCTCTGAATCCCGCGCCGCGCGGTAAAGCCGATCCAAGACGTTCTTGGATTGAGTGAGCAGATTGTCGGTCCAAGGTAGGGGTTGCCGATAATGCGCAGACAGAAGCGCCAAGCGCAAAACTTCGCCGTCATGACCCTGCTCGAGCAGCTCAGCTGGCGTGATGATGTTGCCGAGCGACTTGGACATCTTCTCCGCGCCCATGTCGACGAAGCCGTTGTGGACCCAGAACCGCGCGAGCGGAAGCCCGCCATGGGCGCAGCGGCTCTGTGCGATTTCGTTCTCGTGGTGCGGAAAGATGAGGTCGAGGCCGCCGCCGTGGATGTCGATCGTCTCGCCTAGGTGGCGCTCGATCATGGCCGAGCATTCGATGTGCCAGCCCGGGCGGCCACGACCCCAGGGCGAATCCCAGCCGATCACGCCCTCGCCGCTCGGTTTCCACATCACGAAGTCCGCAGGGTCGCGCTTGTAAGGCGCGACTTCAACGCGCGCCCCGGCGATCATGGCATCGCGATCCCGCTTGCTGAGCACTCCGTAGTCGGCGTCGCTCGGCACGGAGAAGAGGACATGACCCTGCGCCTCATAGGCATTTCCGTGCTGGATCAGCCGCTCGATCATCGCGACCATCGTCGCGATTTCGCGGGTCGCGTGCGGCGCGATATCGGGGGGCGTCACACCAAGCGCTCCCATGTCCTCCAGATAGTGCCGCTCGTACCGGTCGGTGATCACGCCCGGGTCAACGCCTTCAGCCTCGGCCGCAGCGATGATCTTGTCGTCAACGTCCGTGACGTTGCGCGCGTACACGAGACTGTTCGCACCAAATTCGTGGCGGATGAGCCTGGCGAGCGTGTCGAACACGACCGCCGGCCGCGCGTTGCCGATGTGCGCCCGCCCATAGACGGTGGGCCCGCAGACATACATGGTGATGCGCTGCGGGTTCAGCGGGACGAACGGGCGCTTCTCGCGCGCCAGCGTATCGTAAAGGTGGATCATGCCGAGTGCCTCGGGCGTCGGCGCGCTTCGACCCAATCGACGATCGCCCGCCCGCTGGCATTGAGCAGCGGGTAGGTCCGCGACTTGACCATCCAGCCAGGGCGATCCGCCTCCGGCCCATAGACCATGTCAGTTGCGAGGTTCGCGAGCAGGAAGAACAAGGTCACGCCAAGCAGGCCCTTGAGAGCGCCAAACCCGCCTCCGAGGATTCGGTCGAACGGGCCGAGCATCGAATGACGCCGTGTCCGTCCTCCGACCGAGCGGGCAAGCAACTTCACGATGAGGAAGCTGGGAACGAACAGGATCGCGAACGCCAGGACTGCACCCGCGGCTGGGTTGGTATTGAAGCTGTTCTGGATGCCGGTCCACAGCTGCGTGTGGAACAGCTTCAGCATCGCAATGGCGACGACCCACGCGGCGAGCGAAATCACCTCGTGCACGAAGCCGCGCACAAATCCGATCGCGGCGCCGCCGATCAGCAGGAGGAACACGAAGACGTCGAGAGCGGTCATCACGGCGGCGCTAGCGAACTCTGTTCGTCATTGCGAGCCACCGGGACATGCGTCATTCAACAGCAATGCTGGCGGCACCGCCCTTACTGCTCGTGTTCGGCGGCGGCGACGAGGACGACCGGGTCAGCCGAGCAGGAAATCGGACTTATGTCTTCGGCAGCTCGGACCTCGGGCGGCTGCTCCCCAACCGCGAGATGATCCGCCGTCTCCTTGTCACTAGCGAGCCAGGGCACGTGGACCTGAGCCGCTACCCGGTGATCGTGAACATGATCACGGAGGCGGAAAAGAGCGCGAAGGTCCTCGACAACCTCAAGGCGCTTCTCGTCGGGGTGCCGAGCCGGGTGATCAATCATCCGGATGCCGTCTTGCGCACGACGCGCGATCAGGTCGCGGCCCTGCTTGAGGGCATCCCCGGCCTCATCGTTCCCAAGACCGTACGCCTGGCCGGCGATCCAACCACGGCGGCCGAAAGCATCCGCAGCGCCGGCCTTGTGGGACCCATCATCGTCCGGCAGGTCGGCACCCACACGGGCCGGACTGTCGCGCTCCACCAAAGTGCGGACGATGCGGTTGCCGCGCTTGAACCGGGTCGAGAGTTCATCGCGACCCAGTTCGTGGATTTCGCGAGCCCCGACGGCAATTATCGCAAATACCGGGTCTTCTTCATCGGAAACGCCACGGTCCTCCGGCACATGTACGTTTCAGACGATTGGAACGTGCACAGTCCGGACCGTGCACGCTTCATGGCGCCCCGTCCCGATATCGTGGCCGAGGAGCGCACACTCATCGAGCGGGACCAACCTTTTGGACCTCAAGTGCAGCAAATCTTCCGTGAGTTCGAGCACGGATGCCGCTCGACTTCTTCGGCCTCGATTTCGGATTCACCCCCGACGGTGTCTTGCTGTTCGAAGCCAACGCGACGATGAGCTTCTTCCCGTTGTGGCGCTCGGAAGACCCGCAGTTCCAGTATCTCACGGCATGCCTTCGCCCGGCGCAATTGGCGTTCCTGAAACTCGTCGGCCAGGTCGCCGAGCCGCCTACCGTCAGCGCCCAAGGACCTGGTCGACCAGTTCCCTGACATTGCCGAACTGCGCGAGCTTAAGGCCCTCTCCCTTGATGCCCCTGGGAACCCAGGCGCTGTCGAAGCCGAGCTTTGCCGATTCCTTCAGCCTTAACCCACCATGCGCGACCGGCCGGATCTCGCCCGACAGGGCAAGCTCGCCGAGCACCACGCAGTCGCTCGGCACCGGCCTCTCCGACAGCGCAGATATCAGAGCTGCGGCGACGGCGAGGTCCGCTGCCGGATCGCTCAGGCGATAGCCGCCGGCCACGTTCAAATAGACTTCCGCGGTCGCGAAGCTGAGGCCGCAGCGGGCTTCCAGCACCGCAAGCACCATTGCCAGCCGCCCGCTGTCCCATCCTACCGCTGCGCGCCTGGGCGTGGCACCGGTTGCGAGCCGGACCGTCAGGGCCTGGATCTCAACCAGCACCGGGCGGGAGCCCTCCATTGCGGGGAATACGCTCGTGCCGCTTACCGGCTCGCCACGATGGGTCAGGAAAAGCGCCGATGGGTTCGGCACCTCCGTCAGGCCCTGCCCTTCCATCGCGAAAACGCCGATCTCGTCGGTCCCGCCGAAGCGGTTCTTCATGGCTCGAAGGATGCGGTACTGGTGGCTGCGCTCGCCTTCGAAGCTCAGGACCGTGTCGACCATATGTTCGAGCACGCGCGGGCCCGCGATTGTGCCGTCTTTGGTTACGTGGCCCACGAGGATCAGCGCGCTTCCGCGCTCCTTGGCGAAGCGTACGAGTTCCTGCGCGGAGGCACGAACCTGGCTGACCGTGCCAGGCGCGCCCTCCATCAAGTCCGAATGCATGGTCTGGATGGAATTGATGATCAGCAGCGCCGGCGGTTCGCCGTTGCCAACCGTGGTCAGGATATCGCGGACGGAGGTGGCTGCGGCCAGCTGAACCGGGGCTGCGCCAAGCCCCAGTCGAACTGCGCGCAGCCGCACCTGCTCCGCCGATTCTTCGCCCGAAACGTAGACGACCTTGCGGCCCTCGCTCGCAAGCCTTGCCGCCACCTGGAGCAGCAACGTCGACTTGCCGATGCCCGGATCGCCGCCCACGAGCATTGCCGACCCTGCAACGATCCCGCCGCCGATCGCCCGGTCGAATTCGGGGAGCCCGCTAGGCAACCGTTCGGGCAGCGCCGCGGGCGTTTCGAGCCCGACAAGCGGAATGACGCGTCCGCCGCCCTGGAGATTATGCTTGGCCGCGAAGATGCTGGAGACTTCCGCCGATTCCTGGGCGAGCGTGTTCCATTCCGAGCAGTCGGGGCACTGGCCCTGCCAGCGATGGGACACCGACCCGCAGGCCTGGCAAGCATAGCGCGCTTTGGTTTTTGCCATGGCCTCAGCCTATCGGAACGAAAGAAGAACGCAAGTCCCCGATCGATTGGCCTAAGGGCCTCGCCTCGTCACGGACGGTCGCAACGGGTAAAGGAACTGCCGGAGGGTGCGCATGGCCGATGTGTTCCTGTCGTATGCAAGGCCCAATCTCAAAGATGCCAAGCGCATCGCCGATCTCCTGCGAGCCGGCGGAACATCGGTCTGGTATGACGAAAATCTCCCCGCGCACCGGCCCTATACCGATGTGATTTCCGAACAGCTCGATGCGGCATCGGCGGTGCTCGTCCTGTGGACTGCCGATTCCGCTGCCTCGCACTGGGTTCGATCGGAGGCTAACCGCGCGCTTCAAACCGGGCGGCTGGTACAGCTTCGCCTCGACGATGCGCGGCTTCCCATGCCGTTCGATCAGATTCAATGCGCAGACCTTCGGCGCAGGAAAGGCAGTCGCGATGCGCCCGGCTGGCGCATGGTCGCTGACAGCATAGCCGCCCTGACGGGTCAGGAGCTCCCGGCCGTCGCTCTAGCGGGGAGCCGCAGCGCCTACGACCGCCGCCACATATTGGCGGGCGGCGCCGCCGCCGCGCTGGTCGCCGTTGGAGGGGTCGCGCTCTGGCTGAACCGGCAGCCCGCGATGTCGCCCGAAGCTCAACTCTTGCTTCAGAAGGGCATGGACGCCCTTCAGGCGAATGACGTGTTGGATAGCGAGGATGAAGGTTCGACCGCCCAGGCGATCGCCCTGCTGAAGGATGCAACCCGGCTGGCTCCTCAGTCGGAAGCCGCCTGGGGCGCACTGGCGCTTGCCTACGCGGCCCGAAGGCGTAGCGCGCAGGTGGCAGAGCGACCGGGGTTGGAAGCACGGGGCAGAGCCGCCGCTCAAGCCGCGCTGCGCCTCGATCCAAACGAGCCGCGGGCACTCGCGGCACTCCGGATCATGACTCCAGTCTACCACAACTGGCTCGACGCCGAGCAGTCCGCACGGCGAGCCCTCTCCAAGAACCCGAGCTACCCGATCCTCCTCTTTGTGCTTTCCGACGTCTTGGGAAGCGCCGGACGATGGCGGGAAGCGACGGAACTTTCCAATCGGCTCGACCGGAAGAAATTCTTGCTGCCAGGTGCGGAGCGCAAGGCGATCATCAACCTGTGGTCCGCGGGCGATCTGCAAACCGCGGATGAAGCAATCAAGGCTGCCGTCGAAAAATGGCCCAAGCAACGGCAGGTCTGGCGCACGCAACTCGCCTACTTGCTTTATAGTGGTCGGGCCTCCGAAGCGCTTTCCATCCTCAACAACGTGGAGGAACGCCCGCTGGATGTCCCCGTCGCGTTGATCGATGCGGCGAGCGCAACGGCCAAGGCGCTTACGGGACAGATCAGCAGAGCTGCGGCCGTCGCGCAGAACCTCGCCTATTTGAAGACCAATCATCGTGCGGCGCTCCCAGTCGCCCAGGCTTGCGCTGCCATGGGGGACGCGACAGCCTCCTTCGACCTGCTCCGCGGCTATTATTTCGGGCGAGGCGAATGGGCAGCCCTGGCGCCTCCGGCCGGCAACCAGGACCGGCAGACCAGCCCGCTGTTCCACCCGCCGATGCACAGCGTCTGGACCGACAAGCGCTTCACCGAGCTGGTACGGAGCATCGGCCTAACGGGCTATTGGCAGGCCTCGGGGAAGAGGCCCGACTATCTCGCCGTTTAGGTTCTGGCAGCCCGGTCCAAGGGCCCCGCGGCTTCCGTCGGCAATATGGCGCAGAAGCAGCAGGGCAGACCCAGTGCGAGTTGCTTGTTAAGGCGGCCCTGTCATGGCCAATCGACCGCTTCGTCCGCCTGCCTCCGCGCTCCGCTCGTTGCTGGAGAGCGAAGCCGCGAGTGGGATTGTCCTTATCGCGGCCGCCGCGATCGCGCTGGTTCTTGCCAATTCCAACCTTGCACCAGCCTACTTCGGTGCTTTGGAGTCCAGGGTCGGCCCGCTCAGCGCCCTTCATTGGATCAACGATGCGTTGATGGCCCTGTTCTTCCTGCTCATCGGGCTCGAGATCAAGCGCGAGCTCCTCGACGGCGAATTGCGGAGCTGGTCGCGGCGCATACTTCCGGGCTTCGCAGCGCTGGGCGGCATGATTGTCCCGGCGCTGATTTACACGGTGCTGAACGCCGGGGAGCCTGGCAACCTGCGCGGCTGGGCGATCCCGACAGCGACGGATATCGCCTTCGCCTTGGGTGTGCTTGCCCTCCTCGGGCCACGTGTCCCGGTCTCGCTCAAAGTCTTTCTCATGGCTCTTGCGATCATCGACGACCTCGGCGCCGTGATGATTATCGCGCTCTTCTATAGCGGGGGACTGGCGATCGGATGGGTCGGCGCGGCGGCGCTGATCGTGATGCTTCTTTGCGGTCTGAACCGCGCCCGCATCACTCCCCTGACGCCCTATCTCGTGCTTGGCGCGATGCTCTGGTTCGCCGTTCACGAATCCGGTGTGCACGCCACTCTTGCCGGCGTCGCACTGGCCTTCACGATCCCCCTTCGCGAGACGCCAGGCCGCCCGGACGACGCTATGTCGCCGTTGCACATTCTTGAGCGGCGCTTGCACCCTTGGGTCGGCTATCTCGCGGTGCCTCTCTTCGGGTTTGCGAATGCGGGGGTGGCCTTGTCGGCGTCTGGATGGGAGGCGGCTCAGATGGAGGTTCCGCTCGGCATCGCGGCCGGCCTCTTCCTTGGCAAGCAGATCGGCGTGTTTGCGTTCAGCTGGATAGCGATCCGGCTTCGATGGGCCGACTGCCCGCGCGATGCCTCGCTCGCCCAGCTCTATGGCGTTTGCATGCTCTGCGGGATCGGCTTCACGATGAGCCTGTTCATTGGGTTGCTCGCATTCCCGGGGGCGCCCCACCTGGCGGAGGGCGTTAAGCTTGGTGTGCTCGCCGGCTCGCTATGCTCAGCGCTCGGGGGCACGATCATCCTGCTGTTTGCCCGGCGTGAGGTTGCCGGGCGCACCTCCGCTGACTAGTCGCGGCCGGTGAGTTTCCTGCCCGAACCACTGCAAATTCCCTCGTTCCGCGCGCTCTGGCTTGCGCGGCTGGCGACGACCATCGCGCAGATGGCGATGGTCATCGTCATCGGCTGGCAAGTCTACGACATCGCCCGCGCAACCATGTCGGTCCGCGATGCAGCCTTTCAGCTCGGGCTGATCGGCCTCGTCCAGTTCGTGCCCTTGTTCCTGCTGACGCCGGTTAGCGGGTGGGCCGCCGACCGGTTCGACCGCCGCCACGTGGGGCGCGCCGTTATCCTGCTAGAGATGCTCTGCGCGCTGATCCTGTTCTTCGCGACGTGGCGCGGGTTCATCAGCCTGCCGATCCTCTTCGGCGTCGCCGCGCTGCTCGGCGTCGCGCGCGCATTCGCGGGTCCTGCGTTCAGCGCGCTGGCTCCGAACCTCGTGCCGCGCGAGCTGCTGCCGCGTGCGATCGCGCTCAGCTCGACCGCGTGGCAGGCCGGCGCCATCGCGGGACCGGCGCTGGGTGGCATCCTCTACGACATCACGCCCCATCTGCCTTACGGCGTGAGCGCCGCCCTGTTCGCTTTCTCGGCCGCCTGCCTGTTCACCATCGCCCCGATTGCGCGGCCGGCGTTGCAGCCGGGAAATCCGTTGCAGCAAATGGCGGACGGCCTCGCTTATGTCCGGCGCAATCGCCTCGTGCTCGGCGCCATCACGCTCGACCTGTTCGCCGTCCTGCTCGGCGGCGTGACGGCGATGCTACCGGTCTACGCCCGCGACATCCTTCATGTCGGCGCCGACGGCCTTGGCCCGCTCCGCGCGGCGCCAGCAGTCGGTGCGACGCTCACGGCCATTTATTTCTCCTTTCGCCCGCTAAGGACGAATGTCGGCGTGAAGATGCTCGCCTCCGTCGTCATATTCGGCGGGGCCACCGCAACTTTCGGTCTGTCGACCTGGTATCCGCTGTCGCTGGCGATGCTCACGCTGCTCGGCGCCGCCGACATGTTCTCCGTCTACATCCGCCAGTCGCTCATCCAGCTCCATACGCCGGACCAGATGCGCGGCCGGATCGGTGCCGTATCGACCCTGGCGATCTCTGCCTCGAATGAGCTGGGCGAGGCCCGGAGCGGCTTTTCGGCGGCGCTGCTCGGACCGATCGCGGCGACTGTGGCGGGCGGAGCAGCGGCGATCGTCGTCACTTTGCTGTGGGCGGGGCTGTTCCCAGAACTTCGGCGCGCTCGCACCTTCGAGCTTCCGGAACCCGCGCCGGAAGAAGCGGACGTCGTTTCAAGCGGCGTCTGACCGAATGCCGCTTGCAAAAATAGTTAACTCACCCGATTTGCGCAGCGCACAATCGGCAGGAGCCAGCGCATGAAGGCCGCGAATATCCTCGAGACGATCGGCAACACCCCGCATGTTCGAATTAACCGCCTCTTCGGCGACCGGGCCGAAGTCTGGATCAAGCAGGAGCGGGCCAATCCGGGTGCGTCGATCAAGGATCGGATCGCGCTTTCCATGGTCGAAGATGCGGAGCGCAGCGGCAGGCTCAAGCCCGACGGCGTGATCGTCGAGCCGACCTCCGGCAATACCGGCATCGGTCTCGCCATGGTGGCCGCGGTCAAGGGCTACAAGCTCATCTTGGTCATGCCGGACAGCATGAGCCTGGAGCGCCGCCGGTTGATGCTTGCCTTCGGAGCGACGTTCGACCTGACCCCGCGCGAGAAAGGCATGAAGGGCGCGATTGCTCGAGCCGAGGAAATTGTCGCGCAGACCGGGAATGCATGGATGCCGCAGCAGTTCGAAAACCCCGCGAACCTCGAAGTGCACCGGCGCACGACCGCGCAGGAGATTTTGCGCGACTTCGCCGACGGCCCTCCCGACGCAATCATCACAGGCGTCGGCACGGGCGGGCACATCACCGCCTGCGCCGAGGTGCTGAAGGCGGAGTGGCCGAGCCTGAAGGTTTTCGCGGTCGAGCCGACGCTGTCCCCGGTGCTCTCCGGCGGGCAACCCGGGCCCCACCCGATTCAGGGGATCGGCGCGGGCTTCATTCCGGCGATCATGGACACGTCGGTCATAGACGGCGTCATCCAGGTGGAGCCGAACGACGCCAAGGAAATGGCGCGACGGGCGGCCCGCGAGGAAGGGATGCTCGTCGGAATCTCCTCGGGCGCAACGCTGGCGGCGATCGAGCAGAAGCTGCCTGAGCTTGGCGACCGCCCGCGCGTGCTCGGCTTCAACTACGACACCGGCGAGCGGTATTTGTCGGTGCCCGACTTCCTTCCCGAAGAAGCTTAAGGGCGCACTAACCCTATTCCTTCGCCGGGCGGTTAACTCGGCGCCGCTAAACAGCGCGCTCAGTCGCGCACGCTCCGCAAACGGGGGCGTGCCAGTGAGGACGCGTTGATGCGCAGATCGCGGTTTGCAAAGGCCATCGAAGTCAACGAGATCCGCGAACGGGCCTCGGTCGGCGACGCGATGACATTCGACATCGTCGCGCACGAGACCGCGGACGAGGAAGCCCTGTGCGAATGGCGGCTCGACCGCGATGCAGCATGCGCCGCTGGTCCTGGGCGTGACCCATCTGCTGGTCGCCATTGCCTGCGTGATGCTGTCGTCCAGCCTGTCCTACGCCAGCCTGACCGACAATCCCCTTGTGCCCGCAGTCCTCGTTCTCCTCCTCGATTCTGGGGATGACAGCGCTGCTTCTGAAGCGACATCGCTTGAACCTCGCGCCTCACACGGGTCTTCGGCTTCCTTTGCGTCTATCTGGCTGTGGCGGGCATCCTGTCGACCTGGTTCGGCCACGCCGTGTCGGACGACGCCTTCGTGATGCCCATCGCCGCAGCCCCGGTTGCGATGGCGGCCGGCATTGTGATGCGCAGCGTCGTAGCGGTGAACTCCCCGCCCCTCGCCTTCGTCAACCTCGTCGTGTCCACCGGCGCCGCGTCGGTTCTCGCGAGTTCCCCGCTCGTGCCGGCCGGCGTCGCGGTGCTGTCGCTCGTGCTGTTCGCCTACAGCGTCGCCGCCGCGAGAAGCTTCATCGCGACGCGGGCGCAAGCGGCTTCGCGTAGAGGCTCAGGCTCGAAAATCGCAGCACTTCGTCGATGAATTCGAAAGCAGCGGCCGGGGCTGGTTCTGGGAAACGGATCCTGCGGGAACGCTGTCCTATGTCTCACACCAGCTCGCCGAGGATTTCGACTGCGAGCCGGAAGAGCTGCTTGGGCGCCAATTCACCGATCTGCTGTCGGTCGAGACCGAAGCGTCGGACTCCGTAGAAGAGCGCAAGACGCTCGGCTTCCACCTGTCGGCTCGCTTCCCCTTCTCGGATGTGGTCGTCCGGCCAGCGAGCCAGGAGGACGTCCATTGGTCTCTTTCGGGCAACCCGATCTTCGACGAGCGCGGCCGCTTCCTCGGCTTCCGCGGCATCGGCACGGACCTTACCGAGCAGCGCCGGTCGGAGCAGGAGATCAGCCGGCTTGCGCGGTTCGACTCGCTCACCGGCCTCCCGAACCGGGCGATGATGCGCCAGACGCTCGACGAGGCCCTGCGCAACGCGGCGCATCGGCAGAAGGGCTGCGCGCTCTTCATGATCGACCTCGATCGCTTCAAGAACGTGAACGATACGCTCGGCCACCCGATCGGCGATGCCTTGCTCCGCCAGGTCGCGGATCGACTGAAATCGGTCATGGGGAACCACGGCAAGGTCGGTCGCCTCGGCGGCGACGAGTTCCAGGCCGTTTTTCCCGGCACCGTGGACATCGGCTTGCTGGAAGTCCCTGTCCCGCACCCTCATCGAGCAGGTCTCGCGGCCGTACACGATCGAGGGTCACAAGGTGACCATCGGCGCATCGGTCGGAATTGCCATCGGCGACCCGGGCCGCGCCAGCGCGGACGCGATGGTGCGCAACGCCGACCTCGCGCTTTATGCCGCGAAGGCCGCCGGGCCGCGGCAAGCACCGCCTGTACGAACCATCGATGCATAGCGAGGCGGCGGACCGCCAACTGATGGAAAACGACCTGCGGCAGGCGATCGAGCGTGGCGAGCTTGGCCGTCCATTACCAGCCGATCGTCCGCGCCGCGGGAGAAGAGATCTCAGGGTTCGAGTCCCTGGTTCGCTGGCAACATCCAACGCGCGGCGCGGTCTCTCCTGCGAAATTCATCCCGCTTGCTGAAGAGGCCGGGCTGATCGCCGAGATCGGCGAGTGGGTGCTGCGGACTGCACTCGAGGAAGCTGCGCATTGGCCCGACCATATTCGTGTCGCGGTCAACCTGTCCCCGCTTCAGTTCAACGACCCAGCCGTAGTGGAGATGATCTCCAACCACCTCTTGGAAACGGGCGTACGCGCCGAGCGCCTGGAGCTGGAGATCACGGAAGGCGTGTTCCTGGCGGAGGGCGATTCCACCGACGAGACCTTCGCAAGGCTGAAGGCACTTGGCGTGCGCCTCGCACTCGATGATTTCGGTACCGGCTACAGCTCGCTCGGCTATCTGAAGAAAGCGCCGTTCGACAAGATCAAGATCGACCAGAGCTTCGTGCGCGGCGCCGCATCCACGACCCAGCGTAACGCGGCGATCATCCGCGCAATCGTCAGCCTTGCCGACACGCTTGGCATGGACACCTGCGCCGAGGGCGTCGAAACCCACGACGACCTCCAGCTCATCCGCGACCTCGGCGTCAGCATGGTTCAGGGCTATATCTTCGGCCGGCCCGACCGATGCTGAGTCCGCACGCGAGCTTGCCTCCAAGGCAACCGTCGAGGCCGACGGCTACAATGCATTCGCGAGCCGCGTTACCGGCTCATGCGCCGGGCGGTGACTGCCATCGACGGAGAGCGCGCGGAGCTGCGGCTGCGCAATATCTCTTCGATGGGCGCGCTGGTCGACTGTGACATCCCCGTGCCGCCCGGCGCCGAGCTGGTCATCGACATCATCGGCGTTGGCCCCGTGCGCGCCGTGGTTCGCTGGTCGCAGTCCGGCAAGTTCGGCGTGAGGTTCACGAGCGGCTTCGACCTCGGCCGGCTCGCGGGCAAGCGCGAGAACCAGAACCCGGTCACGATGCTCAAGCCCTGGTACGTCGCCGATCGCCAGGCGGGCTAGAAGATACTTGCGATCCTGCTGGCCGCGGCACGGTCGCGGCCATAGAAGTCGTCGAAGTAGGTGATCGACGTTCCGCTCGGTACCGCCGTCAAATAGGTGATGTAGATCGGCACCGGCGAAGGCAGCGGGACCTTCTGCTCAGGACGAGCGCCCTGAGGCTTCAAAGAGCGGCCAAACAGCCAACGCGCCAGGCGCGGCGCGTCCTCGAGCCGGACGCAGCCCGCGCTCTGAAGGCGGCTCGCTTCCTCGATCTTCTCTCGAACGGGCGTGTCATGAAGCCAGATGCCCTGCTTGTTCGGGAACATGAATTTCATCTGGCCCATCGAGTTCGCCGGCCCGGGCTTTTGCCGCAGCCGGATCTGAGTCCGGCCGTCAGCCACGGCCTTCCAGTTCACCGAGGTAGGACTGACGACTTTGGCGCTTTCCGACCAATCGGACATCACTTCGTAGCCCTTCTCTTTCAGATAGGCCGGCCCGCGCTTGAGTACGTTCGGCGCAAGGTTTTTCGACGCGATGTCGGAGGGAGCGTTCCAGTAGGGGTTGAGCACGGTATAACGGATAAATGCATTCATCATCGGTGTTTGGCTGGCCGGCGCCGACTTGCCGGCAACGACGCGCATGGAATCCACCACCTGGCCGTTCTCGTACATGTACAGCCGCGCGGCCGGCGGGTTCACGATGACGTACCGCCCGTTGCCCGGCGGAAGTGCCCGTGCGCGTTCAAGATTGGCGGTGAGCAAGCGCCGTTCCGCCTCACTGCGATAGATCCGGCTCGCGATCGCCTGCCGCAGACGGCCGTAGATCGGGTTCATCCAGCCCATTTGGCCGACATATTCGGACAAGGAGGGCGCTTGAGCCGCTTGCGTCAGCAACGCCCGCGCAGAGGGCGGCGTCGGCCGCAGTTCCGGATCGACATAGATCACCCCCGCGGCGGGATCGTGCCTTTGATCGCGTGCATAGGCCACGAAGGCTGCACTCAACATCGCCTCGGCGCGCTGAACCGCTGCCGGATTCCCGTTCGCCGCGTCCTGGACGGCACGAGAGAGCCCGCGGGCGTTGTAGCGCCGTGGATTGAGGTTGTCGGCCTGCGCCGTGGCGAGCAATTGGACGAGCTGCTGGGCCGCGGCACCGGACCGGGGCGAGAACCACAGCGGCGCGCCCCCACGGCTGCGGTAGAAGGCAGCGACTTCAGCGCCGTCCGCCGATTGCGCGGCTGCCGGAGTCGCTGCCGCGCCCAGGGCAATGGCGCCACCAGCTGCTCCGGCGGCGCATAGAATAGCAACCGACGCGACGAATTTTCGTGATCCGGCGAGGCCGTTCAGCTTGCGCATGTCTTTCCTTCGTTTGCAGCTTTCCGCGCGCACCAACGCGCAAGGATGGACTCGGTTTATTCCGGCCTGCGCCTGAACCTCAAGTGACCTTGGCCATTATAGAAAAAGCGCCGGGGGTTTCCCGGCGCTCTTCTTCGTTCAGAAGGCCGTCGCTTTAGTAGCGGCGGTTGATGTCGACGTTGCGGACATAGCCGCGCGGATCGACGTCGCAACGGAACGACAGGTCGGCGGCGTTCGCCGTATTGTAGCCCAGAGCACCGTAGGCACCCACGCCGTACGGGCCATAGCCATTGTAGGCCATGCGACCGCTGCTCGCGAGACCGCGGATGCGGATCGTGCCATTCGAACGCGGATTCACCTGCGTGATGCTGAGCACACGGCCGCTGGTATTGGCGCCAAGCACCGCGCCCAGGATGCTGCCGATGCTTTGGCGGTTGTAGAGCCGCTGCTGGACGGCGGCACTACACTGCTGCGCGGCGGCGTTCGTGTTACCGTAGGCATTGTAGCCGTAAGCGTTCCCATAAGGAGCACCGTACGAATACCCCGGATAACTATAGTACTGGGCACTTACCGGCGCGGCGGCGGCAAGACCCGCAAGACCGGCTGCGCCGGCTAGAAGCTTAGTCGTGAAGGTCATGGCTCTAATACTCCTTTCACTCGATTGGAGCCTTTGACCGGATAAACGCATAATCGCTCTCCCGGTTCATCGGTTATCGAAGCATAAACTCGGCTCATCGCTCTTAGTTGAACGCACGATAAACAACTCGTCGGCCGAGTGGCGCCCAATGCAAAAGAGCGCCCCTTTTTTACTCCCCAGCGCCAAGGCAAAGTGTCTCGTAACGAGACTGGTTAACAAAATGTAAATGATGTAGTGCCGCGCCTCACGGTTCGAGTCGCGTCTCTTTCAGGAGATTGACCTATGGGGGGTCACCGCGCTTCTCGCCTGCGGACGTTTTGCAGCGGCGTTGGTTTGAATTCGATCGGTTTGGCGCTGCTCGGCATGTCCGCGGCGGGCGGCGCGCAGATCTATGTCCAGCCTTACGATGTGTCCGGTTTCGCGCTCGCGAGCCAGAACGACACTTCGCGCCGGGGGCATCGGCACCTACGCGACCGCCTATGACGATTTCACGCTGTCGAGCGATGCCACCATTACCGGGCTGAGGTTCACCGGGATCTATTTCAATCCAGGCGGGGTCGGGACGACGACATCATTCCAGGTCCAATTCTACGACGACGATATCGGTCAGCCGGGATCGTCCCTCTTCTCGACCACCATCCTGGGCAATGGCGGGGAGGTTTGCGACACGGGTTCGGCCAACCCAGTTTGCACCTATGGCCTCTCGCTGAACTTCGCCGCGCTCGCCGGCACGCCATATTGGCTCTCGATCGTCAGCAACTCAGATCTTGAGCCGCAATGGGGCTGGGCCGAAGGCACCGGAGGCGACGGCAGCGCCTTCCAGCTCTTACTTCAAGGAGGGCACTGGCACGAAGACGCCGACCTGGCCTTCTCGCTATTCGCGGCGGAAGTGCCCGAGCCCTCGTCCTGGGTCATCATGCTGCTGGGTTTCGGAGCGCTCGGCATCGCGCTCCGGCGAAGCCGCGCGAGGCGCTACGCAGGCCTGATGCGCTAGAAGACTTCCGCCGGAATCTTCATCAGCGTTTCGGCGCCTGCCTCGATCTTCCTGCGCAGCGCGGACGACATCGGCAGCTCGCGCTGCGCATAGAAGCGCGCGGTGATCAGCTTGGCGTCGTGGAACGGCTCGTCGCTCGTCGCCCTCGTCGATCGCCCGCTGTGAGGCCGCCGCCATCTTCATCCACATCCAGCCGAGGCTGACCAGGCCCATCAGGTCCATGTAGGCGTAGGCGCCGGCCCCCGCGTTATCCGGGTCGGCCATGCCGTTCTGGGCGAGCCACATGGTCGCTGCCTGGAGATCCTGGCACGCGCCGGATCGAGCGCCGCAGCGACGCCGGCAGGGTCACCCGCGGCCTTCGCTTCGGCGATGTCGCGGCCTACCATCTCGAAGAAAGTGCGGACGCCGCGGCCGCCGTCCTTGGGCAGCTTGCGCCCGACGAGATCCATCGCCTGGATGCCGTTGGTGCCCTCGTAGATCTGGCAGATGCGGGCATCGCGGACGAACTGCTCGATGCCATGCTCGCGGATGTAGCCGTGGCCGCCGAGCACCTGCTGCGCATAAACCGCGGCCTCGAAGCCCTTGTCGGTCAAATAGCCCTTGATCACAGGCGTGATCAGCCCGAGCAGGTCGTCCGCCTGCTGCCGCTCCGCTTCGTCCGGCGAGCGGCGCATGAGATCGACCAGCAAGAGCGCCCCACAGGACGAGCGCCCGCCCGGCTTCGTTCCAGGCGCGCGATTCCATCAGCATGCGGCGAACGTCCGGGTGGACGATGATCGGATCGGCCTTGGCGCCGACGTGTCGCGTTCCGACTCCTTGAGCGCCCGGCTCTGCCGCCGTTCGCGAGCGTAAGCTGGCCGCGTTCTGGTAGGCGACCTCGCCCTGCGCGAGGCCCTGCAGGCCCGACGCCGAGCCGCGCCGCATTCATCATGATGAACATGGCGGCGAGGCCCTTCTCCGGCTCGCCGACCAGCCAGCCCTTCGCCCCGTCATAGTTCATGACGCAGGTCGCGTTGCCGTGGATGCCCATCTTCTTCTCGAGAGCGCCGCAGGACAGCGAGTTGCGCTCGCCCGAGCGACCCGTCCTCGTTGACGAGGAACTTCGGCACCACGAACAGGGAGATGCCTTTCACATTGTCCGGAGCGCCGGCGATCTTCGCGAGGACCAGGTGGATGATGTTCTCGCTGAGGTCGTGCTCGCCCGACGAGATGAAGATCTTCGTGCCGCTGATCGAATAGCTGCCGTCCGGGTTGGGATCGGCGCGGGTCTTCAACAGGCCGAGATCGGTGCCGCAGTGCGGCTCCGTCAGGTTCATGGTGCCGGTCCACTTGCCGGTGACCATGTTCGGCACATATTTCTGCTTCAGCTCATCCGACGCCTTGACCAGCAGAGAGGCGATCGCGCCCGAGGTCAGCCCCTGGTACATCTCGAAGCTGTGGTTGGCCGACAGGATATATTCGCTGACTGCCGTGCCCACGACCTGCGGCAGGCCCTGCCCGCCATATTCCTCCGGCGCCGTCAGAGTCGGCCAGCCGGCCTCGCAAAATTGCTTATAGGCTTCCTTGAAGCCCGGGGGCGCGGTGACCGACCCGTCGTCGTTGCGCTTGCAGCCGACCTCATCGCCGATGCGGTTCAGGGGCTGCAGCACCTCGGAGCAAAACTTGCCCGCCTCGTCGAGGATCGCCTCGATCAGGTCCGGCGACGCGTTCGCGAAGCCCGGGAGGTTCGAATAGCGGCCGATGTCGAGGACGTTGTTGAGGACGAAAAGGGTATCGCGAACCGGCGCTGTGTAGGTGGGCATTCGCTTACCTCCGTGTCAGTACCGTCCTATTCCGCGACCGGCGGTCGTCCAGACGCTGTTAAGCGGCCTGCGACATGAGCGTCATCGCGAGAGGAATCGGATGAAGCTGCCCTCGTCCATTGCCGCCGCGCTGCTGGCGAGCCCTGCTCGCGGCCGCGCCGCGAACCGAGACCGCCGTGCTCGCGGGCGGCTGCTTCTGGGGCATGGAAGCAGTGTTCGAGCATGTGAAAGGCGTCACCGACGTGGTCTCGGGCTATGCCGGCGGCTCGCCGCGCGACGCCAATTATGCGGCGGTCAGCTCGGAGCGGACGAGGCACGCCGAGGCGGTCCGGATCACTTACGATCCCGCCACGATCAGCTACGCCCAGCTGCTCCAGATCTATTTCACCGTCGCGCACGATCCGACGCAGGTGAACCGCCAGGGCCCCGACGTCGGACCGAGCTACCGCTCGGCGATCTTCCCGCAGACTCCGGCCAGGCGCGATCGCCTCGCACGTGCTCCAGCGCCTCAAGTGAAACGGCGCGCATTCAGCAAGCCGGTCGCGACCCGGATCGAAAGCGGCCGCTTCTATCCCGCCGAAGCCTATCATCAGGATTTCGCGCGGAAGCACCCGCTGCACCCCTACATCCTGATCAACGACCGGCCGAAGGTCGCGGCCTTAAAGGCGAAGTATCCCAATCTTTTCAAGGCGCTAGCGGCCAGCTAAGCCGTTAAGATTTCACGCCTTATTCAGCCTAGGGGCGACAAAGGCACCGGCTCACCCTATATGACCCGCGCATGGCCGCCGGGAGGTTCGGGACCTACGTGATGCTGACGACCAATCCATTCGATGACGACAAGCTGCGCGAAGAGTGCGGCGTCTTCGGCATCTGGGGCGCCGACAATGCGGCGAGCTTCGTCGCGCTCGGCCTGCACGCGCTCCAGCACCGCGGCCAGGAAGCCGCGGGCATCACCAGCGTTCGACGGCAAGCATTTCCATTCGCACCGGGCGATGGGCCATGTCGCCGGCAATTTCGACCGCGACGACGTCATCCGCCGCCTCGCCGGCCGGGCCGGCGATCGGCCATGTCCGCTATTCGACGACCGGCGAGACGGCGCTGCGCAACGTCCAGCCATTGTTCGCCGAGCTCGCCGAGGGCGGCTTCGCGGTCGCCCACAACGGCAATCTTTCGAACGCGATGAAGCTCCGGCGGACGCTCAACCGCCGCGGCTCGATCTTCCAGTCGACCAGCGACACCGAGGTCATCATCCACCTCGTCGCGACCTCGGATCGCACGAGCATGCTCGACCGGCTGACCGACGCGCTGAAGCAGGTCGAGGGCGCCTATTCGCTGGTCGTGCTGACCGAGGAAGGGCTGATCGCCTGCCGCGACCCGCTCGGCATCCGGCCGTTGGTCATGGGCAAGCTCGGCGAAGCGACGATCTTCGCCTCCGAGACGCGTCGCGCTCGACGTCATCGGCGCGAGCTACGTGCGCGACGTCGAGCCGGGCGAGCTGATCGTCGTCAACGACAGCGGCATCCGTTCCTTCCGGCCGTTCCAGAAGGCGAGCCCGCGTCCGTGCATCTTCGAGCACGTCTATTTTTCCCGGCCGGACTTCGATTGCCGAAGGCGACTCGGTCTACGAGGTGCGCAAGAACATCGGCGCCGAGCTGTCACGTGAAGCTCCGGTTGAAGCCGATTATGTGGTGCCCGTGCCGGACAGCGGCGTTCCCGCCGCGATCGGCTACAGCCAGGAGTCGGGCATCCCGTTCGAGCTCGGGATCATCCGCTCCCACTATGTCGGACGGACCTTCATCCAGCCGAGCCAGGAGGTTCGGCACCTCGGCGTGAAGCTCAAGCACAATGCCAATCGCGCCCTGGTCGATGGCAAGAGCATCGTGCTGGTCGACGATTCGATCGTTCGCGGCACCACCGCGTGAAGCTGGTGCAGATGATGCGCGACGCCGGCGCCCGCGAAGTCCACATGCGCATCGCCTCGCCGCCGACGCAACACAGCTGCTTCTACGGCGTCGACACGCCGGAGCGGGCGAAGCTGCTCGCGGCGCAGATGGGTGTCGAGCAGATGCGCGACTACATCAACGCCGACAGCCTCGCCTTCATCTCGATCGAAGGCCTCTACCGCGCACTCGGCGATGAGCGCGACACCAGCCAACCGCAGCGCTGCGACGCCTGCTTCACCGGCGCCTATCCGACCACGCTGACCGATCTCGGCGAAAAGGAGCGCGCCGCATCGCTCTCGTTGGTGGCAAGCCGCTAAGCCGCTAGACGCGGCGGCGATGACCGATTCGACAAATATGAAGGACAAGCTCGCGCTGGTAACCGGCGCAAGCCGCGGGCATTGGCGCGGCGACCGCCGAGGCGCTTGCCGCGGCCGGCGCCCACGTGATCCTCGTCGCCCGCACTGCCTCGGCACTGGAGGAGGTCGAGGAGCGTATCCACGCGGCCGGCGGTAGCGCGACCATCGCGCCGCTCGACCTCACGGACGGTGAATCCATCGGCAAGCTGGCGGTCGCGGTTGTCAGCGCTGGGGGAAGCTCGACATGCTGGTGCTGAACGCGGCCATGCTGGGTTCGCTGACCCCGGTGCAGGACATCGACCCGAAGGAATATTCGCCGGGTGCTCAGCCTCAATGTGCTGGCGCCCCAGGCACTGATTGCCGCCTTCGATCCGCTGCTCAAAAAGTCGGAACGCGCTGACGTCGTTGCGCTGACATCCTCCGTGGGCGCCGAGCCGCGCGCCTTCTGGGGGGCATACGGATCGTCCAAGGCGGCGCTGGAAACGCTGCTTCGCGCCTATGCGGACGAGACGGCCTACGCGAACAAGGTGCGGGTCCACATCGTGGATCCGGGCGCGACGCGAACGCGGATGCGCGCGCTGGCCTTCCCGGGGGAGGAGCCGGAGAGCTTGAAGAGCCCGGACGTGGTTGCGAATGCGATCCTGGAGCGCCTGCTCGGTGAAGCAGCGAGCGGCGAAAAGGTGCGCATCGACGCCTGAGCCGCATTGTGCAGGTGCACAAGGAACGTGATGTATGTTAGTCCTGCTCGCGAGGGAGCAACGACATGGGCCGAGTGCCGGGGTTCATCAAACGCGCGCCCCGTATCGATCTCGAGCGTAACGCCGTGCTGATCAATTCGGCAGGAAATGCCCGGGCGGTGACCGTCCTCGACGTGTCGAGCGGGGGGTTTAAGTTGCGGGTCGAAGATCTCCCAGGGATCGGAGAGCACGTCCGGCTTCGCGTCGACGGGTCCGGCGAGATCGAGGCGCAAATCCGCTGGGCGGTTGGCGACCAGGCCGGCGGCGTCTTCCTCACGCCCGTGGATTACTCTTCATTGCCCTGAGCGGCGTAAGGCGGCGAGCAACGGAGCTGATATCTGCCCTCAGGCGTCGACGGAGCGATCCGAGCGCGCGCCCTGCTCGAGGTCGATCTCGCCCTCGCTGTAGCCGTCCCAATAGTGGAGCCGGTGAGCATGGACCTTCACGAGCACCAGCCCGGGGGTCTCGATTCCGTCCTTGAACCAGTCGTCGAGATCGTCCGTCCAATGCTCGGCGAACTGGTCCTTGTCGCGGATCAGTTCGGCCTTGCCCTCAACCGTGATGAAGAAGGGCTTCATCCCGAGCGCGCCTGACTTGCCCTGAAAGCTCAAGCCCACGTTCGGATCGCCGGTGACGTCCCGGATGGTGCCGGTTTCCTGGCAAGTGAAGAAATAATTGTCGCCGTCATAGTCAACCTGCCGATTGTTGCTCATCGGGCGGGCTGCGATCTCGCCGCCTGCAGTGCGGGTCGACAGCATTGCAAAGTCGATGTCGCGCATCTTCTCGGAGATGTCGCTCAGCGTCAGTTCGGACATTCTATCCTCCTTCAGCGCGGGCAACGTCTTTCGGCCAAGGTCGCTCCCATCGTACGGCACATTGGCCGTATCAAACTCCTGAGCTACGCTTGAAGTCATGGCGAATGACGAGCAGTCTCTGATTGACGCGATCGGCATCAGTCCGATCGCGATGGTCGTGAGCAATCCGCGCCGTGCGGACAATCCGCTAGAATTCGTGAACGACGCTTTCTGCAACCTCACCAAATACACCGAGGAGGAAATCGTCGGGCGGAATTGCCGCTTCCTCAGTGGCGCGCGGACGGAGCAGGCAGCGCAGGAACGCATTCGGGAAGCCATCGGCAGCGCTCGTCCGGTGCTCGTCGACATCCTCAACTATCGGCGAGACGGCTCGGCATTCCGCAACGGCGTGATGATCACGCCTTTGTTCGATGACGAGGGCCGGCTCGCATGGTTCCTCGGATCCCAGGTCGACCTCGGCGATCAGCCGGAAATTGCTCTGTCCAGCCGGCGCTCAAGCGCGGCCGAGCGGGTTGCAGGACTGCCGACACGACAGCGCGAAGTGCTGCAGCGAATGGCGCGCGGCCTTCTCAACAAGCAGATCGCCTGGGACCTCAAGATCAGCGAGAAGACAGTCAAAATGCACCGCGCACTGCTGCTCGAACGGCTTGACGTTGCGACGTCGGCGGAAGCCATCCGCATCGCCGTCGAAGCGGGGCTCTGACAGGAGTTCCTACCGAACTTCTCCCGTATCGATTGCCGCTTTCGCCACCCCTAATTGCTGAAAATGCAAAGGGCCGTGCGGCGCACTCTCCCTCCTACGCCGCCGGCCCGACTTTCAGGAGTTGGTTCGATGCGCCTTGTGAACACAATTACCCTTGTCCTTCTCATTGTCGGCGGTCTCAACTGGGGCCTCGTCGGCCTCGTCGACTTCGACCTGGTCGCGGCGCTCTTCGGCGAGATGTCGGCGCTCAGCAGGATCGTCTACTCGCTCGTGGGGCTGTCGGCCCTCTGGCAGCTCGTTCCGCTGTTTCGCGGCGACGAGGCTCGCCGGGTCCACGCCTAAGCCCTAGGATTTGACGAGGGTGGTTTGCGCGACGTCGATGGCCCGGCCGCGGAAGCCGCCCTCGCAATACATGAGGTAATAGCGCCAAAGCTGGTGGAACGGCTCACCGAAGCCAGGCAACCGTCCTTCCATGACCGCAGCGTCATAGCGTTCGCGCCACCGTTTCAGCGTCTCCGCATAATCCAGTCCAAAGCCGTCGCGGTCATCCCATGATAAGTCGCGAGCCCGCGCGAGTTCAGCGAAGCGCTGTTCGTCCAGGAGCATCCCTCCAGGGAAGATATAGGCCTGGATGAAGTCGGGACTGCGCGCATAGCCGTCGAACAGGTCGTGATCGATCGCGATGAATTGCAGCGCGGCGCGTCCGCCGTACTTCAGGTTCCGGGCAACGCAATCGAGATAAGCGCCCCACCAGCGCTCACCGACGGCCTCGACCATCTCGACGGAAGCGACCGCGTCGAACTGCTCCGCGGTATCGCGATAGTCCTGGAGACGGATTTCGATCCTGTCGGATAGTCCCGCCTGAGCGATCTTCTCGTCGGCCCACGCCTTCTGCTCGCGGGACAGCGTCAGGCCCACGACGGACACGCCGCGCTTCGCCGCCTCGATCGCGAGCGTGCCCCAGCCGCAGCCGATCTCCAGCAATCGGTCGCCGGGCTTCAGATCGAGCCGGTCGAGCAGCAGGTGCATCTTGCGCATCTGCGCCTGCTCCAGACTATCGTCCGGCGTTGCGAACCGCGCCGAGCTGTAGGTCATCGTGGCATCGAGCCACGCCACATAGAAGTCGTTTCCGAGGTCGTAGTGCGCCGCAATATTCTGTCGCGCGTGCCAGACGTCATTGTCGCGGCGTCGGTGCTTGACCAAGTTGAGCAGCCGCGCGGAACCTTTGGCGCGGCCTGTGTCGCCCAGTGTGCGCGCATTGGCGGTGAACAAGGCGAACAGCGGCACCGGGTCCGGCGAGGTCCACTCGCCTTTCGCCCAGGCGCGGTACCAGCCGATCGATCCGGAAGTGACCAGGCGAACGAGGGCGTACCAGCTGTTGAGCCGCACGACCGCCACCGGCCCGTCAGCCTTGAAGCCGATGCGCCGCCGCGAGCCGTCCGGCAAAGTGACCTCAATCCCGCCGACTGCGAGCCGGTCCTCGATTTGATCGAGGACGAAGGCGAAGCTCCTCGCGAACAGGCGTCCAAGCAGGCCGCTGCCGTTCACGAACAGCAGCCCGCCGCGCATCAGATGCTCGCCGCGCGTGCTCATGACGGCGCAGTTATGAATTCGATCGGCCATTGTCGAGCGTCAGCAACCCAGCCCCTTGATCGGAATCACGGTTTCGCGAGCGAGGCGCGAGCGGCGGCCCTCGCCATATCGTGCATCCCCGATCGTCACCCTGGCCAAGCAACGGCCGCAAATCACGTCGGCCTGCGGAAGGATCGACCACTTGAGGAATTTCTGAAGGCTCGGGTCGCGATCGATCGCTTCGCGAACAAGCACATGGTCCATCAGTGTCGGCTCGCACGATCCGACCATCGCGAAACCCGCGCCTAGCGGATCGTAACTGCTGCGCCGGTAGCAGTGGTCCTCGCGCCAGACGAGACCGCGGCGCCAGAAGGTCACCGGCGGCGGCGACGCGAAGATGGCGCGCGCTTGCGGATCGTAGGACCGGACCGCGGCGTAGGCGCGCTCGCTGATCAACAGGTTGAGGCCGATGTAGGCGAGCACGACGCCGATCGCGACCTGCGGCAAGCGGCGCCATTCGCGGCCGGCCTGCTCGCGCCGCTTCGACACTCCGATCGCGATCGCGAGAATGAGCCACAGCCAGACGTCGATGATGAAGAGGCCGTCAGCATGATACCAGGCACTCGAAAATGGCGAGAAGAGCTGGACCGAATAGGTGGTCAGGAGGTCCAGCAGCGGATGCGTGATCGCACCGAGATAGGAGAGCAAGACGAGCCAGCCGAAGCGCATCGGAAGTCCGCTCTTGAACTGAACCCCGCGGCTGAGTTGCCACCGATCGAGCAGCCAAAGCAAGGCGGCCAGCACCGGCGGCATGACCAGTACTCCGCCGACCAGGCCGTGGGTGAAGCCGCGATGGATCGCGAGCGGATCCCACGGCGCATTGCCGAAGAAGACGTCGATGTCGGGCATGTTTGCGGCGAGGATCAGCGCGGCGAGGCCCTTGCGCGACTTCAGCTTGAGGCCTGCCTGGCCCAGCGCCCAGCCGGCCATCGAGTGGGTGAGATTATCCAATCAGGCAGCGCGGATCAGAGCTTGTGCGGCTCTTTTTCGACCTGCCAGGTCTGGCCTTTGGAGACGAGCTTTTGGAGATCGGGCGTCTTGCCCGATGCGGCGGCCTGGTTCTGCTCGATCACGGCGGCTTCGAACGTCGCGCGTGGGTCTTCGTAGATGACGCCGAGCGCCACCGGGAACCCTTCGTGCGGGAGTTCGATCAGCATTGCCGCAACGCCGCGGTTCTTGGGATCGTGGACGAGCACCGCCGGATCGTCGCCTTCCACGACCTTGAGCGCCAATCGTTCGACATCAAGCGCGATGCCCTTCGTGCCACCGGCGAACAGCATCTTCTCGCCAGCTTTCAGCCAGAGCTGCTTATCGGCGGCGAGCTCGCGCTGAGTGAAGCTGGCGAAGACGTCGTCGTTGTAGACGACGCAATTCTGATAGATTTCGACGAAGCTCGCACCGCGATGCGCATGCGCAGCCTTGAGCACGTCGGGCAGGTTCTTGTGTACGTCGATCCCGCGCGCGACGAACCGTGCGCCTGAGCCGAGCGCGAACAGGCCGGGCGTCACCGGCCGGTCGACGGACCCAAACGGCGTCGAGGGCGAGCGCGTGCCGACGCGGCTGGTCGGCGAATATTGCCCCTTGGTCAGGCCGTAGATCTCGTTGTTGAAGAGCAGGATCTGGCAGTCGAGGTTGCGGCGAAGCACGTGCATCGTGTGGTTACCGCCGATCGACAGCGCATCGCCGTCGCCGGTGATGATCCACACGTCGAGCTCCGGATTGGCGAGCTTGATGCCGGTCGCAAAGGCCGGGGCGCGGCCGTGGATCGTGTGGAAGCCGTAGCTCGCCATGTAATAGGGAAAGCGGCTCGAGCAGCCGATGCCGCTGACGAACACCGTCTTCTCCCGCGCGATGCCGAGGTCCGGCATCGTCCGCTGCACGGCCTTCAGAACCGCATAGTCGCCGCAGCCTGGACACCAGCGGACTTCCTGGTCGCTGGCCCAGTCCTTTGCGGTCGTTACCGTCGTCATTTCATTCATCAGTGCGGCCTCAGCCAGTAAACCAGAAACAGGATTGCGATTAGCAGCATGATCAGCGGGAAGGCGTTGATCTGTTTCATCTGAAACTTCCCAATCTTCACACTCCTACGCGTGTGCGCGCAAGTCCGCGCCCAGCGCCGCGTCGATCGCAGCTTCGATTTCGGCGATCCGGAACGGATGGCCGCTGACCTTCGTCAGCGACTTTGCGTCGACGAGGAACTGGTCGCGCAGCACCGTCTTGAACTGGCCCGTGTTCATTTCCGGCACCAGGATATGTTTGAAGCCCTTGAGTAGGACAGACATATTCTTGGGCATCGGCCATATGTGGCGCACGTGGACGTGGGCGACGTCCTGCCCGCGTCCAATCGCACGGCGCACGGCCTGATGGATTGGGCCAAAGGTCGAGCC
The DNA here is from genome assembly GCA_963827675.1 of uncultured Alphaproteobacteria bacterium. Taxonomy (GTDB): domain Bacteria; phylum Pseudomonadota; class Alphaproteobacteria; order Sphingomonadales; family Sphingomonadaceae; genus Sphingomicrobium. The sequence goes on from CAWHBP010000009.1 coordinate 584,735, forward strand.
CCAACCGACGACCGCGAGCTCCGCGCATTCGCGCCCGATGCAGACGTCCTGATCCGGAATCGAGTTGGCGACACCCATCACCTTTGCGGTGCGCGTATCGGTCATCTCCTGATGCGCAGCGGGGCTGTAGTCGATGTTGCCGGTGCCGGGCTGCTTCTCAATGCCGCCGATGCGGTGCTCGAGGCCCGGCGTGCCCGGCTTGATCCACGGCCGAGCGAGGCCGTCACCGCGCGCGTAAGGCATGACGCCCTGACCTTCCGCCGGCGGAGTGTCGAAGAACGTCACCGGGAATGGCTGGTAGCCACTCATGTCCGGCACGCGCCACGGCTCGGCGGCATTGGCGATATAGCCATCGGTCAGCAGAATGACCGGCGTCATGTATTTCGTCGCGATGCGGCAGGCCTCGATCGCGCAGTCGAACGCGTCCGCGGGTGAGCGGGCTGCGATAACCGGTAGCGGCGCATCGGCATTGCGGCCGTACACCGCTTGATAGAGGTCCGACTGTTCGGTCTTCGTCGGAAGGCCGGTCGACGGCCCGCCGCGCTGCGAATTGACCACGACCAGCGGAAGCTCGGTCATGATGGCGAGGCCGAGCGCTTCCGTCTTCAATGCAATGCCGGGACCGGACGACGACGTGATTCCGAGCTGCCCCGCATAGCTTGCGCCGATGGCCGCGCAGATGGCCGCGATCTCGTCCTCCGCCTGGAAGGTCGTGATCCCGAATTCCTTGAGCCGGGCGAGGTGGTGCAGCAGCGGGCTTGCCGGCGTGATCGGGTAGGACCCGAAGAACATGTTCACGCCCGCCAGCTGGCATCCCGCGACCAGACCGAGGGCAAGCGCCTCGGCGCCCGTCACGGTCCGGTAGAGGCCCGGCTCGGCTGGGGCCGCGGCAATATGGTGCTGCTTGAACGGCGCGCCCATCTCGACCGTCTCGCCATAGGCATGGCCGGCGTTGAGCGCGACGATGTTGGCCTCGGCGAGCTCGGGCGCCTTGGCGAACTTCTGCTTGAGCCATTCGACGATCGGCTGGCGGTCGCGGTCGAACATCCAGAGCGCGAGGCCCAGCGTCCACATGTTCTTGCAGCGCAGGGCTTCCTTGTTGCCTAGGCCGAACGGCTTCACCGCATCGAGCGTCAGCTGCGAGATGTTGAAGTGGACGAGCTGCCACTTCGCGAGGCTGCCATCCTCCAGCGGGTTCTGATCGTAGCCCGCCTTGGCGAGGTTGCGCGCCGTGAACTCGCCTTCGTCGGCGATGATCAGGCCGCCTTCCCGCAGCAGTCGACATTGGTTTTCAGCGCTGCGGGGTTCATCGCGATCAGGACGTCGGGCTGGTCGCCGGCCGTGTCGATCGCGCAGGAACCGAAATTGATCTGGAAGGCGGAGACGCCAAAGGTCGTGCCCTGCGGCGCGCGAATTTCGGCCGGGAAGTCGGGGAAGGTCGCGAGGTCGTTGCCCGCGAGCGCGGTCGAAAGCGTGAACTGACCGCCGGTGAGCTGCATGCCGTCGCCGCTGTCGCCAGCGAAGCGAACCACGACGGCCTCGGCCGCCGGGTGCGCCGTAGCTTCTTTTTCAGTGAGCAGATGGGTGGCCGTCGCCACGGGCGGGTCCTTACAAACGCGAAAGTCTTAATTCGCTACGTCTTTAGGCCTCCGACATCTGTTTCGCCACTCTTATCGACCCTGTCCCCTGCTGAGGCTCGTCCGCTCAAAAATAGCCGACGAGCCGTCCAAGCACGATTGCGCCCAGCCACAGCAGGATGGAAGCTGTGCCGGCGATTGCGGCGCCGCGGCCTCGATGCCGCCAACCGACAGTCTGAAACCACAGCGCATTTGCGATCGCGAGCGTAATCAGGAGGATCTTGGCCTGGAACAGCGGCGAAGCTGCATAGGCGCGAGCATCGGTCGCGAAGAGCAAGAGCCCGGCGGGAATTGCCAGCGTCAGCCCGGTCAAGGCGACCGGCAGAAGCAGAGCTGCCGATCGATCGGCGCCGGGCACTTCATGGCGCGAGCGGATCAGCCGGACGTCCAGCGCGACGATGGCGCCGAACAGCAACGCCACCCCGACGATGTGGACCACGTTGACCAGCGGATAGACGAGATAGGATTCACGCAGGGCGGCGACAGGCCCTGCCGCCTCGATCGCTTCGAGAATGCTGTCGAGCGTCGAGCCGATGCTCAACTCGTTGCGGTCGGGATAGAGGTTGTAGCTCCTGCCCCCGATCACGATCCGCTCCGCCTTCATCAGCCGCTCGCCAGTTCGCGCCGACCGGTGACCATGGACCAGCAGCCGAGTGCCCGGGCGCAGTAGCTCGCGCGTAAGCCCGGCCTGCTCGTTGCCGCCAGGGCTGACCGATCTCGACCGTCCAGTCGCCGAGGCGGGTGGCCATCACCATTGTGCCGTGCGGATTGCCGTGGCGCACATGCTTGATGGTGCCGCCCAGCTCGAACTCCTCATTCGTTGCCCAGGCCCAGCCGTGATGCGCGAGAAGCGGTGCGGTCGAACCCAGTCCGAAAAGGACGGCGCCGACCATTGCCCAGAGTCGAGTCATCGATCTCTCCCGATTGCTGCGCGCCGTCTTACTCCAGCTAATCGCAGCGAAAAACAAGCAAGCGAAGGCATCTCGCCGCACGCGCTCCCGCACAGTAAGGCAGCTGCATGAGCAAGGACGGTCGCTACCGCCGCGGAGTCGGCGTGATGCTGGTCAATCGCGAGGGCAAAGTGTTCGTCGGCGCGCGCATCGATAATACCGACGAAGCCTGGCAAATGCCCCAGGGCGGCATCGACGAAGGCGAGGACCCGTGGACGTCGGCGTTACGCGAGCTGGAGGAGGAAACCGGAATTCCACCGCACCTCGTCGAGCGGATCGCGGAGTGCCCGCAGCGACTAAAGTACGATCTGCCCAAAGAGCTTCGGAGCAAGCTGTGGGGCGGCAAGTGGAAAGGCCAGGACCAGGACTGGTACCTGACGCGATTCCTGGGCACCGATGCGGACGTCGAACATCGCAACCGCGCACCCCGAGTTCCGCGAGTGGAAATGGATCGAGCCGCAACAGCTTCCCGAACTGATCGTGCCGTTCAAGCGCGACCTGTATCGCAGGCTGCTGGGCGAGTTCGCCGAATATCTCTGAGATGCGATGACGCTTGCAGCCGGCGAAGGGCAAGTTCGCAGCCCCGTGACGGGGGGACCGACGAGCATTGCGGACCGGTTCAACGTACGGACGATTGCCACCCGGTGGGAACGTCAAGGGTTTGACGTCCGACGGTATTTTGACGGTCTGAAAGATATAGAGCTGCGACGCTGCCACGATACGGGATACCGCTTCTTTTACCCGCAGCGCGTCGCCGGCGAGGCCAAGTTCTACGACATGATGGATCCGGGGTTTTCCGACGATCCGGATTATCGGCATTGGTCGGACGAGTTCCAGTTTGCATTGGATCGAATTCGGCCGGGCGAGCGCGTACTCGATGTCGGTTGCGGCTACGGCTATTTCGTGGAGCGCGCGGCCGAGCACGCCACGGCCTCAGGCATGGATGCAAATGCACATGCGCAGCGGCGAGCGGTCGCGAGAGGGCTGGACGTTTGCCACGGCACGGCGGAGGCCTTTGCCGACGAACTGGCAGCGACTTTCGATGTCGTGTGTACGTTCCAGACACTAGAACATATCTTCGAAGTCAGCAGCTACTTCAAAGCCCTGCGTCGAATGTTGAAACCGGGCGGTAGGCTGATCGTGGCGGTGCCGAACAACGAGCCTTATCTCGAACGCTTCAATAAATATGCGACGTTCAACACGCCGCCTCATCATGTGGGGCTGTGGGATCGCCGATCGCTACGGGCCGCCGGCCGCCATTTCGCGCTCGAGTTCATCGAGGATGCGTATCTGGACGTGGGCAGACGGCCGCTAGTTTCCGCCTACTTGCTCGCAGCCCTCTGGATGGGGGTCGAAAGCGAGCTGCACCATCATCGACCATTCGAACAGATCAAAATCCTAGCCGCATTGCCCTTCGCACTTCCACTCGCATTTGCAGAGCTGGCAATCACTGGCCGCACCATGGCGGAGAACATCGCCATGGTCTTCCGGAAACCCACCTAGCTTTTCCTCGCGCCTTAACCGCCAATATGGTCGCGGAATGGTTGGCCGGGCACGAATTCGGCGGTTAACCAACGCCGAATTGAAAAATTACAATGGGATCAAGCTTCCTCGAGAAGCGCCTTGGCGGCGACGAGCGTGCGCAATTCAGCGCTGGCATAAGGCTTGTGGAGCACCCGTATGCCCTCCGGCACCTGCTGGCCCTGCAGGTCGGGGCCCGCCGCAGTGATAACCAGCCGCACCTCGGGACGCTCGCGCGACACGCGCTGGCACAGCTCGATGCCGGTCACGTCCCCCGTCAACTCCGCGTCCGTGACGACCACCTCGATCTCCGGATGCTCGGCAAGGACGGTCGTGGCGTCCGTCGCGTCGTAGGCGTGAAAGGTCTGGAACCCGGATTCACGCAAGATGTCGGAAGCAACCATGCCGAGGAAAGGCTGATCGTCGACGATTAGGGCACCAGGCCGAACTCGCAGTCATGACGCTCACCTAAGTTAGGGCTGTGGATAGATTGTAGGCAGCCGCCTGAGAGTCAATCCGGCTTTGCTACGCCTGTCTTGCGCTTCGGTTTCTTTGACGTACCGGCGTCCTCGTTGAAGGCGTCAAGCGCGCTCCGGCCGACTTCGACCGCCAGTTTCCACAGCGCGCTCCCACGGTCAGCACCGCTTTTCGACATGGCGGTGATCTCATCGCCTGCATCCTCCGCAAGCCTGCGCGCCTTCTTGGAATCCTTGAGGGCCGCAGCAGTGGCGACGAGCGCCGCCGCGACGACGTCCGCGACGAGAGGGTTCTAACTCAACGACTTGAGGCCCGCGACCGCGGACGAGGTCGGGGAGGCATCCTTCTTCTTATTCTTAGTCTTCTTTTTCTTTTTGTCCTTGGCCATGCTTTTGCCTCTCCGACTCCGGAACCCGCAGGTCACATACCAATTAACGTCACTAGATTGTAACACGGCCCTGTTTCAGCTTTGCGGAATGCAGTGGGAAAAATCGACCGCATCCCTTCCCGTCGTCGGGCCAAGCTGATGGACCAGCCGGCCGATGTCTCCACAACGGCGGCGGCGGCGGCGCCCGCGAGCGAGCGGCAGGCTGCGGAGCCGCGCTTCTTCAACCGCGAACTCAGCTGGCTAGCCTTCAATCGCCGGGTGCTCGAGGAGGCGTGCAACCCGCGGCATCCAGTTCTCGAGCGGATTCGCTTCCTGTCGATTTCGGCCAACAACCTCGACGAGTTCTCCATGGTCCGCGTAGCCGGCCTGAGGGCGCACCAGATGATGGGAGTCGAAGAAGTCTCGATCGACGGGCTCACCGTTGCGCAGCAGCTCTCGACAATCATCAGCGAAGCCGACCGGCTGGTCACCAGCCAGCATGAAGTCTGGGCGACTCTCCAGGGCGAGCTCGATGCGGCCGGAATGCACGTGGTCGGCGACGAACCGCTCGAGCCCGAAGCCGAGAATTGGCTCGATCAGCATTTCCGCGAGCAGATCTTCCCGATCCTGACTTCCGCAGGCGATGGACCCCGCCCACCCCTTCCCGTTCATCCCCAACAAGGGGCTGAGCTTGATCTTCGAGCTGAAGAAAGGCCGAGCTACCGTCCGCGTGCTGATCATGGCGCCGGCGGCGCTGCCGCGTTTCATCCGCCTGCCCGGGACAAGCGGACGCTACATCGCGCTCGAGAACCTGATCCGGCGCAAGACGGAATATCTGTTCCCCAAGTATCAGGTGCTGCGCGGCGGCGCCTTCCGGATCATCCGCGACAGCGACATCGAGGTCGAGGAAGAAGCGGAGGATCTGGTCCGCTACTTCCGCACGGCAATCAAGCGGCGGCGGCGCGGTCGGGTCGTCAGGCTCGAGCTCGAACCCGACATGCCTGACAGCCTAGTCGGCGCGGTTCAGGAGGGCCTCGATGCGAGCACCGCGACAATTTCACAGTCGCGCGGATTTCTCGGAATGGACGACCTGTCGCAGCTCGTCGAGGAAGACCGGCCCGACCTCAAGTTCGTCGCCTTCAATCCCCGCTTCCCGGAACGCATCCGGGAGCATGGGGGCGACTGCTTCGCTGCGATCAAGGAGAAGGACCTCCTCGTCCATCACCCGTACGAGAGCTTCGAGGTGGTGGTGGAGTTCATCCAGCAAGCGGCAGCAGATCCGGATGTAATCGCGATCAAGCAGACGCTCTACCGGGCAGGCAAGCAGTCGTCGATCATCAAAGCGCTGATCGACGCGGCCGAGGCCGGCAAGTCGGTGACCGCGGTGATCGAGCTTAAGGCCCGCTTCGACGAAGAGCAGAACCTCGTGTGGGCCAATGCGCTCGAGCGCGCCGGCGTGCAGGTCGTCTACGGCTTCATCGACTGGAAGACCCACGCCAAAGTCTCAATGGTCGTGCGCCGCGAGGAGAAGGGCTTCCGTACCTACTGCCACTTCGGAACCGGCAATTACCACCCGGTGACGGCGCGCATCTACACGGATCTCAGCTACTTCACGGCGGACGCCAAAACCGGCCGGGACGCGGCCAAGCTGTTCAATTACATCACCGGCTACCTCGAGCCGCGCAATCTCAAGCTACTGGTGATCTCGCCGCAGAACATGCGGGCGGAACTGATCAAGCTGATCGACGCGGAGATCGCCTCGGCCCGTGCAGGGAAGCCGGCCGGCATCTGGGCGAAGATGAACTCGCTGGTCGATCCGGCGATGATCGAGAAGCTGTATCAAGCGAGCGCTGCCGGGGTTCCGGTGGACCTGGTGATCCGCGGCATCTGCTGCCTTCGGCCCGGCGTCCCGGCTTGTCGGAGAACATCTACGTCAAGTCGATCGTCGGCCGGTTCCTGGAACATGCCCGCATGTGGGCGTTCGCAAACGGGCACGAGCTGCCGAGCGCGGGCGCGAAGGTCTACATCAGCTCGGCGGACTGGATGCCGCGCAACTTCGACCGGCGCATCGAATACATGCTCCCGATCGAAAACCCGACGGTGCACGCTCAACTGCTCGACCAGGTCATGGTCGCCAACTTCATCGACAATGAGCAGAGCTGGCGGTTGAATCCGGATGGCACGTACACGCGGCTGCAGCCGAAGGCGGGCCAGGAGTTCAACCTGCACGATTATTTCATGTCGAACCCATCGTTGTCGGGCCGCGGGCAGGCACTAAAGAAGGGCCGGAGAGTTCCGAAGCTACGCTTCAACCGGGGACGATAAAGCCTGAACACGTCCGAACCTGCCGCGATTATCGACATCGGCTCGAATTCCGTGCGCCTCGTGGTCTATGCCGGGCCGCAGCGCGTGCCCACGCCTATCTTCAACGAGAAAGTGCTTGCGGGTCTCGGGTCCGGTCGAGCCTGGCGAGGAACTCCCCGCGGAACCGCGTCGTGCCGCGCTCGCGGCCGTGAGCCGCTTCAAACTGCTCATCGATCACATGCGCGTGAAGCAAACGCGCGTGGTTGCAACGGCGGCCGTTCGGGACGCCAGCGACGGCCGCGAGTTCGTCCGCGAGATCCGGCGCATTGGGCTTCCCTGCGACGTGCTCAGCGCCGAGGAGGAGGCTCGCCTTGCGGGTGAAGGGGTAATTTCCGGCATCCCCGAAGCGGAAGGCCTGGTCGGCGACCTTGGCGGCGGCAGCCTTGAGCTCGTTCGCGTCGCGGGCGATGCGACGCTCGAGGAATTTCCCTGCCCCTCGGAGTTCTGCGGCTCGACCCATCTACGGAAGGGGAACGAACGGCGCGCAAGGCGCTTCGGGCAGCACTCAAAGAGACAGACCTTCGCGAGCGAACACGCGGGCGCAACTTCTATATGGTCGGCGGATCGTGGCGCGCGCTGGCCAGGATCGACATGCTCGCGACCGACTTCCCGCTCCCGATCACACATTTGTACCGAATGAAGCCGGCGCGGGCGCGTGAGCTGCGCAGGCTGGCCGCAACGCCCGACCCCCGACTTGCGAAGACTGTTACACCAGCGCGTCTCGCCAGCGCTCCTGTCGCTGCGATGCTGCTTCAGCTCATCGTGGAAGAGCTGGAGCCCTCGCGGCTCGTCGTGTCGACTTATGGAATCCGGGAGGGGCTGCTGTATTCCACGCTCGACCCAATCGCCCGGCGCCTCGACCCGCTTGTCGAAGAAGCGCGATGCTCGGCGGAGGGGAGCATCGGTTCGGCCAGCACGGCGACCGTCTCGATGCATGGCTCAGCGCGATCTTCACCGATGATCTTGCCATGGAAAGGCTCCGACTCGCTTCGTGCCTGTTGGCCGACGTCGCCTGGCAGGCGAACCCGGGCTTCAGGGCCGAGCGGGCAGTCGAAATGGCGCTGCACGGCAATTGGGTCGCAGTCGATGCCACGGGCCGCGTCATCATGGCGCAGGCGCTATCGTCCGCATTCGGCGGCGATCGCCTCGATGGCCGGCTGGCACAGCTCTGTACGGAACAGCAGCTTCGCCGCGCCCACCAGTGGGGAGTCGCGATCCGCCTCGGCCAGCGGCTCTCGGGCGGCGTCGGAGCCGTGCTGGAACGTACGTCACTTGATGGCTCGAATGGTGCCCTGGAATTGCATGTTCGACGGGGCGAAGAGGCGCTCGTCGGGGACCAGGTGCAGCGCCGGCTGAGGCGTCTCGGGGAGGCGCTCGGCCGGGAGGCGGTAGTCGTCAGCGGCTAGTGTGGCGTTCGCCCTGCGGCGCGGCTAGGAGCCCTCCCATGGGGGAATTGTCGTCCACCGAACGTGAAGCCATCGAACGCGCAAGCGCCGAGCCGATGCTCGACCAGGTCCTGGCCTGGTCCGCAGTCAACAGCGGTTCGCGGAACCTGGGCGGGCTCGAGCGGATGGCGGATCTACTCGCCGATGCATTTGCGGCTTTGCCCGGCATGCTGCGGCTCGAGGACGCGTCCCGGGTTGAAGCCGTCGATGGCGCCGGCCGGACCTACGACGTGCAGCACGGACGTCATCTGCATCTGACGGTGCGGCCGACGGCGCCTGTCCAACTGCTCTTCACTGGCCACATGGATACCGTCTTCGGCGAGGATCACGTCTTCCAGCAGACGCAGTGGCTCGAAGATGGCGTACTGAACGGCCCTGGCGTGGCCGACATGAAGGGCGGCATCGCCGTAATGCTGGCTGCGCTCAAGGCAATTGAGGCCAGCGCGAATTCCGACCGGATCGGGTACGAAGTCGTGGTCAACAGCGACGAGGAAGTCGGTTCCCTCGCTTCGGCGCCGCTGCTCAGGCAAGCGGCGCAAGGCAAGCGCGCCGCTCTAACCTATGAGCCTGCGGCGCTGCCGGACGGAACGCTCGCCGGCGCCCGGCCCGGAAGCGGCAATTTCTCCTTCGTCGTTCGGGGGCGCAGCGCCCACGCCGGACGCAACCCAGAGGATGGCCGCAACGCCATCGTTGCCGCGTCCGAGCTCGCATTGCGGCTTTCAATGTCGAAGACTCCCGGCTTGTCGATCAACCCTGCCAAGATCGACGGCGGCAGCCCTAACAATGTCGTGCCCGACCTCGCGATCCTGCGCGTGAACATGCGGCCGCGGACGGAGGACGACCAGGAGATTGCCGGCCGGCTGATCGCCAAGGCGCTGGACGAGACGGCGAAGCAACACGACGTCTTTATCGAGGTGCATGGCGGTTTTGCCCGACCACCCAAGCCGCTGACCGAGGAAGCAGAAGCGCTGTTCAACCTCGTCAAACAAGCCGGACATGATCTTGGCCAGTCGATCGCGTGGCAGCCCTCAGGCGGCGTGTGCGACGGCAACAACATCGCCGCCTGCGGCGTGCCGGTGGTCGACACAATGGGCGTCCGCGGCGGCAAGATTTCACAGCACGGAGGAGTTTCTGATCGTGGACAGCCTGAAGGAGCGCGCGGCGCTGTCCGCACTCACCGTGCTGCGTCTGGCGGCGGAGGCCGCATGAGCTTCCGCGTACGGCCTGCCAACGGCGAGGATTTCCGCTCGATCTATCAAATGGCCAAGCTGACCGGCGGCGGTTTCACCAACCTGCCTGCGGATCGGGGAACTTTGGTCGCGCAAGCTGGCTCGCTCGGACAAGTCCTTCGCGCGAAAGGACGAGACTCAAGAAGCGGATCTCTACGTCTTCGTTCTTGAAGATCCGAAGGCACAGAAAATCCGCGGAACCTGCCAGGTGTTCGGGCAAGTCGGAGTCGTGCAGCCGTTCTACAGCTATCACTTGAGTACGCTGACGCAGTCGAGCCCGGAGCTCGGCAAGATCTTTCGAAACCAGATGCTCAGCCTGACCACCGATCTTGAAGGATCGTCGGAAGTGGGCGGCCTGTTCCTTCACCCCGAGGTGCGCGCCGGCGGCTGGGGATCTCTGCTGGCGCGTAGCCGCTACCTATTCATCAAAGAGCATCGCTCGCGCTTCGGCCCGCGCACTCTGGCGGAGCTTCGCGGCGTGATGGACGAAGCCGGCAACGCGCCGTTCTGGGATGCGCTTGCGGGCCGGTTCTTCGGGATGACCTTTCCGGAGGCCGATGAATTCAACGCCGTCCATGGCACGAAATTCATTGCGGACCTGATGCCGAAAACCCCGATCTACGTGTCACTGCTGGCCGAATCCGGGCGGGCCGTCATGGGGCAGCCGCACCCGACTGGCCGTGCAGCCCTGCGCATGCTCGAACAGGAAGGCTTCGTCTTCGATCGTTACATCGACATCTTCGACGGCGGACCGACCGTGACCGCGCGGACCGATGACATTCGGACCGTTCGCGACGCGCGCACGGAAAAAGTCTGCGCGATCGAGGATGGCGGACCAAACAAGATGATGGTGTCCGCCGGCAAGCTGAAGGACTTCCGCGCCTGCTGCGCCTCGGTGAAGAAGCTCGCCCGTCAAGGCGTCCAGATCGATCGGGAAGCCGCGGAGCTGCTCGAGGTCGAGGTCGGCGACACCATCCACATGGTTGCAAGGTGAGCCTGCGCGAGATCAATTTCGACGGCATCGTCGGCCCGAGCCACAATTACGCGGGGCTGAGCCTCGGCAACCTCGCTTCGACGCGCAATGCCGGCGACGTCTCGCAGCCGCGGGCAGCGGCGTTGCAAGGCATCGAGAAGATGCGCGCCAACCTGAAACTCGGACTCGCGCAGGGGATTCTTCTGCCGCATCCGCGGCCGGACCACGCGTGGCTAGGCGAGCTTGGGACGGACGCCGAGCGCGCTGAGCCGCCTCTGTTTGCCGCCGCGACATCGGCTGCGGCCATGTGGGCGGCCAATGCGGCGACCATTTCGCCTGCTCCGGACACGGCCGACGGCAAGTGCCACCTGACGGTGGCCAATTTGCGCACCATGCCGCACCGAAGCCACGAGTGGCCTTCGACGCTGGCCCAGCTGCGGATCGCGTTTGGACCGGACGCCTTTGCGGTTCACGGCCCGGTACCACCTGCATTCGGAGACGAAGGCGCGGCAAATCACATGCGCCTTGCGGGCGCGCACGGAGAGCCTGGAGTTGAGGTCTTCGTCTATGGCGTGTCTGGAGGCGCATTCCCGGCGCGGCAGCACGTCGAGGCGTCGAAGGCGATCGCCCGGCTGCATGGGCTCGACCCGGAGCGGACGATCTTCACCGAGCAGTCCGAGGAAGCGATCGCGGCGGGCGCGTTCCACAATGACGTGGTCGCCGTCGCCAATGAGCGCGTGCTGTTCGCGCACGAGAAGGCTTTTGCCGACAAGGCCGCGCTGATCGAACGGTGCGAACAGCTCGTGCGCGGCTTCGAATATGTCGAAGTGGCGGACGCGGACGTCCCGCTTGCCGATGCGGTGCGGTCCTATCTCTTCAACGCGCAGCTGGTGACGCCGCCCGACGGACAGACCACGCTGATCGTGCCAATCGAGGCGCGCGAGACGGCCTCCGTGTGGCGCTGGATCGAGCGCCACGTCGCGGGCAACGGCCCGATCCGCCGGGTCGAAGTCGTGGATGTCCGGCAGTCGATGGCCAACGGCGGCGGCCCGGCCTGCCTGCGGCTGCGCGTGGTCGCCGATCCCTCAACCGTCGATCCTCGCTTCATGGTCGACATGGCTAAACTCGACCGCATCGCAGGCGTCATCGCGCAGCACTGGCCGGACGAGATCCGGAGCGCCGAGCTGCAACGGCCTGCATTGATCAAGCAAATCGAGGCAGCGCGCGCGGCGCTCCTGGACGTTCTCGATTTGGGACTACTGGCGAACGGTTAACTTACGATTTACTCTGTTCCTTAAGGCACAAATGGCGCAATCCCGGCGTTGTCGACATGAGTCGTTAAGGAATCGGGACGCGCGTATATGCTCCGTAAGATTGGTCGTCTGTTCACAATCAAGACACGCTTCGAGGCGTGGCTGGTGATCTATGCCATCGCGCTGGGCGCGGTGGAGCGCGGCCGACTCTATCTCGAGACATATCCCGGCTATGGCGGATGGATGCTGGCTCTGGCGTGCACGGGCGTCGTGTTCGTCGCCGGGGCCAAGTTGCTCGATTCGGTGAGTGCGCCGGAACCGGCCGTCAGCGGCGGTTCCTATGTCGCTCCGCTAAGAAGGCGTCTGCCTACTGGTCGTAATCGACCCACGCTCCAGCGCTATCATCCCGCTTCAGAATCACGCTCTTCACGTCGCAGAGATTGACACCGGCCCAGGTGACGGCCTTGCCGCCACCCTCCGCGCGGATGTCAAAGGCGCAATCGGGATCCTTGAATTGTACGGGCGCCGCAGCACCTGCCGATGGAACCGTACTGAGCGGTTTCCACTCATTCGCTCCGGCCCGGCTGATCGAGACGGTGCCCAAGGCTCCGGACGTTCCGTTGACCAGGTTGAAATTGCCGGCGCCGGGCCCCGCCCACACGGGCGAGGCCAACGCCATAAGCGACAGCGCTGTCAAAACTTTCCGCATGCCGCCGAATATATACCCGGCGGCGTTGTACAGAAAGTAAATTTGTAACGATTAGGCGGCGTTAAGCTCCGCGTAGCTCGGACGACGGCCGCTCCAGAACGTCGGTGCAGCCGCCGGACCGTGATTGGCGGCTTCCTTCAGGGGGAGGGCCGTGGAGCAGAAGGCGCACTCGGCAGACAGCCGGCCGATTAGCCAGTGGGTCCGGCCGCAACCGGGGCAGTGGTTGACTTCGCCGTGGTGGTAGACGGCGTGGTAGCCGCGCGCATTCGGATTAAATGCGGTGCGCGGTGATTCAATCGACCTCAGCATGATGCTTCCCTTCGAAACCTTTCCAACTGCAACGAGCGTCGAGTCGTTAGGTTTCAGAGATGATCCGTCTTTAACGATCTTGTGTCACCGACATGCAACTTGCTGTTTCATGGCGGGACAAGAATCGTTATTGAGCCGAGTCGAATTTATCCACAGGGCTGTGGATAATTTCATCATCTCTTAAGTAATTTTGCGTGATGGTCCGGGGAGTACCGAGGGGAGACGGGACCAGTGGAGTCCAACGAGCGTTACTATCGCCGTCGCGCGGTTGAGGAACGAATGGCTGCCCAGCGCGCGGTGACCGAAACCGCCCGTGCCTGGCATTCCAAGCTTGCCGAAGACTTCGCCGCACGCGCGAGCATCAGCACCGCCGCTATCGCCTAATCAGGCATGCGCGCGTCGCGCGCCGTCAGCGTTTCGGCGCTGCAGGCGCGATGAGACGCAACTCCCGCTTAACCTTCGTTTGACCAACCGCGAGGCGGTTCGCCGTCACTGCCAAAGCGATGATCGCGTTCATCTCTCGCACCCCCGCGCACTCCTTAGAGACCGCTAATCATACACTTACGCGACCGCACCCGCCACGCCGGACATGAAGGAACGGCGAGCAGCTGTCCCTTGGTGGGACGTACGAGCGGGAGGAGATGGCGCGCCCGGAAGGATTCGAACCTCCGACCCCCAAATTCGTAGTCTGGTGCTCTATCCAGCTGAGCTACGGGCGCGCTGTGCGTCGCATGGGTGGCGACGCGAGGGCCGCGACATAAGGGGATGGGCCGCGCAGCGCAACCCTCGCGGATTGCGGCTCGCGCAGGTCCTGCCTAGAGCTAGCGCCATGCGGGAAATCTCCTCTTTTCTCCTCTGCGCGGCTGTCGCGCTAAGCGCCTGTTCGACGCCTGGCGGGCCCTATCCTTCCTTGCAGCCGAGGGCGGGAGAGCTGGTCGATCCTCGACTACCGGTCGATCGGCCCATGAACGACCGTCCGGTCACGCCCGCGCTCGCGAGCCGATTGTCCGAGCTGGTGGCCCAGGCCCGTACTGGCGACGCCGCATTCGCGTCGGCCGCGGCGGCTGCCGAGCGCGCTGCCGCCGGCGCCGGTGGCCCTCAGAGCGAAGGCTGGATCTCGGCACAAGAGGCCGTCAGCGCCGCGATCGCAGCGGCGGGACCGACGCGCATTGCGCTCGCTGACATCGACGAGATTAGCGCGACGGCGCTGCAGACGCAGGGTGGGATTGCGCCCAACGATCTCGCTGCAATCAAGAATGCGAGCACCGAAGTCGGCGTGATCGATCAGCGGCAAGCCGACCGGATCAAGGCGTTCCAGCGCCAGCTAGGTATCTAGGACAGCGCTTCGACGCCGCGCAGGACCGCGCCCACCGCATCGTCGACATGCTCGAGATGCGTTCGGAAACAGAGGATCGCGCAACGCAGGCGATAGCTGCCGTCGATACGCGTGCCGCTCATCATCACGCGGCCTTCCTCCTGGATGTGGCGCATCAGCCGCTCGTTGAACTCGTCCGGGTCGCCGGTCTTCGGCAGGTATCGGAAAGCGACGACCGACAAATCGGGCTCCGGACCAGGATCGAAGCCGTCGATCTCCGACAAGCGCGCGTGGAAGTAGCGCGCGAGGGCGAGCTTTTCCGCCTGCGCGGCGCGGAAGGCCGCGACGCCGGCCATTTGCAGCGGAAGCCACATGCGCAGCGCGCGAAAGTGACGAGTCAGCTCGGGAGAAAGGTCGGCGGGCGAAGCCCCCACTTCGGATTCCCCGAGCGGCCTAATGTATTCGCCCGAAGCACTGAACGCCTCTTGAAGGAGCTTGCCCTCGCGAACCAGGGCGGCACCGGTGCCGTAGGGCAGGAACAGAGTCTTATGCGGGTCGAGCGCGACGCTGTCGGCCTGTTCGATACCGCGCAGAAGGTCGCGACCCTCATCGCACAAGGCGAAGAGCCCGCCATAGGCGCCATCGACGTGGAGCCACGCGCCATAGTGGCGGCACAGCTCCGCAATCTCGAGGAGCGGATCGATCGCACCTGTGTCCACGGTTCCGGCCGAAGCAATGACCAGCCACGGCCTGACACCGTTGAGGCGGTCCTCTTCCAGCGCCTGCTCCAGGGCCTCGACCGACATGCGGTACCTGTCGTCGGTCGCGATGACGCGCTTCGGACTTCGGCCGCGGCCGGCGATGTGAAGCGCCTTGTCCACGCAATAATGGGCGAAGCGCGTGACGTAGACTGCTCCCCCGCCTTCTGCGTCCCGTGCTTCCCTCGCGGCGACGATGCCGGTGAGATTGGCGATGCTTCCGCCCGACGTCAGCGTGCCCGCGGCATCGGTTGGATAGCCGATGACATTCGCGAGCCATGCGACGCAGGCATTTTCGATGCGCACCGCGCCGGGACTGGCAGATGCGAACCCCGAATATTTGTTCGACGTCGCAGCGAGCAGATCGCCGAATGCCGAAAAGGGAACGCCGCCTCCTGGAATGTACGCCATGAAACGGGGGCTGGTGGTCGCGAACCCCGGCCGGTCGATGCACGCGCCGACATAGTCGAGCACGGCAGCGGGATCCCTGCCCTGCTCCGCAAACTCGGGATCGAGCCGCTGGCTGAAGACTTCCGACCAGGGCCGGTTGCTCGGCGCGTCCTCGACCTGGTCCCAATATGCGAGTGCGTGATCCACCGCCTGGGTTCCGATCGCGCGCCGCTCTTCCGCGTCGGGTTCGAGCGGCGCTGCGGTTTCGCGCAGCCGTTCGATCTCGGCGCGAAGCTGGTCGATCACGCGATCAGGCGCGCGGCATCCACCGCGTGGTAAGTGAGCACCCCGCTCGCGCCGGCGCGCTTGAACGCGATGAGCGTTTCCAGGATCAGCGCATCGCGGTCGCCTGCCCCTGCCGCGGCGGAGGCTTCGATCATCGCGTACTCGCCGCTCACCTGATAGGCGAAGGTCGGGACGCCGAACGCGTCCTTCACCCGGGCAATGACGTCGAGATAGGGCAGGCCCGGCTTCACCATCACGAAGTCCGCGCCCTCGGCGAGGTCCAGCTCGACCTCGCGCAGCGCTTCCTCGATATTCGCGGGGTTCATCTGGTAGCCGCGCTTGTCGCCCTTGAGCCGTCCAAGCGACCCGACGGCCTCGCGGAACGGTCCGTAGAAAGCCGAAGCATATTTGGCGGCGTAGGCCATGATCGCGACATTCTGGTGCCCCGCTTCCTCGAGCGCGACGCGGATCGCGGCGACACGGCCGTCCATCATGTCGGACGGAGCGACGATGTCGGCACCTGCGTTAGCTTGGACTACGGCCTGATCGACGAGGATGTGCACCGTATCGTCGTTGATGACGTTTCCGAGTTCATCGATCGGCCCGTCGTGGCCGTGACTGGTGTACGGGTCGAGCGCGACGTCGGTCAGCACGCCGATTTCCGGCACCGCGTCCTTGATCGCCTTGATGGCCCGGCAAATGAGATTGTCGCGGTTGAGCGCCTCGCGGGCGTCGTCGGTTCGCAGATCGTTGGGCGTGTTCGGAAACAGCGCAATGCAGGGGATGCCTAGATCCGCGGCGATCCGGGCTTGTTCGCCCAGCCGATCCACGCTCCAGCGGCTGACGCCGGGAAGCGAGCCGATGGGCTCCTGGCAATCGCGTCCGTCGCAGACGAACAGGGGCCAGATGAAGTCCGACGGGTGAAGCCGGTTCTCGGCAAGCATCGAGCGCATCCATGCGCTGGACCGGCCGCGGCGCATGCGGAGGGCGGGATAAGAAGCGGACATGCGCCGCCTATAGCGTCATTGCGAGCGATGCGAAGCGCTCGGGTAACGCTCGTTCCTGGCGGATCACGGACACTTGTCGCCTACTCATGTATTCAACAGCAATGGCCGACGAACTCCCCCGAAAGGCGATCCTGATCGTCAATGCGCACAGCCGCGTCGGGGCCAAGTCATTCGATGAGGCCAAGGTCCTCCTGACCGACGCGGGTATCGAGCTGGTCGAGGCGATCGCTGTTGATCAGCCGGCGCGGCTCAAGGCCGAGGTGCGAAGTGCGGTCGACAGGGCGCCGATGGTGATCGTCGGCGGCGGTGACGGAACGCTGTCGAGCACCATCGACTATTTCAAGGCACATGAGACGATCTTCGCCCTTCTCCCGCTGGGAACCGCGAACAGCTTTGCGCGGGCGCTGGGCATTCCCCTGGACCTTCCCGGCGCCGTCGATGTCATTGCCAAGGGCATTCCGCGCCGTATCGATCTCGGCTGCATCGACGGCGATTATTTCGGAAATGCCGCCGCAATCGGCATGTCGCCGCTGATCGCAAGGACGGTCCCGCACAAGCTCAAGCGGTACGCAGGCCGAGCCGGCTACGCGCTGTGGGCCGGCTATATGTCGGTGAAGTTTCGTCCGTTCCGCCTCACAATCGACGACGGCCTGACCCGCGCGTCAGTATGGGCAAGCGAGGTTCGAATCGCGAACGGCGGGTTCTTCGGCGGGGTCGAGATGGTGGACACTGCCGAGCTCGATAGCGGTGAAATCATCGTTCAGGCCGTCACGGGCCGCGCGAAGAAGCACCTGTTCTGGAATTGGCTCGCGTCTTCGTTGAGGCTTCGCCGCCGCGGCGATTTCAACGCCGAGTTCCACGGAACAAGGCTGCGGATCGAAACAGACCCGCCCATGGACGTCGCGATCGACGGGGAGCTTTCGACGAAGACGCCGATCACCGTCTCCGTCGCGCCGGACGCGGTGCTCATCGCTGCTCCACGGCCTATCGACTAGCCGAGCCGCTCCAACGCGGCGCGGAGGCGATCGGCCTCGGCAGACTTGGCGTCGTGATCGGCGCGGGCCTTCTCGACCGCCTCCGGCTTCGCGCGTTCCGTGAAGTTCGGATTGGATAGGCGTCCGGCCAAGCTGTCGCGCTCCTTCTCGGCGGCCGCCGCATTCTTCGACAGCCGGGCCTTTTCGGCCTCCACATCGATGTGCTCGGCGAGCGGAAAGGCATAGGTCTGGCCGCGAACGACGATCTGCGCCGAGCCGGGTGGCGGCGCTTCGGCCGCGGTCGCCTGGCCGAGCTTTGCGAGGCGGCCCAGTGTCGCCGCCTGCCCGTTCAATTGTTCGATCGAGCCGCCGATCGCCATGGGTTGAAGTGTCGCGCTCCACGGCACATTGAGTTCGGCGCGCATTGTCCGTGCTTCCGAGACAAACTCGATAAGCCAGTCCACGTCCGACTTCGCCTGCGGATCGGCCTTGGCCTCAGGTTTCGGCCATTTGGCGACGATCAGCTCGTAGGGCCGCTCGCCCATCGCGGCCCACAGCTCTTCGGTGATGAAGGGCATGAGCGGGTGGAGCATGACTAGGATCTGGTCGAAGGCCCAGGCGGCGACGCGCTTGGTCTCGTCGTCGAACGCGCCTTTGATCAGCTCGACATACCAGTCGCAGAAGGTGCCCCAGACGAAGTGGTAGATGGCGTCGGCCATCTCGTCGTAGCGGAGCTCGTCGAAGGCGCGGTTAAGCTTGGCAAGTGTCTCAACGACCTCGCCGATGATCCAGCGGTTGACCGGCAGCTCCGCGGCGGGCGCGGCGATGCTTTCTGACGCGCCGACGCCGTTCATTTGCAGGAAGCGCGCGGCATTCCACAGCTTGGTCGCGAAGTTTCGGTAGCCCTCGACGCGCTTCTCATCGAGCTTGATGTCGCGGCCCTGGCTTTCCATCGCCGCAAGCGTGAAGCGCAGTGCGTCGGCGCCGTATTTGTCGATCAGGCCGAGCGGGTCGACGGCGTTGCCTTTCGACTTGGACATCTTCGCGCCCTGCGCGTCGCGGACGAGGCCGTGGAGATAGAGCGTCTTCCACGGCGCCTCGCCCATGAACTCGATCCCCTGCATCGCCATGCGCGCGTCCCAGAAGAAGAGGATGTCGAAGCCGGAGATGAGGACGTCGTTGGGATAGTGACGACGCAGGTCTTCGGTCTGCTCCGGCCAGCCGAGCGTAGCGAAGGGCCAGAGGGCCGATGAGAACCAGGTGTCGAGGACATCGTCGTCCTGGCGCAGCGGCTGGTCGCCAGCCTGCTTGCGAGCCTCTTCTTCGGTCTCCCCGACGAAGACATTCCCGTCCTCGGCATACCAAGCCGGGATGCGGTGACCCCACCAAAGCTGGCGCGAGACGCACCACGGCTGGATATTCTCGAGCCAATTGAACCACGTCTTGGCCCAGGTCTCGGGGACGATCTTGATGTCGCCCTTCTTCACCGCCTGAAGCGCAGGGAGCGCGAGCTTTGCGGCGTCGACATACCATTGGTCGGTCAGCCAGGGCTCGATCACCACACCGGAGCGGTCGCCATAAGGCGTCGGGATCACGCGATCCTCGATGCGGACGAGCGCGCCTTCGTCTTCTAGCTTCGCCACAACCGCTTTGCGCGCTTCCTCGCGGGTCAGGCCGAGCAGATCCTGCGGGATCAAGCCGTCCTGCGTCTGGACGACGAAGGCCTCAGCATCGAACATGTTGAGCATGTCGGCGGGCTTGAATCCGGCGCGCTTGCCGACCTCATAGTCGTTGAAGTCGTGACCCGGCGTAATCTTGACCGCGCCGCTGCCCAGCTCGGGATCGGCATGCGCGTCGGGGACGATCGGGATCAGGCGGCCGGTGATCGGGTGCTTGATCTGTTTTCCGATCAGCGCCTTGTAGCGCTCGTCGTCCGGGTGAACCGCAACCGCCATGTCGGCGAGCATTGTCTCGGGCCGCGTGGTCGCGACCTGGATGGCGCCGCTGTTGTCGGCGAGCGGATAGCTCAGGTGTCCAGAACCTACCCTGGACGTCGCGGGTCTCGACCTCGAGGTCGCTGATGGCGGTCTGGAATTTCGGATCCCAGTTGACGAGGCGCTTGTCGCGATAGGCGAGGCCGCGCTTGTACAGCTCGACGAAGACGTGGGTGACGGCCTTCGAGAAGCCTTCGTCCATGGTGAAACGCTCGTGCGCCCAGTCGCAAGACGCACCGAGGCGGCGGAGCTGGCGAGTGATCGCGCCGCCCGACTGCCCCTTCCATTCCCACACGTGGTCGAGGAAGGCCTCGCGCCCGATCTCGGCGCGCTTCAGGCCCTGGCTTTCGAGGTTGCGCTCGACGACCATCTGCGTGGCGATGCCCGCATGGTCGGTGCCGACGACCCACAGCGCATCCTTGCCGAGCATCCGCTCACGACGCGTGAGCACGTCCTGCAGCGTGATGTCGAGCGCGTGGCCGATATGCAGCGAGCCCGTGACGTTGGGCGGCGGCATGGCGATCGTCCACGGCGCCTCGTCCGGGCGGTCCGGACGGAACAGCCCGCCGCTTTCCCAATGCGCGTACCAGCGATCCTCGATCGCACGGGGTTCGAAGGTTTTGGGGAGGTCCGTCATGAAATGCGCCGCCTAGCGGTCACGGCGCACCGGTTCAACCGCACCTACTGCGTGGCTTGGCCCGTCCACTTGCCCATCCAGCCGAACACCTCGTCATACCATTGGACGCTGTTCTTCGGCTTCAGCACCCAGTGGTTCTCGTCCGGGAAGGCGAGCAGGCGCGAGGGGATGTTGCGGCGCTGGAGCGCGGTGAAGGCGGCGAGACCCTGCGTGTAGGGGATGCGGAAGTCCTTCTCGCTGGTGATGACGAGCTGCGGCGTCTTCCAGCGGGTCACGTAATTGACCGGGTTCCATTTCTCGAACGCGGCCGGGTCCTCGTAGTAAGCTTTCCCGCCGTGCTCCCACTCGTCGAACCACAACTCCTCGGTCTCATAGGCCATGGCTCGGGCGTCGAAGACGCCGTCATGCTGGACGAGGCACTTGAAGCGGTCGGGCCACTGCCCTTCGATCCAGTTCATCATGTAACCGCCGTACGAGGCGCCGAGCGCACAGACATTGTCCGCCTGGAGCTGCGGATCGTTGGCGGTCGCGAATGCGAGTCCCTTCTGCAGGTCCTCGAGCGGCCAACCGCCCCAATTGTTGCGGATCGCGTCGGTGAAGGCCTGGCCGTAACCGGTCGAGCCATGGAAATCGACGCTCACGACCCCGTAGCCGCCAGAGGCGAACAGGCGCGGGTTCCAGCGATATGACCAGGCGTTGCCGAAGCTGCCCTGCGGTCCGCCGTGCACGACGAACGCGATGGGCAGAGTGCGGTTCATGACCGGCTTCACCTTGATGCCCCAAACCCGGTCGTTGTTCGCACCAGTGAAGCTGAACTTGTCGAGCGTGACCGGGTCGAGCTCCGCCAGCAGTGCGCGGTTGACGTCCGTGAGGCGCGTTGTCCGGCCGCGCTGGTCGAGCCGGAAGAGGTCGTCCGGCGCTATGACGCTGTTCATCGTCGCGACGGCGCCGCCATTCGGCAGGGCACGGACGTTGCCATAATGACCCTCGCGGGTGAGGCGCGTCACCTTGCCCGAGCGAGCATCGACGCGGAACACGGGCTCTTCGAGCGTGTCCGTTGCGGTGACCAGCATGCTGCGGCCGTCGCGCGCCCATTCGATAGAGCCGACGGAACGGTCCCAAGCCTGAGTCAACGCCGTCACCTTCCCGGTCGCGAGGTCACGGAGCATCAGGACCTGGCGGTCGGCCTCATAAGTGGGCCGCGCCATCGAGAAGTAGGCCAGCGTCCGCCCGTCGGGAGAAACCGCTGGCAGGTTGTCCATGCCGTCATTGGCGTCGGTGAGGTTCACCGGGGCCGCGGAGCCGTCGCTTGGGCTGGAGAAGATGTCGAGGTTGGTAGAGGTCGCCTCGATCCGGCCGGCCTCGCGGAGCGCGAAATAGACGGTGCGGCCGTCGGGCGAGAAAACGATCTCCTCGCCGCCGCCGAATGGCTTCGACGGCGTGTCGCCTTCGAGAGTGCCGGTAAGACGCGCACCTCCGCCTGACAGTTTCCCGTTGGCGACCGGGAAGCTGTAGAGGCGCGAGCGGGTGCCCGGCTCGGCCCATGTGTCCCAGTGGCGGACGAACAGCTTGTCGTAGGTGCGGCCTGATCCCTCCGGCTTGGCGGGCAAGGCCGCAGCAGCGCAGGCGAGGTCCGGGCAGTCGGGACGATCGGCCCAGACGACTACGCGGTCGGCTGCCGGCGACAGCTTGAAGCCGCTGATGTCGACGGGGAAATCGCTGACCTGAACCGGGGCGCCGCCGATCGGCATTCGGAACAGCTGATCCCGGTCGCCCGCTGCCATCAGGAACCAGAGCGCGCCGTCCGCGCCGAACACCGCGTCATGGCCCTTCTCCGCGCCCGCAATGGCCTGCGGCGTTGAGGCGGCCTTTGTCAGGTCGAGCAGGTGGAGCGTATTGTTACGCTTGTTCTTGCCCCAGTCGGTTTCGGAAATGGTGAAGACGGCCCAGCGTCCGTCGCGCGAGACTTCGGGCGCGCCGAGGCGATGCATCGAATGCATGTCCTTGGCGGTCATCGGGCGGGCCGATGCGGGAGAAGCCGCAAGCACAGCGGCTGCGGCGGCGAGGAGAAGTGCGGTGCGGATCATGTCGCAGGCGTAGCAAAGCCGCGCCCGCGCGCAAGGACTACAATGGGCGCCCGGTGATGCGTGAGATTTCCCGCTTCACATGATCGTCGACCATGTGCGGCAGATGCTCGTCGAGCCACTGTTTGAGCATCGGGCGAAGCATCTCGCGAACCATGTCTTCCAGCGGGTTCGCTTGCGGCGCCGCAGGAACGCTCGCGGCGACCGTCTGCAGCTGCTCGAGCGCATGGCGGCTCTGTCCCGCGGTCTGTTCGTCGATCAGCGGCGGGCCGAGGTCAGCCGGGGGAGCAAGAGGCTCGCTGAGTTCGAGGACATCGTCCTCGCCGCCTTCGTCCTCGGGAAGCGGCTCATCGTCGGTCGGCTGGGCCGGCCGGACCGAGGTGCGCAATTCCTTCTCCTCGGCGATCACCTTTTTGATCGATGCGAGGATGTCTTCCATCGAGGGTTCGCGGCCGGGCGACTGCATTCGGCGAGCTATCGCTTATTGCTGCGGCTGAGTCACCACCGGCGTGGTCGTTTGCTGCTGCGTAGTCGGCTGCGTAACCGGCACCACTGCGGGCGACGGGTCGACTGCAGCCGGGTTGACGTCCTTCGTGACGATGGGCGCGGCCGGCATTTCCTGCGGGCTGACGGTGCGCGTCGAGGTCACTGGATGGCGCGGATCACTGGCCCAGTCATTCCAATTGCCAGCAACTCTACGGTAGTTGCCAAGCGGGTCGTAAAGCGGCCCGCCATCAAGGCCGAGGTCGGCAGCTTGAGCCTGGCCCATGGCATTCAGCAGCTGGAACCCGGCGACATAGGCGTCGCGCTTGGCCGTCACCAGGGACACCTGCGAGTTCAACAACTCCTGCTCGGCATTGAGAACGTCCAGGACGGTTCGCGTTCCAACGCTCTGTTCCGCGCGAGCGCCTTCGAGAGCGAGTTCGTTGGCCTGCACAGCCACGGTGTTCGACTGGATTGCCTTCTGAGCTGCGTCATAGGCGGCGAATGCAGCTCGCGTCGCCTGAACAACCGCGCGCTCGGTCGCGACCACCTGCTCCTGCGCCTGCCCCTGCAGCGCCTGAGCCTGGCGGATTCGCGCGGCCGGGAGACCGCCCTGGAAAATCGGGATGTTGGCGCTCAAGCCAACTGCGGTGGCAGTGCCACTGCGCCCATTGGCCACCGGGATGCCGGTAACCGGGTCGATGCTGACGCCAGTACTACCGGTGAGTTGATTCACGTAATCACCCGTCGCGGTCGCGGACACCGTGGGTAGCCGCCCTGCGCGCGCGACATTGACGTCGTAACCGGCAGCCCTCAGCTCGCGGGTGATCGACAGAAGGTCGGGATTTTCAGTAAGCGCGATGCGAACCGCTTCCTCGGACGTCGCCGGCAGGGGCGGCAACGGAGGTGGCGGCGCGAGCACGCCTGGCGCGTGACCGATGATCTGACGATAGGTCGCTTCGCTGGCGGTCAGCCGGCCCTGCGCGGTTGCCGTCTGCGAGCGGCCGAGCTGCAGGCGCGCCTCGGACTGCGCGACGTCTGTGCGGGTAAGGTCCCCGATTTCGAAACGGTCGCGCGTCGCTTCCAGGTTGGTGGTGAGAACCCGGACGTTGTTATTGTTGAGCTCAACGATCGCCCGATCGCGAATCACGTCCATGTAAGCAGCGACGGCCTGGGTGAAGACGTCCCCCTCAACTGCGCTCAGAGTCGCTTGGCCGGCCTCAACGCGCGACTTGGCCGCGCGGACGCTATTCTTCACCGCTCCGCCGCTGAAGAAAGGGTAGCTGACTTGGGCCGCCCCGCTGAGACTGATGTTGTGGTCGTCACCCTGCAAATCGAGAATTACGCCACTCCGAGTGAGGTTCCGATTAAGTCCGAGGGACCCAATGATCTGCGGACGGCCGGCTGCCCTCGCGATGGCCACATTGGCGTCCGTCGCCTTGAGGTTCTCGCGCTGGGCGCTGAGCGTTGGATTGGTCCGATAAGCGGACACCAGGGCTTCACGAAGGGTATCGGCCGAGGCCGTGCCCGTCATGAGAGCAGCAAAGATCGATGCGGAAATGAGCTTTCGGTACACCCGCCGCTCCCTAAAAGGTGAATTCTTTCGGGCGGCTGAAGCCCGGCAGCGCCGGTACTCCGGCATCGCCGATGGAAAGGTAGCCAAACGCGCCGCCGGCCTTGCGGCCAATGACTAGCCGCGTGATCCCGCGGTCGATCAGCGCCGACCCGAGGCGCCCGCCTTCAGCTAGCTGAGCGACGATCGCGTCGGGGATGAACTCCACCGCGCCGTCGATCAGGATCTGGTCGTACGATCCGCCATTGGGATCGCCCGCTCCAAGGGCACCTTCAACGACCGTCGCGCCCAACTTCCGGGCGGCGGCGGCGAGTTCAGGCACGACTTCGACTGCAGTCACTTTGAGACCCATCGAAGCCAGCACGGCCGCGGAATAGCCGGTGCCGGCGCCGACGACGAGCGCGCTCTGACCACGTTCCGGCATCATCTGAGTGAGCAACTGCCCGGTTACGGCCGGCGCTGGAATGAACCGGCCGTGGCCGAGCGCAAGCGCACGATCGATATAGGCGAGAGGACGCACCTGCTCCGGGACGAACTGTTCGCGGGGAACCGCGCTCATCGCGTCCACGACCGCCGGATCGACGACCCCTTCGGGACGCAGCTGGTTTTCCACCATTGCGGCGCGCGCGGCGGCATAATCCGGAATCGAAGTGTGTGCCGTCATTGCTGTTATATGCCGATAATACAGTTAGAGTTCAAGTTGCTCATATCGGGAGCTTTGCCGGAGGCCAACCGCCATTGATCGAAAGACGGAGAGCGGCAGATTTCCCGGCAAGGCTGGATTCTGCGGGGTTGACCGCGGCGGGACGGTCGCGGCAAAGGCGGGACCTCTCCCGGCCCGATGGCGGAGTGGTTACGCAGAGGACTGCAAATCCTTGCACGCCGGTTCAATTCCGGCTCGGGCCTCCACCCACATTTAAGTCTTTGAGTCTCCACAGAAAATCGGCCTGGAATGGCCCTCTTCCGCGGGATTTTGTGACTGAATCCGTCCGCGGAGACACACCCTGGAGCGCGTAAACGCCGCAGCTCCGCGCGGCAGTCTCTGCACGCGAATTCCTGTGCACGGTTTGCGTCGAGCTCCGGAGCGCGCGGATCTGGATCTGTCCGGTTCCGAACAACGGGTGTCCGGAAACGGACACGACACCGCGCTGAACAGCGCCTTCATGGGCTTCTGCGGACTGGTCACTCATGGGCATGATCATGAGCTTCAACACTGCAAATGACGTGCCAAAAGCTGGAGTGCCTGCTTTTGCGGACATTGGCGTAGTGTCAGCTTTCGACCGGAAGCGGCCCCATTCCAGAGGCATCTCTAAGCGCTTCTCAGAGCTTTCGGATCGTGCCTTCCGAGCTCGCCACCCGCATCCCAAGCTTGCGAACCGTGATTTTGCTCTCCGCCGACTTGCCGCCAGGCAACGGCGTGACCCATTGCTCCACCGCCAAATTGCCTTTCATCGTGAACTTGAAGCGGAACTTGCCGTCCAGTTCCTGGACCTGCACCGGGCCTACAGCCTCCGACATTGTTCCGGAAAAGGTTCGGGGACCAACTTGCCGGATGCGCCACTGGCGCGAGTGCGGCGGCTTGCCGTCCTCCCTAACCTGCTGAACCAGCGACAGAGTCCCGTCGGGCGCAATGGAGCCTTGCCCGAGGGTGCGTGACCGGTACGGCTTTTTCATTACGACTTTGACGAGACTTACGATCTCGGTGCGACCTTCGAAGAATCGCAAGGGTCCAGCAACGCGATCGGCGGTCGCGGGCGATGTCGGCAATGCTACAGCGATCAAGACAGCGGAAGCAATCAGGTACTGGCGACCCATTGTGGACACTGGAGTCACCGCGGCGGCTTCGTGTCGGTAGTTGGCTGTGGTGTTGGGCAAAGCGGCTTTCCGGTCTGCGGATCGACGCTGGCACGCACCGGTGCCCCGGTCAGCGGATCCGACGCAGTTCCGATCGCTTCGGCAAGGCAGTGGTTCGCTGACCTTGCCGGAACGCTCTCCCACGGATTGGAAGAAGTCGGGCGGGGCGTTGAGCTCGGAACGGCGGAGGGTTGAGCTCCGCCTGAGGGCGTGAGGGGTTGGGTGGTTTGCGCCATTGCCGCAGGGGTGACCAGCAAAGCGCTGCTAATGATTACGGCTTTCCAGCTAATAGCGGAACCGGTTGTTTTCATATCGAAAATTCCTTCGTGCCCAGTTCAGCAAACAGACAGAACGCGCCGTCGTTCCGACTTTCCCCCATGTAGGCCCCTGGCCTAGTGTCTGCTTTCCACTCAAAGCAGACACTAGCGAACGATGTCCGCTTTCCACCCATTGCGGACGCCATCCCGACGCTTCAATGCCGGCATCCAACTCCAACAGAGGGAAAAGCCATGAGCTTCGGTATGTGGGACGCGTCGGTTCCGATGTTCGTCAATTCGCTTACAAACATGCGCGGATGGCTCGACAAGGCGGCGCAGGAGAAGGACGAGGCGCTGCTCATGGACGCGCGACTGGCGCCGGACATGAGGCCGTTGCCGGCCCAATATCAGATGGCTTCGGACTCGGCGAAGAATGCGATTGCGCGCCTTACCGGCACCGAGGCTCCGTCAATGCCGGATATCGAGACGACCTTCGCCGAACTCAAAGAACGCTGCACTCGCACGATCGAGTATGTCAGCGGCTTCGATGCGGCCGCGCTTGAACGCAGCGAAGATCGGGAAGTCACTATCAAGTTCCCGAACGGCATGGGCTATCGTTTCCGTGGCGGTGAGTATCTGACCGGCTTCGCGCTTCCCAATTTCCTTTTCCACGCGACGACCGCCTACGCCATCCTCCGCAATGCCGGCGTATCGCTCGGCAAGCCCGACTTCTTACAGCACCTAGGCCCGCCGAACCTCCGGAGTTGATACGTTCGGCAGTGTCTGCTTTCGACCCAAAGCAGACATTAGCTTCTGGTCGCATTAGCTTGGTGGCAGTCAAAAGGCGACAACGTCGCGGGCTCCGGAACAGCCACCTTCGGCTCCAACGTTACAGCGTGCCCTGGAAGTAGCGCGACAACTCCGCGCGCTCCTGCGGCGTCAGCTTCCGGGCAATGTCACGCATGCGCCCGTAAACGTCGTTCTTTCGGGCGCCGGATGCGTAGGCGTTCAGCTGCTGCACCAGATATTCTTCGTTCTGACCGATGATGACGGGCGTCTCGATCGGTCCGCCGACGCCGTTGATGTGGCAGCTCAGGCACGCGGGGAGACGTCGTCTGCTGTCTCCTTCCTTTGCGAGCCGCCTGATATTCTCGTCGCCGAGTAGGTCCCGCGCGCCCATCGAGGCATATTCCTTGGAAGCATCCGAGAAATAAGCGGCCACCGCTGCGAGATCGGTCGGCGACAGCTGCTTCGCCACGGGTGTCATCTGCGGGTGAACCCGCGCGCCCGTACGGTAATCGTGCAGCTGCTTGAAAATCGCGTGAGGCGATTGACCCGCAAGGGCAGGGATAGCCGTCTGCGACAGGCCCTTGTCGCCATGGCACGCTGCACAGGTCTGCGCCGCCAACTGCGCGCCGCGCTCGGTGTTTCCGGCAGCAAGAATGCGCATGATCTGTGGGTCCCAGCTGACCTGGCTTACCGGCAGGGATGTCGAACGACCGAGGGGCTGCGGCACGGCTGGCGATCCCGGATCGAGGCCCGCGGCGCGGCGCATCGCATGTTGCATGCTGAGGTGCGATTGGTCCCGTTGTCCGGCCGGGATGACCACCAGACCAAACAATCCCGCAAGCGAGAGCGCAAGGACGACGACCCCTGCAGCCCAGAGACGCCAGCGGCGATCGACGGCTTTCTGCTCGGCAGGCGCGCCTGCAGCACTGCGGTCGTCAGCCGGAACACTTTGTCCCTTTGGTTCCCGCGCCATTTCAGCTCACCCTGTGAATGAGAGCCTGAGGCGGCGGGTCCACAAAGAACTGGGCGATCGGATAGCCGTACGCGACCGCCATCAGCAGCGCGACGAGGATGTTCCACAACCCGAAGCCGTTGAGCGAGGCGGGCACGCGCTCCGGCGGATGCACCGCCTCGGCGTACGGCACTTCCGCTGCCGCTTCAGTGATGCGCGACCGGTGCAGGATGGCGAGGTTGTAGACGAACAGCAGCGCGCTGACCGCGAGGATGATACCCCCAATCAGCGATACGATCACCCACGGTCCCCATGACGCGATCATCGGGTCCGAATAGTCGAACGCCGCGACCCGTCGCCACTGACCCTGCAGGCCTGTGTAGTGCCACGGCAACGTCATAACCATCATGCCGACGAACCAGAGCCACAGCTGCAGGGTGAGAGGCTTCAGGCTCGCGAAGGCGCGCCCAGTGATTGCCGGCCACATGGCGTAGGCGATGGCGAAATACATGATGACGACCGTGCCACCGAAGATGAGGTGAAAGTGCGCGGTGACCCAGCTCGTGTTGTGAACCATCGCGTTCATGCCGTAGCTCATGTTGATGAGGCCGCCGCCGCCGCCGAAGAACAGCATCAGGAACGCAAGGCCCGTCGCCAGCACCATCGGCCGATCCCATGGCAGCGCCTTGATCCATCCCAGTGTGCCCGTTCCTCCACGCATCCGCCCTGCAATTTCCGCGGAAGCCGTGATGGTGAAGATGGTGAGCAGGGTCGGCACGGACACCAGCGCCGTGAGGAACATCTGGATGAACTTGAACCCGTTCGAATGCTCGGGATCCATGAACAGGTGGTGGAGCCCCACGGGTAGCGAGTAGAGAATGAACAGGATGAAGGCGAGCCGCCCCATCGTATCCGAATAGAGCCGTCCGCCGGCCGCGCGCGGGAACATTGTGTAGAAGGCGATGTAGCTCGGGAAGAGCCAGAAATAGACGATCGCGTGCAGCGTCCAGGAAAAGAGGGTGCGCGAGAGGCCGACGTCGACCATGCCGTTCAGGCCGAGCGCCGCCGGGATCACCTGGAACAGCAGCTCGGTGGCGACCCCAACCGTCGTCCACAACCACATCACCGCATTGGCGACGGTCGCGAACATCGCCAGCGGCACCGGCTCGCCAGGGTTTGCGGCCTTCCACGATCGCATTGCGAAGATCATCAGGCCGCACCAGATCCACGAGGCGACCACCACCAACACGAGGCCGATGTAAAACCAGACCGTTGCGGTAAGTGGCGGATAGAAGGTGTAGAGAACCGAAGCGTTGCCGCTGACGACGCTGAGCGCCGCCATCAGCACGCCGGCAATGCCCATCCAGAATGCGGCCCAGGCCAATTTGATGCCCGGCATCGGCCGCCTCAGCGCCGTCTCCGCGACGAAATAGCCGAACGCCATGATGAAGAAGGTCGTCAGCACGAACGCCATCGAAACGCCGTGCAGGGTGACGGAGCGGAAGTAGTTGGCGGCGGTGTGCGCCGGTGCGGCGAGCGGGCTTCGCGCCCACATCTGCCACACGCCGAGCAGGCAGGCGACTGCGAAGGCCGCGAACGCTACCCAGGCGTGGATGGCGACGAGCCGCCCCGTTTGGAGCTCGCCCGGAACGCTCGTCACTGGCCTGGCGGATTTCCGCGGCGTGTTGGGGACGGGTTCAGCGACGGTTGCCACAGACAGCCCTCCCCTGTGCGTCCGGCCGGAACTGCTCTCGCGGAACGACCTTCACCGTCGCAATCATCTGCGAGTGTCCCAGCCCGCAATATTCGTGGCACGGCATCAGCAGGTCACCAGTCTTAGTGAAGCGCGTGTGCACCTGCGCGACATAGCCCGGAACGACCATCGTATTGACGTTGGTGCCCGTCACTAGAAGACCGTGGATCACGTCTGGACTGGTGAAGCGTAGCGTCACGTCGGTGTCCGCGGGAAGCAAGATGCAGTTCGGGACGAACTCGAACTGCGTCGTGATCATCCGTGCGACGACGCGCCCGTTGGGATCGACGCGCGTGCCGAGATTCTCCTCGGTAAACTCAGCCGACACGTGCAGCGTCTTCGGGTCGACATATTCGCGGTTGCTTGGCGGGTTGATGTGCATGGACAGCGCCGCGAACAGGATTGCGCCAAGGATCACGGCAACGATGCCGGCGACGACTGCTGCCCAGCGCAGCTCCGACTTCAGGATCGCCCGTTCGTTAATCGCCATCAGCCGACTGTTCCGCGCGGCAGGAACACGAAGATGTAGATGCCCAGCCAGCAGAGCATCAGAAGCCCAACGGCAACTCCAGAGACCACCAGGGCCCCGCTCGGGACTGCGTCCATTGCCGTCTCGAGCCGTTCCAGCTCCTGAGCATCGCTCGCATAATCGTGCGACGACCGCGGATACGCCGGTTCGTTCATGCTCACCCCCCCGTAGGGCCCCGAATAGGCCTTTAGCCTAGGCCATTCCTTGAACGATCAAATGCAGGGAGGTCCTGAAGCATACTGGGGAAATTACTGACTCGGGTTGGCCACGGCCCAGTCTCCACGTTAGTCGCTAATGTCTGCTTTCGACCCAAAG
Source organism: uncultured Alphaproteobacteria bacterium (assembly GCA_963827675.1). Classification (GTDB taxonomy): domain Bacteria; phylum Pseudomonadota; class Alphaproteobacteria; order Sphingomonadales; family Sphingomonadaceae; genus Sphingomicrobium. Next base: position 615,918 of record CAWHBP010000009.1, read on the forward strand.
CGGACATTGCAGCGGTCCGGCATGACTTCGGGATTAGCCGCGCACCCGCTTGCGGATCAGGTCTGCCGCACGGTTATTAGCGTCCTTCGCTCGAACGAGTGCGAACAGTACCTCGCCACTCAGCTGATCCGTCTCATGCTCAGTGATGAAGCGCTCTAGGATGGTCCTCAGCGCCTCGAATCCATTCAGGAGATTGGCGAGATCTTTGTTGGACATGGCAGCGTCCGCTGTAGCCGCTCGGCCGTGCTCGGCTTCGCTGATCGCGTCACAAACTATCCAAGAAACGCCACAGTCACCGCCTGTGCTTCGGCCCGCGGCGCAAAGCCTGCTCCCATACTTACCGCGGCCTTAGCCATGTCTGTTCCCGCAGCCTTAAACAGCGGGCGTTAAATGCGATGCAGCAGGCGCAACCGAACCGCGCGTGCTCGACGACAACGAAGCCCTACTCACTCCTGGCTCCCAGACCTCCCTCGAGTAGGGCTTCATCGTCGCTAGCACAGGAGTAAAGGGCGTGCAGGTCAGCAAAGAGCAGCTTCTTGAAGAAGCCCAAAGCTGTAGACGCCAAGCGCTTGCATATGTCGGCAAACCGGAAGCCCCGTTCCTTCTGAAGGTTGCCGAGGCGTTCGAGCACTTCGCGTTCAGAGGTTCTGAACGGCGCTAACCACAACTTGGACCGTGTCGAATGTCTGCTTTCGACCCATAGCGGACATTAGCGTGACGTTAGCTTTCGACCCATTTCCGACACACAGGAGCGTGTGATTCGAGCCAGTAATAAATTAGGGGCGGCCCTCTTGGGAGCCGCCCTCGACGCATTGGCGTGTTACGCTTAGCTCGCGCGGGCGAGCACGGGGTGTACTCGGCGACGAAGCTTCCAGCCGACAGCTCCAAAGCCGATGAGCATCATCGCCCAAGTCGCGGGTTCGGGCACAGCGCCCGTGTTGATCGGAACATCATTGAGCGCCAGCCCTGCGAATGCGAGGCCGGAATCATAGGCATCATCATCCCAGTTGGTCACTCCAAAGCGCAACTCGTATGTTCCCGGTGCACCGATGGTGTACAAAGAATTGATCCAGTCGGTGAACCCGCAGCCCACGTCCCAACATGTACCAGAACTGTCTCCCAGCTGCGCCCAAACGGTGCCTTCGCGGATCGGCGTAGTGGCGGGATCAAGTGTTGCATCATTCGGGGGCAGCCCGAAGCCCGGGCTGGTATTGCCGCTCTCCTGGGTGCGCGCGGTAAACAGCCAGGCAACATGGGTGCCGCCCGACAGCAGCTCCGCAAAGGCGTAGTCCGAAAAGCCCGCGCCGTCGGACGTTACGTAATTGAAGTTGAAATTGAGCACGTCACCGGCAAGAGCGGCAAAGGAAGACGTGACATACTCAGAGCCGTTGGTTCCGCCTACGCCCATAATCTGGCCGGCACCGTTCACCCCCTGGTACGTCGAAACATACTGGTAATTGGGGCCGCCACTTGGCGGGGCGGTCACCACTCCGTTCGGGGAGGCGGTTCCGCAGTTGCCGGTGCATGTCTGTCCAACAGCAGGTGCAGCGGAAGCAGCCAAGAGAAGTGTCAGGGCAGCCAGGGCTTTACGCATGTTGTTGCTCCTTACGAACAGCACGCCCCCCCGGGGAAGAATCGTTAATCATTGGTTAACAAGAAAGTTCCATTGTTATTGTGATTTACCCGCCGCACGTGGGCTCGGTGTGCAGATCGACCAGTGGCGAAGTTAATGCATGAAGCTGCTGAGCTACCACGAGAGCTAATTCCGCTTTCCACCCATTCCTCCCCTAGCCGAGTGTCTGCTTTCGACCCAAAGCGGACATTAGCAGCTTCGGACGTTAGGCCGGTTGTGCCGTCAGTTCATTTGATGACTGCGGCTCCATTTTGAATGAGGGCGCGCGCCGACAGCCCAGCTCAGTAAGAGGCAGGCGGCCGGCGCGAAGTGAGTTACATAGGGAGGGACACCGCGTCGGTTACGTGGATGACTCCGTTGGACTGGATCAGATCAGCCTTGGTCACCGTCGCCGTGCCGCCCGCCGCGTCAAGGATTACGACCGAGCCGCCAGACAAACGCGCAGTGATTGTGCCGCCTTGGACTGTCTTCAAGGTCGCCGTACCTTCGCCCTTGCGGATTGCCTCGATGAGTTTGGCCGAAGTTACCGCGCCCGGCACCACGTGATAGGTCAGCACTGCTCGCAGCTGGTCGCGGTTCGCGGGCTGCAGAAGCGTGTTGACGGTACCAGCCGGCAGGCGAGCGAAGGCCGCATCGGTCGGAGCGAAGACGGTGAACGGGCCGCTGCCCGCCAGCGTGTCAACCAGCCCTGCAGCTTTCACTGCAGCGACAAGTGTCTGGTGATCCTTGGAGCTCACGGCCGCGGCCACGAGATTGCCTTTGGGCGCGCTGCCCGCCGAGGCAGCCCCGGGGACGATCGCAAGGGCCGCGCTCGTGGCAATCGCCAGGGTCTTCACATAGTTTTTCATGGTCGAATCCTTCCTCTTGGCCCGGTTGGGCGTGAGGCCAGGAGCTAGGGCGTGTGCAGAGGCGCAGCCATACGACCTTTGGTTCGCATCTAGAGTCCGGCCTCGACTGCGATCCTGATCGCGTCGGCGGACGTAGCTACGCCAAGCTGCTCGAGCAGCAGGCGGCGGTGCATTTTTATCGTCTTTTCACTGAGCTTCAGTTGCCAGGCGATTTGCTTGTTGAGGAGCCCACGCGACATCAACTCGAGCACCTGTCGCCGGCGACCAGGTAGCGATTTGACCGCTGAAACCGCTCTGGATCGTCGCGTATCGAACTGGAGTGGTGAGTCCGGCGTCAGTTCGACTTGCGAGCCTAGAAACCAGGCGAGCTGGCCTTCCTCGTCGAACATTGGGGTAACAAGGACCGCGTTCCGAAACGGTGTCCCATCGCGACGGTAGTTAAGGATGTCGACCAGCACTGGTCGGCGAGCGACAATGGCGCTGCGGATCTGATCGGTGATCCAGGGCTCGGTCGCCTCACCGGCGAGGAAGCGGCAGTTCCGTCCAAGGATCTCGCGTTCCGAATAGCCCGTCAGCGCGCAGAACGCCGGATTTGCGATCTCGAGCGGATTGTCGGGTCGCCGCGGGTTGCTGATCACGGTGGCGATCGGGCTCAGGGCGATACTGTCGATCAGCTGCTCATCGGCGCGAGGCATTCGCAGCTTTTAAGTGGTAGAGCACGCAAGGGCGATAGTCTCGGACGTAATGTCCGCTTTCCACACCCATTCCTGCCGCTAACGTAGTGTCCGCTTTCGACCCAAAGCAGACATTAGCGAACGAGCGAAGAACGTGAGCGTAACGGCTTCGCAGACTTTCATCGATTGAGGTGTTGTCGGGGGTCCGCCAGCACGACTGAATGACCGTCCCATTCGAGTTCGTGCTGTTTGGCTTGATGCTG
>CAWHBP010000010.1:0-10784 GCA_963827675.1 uncultured Alphaproteobacteria bacterium
GGAAGCGCCGATCCGTCTTGACCGCCGCGCACACTCCCGCGCACCTTGCTCAGGCTAGCAAATGTGGGGGAAATCATGCGGGCGAGTACATTGTTCTTTGCGGCAGCGATCGGGCTCTATGCGTCCACGGGCCAGGCACAGTCGGCCGATCGCGGCGGACGCAACTTCATCGAGACGCGGACCTTCTCCGCCGAGGACGATCAGCGCCTCCTCAAGGCGTTCGACGGCCTGCGCGTTGCCGACGTCACCGACGGCATGGACTTCGTTGGCCTGCACAATGTCGGGCTGATGGACCCGGAAATTCACTCGCTCTGGAAAGACCCGAGGAATTTCGGCCACCGCTTCGTCGGAATCGCAGTGACCGTCCGTTATGTTCCAACGCAGCGCCCGATCGCGGGTGGGGACAAGAGCCACGACGAATTCCGAGCGTGGGAAGGCAAGTGGTACAATGAACTCTCCCCGGAGCCGTTCGTCCCGCTGATCCGAAAGGGGACGGCGATCGTCATCGACGAGGCGCCCGACGCGGACGTGGGCTCGATCGGGTCGAACAACATCATGGGGTGGAAGCTGGCAGGCGCAGTCGGCGTCGTCACGGACGCAACCGCGCGCGACACGGACGAGGTGATTACCGAGCAGGTGCCGCTCTATCTCCGTCGCCCGGGCCGCGGGATCCGGCCGGGTCGCAACGAGGTGGAATCCGTCAACCGTCCGGTCGTCGTCGGCGGTGTGCTGGTGAAGCCCGGTGACGTCATCGTCGCCGACGGCGACGGAGTCGTCGTCGTGCCGCGAAACGTGGCGCTGAAGGTCGCCGAATTCGCCCACAAGATCATCGAAGGCGACAAGGCCGGCCGCCGCGAGCTGTACAAGAAGCTTGGACTTCCGGACGATCCTTCAGTTCGCTGAACGGCCGCCTCCAAGCCGCCGAGGTGCAATGGACCTTAGCGGCCGTGCCCGCGCCAGCGGCGGATGGTGCGCTGGATGATGCCTTCTTCGCCGCCGGTTTCGCGCCACAGGGCCGCGAAGCTCGGGTCGGCCGAGGCTGGGCGCTTTTCCGGCTCGAGGTCGTCGAAGCGGACGCGGATCGGGATGGCGACGCCTTCGCCGCAGGCGATGCATTCGCGATTGCGAAGGGCCGGGATGGCGTCGAGGAAGCCTCGCGCGCCTTCGGGCATGGCTGCGCGAACGCAGGCCTGGTCGCGCTCGTTGTTCAAGCGCATCGAGATGATCGTGCCGCACTGCGACAGAACACCTTCGGCCAAGTCGGACGGGCGCTGTGTGATCAGACCTAGCGAGACGCCGTACTTACGGCCTTCCTTGGCGATCCGTTCGAGGATCTTGCGAACGGCCTGAGCACCGCTGTTCTCGTCCTTCGGGACGTAACGGTGCGCCTCTTCGCAGACGAGCAGGATCGGGCGCTGCGGCTCCGTCCGCGACCAAATCGCATAGTCGAAGACCATGCGTGCGAGCACCGAGACGACCACGGACGTGATGTCCGAGGGAACGCCGGAAACGTCGACGATGGAGATCGGACGGCCATGCGCCGGCATGCGGAAAAGCTTGGCGACGAAGGCACCCATGGTGTCGGTCACCATCATGCCCGAAAACATGAAATTGTAGCGCGGGTCGGCCTTGAGCTCGTCGAGCTTGTTCTTGAGACGGGCGTAAGGCAACGTGTCGCCGGCGCGATCGAGCTTGCCCATTTCGTTGACGATGATCGTGTTGAGATCGGTCAGCAGGTACGGGATAGGCGAGTTTACGGTGACCTTGCCGAACTGTTCCGCCAGCTTGCCCTTGGTGCGGGCGGCGAGAAGGCACTTGGCGAGGATGTCGGCGTCGCGCTGGCGTTCGCCACCGTCGGTGGTCAGGAGCACTTCGCAATGCTCCTCGAAGTTCATCAGCCAATAGGGCAGCTGCAGATTGTCGACGTTGAAGATCTCGCCGCAATCCTTGAACGCGGCCGAATATTCGCCGTGCGGGTCGATCATCACGATGTGACCCTCGGGGCTCAGCTGCGAGATGCGGTGCAGGATGAGCGACACGGAAGTGGATTTACCGGTACCGGTCGATCCCAGAACGGCGAAGTGCTTCGACAGCATCGGGTCGACGTAGAGCGCGCCGCGAATATCGTCGGTCGGATAGACCGTGCCGATCTCGATGTGCGGTTCGTCGCTGGCGGCAAAGACCGAACGCAGATCCTCCGTCGTCACCGGCAGAACCTTGTCGCCAGGGATGGGATAACGCGTTACGCCGCGGCGGAAGTTGCCCATGCCGCCGCGAGAGTCACGAGTACCTTCGCCCAGAAAGTCGATGGCGGCGATGACTTCTCCATTTTCGCCGCTCTTCATGGTGCGAACGTTGGCGATCAGCCAGCTGCTGCCGACAGCCATCTTAACCTGGCTACCGACCTGGCCGGACGTGGCGACGGAAAGGTCGCTATGTTCGGCGAGGCTCGCGAGGACCGCGCCATCCATGCTGATGCGTGACCCGGATCCGGCGATCTCGACAACGGTGCCGATCGCTTGAAGCTTGGCAACGGGTGCGGCTGCCGGCTTGGGCGCAGTGCCATCATCGCTGAAGCTGCTGATCTCGTTGACGAAATTCTGCAGATTCGATTGCTCGTCCATGCCCCGCCGTACTCCTGTTAACGCATACTCAGCAGCGTGAGTAAGCGACGGCGGTTAAGATTGGGCTAAGCACGTCAGAAGCGGCGGCGGAACACCATTGCGGCAGCCCAGCCGAGGAACAGCGACATGCAGACTGCGGCAAGACCGTAAAGGAACTCATGGCGGCGGGCGACGAGTGAGACCCATCGTTCGAAGCCGCTCTTGCCGATTTCGATATCGCGCGTGGCAACCGCGATCACCCGGCCGTCCTGGATGAGGAAGGTCTCCGCCGTATAGGTGCCGACGGGCACCTGGCTGGGGATGGAGATGCGGGCGCGGTAAAGAACGCCCTCGCTGATCTCCACGCCGCGGGGGTTTTCATAGTAGACCCCGCCTCGCTTGCGCAGGTCGATCAGCCCGTCTTCGAAGCGCCGCGCCTTTTCCGGAAGGGCACCGGACCCAGGCGAAAGCTGAAGATTCCGAACGCCGATCTCGTAAATGGCCGCGGTCCGTTCATCGAGCAGGTCGGCGATCGGCCTCGACGAGGCGACAGCGTAGAACGAGGGGGCCGACCGAAAGCGCGACGAGTCCGCGTTCATCCAGATGCCCGCGACCTTCTGCTTCTCGCGCACGAGAATCGGCTCCACCGGGCCCCGGAGCACGACGGCGATATCGGGCGTACGCTCGGGAACGACCCCTCGCGGATAGAGGATGGCCCCGAACAGGAGTAACTGCGCACCGGTAAAGCTGTAGCGAATTTCGATGCGCCGGGCGGAAACATCGGGCACGAGCACCGGCTTTGCCTGCGCCATGATCGCCATGGCCATGACCGCGAGGACAGCGGCACGAAGGCGCTTCACAGATATTCCACCGTGAAGATTTCGTCCGGACGCCAGGCGAGGCCGAGCGCCATGCGTCCGGCGACGATCAGGATGACGATGGCAAGTGCGAAGCGGAGCAGGTCCGGCTTCAGCCTGGTCGCGAGCATCGCGCCATATTGGGCGCCCACGACGCCGCCGACGAGGAGCAGGCCGGCAAGGACGATGTCGACGGCGCGCGTCGTCAGCGCGTGGACCATGGTCGTGCCCGCCGCGATGACGATGATGATCGCCAGCGACGTGCCGATCACGACGCGCGCCGGCATGCCGAGCAGGTAGATCATCGCCGGAACCAGGATGAAGCCGCCGCCGACCCCGAGCAGCATGGTGAGTACGCCTGCACCGAAGCCGAGCGCCAAGGGCGCTAGCGGAGAGATGTACAGGCCGGACTTGTAGAAGCGCCAGCGCAAGGGAAGCGAGGCGACCCACCGATTGTGGCGCGGACGACTCTCGGGCGTCTTCACCTTGATCGTGCCGAGCGCGACCAGGGCGTCCTTGAACATCAATATCCCGATGTAGCCAAGCAGCAGGACGTAAAGCGAGCCGATGACGACGTCGATCTGGCCGCTGGCCTGCAAGGCCCTGAAGATGATGGCTCCGACAAGAGATCCGACCAGCCCGCCGACGATCATCACGCCGGCCATCTGCAGGTCCGCACCTCCGCGCCGCAGATGGCCCATGACGCCGCTGACGCTGGCGCCGGTGATCTGCGTTGTTGCGGAGGCGACCGCGACCGTCGGCGGAATTCCGTAGAACATCAGCAGCGGCGTGGTGAGGAAGCCACCGCCCACGCCGAACATCCCCGAAAGAATGCCGACAAGCCCGCCGAGCGCGATGATCAGCAGCGCATTGACCGACTGGCCGGCGATCGGGAGGTATATGTCCATCGGCGTTCAACGGACTAGCGGCAAAGGCAGCCGGAGGCCAAGCCGCTTGGCGGATTCCTGCGCTTTCTAGAAATCCGCTCCGAGCGTGAGCGCCGGACCAGAGCCGGGCTGCGCCGTTCCCGTGAGGCGCTGCCGCCAGTCGAGGTGAAGGCTGACGTTCTGGCGGACCCGCATCGAAACACGGGGCCCGGCGTCGACGCGATAGACGCCGGGCTGGTAGCCGCCCCATATCCCGAATCCGGCCGAGAAACGGTCGAACAAGTGATGCGAAACTGTGACACCGCCGTCCGCGAACAGATCCCGACTACGCACTCCGACGACCCCCGCTTGGGCGTAGCCATCAAGGAGCAGGTTCCAGCCGAGCGGCTGCTGATACACGCCGCCCTCCGCGAACAAGGCAAAGTCGGACCGGCCCGTGCTGAACCGGCCGATCGCCTGACGCCGCTCGGCAGTGATCGAGAAGGGGATGGACGGGATCGGCGTGACGCGTACGCCCGCCGCAACTTCGCCACCGCGGCTACCACCGACGGGCGAACTCGTCCGAAGCGATGCCGCGATGCGCCTGTCGAATGCATAGGTCAGGCGCGCTCCGGCCTGGCTGCCGCCGAGGATGCCGCCGCTGGCGAGCGAGCCGGTGCCGGGCTCCCGGCGAAGCAGGGCCCAAGCGCTGAGCTGCAGGCGGTCCAAGTGCTTTCGCGGGATGAAGCTGGGGACGGCGGCGAGCGCGGGTTTGCTCTGCGGGGCAGGGCCTGAGAAACGGCCTTGAGCCACCTGCGCCAGGTCCCAATCCTCCAGCGGCTGGATGGGCGCGTAGAATTCAGGTGGCTGCTCAACCGATTGCGGCTGCGCCGATGGTAGCGGAATCGTGACCGTCCGCGAGGCGGCTGCTGTCGGATAGTAGACCGCCGGTGCGGCGGCATATCGGGGCGGCGGCGCCGGGTAGTAACCGTAGGGATAGGCGGCATAGCCGCTTTCCATCGCTCCCGGCTGAGGCTGGACAGGCGCAATCGGCGGAAATTCCGTCGGCACGATCGCCGGTGTCGACGGCGCGGCTTCCGCTCTCGCGACGGTGAACGCATCGGCGCCGGGGATCATCCCTGCGGTCACCCCGCGAAAGAGTGCCCAGCCGGCGATGGCGACGAATAGAAAGCGAACCGGCGCGCTCATTAAACGGCCTCCTTGGGGAAAATGTGCTGAGTCTTGTCCCAGCGCGGCGTGCGGCCGCGGGAATGCAGCGAGAAAGCGCGGAAGGCCGCAAGCACGGCGATGAGATTGCCGACGAAGAGACGAGGCATGGAGAGCAGCCCTTCCTCCAGCCCGTAGGCGGATGCGGTGAAGACGGCGCGCATCAGCACTCGCCACGCGAGCAGCCAGGCGTTGACCGTGAGCAAGGCAACGAGCAGCGGATCGATCCGGACCTCGACCGGGGCGCCCAGCGCCCGCGCGAGCCAAAGCTGGCTCCAGAGGAAAGCGGCCATGTAAGCTGCGACAATCAGCAACGCGGCGAACGGTCCGCGCCGGTCGCGGAGGCGCATCCAACGCTCGCCGATTCCGCCGCTCCAGCCGAGCCTGTCCCAACCGGCGAAGGCGATCCCACCCAGCCAGCGGGCCTTCTGCCGGACGGCCGCGCCGAGCGTTGCCGGGAAATGCCCACGGCTGGCGACGACGCCGGGCTCACCGGGTTCGGCCGGAATGCGAACGAACATGGTCTTGAGCCCAAGACCGCCGATCCGCAGGCCCATTTCATAGTCTTCGGTGAGGCTCGAACCGGCGAATGGCCGTCCGTCGTGCATTGCCGCCAATCTGGCGAGCGGCTCGCGAGCGATTGCGCAGCCGACGCCGGCCAGCGGGATCGCCGCGCCAATGGCTTCTCGCACGACCAGTTCCTTGATGTGTGCCTCCGCGAATTCGTCGCAGTAATGGCCGCTGATCCAGCGTGAGTTCGGGTCCACAAGCGGAAGGACCGGAAGCTGGACCACGGCGGCGCGCTTGATCAGGCTATCGAAGATGCCGAGCTCGTAGCGATGCACGACGTCTTCCGCGTCGTGGAGCACAATGGCCTTCGCCTGCCGCTCGGTTGCCCGTTCATGGGCGATGAGCGCGTCGTAGAGATGGTTGAGGCAATCGGCCTTGGTCGTCGGGCCGTCGGCCGGCACCTCCACGGCCTCGACGCGGTCGTCCTTGACGCTCGCAATGGCGGCTGCGGTGGACGGATCGTTGCGATAGTAGCCGACGAAGATCCGGTAATTGGGGTAATCGAGACGCTTCAGGGCCGCCTTGAGCATCGAGGCGATGACGGTCGATTCGTCCCAAGCGGGCACGAATATGGCGATGAAGCCGGGATTCTTGTTGAAGACGTAATAGCTGGCGTAGGTGCGGCGGTAGCGCTTGTAGACCGTCGCGACCGCCAGAAGCGGCGAGTGAAATAGATCAGGTCGACGGCAAGGTCGTTGAGACCGAACAGCAGGAAACCGACCCCCGCGAAAAGCGCGAGTTCGGCGGCCATGCGCGTGAGAAGCTCCGCGGCATCCATGGTAGCGACTGGGCTGACGGGCTAGCGCGAGCGCAGTGTCGCAGCTGAAGTGAACGCTCGGTGCATGGGCAAACTCCCCCCATCGAATCAACCGAGCGGCATTCGGATCGCACAAGATCGGTTGCGGCTCAAGACTGGTTCAATCCGGCGCTTTTGTTGCGGTGCAGGTCAGGGCTAGAGGCGGAGAGTGCTCCGCCAGTCCTCAGTTCAGCGGGTCGGGACGACCGCGCTCTCGCGCACTCATTTCCTGCTGCTCTATGCGGCGATGCTCGTAGCGGCCGCCGGAAACACGGCGCTGCAATCGGTCATGCCCGCGATTGGGCGCGAGATCGGGATTTCCGATTTTTGGGTGGCGGTTGCCTACACCTGGTCGGCGGTGCTGTGGGTCGTGCTTGCTCCGTTCTGGGCAGAAAAGAGCGACCACCACGGGCGCAAGGCGCTGACCCTGCTGGGGTTGAGCGGTTTCATCGTCTCGATGCTGCTTTGCGGTGCCGTCCTGCATTTCGGCCTGGTGGGAGCGATCGGCGGAGGGCTGACCTTCCTCCTTTTCGGCATGTTCCGCGCGATCTACGGGAGCCTGGGTTGCGCCACGCCCTCGGCGACACAGGCCTATCTCGCCTCCAAGACGAGGCGCAGCGGGCGTTTCGCCGCACTATCCGCGCTGGCATCCTCGTTCGGTCTCGGGACGATCGTCGGACCCGCGGTCGCGCCCCTTTTCGTGCTGCCCTTCTTCGGACTTTCCGGACCCTTGTTCGCTTTCTCGCTGATCGGGCTGTTGACCTTCATCGCCATCCTGCTGTGGTTGCCGAACGACCGGGCAGGCCGTCGGAACGGGCATGGTGCGGCGATGAGTTATCCTTCCCTTGCCTCGCAGCCGACCGGAGCAAGCGTCGTTGCCGCCACTTCGCGCCGGCAGAAAAGACTCAAGTGGAACGACCCGCGAATCCGGCCCTGGATCCTCGCGGGCGTGGTTGCCGGGCATGCGCAGGCGGCGACGCTCACCTGCATGGGCTTTTTCGTCATCGACCGGCTGGCGCTGGAGCCACACGGGTCCGAATCCTCAATTGCAATTGTCATGATGGCCGGCGCATCGGCCACGCTGGCCGGCCAATGGGGGCTCATCCCCCGCCTGCACATGAGCCCGCGGGCCCTGATTTCATGGGGTGCGCTTATCGCCGCCGTCGGTTGCGCCGGAGCGCTTATCGCCACGGACCTCTACGGAATCACCTTGTCGTTCGCGATTGCCTCGCTCGGCTTCGGCTTCACGCGGCCGGGATTTACCGGCGGGGCTTCGCTTGCGGTGCCGCTGGCGCAACAGGGCGGCGTGGCCGGAGTGATCATGTCGGCGAACGGGATCAGCTGGGTCGCTGCACCCGCGCTGGGCATGGCGCTCTACCTAGTGGACCCGAACCTGCCTTTCGCGATCTCGGCCGTGCTACTGCTGGCGCTCGGCGCCTGGGCCAACAGGAAGCTGCCCGTAGCCTAGCTCTCCGAACCTTTGCCGTCGCCGCCTCGGGAGCGGAGCATACCCGGGAGAACGAACCCGATGCCGGTCGGCTGCGATGCCTCGCTCTTCAGGGTCTTCTGGATGCGTTCATATTCTTCGAGCACTTCCGGAGTGACCGACGCCCGCGTCTCCTTCATCGCCTCTTCGAAGTCGTCCATGGTGACCTCGTTGGCGTCGATGCCGCGCCGCAGCGCCGTCAGGCCCGCGCGGCGGACGAGATCCTCAAGATCCGCGCCCGTGAACCGGTCGGTCCGCTGTGCGAGCGATTCCAGGTCGACGTTCTTCGCCAGCGGCATTCCTCCAGTGTGGATGGCAAGGATGCGCCGGCGTCCGGCCGTATCCGGAGTGCCGACGTAAATCAGCTCGTCCAAGCGGCCCGGCCGAAGCAGCGCCGGGTCGATCAGGTTCGGCCGGTTGGTCGCGCCGATAACCACGACGTTGTTGAGCTCCTCGAGGCCGTCCATCTCGGCCAAGATCGTGTTGACCACGCGCTCCGTGACCTGCGGCTCGCCCATCCCGCCCCCGCGCGCGGGTACGAGGCTGTCGAGCTCGTCGATGAAGATGACCGTCGGAGCAACCTGGCGGGCACGTGCAAACAGCCGGGCGATTTGCTGCTCGCTCTCACCATACCACTTGCTCAGCAGGTCGGACGACTTAGTGGCGATGAAATTGGCTTCGCTCTCACGAGCCGTCGCCTTGGCGAGCAGCGTTTTGCCGGTGCCGGGAGGGCCGTAGAGGAGGAACCCGCGGGCCGGGCGGATGCCAAGGCGGCGGAACGCCTCCGGATGCTTGAGCGGCAACTCGACACCCTCTTTAAGGCGGTCACGGGCAGCGTCGAGACCGCCGACATCGTCCCATTTGACCGACGGGGTTTCGACCATCACTTCGCGCATCGCCGAGGGCTGCACGCGCTTGAGGGCGTTGATGAAATCGTGTGGGCCGACCGAAAGAGCGTCGAGGATCTCGGTGGGAACGCTCTCATCCTCGAGGTTGAGCTTGGGCATGATCCGGCGCACGGCCTCCAGCGCCGCCTCGCGGGTCAGCGCTGCAAGATCGGCCCCGACGAAGCCGTAGGTCTGCCGCGCCAGCTCATCGAGGTCTACCTCCGGGCTGAGCGGCATTCCGCGAGTGTGAATGCCGAGGATCTCGCGCCGGCCCTTGTCGTCGGGCACGCCGACGACGATCTCGCGGTCGAAGCGGCCCGGACGCCGGAGCGCCTCGTCGATTGCCTCCGGCCGGTTGGTCGCCGCGATGACGACGAGGTTCTGCCGCGGCTCGAGCCCATCCATCAGACTCAACAGCTGGGCGACGATGCGCTTTTCGGCTTCGCCCGTGACTTGGCTGCGCTTGGGAGCGATCGGATCGATCTCGTCGATGAAGATGATCGACGGAGCGGAGGCAGCCGCCTGCTCGAACAACTCGCGCAGGCGCTTTTCGCTCTCGCCATAGGCCGAGCCCATGATCTCCGGGCCGGCTATGTGGAAGAACTTTGCGTCGCTCTCGTTGGCGACCGCGCGTGCAAGCCGGGTCTTGCCGGTTCCCGGCGGTCCATGCAGCAGCACTCCCTTCGGCGGATCTACGCCGAGGCGCTGGAACAATTCGGGGTGGCGCAGCGGCAGTTCGACCATCTCGCGCAGTGCGTCGATCGTGTCGCGCATGCCGCCGAGATCGTCATAGGTGACGTCGGCGCGGCGCTCGCCATCGCCTTCGCGATATTCGGGCAGGAGCTCGATCTGCGTGCTGGCGTCGACGTGGACGATACCCTTGGGCGTCGTGCCGACCACCATCAGCCGCACTTCCTGCAGCGCGAAGGCCGGAGCGTTGAGCATTTGCCGTACTTCTTCGGGCATGCTGGAATTGATGCGCTGGTGCCCGGTGGTGGCGACGACATCGCCCTCCACCACTGGACGGCCCGCGAAGCTGCGTTTCAGCGCATTGGCGGAGCCCTGCAGCCGGACATTGTCCTGCGCAGGCGCAAAGATAACGCGCGTCGCGGGCTTCGACTGAGCCTTCTTGACCTCGACATAGTCTCCGGATCCGACACGAGCGTTCGAGCGCTGGAGACCGTCGAGGCGGATGATGTCGAGTCCCGCGTCTTCTGGGTAAGGGCGCAGCGCCCGCGCCGTCGTCGTGCGCTTGCCGATGATCTCGATGACGTCGCCTTCGTTAAGGCCGAGCGCCTTCATCAGGTTGAGGGGAAGGCGGGCGAAGCCGCGGCCGCCATCGGCGGGGGGCAAGTTTGCTACCTGAACCCGCGTCGTCACAGGCCGTTCGATCGTGTCGGTATCAGCCACTCAACCTTCTCCGCTCTCGTGCCGTATCCGTAACGACGACGTTTCGATAGAGTTCAATGTGGGAACCGCCGAGCCTCAGAAA